>CANMXP010000075.1 GCA_947501845.1 uncultured Flavobacteriaceae bacterium | reverse complement strand
TAATTTGAGTGTTCATATCTTTTATATTTTTTGTGATCTATAAAGATACTCGACTTACTGCTTTTTCATGGATGCTATAATTTATTGCTAGTTCTAGCCTACTTACGAAAATCCTCGCAACAAACCATATACAAACACGTTGTGCATCACTCTGACCCGTCCTGAATAAAGGCTACATAATTTTAAACATTATGTACAAAAATGACAAAGTAATCAGACGGTATTCAGA
>CANMXP010000074.1 GCA_947501845.1 uncultured Flavobacteriaceae bacterium | reverse complement strand
ATAAAGATACTCGACTTACTGCTTTTTCATGGATGCTATAATTTATTGCTAGTTCTAGCCTACTTACGAAAATCCTCACGGATTTTCTATTCGGTTTGTATTTGCTAAATTAGGTGCTTAAACCACGCAACAAAACATATACAACAACGTTGTATGTAAAGCTGACCCGTCCTGAAATAAGGCTACATAATTTCAAACAATTATGTACAGAAATGACAAAGTAATTAGACGTTACAGTG
>CANMXP010000073.1 GCA_947501845.1 uncultured Flavobacteriaceae bacterium | reverse complement strand
TATCCTGGTATATGCTCGCTAAAACCGAAGGCTTTACAAAGATCACTGATCCAAGAAAAATGGCATGCTTTTCTGGAATGGTTCCTTTTGAACACCAGTCGGGAAGTTCTATTTATAGAAAACCAAAAGTCTCTTACTATGCTGATAAATCGATTAAAAGCGTATTGCATCTGGGAGCTTTAAGTGCTATAAGACTTGACAATGATCTAGGCATCTATTATAGAAGAAAGGTCGATCAAGGCAAAAATAAAATGTCTGT
>CANMXP010000072.1 GCA_947501845.1 uncultured Flavobacteriaceae bacterium | reverse complement strand
CTTCGTTACAACAAGTCTATGCTTTTTTAATCTGTGTTTTTGTTTTCTCTTTTGTGCGGTATTGGTAAACGGGATATGCGCCACTTCTCCTCTATAGGCGGTTTCTCCCCCTAATATAATTTTCTCCCAATTATCAATCAAAGAGATACTTTGTGCAAGAGCACCACTCATTACAGCTCTTAAATAAAATGCCTTTACCTTATCAGAAACTAAATTGACAATATCGAACTGGTATGAAGCCCCATCTGCCCTAAAAGAATCTATGACCAATTTTTGTGCCTCCAACAAGGCGAACATTCTTGTCAAAGTTTCAAATT
>CANMXP010000071.1 GCA_947501845.1 uncultured Flavobacteriaceae bacterium | reverse complement strand
CTTCGTTACAACAAGTCTATGCTTTTTTAATCTGTGTTTTTGTTTTCTCTTTTGTGCGGTATTGGTAAACGGGATATAACGCCACTTCTCCTCTATAGGCGGTTTCTCCCCCTAATATAATTTTCTCCCAATTATCAATCAAAGCGATACTTTGTGCAAGAGCACCACTCATTACAGCTCTTAAATAAAATGTCTTTACCTTATCAGAAACTAAATTGACAATATCGAACTGGTATGAAGACCCATCTGCCCTAAAAGAATCTATGACCAATTTTTGTGCCTCCAACAAGGCGAACATTCTTGTCAAAGTTTCAAATT
>CANMXP010000070.1 GCA_947501845.1 uncultured Flavobacteriaceae bacterium | reverse complement strand
ATGATCGTCTTTACGTTTTTCCCGATATGCTTACGGTAATACGCTTGCATTATCGGGTCTGTTCGTATCGATTGCCAAGAGGCTTCTATAAAGTAACTACGCATTAATCGATGCGCCCGCATCGTGATCCCCATGCTCCTTTGGTTATCTCCACTTTGATGTACCCCTGGAGCCAAACCAACATAACCCGCTAAATGTTTAATGCTTTTGAAACGCCGCAGGTCTCCCAACTCGCTGATAATACCGCATGCTACTATACCTCCTATCCCTGGGATACTGCGCAATAAATAATAATCCTTTTTGTAATGCTTACGACAATAAGC
>CANMXP010000069.1 GCA_947501845.1 uncultured Flavobacteriaceae bacterium | reverse complement strand
TAAGCAAGGTCTAATTTGGAGAAACTTCGTAGCCGATACAGGCTATAGTAGTGGTGAGAATTACGCTTTTTTGGAAATAGAAGGCTTACTGGGTTTTATACCACCGCATGGCACCTACAAAGGCGGACCCAAAGGGTCTGTTTATAACAAAGTGCATGACCATTATATTTGTCCACAAGGCAATATCATTCCTTTTAAAAAAGTATTTTATAAAGGCCATAACAATAATAAAAAGAAAGAATACAGAGCCTCGAAGTATGTGTGTTTAGATTGTCCGATACGCAGCCAATGTTTAAAAAAAAGCCAAGAAAAGCGTATCACGATAACCTTCTACAAGGAGG
>CANMXP010000068.1 GCA_947501845.1 uncultured Flavobacteriaceae bacterium | reverse complement strand
GGGAGGATCAACCTGATCATAGGTGCCGTAGAGCACGATGCCTTTGAGAAGATCAGTTGGGACGGAACGCCCAAGGACCTGAAGGTAGAGATAGACTTTGAGGGTGGCAACAATTTTGAGGACATGAGCAGGGAGGTACTGACGTTCGTTCCCTATGCCTACCACAGGAACATAACGGCCACTGGTACCCTAGATGTAGACGACAACACGACGCTCAACGGCGAGCTATTGGTCGAAGGGCCGACCACGCTCAACAGCACGCTTGATGTGACTAACGGAAACGAGACGAACCTGACAGGTACCCTTACCGTAGACGGGGCAACCGATCTGAACGCGGGACTGAACGTGAA
>CANMXP010000067.1 GCA_947501845.1 uncultured Flavobacteriaceae bacterium | reverse complement strand
ACTATATAACTTGCTCCGCATCCTATTTGTGATCCATTCGATTAAAAGAAGGTCACCAGCATCTGTATGATTATAAGCTATAATAAACCTGGCCACTTGCTATAAATATGTGATCCTAACATTAAAAGTTGGTCACCCACAGTGTTTTGTGATACAGGCTTTGCTACTTTTTGTGAGCTTTGTTATTTGTTATCTTTATTCCAATACGCCAATAGCATAAGGTGTTTCTGTTTTTATTACTGCCAAGGTCCTACTAAGTAGTTTCCGAGCAACCTTGATGATGATCGTCTTTACGTTTTTCCCGATATGCTTACGGTAATACGCTTGCATTATCGGGTCTGTTCGTATCG
>CANMXP010000066.1 GCA_947501845.1 uncultured Flavobacteriaceae bacterium | reverse complement strand
AATCTCCTTTTTAATCGCTTGGTAATATCCTGTAAATATTGATTGTCTTTCTTATCGGCATGGTAAGCCCTTATATCCGTAATGACATGATGGGCAGTATCTACACTGAGCTGGCTCATACAATTGAGCTTTCTTGCCTTGCCCGGTTTGACACTGATACGGGCATCGGGGTCGGTGGGACTGTAATGGGTCTTGTTCGAGGTATACTTCGAGCCTTTATTGCCTGCCCCAGGTCGTTGGTCTTGGTCTTTTGACCATTTCTTGTGCCTTGATACTATCCCTTGTAATTCTTTGGAACTTGCTGTAATACTCTGAGTCTCTTTGCTCGCATTATTCTTCTTTGACCTTCCTGTTGGAGTTTTTTTT
>CANMXP010000065.1 GCA_947501845.1 uncultured Flavobacteriaceae bacterium | reverse complement strand
TATCCCTATCGATTAAAAAAGCTCGTATTTTGTTTTTATCTCCCTGACTTTCTAATATTTGAGGAGATAAATGATCTACCGCTCTATACATTTCACTTAGCAATTGATGTTCTTCGGGATCCAAACGATCAATCCCGAAAGGTGCAACCCCAAGCGTATTATAATTTCCTATGGCATAAAGCATATACGACACATACTCTGGTTTGTTCCACCATGTTTCGGGAACAAATAATGGGTCTCCCTTAGCAGTGTATCGGTCACACCACTCTACAAAATTACTTCCGTAAATATCGGGGCTCATAAAATCAATATCGGGCGCACCAGCTTTCCAAACATCCATAACTCGAGGTAATGGGCCTCCTGTTGGGAATCCTCCTGGATTTGGCCTGTCTTCATACTCCAACCATGC
>CANMXP010000064.1 GCA_947501845.1 uncultured Flavobacteriaceae bacterium | reverse complement strand
GAGATTGCAGTAGAGAACAACAACAACAGTGATTATACTTTCGACATCAGGTCTATGGCCTATGATGTTTATGATGCCGAACTTGATTTAGGTTTTGCCATAGCAAGTGAAGTTTTGGCACTAGCACAATTAGCCGCTTCTATTGCAGATTTTAGAGGATGTGTAGGTTTTGGAGCTTGTCTTTCAGGCCCTGGCCCAGCAGATATAGCCTTCTCGTTAGCGCAAGTTATTTTTGAAGGCATTCAAATAGGCTTTTCCGCAGATGCACTAATCAGGGCAAATAACAATGAGGATATCTATGCCACAAACAAGGCAAACACTCAAGGAGTAACTTATGCATCAGGATCAGGGGATTATGCAGAGTACCTGCTAAGGGCAGATATCAACGAAAAGATGTCCTACGGTGACATTGT
>CANMXP010000063.1 GCA_947501845.1 uncultured Flavobacteriaceae bacterium | reverse complement strand
TACAAATATGTGCAGGCGAGACAGTAACAGCAGCTGAGCTGTTCACCAGTTTAGGTGGGACTCCAGATGCTGGCGGAAGCTGGTCACCGGCCTTGTCAGGGGCAGGCACCTATACTTATACCGTGAGTGGTGCTCCGGATTGTCCAGATGCAACGGCGGATGTTGTTGTTAGCGAACAAACCGCTCCAGATGCAGGAAGCAACGGAACTCTACAAATATGTGCAGGCGAGACAGTAACAGCAGCTGAGCTGTTCACCAGTTTAGGTGGGACTCCAGATGCTGGCGGAAGCTGGTCACCGGCCTTGTCAGGGGCAGGCACCTATACTTATACCGTGAGTGGTGCTCCGGATTGTCCAGATGCAACGGCGGATGTTGTTGTTAGCGAACAAACCGCTCCAGATGCAGGAAGCAATGGAACTCTACAAATATGTGCAGGCGAGACAGTAACAGCAGC
>CANMXP010000062.1 GCA_947501845.1 uncultured Flavobacteriaceae bacterium | reverse complement strand
TTACCTTGGATATGGCTAATTCTATGAAGGTCATTGCTAAGAAATGTTTCCCTGAAGCCATACAGGTTACTGATCGTTTTCATGTACAAAAACTTGCTTTAGAAGCTTTACAAGATATTAGGATTAAACATCGTTGGGAAGCTATAGACCAAGAAAATGAACAAATCAAACAAGCAAAGAGTAAACAAATAGAACATAAACCAAAACTATTTAATAATGGAGATACCAGAAAACAACTCTTAGCTAGAAGCAGATATCTTCTTTATAAAGCACCAAATAATTGGACTCAAAATCAATACCTAAGATCCAAAATACTATTTGACCAATACCCAGATATCAAAAAAGCATACAATCTAGTAAAAGGATTAAGAAACATATTCAATACAGCTACTTCTATCCAAACTGCCTATACCAAATTAGCACATTGGTATAAAGATGTTGAGCAAACTGGATTCAAAGCATTTAATACTATAGCAAATACTATATCCATAAACTATAGATCCATATTGAATTACTTTAT
>CANMXP010000061.1 GCA_947501845.1 uncultured Flavobacteriaceae bacterium | reverse complement strand
AAGTCACCTTTAAACGTAAAGGTATTTAGTAATTGCGATGAGGTCAAACTGTTTTTGGATGACGAATTGATAGCCGTGCAAAGGCCAGATGAAGATGAGATTTCCACACATCTGGACCATCCGCCGTTTACCTTCAAAATACCAAAGTTTAAGGCAGGAACACTAAAGGCTGTTGGTTTTGTTAAAGGAAAAGAAGTGAGAACAGATATTGTAAAAACACCAGAAAGGCCAACCAGGTTAAAGATGTGGTTGGACGAGAGTGGGAGGTCTCCCGAGGCGGGTGTCAACGACGTGCTGTTTCTTTATATAGCTGCCGTGGACGACAACGGTACGGTTAACCCAGGTTTTTCAGAAGAAGTTGCCATAAATATCAATGGAGAGACCGAAGTCGTAAACATAGAGCCCATTGTTGCAGAGGCTGGTATAGCCACGGTGTTGATAAAAATTGGAAATAAAAAAGGGAAAACTGAAGTTTCCGCAACATCAGGAAATCTTTCTGGGGATTTTGAATTTGAGATTAAATAA
>CANMXP010000060.1 GCA_947501845.1 uncultured Flavobacteriaceae bacterium | reverse complement strand
CCCTATCTTAACTACAGTATCCTCATCTAAATCTCGCTGGCTCTGGTAAAAGTAGTATGCCAGTTTTGGAAGCCTGAAGATATCCATGATACCACACCTTGCAATCCAGGTATCATACCCACGGTTGTAATCGTACATTACCCAATAACTATCCGAATAGGCTGGTGTGGCCAAATTATCGTTGTGGGCCTCCTGCACATTTTTAACCTGTCTCAACATACGCTCTTCCCCAAAGCCCCTGGCCTGCCTGCTGCTCATTTCATCGCGTATATCGTTGGGCAGCCTATCCTGGTTCAGCCCCGCGTTTTTTGAATAGTATTCCCAGTCGCCATACTCCGAAACCGAATAGGGCTTGTCCTTTAGCTCGTGAGGATCCAATATACGGTGCTGGCGAGCCTGAAGGTAGATATCGTAGACATCGTCCATCCATCCGCAGGAGTATACATTGTCCCCCGGATATTCTTTATGTACTATACTATCCAGCCTTTCCATAAAGGGAACGGGCATATCCGTCTCGTTGAGCGATACTTCCCAGGCCAGCACACAGGGATGGTTCCTGTCTCGGCGTATCAAATCTGTTGCGCTCC
>CANMXP010000059.1 GCA_947501845.1 uncultured Flavobacteriaceae bacterium | reverse complement strand
CCACTCCAAAAGTTTCAGAAAAACAGTCCGTTGTCAAAGTAAAGACGCATATCGTAAACGAGAGCAGGCAGCCCAAAGAGGTCGAGATCATACAGGCCATTTTTTATAATGATGAATTGGTAAAGGAACAAAAATCTGAAAAAGTGAGGATAGATGCAGAAAGCGACCAGGACATCGTAGAGGGCTATACATTGATGGAGCCCAATCTATGGTCGCCCAAGACCCCCAACCTGTATCATTTGGAGACTAAAATTTTGATGGACGGAATCGAGATGGACAAAGAGGTCACCCGCTTTGGGATCAGGGAGTTTGCCTTTAAGGACAACAGGCTTTATATCAATGGGAAGCACACGTTCCTGAGGGGTACGAACAGACACCAGGACTATCCCTTTGTAGGCTATGCCCTTTCGGACAATGCACAGTACCGAGACGCCAAAAAGATAAAGGATGCAGGCTTTGACTATATCAGGTTGTCACATTACCCGCACTCGTCCGCATTTATGGATGCCTGTGACGAACTGGGCCTTGTGGTCATAGATGCCATCCTCGGGTGGCAGTACTATCAGGACAGCGATGCCTTTAGGGAATACTGCTAC
>CANMXP010000058.1 GCA_947501845.1 uncultured Flavobacteriaceae bacterium | reverse complement strand
TTTCCGGACACCTTCTCTAGGAAGGGATTTACGTCTTTCTCTAACTATATTTATAATCAGTTGTTCTCGTTTTAAACGTTTGTCAGCTCTACGCTTATATTTATAATAAGCATCCCGTTTTAAACCAAAACAAGAAGTTATAGTGGATAAAGAAGCAAATCCCTTAGATTTATCTTTCGCTTTAATTAAGGCTTGATATTTAGTTTTTTTTTAAGCTGCTGTACATTTTTGTATCCCAGTTTTTCAGCAGCTACTTCCAGGTATGATTCATCTACCATGGCATCGAGATCCTTTTTTATTAATAACTTTTTAAGTTGAGAAATCTCTTTCTGTAGCGTTTTAATACGTGTTATTTCGTCTTTTGTTTCCACTTTTACTCTAGTGTTCATTAAATCTTTACGTTCGTATTCCCTAATCCATTCATTAACCGTTGTCGGTGCAATAGAATAGAGTTTACAAAGTTCACTCTTAGTATATTTTCCAGTACTAAGTTCGGCTAAAATTTTTAATTTGAAAGGTTCACTGTAACGTCTAATTACTTTGTCATTTCTGTACATAATTGTTTGAAATTATGTAGCCTTATTTCAGGACGGGTCA
>CANMXP010000057.1 GCA_947501845.1 uncultured Flavobacteriaceae bacterium | reverse complement strand
GCTCGGTAATTAGGACCTTCAGCATTTTTATGGGTTTGCTCACAGGTTTCCACAATCTGGTCTCGTTTTGGTTTTTTTCGATAAAGAGAGCAATTCTATAAGCGTCTATTTTATCATTTTTACCTCTAACAAGCCCTAGGCTTTTTTTCAAATGTAACGGATTGAGAACATAAACCTTAAAACCAAACCCCTCCAATACCTCATAAAGGTTCCAGTTGTACCTTCCTGTATTCTCCATAGCCACTACAATATTTTCTCTTGTAAAAGGCTTAAAGAATTTCTTGATGTCTTTTGGGGTGTTCTCAATATTAAAATGCTCAATACTTTTTGCTTTCTTAATACAGATGTCCAGAGTTTTACTGCTAATGTCGATACCAATAATAATGTTTTTCATAACTTTGGTTTAAATGATAGATAAGAGATGTTCATCAATTAACTTAACTCCTTGATAATGGGTCTTTCCCTAACTTCTATTTGAGTTCTTGATGAAAGGGAAATAAGGTCTAAATCACATATTGAGACTATGATCTCAGAGCGCTTGTCATAGTTTACTTTATTTCCTTTCTCTTTCTTAAATTTATAAAAAACAAATCTAAAGGAGCGTAGTCGAA
>CANMXP010000056.1 GCA_947501845.1 uncultured Flavobacteriaceae bacterium | reverse complement strand
ATATCCCGTTTACCAATACCGCACAAAAGAGAAAACAAAAACACAGATTAAAAAAGCATAGACTTGTTGTAACGAAGGTAAAAAGAAACGACCTTCAAATAAACGCCTTTACAAATGAAGCCTATAACTATTCGGCAGTTCTAACCAATGATTGGAGCAAGACAAAAAATGAAGTCGTTGAGTTTTACAACCAACGAGGAGCTGTCGAAAAGGAATTTGATGTTTTGAAGAATGATTTTGGCTGGAACAACCTTCCTTTTTCTAGGTTAGAACAAAATACGGTTTTCTTGTTGTTTTCAGCTATCTGTAGAAATTTATATCGTTACGTGATAACACTTTTTTCTGATAGATTTAAATATCTAAAGCCAAACTTTAGAGTCAAAAAATTCATCTTTAGGTTTATTGCAATTCCTGCCAAATGGGTTAAAACTTCTCGACAGCACAAACTCAGGGTATATGGAAATATCCATTTCAAAACCTAGCCAAACCAAAAAGCAAACCCCAGAACCACTTATTAAAAAGCAAACCCCAACAAAGTTGGGGCTTGACTAGATACGCCATTATCTTCTCAAAGGCCTATGCCGTTAGTTCTCTAAAAAAACCTAGAACTAAAAAGTAAAAAAAACAAAAATATTAGAGTGGCTATTCTTAATCTTTTCAAATAAATTTAAATTTATTGAGACATACGGATTTAAGGTTGTAGTCCGTGAAAAGATAAGTAAAAACC
>CANMXP010000055.1 GCA_947501845.1 uncultured Flavobacteriaceae bacterium | reverse complement strand
CCCGATAGCGCGGACTTGTACCTTAAATCCGTATGTCTATAAAAAAATAACCGCAAACAACAGATACTACAAGGTTTGCGGTTTTTAGTATTTTCACCTAAATTGGTGTTGCGATAAAACACTGATATGAAAGTATTAAATTCTTCTCACATAAATCCATTTGGAGGTCTAAACTTTGTTCTTAATGAATTTGACAAGCTAAAAATAGGCATGCTTTTAGAAAGCAGTTTACCGCCTCTAGCCAAACAAACGAAATATTCATGGAAAGATATACTATATTCTTTTTGGTCAATTTATTTTTGTGGGGGCGATTGTATAGAAGACCTATCAGGGAACCTTGGGCACCATTTAAAAGATAACCCATTAACAAAAATTCCAAGCCCAGATAGAGTTCTGGATAGGTTTAAAGAATTATCGAGCCCTAAAGATCTTTTTTCAGTGCCCAGAGGAACATGTTTACACCAATTTAGTCTACACAGGGAACTAAACGAGCTTAATCTAAAGATTTTAAAGAAACTGGGGCTATCTGAAAGACAGAAGCTCATTTTGGATTATGATAACACCATAATATTTACTAATAAAGCTGATAGCATAAGAAGTTATAAAAAAGATTTTGGGTATTGCCCAGGAGTTGGAATTATTGGAAACAATATTGTTTATGTTGAAAACAGAAACGGAAATAGCGATGCAAAAACACTTCAATTTGAAACTTTGACAAGAATGTTCGCCTTGTTGGAGGCACAAAAATTGGTCATAGATTCTTTTAGGGCAGATGGG
>CANMXP010000054.1 GCA_947501845.1 uncultured Flavobacteriaceae bacterium | reverse complement strand
AACGGAAACGAGACGAACCTGACAGGTACCCTTACCGTAGACGGGGCAACCGATCTGAACGCGGGACTGAACGTGAACGGTCAGAGTACGACAAACCTCTCTGGGGCTCTGAACGTGGGTGAGGATATCGTGGCAGTAGAGGGCGGTCCATGGGACGAGAGCGCACCGACCAAGTTGAACGGGACGCTTGACGTTGTTGGCCTTACCAATACGAACGGCCTTTCCAACAGGGGAAGCTTCCGTTCGGATGTCCTGGAAGGCCTGGTACTGAACATAACCAGTACGACAGATCAGGACAGGCTGATAGACAACGGTACGGGCTTTAGACAAACCTCCATATTAAAAGGAAATACCACGATAGGTACGGTGGAATCTGGGACCTATCCAGACAGGATCACGGTGAACGGTAATGTTGGCATTACGACCGAGGACGACCTGAACATCACAACAAGCCGCCAAGTCAAGATCAATTCCACGGTTCATACTGGGGCGATCAGCTATACGGGCCCTTTCGAGGACCCAGCCTCAGGCCTGCAAATAACGACCACGAACGATAATCCAGGGCTTGAAAAGGGGAACTACCCGTTACTGGTCGAGGGGAGTACCCAGGGGATAGCGATCCAGGTGATAGGGACCAGAAGGAATGGTAACAACTTCATTGGCTTTTGGGATGCCGACAACATGTGGGGCCGCATAGAAGGAGAGATTGCAGTAGAGAACAACAACAACAGTGATTATACTTTCGACATCAGGTCTATGGCCTATGATGTTTATGATGC
>CANMXP010000053.1 GCA_947501845.1 uncultured Flavobacteriaceae bacterium | reverse complement strand
ATTTCCCCATTTTACAAATACGTCCTTTTCCTCTTACGCTTGTACCTGATTGAAAAACTCTGGGAGCTAAACCAACATAGGCGATCAATTGTTTATAATGTTCAAACTTGCTAAAATCATTTGTAATGGCAATCAACATTATTGCTGTTTTATTACCAATACAAGGTATGGATGTTAGTGATTCTAAACTTTTTTTATAATACATATTACAGACATTTAGCATTTGAACCTGTATTTTTTTTATTGCTTTTTCGATAGAGTTTATTATACTTTTTAAACTTTTATCCACCTGATGATTCAATGTTCCAGAGCTCTTAAAAGCTAATAATTGATTCTTGCTTTGGCTTAATTGTTTTTGCAATAACTCTAAAGTAGTTTGCATTTGCTTTAAACTTTGAGATCCTTTTGTTTCTGGTTGCCACAATCTAAGGGATTTCATTTCTGTTTCACCGTATTCCCTGATAATACCAGCATCTTTCTTATCTGTTTTTGAGCGATAAAACTTCATTTGACTAAACCTCCTTATAATTAAAGGGTTTACTACTGATATTTTAATGTCTCTTGTATGCAAATAACTAGCTAAATTAACGTAATATGGACCAGAAGCCTCCATCACTACTAGTACCTTTTCTTTATCCGATATAGTATTTAAGAACTTCTTAAATCCACTTAAATTATTGTCAAAAACAACATGCAATAATTTCTTTTTTTCTAAAAAACTAACATCAAATGTTTGTTTACTAATGTCTATTCCTATAATTTTACTCATGACAAATTTTTAAATGTGCTTTTGTTTTATCAATCCTAAATACAGGCTCGAAGCCTAATGAACTGTTCAAAATTTAAGCACTAGGAGAAAGGGACAAACATTCTGAACTGTTTTTTTACTAATGACAAAATATTGTCTTGCTCTTTCTCCTTTTTTATTAATTTGTCTAAATTAATTATTTAAAATTCTATCCTTTTACAAACATAGGATGACA
>CANMXP010000052.1 GCA_947501845.1 uncultured Flavobacteriaceae bacterium | reverse complement strand
CCAATTATTGGAAAATAATTATCTGCTTCTTAATTTAAACGAGGAAAACAAAATTGAGGATACGTCTTGGATCAAACCAGGAAAGATTATTAGGGAATCGACACTTACGACCCGAGGTGGCATGGCCTGTGTGGATTTTGCCGCAAAACACAACCTGCAGTTTATCGAATTCGATGCAGGCTGGTACGGTAACGAATACGACGAGGCATCCGATGCTACCACTGTTACGGTAGACCCGAATCGCTCCAAAGGGCCATTGGACCTACTGGGCGTTATAGAGTATGCTAAGAGCAAGGGTATAGGGGTCGTTCTTTATGTGAACAGGAGGTCTCTGGAGAAACAGCTTGACGATGTACTGCCTTTGTTGAGTTCTTGGGGCGTTAGCGGGCTTAAATACGGTTTTGTGAATGTAGGCTCTCAAGAATGGACAAGTTGGTTGCACGATGCCGTAAGAAAAGCAGCGGAGCATAAACTGATGGTCGACATCCATGACGAGTACCGTCCAACGGGCTATTCCAGAACCTATCCAAACCTAATGACCCAGGAAGGTATCAGGGGAGACGAAGAGGCGCCAAAAAATTCTATGGTATTGAATACGCTGTTTACAAGGATGATAGCAGGTGCGGGAGACCAGACAAACTGTTATTTTGCACCCAGGGTCACAGAAAGGATGGGGTCTCATACCTCCCAACTGGCGAAAGCGGTCTGTATCTACAGTCCGTGGCAATTTTTATACTGGTATGACAGGCCAGAGGGTTCTGATGCGGAAGGATCTGGAGCAGGTGGCACCAAAACATTTATTCAAGAAGTTCCCGAGTTGGCGTTTTATGATGCACTACCCACGGTTTGGGACGACACCAAGATCATTGACGGTTACCCGGGAGAATACGGTATAGTGGCCAGGCGCAGTGGCAACGACTGGTTTTTAGGAGCATTAACAGGAGTTAAAGGACGAAAATTAGAGATTGCTTTAGATTTTCTGGATCCAGAGAAGACGTATGAGGCTACTATTTATTCAGATGATGAAAATAGCACATCTTTGACTAAAGT
>CANMXP010000051.1 GCA_947501845.1 uncultured Flavobacteriaceae bacterium | reverse complement strand
CCTGAATCCAGAATCGTAAATCGGATGGCCACCGTAGTACTGGGCAAATAGTTCCCCTCGGAATCAACGCCTGGAAGTTCCAAAACATCTGGACCAATAATCACTGCTTGATAGGTAATCCCGTCGGTCTGTCCAAAGGATTCCTGTACCAAAAAAAGAAATAAGAATAGAGTGAAAATACGTTTCATAACCAATATGTTATATAAATGTCATTACTTGTGATAATGGATTTGTTTATCAAGTTTAGATTTAAGCTCTTCGAAAGTTTTATTTCTAAATTTAGAATCCGTCTTAATCTTCTTCCATAATTTATTGTTCGCAAAATTCCCTTTTTCAGATAATAACTTGGCTTCAACCATTTGTAAGGCCTTATCAAAATCTTCTCTTGTAATTTGCCAATAAACAATTTCCCCTTTATCTGTTTCTATGATCTCATATTCTCTTTGGTCATAACTTTCTGTTTCTTGATGTTCTTCTTCATCATGGTATTCTGAATCTTTTTCTAGAGTTGAATGGGCTGTTGACGTTATGCCATTTTCTAAATTTGAAAGTCTAACAAGATATTCTGCAATTTGTTTCTTTATATTATTGATTTCAACATCTTGTTCCTCCATACGTTCTTCCAACTTTGCAACAATAGTGTTATTATCATTTTTATTTAACCCTACAGCTACATTTACCATGTTAAAACCTAAAATATTATCATTTACACCCCATGCAACACCTACAATGTCCTTTACATGTTCCGAAGTCATTTTAGAAGGGTCTATTGCGATTCCCAATCCATCGTTTTTGCCAGTGGGTACTATATAATCGCCTATTTTAACCTTGCCAAAAACCTTAACAGGAACCTGTCCCATAAAAGCCACTTTTTCGTAGGCTTCTTCTTGATCTGGCTGCGGCATGTTACCAAGCACTATGGGCTTGAACGATACAACCATCATGCGCTCGGCTCCTTTGGTATGCTTGGAGATCTTACCGCCTTTTACGCCAACAATGTCACCGTAGGACATCTTTTCGTTGATATCTGCCCTTAGCAGGTACTCTGCATAATCCCC
>CANMXP010000050.1 GCA_947501845.1 uncultured Flavobacteriaceae bacterium | reverse complement strand
TTGGAGTTGCTACTTTTATTCGGACAGATATTTAAGACAGTTATGTTTAAATAAATATCTTAGAAAAATGAAGAAACGATTTTACAGTAAAGAATTTAAATCAGAAGCTGTTCGGTTAAGCTATCAGCGAGATAACATAAAAGAATTAGCTAATGAATTAGGAGTTAAAGTTGATAGGATTTATCGTTGGCGTAAGTTAGATAGTGAAGATGGAGTTTCTAAAAAGGCTTCTAAATTTCCTTATTCTCAAATAGATAACCAGGAAGTAAAGGAGTTGCGTAAAGCTCTTAAAGATGCTCAATTAGAACTAGAGATCTTAAAAAAGGCCGTTCACATTTTCTCCAAGAGCGATGGGAAATCTATCAATTCATAGTTTCATATAAACATATGTATTCCATTGAGAGAATGTGTAAAGTGCTAAAAGTTAGTAGAAGTAGTTATTATAGATGGTATAGTAATGGCCCTTGTAATAGGGTTTTAGAAGACCAGAAATTAACTCTGGAAATAAAAAATATCTTCTATGATAGTAGACAAACTTATGGGAGTCCTAGAATTAAACAAGAACTTCTTAGAAGAGGATATAAGGTATCTAGAAGTAGGATCTCCCGATTAATGAAATCTAACGGGTTAAGAAGTAAATTAAAAAAGAAATATAAGATTACTACAGATTCAAATCATTCTTTTCCCATATTCAAAAATCATTTGGATAGGGAGTTTAACCCCAAGGGATTAAATCAGGTTTGGGTCTCTGATATTACTTACATTAAAACCAATAAAGGATGGTTATATTTAACAACATTAATTGATCTTTATGACCGTCAGGTGATAGGTTGGTCATTGAGTACTTCTTTGTGTACTGATCAAACCATAGTACCCGCTTGGAAAATGGCAACTTCTAAAAGAAAAATAGAGGCGCCTTTACTTTTTCACTCTGATAGAGGGGTTCAATACGCAAGTAAAGAGTTTAGAAAAGTTGTTACTACTAATAAGTTTATTACCCAATCTATGAGTAGAAAAGCTAATTGTTGGGATAATGCAGTAGCAGAATCTTTCTTTAAAACATTAAAAGCAGAACTTGTTTACCATCATAGTTTCAAAACAATACAAGAAGCTAAAACAGCTGTATTTGATTACATAGAGGTTTGGTATAATAGGAAAAGATTACATTCTTCTTTGGGATACAAAACTC
>CANMXP010000049.1 GCA_947501845.1 uncultured Flavobacteriaceae bacterium | reverse complement strand
TGTCTTGTCCTGAAATATGGCTACAGGTTAAAAATTGATTTACGCTGTTAATTTATATACCATATTAGGTGTTTTATAGTCTAAAGATAAATGTAATCTTATTTCATTGTATAAATTAATTGCATTTTTTGTAGCCCTTTTGGCATGAGTCACGTCAGTAAAGGTTTGGTCAAGATAAAATTCATCTTTGAGAATTCCGTTAACCCTTTCAGCCATGGCATTTTCATAGCAATGATTTTCTTCAGTCATACTGATGTTTATTTTATTCCTTTTAAGAATTTGAGTGTATGCATTGCTACAATATTGTATACCTCTGTCCGAATGATGAATAAGTTGTTTAATACTTCGACTACGCTCAGTACAGGTATTTTTAGCTTGATATAAAGCTTTATTAAGGGCTCTCACACACCCTTTAAGTTCTAGGCTATTGCTGAGATCATAACCAACAATTTTTCTAGAATGCATATCTGTAATAAGGGCGAGATAACAAAACCCTTTTACGGTTCTTATATAAGTAATATCAGCCACCCAAACTTGGTTAGGCCTTGTGGTTTGAACATCTTTAATGATGTTTTTATACTTGTGGAACCTGTGTAAAGAGTTTGTTGTTCTAGAGGAATATTTCTTTCTAAGTGTTAGCATTTGATGTTTTCTAAGGACATTAAACAATGTGTCTCTACCGACTTTAAGCTTGGCTTTAGCAAACTCATTGTCCAGTGCTTTTTTAAGTTTACGTACACCTTCTCTAGGCAGGGATCTGCGTCTTTTTTGTACTATTTGAACAATTTGTTGTTCTTGTTTTAACCGTTTGTCCGCTCTGTCTTTGTACTTATAATAAGCGTCACGTTTAAGCCCGAAACTATGAGTTATAGTGGTTAAAGAAGCAAATCCCTGAGACTTTTCTTTAGCTTTAATTAGAGCTAGATATTTAGCTTTTTTTTTAGCTCAGTAACAGATTTGTAGCCTAACTGCTCTGCAGCAACTTCCAGATAGGAATCCAATACAAGAGCATCGAGATCCTTTTTAAGCAAGAGCTGTTTCAACTGTTTGATTTCCTTTTGCAGTTCTTTGATTCGAGTGATTTCGTCTTTGGTTTCCACTTTAATTCTGGTGTTCATTAGGTCTTTACGGTTGTACTTCCTGATCCATTCGTTAATAGTGGTAGGAGCAATACCGTAGAGTTTACCGAGTTGATATTTGTTTAGTTTTCCGGTTGTAAGTTCGTCTAAAATTTTCAGTTTAAAAGGTTCTGAATACCGTCTGATTACTTTGTCATTTTTGTACATAATGTTTAAAATTATGTAGCCTTTATTCAGGACGGGTCA
>CANMXP010000048.1 GCA_947501845.1 uncultured Flavobacteriaceae bacterium | reverse complement strand
GACAGTATCCAAAATTTAGTGTAAACAGAATTTCAGCGGGTTTAACTTTTTATAGTTGAACCCGTTTTTCAAATATAGTTAAGAATTGATTAAGAATGAGTCCCCAATTATGAATTGGTTGTGTCCATTTCTTGGTTATTTGCATTAAAGCAAGATATACAGATTTTTTAAGAGCCTCGTCTGTTGGAAAAGCCATTTTGTTTTTGGTGTATTTTCTAATTTTCCCATTAAGGTTTTCGATAAGGTTTGTAGTGTAAATGATTTTTCTGATCTCTAAAGGAAAGTCAAAGAAAGCAGTAAGTTCATCCCAGTTTCTTCTCCACGATTGAACGGCATATGGGTATTTGTCATTCCATTTTTCAGCAAACCTATCCAGTTCGGCTACGGCCATTTCCTTGTTGGGTGCATTATAAATATGTTTCATATCTGCTGTAAAGGCTTTTTTATCCTTCCAAACTACATAGCGTGCACTATTGCGTATTTGATGGACCACACATATTTGAGTGTCTGCCGTAGGAAATACGTTTTTGATAGATTGGGTAAAACCATTGAGGTTATCGGTTACGGTGACAAGTATATCTTCAACACCCCTGGCTTTTAAGTCGGTCAATACCCCTTGCCAAAAAGCAGCAGATTCATTCTGTCCCAACCACATCCCTAGAAGTTCTTTATATCCTTCTCGGTTTAGCCCTACAGCCAGGTAAATAGTTTTATTGACCACTTTCCCAGCTTGCCTTGCTTTAAACACAATACCATCCATCCAAACAACGCAGTAAACCTCTTCTAGCGGCCTATTCTGCCAATCAAGTACATGTTGGTTTACTCTATCGGTTATAATGGATATAGCAGAAGTAGAGAGCTTAAAGCCATATATTTCTTGAAGCTCATCTTCAATATCGGAGACACTCATTCCTTTGGCATATAGCGAGATAACTATATTTTCCACTGATAGCGAGTTACTTTTGTGCTTGGGAACCACAACAGGCTCAAAACTACTATCACGGTCTCTGGGAACTTCGATCTGACTTTTGCCAAACTCTGTTTTTATATGTTTTTTAGTAGTGCCGTTACGGCTATTGGAAATAGCACTCTTGCTATTTTTAGGATAACCTAGATGAGCATCTAGTTCTCCTTGTAACATTGATTCTAGAGCCGTACTGTGCAGCTCTTTTAATAAATTGGTTAACTCTGCTTCGGTTTTTAGTCCATCGAGCAAACCACTGTCCAAAAATTGTTTCTTTAAATCTTTCATAATAAACGGTGTTTTAAAATTAATTAAAAAAATTAGGCGGGTTTTAAAACCCGCCTAATTTTCTGTTTACACAGTTTATT
>CANMXP010000047.1 GCA_947501845.1 uncultured Flavobacteriaceae bacterium | reverse complement strand
GTTCATATCTTTTATATTTTTTGTGATCTATAAAGATACTCGACTTACTGCTTTTTCATGGATGCTAAAAATAATGCTTAAGTTTAATCCTAAATCAAAAGGCTAGTGCGTATTCGGTCACTCTGATTTTCCTGCGGAAAATCCTCGGATACAAACCCGCACTATTCTTATACGTAACCGTTAGCAACTATAAAAACATCCGAACTTAATATCAATCAAATTAAATGAAAAAAATCAATCTAGTCTTTATAATTATTATAACTGCATTAATATGTTATTCTTGTAACCAGAACAACTCTAAACCAAAGAAAAGTATAGAAAGGAAGAATGTAATATCTAATCCAAAACTATTTGTAAATACAAATGACCAAAATATGGAATCCAAAACCTTTATTAAGGGAAAAGTTCATAATTGGATTACGGATACAGTTTACCTAACTACACTACCCTATTATTCACCTTACTCTAATAAAACTTATTATCAAACAATATCAAAAGACAGTACCTTCCAATTTGATTTTCATAATATTGACAAACCAATAATCATCCAATTGACTTCCACAAAATCTGCAATTGATAGTAATATCAATGCTTTGCTATTTGACAACCTGACTGACAAGCATTATTATGGTCAATGTGCAAAATTTAATACCTATCTGCTTACTACATATTTATTGGAACCTAATGACTCGATACTTGTTGAGTTAAGTTTCAATAGTTGGATTGAAAAAGTATCAGAGAAGAAAGCTAAGTATCTTAAATCATTGGGAGTTAAGGTTGCAGAGGATAATACTGTTAGAGATTATGGTAAAACAGGAATAACATTCTTAAACTCTAATAAAAGTAGTTTGGAATATTACCAAAAATGGTTTGCAGTTGATGACCAATTTGATAGTAAGATAGAACTTTCAAAGAATGTAGATGATGCCTATAGTAAGGTGTATAAATTGAAAGAAAAACTTCTAACCGACTTGCAGCGAGAAAAATCTAACATCACACCATTCCTATTTGAACATTTAAAGGCTTATATTGAGTTTGGTTCTAGGAAAGAGTTTCTAAAAAACTTGCTTTTAAAAAACAAAGATTATTTAAAGGGAAATGTAAAACCTGAAATAATTGAATTCTTAGAATTTGACAAAAACGTAATTGACTTTGCTATACTTTCTTGTGACCAATACAACGATTATCTTGAATTTTACCTTACCTACAAAAGAAATAAAATGACAGGAAATAGTTCTGAATATTATTCATTCAGTAAAGATAAGTTCAAATTTGCTGTGAGCGAATTACCAGAAATATCACAGTACCATTACCTTGCAAATCAGTTATTGCATCAAGGGAATACAATAGAAAACAAAGACCTATCAATTCAATTAATTCAAAAATATTCAAATGGTGAATTGAACAAGAAACTAGAAGAAAAGTACCAGTAAATTACAGTTGCTAACACCGTATAAAATTAATTGCTAATACAAGTCTACTTCCGAAAATCCTCGCGGATTTTCTATTCAGTTTGTATTTGCTAAATTCGTTGCTTAACCACGCAACTAATCTTATACAATACCGTTGTAACACATTATGACCCGTCCTGAATAAAGGCTACATAATTTTAAACATTATGTACAAAAATGACAAAGTAATCAGACGGTATTCAGA
>CANMXP010000046.1 GCA_947501845.1 uncultured Flavobacteriaceae bacterium | reverse complement strand
CAGCATCCTGCCTCATAAGCCCTTGTTACTTCGTAATCTTTAAAATTCTTATCCACATAAGCCTTTAAAAATTCTGGATTAGGGGGCATTGTAAATGATTTTCCTGAAAATAGATCGCTCGAACAATGGATCTTCCAACTTCGTTTGTGAATGTCTATTCCAATGTATAACTATGGGTGGGCGGTAATTTGAGTGTTCATATCTTTTATATTTTTTGGGATCTATAAAGATACTCGACTTACTGCTTTTTCATGGATGCTATAAGTAATTGCTTGTTCTCACCTACTTCTGAAAATCCGCGAGGATTTTCAGCTTGGTGTGTACTTGTAAAGTTTCGTGCTAACCCACGCAACTACTCATAGCCGAGACCGTTAGCTTTAATTAGAGGAACGTAAAGGAATCTAAATTAAAAAAAAAGTAATTATACGGTTTTGGAAATATGCACGTAACAAATTTCTGATAAAGGAACTTCTAAAGCTTGACTTATTTTGAATAAAGTATGAATAGTAGCATTAGTCCTTCCTTGCTCAATTCTTGAAATATTCGTTGTATCAATTCTTGCCTCGATTTTACCGACCAAATCGACCTGAGTCAAACCTTTTTCTAGTCTAATCCTTTTTATGTTCTGACCTATAATTTTTAAAACTTCTGACTTTTTCATACTTGCCATATTTGACAAGTCAAGAAAAGGTTTATATTTGCATATGTTAATGCCATATATGACAAGTTTTATGAAAAAACAAGAAATAGATTTTTCAAAATTAGTTGATGATTGTTTTCTATCTCCTGAAGAATTCGCAGAATGTTTGGATAAGGGAGTTGAGATGCTGTTTTATATAGAAGAGGATACTTTTGATAGAAAAGATATTCAGAATGTTGTTTTTGCTTTAAAAAGAATTAGTGATAGCTTGAGAAATTAAGAATAACTAAAGCTAACAATGTGTAAAAAAAATACTATTTTTATTTCTTAATCAAAAGGTCAGTACTTATTTGTTTGCTTCTGATTTTCCTTCGGAAAATCAAAGCTTACAAACCCGTACTTTCCTTACACGAACCGTTGTACCACATTACCAAATCGAAATAAATAATGGGAATATTTAGTAGAAAAAAGAAATGGGGCAATTTCAATGGAAATATAAACCTCTATGCTGACCTCAAAAAATCTGATATTCCTAAAATTATAAGAGAGGATGACATTCACTCCTTACAGTTATTCCAATTTCAGACCCCTAATAGGCAGACGTGGGAAACACTTAACGAATTCTACAAAAAGTATCCAAATATTGGGTTAAGAGTTCTTTGGTATGAGTGTGAAGATTTGTCTTTTTATGAACTAATTCCAAATATTAGAAATTTTACAATCGCTACTTATCATATAAAAGACTATTCAATACTCAATTCTAATACCAAACTCAAACATTTTGGAATAGAGGAAACTAAATCCAAAGCTGTTGATATATCGTTTATCAAAGAATTTAAGGGTTTAGAATCTTTGTATGTTGATGGAATGAAAAAAGGATTGGAAAACGTAAAACATTTAATGAATTTAAAAACTTTAACGTTTCGGGGTGTGAAATTGGACAATCTAGACTTTTTGGCCGAATTAACTAAACTTCAAGAATTAAACCTGCTTTATGGTAGTTACAAAGACCTAAAGGTTGTTTCAAAACTAGATGGTTTAAAAGAATTAGAAATAAGCCGAGTAAGACAAATTCCCGACTACCAATTTTTGAGAAACCTTATAAATCTTGAGAAACTTTATTTTGAGGGTATGTCCGAAATGTACAGTTTGCCAGATTTAAGTGGGCTAAAATCGTTAAAAAGAATTCAAGTTGGTAATAACAGACGACTTAGCGATATTTCTTCAATTTCACAAATTCCTAATCTTGAAGAATTTTTATTGTTTTTTCCAGAAAACTTTAAGGCTTCATTAAGAAAAAAATTAACCGAACAAGCTTATCAAATTGTAATGGAATCCGAAACGATTAAATCAACAAGTATATGGCTTCGAGTTAATAACGAGCAAAGAGAAAATTTAAGAAAAAAAGGTGTAGGATTTTGGAATTATAGCAAAGAAGCTGAAGATTTAATATCAAAAAAATAACATGGTACAACAAAGAACTGAGTTAAAAAACAAGCATTATTGAGCTAATTTTGAAACAAAGTTTTCATCATAAGGTCTTCCT
>CANMXP010000045.1 GCA_947501845.1 uncultured Flavobacteriaceae bacterium | reverse complement strand
ATAAAACACCTAATATGGTATATAAATTAACAGCGTAAATCAATTTTTAACCTGTAGCCATATTTCAGGACAAGACATTTTGACACCGTCCTGAATCAACATCAAAATGAACAATATTTTTGAGACCTTTAGACCTAAAAATTCTTTAATTGCAAAATATGTTAGCTACTATTATTTGGATATAAAACCACACAACACCGAAACTGAATTTGAATGTTTCCCTCATTTCAATACTTCAATTTCTCTTTATAAATCAAATATAAGCCCTAAAAAGGGAAAAGTGGTTTTTGAACATAATGCTAAGCCACTTCAAATTTTTACACCCATTAGAGAAAACACCTTACAAGTTAAACAAATAGGAAAAGTACAAAGGATTGTAATTGTTTTTAACCCATTGGGAATTCAGCAATTTTATAGAAAACTAAATTTCACTAATTTTATAACAGACTTCTCTTTTTTTACTAATTTTGAACTTTCAAAACTCTTTGCAACACAAAATATTACTATAATTACAAATCAATTAGATCGGTATTTACTTGACAAACTCAAAGTGTATGAAAACAATATTTTAGACAAAGCCTTACTATTAATTTTGAGCAATTTAGATTATCTGTCTATTGAAAAATTAGCAACAGAACTTAAAATAAGTAGAAGGCATTTAAACAGACTTTTCAATTCCCACTTTGGTATTTCGGTAAAAAAATTTAATGAGATTGTACTTTTTAGAAAAACTTTAGAACAAAAACTTTTTGAGAATACCGAGCAAAGCTTTACTACTTTGGCCTACAAGTTTAATTATTGTGATCAATCCCACCTTAATAAAGTTTATCAAAATTTTACTTCAAACTCACCAAAGAGGTTTTTAAAAAAAGGTACTCTTCTTGGAAATGAAGATATATTTTGGCATTTAAAAAAATAATCATATGTCCCATTTTTACAAGTTTTTAGGTTTTTTAATAAATAAATTTGGCATAAGAACATATAAACCTTAACAAATGAAAAGATTAACTATTACACTACTTACTATTATAATTGCAGTGAATGTTCAAGCCCAAATTATTGATTCTAAGATTTTAAATGAGAAAAGAGAAATTAAAGTTTTATTACCAAGTGGTTACTCTGTTAAAAACAAATATCCAGTAGTTTATATTACTGACGCTAATTATAATTTTGAAATTGCTTCCGATTATTTGACACAACTTATAAAATTCAATTCTATACCAAAAACAATATTAGTTGGGGTAACTCAAAAAGAACGATGGAATGAACTCGATGTTTATTGGAAAGAAAATGGAATTAAATTTAAAGATTTTATTTTTAGTGAGCTTATTCCATATATAAATAATGAATATTCAACATCAGGATTTAATGCTATAATAGGTCATTCTGATGGAGCAGAATTTAATCACTTATTAATGTTACAAGAAAATAATCCATTTAGAGGGTTTATAAACATAAGTGAAAATTTAAATAATGATGTCAGCGAGGAAATTTTAGAATATTTTAAAACTTATAATGGCAAGAAATTATATTATTTCATTTCAAGTGCCAAATATGATAGCAAATATAGAATTGCAGCTGGTAAAGCAATAGAAAAAATTTATAAAAACCATAAAAATATCAATATTCTTTTTCATAATAAATTGTACAGTGCAGATCACCAAAATATTCTTTCAAAATCATTGATTGATGGTATTTCTCATATTTTTCAAGATTATCGAAATTTATCTGACTACAATGACTTTAAAGATTATGTAAAAAACTATAAAGACAATATTAAGTCGTGTTATGGCTTTACACCAAATGAAGATGCGATTGATGTCGATTACTTTTTTGGTAAAGTTCTTGATGATAAAAATTTAGAAATGTATGAATATGCTGTAGAATATTGTAAAGAAAATAAAATCTTTGACTTCTTAACGTATGATAGGTCTTGGCACTATTATTATATGGAACAACATAACAAATCATTAGAATATTGGAATAAGACTATTGAAAATTTTGAGGGGACTTCTCCTCGTGTGTTTTATTACAACTTTGAAAAGGCAATTGAATCCTATTTAATTTTAAACAATCCCAAAGGTGCTATAGAATTTTTGGAAAAATGTAAACTCGTATTACCTAAATATAAGCTTTCTTTTAATTATTTTATTGCAAAAACTGCGTTGGAAAATAATGTAAGAAAAAAAACAGGAAAGAAATATTTGAAGTATTGTGAACAGAATTATACTGAAAACAAATACTTCAAAATCGAAGATATATACAAATTAAGAGAAAAATAAACTGTGTACAACATTGGCTCCTATGAAAAGCACTAGCCAAGTTCTTCAAAGTTAATATTTATTTTTCATTTATCTCATAATGATGGTTTTGAGATGTTGAATTGTTGATAATTCCGATAGGATTATCAATAATTCAATACTATATA
>CANMXP010000044.1 GCA_947501845.1 uncultured Flavobacteriaceae bacterium | reverse complement strand
CACAAATAGGATGCGGAGCAAGTTATATAGTGTTGAATTATTGATAATCCTATCGGAATTATCAACAATTCAACATCCCAAAATCATCATTATGAGATAAATGAAAAATAAATATTAACTTTGAAGAACTTGGCTAGTGCTTTTCATAGGACACCGTGTTACCCTTTGTTATTTTTTTAGTTTACGAGTTTATAATTATTCACGAGTACAGAAGCAGAAATGTGTAAAATTCGTTCTAATTCTCGTATCATTTCTACGGTCAGTCTTTTCTTTTTATTCAATATTTCCGACACTCTACTTTTTCCGCCAATTATTCCAACCAAATCTTTCTGTTTAAGGTTCATTTCCTTCATTCGAATTTTAATTGCCTCAATTGGGTCAGGTGATTCAATAGGGTAGTACTTGTTTTCGTAATTATCAATTAACAATGATAAAATTTCCGCTTCATCTCCTTCTTTAGAATTAGGAGCAGCATCAAAGATTAACTCAAGTCTTTCGAGAGCTTTATCGTAGTCTTTTTCAGTTTTGATAGGTTTAATTTCCATAATTCAATATTTTAAATTGTGTCAGCGTCAATTTTATCATATTCAGCGTGAGTTCCAATAAATCGGATAAATGCCCATTGTCTGACATAGTTAAACTTTACAATAAGTCGATATGAATTTCCTTTAATGTTAAAAACTACTCTGCTATTTTTTAAGATACTTGCATTGATATAGGTTTCTTTAACTTCGTTTGGAGAATTCCAATCAGAGTTTTTTGCAGTTTCGTACCAAGTTTTCAGATATTGTTCAGAATCTGCGTGTTTTCCCCAAAATTCACGCAAAGTTTTTTTCGCTTCATATTTCATTATCTATAGCAAATATAGATAAATTGTTCTCAAAAAACGAACTTTTAATGGTTTTTTTAATAAAGGGTAACGGTCTTGTATATGAAAAGTAGCAGATTTTTATGAACTATTTTTCAATTAAAAACAAAGATAGCAGAAAAGAACTAAACTTAAGATTTAGCTTTTAACTGCTATTTTTTATATACATCTTAAGTTTACAATCTCTAATTTTATATAATAAAATAGAAAGAACAAAAGAGAGAAATAAGGTTAAGTTATACGTTGGAACTTATGATTCCGTCAACATTGATAACCCTCTCTCTTTTCCTACTAAGATTTCGTTCAGTTCTGTGAGTATTTTAAACTCGATTTGAAGTTGTTGAAACGTCAGTAGTTCGTTCTTTCCAAATTTCAAGTTGTTATGAATAAATATAGCGAAATTTATGGAATAGACATTAGCAAAGAAGTCTTTGATGTTTATGGCTCCAAGACAGGACATAATCAGTTTAAAAATGATGCTCAAGGTTTTAAAAGTTTTCTGAAGTACTTACCACAAGGGGCTTTAGTAGTTATGGAAGCTACAGGCTATTACCATTATCGTTTAGCCCAGTTTTTATACCATGAAGGAGTCTCAGTATCTGTAGTTAATCCGTTATCGGTGAAGCGATTTATCCAGATGAAATTAGCCAAAGTCAAGACCGACAAGAGTGATGCTAAAGCTATTTGTGATTATGGACAAATGAATGATATTTCTTTGTATAATGCCTTAACAGGCATTCAGAGTGAGTGCTTACAACTCTTTAGGTTATTGGATAGTTACCTAAAACACAGAAGAGCTACCAAGAACAAGCTAAAAGGCGAAGAAGTATTGGGTGTCCCCTCCAAGTTTGTTTATAGGTCTTTAAAGCGGAACTTAAAGCATTTAAACAAGGAAGTAGAAGTTTTGGAGGCACGGTTACTAGAATTGGTAAAACAAGACCGGCAATATCAATTAACGTTATTAAAAAGTAACCCAGGTATGGGCGTAAAGACCGCTTTATTTTTAATAGTAGTAACCGATGGATTCAATAAGTTTGAAACGGCATCACAGTTATGTAGTTATGTTGGTATTACACCTACTATACGAGAATCAGGTAGTAGTGTAAGAGGTCGAAGCAGAATCAGTAAAGTAGGGAATAAGAAATTAAGAAATCTACTGTTTTTATGTGCCTTTTCAGCCTGTCAACACAACAAGGCTTGCAGAGAATTATACGAAAGGATTGTAGCTAAAGGAAAGAGTAAAAAACTAGCATTAATAGCAGTGGCAAATAAACTATTAAAACAAGCTTTTGCTATTGTAAAATCAGGAAGACCTTATGATGAAAACTTTGTTTCAAAATTAGCTCAATAATGCTTGTTTTTTAACTCAGTTCTTTGTTGTATGTAGGCTATCTGTATTATACGAGCAATTTTAGTATCTCAATATCATTTCGTTTTTTAGCTAATAAATATGCTGTATCTCCGATTTCTACATCATGGTATTTTTGGATAGCTGGGATGTTAAAATCTGCATTGAACTTTCTTAGTAACTTAATCATTTGGATATCTTTCTTTCTTACAGCCTCAAGTAATGGTGTTCCATACTTATCGCCAATATTTGGATTCGCTCCCAATTCAAGCAGTACTTTTAATGATTTGTATTTACTCTTCTCTACAGCTATAATTACAGCAGTATAATCATCCCCATTTTGCTTGTCAATATTCGCACCAAGTTCTACAAGTAATTTGATAACATCTATATTTTCTTCTTCAGCTGCACATTGTATTGCTGTATAGTCGTAGCTTGTGAAAGCATCTAGATCAATTTTGTTTCCTATTATTCGAACAACCTCCAAACATTTTTCAAAATATTCTTGAGATCTTTCCTCCATTTTTTTAGCAGAAATATTGTGTGCAGTAACACCTGATGGAAAAACGACAGCAGGGTCAGTTGCGTTTTTTAATGAATATTTAGCAATCCATTGAATTGGGTTATGCCCTCTTCTATCTTGTTCATCGAAATCAACATAATAATCAAGTAGAACAAAAACATAATCCATTGCAGCTATACTGATAGCTAAACTTAATGGTCTTTCTCCAAGCGGTCCTTTTATTTTTAACCCTTCAGGGTTGTTTTCTGCTGCTTTTCTTAAAAGTTGAAGACTACCTTTCCATGTTATTATACTACAAATATCAAGTTTTGAAAAATCATAATGCTTTCCATCTTCTTGTATAATATCTGCAGCAATAATATCAGCTCTTTGTGTTAGTAATTCCATTTTTGTTAAAGTTAGATTGTTATGCTGTCTTGTCCTGAAATATGGCTACAGGTTAAAAATTGATTTACGCTGTTAATTTATATACCATATTAGGTGTTTTAT
>CANMXP010000043.1 GCA_947501845.1 uncultured Flavobacteriaceae bacterium | reverse complement strand
TTGCTCTTTCTCCTTTTTTATTAATTTGTCTAAATTAATTATTTAAAATTCTATCCTTTTACAAACATAGGATGACAAAATACATCACCTTTCAAACCTGTTTTTATTCAACCCACAAAAATATTAAATACTACATAAACACATACCTCTTAAAGGCTTCCATAGCCTCATAATCTGCCATACCTAAATGTCTATATTTTAAAGCTGTTTCTTTATTCCGTTCTTCAGCTCTAACCCAGAATTCACGTGGGGTCATCCCCTTGGAACATAACACCATCTTTTTGAGATTGGTGAAAGAATATTGCTTTCCTTTTTCTTAAAACCTGGTCTGGACTCATGGGAATGGCCATATCTATTTCATGAATCCCCCATTCATGCCATGCACCTCTGTAAAGCCAAACCCAACAATCTTTCATAAACGACTGATTTTTAATATTTTCAATAGCCTTAAGAACACTATCCAAAGCCACTTTGTGAGTACCATGAGGATCGGCAAGATCACCAGCTGCATATATTTGATGGGGTTTAATTGAAAGTATCAATGCCTCTACAATATTTATATCTTCTTTTCCTAGAGATTTTTTTTTGATACTTCCAGTCTCATAAAATGGTAAATTCAAAAAATGGACATTCGTATCATCTATCCCAATATATCTTGTAGTTCCTATTGATAATGTATCTGAAAAAACCTTATCTAGCCATGTAGCATATTGTTCTTTGCCACCATGTAATTGAATAGCTCCATTCATATCATGTGGTGTGTATGCTGAATACGCCCAAATATTTCCCGAAACATAATTAGGGATGAGATTATCCCATGTTGTTAAGTCTAATTTACGCATAGTACCAGTACTATAAACGGGATACAAATACCCATCATCTGTATTAAATAAAGCTCTATACCCTAAACTTCTTTTATGAAATTCTTCGGCCTCTTTAGTTTTTCCTAGTTTTTCGGCAACCTTTGCGATCACATAATCATGGTAATTATATTCTGTTGTTTTTGATACCGAGCTTCCAGTTTCGGCAGTGACATAGCCATAATTAATATAATCTTCCAACCCACTAACGTCGTACACAGCACTATGTTTTGTTAGATTAAAAGCAGATTTATGCATAGAATTAAATGCCGCTTCATAATTAATCCCTCTAATATCTTTTAATACGGCATCTCCAATCACCGATGACGTGGTATAACCAATCATACAGGCATTATCGAAACCTATGAGTTCCCAAACTGGTTGTCCGACACCAGCTTGCGTATCTCTAGAAATTAGCTATTAACCATTTTTGAGGTTTCTTGTTGTTCTATAATAGCAAGTAAAGGGTGTAATGCCCTGTAAGTATCCCAGGTTGAATAATTACTATACTGTGTAATTTCAGATTCATATTGTTTGCCTTCTACGGCGTAACGACCATCAACATCCGAAATCATATTAGGCGAAATAAATGCATGGTACATAGCCGTGTAGAATGTTCGTTTTTTAGCATCTGAACTTGTTTCACTGATGACTATTTTATTTAAAACCCTGTTCCATGCTTTTGTAGACTCTTTTAAAACATCATCAAAAGATTTTCCTTTGGCTTCAGCCATGAAATTTTTTTCAACACCATCATAGTCAATTGGTGATAATGTCACTGAAACTTCTATTTGTTCACCTTTTTCAACATTAAAAGAAACATAACTTTTCACCTTATGTGCTGTTAAACTAATTGCTTCTACTTCTTCATCATTATTGGTGACCGTTGCTTTTCCGAAAGGTTTTGAAAATTTAGCACTAAAATAGGTATAGCGGTTTTTACCACTACCAGCATCCACACGTTTAAAACCTCTTATTTCGGAATTAGAAACCACTTGAATCCCTGTTTCTGCAGCTCTTTCCATAATAGCATGTGTGGGGTCTATAACAATATCTGCTATTCCTGCATTATTAAAAGTGTATTTATGAAAACCTGTTCGGGGTGTTGCCGTTAACGCGACATCTATATTATAATCATCTAACCTAACGGTATAATACCCTGCTCTGGCATGTTCTGTTTTATGTAAAAAACGAGAGCGGTAACTAGCATCTACCAAGGCATCAGATCCAGATTTTGTTGTCTTTTTACCCATGGTTGGCATTAATAAAATATCGCCCAATCCAGATAAACCCGCACCACTAATATGATTATGTGCAAAACCTTTAACAATGGAATCGGAATAATGGTAGCCCGAACACCAATCCCAAGCTTTAAAATCATTTGATGGACTTAATTGCACCATGCCAAATGGTGTTGTGGCTCCAGGGAAGGTATGACCATGTGCAGAAGTCCCAATCATAGGATCTACATAATCGGTAAGATTAATTAATGTGCTTTTTTGACAAGAAAAAAGAACTAATAGTCCACCCAATAAAGCAATGCTTTTTTTCATAATTAACTTAACTCTCTCACAATTTGTTTATAATGATACAGCATGATGTATTGATTTAGATTTTATAGCATTGTTATTTAAATTAGCCTTAAAACCTACTTCTATTAGCTCCTAATTCTTGAACATTTTTAATTAGGCAAAGCGTCGTAATATAATACTATTACGAAGCTCATGTTAATTTTACTTATAGCTAATAAATGTATGACAAATCAAATTTAGACTATTAAAGTTATCGACCAACAACAGTTTTGAAAAGACCAATAAAAATTGGCATCTTATTTTAGAAATATTTTGAGTAGCATTAAATATATGGATTTTTTAAGAACAGGAATACGCGCATATCTGCGAAATCCCTTTCCAATTTAAGCTAGAAGTTATTGGATTTAACCCACCTAAATTTTGGTTTTATTGAAATTATCCTCCCTTTAGAAAAGGGAGGAACAAGTTTGGTTTGTATTTTCGAGGCTGTTTAAATATTCTAATTTAACTTTATTAGAGAAATATTTTTATTACTACAAGCTGCATTATTGCACATCTCTGCTTATAGAAGTATCAATATTACTTTTTTACTGATATAAAAGTCTCGACCTCGGCATTGTCTCCATCGTAATATTTTTTCCCGTGAACCGTAAAATCGGCTATATAAGTTCGGTCCATGTTTTTGTTTTGCCATATTTCCATCCAAGTATTTAAAATGGCTGCTGGCATGGTACCTTTTGAAACAAATTTTTTGTACACGGCAGTTTCAATTGTTATGCCCAAAAAACCTTCTGGAATATTTTCTAAAGAACTTACAGGCAATCCTATAATGGCCGTATACGATCCTGTAAAATCTGTTTCATAATCTGTATAAACGGCGTAAATATCATCATTAACTTTATTTGGAATTTGTTTTTGAATGTCTTCGTTCCAAAACCTATCCCATATTTTTTCAATATCTATGGCAGATTGTCCGTTTTCATTAGTTGTTCTTATGGAAATACCGATTACATTAAATTTTGGAATACTTTGATTATTCATTGTTTCTTGTTATTGATTATTGAGCTGTAAATATAGAGTGGGCTTATGACAGGCTGTGTCATGGGTAATTATTTTTTTTACATGTATGGAAGTATGAGTTGTGAACTCGAACTAGTGTATATTATGACACAGCGAGGCAAAAAATTGCTAAATAAAAACCACTTCACATTCTAAAATGTGGCTTATCTTTTTTTCTTACTCTTACCGCCACTAAACACAGTTTACTGGGAGCAGGGCATATTTCTAAACAATTTTTTCTATAGCCTATCTCTACTTTAATAACTAAATTTAATTATTGTTAAATAAAAAATATAATTATAAGTAAAATTATGAATGTTTTAGTTGAGAATTGTTAATAGATTAAGTCATAGATTACAAATCCGATCTATCTGGTTACAATTCATTGCAGCAAAACTTATAAAAATATACCGCCTCATTATAAAACTTGTAGTTCTAAAATACAAAAGCTCTTATATCTCTATAAAAGCTTTTGTAATATATTGGTTTTATTGTTTTTTGCTCAATGTTGACGCCACTAAACACAGTTTAGCGGGAGCAGGGGAGCTGATTACAAATTCTTACTCTCTTCAAAGGCTTTTATAAAAACATTTTTTGAGACCATGACTTCATGTGTTTTAATCCTTACTTTATCATTTTCCTGAGGTTTAAAGAAAATAATATCTTCAATCCCTATATTTAACACATTATTGGTTAAAGTTTTAAATTTTAACCTAAACTTAAAAAGTCCGTCTCCAATGGTATCTTTTAAAATTAATCTATCAGATTTTTTAATTTCTCCCAGTGTTGGTTGTATTGTATCTTGAATAGTTAAATGTAGATATGTTGTCCTTTCGTCTATATCAGATAGATTAATCGTCGAATCAAGTTCAGTATTATAAATAATACTTGCGTTAATAATCTGATCTAATTGAACTGTATCGGGACAAACAAAGCTTAAAATTTTCTCATGTAACTGATGTTTAACTTCAATTTTCTTTTCCTTACAAGAAATAGTAATTATTAAAATCAGCAATATTTTAAATACGTTTTTTAAATATTTAAATTTATCTTCCATATATATTAGTAATTGAATCGTACTTCTTTTTAAACGCTTCAGCATTTTTCACCCTTAAATCATAAGCCTCAGTTATATTTACAGTTGTATCCTGTTCTTCAGTATAAATTCTAAGACCATTTTGACCGCCCCCATTTCCACTAAAAGAAGGGGCACTAAACCCTGTAATTTTTTTAAGAGTTACTTTAGTAGGCATATTTTTAAAATCAGGAGATGAAGGTTCTTCATTATCGTTATTTGTATCGATAGAACTATCATCCTGATTTGAGGTACTTTTATCACTGTTGGAATTATCATCTGACCAAAATGTTGAAATTAAATTGGCAGCAATATTAGTTCCTTCCGCTGCCTTATTATCCAAATCAGGGCTTTTAGTCTCTCCATAAGTTACTAGGCTTTCTACTTCAATCATTTCTGCACCATTCTTAGCTTTCCTATCAGGAGTATCAGATATAGATTCTCTTTTTGAGGTTGAACTACTAGTAGTATAAACATCTCCACTTCCTCCTTCAATTAATTCATTTAAAGCATTCAAAGGAGCTAATGCCAGCGCAGTCATGGCCGTAAAAAATTTTGAAGGTTTTGTTTGAGTTTTATTTCCAGAAGGTTTTCTTCTTTTTCTTCTCCTAGCGCCAAACGGTTTCATCCCATCAGGGTCAATAAAGTATATTGGATTATCAAACGCATAATTGTACGGACTATGTCTTCTCATCTGTTCTGCCAACGGGTCTAAGTTCATCCATCGACCTAATGCTGGATCATAGTTCCTGGCTGTAATATCATACCAATCAAGACCCAGCTCATCCTGATACTCCTTGCCACCGAACTTTCTCTTAAGTGCGATGTTGGTTGAAGTAACTGTATTATTGTACCCTTTATGTTTCAATCCAAAGGGGTAATAGTTAACGCGTTTTTTTTAACCCCTGTCCCTTTTTTAGCCCGACCGCTCCAAAGAGCCACCAA
>CANMXP010000042.1 GCA_947501845.1 uncultured Flavobacteriaceae bacterium | reverse complement strand
TATATAGTGTTGAATTATTGATAATCCTATCGGAATTATCAACAATTCAACATCTCAAAATCATCATTATGAGATAATTGAAAAATAAATATTAACTTTGAAGAACTTGGCTAGTGCTTTTCATAGGATACAATGTTGTGAGCCGTTATTTTTGTGATAATTTTTTTTTCAAATGGCTAAGGATACTACCTTTTCCGTATCCAGACCACTTGTCAATTATTATTCCTTCAGGATTGATTAATACAAAAGTCGGAATGCCTTGTATGCCATATTTAATAGATGTTTCACTATATCTACCTTTTCCGTCCCAAATACTATTCCAAGTCACTTTGTCTCTTTCTAATGATTTCAGCCAAATATCTTTTTTAGGGTCTTGGGTGAAACTGACTATTTTTAGAGAATCGGAATACTCTTTGTTTATTTCTACTAGTTCATCTGCGGCTTGAATACAAGGACCACAATAAGCAGCTGTAAAGTCAAGAAGGGTATATTCTCCTCTAATGTTTGAAAATTTAACCTTTTCTCCCTTTTGGTTCATTCCTTCAAAATCGTGAAATTTATCTCCAATTTTAGCGATATTCTCTCTTAGATATACTTCAACAACTTTGGCATATTTGCTTTCTTTTATTTCAGGTGTATAATTTTCATATATTTTCTGTATTGTGTCTTTTGGTAATTGATTTTTCAAATAGCCAAGTTCTATCACACTTGTGTAGGTGTTAGGGTGTGATTTTATATAGTTAATTCGAGAACTCTGTGTGATACTATCAAGTTTTCTAATGTCCTTCCAGATTTCTGATCCTATTTCTTGTCGTTTTTCTTGGGAGAGTTTCATAAAGGCTTGTACTAAAGAATCTCTTTTGATATTATTTTCTTTTGTAAGGCTTTGTGAAAAGTTAAAATCTTCTTGAGTTTTTGAACCTTTAATATTTACGTTCCAAGGAAAGTCTGATATATCTCCTTTAACAGTAATATTATCATTTCCAATAATAAGATTAGTATAGATGAATTTTTTGTCAACACTAGCATTTAACCAAATTTGTTCTGGTGGGCTATATAAATGCCCTTCAAATTTAAAGTTGTTATTTTCTACTGTTGTGCTGTCGAAAACAGCATCAGTAGCCAAGTTTCGCAAATAGAATTTTGTTCCATCAGGAAACCCAGTAACTTCTCCTGTAATTGTAAATTTTTCCTCTTTCTTTTCTTTTTCACTACAAGAAGTTATGAAAAGTACAATGCAGACTGTTAGAATTGATTTAAATATTATTTTCATTCAGTTTATTGGTTTTCTTTAATGTTCGTAAAGGAACATGGTTTACACAAGTTAAAGATTAGTGTTTACACTAAATTAGTTTCTAACCTTGTGGATTGTTGTTTATTTCTAAGATGTTTTTCATCAAAGAACCCTAAAAATACATTTCTAAAAAAGACTTTCCAAATACCATTGCCAATATCTTCAATAGCGACATGTTTTCTTCTTAAAGCTGCCGATACATATACCCAGTAATATGACTTCCATCTTACAGCTCCACTTTTAGTTACTTTTAAGATTTTGTAGTTAGTGTCATAGTGAAAATTTGGTATTTTTTCGGGGAATGGTCTGTTAGAAAAGTCATGACAATCAGCTGGTGTTTTCATGTCTAAAGCTTCATGTGGTCTAATATTATTATACTGTTTTACAAAGTGATTTAAGCACCTTTGTTGTGCTTTTAAATTATGAGCTGCAGGTTTTGCACAATCGGCTTTTAAATCGCGATGCATTCGTTCATGTCTACCGTTTTGTTGAGGCTGTCCAGGATAAGAAAAGACAGGAGTGATACCAAGTTCAATAAACCAATAGGAGAGCTGAGTAAATCTTTGAATAGCTCTAACTGAACCAAAGGGACTTCCGTTATCGGTGTGAAGTTGTTTGGGGATGCCATATATTCTAAAGATCCTTTTAGACTCAGCTTTAGCGGACTTTAGGTTTTCTTTATAATGGCCTTTAGCAGTAAACAAAAAACGACTTTTAGAGTCTGCAATAGTTAGCGGGTGACAGTAAATTTTATTGCCCATAAGAAACTTACCTTTATAATCTGCACTCCACACTTCATTACAGTTTTTTGGGTCAAAAATAGGGTTAGTGGGTTTGACTCTTCGCATTCGTTTTTGAGGACAGACCAAACCATTTTTCTTTAGGATATTATGTACCGTGACCACCGAAGAGACTTCTTGTTCTGTAAATTCTTTAAACAATAATACTCTTATTTTTTAGCCCCCCAAAGTTTGTATTGAGCTTTGAGATTTAGAATGCTTTCAATGATATTTTTTTAGTTGCATTGGGATGATTAGTAGGTGCTCTGGAGTGTTTTTTTAAGCCCTCAAAACCTTGTTTTTCAAACCGACTTATCAACTTATAAGCCGTTGGTCTGGAGATTTCAAAACTTCTACATAATTCAGTGATGGAATATTTTCCAGTACGCCATTCACAAATAAATTCGATTTTTTGTTCCATAGTTGTTGTGTTTTTCCAAGGCATAATAATTTGATTTTTATCTCAAATTATAACTTGAAAAAGTGTAAACTATGTCCCTTTAACTTTGTAAACTATGTGCCTTTACCATACCATATTACTGCCAACGTTTATGTATAAGATTAGTTGTGCTGTTTAAGTACCTAATTTAGCAAATACAAACCGAATAGAAAATCCGCGAGGATTTTCGTAAGTAGGCGAGTACTAGCAATGAATTATACACGTCTTAAGTTTACAATCTCTAATTTTATATAATAAAATAGAAAGAACAAAAGAGAGAAATAAGGTTAAGTTATACGTTGGAACTTATGATTCCGTCAACATTGATAACCCTCTCTCTTTTCCTACCAAGATTTCGTTCAGTTCTGTGAGTATTTTAAACTCGATTTGAAGTTGTTGAAACGTCAGTAGTTCGTTCTTTCCAAATTTCAAGTTGTTATGAATAAATATAGCGAAATTTATGGAATAGACATTAGCAAAGAAGTCTTTGATGTTTATGGCTCCAAGACAGGACATAATCAGTTTAAAAATGATGCTCAAGGTTTTAAAAGTTTTCTGAAGCACTTACCACAAGGGGCTTTAGTAGTTATGGAAGCTACAGGCTATTACCATTATCGTTTAGCCCAGTTTTTATACCATGAAGGAGTCTCAGTATCTGTAGTTAATCCGTTATCGGTGAAGCGATTTATCCAGATGAAATTAGCCAAAGTCAAGACCGACAAGAGTGATGCTAAAGCTATTTGTGATTATGGACAAATGAATGATATTTCTTTGTATAATGCCTTAACAGACATTCAGAGTGAGTGCTTACAACTCTTTAGGTTATTGGATAGTTACCTAAAACACAGAAGAGCTACCAAGAACAAGCTAAAAGGCGAAGAAGTATTGGGTGTCCCCTCCAAGTTTGTTTATAGGTCTTTAAAGCGGAACTTAAAGCATTTAAACAAGGAAGTAGAAGTTTTGGAGGCACGGTTACTAGAATTGGTAAAACAAGACCGGCAATATCAATTAACGTTATTAAAAAGTAACCCAGGTATGGGCGTAAAGACCGCTTTATTTTTAATAGTAGTAACCGATGGATTCAATAAGTTTGAAACGGCATCACAGTTATGTAGTTATGTTGGTATTACACCTAGTATACGAGAATCAGGTAGTAGTGTAAGAGGTCGAAGCAGAATCAGTAAAGTAGGGAATAAGAAATTAAGAAATCTACTGTTTTTATGTGCCTTTTCAGCCTGTCAACACAACAAGGCTTGCAGAGAATTATACGAAAGGATTGTAGCTAAAGGAAAGAGTAAAAAACTAGCATTAATAGCAGTGGCAAATAAACTATTAAAACAAGCTTTTGCTATTGTAAAATCAGGAAGACCTTATGATGAAAACTTTGTTTCAAAATTAGCTCAATAATGCTTGTTTTTTAACTCAGTTCTTTGTCGTAAAATGTTTTTATTACCAACCAAAAGCGGTAATTTGATTTTTTTCATTGAATTTAAAGTCAAAACAAGGTGTTAATTCTTCAATGACTCCTTTTTTTGATTTCAATAATATATCATAAGTAAGGTCTTCATATTCTAAAGTATGTACTAACTTATAATCTGTAAATTCTTTCTGCATTTCGATAAAGTAATTTTTGAAATGCTTGTGTTTCTCTGTGTTTGGTATATTTTCTTTAATGAAAGTATCTATCGTCGAAGACGTTTGTTTAGGGTCTTTTTTTAATAATATTGACACAAATCTATTTATAATTTTCATTCTTTCATTAGGCTCTTCACCTGAAAAATATTTAGTACTATTCATTTTTGGAACTATAGGAGTGTAATTCTTATCAAAAATTAATTTTTCCAATTCTTTACCAATTATTTTTGTATCATATCTAACTTGATTGGTCATGTAAATAATAACGGTGTGTTTTTCTTCTGGAAGTCTAATAAGCTCAGCGTAAAAAACACCGTTAAAGCCATTATGTGCAATCTTTTTAGTATTTCTGTCACTTTTAGAAATCACCCATCCATATCCATAGCGATATTTTCCGTTTTTTCTTACTAAAACGTGAGGATGAACTAAATCCTCAAATGATTTTTCGCCAATGATTATGTTCTTTTTTAAGGCGATGTACCATTTATATAAATCGGATGGTGTAGACAAAATACCACCATTCCCTTTAAGATGATAGGACACTAGGTTAGATGTTGATTTCCATTTTTCTAAATGTGTAGCTCGGTTTTCTTGACATTTATAAGCGTGTGCCATTTTGGTTTCGTCCCACTTCGGCAGTAGATAACCTGTATTTTTCATTTTAGCTTTACTGAAAAGTTCTTGTTGTAAATATTCTTCATAATCTAATTGTGTTATTTCTTCAATAATGATGGCTAAAATGGAATATCCTATATTTGAATATCTATGCTCACTTCCTGGAGGGAAATTTAAAGATGAATGGAAAATTTTTCTTAAAAATTCTTCTTTTTCAATTGGATAAAAATCACCAGCATTTTCAAGGTTTGCTTTTATTCCCGAAGTATGGGTTAGTAATTGATAAATAGTTATGTCTTTTTTGTCTATAGGTACGTTCACTAAAAATTTTGAAATAGAATCTTCTACGGAAAGTTTACCTTCTTCTTGTAGCCTAAGAATAGCAGTAGCTGTAAATTGTTTTGTAATTGAGCCAGTTGTGAAAATAGTTTCCTCAGTAATTTGAAGATTTTCATTTCGGTTGCTAAGTCCAAAGCCTCCAGAGAAAAGTACTTTTTCTTTTTGTGCCACTAATACACTTCCTGATACTCCATTTTTATTACATTCTTTAATATACGATTCAATTCTGTTTTTTAGAATATTTTCAGTTTGATTTAGTTTGTTGGTTTCTTTACAATTAAGGGTTGTAATGATTCCAAATAGGCAAAATATTATTTTTTTCATTATACAAACGTACTAATAAAAATAGTACTATGCAATACATGGTAGTGTTTTATTAGTATTATAGAACAATAAATATTTCTAAAAAATAATTATTGTTGCCGATAGTTATTTGAATTATTTTTCTTGTTTAATATCTTCTAGTAATCCATTTTCTTAAATGTCTAGTCCTGAAATATGGCTACAGTTTAAAATTGATTTAGGCTGATAATTTATATACCATATACGGTGTTTTATAGTCTAAAGATAAATGTAATCTTATTTGGTTGTATAAATTAATTGCATTTTTTGTTGCTCTTTTAG
>CANMXP010000041.1 GCA_947501845.1 uncultured Flavobacteriaceae bacterium | reverse complement strand
GGTTTTATAATAAAGTCAATAAATAATTTGAGGATATGTGAAGGAGCGTCTCTTGATGTTCAAACAGGTTTCCCAATGGGGCATAAACCGTACCCTGTAAAGAATATGGGCGCTAAATGTTTTTTCCAGCTCTTCCTGTTCCATTCTATATCGGGCATAAACAAAAAAAGCCCTTCATATCTCTATGAAGGGCTTCCAAAAAAGGCAACGACCTACTCTCCCACAAATGCAGTACCATCGGCGCTAATGGGCTTAACTTCTCTGTTCGGAATGGTAAGAGGTGAGCCCCATCGCTATAACCACCTTAAGTCATAGCTGACCGCTATCGGCTTTTATACCTTTAGCATCCAGCGTCCATCTGTTCGACGGACAAATATCTTAACATATTGAAAAAAGGTCCTGTGGACCGTACGATACCATAAAAAACAACATAATATATTGGGCTCCATAAAAAAACAGGCGTACAATAAGCCTATGGGTTATTAGTACTACTCGGCTATGACATTGCTGCCTTTACACCTGTAGCCTATCAACGTGGTAGTCTCCCACGACCCTTTAAAGAAATCTCATCTTGTGGTGGGTTTCGCGCTTATATGCTTTCAGCGCTTATCCCTTCCAAACGTAGCTACTCAGCAATGCTCCTGGCGGAACAACTGATACACCAGAGGTTTGTCCAACTCGGTCCTCTCGTACTAGAGTCAGATCCACTCAAATTTCTAACGCCCACTGTAGATAGAGACCGAACTGTCTCACGACGTTCTGAACCCAGCTCGCGTGCCACTTTAATGGGCGAACAGCCCAACCCTTGGGACCTTCTCCAGCCCCAGGATGTGACGAGCCGACATCGAGGTGCCAAACCCCCCCGTCGATGTGAGCTCTTGGGGGAGATCAGCCTGTTATCCCCGGCGTACCTTTTATCCTTTGAGCGATGGCCCTTCCATGCGGAACCACCGGATCACTATGCTCTTGTTTCCAACCTGATCGACTTGTAGGTCTCTCAGTCAAGCACCCTTATGCCATTGCACTCTGCGCACGGTTACCAAGCGTGCTGAGGGTACCTTTAGAAGCCTCCGTTACTCTTTTGGAGGCGACCACCCCAGTCAAACTACCCACCAAGCACTGTCCTTTCTCTCGAAAGTTAGACTCTAGATAAGCAAAGGGTGGTATTTCAACAATGACTCCACAACGCCTGGCGACGCCGCTTCAAAGTCTCCCACCTATCCTACACATTACTTATCCAAAACCAATACTAAGCTATAGTAAAGGTGCACGGGGTCTTTTCGTCCCACAGCGGGTAATCGGCATCTTCACCGATACTACAATTTCACCGAGCTCATGGCTGAGACAGTGTCCAGATCGTTGCACCATTCGTGCAGGTCGGAACTTACCCGACAAGGAATTTCGCTACCTTAGGACCGTTATAGTTACGGCCGCCGTTTACTGGGGCTTCATTTGAGATCTTCGAAGTAAACTTCTAAACCCTCCACTTAACCTTCCAGCACCGGGCAGGTGTCAGGCCATATACATCATCTTTCGATTTAGCATAGCCCTGTGTTTTTGATAAACAGTCGCCTGGACCTTTTCACTGCGGCCCCGCCGAGGCGGGGCGACTCTTCTCCCGAAGTTACGAGTCTATTTTGCCTAGTTCCTTAGCCATGAATCTCTCGAGCTCCTTAGAATTCTCATCCCAACTACCTGTGTCGGTTTAGGGTACGGGCTGCTTCACTCGCTTTTCTTGGAAGTCGCTTCTCTGGATTATCACCTTGGCCGAGGCCTCGGTGTACTATCGGGACATTGCTGTTCCCTTCAACGTGCTATTCCGTCAGCACGCACCAAATATACGCCTCCGTCACTTTTGTCGTGAGCAGGTACAGGAATATTAACCTGTTGGCCATCCACTACCCCTTTCGGGTTCGCGTTAGGTCCCGACTAACCCTCAGCTGATTAGCATAGCTGAGGAAACCTTAGTCTTTCGGAGTGCGGGTTTCTCGCCCGCATTATCGTTACTTATGCCTACATTTTCTTTTGTAGCTTCTCCAGTAGGCCTCACGGCCAGCCTTCGACGACACTACAATGCTCCCCTACCACAATTAATTGTCCATAGCTTCGGTAGTATGTTTATGCCCGATTATTATCCATGCCGAACCGCTCGACTAGTGAGCTGTTACGCACTCTTTAAATGAATGGCTGCTTCCAAGCCAACATCCTAGCTGTCTAAGCAGTTCAACCGCGTTATTTCAACTTAACATACATTTGGGGACCTTAGCTGATGGTCTGGGTTCTTTCCCTCTCGGACATGGACCTTAGCACCCATGCCCTCACTGCCGGTCATCATTTTATAGCATTCGGAGTTTGTCAGGAATTGGTAGGCGGTGAAGCCCCCGCATCCAATCAGTAGCTCTACCTCTATAAAACTATAAACCAACGCTGCACCTAAATGCATTTCGGGGAGTACGAGCTATTTCCGAGTTTGATTGGCCTTTCACCCCTACCCACAGGTCATCCGAAGACTTTTCAACGTCAACCGGTTCGGTCCTCCACTGTATGTTACTACAGCTTCAACCTGCCCATGGGTAGATCACACGGTTTCGCGTCTACCACTACTAACTTAAGCGCCCTGTTCAGACTCGCTTTCGCTACGGATCCGGACCTGAAGTCCTTAACCTTGCTAGCAACGGTAACTCGTAGGCTCATTATGCAAAAGGCACGCCGTCACCCCAAAGGGGCTCCGACCGCTTGTAAGCGTATGGTTTCAGGTTCTATTTCACTCCCTTATTCAGGGTTCTTTTCACCTTTCCCTCACGGTACTGGTTCACTATCGGTCTCTCAGGAGTATTTAGCCTTATCGGATGGTCCCGACTGTTTCACACAGGATTACTCGTGTCCCGCGCTACTCAGGATACCACTATCTCGGCCGTCTTTACTTGTACGGGACTATCACCCCCTGCGGTCTGTCTTTCCAAACAGTTCCAATTCATAAAGCTTCGAATATTGTGGTCCTACAACCCCGGTATTGCCGTAACAACACCGGTTTGGGCTAATCCGCGTTCGCTCGCCACTACTAACGGAATCACTTTTGTTTTCTTCTCCTCCGGGTACTTAGATGTTTCAGTTCTCCGGGTTTGCCTCCTTGCGGATACTATATCTTCAATATAGTGGGTTGCCCCATTCGGATATCTGCGGATCAATTCGTGTGTGCCGATCCCCGCAGCTTTTCGCAGCTTATCACGTCCTTCTTCGCCTCTGAGAGCCTAGGCATTCCCCATACGCCCTTGTTTAGCTTATTGTACTTTTTGCTTTTTTAATGAGTTGTCCTAAATTGATATGATCAACTTAGAATCGATCGGCCATACATCGCTCGTTGTGAGTATGGCCGATCCTAATATATTATTATAAGATTGGACGCATCCAACCCTATTTTTCATGTATCTTTTTTCAATATGTCAATGAACGGTCTTCCTTTACAGGAATCGTGGAGAATATCGGAGTCGAACCGATGACCTCCTGCGTGCAAGGCAGGCGCTCTAGCCAGCTGAGCTAATCCCCCGTTTTGAAATTCAGAACTATGAATTCAGAATTACGAACTTGGAGTGATTTGAATTCTCAACTTCTAAAATTTCCTTTTCAATATTTTATGAACGTTCTAAAAATTATCCGTGAGCTAATCACTATAATCCTTAACCTCTTCTTTTGTAGTCTCAGGCAGACTCGAACTGCCGACCTCTACATTATCAGTGTAGCGCTCTAACCAGCTGAGCTATGAGACTGTCTTTAGTCGTTAGCCCTAGCAATCAGTGTTGGACTATCTCTAACCCATAGCTACTAATGACTTCTTACTATATTATTTTAAATTGACAGCATCGAGAATAAACTATTCGTCGCAATAGTTTTTTTGGTTTCCTTATCAATCGTCTTTCTCTAGAAAGGAGGTGTTCCAGCCGCACCTTCCGGTACGGCTACCTTGTTACGACTTAGCCCTAGTTACCGATTTTACCCTAGGCCGCTCCTTGCGGTGACGGACTTCAGGCACTCCCAGCTTCCATGGCTTGACGGGCGGTGTGTACAAGGCCCGGGAACGTATTCACCGCATCATGGCTGATATGCGATTACTAGCGATTCCAGCTTCACGGAGTCGAGTTGCAGACTCCGATCCGAACTGTGATAGGGTTTGTAGATTCGCGCCTGGTCGCCCAGTGGCTGCTCTCTGTCCCTACCATTGTAGCACGTGTGTAGCCCAGGACGTAAGGGCCGTGATGATTTGACGTCATCCCCACCTTCCTCACGGTTTGCACCGGCAGTCTTGTTAGAGTTCCCATCTTTACATGCTGGCAACTAACAACAGGGGTTGCGCTCGTTATAGGACTTAACCTGACACCTCACGGCACGAGCTGACGACAACCATGCAGCACCTTGTAAGTGGTCCGAAGAAAGACCTATCTCTAGATCATGCAACTTACATTTAAGCCCTGGTAAGGTTCCTCGCGTATCATCGAATTAAACCACATGCTCCACCGCTTGTGCGGGCCCCCGTCAATTCCTTTGAGTTTCATTCTTGCGAACGTACTCCCCAGGTGGGATACTTATCACTTTCGCTTAGCCACTCAGATAAATCCGAACAGCTAGTATCCATCGTTTACGGCGTGGACTACCAGGGTATCTAATCCTGTTCGCTCCCCACGCTTTCGTCCATCAGTGTCAGTGTATTGTTAGTAATCTGCCTTCGCAATTGGTATTCTATGTAATATCTATGCATTTCACCGCTACACTACATATTCTAACTACTTCACAATAACTCAAGACAACCAGTATCAAAGGCAATTCTACAGTTGAGCTGCAGGATTTCACCTCTGACTTAATTGTCCACCTACGGACCCTTTAAACCCAATGATTCCGGATAACGCTTGGATCCTCCGTATTACCGCGGCTGCTGGCACGGAGTTAGCCGATCCTTATTCTTACGGTACCGTCAAGCCCCTACACGTAGAGGTGTTTCTTCCCGTACAAAAGCAGTTTACAACCCATAGGGCAGTCTTCCTGCACGCGGCATGGCTGGATCAGAGTTGCCTCCATTGTCCAATATTCCTCACTGCTGCCTCCCGTAGGAGTCTGGTCCGTGTCTCAGTACCAGTGTGGGGGATCCCCCTCTCAGGGCCCCTATCTATCGTTGCCTTGGTATGCCGTTACCACACCAACTAGCTAATAGAACGCATACTCATCTTGTACCGTAACCTTTATTGGGTCCGTGATGCCACGGTCCCAAACCATGGGGTATTAATCTTCATTTCTAAAGGCTATCCCCCAGTACAAGGCAGATTGTATACGCGTTACGCACCCGTGCGCCGGTCGTCGGCGGTAGCAAGCTACCCCGTTACCCCTCGACTTGCATGTGTTAGGCCTGCCGCTAGCGTTCATCCTGAGCCAGGATCAAACTCTTCATCGTTAATTTTTGTGTGTCCCTTGTATATAATACAAAAAACAGCTCTTAACAATCAATAGAAATTTCTAATGCTCAAAATGGTCTATTCTCTTTGTTCGACCAAAGCCGTTTCCAACTTCGGTCTTACGCTGTCAATTCAATATGTCTATGAACTTCTTTTATCTTTTCCAATCTCGTTTCCTCGTTTGGCGGGTGCAAATATAAAACCCTTTTTTTATTCCCGCAATACTTTTTGATCTTTTTTTTGAAAAAATTTTAAGCCTCTTTCGCTGTTTTAAATCTCAGTATTTTTCAAGAACCTTGCCTCGGGACCGATGCCCGTTTTGGCGGCTGCAAACATACAACCTTTTTTGTTCCCCAAAAGCTTTTTTCGAACTTTTTTTAATTTATTTTTTTAGCCTTGGAATGAACGTCGCTTTTCTCACGATTTATATAAATCCGTGCGCTAAGCGGGTGCAAAGATACGCCTCATTATGACATATCCTAACCTTTTTTTAATATTATTTTTACGCCCCTTTTTATCCCCTGAATAACAATAGGTTATAACTCGATTTTTTT
>CANMXP010000040.1 GCA_947501845.1 uncultured Flavobacteriaceae bacterium | reverse complement strand
CTTGATGATGATCGTCTTTACGTTTTTCCCGATATGCTTACGGTAATACGCTTGCATTATCGGGTCTGTTCGTATCGATTGCCAGGAGGCTTCTATAAAGTAACTGCGCATTAATCGATGCGCCCGCATCGTGATCCCCATGCTCCTTTGGTTATCCCCACTTTGATGTACCCCTGGTGACAAACCAACATAACCCGCTAAATGTTTAATGCTTTTGAAACGCCGCAGGTCTCCCAGCTCGCTGATGATACCGCATGCTACTATACCTCCTATCCCTGGGATACTGCGCAATAAATAATAATCCTTTTTGTAATGCTTACGACAATAAGCCCGCAGTTTGGTTGAAACATCTCGGATTTCATTATCTATAAATCTAAAATACCGCATTCTACTCTCTAATGTTTCTCGAGCTGTTGGATAGTCAAATTCCACGGCATCTAACCAATGTCTAAACTTGTGACTCCAGTGGTCATTGTCAAATTCTTCTGGAATAGAAACTCCAAAATAGAGCAGCTGCATTTTTATATAACTCTTTATTCGTCTATAATCCTTTACCAAATCATTGCGCCTTCTAAAAAGGCTCCGTAATTGTTCCCGTTCTTCTTCTGGTATATGGATACTACTTAAACGACCATCTTTTAACTCCCTGCTTATTAATTGGGCATCTATCTTATCGGTCTTGGTATATTTCTCTTTTCCCCTACGATGAATGTCTGCTGGGTTCACAACCAAGGAAGTCCAACCATAACTCTCAAACTTACGATGCGCATAGTAGCCACAGCATCCTGCCTCATAAGCCGTTGTTACTTCGTAATCTCTAAAATTCTTATCGACATAAGCTTTTAAAAATTCTGGATTAGGGGGCATTGCAAATGATTTTCCCGAAAATAGATCGCTAGCACAATGGATCTTCCAACTTCGCTTGTGAATGTCAATTCCAATGTATAACTTTGGGTGGGCGGTAATTTGAGTGTTCATATCTTTTATATTTTTTGTGATCTATAAAGATACTCGACTTACTGCTTTTTCATGGATGCTAAAAATAATGCCTAAGTTTAATCCTAAATCAAAAGGCTAGTGCGTATTTGGTCACTCCGATTTTCCTTCGGAAAATCCTCGGACACAAAACCGCACTATTCTTATACAAACACGTTAGGCAACAAGCTAAAACCGAAATGAACAAACTAAATCCTTCGATGAAATATCACCTATATATTGGAGCTTTTATTAGCCTTTGGGTTTTTGTTTTTGCTTTTTTCATAAGACCATTTGATGATGGAACAATTTTTCAATGGGGTCAAACAAGTATTAGTTTTAGTCTTATTACTTTTTTATGCTACGGTATAGTAGCAATACTACAAAAAGCTATTTATCAAAAAAGATTAAAATGGAATGTTGGTTTTGAAATATTGATTCTATTTCTTTTTTATCTATTTTACTCAATATTTTCATATGCTTTTTATAAAGGTCCTGTTCTTAATGGAACGTATAATTTTTCAGAATTTTCAGCTAAAATTATTCTTAAATCTTTATTAATACTTATGCCAATAATCATATTAGCTAGATTTTTTCTGATAAAGCTAATACCAGATAAGAAAGATACTATAATTATTAAAGGCGAAAGTAAATTAGATATTTTGAATATTCATAAATCAGATTTAATCTGTATAAAAAGTTCTCAAAACTATGTTGAGATTTTTTTTCTTCTGAATGGTCAACTTAGTTCAAAAGTAATTCGCTCTTCTCTTAAAAAAATTCAAAAAGATTTAGATTTTTTAATTCAAGTACATCGCTCATATTTAATCAATCCACCACATTTTAAATTCTGGAAAAATCAAAATACCATTTCTCTTACCCAAATTGAAATTCCTGTTTCAAAAAGTTATAGAAATAGTATTTTACTATGATGATTTTCGTCCCAAAATGGCAATGCTTTATACCAAAATTTTGTTATACAGCTTATTAATTGTTTATCAGTTTAATTTTGACACATTAATAACAATAATATAAGATTATGAATTACAAAGTAAATTTAAGAGCGCAAAAAATACAATTAACCGTATTCTTTAACCTAATATTCTGCACAATATTTATATCCTGCGGACAAAATTCTAAAAAACAACCAAGTGAATTAATAAAGAAAATCAATGCTGTTCAACAACAAGTGATGGTACAAGGAAATATTACCGAAGAAGAAGAACGCGCAATGTCAAGTTTATGTAGTATTATGTCACAAGATGACGGTTTAGCAAATTATGACTCTGACAATATTATGATATTAAAAGATGTAGAAATCGTACCTGTCTATAATGGTTGTGAAAACCTTTCTAAAGAAGCGACAAAAGAATGTTTTAATAATAAAGTATCGACATTTATAAAGCAGGAGTTTGACTTGAATATATCTAAAGGTTTAAACCTTTCAGAACCTAATCAGGTAGATGCTTTTTTTATAATTGACGAAAACGGAAAATTGACTGGTATGAAAGTCAGAGATTCAGAAGTAGTAATTCAAGCAGAAATCTTGAGAGTTCTGAGAAAAATACCTATGATGAAACCTGCTATTCACAATAGGAAAAATGAAGCAGTTTTATGCTCGATGATAGTAACGTATGGAAATGATATAGAAATTGAGATTGTTTATATTCCTAATAGACCAAAAGAATAAAAGCTGAATCACTAAACAGGTTACATGCTAAAGTCAGTTGCCAACAAAGTATAAGAAAACATAGGGCTTTTGAGCTTAATTAAAAGGTCTATGCTTATGTGCAAAGTCGCCAAATATAAAATTTAACATTTACAAAAAATGATAAAAGCAAAATATTTATATTTGGCTTAATACCAATCCAAAACGTATCGCTTATCACCTGTCCTACGTTTCTTACACTAAACGTTAGCTGTAATTTGGTATGGTAAAGGCACATAGTTTACAAAGTTAAAGGGACATAGTTTACACTTTTTCAAGTTATAATTTGAGACAAAAATCAAATTATCATGCCTTGGAAAAACACAACGACTATGGAACAAAAAATTGAATTTATTTGTGAATGGCGTACAGGAAAATATACCATCACAGAATTATGTAGAAGTTTTGACATCTCCAGACCAACGGCTTATAAGTTGATAAACAAATTCGAAAAACAAGGTTTTGAGGGCTTAAAAAAACACTCCAGAGCACCTACAAATCATCCCAACGCAACTAAGGAAAATATCATTGAAAGTATTCTAAATCTCAAAGCAGAATACAAACTTTGGGGCGCTAAAAAAATCAGAACATTATTGTTTAAAGAATATACAAAACAGGAAGTCCCTTCGGTGGTCACTGTGCATAATATCCTAAAGAAAAATGGGTTGGTCTGTCCTCAAAAAAGATTGAGAAGGGTTAAACCAATTCATCCCATTTTCGATCCAAAAAACTGCAATGAAGTTTGGAGTGCTGACTATAAAGGAAAGTTCTTAATGGGCAATAAAATTTACTGCCATCCACTAACCATTGCTGATTCTAAAAGCCGTTTTTTGTTTACGGCTAAAGGCCATTATAAAGAAAACCTAAAGTCCGCTAAAGCTGAGTCTAAAAGGATCTTTAGAATATATGGCATCCCCAAACAACTTCACACCGATAACGGAAGTCCCTTTGGTTCAGTTAGAGCTATTCAAAGATTTACTCAGCTCTCCTATTGGTTTATTGAACTTGGTATCACTCCTGTCTTTTCTGATCCTGGACAGCCTCAACAAAACGGTAGACATGAACGAATGCATAGCGATTTAAAAGCCGCTTGTGCAAAACCTGCAGCTCATAATTTAAAAGCACAACAAAGGTGCTTAAATCACTTTGTAAAACAGTATAATAATATTAGACCACATGAAGCTTTGGACATGAAAACACCAGCTGATTGTCATGACTTTTCTAACAGACCATTCCCCGAAAAAATACCAAATTTTCACTATGACACTAACTACAAAATCCTAAAAGTAACTAAAAGTGGAGCTGTAAGATGGAAGTCATATTACTGGGTATATGTATCGGCAGCTTTAAGAGGAAAACATGTCGCTATTGAAGATATTGGCAATGGCATTTGGAAAGTCTTTTTTAGAAATGTATTTTTAGGTTTCTTTGATGAAAAACATCTTAGAAACAAACAACAATCCACAAGGTTAGAAACTAATTTAGTGTAAACACTAATCTTTAACTTGTGTAAACCATGTCCCTTTACGAACAGCAAAAATTTAATTTATTTAAATATAAAAAAAACATTAAGAAATCTGTCATTTATTTTAGTAATATTAATTACTTCTTGCGATAAAGATGAAATTGAAATTAATCAACTAGATATTGAACAGCCTGAAAACACTGCCACTGAAACTTGTAGCTTTGATAGCTTAGATATTACTGCAAATTCAACAATAAATATAGATTGTATATTAAATCTTAATGGAGAAACAATTACACTTCCTAAAAATGTTAATTTCGATTTTGATGGTGGAGATATCATAAATGGTACGCTGATATTTGATGGAGGTATTATAGACGGAAGACTTTTAAGCTCTAAACTCACATTAGAAGGACAAGCTAAGCTTAAAAGTCCTGATTTCAGGTTTTACACCATAAGATGGGATATAACAGAAGGAAAGGTATCCGATGAAATTGCACTAAAAAATAGAGAGCATATAAATAAGGTTATAGAACTGGTTAAGAAACTCGAAGGAAATGTTTTTGAACTAGGAAAACTGGATGTTTATTTTAACGTAGAAGCCAATAAGCTTAACCGAAAATACATGACGGATAGAGCTATAAGGATTCCTTCTGATATTCATTTTAAAATGAATAATGATACTTTTTTAAGGGTACAACCGACACGTTTTCCTATTTATTATTTAATATCAGTATATCTAACTGATAATACTAAAATAAGCGGAGGTAATCTTATCGGTGATCGTTATGAACATGATTATACTCCAATTAATGATACTGTAGGAGTTGACAGAAGTGAACATGGTTGGGGCTTTCTAATGGGCGTTATTGGCTCACACGATGCTATTATAGACGGTGTTAAATTAAATAACGCCACAGGAGATGCTATTATTGTAAGCCATAAATTAATAAGAAACCCAGATGGCACATTAACCGATGGAAATAGAACTAGTGAAAACGTGGTCATTAAAAACTGTGTAATAAAAGAAGCCCGTCGTAACGGTATGGCCATTACCGATGCGAATGGTGTAATTATTGATAATTGCCAATTTATAGACACTGGAAAGGGAGACCAGGCCTATGATACAGGAGGAAATGAAATATTTAGTAGCTCAGGTGCGCTACCAAAATACGGAATTGATTTAGAACCATCAAGAGTAATAGATGCAGATGGAGCTCTATTAGAGTATCAAAGAGTGGAGAATATTACAATTCGAAATAGTAAATTTACAGGAAATGAATTTGGTGATATTGTAAACCACGTAGCAAGTAATGTATTAATAGAGAATAACTTTTTTGACAAATGGGTAGCAGGAGGAACTTCTAATCATGTTACCATAAAAAACAATACATTTGAAAGCCGTTTCCCTGTAGATCAAAGCGGTATTTTTGCTATTATTATTACTTCAAATGTAAAACGTGGTGAAGAATTAGTTCACGATTTTATCGTGTCTGGTAATGAGATAAGTGGTTACTCTGTGGCAATAAGTGTTAGTGGAGATAACCAAGAAATATTAAATAATACAATTACAAACTGTGCTTCTGGTATTTCATTTGGTGGACTATCTAATAGTCTAATTAAAGATAATATAATTAACTGTGACTTACCAATAGCAAGCTTTGGATATAGGACAAGAGATGCAGTAGCTCAAAATATTATGATTGAAGGCGGAAGTGTAAATGTAACAAATAGGCCTATTAATATTCAAGGGTTAAACCAAGAAATCACTGATTCTACTATTGAAGTTACATTTAATAATATTGATTTAAATACATCAAGTACCAATTTTTCTAATTATATTAATAATGGAGAGAATATTCTGTTCAGAGACTGTAGATCAAATACACGATTAGAAAAAGATGGTTCTACTGATAATATTATTGTAGAAAACTCAACTTTTGAAAACTAATATAATTTTAGATTAATACCATTCTGTAGTCAAGTTTATTACTTTAAGCTTCTATCAAAATTAGTAGAAAGCCAGTAGGTAACAATGGTAATCGTAGCGCAAGACTCTAAAAAACACAGAATTCAATTCAAAAGCTCATTTTTAAAGGGCTTTTGTTTTTAGATACGTTTGTCTGTTCTCAAATTTATGAGCTTGTTAAAAGTC
>CANMXP010000039.1 GCA_947501845.1 uncultured Flavobacteriaceae bacterium | reverse complement strand
TTTGGCATGCTCCACAAAGGATATAATAATGTTGTAAACAGCAGTAACCCTGCTCTTAATTGGGATTATCTTGGACAAGAACGGCAGGAAGAACTTGGTCTAAATTGGTTGACATTTAGATACAGAAACTATATGCCAGATATTGGTAGGTTCTTTAGTGTTGACCCTGTATCAAGTGAGTATATGTCGATATCTACCTATCAATTTGCACATAACAACCCTATTTGGAAGATTGAACTTGAAGGTTTAGAAGGACAGGAAAAACAAGGGGTGGATGTTTCTCATCACGAGCCAGTAAAAGTAGTAACTCAAGCTACTACAGCTACTGGAGTTGGAACTGTTGGTACTAAAGTCGTGACCGAAACAACAAAAAAAGCAGCAGTTGAATTATCTAAATCATATGTGGATGATGCAGGAAGACTGGTACTAAATGGAGCTAAAAATACAGCTAAAGTAAGCGCTGGCACTATTCTTGGCACTGTATTGGCTATTTTAACACCACAGTCATTAGATGAACCGCAACCATCTGACTATATGGAACCTTTGATAGACGAAAAGTTCCAAGTAGATGATAAACAAATTGAAACGGAAGGAGAGAGTGATAGCCCGATTAGAAGGTTGGATTCTGATGACAAAGTTGATTTTTTAATGGGTGATTCAGAAAAGGGAGAAAGCACTAAAGGAAGAGCGAAGTTATTTAATAGGGAGGGAGGATTAGAACATGCAATCGAAGCTTTTCATTACTTAGAGCCCGAGAATGTTAAAGAGTTAGATGATGGAACCCTTTTAGGAACCTTAAAAGATGGAAGAAAAGTAAATGTAAGACCTGGAAGTTCTGATGGAAGACCTACCCTAGAAATTCAAGATGGCAAAAAAAGAATAAAATTTAGATTTGGACAAATAGAATAAATTATGAGTAAAATTGTCAAATGGGAAACTTCCATTGAAAACTTTCCTAATGCAATAACTATAGATGGATTATATGATGACTATGAGGGTTTTCGAATTCTTGTAAGAGGGGGAAAACCATCTAATGTGTATAGAATTAGCTTTGGAGATTATTATTTAGGATATCGAAATTTTGATGAATCTGAAAGGCTGAAATCATTATCTCAATTTCCTGTAAATTGTAGAGAATGGTCTTTGTTTAAAGCTGATGATAGTGATTTTATTGATTGGGTACATTCTGAGAGTAATCATATTCAATTAAAAGAAGATATAACACACTTTTATATTGTTACACAAAATGATATTGTAGAAATTTTGTGTCTCAAAGAACCAATAATAGAAGAATTATAGTTTTTAACAGCAAGTTTATTAAAGAAAACCACAGCTTTTAAGTTGTGGTTTTTTATGCAATAGATTTAAGCTTTACAGCTTTAATAAGGGCATCAAGGGTATAAAGAATATGTGTTTTATCTTCTTCATTCATCTGCTGTACCTCGATAACACGTTTTAGGAGTTGGCTATCTACTTCCACTTTAACCTTACCTAGCAAGAAATCCAGACTCACATCAAGCACATCAGCAATCTTAGAAGCCACTTCAATAGAGGGCTTCACTTCATCACGTTCGTAACGTCCGATAATATCACCAGAAGTCCCGACCTTTTTACCCAAATCGCTCTGGGAAAGTTTTAATTGCTTACGTAGCTTGGTTATGTGCTGTCCTAAAGTCATACCTAAAAGTCGTTAAAATGCTATAAATAATAAGGTTTTAGCAAATATAGACGATATAAATATCATAACAAAGGTATATAAATCTTGTTTAAATCTGATAAATGTTTTAGTTTTGTGATAAATAGGTCAGAAAATTAATTTATCAACAATGTTAGATATCACCAACCCGAACAACTACGGTTACACCACCAAACATTTAGAGATACACGTTTTAGGCGGCATAAAGCTTAACAAACTGGAAAGTTTACGAGTAACCGTGAGCATACAAAAACCAAAGCAACACAATGTCCTAAGACACTCGATAGATTTATACAACGATAACCAAGTAGAAAAGTTTACCCGAAAAATTGCGGAACGGTTGGAGATAGGCACAAGTATAGCACGTAAGACATTACAGGAACTCACTAAAGAACTGGAGAACCACCGCTTTTTACTAATCGAAAAAGAAGCAGAATTAAGCAGACCGTATATTAAAGAGCTATCAGCAACAGAAGAAAAGCAAGCTATTACCTTTTTAAAGTCTAAAGACCTATTGAGCAAGACTAACAAATTGATTGGTCAAAGTGGTGTAATCGGTGAAGAGCACAACAGGCAGACCATGTACCTAATCTTTACGAGCAGGAAAACTAATAACCCATTGCATTGTATAAGTTTAGGTAGTTCAGGCGTTGGTAAAACACATTTACAAAGTAAGGTTGCGGAACTGATACCCGAAGAAGACAAAGTAGAAATCACAGTTTTATCCGCAAATGCTTTTTATTACTTCAACCGTACAGAACTACAACACAAATTAATACTCATAGAAGACTTAGACGGCGCAGAGTCTGTGCTCTATCCACTTCGGGAATTACAATCCAAAAAGCGCATTACAAAAACGGTAGTACATAAGGACACCAAAGGCACAACCAAAACAGTACACCTAACCGTTGAAGGCCCTGTAAGCGTTGCAGGCTGTACCACACAAGAAAGCATTTATGAGGACAACTCAAACAGGAGCTTCCTTTTATACATCGATGAAAGCGAGCAACAGGACAGTAAAATAATGCAGTACCAGCGTTTGCTATCAGCGGGTAAAATAAACCAAGACGAAGAATTTAAAGCAGCGGAGCTTCTCCGCAATGCGCAACGGGTTCTAAAGCCAATCAAGGTCATCAATCCTTTTGCAGAACATTTACAGTTACCGAAATCAGTCTTTAAACCACGTAGAACCAACAGCCATTATTTACAATTTATAGAAGCCATTACCTTTTACAAACAATACCAACGGGAAAGGCAATACAACGAAGAAACAGGGGAAGAATTTATAGAAACCACAATCGAAGATATACAGGAAGCCAATGGGTTGATACAAGAGGTCTTGTTACGTAAAAGTGATGTACTCAATGGGGCTTGTAGACAGTTCTTTGAAATGCTAAAAGGCTATTTAAAAGTAAATGCACTTACCACGTTTACCAATGCGGAAATACGCAGGACATTACGGGTAAACCCAAGCAATCAAAAACGATATATGCTGCAATTACAATCGGCAGAACTTATACAAAAAACCAAGGGCAATAAAAGAAAAGGTTACGTGTACGAAGTGGTGAGCTATGACGATTACGAAAACACGAACAAGCAAATAGAAAGCCTGTTAAAATCTACATTAGAAAACTTAGAAGTTCAAAGTGGTTCATAATGGTTCAATGGCTAAAATGAACCATTAGCACAACTGAAAAACAGACAATTACACAAGTGGTTCACAAAATCTTAAAAATACAACCGAAGTGAAAAAATTAAAGTTACAGAACGATGTATTTAAAATGTTCGTTGCCAACTACAAAGAGTGGTTGGACATACTAGGCTATGCAGAAAGTACGGTGTATTACTTGCCAAACCATTTACAAGAGTTCTTTTATTATGCAGAACAACAAAATATAAAAACACTAACCGAAATCACAGCCCAAACCATAAAGGAATATTACAGCTCACTTAAAGAACGAGCCAACGAAAGGCGTAACGGCGCATTAAGTAAAAGTTACCTGAACAAGCACCAACAGGCATTAAAGAAGTTCAAGGAATATTTACAGAACCATAATTACAAGCACTTTAACGTACACCTGAAAAACGAGACCAATCCCACCGAAGAAAAGCTAAACATACTAACCCAAGCAGAAATAAAAACACTCTTTAATGCCACAGCGTACAGCCATAATACACAACGCATAATGCTTCGGGATAAAGCGATACTAACTATTTTATATAGTTGTGGCTTACGCAGAAATGAAGCGGTAAACCTTGATGTTAGCGACATCCTTTTTGATAAAGAACGTGTTTATGTTAGAAAAGGAAAAAACTATAAAGAAAGGTTCGTGCCAATCAATAGGAAAAATGCAGAAATATTAGAGGATTACATTTATGAAGCACGACCAGAGTTTTACCAAAGTCATTTAAGCGAAGCCCTGTTTATCAACCAACGAGGAAAGCGTATGCAAGGTATGAGCTTCGCCAACCGATTAAAAGCCATTGTACAGGCTGCAAACGATAAGACCATTGCAGAAAAACACATTACACCGCATATATTAAGGCACTCCATAGCAACGCACTTATTACAGCATAATGTAGACTTGGAAACGATAAAAACCTTTTTAGGCCATAGCTCATTGGAATCCACCCAAATCTATACACATCTTTTAAAAACTATCGAGAATGGATGATTACAGTACATATTTACGCAAACAAGGTTATAGCGAAACCACCATTACAGGAAACGAAAGGCAAATAGAAGGCTTTAAAAAATGGTGTAAGCGCAACCGTACCACACCAATCGAAATCGATTATAAGACCTGTCTAAAGTTCATTCAATACCTGAACCGAAAAGGCACAGCAAAACAGACGGTCAACCACAGAGTCAGGAGCATAAAGACCTATTTTAACTACCTGATTGATGTAGCTTACAGGACAGATAACCCCATAGATAACGTCATTGTAAAAGGAGAACGGAGAAGCATCAATTACAATCTGTTAGAAGCTGACGAACTAGAGGATTTATACTACTCCTTTGAAACAGAAAACATCAAGGACAAGTACCACAGGTTAACAGCAAAAAGAAGTAAAGTAATCACAGGGCTAATCGTCTATCAAGGGTTAAATACCACAAGTTTAAGCAAGTTAAAAACAGAACATTTACAGCTCAATAAAGGTAAAATCTATGTGCCGAGTACAAGGCGGAGCAATGCAAGAGAGTTAGAGCTAAAACCTTGGCAAATCATGGAATTTATGGAATACCAAAACAACGTATTGCCATTATTACAAAACCGCATTAAAAACTATACAGGCCAACTGTTCCCAACGGGTACGAGGTTCAATGTACTGACTTCACAGATAACCAAGAAGCTGAAAAAGTACAATCAAAAAGTAGAAAACCCCAAACAGATTAGGGTATCGGTCATTATAAACTGGCTAGGACAATACAACCTAAGAAAGGTACAATACTTGGCAGGACACCGCTACATAAGTTCTACCGAAAAGTATTTACAAGATGATTTAGAGAACCTACATGACATGGTAAATACTTGCCACCCTATAAGCTAAAAAATATAAGCGATGAAAATAAAGAACAACAGCCCATAGAAAGATAAAATAATATTACTTTTATTCCTTAAAACTGTAACCACGTTAACAAATAAGTTAACCAAAATATGCCCGTTATGCCTGCAAGAAGGGAAACCCTTGCGCTGTATGTTACAGTACAGAAGGAAGGCTAAGACGGGTTCTTTTTATCCTTAAAAATCTGTAACAAATGAAACCACAAGAATTTAAGTCAAGGTACGGTTGTACCCTGCAAACAGACCCCAAAACCAAACAACATTATATTAAATTACCAATCAGCAACTTAAACGAGCTTGCCTATATGCAAGAATCGTTACTTGAAAATATATTGTTGTTGACACAGCTAGAGAAAAGGCACTATAAAAATGAACAGATGCAAAGTGCTGTTTATTGGTTATGCAAAATACTTTTAGTTAGCTATCCAAACACAGAACTCGACGGACTCTCTGAATGGTTAAAACATGAATAATAAATATTGGAGCAGTTTATAAAGCTGCTCCACTTTAAAAACAATAAAAGAAATGGAACAGAAATTGTACCTTTACAGTACCAAAAAGGATATTGTCATGGATTTACAAGCAGATTTAAAATGGATACAGAAAGAGCTTCAAACTGTTAAAGACCCAACCTTATTGGAGGCTATAAAAAACATACTGAAATACAGGAGAAAAGTATCATCAGAGCGCATCAGTATTGAGCAGTATAATAAAGAAATAGATGAATCCATAGCCCAGATAGAACGAGGAGAGACTTATACGCATGAAGAAATGGGAGAACGTATTAAGAAATGGGGAAAACAATAATATGGACGCATCAAGCCGATGCAGAACTAAACCAAGCATTTTTAGATTTATTAGAACAATCGGAATCGATTGAAACCACTACAAAAATCATTACAGAAATTTATGAATCAGCTTCGATACTGGCTACCAATCCAGAGATTTATAAATTAGATACACTCAAGAAAAACAACAAAGGAACTGTTAGAACTTACGAAAAACATACCTACCGAATATCTTATCTTGTTGAAGAAAAAGCGATTTACATCATCCGTGTACGTTACGCAAGAAAAGAACCTTTAGATTATTAAAATCCACGCAAGCAAAATCTAACCGTTTTTGCAAAACTGCCTTTATATTTTGCTTGCTTCCTCTCCAAGCTTCACCCAAGCTATGTTTACATAATTGGCATTATAATACTGCCGCTACATCCACGCCAGACCAAAGCCGTATTTATAATGTAAATTATGTAAAATATCCGCTAAATCCGACCCGCAGAACCGAACCGAAAAAGGAAAGGAAATAAGGTAAGCGAGATGGATTGGGGGAAGCCCCCAATCGAAAAATCTACAAATACCCTTGTAGCACCTTGTTTTAAAGGGATAATGTTGTAGTTTTTAGCATATAAAATGTAGAAAAAATAAGGACGGTTGTAGACAGTGTTTTATAACAATCTGATTGCCAGTAATTAGAGCCTAAAATTTGTAGACAGGAGAAGCAAGAGGGTAACGTGCAGCTGCACCGTTACATTGGCTCAATCCCTTTAAACATAAGGGTTTACAAGAATCCTTAAAAACCACTTTTTACTAAAATTTGCTGCAAAACCTCTGGGAAGCCCCATAAACAGGCATTTTTTTGCAGCAAAAATTACTAAAAAACACTCAAACGGGACGTTCAATCGGCACTTTGCCTAGCATTTTAAAAAGCTGAAGATTGCCCTTGCGCTTAAATAATCCACTTCTTAAATCTTCATCTTTTTAAAACGTTTGCAGGCTGAATCATCCGTTTTAAAACCCGATGTAACAGAGGTTGAATAAAGCGTGGGGTTGCATCGGTTTTTAAAATGAAACTTCTTCACAAACTAGCTCAAAAGAGCGTCGGACGTAGCGGCTATTTTACATAGTGTGCTTATGTTACAGAAATCAAATGAATGCTGACATAAGACCACATGATGTAAAGATAGCTTGGGCATAAAAACCCATAGAAAAACCAAGGAAAAACCATTATTATACTTGGTGAGAAAATAGCTATATTTACAACTAGTAAAACGTTCTTAAAATTTTTTTTTGGTGGCTCTTTGGAGCGGTCGGGCTAAAAAAGGGACAGGGGTTAAAAAAAACGCGTTAACTATTACCCCTTTGG
>CANMXP010000038.1 GCA_947501845.1 uncultured Flavobacteriaceae bacterium | reverse complement strand
GTCGAAATAGAATTTTATAAACTTAAAAACGTAGCATAGGTCTTAGAAAAATTGTCCGAATTTCTCTTGCAAGTCCAGGGTTTTATCGTACTCTGCCGTTTGCCTTTCATATAGTGCCCCCCTTGCTATTGACGCGTTTATTATTGCGTTCATACTGCTCTCGATAAAAGGTAATCGAAAACTTCTTCTCTTTTGATGTCTTGTCCTGAAAAAAGTTGACTCTAAACTTTATGAGAAAAACAAATAGCCTTAGTATTTTTTGTGATAAACTTTAGGTACTTGTTTAAATTATAAGTCGTTGCTGCCATATAATAAAAATCATGAGAAATGACCAAGCTAATTTCACTGAAAACAGTGTAACGAAAGTATTAGAGATTACTTTACTTTGTCAAGTAGATTTTAAAATATGAAGCATTAAAACAGCTCTTTATTTCAAGTGTTAGCAAACAATTGAAAACATACCTTTAATTATAAACAATAAATATGATAACCATAAATAATATGACGAAAATTAAAGCAATCATTTTATTAATCTTTAGTTTTGGTAGTGCATACGGACAAACACTTCCACCAAAACAGGCCTATCCTCTCGATGTTAAACAGATACATAGCGGGCATAGTTTGACCGATCCTTTGTTTGGTCCTTGGCCTGGCCAGTACGTGGAGCTAATAAGTGAATTGAGGGGTGCCTGGGCTGGTGATGAAATTGTAAAAGCTACTATTCCTGGATCTGGTATGTTTTGGCGTTGGGATCATGAAAATGACCTTTCTCCTTCTGCAAAAAATAATATCGATGACTTTGAATTACTAGTCATTACAGAAGCAGTTCCTCTTACACAAATTACAAATTCAAACGAACACCTTGCACTATATGTGAATAACGCATGGAATAATGGCAATAATGGTAATGGAGCCGCCACTCTTTTATGGACAACCTGGACCAATATTGACGATAGAGATGGACCGTGGAGACAAACGCTTGATGATTATGAATCACTTTGGGAAGAAATGCAAGATTATGCAAATGCAAACAGACCAAATGGATCGACTCCCGTTTATTTAATTCCTGGTCATAGAATGATGGCCCGTATTTACGATGATATTCAGCTCAATTTAGTTCCTGGGATTACTAATATCAACCAATTATTTAGTGATAATATACATCCAAACTCATTGGGAGCCTATGCTATTACTATGATTCATTATGCTTGTGTTTATAATCAAAGTCCTGTTGGTTTACCTAACAATTTGATGGCCAACCCTCCTTCAGGTTTTCAAACTCCATCTCCTGAACTTTCAGCTTATTTACAAAATATAATTTGGGAAGTTGTAACTAACTATTCAAGAACAGGAATTACCAATACAGCACTAAATATTTCCGAAATCGAAGCAATATCGAATGACACTAGTATTTATCCAAATCCTACGAAAGATATAATTTACATAAAAAACGAAGATTTGAATAACAATTTAGAAAAGACAATATATGATATTAAGGGGAATACATTATATAATGGTAGTGATAATAAGATAAATATAGGTCATTTTTCAAGTGGAATTTATATTTTAAAAATCGGAAATCGTAATATTAAACTCGTTAAACACTAAAGAACAACATTTGCAAATACGCCATATAACTAATAGCGAAAATGGTGTTAAATTAAGTTTTTCTGCTCTGCATCAAAATTTGTAATATTTGATAAGGATGAAATCTGAAAACCACCTAATGTTAACAAACATTAAAGAAAATTAGAGTTGAAAAAAATGAAAAGAATAAACTCCCAATACCACATTCATTTATGGAGGACCAATATTTAAAGCAATTGTAAATTCCTTTTTGAAAGATGATTATAACCTATAAGGGATAATAATTCTTGTTTCAAAAAATATTGTTGTATAAATAAAAGAACAAATCATTGAACGTCAATTCGGAACTTTAAAGCGACAATGGCATTTTGATTACACCCTAACCAAGACCAAGGAAAAGTCCTTGGTGAAGTATATCTTGTCTTTACTTGTTATAATCTAAAAAGATTTGATAACCAACACAATAGAATGAAAACAAAGAACTTTGACTATATAATTCCATCAACTGATTTTGATATCATTCATAAAAAAACACATCGCTATTGAAGATATTGGCAATGCCATTTGGAAAGTATTTTATAGAAATGTATTTTTAGGTTTCTTTGATGAAAAACATCTTAGAAATAAACAACAATCGACAAGATTAGAAATTAATTTAGTGTAAACTATGTCCCTTTACGAACATTAGGCAAAACAAAAAATAATGAGAAAAATAATCATATTTCTTGCTTTAAATTTACTTTTCATTGGAATTTCATTTGGACAAGATACCGAATGCGGAGACGGAATTGTTTATGTAAATGAACAACAAATCCAATACACTAAACGATTATCTGCCTATCCAAAAATCAAAAGTGTACCTACTTACTATTACGGAAAAAACGAACTGAATAAATTAATTGAATCTAATCTAAAGGTTAATGAAAAGGCAAAGAATATTGTTTTCCTAAAGAATAAGAATACTTTCCTACTGAATTATAAGTTCACAATAACATGTGACGGACAGGTAAAGGACTTTAAAACCCCAGCTGGCGCCCGTATAGGCTAGCGCTCCGTCTGTGACGAGTGCTCCAACCAATAGACTAAAAACACCATCCCCTTAATTTTATTCAACTTCAAATTAGAAAAAGATCGTTTTAAATAAATTGCTTTTTAAGCTTTTTTATTTTATAGGCTAGGGCTTGTAAGAATATTTTATACATTTATAAGGTATATGCATACTAGTATACATATATAATTGTTGGCTGTAATGTCAGAACCGAAACTCTTAGAATAAATGATAAACACTTTTTTAAAAGCTAAACATTGGCAATTATTTATAGTAATGCTTGGAATTCCATTACTTTTCCAATTTTATACAATGTTTAATATGTTTTCAAGCTTGGATTCTGAATCTAATCCGAATCCTGAAAATATTATGAATACATTTCAAATGTTTCCGATAATTATGATTCTCTTTTCTGCTGTGTTTTTTGGTTGGTTTTGGTCAATTGCAATCGGACTTCAAAAAAATATTCCTGAGGAAATTAAAATGAAAGTGAAAAAATTTAAAATCTTATTTTTTATTCCTCTTATTTATATCATTTTTTTTATGATTTATATGGGAGGTTTTTTTTCTGGAATTGGAGTAAATGGATTCTCTAATGGAGGCGGGATAGTTGCTGTGATTTTACCACTTCACCTATTCTCAATGTTTTGTATTTTCTACTCAATGTATTTTGTAGCAAAAACAATCAAAACGGCTGAACTACAAAGAAAAGTTGGATTTGGAGATTTTGCTGGAGAGTTTTTCTTATTATGGTTTTATTTCATCGGAATTTGGATTATTCAACCAAAAGTGAATAGACTTTATGGAAAAGAAAACACTACAGCCAACGATGTATAATCGCAATTACGGCGGATTCGACTGCTTCCGAATCCACTCAAAATTGACAACCCCCAGCTGGCACTCGCATAGGCTAGCGCTCCGTCTGTGACGCGTGCTACAAAACCAATAGACTTAAAAACACCATCCCCTTAATTTTGTTCAACTACAAATTAGAAAAAGATCATTTTAAATAAATTACTTTTTAAGCTTTTCTATTTTATAGATTAGGGCTGTAAGAATATTTTATACATTTATAGGGTATATATGTATAATTGTTGGCAATAATTATAAGAAACATCCGAAATTTAATGAAATACACAATTTTAATTACACTTTTGTTTATTCTAATCAGTTGCAAAAAAGAAAACAAACCAACAGAAGATAATACAGAAACACGAACGGAATTACAGAAAAAACTTAAGAAAACCGATTTACCAATTGAAGTAATACAATCCAATGTATCTTTTTTAAGTAGTCCAATAACAGCAAATAATTCTGTCCAATTAAGATATGAGTTGAACATTTCAAACAATTACAGAATACCTTTCACTTTGAAAAAAGTTGAGATCTACGATTTACAAAAAGATGATGTACCAATAGCTGAATTTAATTCTGACTACATTAACGAACACTTTGATAGACCTGGCAATAGCGATTTAGATGATATAAAAATTCTTTCGGGAAACGAATTTGGTGTTTTAAACCTTAATGTAATTTTAAAGCAAAAACAATCATTTCCAGAAAAAATTTTCCACAAACTCTATTTTGAGAGGGAAAAAGGAAATGGAGAAATTGCAACGCATCCAATGGAAGTTGCTGTTATAAAAATTCCTAAAGAAAATCAATTTACTTTAGGTTTTCCTTTCAAGAAAAAGGGAAAGTGCTTTATGAGGCACAAAGCCATCAAGGAGCAAGGTTTTTAACTGAAGGTAGAGTAAATTATCCTCAAAGGTTTGCAATTGATTGGACACTTGTTGACGACAATGGTAGTTTTGCCAAAAACGACACTAAAAAGAATGAGAATTGGAAAACATACGGAATTGAATTAATAGCAGTAGCCGATGGAAAAGTTGTCGGAATTAAAGATGGAATAATTGAAAATGAACCATTATCAGAAAAAATGGCTGTACGAATAACACGTGAGACAATTGGAGGGAATTATGTTATTATCGATATTGGAAACGACCTTTATGCTTTTTACGGTCATTTAATCCCAAATAGTTTAACTGTAAAAATTGGAGATACGGTTAAAAAAGGACAAGTGATTGGTTTATTAGGCAATAGTGGAAATTCAGACGCTCCACATTTGCATTTTCATTTAGAAACTAAAAGTAATACGTATTTTGGAGGAGAAGGAATTCCATTTCACATTGATAAATTTATACAACTAAAAAAATATTCCGAACAAGAAGTAACTGATTTATTTAATGCTAATAATGTTTCATTAGATAGTCTAAATCCAGTCAGTAAAACTAACGAATTGCCGATAGGATATGGACTAATCGAGGTAGAATAACTATTGCCAACAACGTACTCTAAAACATAGTGCGAGCCAGTGCTAAATCGAAACTACTTATTTTTGCACTACGTTTCATATAAGAAGACCGTTGTGTGCAATTAAAACCATCCTTGAAAACAAATGATTTTATCGAAAAACGACTTTCTAAAAGCAAGAGATTTTATATTGACAAATACAAGAATGATTGAAAGACGTTTATTTGAATTTCATTTTGCAAACGGAGATACGAATGGTGTTTTTCACGCAGTATATGCTTACCGAAATTCTGATGGTGGGTTTGGACATGGAATGGAACCAGATACAGCATCACCAGAAAGTCAACCTCTCTTTAGCATTATGGCACTTGAAACACTCGATGAAGTTGGTTATCTGACCAAAAAAATAATTCTAAATGACTTTATGCCATATTTCGAAAGCATAACAACAGAAAAAGGTGGAATTCCGTGGATGTTTAGACCTAAAAGCACCTACCCCTGTGAAGAACATTTTAAAACAGTTAAAGAATGGAGTGCTTTAAGTACTACTGCTCCACTACTTGGAATTTTAGAAAAATATGAGATTGATATTCCTTGGATGAAAAAAGCAGAACAGTTTGTTTGGGGTGAATTTGAGAGAATAAAGGACAAACATGTTTTTTGCTATTTATGTGTACCAAGATGGTTAACTTTTTTAAAGTATACTAAAAGTCAAGATAAAGCGAAAAAAACAATCAATGACTTAAAAAACTGGATATCAAATAACGGAATAATTTGCGAAGATAAATCTGATGCAGGTTGGGGACTTTACGGAAAACCGCATAGTTTAAATTATGCAACATCTTCCGAAAGCATTCTATATTCGTTATTCACCAAAGAGACTATCGAATCTGACATAAAAGAATTGATTAACAGGCAAAAAGAAGATGGGCGATGGGATACTTGGTATGGTATCAGCGAGGGAACAAAATTAGAGTGGGCAGGTATACAAACATTATGGGTTTTGAAGGTGCTGAAAAACTATGGTAGAATTGAAAAATAAAAAACTGCCCTCTACTAGCGTTTCGTCCAATGTCATTAAGTTAAGGGTGAAATGTCAGTCTGAGCGCAGTCCAAGACAATATAAAGTCTTAGCTTTAAAAGCATTTCGACTGCGCTTAATGTGACAAAACAAAATAAATTCTCTTAACTTAATGATGTTGAGCGCTCCGTCTGTGACGAGTACTTCAAAAACTAATAGGCTAAAAACACCATCCCCTTAATTTTGTTCAACTTCAAATTAGAAAAGGATATTTTAAATAAACAACAATCTACAAGGTTAGAAACTAATTTAGTGTAAACTCTAATCTTTAACTTGTGTAAACCATGTCCCTTTACGAACATAAAACAAATAATGATTTCTGGAATTGATAGAAACGAGATTAGAGTTAAGGAAAATAAAAATGAACTGAAAAAAGATATTCTTAATATCTGCTCGTATCATTTTTGAAAAGAAAATACACGTATTCCAAGATAAAATCCAAACTGTTTTGAACTTTTATTTAAGCTTCATATTGTTTCAGTAGCACATAAGGTGTTCTTCTTTTCTTCTGCTAAATTAATTAACCAAAGTAAATAAAATTATTACAAACCACTAAAAAACAGCAGCTTACATGACAAAAGTCATTTGATAGATAAAAACAACTCAGTACTTTGCTTTCAAAAATAAATTCATACCATGAAAGCAATATTCTTATCTTTCTGTTTTGTTCTACTTTCTATTTCCTTTCATGCACAAGAAGATAATCAATCAACAAGAAGTACCAGTATAGGTTTTGAGTTAGATGCAGTACCATATATCTTTAAAGGTTATTATGGGTCGGTTTGGGTCGGTCATAATCATTTTAGATATCGAGCAGTAATTACAAAAATAGAAACACCAGACTTTATCTTAAAGGATGGTTTTACCAATAATGAAATTAACGTTTATGCAGCTATTGTAGATTACTTTTTTAAACCAGACTTTGAAGGTTGGTGGATAGGACCTGGCTTAGAATATTGGGATGCTAAGATACAGACCAACTCAAAATTAGAAACTGTAGAATATAACAATACCATATTTACTATTGGCGGAGGGTATATCTGGAAATTTTATAAGAACTTTTACTTAAACCCCTGGGTAGCTGGGCACCTTAGGATTGCAGGTGATAAAGAGGTAATAGTTGATCAAAGTACTTTTGAAACTCCATTGTTTACACCTGAAATATCCTTAAAGTTAGGCTGGCATTTCTAATGTTAAACCTTAAATGATGAACAGAAGCGAATTTATTACTCTTTCTAAAGCTGAAACCATTACTGTTGATGCAGTAGCGTTACCAAAATCAATAAGACACCGCACAAGTGGAGTAACTATTTAACGAAAAAAAGTAAACGGTGTACAACAAGAGGTCTAAATTAATTGAATTATCACGTAACTAACTACACATAAACCGTTATAAGACACATTGACCCGTCCTGAATAAAGGCTACATAATTTTAAACATTATGTACAAAAATGACAAAGTAATCAGACGGTATTCAG
>CANMXP010000037.1 GCA_947501845.1 uncultured Flavobacteriaceae bacterium | reverse complement strand
GTAACAGCAGCTGAGCTGTTCACCAGTTTAGGTGGGACTCCAGATGCTGGCGGAAGCTGGTCACCGGCCTTGTCAGGTGCAGGGACCTATACTTATACCGTAAGTGGTGCTCCGGATTGTCCAGATGCAACGGCGGATGTTGTTGTTAGCGAACAAGCTTTACCACCTAGTGCAGGAACTGATGGAACTTTGACTATTTGTGCTGGAATCATACCAACCAATTCACAGTTGTTTGCAGCTTTAAATGGAAGCCCAGCGGCAGGAGGAACATGGAGTGGACCAGTAGCAGGTGTTTATACATATACTCAGGCAGCTATGAGCCCATGTACTGTTGACAATACAGCAAATGTCACAATTATTGATGATCTAACAGATACGGATGGAGATGGTTTGACCGATTGTGAAGAAACCACAGGATTTGATCATCCATCAACACCAGAAGTACCAACCGGAACGAGTGACGAGAACGATCCATGTGATCCGATGCATACTGCTGTAGCGTTAATCGATACAGACGGAGACGGACTTACCGATTGTGAAGAGACCACGGGAATCGATAACCCAGCTACACCAGAGGTGCCAACCGGAACGAGTGACGAGAACGATCCATGTGATCCGATGCATACTGCTGTAGCGTTAATCGATACAGACGGAGACGGACTTACCGATTGTGAAGAGACCACGGGAATCGATAATCCAGCTACCTCAGAAGTACCAACTGGAACGAGTGACGAGAACGATCCATGTGATCCGATGCATACCGTTGTAGCGTTAATAGATACAGACGGAGACGGACTTACCGATTGTGAAGAGACCACAGGAATCGATAATCCAGCTACCTCAGAAGTACCAACTGGAACGAGTGATGAGAACGATCCATGTGATCCGATGCATACTGCTGTAGCGTTAATCGATACAGACGGAGACGGACTTACTGATTGTGAAGAGACCACAGGAATCGATAATCCTGCTACACCAGAAGTACCAACTGGAATGAGTGATGAGAACGATCCATGTGATCCGATGCATACCGCTGTAGCGTTAATCGATACAGACGGAGACGGACTTACTGATTGTGAAGAGACCACGGGAATCGATAATCCTGCTACACTGGAGGTGCCAACCGGAACGAGTGATGAGAACGATCCATGTGATCCGATGCATACTGCTGTAGCATTAACAGATACAGATGGAGATGGTTTAACCGATTGTGAAGAGACCACGGGAATCGATAACCCAGCTACACCTGAAGATCCAACTAGTTATGGTTCAGGTCCATTTGATCCAAATAATGCCTGTGATCCGGTAGGTATTACTACTATTGATAGTGATGGAGACGGGCTTACAGATTGTGAAGAATCCTCAGGAATTGATGATCCATCAACACCTGAAGTACCAACTGGTACGAGCGATGTAAATGATCCATGTGATCCAATGCATACCGCTGTAGCATTAACGGACACTGATGGCGATGGTTTAACCGATTGTGAAGAGACCACAGGAGTTGATAACCCGGCTACCCCAGAAGTACCAACTGGAACGAGTGATGAGAACGATCCATGTGATCCGATGCATACCGTTGTAGCATTGATCGATACCGATGGTGATGGACTTACCGATTGTGAAGAGACCACAGGAATTGATAATCCTGCTACGCCTGAAGTACCAACTGGTACAAGTGATGAGAATGATCCATGTGATCCGATGCATACCGTTGTAGCATTAACTGATACCGATGGTGATGGTTTAACTGATTGTGAAGAGACCACAGGAATTGATAATCCTGCTACACCAGAAGTACCAACTGGTACGAGTGATGAGAACGATCCATGTGATCCATCACATACAGCCGTAGCATTAACAGATAGTGACGGTGATGGTGTAACAGATTGTCATGAGCTAACACCACCAGATGGTGAAAGTCCAACTGATCCAACTGATCCTTGTGACGCTATATTAGCAGATATAACTTTAACTCAAACAGGTGCTTATTTGATAGCAGATTGTGATGGAGATGGTGTTATTAATGGAGATGAATTAAGCCCACCAGACGGAGAAGCACCGACTGATCCAAATGACCCATGTTCGTTTGTATTAGCAGATATTTCATCACCAGATGCTGCATGGAGTGCTGCAGATTGTGACGGAGACGGTGTAACCAACGGTGATGAAATAAGTCCACCTGATGGCGAAGCGCCAACCGATCCAAATGAACCATGCGACTTTGTCACTAACGATATTACTTTAATACCAGATGCAGCATTTATAGCTGCAGATTGTGATGGAGACGGTGTAACTAACGGAGATGAATTAACACCACCAGACGGAGAAATACCAACAGATCCACATGATCCATGTTCATACAGATCATCAGATATCACTGTAGCAGTAACAACTACAGCAGATTGTACAGCAGGGTTGGAAGTAACCAAACTAGCAGATGCTTCTAACACTGAATTGGGTGATGAAATTAGATATACAATCGAAGTAGAAAACACAGGAAACGTTACTCTAACTAGTATAAACCTAGTAGATACATTCACAGATATCAATGGTACCCCATTAACCTTAACAGAAGGGCCTGTATTTGATGATGCTGATCTAGGAAGCGTAGAAGGTACACTGTTAGTAGGCGAGATAGCAACATATACGGCAACTTTTGAAATCACACAACAAGCTATCAATTCTGGAGGAGTTCGTAATAGTGTAGAAGCCTCAGGAATTAGTCCAAGTTTTGAGACAATAACCGATGTAAGTGATGATGGCGATGATGTGGATGGCAATACAGAAGATGACCCTACGGAAACAGAATTGGGCTGCTTGATCGTCCTTAATGAATTCTCACCAAACGGAGATGGTGTTAATGATTATTTAGTGATTAACTGTATAGAAAACTATCCTAGTAATCGATTGGAGATCTATAACCGTTGGGGTAACATCGTCTATAAGAAGCAAGGTTATAACAATGAATTTGATGGTATATCAAATGGAAGATCTACTATAAATGGTACAGAAAAATTACCAGTGGGAACATACTACTATGTATTAGACCTAGGAGATGGTTCTAAACCAAAAGTAGGTTGGTTATACATTAACAGATAAGATAGTGAACAAACAACTAAAGAAATTAAAAATGATAAAGCAATCATCATTAACAAAAAGTTTAATTTTAGTAGTGTTTGCTACACTATTATCTCTAGAATTAAATGCGCAACAAGATCCGCAATACACACAGTATATGTATAATACTATGAGTGTAAACTCAGCCTATGCTGGGCAGAGAGATGTTTTAAGTATAACGGGTCTGTACCGTACACAATGGGTGGGTATAGAAGGCGCTCCAAAAACAATAACCTTTGGGGCGCATTCACCACTAAGGAACAAGCGTTTGGGATTAGGGCTGAACCTAGTGAGCGATCAATTAGGTCCAGCTAGTGAAACCTATGTCGACATTAATTTTTCATATACCATACCTATTGATGAAATTAGGGGTACCGAGCTTTCATTTGGACTCAAGGGAGGTTTTCATTTATTGGATACCGATTGGAGTAAAGGTATTTTTCAATATCCCGATAGATTATTCAATGACAACCTTAATCTATTTTCTCCAACTGTAGGAGCAGGTCTGTACATGCATTCAGAAAAATGGTATGTAGGTCTTTCTGTTCCAAACTTTTTTACAACAGAGCACTATGATGGTATTCAGGAATCTGTAGCAACAGAGCGCTTGCACTATTTTTTAATAGGAGGTTATGTTTTCGATGTCAATGAAACTATGAAGTTAAAGCCAGCAGCTTTAGTAAAAGGCGTATCAGGGGCTCCATTAATAGCAGACCTTTCCTTGAATGCTTTATTCAATGATAAGCTTACCTTAGGGTTGGGGTACAGATGGGATGATGCCATTAGTGGTTTAGCAGGATTTCAAGTAAGTGAAGGTTTGTTTATTGGATATGCTTATGATTTGACAACCACAGGCTTGAGTAATTATAATAGTGGTTCGCACGAAATCATGTTAAGATTTGAATTGCAACAATTAGGAAGAATTATATCACCAAGATTCTTCTAAAAAGACGTAGGACATGAAAAAAAGATTATTTATACTACCGTTATTCGCTTTAATATGTGTTAATGTATCCTTTTCGCAAAAAGGTATAGCAAAAAGTGTGAAAAAGGAATATGATAATTTATCGTATGTAAAAACAACTGAAAAACTTTTAAAGGCAGCTAATGAAGGTAATAGATCACCAGACCTGTTACAAAGCTTGGCAAATTCATTTTATTTTAATGGTAAAATGGAAGAAGCTTCAAAATGGTATGGTGAGCTCATGGACTTAAATGTAGATGGTTTAGATCCAGAAAATTATTTTAGATATTCGCAGGCTTTAAAAGGAACAGGTGATTACGCTAAAGCAGATAAGGTATTGCGTGAGTTTATAGCTTTAAGACCAGAAGATTCCAGAAGTAAATTGTTTCATGTAGACTATTTAAAGATTATCGAAAAGCGATCTGATGATTTTGAAATGAAAAATTTGGAAATTAATACGCCTTTTTCAGATTTTGGAACTTCAATTTATCAAAATAATCTGATTTTTGCTTCCTCAAGAGGTGAAAGTAAAAAACTTTACAATTGGAACGAGCAACCCTTTTTGGATATCTTTCAGCTAAATTCAGATGGTACAATTTCAGAAATAAAAGGTGATATAAATACAAAATATCACGAATCATCCACTGCGTTTACCAAAGACGGGAAAACAGTATACTTTACAAGAAATAATTACTACAAGGGGAAATTTAAAAAGAATACCAACAACATTCACGGTTTAAAGATTTATAAAGCAGAATGGTTTGAGGGAGAATGGACCCATGTGGAACCTTTACCGTTTAATGGTGACGAGTATAATGTAGCTCATCCCACATTAAGTGTAGACGAAACGAAATTGTACTTTGCTTCAGATATGGAGGGTACATGGGGAGGATCGGATATTTTTGTTGTAGATATCAATGAAGATGGTACCTATGGAGAACCAGTAAATTTGGGCTCAAAAATCAATACGGAAGGAAGGGAGAATTTTCCTTTTGTAAGTGATAACGGGACCCTGTATTTTTCATCAGACGGGCATCCTGGATTAGGAGGCTTGGATGTATTTGCTTTCAAGAACATTGATGAAATAGCTAGTTCGTCTAATAAAGCTAACAATGTGGGGCGACCAATAAATAGCCCGAAAGATGATTTTGAATATATTATAAATGAAGAAACACTGGAAGGTTATCTTTCTTCAAACAGGGAAGAAGGAAAGGGAGACGACGACATTTACAGTTTCAAAAGAAACCCTTACTTCCAGCTTATAGCAGGAACCGTAATAGATAAAAATACCAATCAAATTGTTGCAGAAGCCGACATTGTAATTTTTAATGGCGCAAATGAAGTTGTTGAAACTTTAAAATCTGATTCTAAGGGAGAATTTAATCTTAAATTACCGAACAAGAAAAGTGAATTCAGGTCTGAAGTAGTTAAAGAAGATTATGAAAAAGAGGTTCAAAATTTTATTATCGATCCCAAAACAGATGAAGAGATAAAACTAAAATTAAGCCTGGAACCTAAACCAAACGAGGTTGATTTATTCAATCTTCTTAACCTGAAACCTATCTATTTCGATTATGACAAGGCGGTCATAAGGCCAGATGCGGAAATAGAACTGACCAAGATCATAGATTATATGAAAGAGTTCCCTGAAGTAAAAGTCGATGTAAGATCGCATACAGATTCAAGAGGAACAAAAGCTTATAATCTTGCTCTGTCAAATAAAAGAAATAAATCTACAAGAGCATATATTGTTAAGGTAGGTGGTATAGATGAAAGCAGATTAACAGGTAAAGGCTATGGGAAAACAGCACTTATAAATAAATGTTCCAAAGGGGTTAGGTGTAGCGAAGAAGCGCATCAAGCGAATAGAAGAAGTGAATTTATATTAGTTGTAAACTAAATTAAACGAGATAAGTACATAAAGAAAAGCATTCATAAACATATGGATGCTTTTTTATTTTGTAAACAAGCTTTAGTTTTAAATATTTAATTAGAATATGCTTTTTTAATATTTACTTGGTATTTTTGTAATTCTATGGAAGAAGAAAAAGTAATTCTTGTTAATGAAAAGGATGAGCAAATTGGATTGATGCCAAAAATGGAAGCTCATCAAAAAGCCTTGTTACACCGTGCATTTTCGGTTTTTGTTTTTAATGATAAAAACGAATTGATGCTCCAACAACGGGCTTTAGATAAATACCATTCTCCTGGACTTTGGACCAATACCTGTTGTAGCCACCAGCGTGATGGAGAAACAAATATTGAAGCAGGAAAAAGACGTTTGGGAGAAGAAATGGGATTTGTAGTGGACTTACAGGAATCGATTTCATTTATCTATAAAGCACCATTTGATAATGGATTGACAGAATATGAATATGATCATGTTTTGTTAGGTAAATATAATGACGCACCAGCTATTAATCCAGATGAAGTGGCTAATTGGAAATGGATGCCTTTAGAAGAAGTCAAGGCCGATATTTTATCACAACCAGAACTATATACAGAGTGGTTTAAGGTGATTTTTGATAAATTCTACGAACATATAAATATTTCCAAATGAAAGTAACGGTTAGTAGAAAAGCACATTTTAACGCAGCCCATCGTTTATATAGAAAAGATTGGAGTTTTGAAAAAAACGACAGCATTTTTGGTAAGTGCAATAACCCGAACTTTCATGGTCATAATTATGAACTTATTGTTAGTATTACAGGGGAGATTGATCAAGAAACGGGCTATGTAATTGATATGAAAATCTTAAAGGATATTATTAAAACTGAAGTTGAAGATGCATTTGATCATAAAAATTTAAATGTTGAAGTATCAGAATTTAAAGATTTAAACCCAACAGCAGAAAATATAGCCGTTGTAATCTACAATAAGATGAAGTCAAAATTGGCGTCACATTTAGAATTGGAAGTTACCCTATTTGAAACCCCTCGTAATTTTGTAACCTATTCGGGAAAATAAATGAACAATACACTATACCCACTTAAATTTAGCCCTATTTTAAAAGATAAAATTTGGGGCGGACAAAAACTAAAGACCATTCTTAATAAAGAAAGCGATTTACCAAACATTGGTGAAAGTTGGGAGATTAGTGATGTAGAAGGAGATACATCTATCGTGCTTAACGGTGCTTTAAAAGGCCATTCGTTAAAAGAGCTTTTAGAGACCTTTAAAGGCCATTTAATAGGCGATAAAAACTATAAGGTATTTGGTGACAAATTTCCTTTACTTATCAAATTTATTGATGCTCGGGAAGATTTATCAATTCAATTACATCCAAACGACGAGCTAGCTGCTAAAAGGCATAATTCTTTTGGGAAAACAGAGATGTGGTACACGTTGCAAGCAGATGAGGGAGCTAATTTAATAGTTGGTTTTAACCAAGATATGACTCCAGAAAAATATTTAAGTCATTTAGAGGATAAAACGCTGACTGAAATTTTAAATTTCGATAAAGTTAAAGTTGGTGATACTTATTTTATAGAGGTTGGACGTATTCATGCTATAGGCGCTGGGGTAATGGTGGCCGAAATACAGCAAACAAGTGATATTACTTATCGTGTTTACGATTGGGATCGGGTGGATAATCAAGGTAACGAGAGAGAGCTGCATAATGATTTAGCAATTGATGCATTCGATTTTAATATGCCAGATAATTTTAGAGTATCATATTCTAAAACAGAAAATCAACCTAATAAAATGGTGAGTTGTCCCTATTTTACAACAAACTATTTGAAAGTTACGGAGACGCTTAAAAAGAAAAATGAATACGATTCATTTTTAATATATATGTGTGTAGAAGGCGATGCAGAAATTTTAGTCAACGGTATTTCTGAACCTATAAAAAAAGGAGAAACCATTTTGCTTCCTGCAGCGATTAAAGACTATGAAATTGCTTCTAAAAATGCTACACTATTGGAAGTTTATGTTTAATTTTGCAACCAAATAAAAAATACAGATTATGGCAAATGTTAGAGATTTAAAAAAGGACATCAATTATGTTTTAGGAGATATAATAGAAGCGGTTTACGTATGGGAATATGAAAACACGGATAAAGACACGAAGAAGAGCGAGGCAATCATTGATGAAGCAATTACTGTTTTCGACGAGCTAATTGCTAAGGTAAATACCAAAGATGTCGAGAATGCCAAAGCACATTTTAAAGCAATTAATGTCGAGCTAGAAACCAAGGGTAAAGCTCTAATTGAAAAAATCAATAAATTAGGATAAATTTTTTAACGGAGTTCTTGCTAATATTAATTTAGATATTATATTTGCAACCGTTAAATAAGCCGATGTAGCTCAGCTGGCTAGAGCAGCTGATTTGTAATCAGCAGGTCGTGGGTTCGAGTCCCTCCATCGGCTCTTTAAATTTTGAAAAAGGTATCAGGTAATTGGTCTAAGTTTTATTACTAAAACAAAAGT
>CANMXP010000036.1 GCA_947501845.1 uncultured Flavobacteriaceae bacterium | reverse complement strand
CTTATAATCATACAGATGCTGGTGACCTTCTTTTAATCGAATGGATCACAAATAGGATGCGGAGCAAGTTATATAGTGTTGAATTATTGATAATCCTATCGGAATTATCAACAATTCAACATCTCAAAATCATCATTATGAGATAATTGAAAAATAAATATTAAATTTGAAGCACTTGGCTAGTGCTTTTCATAGGATACAATGTTGGCAATAGTATTTTTTATTCCGCTATTTTAATAATTCCAGATTTCAGATACTTTTTTCCAAATAGGCCTTTTCTGAAAATTATGTTTATTGTGTCTCCTTCTTTTATTTTTTCCAATTCCGCTCGAGTAAATTTATTTTCCGTTCTCTCAAAGTATTGGTCTTCAATAGCTCTAATTCCGACTTCGCCATTTTTCATTACGTAAGTAACCTCAAACAATTCGGCAACTTGTTCTTTGTCCGAAATTCTATTTGCAAGTAAGCCAAGACCAACTACTAAGCCTTGAATTAAAAAAACATAAACAAATCCACTGAATACTGAATATGCGAATGTTTGAGAAATCCGAATAATTTTATCTTTTTCGTCGGATAAAAATCGATAGAAAATTATTAAAGAAATTAGAAAAACAATTCCAACAATTATGAGTGTTTGAATAAGAGTAATTTCAATGAAATCTCTTTCTAAATAATATTCATATTGTAATGGAATAAAGTACTTGAAAATCAAAAGGAATATTCCAATTCCTAGTAGTAATTTCCAATTTCGTTTGAGTCTTTCCATATGTTCGTAAAGGAACATGGTTTACACAAGTTAAAGATTAGTGTTTACACTAAATTAGTTTCTAACCTTGTGGATTGTTGTTTATTTCTAAGATGTTTTTCATCAAAGTACCCTAAAAATACATTTCTAAAAAAGACTTTCCAAATACCATTGCCAATATCTTCAATAGCGACATGTTTTCCTTTTAAAGCTGCCGATACATATACCCAGTAATATGACTTCCATCTTACAGCTCCACTTTTAGTTACTTTTAGGATTTTGTAGTTAGAATCATACTCAAAATTCGGTATTTTTTCAGGGAATGGTCTATTAGAAAAATCATGACAATATGCAGGCGTTTTCATGTCTAAAGCTTCATGTGGTCTAATATTATTATACTGTTTTACAAAATGGTTTAATCGCCTTTGTTGTGCTTTTAAATCCAGAGCTGCAGGTTTTGCACAATCGGCTTTTAAATCGCTATGCATTCGTTCATGTCTACCGTTTTGTTGAGGCTGTCCAGGATCAGAAAAGACAGGAGTGATACCAAGTTCAATAAACCAATAGGAGAGCTGAGTAAATCTTTGAATAGCTCTAACTGAACCAAAGGGACTTCCATTATCTGTATGTAGTTGTTTGGGGATGCCATATATTCTAAAGATCCTTTTAGACTCAGCTTTAGTGGACTTTAGGTTTTCTTTATAATGGCCTTTATCAGTAAACAAAAAACGACTTTTAGAGTCTGCAATAGTTAGCGGGTGACAGTAAATTTTATTGCCCATAAGAAACTTACCTTTATAATCTGCACTCCACACTTCATTACAGTTTTTTGGGTCAAAAATAGGGTTAGTGGGTTTGACTCTTCGCATTCGTTTTTGAGGACAGACCAAACCATTTTTCTTTAGAATATTATGTACCGTGACCACCGAAGGGACTTCTTGTTTTGTATATTCTTTAAACAATAATTCTCTGATTTTTTTAGCCCCCCAAAGTTTGTATTCTGCTTTGAGATTTAGAATACTTTCAATGATATTTTTTTAGTTGCATTGGGATGATTAGTAGGTGCTCTGGAGTGTTTTTTTAAGCCCTCAAAACCTTGTTTTTCAAACCGACTTATCAACTTATAAGCCGTTGGTCTGGAGATTTCAAAACTTCTACATAATTCAGTGATGGAATATTTTCCAGTACGCCATTCACAAATAAATTCGATTTTTTGTTCCATAGTTGTTGTGTTTTTCCAAGGCATAATAATTTGATTTTTATCTCAAATTATAACTTGAAAAAGTGTAAACTATGTCCCTTTAACTTTGTAAACTATGTGCCTTTACCATACCATATTATTGCCAACGTCTTGTATATATGAAACATAGCGCATAAATAGACGCAAACCTTTCGGATTATACACAAGCCAAATTTTTAACTTTCTTTTTGATAAAGATACAAAGTTAAAAATTTGGCGGACTTCGTAAATAAGCAAAACCTTTGAAGAAGCTCGAAATTGCTATGTTTTATATATGTTGTTGTAGCCAGTACTTTCTCCGCACTATTTTCAATGTTCCGATTTCCATTCCTCCGAATCATTGGAGGGCATCATATTTTTAAAGACTGGAAACCCTTGTTCCTTTTCAAATTTTGCCATATTCCATTTGGAAGTGGTTATTGCTTTCATCATAATTCCCATAGTTCGCAACTTGTTGAGAAGCGATTGTTTTACCATAGGATTGTTTTTTAAATATCTTCTTGTGATGGTTTCAAAATCATCTGCTGGTTTGCCAACAATATCCTGAACTGTTGTTGTTGGTGCATTTAATGCAAAACCTCCATTGTGTCCATCTTTTACGTAATGGATTACTTGAGATGCGTCTCTTTGCGGAAATCCGTAGGAGCGTAACATTTTCAATAGCATACTTTCAGGTAATACATCTGCCTTTATTTTACGACCAACGACTTTACCAACTATGTCTGCCATTTCTTGTGGTTTTAAAAGTTCTCTACTTGTTACACGATAGGTTTTTCCGATATGTGGTTCTGGTTTTTTTAAAATGTGTGCAACTGTTAATCCAATATCTTCGTTAGAAGGCGGTGCATTTGTGCCAAAATCTGGCATCATTCCGAATTGTAGCATAGGTTCTGGCATCATAAAATATACGAATGCAAAAAGTCCAGGATTTACAAATGTAATGTTGGTATTTTGTAGTCGTTTAAAGGTTTGGTCAACTAACCAATGTTCTTTTGTGTAAACCGAAGGATGTGAATTAGATGATAACCATTGGGTAAGCACAACCACGTTTTTGGTTTTCATTTCTTCGACAGCGGTTGCAAAAGTTGAACCTTGAAAAAGCACATTCGGATATGATTGGTACAAAATAGGCACTTCCGATACCTTCAAGCGATTTTCTAACGTCTCGTATGTCTTGAATATCTCCAACGAATATTTCTGCCCCCAATTCTTTTAATTCTTTTGCCTTTTTGGTTCGTGGGTTTCTAACAAAGGCACGGACTTCAAAACCTAATTTTAATAATTCTTTTGATGCAGGAAAACCTGTATTTCCATTTGCGGCAGTTACTAATATTTTTTTATTGTTCATACTCTTATATTTTATTTATTGTTTGATTCTAATTGATGATATATGGATTAATTTTATTTAGGAAATCTGCTAGAATCATATTTTTAAGCATAATTATTCATAAGTTGTATATACAACATTGTGTTTAAAAAAATATTAATTTAGGCTGTTTTCCAATTCAGACAAATGTGTTAATCCACTTTCGCCCAATTTTGAAATTAGTTCGTCCATAGTTTCTTCCCAAAGTGGAATTAGCTTTTGAACTAATTCATTACCTTTTTTTGAAAGTTCAATTTCTGGTCGATAGTCAGAAGTCCGTTCAATATAATTTTGTTTTTCCAATAGTTTTATGTTTCTACTTACTGTTGAGCGTTCTAACACTAATGTCTGCCCGATTTTCCCTTGTTCAACTTTTCCCATTTTGTTCAAAACAAACAAAATGGTCATTTGATTTTCGGTAATGTTAAATTCAGATAATTTACTTCTAAAATGTCCATCTGCTATTCTCGATAGTCGTCTTAATCGAGAACCAATACAAAGTTGCAAATCGTATTTCATACTGTAAAAGTACAAAATTAAGTTGTATATGCAACATTGGTTGTTGTTTTTTCAATTCTTTTGGTGTTCCTATGGTTTTTTCTGTATTGGTTACAATGGTTTTGTATTTGAAAAGTAGTGGGGTTTCACGTACTAACTTTTCCGTTTATAACTGAACTTAATTTTATACTTTATCTTTCGTTTAAACTCTTAAACCGCTATTTTTTATAGGATACGTTGTTATGCCCTTTTATTTTCTTTTCATATTTCTTTAACGCTAAATAATACCCTTCTTCGATTAGTGGGAATAATCTATCAAAAGTTTCCATTGTCGGATTTAAAATACAAATCCAACTCATCCAACCATAAATCGGATGAGGCATTATTTTATTAAGTTCTGAAAAGTCATAAGGCATATCAATTATTTGGCCTGCCTTTGGTCTTTTGGGTCTTTCTCCAAATAACCTAAAAAAGGTATCTTTTGATATTCCAATGTTCAACCTAAATACTCCATTTCTATCAGTATTTGATGCTTTATCATTTAAACCATCTTTTTCCTTGAATGTCAATAGATAGATTCCCTTACTTAGTTTATTTTCTGGATTGTAAAATAGTCCGACTTCTCCCCAATTTTTATTTAGGACAAGACCATCAAATTTTTCCTGAACCCTTTCAATTATGTCGTTTTTAGTCATACCTTTTTATTTGACATCAATTACAGGTTCAAGATGCATAAATTGCATAGTTTCTTGATTTATCATTCCAAAGAATTTTTGACAAGTTTCACTTTTCAAAATTTCTTGTGCAGCATGTTCAGCTGATTTAAGGTCTGTCCAATAAACAATATCAGTCCATTTACCGTTTTTGTCCACTGCTAGCTTCCTTCCAATGTAGCCATCAAATTTTTCTGCTACAGGATTGACGGCTTTTGCTGCTGCTATCACTTCTGTTTTGGAATATTGAGGATAGGTATCAAAAATAACCAATTCAATTGTCCCTACTTTTTTACTTTGTTCGCTCATATTTGTTTTGTTTTGAGGATTACAGCTAATCAATACGATAGCTATAATACCAATTAATAAATGCTTCATTTGATATATTTAAGTTTATGAGACAAATGTAAATGGGAGGAGTGACAACCCTATGTCAACTATACTTCAATAAATTTCTTGAAATAATCATTTAATGAGAAATCTGGTTGAAAATCAAATGTTTCAGAAGTAATAAAGAGTGTTGAAATTCTATCTAATCTAAATTCACGTAGGTTGTTTCGTAAGCGACAGAATGCGACTAAAATCCAAGAACTCTCAGTGAAATAAATGGCAAGAGGTTCAATTTCACGAGTTATATGTTCATCCTTGTAAATTGAGAAGTAATTGATTTTAAGAACATTTGAATTGGTAATTGACTTTTGAATTGAAGACAGCCAATTACTTTTATTTTTTTCGTTTTTCGTTGAGGGCTCTATTCTATTCTCTAGTTTTGAAATTCCTTCTTTTTCAAAAGCCCTAAGAGTCGATTTTATTTTAATTAGTAAGGAATTGAAATCTTTAATCAAGGAAGTGTCTCCTTGGTTTAGAATTAATTTTTCTGAAACAATTAGAGCATTTGTTTCTTCTTGAGTAATCATTATTGGTGGTAATGAATATCCTTCAACAATAAAATATCCTGTACCATTTTCTGAACCTATTGGAACTCCAGATTCTTGTAGCGTTTTAATATCTCTATAAACAGTTCGTAAACTAATTTCAAATCTATTTGCAATTTCTTTTGCAGTTACTACTTTTTTAGATTGTAAATGAATTAAGATTGATGTGATTCGTGTTAGTCTGTTCATTTTTCTGTATTGGCTACAACGGCTCGAATATGCGTAGTGCGGGATTTCAAGGTACTTCACTATCAAACCGCAACGTTGTTTATTAAATGCTTTTAAGTTTAAATTTACGAAATTGTCCGCATTACGTATATTTATTGTTAGCTGCTGGTTTTCTCTCTATTGTCCTAATTATTCGACTACATATTTGTACAAACAAAAAGAATTCGGTTTGTCTAAACATACGGGGATTTTACCTTCGTAATCAGTTGTTGTCGAGAAATCAGAGCCAGCCCCAAATATTTTTTGGAACTTAACAGATGTATTAGGTGACAATAAACTTGACAAATTAAAATTGTTGATACTGTTAAGTTCACGAAATACTAAAATATACCCTTCTGTGCTGGAATGAATAAATTGAAAGCCAGTGTATGTTTTTCCATTAGGTTCATTTCCAATGGGAAAAATCTGAGCACGATGCAACTTGGAACTAATGGATTTATACTGTTGAAACAATTCAATCGATGTAAACGCTTCATCCGGTAATCCGGTAACTTCGAACCAAGCCAGAGGCTGAGCTGGCATTGTTATTGCAAATGTGTAGTCGAAAGAATAGTTAGCGGGAGCATACAAATCGTTATCTCCATATGCTTCTGTTTTTCTCCATTTATTTAAAAATTGTAGTTGTATTTTCTGAGGGGGTACATAGTTCGATAGCATCCATATATTTCTTAATGTTTTATATGGGTAATAAGTTTTCCAATCGGTATACCTGTTTTCAAGAAAGATATTTCCTAAATGATTGTTGTAGTGGTATCCATAGCGTTTATCGGCAGTAACATCCAAATTAAAAACGATATCATAGTTTGTCGAAATCAGGATTTTATCAAAGAAAAGGTTAAGGTTTATATCGGCTTTTTTGGACGGTAACTTAATCCCATCTATTTTAAAATTTTTGATACCATATTTTTCATATAGGTTTAGTACTATATTGGCATCTTGTTCCCATCTGGCATAATTATTTTCATTGGTCGGGTGAAACCATAATCCAATTTTAATATCTAATGAATCGGCAAGGGTTAGAATGTTTTTAAATCCATTGGGGAATCTTTCCTTATGTGGCAACCAATCTTCAAACGACCACGAATCCCATAACCTTTCGCCTTCGTATCCAGAGTTCTTAGATAAGCCCTGTTGCCAACCATCGTCAATTTGGTAATGCGTAAAACCGAACTTATGCGCTTCTTTTAATTCGTCAAGAATAAACTTTTCATTGAGCTTGGTATCTTTATTTCGGTCTCCCCAGGTGTTCACCATTATCATTTCGTCCCTATCGGACTTTAGAATCCTATTGTTCATTTGATAACTGCGTAGTGCTACCTTTTTTCCAAGTTCTTGATTATTATGAACACCTACCACGTAAGTAAAAGTTTTTGTCCATTCATTTAATTCTAAATCTGTAGGTTTCACTCCCAGTCCAACAGAATTTAAAGTAATAGCATGTTTTTTTCTAATCGATGTAAAATCATATTTAGGGTAATTAATTTGACTCATAGAGCATGGTGATTCTTTTAAGAAATATAAACCTTCATCTTCTACCAAACTAGATACGTACATAATATTGCCAACATGTTTATTTGTATTATCAGGTAAAATTGTATCTTTTTTTACGTAGGTGTTGTGGTGGTCGGTTCGGTCAATAAACTCAACTGTTTCCAAACTCCATTTAGTGTTTTCAAAAGATAATTGCTCGATAATAAAATCGGAGCGACTAAATTGTAAATCCTCAGAAACCTTCTTCAAATAATATTCACAAGCTATTCCCATTGATGAAGGAAATATTTTAAAAATCCGCTTTACTTCAATTCCTTCATACTTTGTTATGATTTCGCTTGACAGATAAGTGGGAACAATTGGTGTAGCTTCAACAACAGCAGAGACATAACTATTTTCTTTGGGCTTTGCATTTAAATTTTTAAAATTGAAATCGGGATTCTTATCATTATTAATCTTTATTGTTTTTCCTGCTTTTTTGTTGGTAATATCTATGCTTATAATATCTCCATTATTCCATTTAAACCTACGTTCAATAAAACTATTGCCAATAACAAGCATGTCATTTTCCAGTTTGGAGTAGCAATTTGTTATATTGTTGTGTTCACTGTTTACATCATCAATCAAACCATTTGTTTGAGTAAAGCTGATGATGGAAAATAGCAAACATAATATTGTGTTGATTATTATTTTCATATTTTTTCTTCTTTTACGATTTATTATCAGACTTCTGTGTTTTCATCGTTTCGTTGTTTTAATTAAAGCTAACGTTCAGTGTAAGAAACGTAGGGCAATTGATAAGCGATACGTTTCGGTTTAACCACGAGCCAAATCTTTTGTGTTTTGTTTTAATTTTTTCTTTTAATACCAAATCAAAAGATTTGGCGACTTTGCAAATAGACACAAACCTTTCGATTAAACACTAATCGCCCTATTTGCTATATATAGTGTTAACTACTGGCTATTCTTTTATAATTTAAATTCGGTAATATTTTCTTTAGTGTCAAATATATGCGGATAATGTTCTTTTGCATTATTTATCATAAACTCTAATGGCACATCTTCAAAATATCCATAATCATCAAGGTATTCCATAAAAAGGTTTCCCTCATCATTAAATTCTTGTAAAAAAGAACTGTTTTCTCCGTCAAATTCTAAAGGTGAAACGTTACACATTCTACACATTGACTTATTAAAAGCGGGAGATAATTTAAGCCATTTATTATTTAAATAAACGTTTACCATTCCGTGTGGTGTTAATTCGTTTGCTCCAAATTTTTCTGTTAATCTTTCTACTCCAATATGATTTTTTACTTTTCCTAAATGAAGTCTAGCAGGTATATTTAAAGCACGAAGACAAGCAATCAATATTATAGATTTTTCTACACAATGCCCTTTTGGTTTTTTTGCAATATTACTTGCTTTAAAATTCTCCTTTAAAAAACTCAGACTTATAAGGGTCATACCTCCAAGAATCTCGAACTTTTAAATACAAACGTATAGTTTTTTCTTTTTTAGAGAGTGAGTCCGTTTTTAATTCAGCTATAAGTTGTTGAATCTCGTCACTTTCATAATCAAAATAATAAGTAGATACTAAATAATCCATTCGAGCGTTTTTTCAGTTCTAATATTTTTTTCGCTTGTAGTTAACGAACTTGTGTATGAAACGTAGCACGTAAAAAGACACTAACTTTTCGGGTTAACACAGAGCCGAATTTTTATATTTTGTTTTTAACTTATCAATTTTAAAAGCCAAATTTAAAAATTTGGCGGACTTTCTAAATATACACAAACCTTTCGGTTAAGCATTTATTAGCTATGTTTTATAGCATCGATGAAAAAGCAGTAAGTCGAGTATCTTTAAAGATCACAAAAAATATAAAAGATATGAACACTCAAATTACTGCCCATCCAAAGTTATACATTGGAATAGACATTCACAAACGAAGTTGGAAGATCCATTGTGCGAGCGATCTATTTTCGGGAAAATCATTTACAATGCCCCCTAAGCCAGAATTTTTAAAGGCTTATGTGGATAAGAATTTTAAAGATTACGAAGTAACAAGGGCTTATGAGGCAGGATGCTGTGGCTACTATGCGCATCGTAAGTTTGAGAGTTATGGCTGGACTTCCTTGGTTGTGAACCCAGCAGATATTCACCGTAGGGGAAAAGAGAAATATACCAAGACCGATAAGATAGATGCCCAATTAATAAGCAGGGAGTTAAAAGATGGTCG
>CANMXP010000035.1 GCA_947501845.1 uncultured Flavobacteriaceae bacterium | reverse complement strand
TTAAAATTAATTAAAAAAATTAGGCGGGTTTTAAAACCCGCCTAATTTTCTGTTTACACAGTTTATTGGATACTACCCTTATTGCTCACCGAACACTGTTTACCGAATACAGAACACTGTTTACTGAACACTGAGACTGCCAACTGAACACTAAATACGACATCTGAATATCGTAATTCTTCGATTTCCAAAATAACCATTCCAAAACACTACGCTACTTTCGCCTCATGCAAACAACAAGAACATTTATTTACGGTATCTTTTTAGGCGTTTTAGGGATTGTACTGTTTTCTTCGAAAGCGGTTATGGTTAAACTGGCTTACCGGTACGATGTGGATGTGATTAGTATCTTACTCCTTAGAATGCTATTTTCTTTTCCTTTTTATATAGTAATGGCGTATTTATATCGGAATCAGAATACCGAAGTTGTCATAAAAAATAAAGACTACCTCTGGGTTATTTTCTTTGGTTTTGTTGGTTATTACTTGGCTAGTTATTTCGACTTTGTAGGGCTTACATATATAAAAGCAAGTTTAGAACGTATTATTTTATTTTTATATCCCACTATTGTACTTCTTTTAAATAAAATCTTTTTAAAGCAGCCTATAACTAAAGTACAAGCTGGTGCCATAGCTTTAACTTATTTGGGTATAGTTATTGCTTTTTGGGATGAAGTTGCGATCTCTGGAAATGACACCTATCTCGGAGGTTTTTTTATTTTGCTTAGTGCCATAACATATGCTTCCTATTTGGTAGGTAGCGGGTGGTTGATTCCGAAATTTGGAGTTATGAAATTTACGGCCTATGCTATGATTGTTTCATGTGTTTGTGTGTTTGTTCATTATAGTATTGTAAGTGAGGTGGATATATTTAGTTTTTCATGGAAAGTTTATTTTCTAGGGTTTTTCATCGCTGTTTTTGCGACCGTAATTCCGTCGTTTTTAGTCTCAGCTTCAATAAAAATGATTAGCTCATCGAATTTTGCAATTGTTGCTGGTATTGGACCTATTTCTACCATTGTTTTAGCAGCTATTTTCTTAAATGAAACCCTAACTTTAGTACAACTTTTTGGTGCTCTGGCAGTTATAATTGGTATTTTATTAGTGTCTTTAAACAAGACAAAAAAAGAAGCATAAGGTTCTCAACAAAAACAATTTTATATTGTTAATTACTTTGTGTATCGGAGGTTTTATTTTTTAGAGGGTTGTCTTATATTAGCATTCTATCATAAAATTTTCTCAATTCTATGGCCGAACAATCCAATTATACCGAAGATAATATACGATCACTTGACTGGAAAGAACATATCCGCATGCGTCCTGGGATGTATATTGGTAAACTAGGTGATGGATCGTCTCCAGATGATGGTATTTACATCTTATTAAAAGAAGTCTTGGATAACTCTATTGATGAGTTTGTTATGGGAGCTGGGAAAACCATTGAAATATCCATTCAGGGTACTAAAGTAACTGTTCGGGATTATGGTCGTGGTATTCCTTTAGGAAAAGTGGTTGATGTGGTTTCCAAAATGAATACAGGGGGGAAGTACGATTCTAAAGCTTTTAAAAAATCTGTAGGATTAAATGGTGTAGGTACTAAAGCAGTAAATGCATTGTCATCATATTTTAGGGTAGAATCTACACGTGATAATAAGTCTGCTTCTGCAGAATTTGAAAAAGGAAATCTAACGAATAAAGAATCGTTAGATACGACGACGAGAAGAAAAGGAACCAAGGTTTCTTTTATTCCAGATGATCTCATTTTTAAGAATTATAAATTTAGAAACGAGTACATCGTTAAGATGTTAAAAAACTATGTATATCTTAACCCAGGATTGACCATTGTTTTTAACGGTGAAAAATATTTTAGTGAAAACGGACTAAAAGATTTGTTAAGTGAAAATATTAACGAATCAGATAGATTATATCCTATTGTTCACTTAAGAGGGGATGACATTGAAGTTGCATTAACACATAGCAAAACACAATATAGTGAAGAGTATCATTCGTTTGTAAATGGACAAAATACAACTCAGGGAGGTACACACCTAAATGCATTTAGAGAAGCGTTGGTAAAAACCATACGTGAGTTTTATGGCAAAAATTATGATGCATCCGATGTTAGAAAATCTGTAGCATCAGCCATAGCCATTAAGGTTATGGAGCCCGTTTTTGAAAGTCAGACTAAAACAAAACTAGGGTCTACAGATATGGGAGGCGATCTGCCAACCGTAAGAACCTATATAAATGATTTTGTAAAAACACAGTTAGACAATTTTCTACATAAAAACCAGGATACGGCAGAAGCCATTCAGCGTAAAATATTACAGGCAGAAAGGGAGCGTAAGGAACTTTCTGGTATTAGAAAATTAGCAAAAGACCGCGCTAAAAAGGCAAGTCTTCATAATAAAAAATTACGAGATTGTAGGGTCCATTTTGGAGATACCAAAAACGAGCGTAATTTAGAAACAACACTTTTTATTACCGAGGGAGATTCAGCTTCAGGAAGTATTACAAAATCTCGCGATGTTAATACCCAGGCTGTTTTTAGTTTAAAAGGAAAACCGTTAAACTGCTATGGATTAAGCAAGAAAATTGTTTATGAAAATGAAGAATTTAATCTGTTGCAGGCTGCTTTAAATATCGAGGAATCTCTGGAAGATTTAAGATATAATAATGTCGTTATCGCTACAGATGCCGATGTAGATGGGATGCATATTCGTTTGCTGCTCATTACATTTTTTCTTCAGTTTTTTCCCGAAGTCATAAAAGAAGGGCACCTGTATATATTACAAACGCCTTTGTTTCGAGTAAGAAATAAAAAAGAAACTATTTATTGTTATACAGAACAAGAGCGTATTAATGCTATCGAAAAATTAAAGCCGAAACCAGAAATAACACGATTTAAAGGATTGGGTGAAATTTCACCAGATGAATTTAAACACTTTATAGGTGATGATATCCGATTAGATCCTATCATGTTGGATGATAATATGTCTATTGAAGAGTTATTATCATTTTACATGGGCAAGAACACCCCATCGCGTCAGGAGTTTATCATTGATAACTTAAAAGTTGAAATGGATTTAATTGAAGAAAAGAATTAACTATGGAAAAAGCACGACTGGGAATTACTATACTATCTTTTATTTTATTAGTCGCATGGCTGTTTAAAGTTGATTATACTGATTTAAGTTATAAAAATAATAGCACTGCTTATCTAGGGATTTTGATCATGCTGCTATTAATCATTTTTGGTATAAGGCAACTCATTCAAAATAAAAAGTAAGATTCTCCTATCTAAGAACCGATATAAAGCATGACTGAAGACGAAGAACCAAACGATGATTTAATTAACAAACAAGACGAGCCTCAAGAAACTATTACCCGAGTAACGGGTATGTACCAAGATTGGTTTTTGGATTACGCATCTTATGTTATTTTAGAGCGTGCAGTGCCAGCTATTGAAGATGGTTTTAAGCCAGTACAGCGTCGTATCATGCATTCTATGAAAGATTTAGACGATGGGCGCTACAACAAAGTAGCTAACATTGTTGGCCACACCATGCAATATCATCCGCATGGCGATGCCAGTATTGCAGATGCCATGGTGCAAATTGGTCAGAAAGATTTATTGATAGATACTCAAGGAAACTGGGGAAATATATTAACAGGAGACCGTGCGGCCGCATCACGTTATATAGAGGCGCGTATTTCTAAATTTGGGCTAGATGTGGTCTATAACCCAAAAATTACAGAGTGGCAGGCCAGTTATGACGGTAGACGAAAAGAGCCTGTTAATTTACCAGTCATGTTTCCTTTGTTATTGGCACAAGGAGGAGAAGGGATCGCAGTAGGACTATCAACAAAAATATTACCCCATAACTTTATTGAACTTATAGATGCTTCCATTAAGCATTTACAAGGAAAACGATTTACCATATTGCCAGATTTCCCAACAGCAGGAATTGCAGATTTTTCTAATTATAATGATGGCTTGCGAGGTGGTAAAGTACGCGTACGTGCTAAAATTTCACAATTAGATAAAAATACCCTGGTCATTTCAGAAATTCCGTATGCTACAACAACATCATCGCTTATAGATTCTATTTTAAAAGCCAACGATAAAGGAAAAATAAAGGTTAAAAAGATAGAGGACAATACAGCTGCCGAAGTTGAAATTTTAGTGCATTTGCCTTCTGGTTTATCACCAGACAAGACCATAGATGCGTTATATGCCTTTACGAGCTGTGAATCGTCTATTTCACCTTTAGGTTGTGTTATTGAAGATAATAAACCCCTATTTGTAGGGGTTTCCGAAATGCTACGCCGTTCTACAGATAATACCGTTCAGCTTCTTAAAAGTGAACTTGAAATTAAATTAAGTGAATTTGAAGAACAATGGCATTTTGCAAGCTTAGAACGTATTTTTATTGAGAATAGAATTTATCGTGATATAGAAGAAGAGGAAACATGGGAAGGGGTTATAAGTGCTATTGATAAAGGGCTGCAACCACATATAAAACATTTAAAACGAGCTGTTACCGAAGATGATATAGTTAGACTAACAGAAATCCGTATTAAACGTATATCAAAATTTGATATTGATAAAGCGCAACAAAAAATAGATGCTTTAGAAGATCAAATCGCAGAAATAAAACATCATTTAGAAAATCTTATAGATTATGCTATTGCATACTTTGCAAGGTTGAAGAAAGATTATGGAGAAGGTCGGGAACGTAAAACGGAGATCCGAACTTTTGATGATGTTGACGCTACAAAAGTTGTAATAAGAAATACAAAGCTTTATGTAAATAGAGCAGAAGGTTTTATAGGAACATCGCTCCGTCGTGACGAATACGTAGGAGATTGTAGCGATATAGATGATATTATAGTATTTACCAAAGAAGGGAAAATGATGATTACCAAGGTAGATACAAAAACCTTTATAGGTAAAGATATTATACATGTTGCTGTCTTTAAAAAGAAAGATAAACGTACCATCTATAATATGATTTATCGTGATGGAAAAAGTGGGCCGTCATACATTAAAAGGTTTGCCGTCACTGGGGTAACAAGAGATAAGGATTATGATTTAACGAATGGAAATAAAGGTTCTACAGTACTTTATTTTTCTGCAAATCCGAATGGTGAAGCCGAAGTTATTACAGTATTTTTGCGACAAGCAGGAAGTATTAAGAAACTAAAGTGGGATATAGGCTTTGCAGATATTCTTATAAAAGGAAGGGTTTCCAAAGGGAATTTAGTTACTAAATATTCTGTAAAACGTGTTGAATTAAAAGAAAAAGGTGTTTCTACATTAAAACCACGTAAAGTATGGTTTGACGATGCTGTGCGACGTTTAAATGTAGATGGTAGAGGCGAGTTAATAGGAGAATTTAGAGGCGAAGATAAACTGCTTATTATCAACCAATCTGGCGTGGTAAAAACAGTAACTCCTGAAGTTACCATGCATTTTGGTGACGATATGATTGTTATGGAAAAATGGGCTCCTAAAAAACCAATATCTGCTATTTACTATCATGGTGAAAAAGAACTCTATTATGTAAAGCGTTTTTTAATAGAAAATGAAGGTCGTGAGGAATCATTTATTTCAGAGCACCCTAATTCACAATTAGAGATTGTATCTACAGATTGGAAACCTATAGCCGAAGTTGTATTTGCTAAAGAACGTGGTAAAGACAGAAAAGAAAATTTAGAAATAAACCTAGAAGAGTTTATTGCAATAAAAGGCATATCGGCTTTAGGAAATCAACTCACAAAAGATAAAGTCAATCAAGTCAATTTGCTAGAACCATTGCCTTTTGAGGCTCCCGAAGAAGTACATGCAGACGATCTAGAGGTTATTGATGAAACAGAAGTTACCGCAGATACCTCAGTAAATGGAGATACAACCGATTCTTCGAATCCAAACGACGCAAAACTATCTGATGAAGACTCTGATGATGAAGGGCAAACAGCACTGTTTTAACTAGAAAGTATTAGGTACTAAAGTAATGTATATGTTAAAGGGCTATTGCTCTATAGTTGAATTTGTTACAGCTATGGGCGTATCCGAATGCATAGAAATACTTGGATAAACAGGATACCATGAGCCGCCAATATTATTTTGTATTGTTGAATTATCTATAACAATATTTCCCGTATGGTCATTACTAACAAAAATAACAGATGAACCATAGGCATTCACTTCGTTTTCTTCAATGCGTGTACCTCGTATGGTTAAGGTCATGGTGTTGCCATCATTATAAATAGCGCCTCCACTGCCACCACCTGGCGTACCAGACTCTGCTGGGTTTCCACCATTACCAATGGCCCTATTATGGGAAAAGAAACTGTTTATAATAGTCCAAGACACACCAATACTACTTATACCACCACCATTAGATCCAACATTACCATAACCATCGGCACCTCCAAAGGTCGTGTTTACAACATATACGGGTTGATCGTTGTATTGACTAAAAACCCGAATAGCAGCTCCACCAACATCAGGTCCCGTACTTTGACATATATTATTAAAAAAACGTGAATTTATAACCTTAAACCGTCCACCACGAACCCATATAGCACCTCCGCCAGTATATTCGGTTTCAGAAGTTGAATTGCCATCTGCAAACGTGATGTTCTGTACAGTAAGTTTTGGATGGTCTTGATTTTGACAATGTTCTGTTGTCCATACTTGATCTGGATCACAAGTATTCATATATAAAATTCGTGTGTTTCCACCACCACTTAAAGTAATTAATCCACCACCATCAATAATTACATTAGGGTTGGCATTGTTAACCACTTTGGCTGGCTTATCCATAACAATTGTATGGGGATTAGGCCCACAATTGAATACTATTTTTCCACCTTTGGCTACGGCATCTACAACAGCCTCGCAGGTACAGCTTTCTGGCGTACCATCACCAACAACAACATCTGGACTAGAAACATCTTCTAAATCGCCTTCAGCAGGAATTGCGGAGTTCCCTTCGGGATTTCCAGCAGCAGGTCCATTTTCTGGGTTCTCTAGTGGGTTGTGGATAGAAGGTACTGTATTATCATTCTCTTTAGAGCAATTAGAAAAAGAGAAAACAAGAGTTATGATACATATACTCTTGATGATGTTGTAGGTTAAGTTTTTCATCTTAGATATAATTAGTAAATATATACGCTAATAATAATGGTTTTGGATTATATTTTCCTTTCTTTTTTAGTATGGAATAAATAAGGCGTAAACGAGGTATGTTTGTCACATTAGAAATTTAAAAAGACTGCCATTCCTTTAAAATTAAGAATAACAGTCTTTTATGTTATGTATGGTCTTTAAAATCTTAACAAAAGCTTTTAGTATTTGCTAAAGCCAAAAGTTTATAAATAATTATACTTTATTATTTGTTTTCGCTCTATTTTCTTCAGCTTTTTTTAATTGTTTTTGTATTTTCTTTATGGCAGATTCTATCGATTTTTCGGGTTCTATAATATTGTATAAGCCCCAAAATTTAGGATCGGCAAAACCAGAGGTGGCATCGGCTAAAATAGTTGTTGGACGCATCATTTTATTTCTAGGCTTTTCAATGTCAGCATCTTTAATTCGCCAATCTGTAATAGCCATTTCACTATTTAAAGTGTAAACATTATTAAATAATTTTCTTTTCCAATTAACTTTAAAGGTTAATGAAATATTACTATAAGCATAATGCCATTTACCATTTTTGGTTCTGTAATTCACTCTATAATTGGCTTCGGTTGGATAAACAGTTGCAGATCCAGGTTTTTTACGCACATACATTTCACTGGTTAGCCTCTTGTTCTCAACATTTAAACTATAAACAGCATTAGTAAGAGCTAAAGTTCTTGAGTCAATATAAAGCTTACCATAGTATAGAGGTGTTGTAACGCTTGGTTTTTGCTTGAAATTAATAACATAAACTAAATTTTCATTTATTCGAGTCGATGCACCAAAGCTAAAATCGTAAAGATCAATATCTTCGTTTGTGAAAATATACTCTGGGTATTTTATAATGTCAGTATATAAGTTACTAAAAGGACCACCTTGTAATTTTACGGCAAGTGTATCAAGTCGTGTATAATCTGTTTTTTTTCTTGATTTTACAAGCTCAATAGCATCTCTTTTAAAGCTACTGTAAGGGCGTTTATGTATTTGCACTACGGCTTCAGACAGAGAAGCATTACGTCTTCTTTTCTTGATAGTTTCTCTATAGAATGCAGTCATTAACGTATTACTATTGTTATATAGCTCACTTTTCTTTTTAAGGGTAGCTTCTAAAAGTGTTTTTGCATCTTTGTATGTGTCAATTTCAACAGCAGTTAATTCTGTAATGGCAGGCTCTAATTCTATTTTTACTTTGTTTTCTAAAGCAGAAATTTTAATTTCTTTTTTTTCATAACCTAAATGGGAAAAAACTAAAGTACCTTCTAATAAATCCTGAGGTATTTTTAAAAGAAACTCACCATCTGTGTTAGTCACAGTGCTAATATTAGAATTAGCAATGGCTATGTCTGAAAAAACTAAAACCTTTTTAGTCTTTTGGTCAATAATTTTACCTTTAATTTCTTTTACAAATGGCTTGTCTTGATCTTGTGCGGTTAAGGTAGAAAAGCTAAAAATTAAAAGAAGAATAAACGCTCTTAATGTTAGGGGTGTAATACTTTTCATAATATTTAATGGTTTTATCGAATTAATATACAAAAAAAAGTATAAATGCTTGATTTTTAAATGATTTTTAACATTTTGATTTTTTATTGTATTCTAAAATAATATTTTGAGTATTTCTTAATGAAAAATAGTTTTAACGGTCCTATTTTTAACATTTTAAGTTGTCTTTATTTTATCTTGTTAGAACCCTCATCAGTAAGTGTTTTCATAAAAGCGATAATAGCTGTTTGTTCGTCTTGCGTTAGGTTTAAATTATCAAAGGGTAAGGTTTGATGTGGTAAATCAAAACCAAGTCCAACGCCTCCTCCTTTATTATAAAAATCCATAACTTGTTCCAGAGACTCGTATACACCATTGTGCATGTATGGTTTTGTTAATTCTATGTTTCTTATAGTAGGTGTTTTAAAGGCTCCTTTTCTTTCAGGAGTATTAAATAAGTAATATCTTCCTAAATCATCATCTAAGGTTTTATTTTCTTTTGTTTTTGGTACGCCTATGATTTCAAGTTCAGATTCACTAAAGTTAGGAGGGACTGTACCATTGAATAATGGTGGGAAATGACAGGTAGCACATGCTGCTTTACCCATAAAAAGATTAAATCCTTTTTTTTCTATTTTATTGATATTGTTTTCTTTACCGTTGATATTGTTATCAAACTTAGAATTGAAATTATTTAGAGACCTGACATAAGATGCAATAGAGTGCCTTATATTCATATCGGTTGCTCCTCTTTTGTATAAAGAGTCAAAACCTTTAGAGTAGTTTATATCTTTTTTAACGACATCGACAATGTGCTGCAAATTAGAATTAAATTCGTCATGATTAGTTACAACTCCAACAATTTGTCCTTCAAGACTACCTGATCTGTTATCAAAAAAGAAAGATTTTTGTAAACCAGCATATGTTAGAGTAGGCGTATTTCTTTTTAAGTTTTCATTAAAAGTTGTTTTTCCATCAGTAAAAGCTTTTTCCTTAATATGACAAGTAGCACAAGACATATTATTCTTTATAGAAAGCCTTTTGTCGTTAAACAATTGTTTGCCCAGCTCTATTTTTGTGCTTAAGTGAGTTGTATCATTTTTATAGTCAGAGAAATAATCTAGATTAAATGTATTATCGCTAAATAAACGAGTTATGTTATTTTTAAAAGCTAATTCAAAGGGAAATTCTATATCCCAATCATCTTGTGTGACTTTTATCAATTCTAATTGCTTGTTGGTATGATTTTTTATAAATTCATATCTGTCAAATTTCTCAAAATCTGCATCCAAAGCGGTTATCGAGTTATCTAACTCTATTCTCCATGTTTCCAATAATGCTTTGTTTTTGAAGTTTTTTTGATAAATGGTGAGTATATCCTTTAAAGTATTTGATACATAAATGGACTCTTTTAGAGACTCCCCCAGTACAGGTGAATCGAAATTAGACAACCCTGTTGTAGCTGTTCTTATTACAGCATCTCTTACAAGCCATAATACATGATAATCTTTAAAATTTAAGTCAATATTATTTCCTATTAATTTAAGTCTGCCACTTGTTACTTTTAACGCTCTGGACAAAGCTAAAGAATCCATGGAGCCTGAAAATAAATTCTCTTCAATGACTTGATATCCTATAGGCTGATTAATTTTAATATCTGTAGGGTCTTCTTCTTGAATTCGTAACAAATTTGGAGAATTTAAAGATTTATAATTCTCTTTTTCAATATAAGATAGTATTGGCTCACTTTTTTTAAAATGTTTTCTTGAATTTATATAATGCCTCTTGTTAGCATCAGCATTATTTTTAATATTGATACTATCTAAATATTGATAAGCCATCACAAGATGGTTGCTATATAAATTTTCAAGCTTATCAGTTTTTGTGTTTAATTCTTTTATCTCGTTTTTTTTGTTATTTATACAAGATACGCTTAAAAGCAAAAGACATACACCTAAAGTGTATGTCTTAGCTTTGAATATAAAATTCAAATGTATGTTCATAGGATTATCTGTCTAAGCCTTTAATTATATATAACATAGACCCTTCTTTTCTGTTACTCAAGTCTGGATTAGCCTTAGGGTCTGTAAATGAAGTTCCATCTGCAGGTTCCCAACCGTGATTTTGGGTTATTAATAAAAATGTGTTATCTCCATTATTGACAACATCTGTAACATCTATCATGCCAGTAATTTCCCAGTTTTTATCAATGGTACCATAACCTAAACCAGCAGCTCTGTTTTGGTCACATTCTAAGACAGTTTTTATAGCGCCTGTACTTAAGTTATATTGATATAATTTAGCAAAACCATTAACAGCAGTATCTAAATATCCGTTAGGATCTTCTTGTATGTAGGCATAATTTTCGGTTACTAAAATGTTATCAGGAGAATGGAATCCTTCAGCTTTCCCTCCAACTTTATCACCATCCAATACACAAGTAATTTTACAAGCTCCAGTTGGGTCGGTATCGTTTAATACAACTTTATAAACTCTACCTAAAATAGTTCCTTTTCCAACTAAATCTGGTTTGTCTCTACCAGTTACAGCTAAAAATACTTCTCTTTGATTTGCAGCAGAACCTCTTCTCCAACCAATATCTTCTAATCTAGAGAACCCCATAACACCTTTAGTTTTGGCTTCTGCGTCTAAAGCCGCTATTTCTCTTTCGGTTAGTTCAACAAATTCGGCATCATATTCAGTACCTTCAACCATGTCTACTTCAAAATCGATTCCAGAAGTAGTAACTTTTAGTCCATATAATTTACCGCCTTCAAGATCCCCTCTATCACCAACGTACATCCCTAATTGACCAGAAGGTACACTATTGTCGGAATGGTCATCTCCAATAAAAGCAACGGTTTTATCAGTATAAGCATCTTTACCAATAACAACAGCATTTTCAGTAGACCATTGCCCGAAAGCATTTAATAATTTTCCAGTACTAGCATCGGCAGCATCTTTTGCTGGATCTGTTAAAAATACACCTTTAGATGCACCTCCCCATTCTCCTCCAGATAAGTACAAAGGACCAAACCCATGTTCTTCTGGGCTAATTAATGACCCAGAACATTGTGCAGTTTCTGCAGTTGCAGCAGCATTCAGGATATATTCTCCATGGTAAGGTCTTAAGTTTTTGTTTAACATAATACGAGCAATAGAGTAATCTGCTTCTATGTTGTTGATTAGAGTAAAAGTCTCATCTCCATTGTTAATTAATCCAGCTCCGTCGGCCATAGAACCGTAAACAAAGTCAGGAGTGTTTGGAATGACATCTTCTGAAGATAAAATTGGTGTGATTTTTAAATTTACAAAATCGCTAGTTACTTTTAATAAGCTTGGAGATTTCGATGCTGTTAAATAAACAGATGCATTACTACCATCTGCACCATTTTCACCATCCTGTCCATCAACGCCATCTACGCCGTCAACACCATCTTTTCCATCTTTCCCGTCTTCAACATCACAGCCTATAACAGAGGTACTAGTTGCAGTTAGGATAACAAACAATAAAAGAAATTTGAGTAATTTTTTCATAATCTAAATAAAATATTTCGGGTTAATTAATTTTATGGCAAATTTATAGTCCGACTATTCCAAACCTGTTAAGCCATTAATGTTGTTGTATCAATTTAGAGTTATTGGTATGTTAATAAAGTTACCTGTTTATTAAAACTATTACCAGAATGTTAAGAGGTACTATAATGTGTTTTTTTATTCTTACTAAAGAGTAAGAAATTGATGATATACTGTTTTATGGTGGACAAAAGTGGGACATTATCGGATTTATTTTTTTTATAAGATTGATACTGATACATTCGTTTCAACCAACTTATCATTATTATGCTAATTAACTTTTTTATTGTTTTAACAATATTTATATCATTTGCTCTAAAATATTATGCTCAAACGACAAGAAGACCTAGAACGGTTTTTTTGAATTGTAAAGCAGTCAAGCATCCTTATTTCATATAATTTAAGAAAACAAATTCCAAGTATTTTAATAAAGTATTTTTTATATGAAGAAAAAACTACTAAGCCTTCTTATTGTTTTAATCAGTTTATCAGGATACAGTCAGCAACTATATATGGAATATGGTTCTACAATTTCTTCTTTTGATTATGAAAACTCAAGGGGGCAACCACTGGACAATCTTTTGTCAAAATCTAAATCATATTTTGGTATGGGGTACAGGCATACTCTTAATGATGCCAAAACCTTGTTTTTAACAGCAGGAGCTACTTATAATAGTTATGGAGCTATAGGAAGCGAATCTAGTGTAGATAATTATTTTGCCTGGGATGTTAGTTATCTGGGTATAAAAGCAGGTATTGATGCTAAATTATTTCAATTAAGAGATCTTACTTTTCTCTTAAATGGATCTGTAGCTTCTGAGTTTTTAATACGAGGCAATCAAACGATAAATAACGATGTATTTAATTTGGTAGGTGAAGAAGAATTTAATAATAATATTCTTTTTTTTAGAGTAGGGGTTAGTATGCAATATCCTATTTCTAGTAATACAGCAATTTATGCAGGTTATTCCTATGGGAAATCTGTGTTGATTAATAGTGGCGAAAGCGAGGAAAAATTAAAATTAAATGCACACCAGTTTGGTATTGGGTTTATTATTAACCTGCCAACATGTTATTGTGATTATTAGATAGACGCATATTTTGTAATATGGACAAATGGTGGACATGCTATTTTAGTATTGGTATTTATTATAGTTTAGATAAAAAAGAAATCTGGAGAATTAAAATATGAATATAAAACGAACCCAAAAACATGTCTTTTTTTTATTAGCGATTTGTTTTGTGTATTCAATTAAAGCACAGCAAAAAGCAGATAGCAATTCATATAGAATTATAAGGTCTAATTTAGGGGCAGGAGGCACATCAAAAACAATATCTACCTCAAAAGGGCAATATATAGTGAGTCAGAGTATAGGACAATCTAGCGTGATTGGTACTTATTCTAATAAAGGATATTATTTAAGGCAAGGCTATCAACAACCGCCCAGTAAAATAAAAGTTGTAAAACAATCTGGCACTAATAATTTATTAGCAACAGTGCACCCAAATCCTTTTGCACAAGCAGTTACCATATCTTTTACCGAAAGTACAACCAAAACGATTTCTGTTTTAGTCTATGATATAAGTGGTAAACTTATATATTCCAGAGACTTTCCGCCATCAAAAGATATCGATTTAGATTTAAAACATATTTCCAATGGCTCGTATCTTTTAAAAGCAATTTCCAATGGAAAATTGTTTAATGCAAAACTTATAAAAATATAATTATACATAAAATATTACGCATCAAAACCAACCTAATCATGAAACGTATTTTTACCCTATTCTTATTTCTTTTTTTGGTACAGGAGTCCTTTGGACAGACCGATGGGATTACCTATCAGGCAGTGATCGTGGGGCCCGATGTTCTGGAGCTTCCAGGCGTTGATTCCGAGGGGAACTATTTGCCCAGTACTACGGTGGCCATCCGATTTACGATTCTGGATTCAGGCAATGGCGAGGAGTTCCAGGAGGTACAGTTGACCACCACGGACGAGTTTGGGAGGATCAACCTGATCATAGGTGCCGTAGAGCACGATGCCTTTGAGAAGATCAGTTGGGACGGAACGCCCAAGGATCTGAAGGTAGAGATAGATTTTGAAGGGGGCAATAATTTTGAGGACATGAGCAGGGAGATACTGACGTTCGTTCCCTATGCCTACCACAGGAACATAACGGCCACTGGTACCTTGGACGTGGACGACAACACGACGCTCAACGGCGAGCTACTGGTCGAAGGGCCGACCATGCTCAACAGCACGCTTGACGTAACCAACGGAAACGAGACGAACCTGACAGGTACCCTTACCGTAGACGGGGCAACCGATCTGAACGCGGGACTGAACGTGAA
>CANMXP010000034.1 GCA_947501845.1 uncultured Flavobacteriaceae bacterium | reverse complement strand
AGATCATTTATCTCCTCAAATATTAGAAAGTCAGGGAGATAAAAACAAAATACGAGCTTTTTTAATCGATAGGGATAAGCCTTTTGTGGAATTTGAAATGGACGATTATTATGTTAAGGCCAGATTATATTCCAGACGAGGAAAAATAAAAGTGAACGAAGCACATGGTCTGATTTTAAAAACAGAAACCAACAAGTTTACGGTTATAGGTAGTAGAGCCGTAGTAAGTTTTAGGCCAAAAACATCCAATGATGAAAAAGCAGGACTGGGTATAGTAAATGAGTATGTATATATGGATGGTAAATGGAAAAAAGGCAGAATGTTAGCAGGTGATGAAACCAATAATGGAAGAGGCGTTTTTCTTCCCGTAGAAGGTTATGGAATACAAGAAACAGAAGTTTATAAGTATAAATAGATTTTGATAGAATTTTTCCTCACCCAACATTTTTTATAAATTCGAAACTTGACTTCAAAAATTAAACATCGAGAAATTTTTTAACACTAATGAATCCCTTTTTCTCATTTCTATCAAGGACAAAAAGATTATTTTTTTTATCGGTATTAGCAGTTTTGTTTATTCAGTGCAATAAAAAGAAAGCACCTGATTTTCATTTAAGAGCAAGCCTTTTAGTGAACGAAAGCCATACTTGGTTTCAAGCATTTGAATATTTTTCTGAAATTCTAGAAGAGCGAACCAATGGTAGAATTATACTTGATAACTACCATTCGGAACAGTTGGCCAAAGAAAGTGAAGCCATTCGGTTGATTCGTGCAGGTGTTATAGATATGACAACAACGGGTTCTCCCTTGAGTAACTGGGTTGAGATTTTGACCTTTTGTGAATTACCATTTTTATTGAGGGACTCTACCGACATGCGTGTTCTAATTAACAGTGACATAGGTAAGCGCATGGAGCAGGAAATGATTGATAAAATAGGGCTTAGACCCCTGGGTCAGTTCCCTGGAGGGCCACGGCATTTAACATCAAATAGACCTATTAAAAATCCTGATGATTTGAATGGGCTCATAGTAAGGGTGCCCAACGTGCCATCGTTTGTTACCGCTTGGGAAGCCTTGGGAGCCAAACCGACACCTATGGCATTTTCAGAGGTATTTACGTCTTTGCAACAAGGCACCGTTGAAGCTCAGGAAAATGGTTTCGCCATTATTAAGGCCGCAGGATTTTACGAAGTCCAAAAATACGTCAATCAAACGGCTCACGTGGTTAGTTGGACCTATCCTGTTATTGGTGAAGAAAAGTTTCAAGCATTTCCGGACGACTTAAAAGAAATCTTTTTAGAAGCTGTAAAAGACATGGTCAAGTATGAGCATAAGCTCTTTTTGGAGAGTGAAAGAAAAATCAAGGATGAGTTAAAGGCTGCGGGGATGATCTTGGTTGAGGTTGATAAGGATGCTTTTGGTGAAGCAGCAAGAGAAGCCATCTATAATAGTTTGTCACCTAAGATGCAAGTAGTATATAGCGATATTTTAAAGCTAAGGGAATAATGAACTTTAAAAAACAGGTAGGGGAATTTTTAAAATACGGTACGTTGGTGAGCAGTTTTTCCTTTATAGGCGTTACCATGGTTCAGATTTATGCGAGATTCTTTTTAGAAAGCGCGCCTTCATGGACCGAGGAAGCAGCACGCTTCTTCTTTATTTACGCCATGAGCTTTGCCGCTGGATTGGCTATGAAAGGTAATTATTATGTGAAGTTTGATGTGCTTTATAATAAAATGACTAGTAGACAAAAACAAATTTTAGAGTTTTTAGTGTCGCTATGCACCATTCTGTTGTTTATGGTGCTTACTATTTGCGCCATTCAATTTGTGAAGGTAGGGATTATGGAACGCTCGCCAAGCGTCGGGCTTTCTATGTCCATAGCTTTTGGCTCTATATTTATAATGGGGTTTTTTATTACGGTCTACGCTTTCTGGGATTTACAAAAAATCATTAAAAAATTAAAAAACCAATCATGATTTGGATATTAATACTTGTATTTGCTATATGCTTGATGTTTAGGTTTCCAATAGCATTTTCATTGGGCTTATCGTGTTTAATGTATTTACTCTTTAGAGGAATTCCCTTAATTGTAGTGCCAATGAAAATGTATTCAGGAATCGATGTATTTGTATTGTTGAGTGTCCCTGGTTTCATATTGGCAGGAAACCTGATGAACCAAGGCGGATTAACGGCTAAAATAATAACCTTTTGCAACCATTTAACAGGGCATATTCGAGGTGGTTTGGCATTGGCAAATATTGGTGCTTCCATGTTATTCGCAGGTATTTCGGGCACAGCTATTTCAGATACGGCCAGTATAGGTTCAGTTATGATTCCAGCTATGAAAAAAGAAGGTTACGATGCCGATTTTTCCTGTGCCATAACAGCTTCCTCATCCACAGTTGGGCCAATCATACCACCTAGTGTACCTATGATTATTGCAGCTACTTTAAGTGGTTTATCGGTTGGTAGGCTGTTTTTGGCAGGCGCTATACCAGGATTTTTATTAGGTTTCGGCCTTATGGGGGTTACTTATTTCATTGCCAAAAGAAAGAAATACCCCAAGCATTCTAAAAGTAGTTTAAAGAAGATTTTATTCAGTTTTAAAGATACGTTTTGGTCGTTGTTAATGACTTTTATTATCCTTTTCGGAATTATTGGCGGGGTTTTCACTCCGACCGAAGCGTCCATCATCGCTGTGGTTTATGCTTTGGTTATAGGAAGCTTCATTTATAAAAAACTCAATTTTAAGAACATTCAGGTCATTGTCTTAGATTCCATGAAAACCTCGGCATCGCTTATGATATTGATAGGATTTGCCAATCTTTTTGGGTGGATTCTAATAACCGAGCAGTTGCCACAATTGGTATCATCTGAAATTCTAGGCTTCTCCAATAATAAATATGTCGTTTTACTTCTAATAAATCTTCTGCTCATTTTTGTTGGGACTTTTATGGAAACCATCGCGGCACTTTTAATCCTTTTCCCGATTCTTTTAAAAGTAGCTATAGCTGTAGATGTCGACCCTATTCATTTTGCTGTTATTGCCTTGTTAAACTTGATGATCGGGTTAACGACGCCACCGCTAGGTGTTTGCCTTTTTGTTTCATCAAGTATAGGTAAAGTGTCTATTGGAAAAGTGAGCAAAGCGGGTCTACCATTTTTAATAACCAGTCTTTTGGTGCTTGCCTTAGTAACATTAATACCTGAGATTTCTCTGTATCTTCCAAAACTGTTTATGGATTGATCAAAAATCAATTCTCTTATTTCCTCTAAAGGGGATATTGATATAACATGTATATCTATTATAGAAAAGGAAAAGTTTCATTACAGCATTGTTACCAATTTTATCCTGATAATGTTTGGGCTGGTAATTTCTTAAAAAACTTTCAAAACCTAGAACAAAAGTATAGTCCAATTTTTGTAGGTACATGTCTGATACTTTATAGGTAAGAATATATTTTTGACTTGTTCAAAACCAAATTGCATTAAATTAAATGATAGCTCAAAAACTACAAAACCTCACTAATTGTATAATTAGCAAGGTTTTGTTTTTATTTGATATTTCTATCAGTGACCGGGCTGGGGCTCGAACCCAGGACCCTCTCCTTAAAAGGGAGATGCTCTACCAACTGAGCTACCAGGTCATTATTTCAATAACTAACGTTGTTGTTAGCGGGTGCAAATATAAAATGTTTTATTAATAAAACAAGACTTTTTTTAAAGATTTTTTTGTTTTTTTGCATCACTTAAACGTATGTTTTTAATAATCAATTTATAGCGAGAAAATGAATGTAGTTTTAATTGGATATATGGCTTCAGGAAAGTCGACTTTAGGAAGAATTTTAGCAGAAAAATTAAACTATGATTTTATTGACTTAGATGATTATATAGAAGAAAAGGAAGGACTATCTGTAAGTGATATTTTTAAGTCTAAAGGAGAGATCTATTTTAGAAAGATGGAAACATTGTATCTAAAGGAGCTTTTGGATAACAGAACCAAATTGGTTTTATCGCTAGGTGGGGGGACACCGTGTTATAGTAATAATATGGATTTTATTAAGAATATTAACCATGTAAAGAGTATTTACTTAAAAGCTTCCATACCTACTTTAGTGGCAAGGTTGAAAAAAGAAAAAGGCAAACGGCCACTAATTGCTCATATTGAAACAGATGAATTACTTACAGAGTTTATTGGAAAACACCTTTTTGAGCGTTCTCAATTTTATAACTTATCCGAAGTTGTCTTAACAACCGATAACAAAACAGAAGACGATATTATTGAAGAATTGATTTTGGAGCTATTCTAAAACAGCTTCAAAAGCTTTGCCTTCTAAAACCACGTTCACGTGTTCATGTAAAGAAGTAGACAAGGAAATCCCTTTGAAATCTGCTTTTACTGGGTATTTTTTATGATTTCTATTTACTAAAACGGCGGTTTTAAATTGTTTTAAAGGAACATCCAAAAAATGTTTAACGCCATAAATTAATGTTGTACCAGAATTTAAAACATCGTCAACAAGAACCAAAGACTTATTTTTATAATCGTCTGCTTTGATCGAGGTTTTAATATTGGCAGAAGGGTTCTTTTTATCAATAGAGACTTTACAAAGTATCGGATTTATCTCAGATATTTTTTGAAGTACAGTTTTTAGTTTTTTTGCAAAAACATAACCGTTTTTATCAATGCCAGCAAGAATAACTTCTTTTTCATTTACATTGCTTTCATATATCTGAAAAGCGATACGTCTTATTTTATGATTGATTTCGTTATGATTAAGGATGATATTATTCTTAACAGCCATTATAAATGAGTTCAAAAAATTAAAGTATAAAATTACTCTTTTTTATTTGTTTATTTTATTTTTTTCAAAGATCATATTTCAACTGCATTCAGTATGGGTTGTAAGCTCTATATAATCATTCTTCTTCTTTGTGATTGTATGCTACATCTGTAAAACCATCAATATCCCTTCTATCTTTTTTTGTAGGTCTACCAACGCCTTTTTTTCTGTAATAATCTTTAGAATATTTTAAAAGTTCTTGAGCTTCAAATTGCTCCTTAGGCGTTATATCGGTTCTATATATATCAACCAACTTGGCACCAACTCTGCTTTCTGGAATATCATTTACGCTAAGTTTATAATTAATTTGATTTTTTCTCAATTCAATAGTATCCATTGGGTAAACCTCCCTACTTGGTTTAACAATTTCTTGATTTATCCGTACTTGCCCTTTTTTACAAGCAGTAGTAGCAAGGGTTCTTGTTTTATAATACCTAATACACCATAAATACTTATCAATTCGCATACAATTGTTCTAAAAACTACGTTAATGTTCTTGTACAAAATTATTTTAAAATTGTATCTTGCGCATCAAAAATAAGCAATAAAGAAACATTCAGAGGCTTAAAGTTTAAATTTGAAGGCTAATTGGTTAAATGGATGTAATAATATTTTGTTTGTTATCATGTAAAAGATGGTCATCCAAAATAGAAAATAAAAAATAATATGAAATTAAGAAGAATAGCTCTAGCGATGGTATGTTTGGTTACATGTTTTTTATCTTGTAATAAAGATGATGGCGGAACAGATCCTGTAGTTGTTGAGATTAGAGATAGAGCAGAACAGCAAATTACAGACAAAACAGATTTGTCGGAATATTTAGAAACCCATTATTATAATTCTAGCGAATTTGAAGCCCTTACAAATCCAACAATTCAAGATTTAAAAATCACGAAACTTGTAGAGGGAACAGATGTTCCAGATGGCGGTACATTACTTAAAGACGCTACCAATCTAGAAACTATAGAAACGACATTTGCAGATACAGATTACGAGTATTATATCCTTAGGTTGAAACAAGGAAGCGGCGTTGGGTCACCAACATTAGCAGATAATGTTGTGGCAACCTATGAGGGGTTTACTATAAGCGATGTGGTTTTTGATCTTGCAATTAATCCTATAGGTCTTGATTTATCAGGTACTGTTATAGGCTGGAGTAGAGTATTTCCTCAATTTAACGTAGCAGAAAGTTTTGTTGAAAATGGAGATGGCACCGTTAGTTTTGTAAACCAAGGTATGGGCGTTATGTTTTTGCCTTCAGGGTTAGGATATTATTCAAATCCTCCAGATGGATCGGGAATACCTGCGTATTCTCCATTAATTTTTAAATTTGAATTATTACAAACGTCGCAAAATGATCATGACAATGATGGAATCCCTTCTTATTTAGAAGATACAGATGGTAACGGAGATTTATTTGATAACACTGATGAAGATTTTACATCTACTAATAGCGGCTTTCTTCTCCCTATATATGATTACCAAGATTCAGATGATGATGGTGATGGTATTTTAACAAGAGATGAAATAATTATAACTACGGAAAATAGAGCCACTAGAGAAGAAATTAAATCAATTATCTTGGAGTCAAATCAAAAACTTGTAAACCATATTGTTGAAGAGGAGAATGGTACTTTTACGGGAACGATTATAACGTTTACCGATACAGATGGTGATGGTATAGCAGATTATTTAGATTCAGAATAGAAAAATTTATAATTTAGGAAGTAAAAAAGAGAGCCTTGTTACAAGGCTCTCTTTTTGTTTTATAATATAATAGATAGTCCCAAAATCAATTGATCTGGTCTTGTATCAAGTCTACTGGTGTTAACATTATTGTTGTTTAAAAAAGTGGCCTCATTTTTACTAAAACCTCTTTCGTAACGTACATCTATACCTATTTTATTTAAGTTAAATCCGATACCAAAATTAAGCCCGACAGAGAAATCATTTTTAATATTATTAATAGAAAGCCCGTCAAATTCAGAATCCAAAATATATTGAAGCGAAGGTCCAGCAAAGACACTAAAAGGACCTATTATTCTGGTACCAACTAATAGCGGAGCATCAAGCTTTTGCATCTTAAATTCCTCATCTGTATAATCACTTTTGGTAGCCGTATAAACTAACTCTGGTTTAAAATAAAGTCTGCTATTTCCTATTTTACCAAACAAACCAATGTGATATCCAATATTTCTGTCGGGGTTATCAGCATTCGTGTTAATAGATTCAAAATATTTACCATTAGCATTATAATTTAGCCCAGCTTTAATACCCATGCCTGTTACCATTTGAGATTGGGCTATAGCAGTAGAGGGAATAATTAAGGCAATTGCCAAAATAAAAAATAGATTTTTACTCACGTCACTTTTATTTTTAAGGTATTCGTGAAAGTTTTTTAAACTTTTCATAATAATTCGTTTTTAGATTTGATTCTTAATATCAAAAACGTTGCCAAAAGCAAATTATTTCCTTTTAATAACTATTGCTATAGATTTTTGGTTATTTATCTTTACTTCTATTATATTTCAACAAATAGAAGACAAAGGCCCTACATAATTTGATAGCATAAAACTAATTTAAAATTAAAAAAATATGTAGGTTTGCCAACTTATAATGTTGTAGAGATGAAATTCGAATTAAAAGCAAAAGATGCTCAAAGTAAAGCAAGAGCGGGTAAAATAACTACCGATCATGGTGTTATAGAAACCCCTATTTTTATGCCTGTTGGTACAGTTGCTACTGTGAAGGGCGTGCACCAGCGTGAGTTAAAAGACGACATAAATCCCGACATTATTTTAGGTAATACTTACCATTTGTATCTGCGTCCTCAAACAGCTATCATTGAAAAAGCAGGAGGGCTCCATAAGTTTATGAATTGGGATAGAAATATCTTAACAGATTCTGGAGGTTATCAAGTATATTCTTTATCAGCGAATAGAAAAATTAAAGAAGAAGGCGTTAAGTTTAAATCGCACATAGACGGGAGCTATCATACATTTACACCAGAAAATGTTATGGAGATTCAACGAAGTATTGGAGCCGATATTATTATGGCTTTTGATGAGTGTACGCCATACCCGTGTGACTATAACTATGCAAAGCGCTCTATGCATATGACACATCGCTGGTTAGATAGATGTATCAATCATTTAGAAAAAACACCCTTAAAATACGACTATAGTCAAGCGTTTTTTCCAATAGTACAAGGGAGTACTTATAAAGATTTGCGTATGCAATCTGCAGAGTATATTGCAAATGCAGGAGCTGTTGGTAATGCAATTGGTGGTTTATCGGTAGGTGAGCCAGCGGAAGAAATGTATGCTATGACCGATGTTGTTTGTTCTATTTTACCAGAAGAAAAACCTCGTTATTTAATGGGAGTAGGGACACCAATCAATATTTTAGAAAATATTGCGTTAGGAGTAGATATGTTTGATTGTGTTATGCCAACAAGAAACGCCAGAAATGGTATGTTATTTACAGCACATGGCACGATAAATATTAAAAATTTAAAATGGGCAGACGATTTTTCGCCAATCGATGAGATGGGAATAACATTTGTAGATACCGAATATAGTAAAGCTTATTTAAGACATTTGTTTACGGTTAATGAATTGCTGGGCAAGCAAATAGCAACCATACACAATTTGGGATTTTATTTATGGTTGGTTCGAGAAGCAAGAAAACATATATTAGCAGGAGATTTTAAAACATGGAAAGATAAAATGGTAAAACAAATGGATAACCGTTTATAGTATTTATGAAAATTCTTGATTGGTACATATTAAAACGCTATTTGTTTACATTTTTAATGATGTTGCTTCTATTTATTCCTATTGGAATCACAGTGCATCTAGCAGAAAAAATAGGTAAAATACTAGAAAACGAAGTACCTTTTGTAGAAGTCATGATTTACTTTTTAGACTTTACCATCTATTTTGCTCACTTGCTCTTTCCGTTATTTTTATTCCTATCGGTTATTTGGTTTACATCTAAACTGGCTAACAATACAGAAGTCATTGCTTTTTTAAGTTCTGGTGTTTCGTTTACACGGTTTTTAAGACCTTATATGATCGGGGCTACTGTAGTTGCAATACTAGCAATTATTCTAGGGTTATTTTTGGCTCCTAAGGCAAGTGAAGGTTTTAATAACTTTAGCTACAAGTATTTAAAAAAGCATAAAAGTGCTGTAGATAATACTAATGTATTCAGACAAATAAATGATAATGACATTATTTATGTAAGCAGTTTTGATGGTAAAAATAATGAAGGAAGAAACTTTACTTTAGAGCATTTTGAAGGAAACAAACTCGCTTATAAAATAACTGCTGATCGAATTAAGTATATAGAGAAGGATACGATATACAGATTAATCAATTATGTTAAAAGAAATATAGGCGAAAGAGATGATGTCATAGAAAAAGTTAAAGAGAAGGATACGCTACTTTCTTTTCATGTAGAAGATCTTATTCCTGTAATATATGCAGCAGAGACCAAAATGTATGGTGACTTAAAACGTTTTATAGCAAAAGAAGAAGCCCGAGGTTCTTCTAATGTAGGTCGTTTTCAATTGGTTTTATATAGAAAATGGAGCTTGCCAGTTTCTGTGTTTATTTTAACCATTATAGCAGTTGCCGTTTCATCAATTAAAAGACGAGGAGGTATGGGCGTGAATTTAGCTGTTGGTATTTGCATCGCAATGGTCTTTGTGTTTTTTGATAAAATTTTTGGTGTAATGGCAGAGCAGTCCGATTTTCCACCACTAATAGCCGTGTGGTTTCCTAATATCATTTTTGGTGTTCTAGCGGTTTATCTTTTGTATAAAGCCAAACGCTAGGTTTGTTATAAAATAAAATGTACAGAATAGATGATATTTTGTACCGTAACAAGGAAAAAGTAGCTATAGCTAAATCAAGACTTTTAACGAAGTTAATAAGCAAAAGAGCAAGTCAAAATGTATAGATTGTTTCGTAATAATTCACGATTTAAAAACTATCTACATCTTCATTTTTTAGTTTTTATAGCTGGTTTTACAGCTATTCTAGGAGAGTTAATTACAATAAAAGCAATTCATTTAGTTTGGTATAGAATGGTCATGGCATCTATTTTGATGTTTATTTATATTAAAATAGCCAAGGTTAAACTAAAAATCAAGCCAAAATCCCTCGTCAGACTTTCAATAGCTGGAATCATAATAGCCTTACATTGGATTACTTTTTTTGGAGCTATAGATGCATCTAATATATCTATAACACTAGCTATGTTTTCTACGGGTGCCTTTTTTGCTTCTTTTATTGAGCCTATAATTTACAAACGGACTATTATTTGGTATGAAATTCTTTTTGGAATTATAGTAATAATAGGTGTTTTTATAATTACTCAAAGTGAGATAAAATATCTTACAGGGATTCTTTTAGGGGTTTCTTCGGCATTTTTTTCTTCGCTATTTGCAGTATTAAATGGGAAGTTTTTAAAGCAACACACAGCAACAGTTATTTCATTTTACGAATTTTTAAGCGGTGTACTATTCATCTCTATTTATATTTTGTTTTTTGGAGCTGGGTTTTCTTCAGATTTTTTCAGTTTAAGCACTTCAGATTTTGGATATCTTTTTATCCTAGCATCTATTTGTACAGCCTATGCTTTTATTGCATCTGTTTATGTTATGAAACTTATTAGTCCTTATACCGTTGTGCTAACCTATAATTTAGAGCCTGTTTATGGAATTATTATGGCTATTATATTGTTCCCAGAAAAAGAACAAATGAGTACATCGTTTTATTATGGCGCTATGGTGATTATAGCCACAGTCATTTTAAATGGTATCCTAAAAAACACAAGAAAATTAAAAAGAAAGCATACTTAACTGTTTAAGAAAATTAAAGTTTTTATATTTGTACACTAACCTAAAAATTAAATAGCTAAATAAAATTCTTATGGAATATTTAGAATTTGAACTCCCTATAAAAGAGCTAGAGGATCAACTACAAAAGTGTAGAGTGATTGGAGAAGAAAGTGAAGTAGATGTTACAGAAACTTGTTCTCAAATAGAAAAGAAGTTAAAAGACGCACAAAAAGATATTTATAAAAACCTATCACCGTGGCAACGCGTACAATTGTCTCGTCATCCCAATAGACCTTATACATTAGATCATATAGAAGCAATATGTGGTGATTCTTTTTTAGAATTACATGGAGATCGCAATATAAAAGATGATAAAGCGATGATTGGAGGTTTAGGAAAAATAGGTGATCAAAGTTTTATGTTTATTGGGCAACAAAAAGGCTTCAATACCAAAACCAGACAGTATAGAAATTTTGGAATGGCGAATCCTGAAGGTTATCGTAAAGCTTTACGTTTAATGAAATCTGCCGAGAAATTCGGAATCCCTATAGTCACTTTAATAGATACACCAGGTGCTTATCCAGGTTTAGAAGCAGAAGAGCGTGGACAAGGAGAAGCCATTGCCAGAAATATTTTAGAAATGACACGTTTAAAAGTACCTATTATCACCATAGTTATTGGTGAAGGTGCGTCGGGTGGTGCCTTGGGTATTGGTGTTGGCGATAATGTATTAATGTTAGAAAATTCCTGGTATTCAGTAATCTCACCAGAAAACTGTTCTTCAATCCTTTGGCGTAGCTGGGAATATAAAGAACAAGCAGCCGAAGCTTTAAAATTAACAGCTACAGACGCTATGAAGATAAAAGTAGTAGATGGTGTTATTAAAGAACCATTAGGAGGTGCGCATCGAGATCGTGAAAAAACATTTTTAGCAGTAAGTAATGCTATCGTTAAATCTTATGAAGAATTAAAAAACTTATCACCAACAGATTTGGTATCCAAGCGAATGGAAAAATATGCAAATATGGGAGTGTATAAAGGCTAAGCCTTTTATAACCACAACATAATAAAATCTGAAACATTTAGTTTTGGATTTTTTTATGCTTATTAACAATATTTTTTAGTTGTTAACAGTTAAATTGTTAATGACTGGTGAGCAATCCAAATTCATTTTCTGTTTAAAAACCCTTTCTTTTTAACTACCTTCGTATATATGAAACAACCTAATCAAATTCAAGGATACAAAGTTGATAAAAGCACTATTATTAGTCTTGAGAAAGGAAAAATACCTCCTCAAGCACTTGATTTAGAGGAGGTTGTTCTTGGGGCGATGATGATTGATAAAAAAGGAGTTGATGAAGTAATCGATATTTTAAGCTCCGAAGCCTTTTATAAAGAAGCACATCAATATATTTTTGAAGCTATTTTCCAATTGTTCGAAAACAGTGAACCTGTAGACTTATTAACCGTTTCTACACAATTAAAGAAGAATTCAAAGTTAGAACTTGCTGGTGGTGATTTTTATCTTATTTCTTTAACACAAAAGGTATCTTCATCTGCTCATATAGAATTTCATGCGCGCATTATCCTACAAAAATTTATTCAGCGTAGCTTAATTAAAATCTCTAATGAAATCATTGAAGATTCTTATGATGAAACTAAAGATGTTTTCGATTTGTTAGATAATGCCGAAGCAAAATTATATGAAGTAACCCAAGGAAATATTAAAAAGTCGAGTGAAACAGCTCAGGAATTGGTAATCCAAGCCAAAAAGAAAATTGAAGAGATTTCAAATAAAGAAGGGCTTAGTGGTATTCCTACTGGTTTTACCAAGCTCGATAAATTAACATCGGGTTGGCAACCATCCGATTTAATTATTGTAGCTGCACGTCCAGGTATGGGTAAAACGGCTTTAACGCTTTCTATGGCGAGAAATATAGCGGTAGATCAAAATATACCCGTAGCATTCTTTTCTTTAGAAATGGCATCTGTACAATTAATTACCCGTCTAATTTCTAGTGAAACAGGTTTGTCTTCCGAAAAACTTCGTACAGGTAAATTAGAAAAACATGAGTGGGAGCAACTTAATGTAAAAGTAAAAGGATTAGAAAAAGCACCACTTTTCATTGATGATACACCATCACTTTCAATTTTTGATTTAAGAGCAAAAGCACGTCGTTTGTCATCACAGCATGGTATTAAGCTAATTATGATTGATTATTTGCAGTTAATGACTGGTGGTAATAGCCATGGTGGAAATCGTGAGCAAGAAATTTCTATGATTTCAAGGAACTTAAAAGCATTGGCTAAAGAATTAATGGTGCCTGTAATCGCCTTATCTCAATTATCGCGTGCCGTTGAAACCCGTGGAGGTAGTAAACGTCCATTACTGTCAGATTTACGTGAATCTGGTGCCATTGAACAAGATGCCGATATTGTATCGTTTATTTACAGACCAGAATATTATAAAATAGATGAGTGGGATGATGAAGAGCGTTCACCAACAGAAGGACAAGCAGAATTTATTATTGCAAAACACAGAAATGGTGGTTTAGAAAACATACGTTTAAAGTTCCTTGGTCACTTAGGTAAGTTTGATAATTTAGACGATTTTGATTCGCCTTTCGAGTTTCATTCTAAAATGAATGCAGCGGCAAATGACGATACTTTTAAAGCAGACGATTTTAAAGCTAGTCCAGATCAAGCTTTCGGTAGCTCGTTTAATGACGATGATGATAATGAAGTGCCGTTTTAAGAATTAATCTTCTGTTAAACATATTCAAAAAAGAAGAAAATTTAAGTATCTTTCAACTTAAATAATAAGAGTTGTTGGTCATTTCGAGTAAGGAAGGACCAAGAAACCTCATAAAGTTTTGCTTCATATTGAAAAAGATATTATTCACATTATCATTTGTTCTACTAAGCTTACAGGTTTATGCATCCTATATCCTGATACCCATGGATGCAGAAAGCCAAAAAAATCACTTAAAAGCTTATGGTATTACCTATTGGACACTCAGTAAAGAACTAAAAGTAAAATGGCTCTTAAATTACAGGGGCGGTTCTTTTTTGTTACCAGATACTAATGAAATACAGCATGAGTGCCAAATTCGAGGTATTTCTTTCGAAGTTATTTCGAATTCTAAAGTAGAAAGTATTTTAGAGGAAATAAATAGTCCTAGTAAAAATATGGAGGCAGTGATTTTAGAAAAAGCACCTAAAATTGCTGTGTATACACCTAAAGGAAAATTGCCATGGGACGACGCTGTAACCATGGTATTGCAATATGCGGAAATTCCATATGAAACAGTCTACGACGAAGAAGTATTAAATGATGGCTTGCTACTTTTCGATTGGTTGCACCTGCACCACGAGGATTTTACAGGGCAGTATGGTAAGTTTTATGGAGCTTATAGAGCAGCTTCATGGTACATTCAAGAAAAAAAGGATGCGGAGGCATTAGCAGCAAAATTAGGATATAGTAAAGTGTCTCAGGAAAAATCAGATGTTGCCTTAAAAATCAGAGATTATGTTATAGGTGGTGGTTTTATGTTTGCCATGTGTAGTGCCACAGATAGTTTTGATATTGCATTATCTGCTGAAGGGGTAGACATCTGTGAACCTATGTTTGATGGTGATGGTAGCGATCCAGCATACCAAAGTAAAATTGATTATAATAAAACCTTTGCGTTTTCTAATTTTACACTTGAGAGAAGTCCTATCATATATGAGTTTTCCTCAATAGATATGACCAGAAAACGTAGGATACCCAAAACCATCGATTATTTTTCTTTAATGGAGTTTTCTGCAAAGTGGGATCCCATTCCAACCATGTTATGTCAAAACCATACAGCTTTAGTGAAAGGTTTTATGGGGCAGACAACATCTTTTACAAGAGATGAAATAAAATCTAATGTATTAGTTTTGGGGGAAACAAAATCGAATGGAGAAGCAAAATATATTCATGGCATAAAAGGAAAAGGCTTCTTTACTTTTTATGGCGGTCATGACCCTGAAGATTATCAACATAGAGTAGGGGATGCCAAAACAGAATTAGATTTGCATCCAACATCTCCAGGATATAGACTTATTTTGAACAATGTATTATTCCCAGCCGCTAGGAAAAAGAAACAAAAGACCTAATCGACAACTTCAACAGTTTTTTGGAATGTATATAAAAAGCCATCAGCTCCACTACCTTGCGATAATTCATTCTGGTCAATTACAAGTGTATTATTGGAGACTGCAAATCTACCAAATTCGTTGCCAACAATATTTATAAACGTTTTTCCTCCAGCTTCAGTCACAGAATAATCATAAGTTCCAGAATCTAGCGCATCTTGCTTGGTATCATCTGTATTATTATTTTCGACAGTAATTTTTAAATCTATTTCATCGAAAGTCCAAACTACAGTACCTAAGGTGAATTCGTCATTAACTCCACCTATACCACCAGTAGTTTTTGTCAAATTCCAATGAATTATTACTGTTTGGGGGTCAGGAAGCTGTGTGTCGTTTTTTATAGAACAGCTAGTTAGTATTAATATACTGAGGAATATAGTTAGAAAATGCTTTTTCATAATTTTAAGTATGAGATTATATATATAGATGAAAAAAGATTAAAATGGTTGCGTTATAATTTTAATAAAAGTATGATAATACATAATTTGGCTATGGGCTAATGCAAAAATTATTAATATGAAGTTTTTTCAAAAAGAAATAAAATTACAGCCTTGTTCTAGAGGCTTTCATTTAATTACAAATAATGTACTCGAAGCTATTCCTGAAATATCACAAATAAGTATGGGACAACTACAAGTATTTATAAAGCATACATCTGCCAGTTTAACTATAAATGAAAATGCAGATGCCACAGTGAGAACAGATTTTGAATCCCATTTTAATATGATGGTTCCCGAAAATGCCTCATATTATAAACATACTTATGAAGGCTCGGATGATATGCCCGCTCATATCAAAGCCTCATTGCTTGGAGCATCAGTAAATGTACCTATAACAGATGGGAAATTAAATCTAGGAATTTGGCAAGGCATTTATTTATGCGAGCATAGAGATTATGGGGGACCAAGAAATATTGTTATTACAGTTTTTGGCACATAAAAAAAATCCGATTCAATTAAGAATCGGATTTTTTATTAAGCGAATAATATGTTTTACAATAGGCGAAAACGCCTTATTTTACTTTATCAACTACGGCTTTAAAAGCCTCTGGGTTATTCATAGCTAAATCTGCTAAAACCTTACGGTTTAATTCAATATCGTTAGCTTTTAATTTACCCATAAATTGAGAATAAGACAAACCATGTTCTCTGGCTCCTGCGTTAATACGCGTAATCCATAATGCACGGAATGTTCTCTTTTTATTTCTACGGTCTCTATACGAGTATTGCATCGCTTTGTCAACCGCATTTTTTGCTACTGTCCAAACGTTTTTACGTCTTCCAAAGTAACCTTTTGCTTGTTTAAGAACCTTTTTTCTTCTGGCTCTTTTTGCTACAGAATTTACTGATCTTGGCATAATTTTAATTGTTTTTTGTAGTAGGCGGTCGATAAATCGACACTTTTATTTCTTAACTCGTAAATCTAAAATCGTTAATCAATGAGCCTAACTCCAGGGTTTATAAATTTGTTTAACCGATTAAAACAGTATTACTTTAAACGTAACATCGTTTTAATATTGTCCTCATCTGCCTTATGTACTAAAGTATCATGAGTCAGAGCAAGTTTACGCTTTTTAGACTTCTTTGTTAAGATGTGACTTTTAAAAGCGTGCTTTCTTTTAATCTTTCCAGTACCCGTTAACTTAAAACGTTTCTTTGCACTAGATTTTGTTTTCATTTTAGGCATTTTCTTTTCCTAGTTTTAATTATTTCGCTTAATTACCTTAATGCTGAATTTATTTCAGCATCTTATTTTTTCGGAGCAATAAACATGGTCATCCGCTTTCCTTCTAAACGTGGCATTTGCTCTACTTTACCTAGCTCTTCTAAGTCTTGCGCTAAGCGTAGTAACAAAATCTGACCTTGCTCTTTAAATATGATTGATCGCCCCTTAAAGAATACGAAAGCTTTAAGCTTAGCGCCTTCTTTTAAGAATTTCTCAGCATGTTTCTTTTTAAATTCATAATCATGATCATCAGTTTGAGGACCAAAACGAATTTCTTTTATAATAACCTTAGTGGCTTTGGATTTTAAAGCCTTATCACGTTTCTTTTGTTCATAAAGAAACTTCTTATAATCCATAACCTTACAAACAGGAGGATCGGCATTAGGAGAAATCTCTACAAGATCTAATCCTTGCTCGTCAGCTATTTTTAAAGCATCTCTTGTAGAGTACACACCTATCTCAACGTTGTCTCCTACAAGACGTACATTGGGTACAGTAATCTTAGAGTTTATTTTATGTTTATCCTCTTGTATAACCCTTCTATTGGGTTGATTTCTTCTTCGAATTGCTATGGCGTTATGGTTTTAAATTAAACTTTATTTTTAGAACGATTTTAACGTTTTATTTACTTCTTCTTTAATAATTTCAGAGAATTTTTCAATGGAAATCATCCCTAAATCTTCTCCACCATGCTTGCGCACAGTTATTTTGTTTTCTTTTTCTTCTTGCTCTCCAATGATCATCATATACGGGTGTTTTTGCATTTCTGCTTCCCGAATTTTCTTCCCAATAGTCTCATTTCTATGATCTACAAGGGCGCGAATTTCGTGATTTTCTAGCAAATTTAAAACTTTTTCAGAGTATTTTTCATATTTCTCACTAATTGATAATATAACAACCTGAGTTGGCATTAACCAAAGTGGGAAATTACCAGCCGTATGTTCTAACAAAATTGCAATAAATCGTTCCATACTTCCAAAAGGTGCCCGATGTATCATAATAGGGCGGTGGAGCTCATTATCACTACCTTTATAGGTAAGGTCGAAACGTTCTGGTAAATTGTAATCTACTTGAATAGTTCCAAGTTGCCAGCGTCTTCCTAAAGCATCCTTTACCATAAAGTCTAATTTAGGACCATAAAAAGCAGCTTCGCCTTCTTCAATGACATAATTTAAACCTTTATCAGAAGCAGCACTTATAATGGCTTGCTCAGCTTTTTCCCAATTTTCAACATCTCCAATATATTTGTCTGGATTTTCAGGATCCCTTACAGAAACCTGCGCAGTAAAATTTTCAAAGCCTAAAGATCCAAAGACGTAAAGTACTAAGTCTATAACGTTTTTAAACTCTTCATCTAATTGATCTGGTGTACAAAATAAGTGAGCATCATCCTGCGTAAAACCTCTTACGCGTGTTAAACCATGTAGTTCGCCACTTTGCTCGTATCTGTAAACAGTGCCAAATTCTGCATAACGTTTAGGTAAATCTTTATAACTCCATTGTGCACTATTATATATTTCACAGTGGTGTGGACAGTTCATAGGTTTTAATAAAAACTCTTCATCCTCTTTAGGAGTGCGTATGGGCTGAAAACTGTCTTCTCCGTATTTAGCATAATGGCCAGAAGTAACATACAGTTCTTTTTGTCCAATATGAGGCGAAATAACCATTTCATAACCAGCTTTCTTTTGGGCAGCTTTTAAAAAGTTTTCTAAGCGTTCACGCAAAGCGGCCCCTTTGGGTAACCATAAAGGTAACCCCTGACCAACTTTTCTTGAAAAAGTGAACAATTCTAATTCCTTACCTAATTTTCTGTGATCACGCTTTTTGGCTTCTTCCAATAATTCTAAATAGGCTGTAAGCTCTTTTTGTTTTGGAAATGATATTCCGTAAACACGTGTTAATTGTGGATTGTTTTCATTACCTCTCCAATACGCTCCAGCTACCGATAAGATTTTTACAGCCTTAATAATTCCTGTGTTAGGAATATGTCCACCACGGCATAAATCTGTAAAAGTGGCATGGTCACAAAACGTAATAGTGCCATCTTCGAGGTTTTCAATCAATTCGGTTTTAAATTCATTGCTTTTATAAAGCTCTAAAGCTTCAGCTTTTGTAACAGAACGCATTTTAAAATCATGTTTTCCACGTGCTATTTCCAGCATTTTAATTTCAATAGACTTGAAGTCTTTTTCAGAAACAACATGCTCACCAAAATCTACATCATAATAAAACCCATTTTCAATGGCTGGGCCAATTGTAAGCTTTGCGCCAGAATATAATTCCTCAATAGCTTGTGCCAATACGTGAGCTGAAGAATGCCAAAAAGCTGTTTTACCCTCGTCATTATTCCAGGTGTATAAAACTAAAGAGCCATCCGAGGTTAAAGGAGAAACAGTTTCAACAGTTGTACCATTAAAACTTGCCGAAATTACATTTCTGGCAAATCCTTCACTAATGCTTTTAGCAACATCCATAGGTGTAGCATTTTTTTCAAACTGCTTTACACTTCCGTCGGGTAATGTTATATTTATCATAAAATAATTTAAAATCAGCTGCAAAGATAATAGTATAAACAAATCCACACAATATATATATATGTAATAATTTTATATATAATTAAATTTGGTGTTTTGCTGTTAGGAATCGTTTCAATGTCTTTTCAAACAAATGGTCTTGAAGTTATGTTTTATAGGAAACTAAAAATTTCCAAAAGTTGGCTGTTGAATGTTCAAAGTAGCTTCAATTTATAATGATTTGTTATTATTTATGTAGCTCATCCAATATTTATGATTACCAATTGAAAACCGATCATGTATATATGCAATAAAAAGTAGCTATAATAATAAGGACAAGGATGAAAAAGAAACGAAATTGAATAAGCAGTTGTTGGCAATAAAAAAACCAAAAAAATCGAGTTATAACCTATTGTTATTCAGGGGATAAAAAGGGGCGTAAAAATAATATTAAAAAAAGGTTAGGA
>CANMXP010000033.1 GCA_947501845.1 uncultured Flavobacteriaceae bacterium | reverse complement strand
TCTGAATACCGTCTGATTACTTTGTCATTTTTGTACATAATGTTTAAAATTATGTAGCCTTTATTCAGGACGGGTCAAAATTGTGTACAACGTTGATGTATAAGATTAGTTGCGTGGTTTAAATAACTAATTTAGCAAATACAAACCGAATAGAAAATCCGCATGGATTTTCGTAAGTAGGCGTGTACTAGCAATTATTTTTATACGGTGTTGGCAACTGGCTTTATTCCATTATTGCCTGTTCTTTATACTTTTCCACAAACTCTTTTGCGTCTCTCATATTTTCTGGATAAGTGGCATAATTTTCTAAAACTGTTAATCCTCTGATTTTATAAATTCGTTTATAAACGTGTTCATATAAAAACCCATTTTCCATTAAAAATTTAGCAACTTCCCACTTCTTAACTTCTTTCTGTTTTGGTGGTCTAAATCTATGAGTTACTTGTTTCATTAATATTCCGCATTCTGGACATTTTGATTCTCTAATATTATTCAAATCAGTTCCTTGATTAAAAGCTTTTCTACAATCAAAACAAACGTTTTTATATCCCATTTTCAATTCGGTTTATTAGTTTGTCAAATTTTTTCTCGCCAAGTTCATTTTTTATTAATTCCGAATTCCGTTCTACTAGCTTTTTGAAATTCCGAAATTGAGGTTTATTTTCATTCCAAAATTCGGTTGGTAAACTCGAAACTGCAATAAGTAAATCGCCTTCATAAAAGTCACATTCGGTCAAAATATTCCCATCGAGTTTTTTGAGTACTATTCCGATTAGATGTTCAATTCCGATTTGTTGAGAAATCAGAAGCCGTATCTGTTCGTTTGTCAATTCCGCAATACTGATTTTTCGATAACGATAACATTTTTCAACCAAATCAGTTGGGAATTCAGAAGGTTCTTTCCAAACATCCTTTTCTAATTGTTCAATTGATTTTGAATACATTTTAAATTGTTTTAATTCCTAAATTGTATTCTTTAAGTGACTTTGTAAATGTTTCTAATTCTTGTAATGCATCCAAGACATCTACATTTCTGTACTTTATTTTTGAATCTCCCAATAATTTTCCATCACTTCGTGTTAAAAATGCCTCGAAAATATGACATTCCGTATCCGTACATTTTTCCTTTACAGTAATGAAGCCATTGGTATTTGCAGGATGACTATAGTTGTCCATTCTTAACCATTGTTGGTCTTCACTAAATTCAAGTCTATAATGTTCCATTTATTTTCTGTTTTTTTAGCTTGTTGCCAACAATTGGATATAGTTACTATGGTAACTATATTTCCATTATGTGCACTAAGGTAATAAATCTTTAATTTATATAGTTTTAGTAAAGTTATAACCTAATAACAACTGAATGCAACGAATATTGGTACCGCCTTTCTGCAAAATCACACATAATTTAATGTAAACTAGTCAATTAAAAAATATCATCTTTTTATTATAAAATAAAGTTGAACTAAATGTTAACCAAATAAGGATATATTTACCCTTTAAACTCATTTAAAAATCGAATATTTGTTTTAGGCTTATAGTTTTATAATTTTTTAGCTTAAAAAAGCTAGTTAAGATTAATTATGTTTTAACAAATTGTATAATAATGATTAGCAGATTCAAAATCAAACAAAGCTGTTTGATTTTATAGAAAAATATTAAATTAAATTGTAGATGAATTTAGGAAGAGCAAATTTTGTTTTTTTATTGATGGTTTTAGGAGCGGGTAAATTATTTTCCCAACAACTTACCAGTAAGATAAATAGTAAACCTCATTACTATTCGGAGTATAGTGAAACATATACTAAAAATCAATTGGCACCAATACTTGAGCCAGCAAAAGTTTTTTATGTTTCAAACAAAGGGAGGGATAAGAACGAAGGCACTAAAAACTCACCATTTAAAAGTATAGAGGCAGCTCGAGATGCTATAAGAGCTATAAAATCTAAAAAAGGACTTCCAAAAGGCGGTATACATGTCGTATTGCTTGAAGGGAACTACAAAGTTAAAGCAATAGACTTTACATCAGAAGATTCAGGTACAAAAGAAGCACCAATTGTATATAAGGGTATTAAGCAAGGTCATGTTGTTTTATCTGGTGGACTTGAAGTTAATACAAAGAAACTTAAAATAGTAAAGGATAAAAAACTATTAAGCTATTTACACCCAAAAGCAAAAGGAAAGGTTATGAGCATAGATTTTTCCAAAGTAGATGTCTCTTCATATTTTAAAGGAGAAGGGAATTACGGGCAGATTTCCATGGATGGTTTTTTATTACAATTAGCACAATGGCCCAATAGAGGCTATAATCATATTAATGAAATTATTGCAGAAGGTCCAACGACGCGTTGGTTAAAACCAGGAGAAAAGCCAATGCCCTATTCAAAGGAAAATCCAACAGGAGGGAAATTTAATTTTAAAGAAAAGTTATCTCAATTGGTTGTAAATGAATTTGAACGTACAGGAGATATGAGAGCTCATGGTTATTTTCATAATGATTGGTATTTTCAAGATGAGCCAGTTGGAAACATAGAGAATAATAGTGTACAGTTACTACACCATACACGTTATGGCATAGTTAAAAAAATTAAAACAGTACCAAGACGTGTTAAATTATTTAATGTTTTGGCAGAACTTGACGAACCAGGAGAATGGTACTTTGATAAAAAAGATCAACGACTTTATGTTTGGCCTATTGAAGGTTTTAAGTCAGGTAAATCGACTTTAACTTTAATAGGGGAAGCAGGTGCAGAAGATAAAGAATCTGTTTTGTTAGCTGAGCTAAAATCGGCTAAACTACGTGCTATGATAAATCTTGAAAACACGGAATTTCTAACATTTCGTGATTTAGTTATTGAGAATACAGGCGATTTGGCAGTTTCAATATCTGGAGGTAAGTACAATCTTTTGGCTGCAAGTGTTATACGTAATGGACTAAACAGAGGGGTTAGTATAAATGGTGGTGAATATAATGGTATTTCAGGTTGCGACTTTTATGATTTATATTCTGCGTTTAGTATTCGTGGGGGCAACTTTGTTTCCTTAAAATCATGCTACAACTTTGCTACAAATAATATTATAAAAAATTGTCGTATAAGAGGTTACGGTGTTATAGGGCTTTCTGGTGTCGGGATTCATTTTGCACATAATTTATTGCATGATATGAATGGAGCTGTAACCTATAAAACTGTTAACTTATTAATGGAATACAATGAGTTTTATAACATAGGCTATGAAATGGGCGATTTTAATGTGGCTTATTGCGGAGCACAATGGTACACTATGAATAACGTGTTGCGATACAATTTTGTACATCATCTTATAGAGCCAGGAGGACATCCAATTACAGGGTTTAGAAACGATGATAACGGCGCAGGTATGAAGGTTTATGGAAATGTGTTTTATAGATCGGGTAGAGGGAGTTGTATTTTTCATGGGTTTTTAAATGATTTTCAAAATAACATTAGTATTGATGGAGCCATCATGTGGTGGACATTGAAAAAACCGATTACACCTGAAGGTATTCAGAAAAAGTGGGATGATTTATCAAGATTTGGAAGAGATTTGCCTAAAGGAGATAAAGGTGATTACATCTATATTATGGAACAGGTAATTGGAAAAGATGGTTGGAAAAAAGGAATTTGGAAAGAAACTTTTCCTGAGTTAGAAGCAACTATTGATAAAAATCCATGGGCGCAAACTAACTGTACGGTAAGTGATAATTATGCTTTTGATATAAGAAAAACGATATATATTCATGGTGGATCTGGAACTGTAGAAGGGTTAGAAAGTAAAAAAGTTGGTCAGTTTAAAGATTTACCTTCAGATGAAATTTTTGAATATCCGCAACTTATAAGCCTAGATGCTTTTAAAGATGTTACTGCTTTAGATTTTTCATTTAAAAATGATTTTAAAATTATGGAAGGTTTTAAGCCGATTCCTTTTAATAAAATAGGGTTAGAAAAAAACATTTTTAGAATAGAAGTACCGAACAAAGCGGATTATCGTTCTAAAGTTTATAATCATTTTAAGAATGATAAAGGCGGACGTTATAAGGCAGAAGTTGTAAATGCTAGATACCCAGAACCTAGGTACTTTAAGTAGTGAAAGTTCAAAATAGTATGCATTCAGATTAATTCACTAATCAATTATCAAATTATTTTAAAGGAAATTGAGCATGTCATCATGTGATGATATGCTCATTGTCCATTCAAATTTTTAACCAGAAATATTGTGTCAAAAAAAGAAATTAAAAGAAAACGAATACCGATAGAAGTTATGAAAATATCCTTAAAGCCCCACTGTATTGAATTAGCTTTTATAATAGTGTTTTTTCAATCATTAATTTTCTTTGGCCAAGATTTACCAAAGGATTCTTGGCAATCTTCGCGTGTTTACTATAATAAAGAAGATAAGCTCACTTATGTCTCAGATAATCAGTTAAACAGAATCCCAGATTTTAGTTACGCAGGCTATAAAAATAGTGAAATTTCCATTCCGGATATACCTATAGTATATGCTATAAAACCTATAAAAGGAGATAATACGCTGCACATTCAAAAAGCAATTGATAGTATTGGTAAAATGCCATTGAATAAAAACGGATTTAGAGGGGCATTATTACTCAAAAGAGGAAGTTATGATGTTTCTGGAACTATATATATCAAATATAGTGGTGTGGTAATTAGAGGCCAGGAAGATGGTGAAGATGTTTCTGAAAATACAGTTATAAACGCTGTTGGAAATACACCAGAAAACAGATCTATATTTATTGCAGGAGGCAATAAAAATGTTGAGTTGGATGATGATTGGTCATGGGGCTCGCGTTCATTTATTACTAGTGATTTCGTTCAGGTGGGCTCAAATGAGTTTGAAGTTGATAATCCGTCAATTTATAAAGTAGGAGATAATATTATTGTAAAACACCCCTGCACTCAAAAATGGTTAGAAGCGAATGAGTGGGGCGTTAATAATGATAAAACAAAGTTTTGGCATGAAGGTGAATTGCCAATAGTTTACAATCGATATATAAAGAAAATAGAAGGCAATAAAATAACTATCGATGTTCCTGTGTTTAACCACTTAGACAAATCATTATCTAGAAGTTTTGTTTATAAGTATAATAGAAAAGGGTTGCTCACTAATATAGGTATAGAGAACTTGAGGATAGACATTCAGACTTTAGGAAGAATTGATATAAAGAATCATGCTGAAAGTGCCATTGTATTAAGGCAAATTGAAGATGCATGGGTGAAAAACTGTACCATGTTGCATTTTTGGAAATCTGGTATAGTTACAGAAACAGCTTTTAGGGTTTCGGTTATAGATTGTAAAGCTTTGCAGCCTTACGGGGTTGTAACTGGAGGGCAACGTTATAACTTCAATGCCTCAACCTATTCGCAACAAATATTATTTTATCGTTGCCAAGCTTCAGATGGAAGACATGCCTATGTTTCTAACGGACGTTCTACAGTATCAGGAATTGCAGTAGTGGAGTGTACGTCTGCTAGATCTTATACTGCTAGCGAAGGACATCAAAAATGGAGTCAGGGACTTTTATTTGATAATTTGTTAGAGATTGAGACTCGTACAAAATCAGAAGGAGGAAATAGGATTATGGGGTTTTATAATAGAGGCAATTGGGCGAATGGACACGGTTGGGCTGCAGCACATTCTGTATTATGGAATTGTAATGCTAATAGCAAAGCCATATCGATACAAAAACCACCTACAGCTCAAAATTACGCTATTGGTTGTTTTGGTACGGTATCGGGGAAAGGACCATTTAAAGGACCTGTTGGCTATATTGAAGGAAGTAATAAAAAAGGACTTTACCCCAAATCATTATTTAAAGCACAGTATAAAGAACGAACAGGAAAGGAATTTGATGTATTGAAAAACTTATAGTTTTTTTGTGTCATAACAAGGTTTAAATATTACAAAGTTTTTCCTTTTTCCATATCTTAGTACCAACGTAGCAAATTACATGCAAAAAATTAAACGCTAGTAATCAAAATGGTATGGGACGCATACACTTATTTGAATTTGAAGATCAAAAATGGTTTCCCGCTTTCCTAAGAAATTATGGAACGGATTTTCTACAATTTCTGTCAAATAAGACGAAATTGTACAAACCCATCACCCCTGTTATTAAAAAAGGTTTAAAACAAAGTGGTATAAATCAAATTATAGATCTTGGTTCTGGTGGCGGTGGCGGATTGATTTGGTTAAACGCAGAATTAAAAAAGGATATTACAGATTTAAAAATAGTACTTACAGATTTTTACCCTAATATTCCAGCATTTGAATTCGCAAAAAAGCAAGTAGATAACTTTGAGTTTATTGAAAAACCTATTGATGCTAGAGCGGTTCCAATAGAATTAAAAGGATTAAGAACACAGTTTTTATCTTTCCACCACTTTAAACCAACAGAAGCAAAACAGATTTTACAAAATGCGATCAATTCCAATAACTCTATAGCTGTTTTTGAAGCTCAAGAAAGAAGTTTACCAAGTATTGTCGCCATGTTGTTTTCTCCGTTTAGTGTACTTTTTATGACACCTTTTATTCGTCCATTTAAATTTGGAAGAATCTTTTTTACTTACCTGATACCCATAGTGCCCTTATTTGTATTATGGGACGGTGTTGTTTCATCACTTAGAACATATTCTATAAAAGAAATGCAGGCACTTGTTAAAAGTCTTAATGAAACAGAAAGCTATAACTGGGAAATTGATAAAGTAAAATCAGGACCTGGAGTTATTCTTTATTTGCTAGGAACAAAAAAATAAGCAAGGATCCTGCCTAGCAAGATTCAAAATATGATAAGCACTAAAATAATTATTCAATTTAATATATAAAACTTCCCGATTGACAGAAGAACAATACATTTCAGAATTAAGACTAAAAATTGAAAGTTATTCTCCAATTTCAGATGAATCGTGGTCTTTGATTAGGTCTATTATAGTCTTTAAATCATTAGAAAGGGGTGAAATATTATTAAGAAATGGACAGGTGGCGAAAAACGTACACTTTGTATGTAAAGGTGCATTAAGGGCATATGTAACAGATTATAATGGAAATATGTATACCAAGAATCTTTTTATGGAAAATGATTTTGCGGGTTCTACAGTTTCATATCTTTTAGCAAAACCATCTCAATTTGCTTTAGAAGCCTTGGAAGATACGCTTCTTATCAGTCTTAATTATAAAAAATACCGACAATTTGTTGACAATAACATCGATTTAAAGGATTTCTATATCGCCTATTTGGAAAAAAACTGGATTCTTGACAAGGAGCCGAGAGAGGTTTCGTTCGTTATGGAAGATGCTACCAATAGGTATATTAAATTACTTGAGAAATATCCTAACATTGATAAAAGAATACAGAAACTACATATAGCTTCTCATTTAGGAATTACACCTACACAATTAAGCAGAATACGAAAAAATATAAAGGAAAAAGACTGAATCAACATATGTAAAGGCATAGCCTAATTACTCGTTTTAATTTTGCATCATTAATTAAAATAAAAATAAAATGAGTTTAATAGATCATTTAAAGTGGCGATATGCCACTAAAAAGTTTGATGCAACCAAAAAAATTACTATCGAAGATTTAAAACAAATAAAGACAGCAATTCAATTGTCCGCTTCATCATATGGACTTCAATTATATAAAGTTCTAATAATTAAAGATAGTGAGCTAAGAGAGCAATTAAAATTAGCTTCTTATGGACAAAGCCAAATAACTGATGCCGCTTACTTGGTTGTTTTTTGTAATTATACCGAGGTAACAGAAAAGCATATTGATGAATATTTTACCTTAAAGTCTCAAATAGAGCAAACAGATATTTCAGCTTTCCAAGGGTATTCAGATTTTATTAAAGCAGATGTTTTGAATAGATCGGATGGTGAAAAGGATAAATGGACTTCAAACCAAACTTATATCGCTTTAGGGAACTTGTTGAATATTTGTGCAGAGCTTAAAATAGACGCTTGTCCTATGGAAGGTTTTGAAGCAGATAAGTACAATGCCATATTAAACCTCGGAGAAGAAGGGTTGAATGCTTCTGTTATTGCTACAATAGGTTATCGTTCGGATGATGATACTTCTCAATATTCAAAAAAAGTTAGAAAATCCATTGAAAATCTATTTTTATCATGAAATCATTTAAACAAGCATTAACAATGGGGGCAGTTGGTGCTTTAGCCGTTTTTACAGCATCCTATTTAGGTATCCCGACTTGGGTTTATTTATAGCTTGGACTAGCTATTATCTCTTTGGTACAAAAATTAAAAATGCATTTTTAATTTTTGTACAACAAACATTAGGAATTTTAATAGCTATGATCATTCAATATTTTGGTGTTTATTTTTCAGAAATACTAGGAATATTAGGGTTTTCAATTGTAGTGTTTATTGTTATGATAGGCGTATTTTACATTTCTAAATTAAAGTATTTGAATAATATACCAGCCTACTTTTTAGGAATGATTATCTGGTTTGGGTCAAGTACAGAAATAAGTATGAATATTTTTTTATTACTAGTAACAGCCTTGGTTTCTGGCTATATTTTTGCTTATGTAAACGTTAGTATTAATCAAAAAATTGAATTAAAACAAAGAAAATTAGAGCTATATGAATAATAATATCGTGTTATTTTTAGCGTTTATAGGTGGTGTGTTTTTAGCCATGCAGGGTGGACTAAATGCTCAATTAGGCGTTTTGTTAAAAAACCCTTTATTAGCGAGTCTGATTGCTTTTTTTTGTAGTACCATTTTTGCATTACTTTTTATGGTCTTTAATTTTAAATCGCTACCTACAACAATACAAATAAAAGAAATACCATTTTATTTATGGTTTTTAGGTGGCTTTTTTAGTGTAGTAGGTATAAGTTTATATTATTACACCATTCCCAAAATAGGAATCTCAACCATGATTTCAGTGGGTCTATGTGGGCAATTGATCTTTGCAGTTATTGCTGGAAATTATGGTTGGCTAAATTTACCAGCAGAACCAATAACAATAAAAAGAATATTAGGTATACTATCAATGATTTTAGGAATCACATTAATTAATTTTAAATGAATAGTATTAAATTAAATATAGAAAACCTGACTTCGCTTTGGCAAACAGTCAGTGAGCCATTAAATGCTCATTTCGAAGAAAAAGATTTCGAGTATAGTTTTATAAAAAATTCCGAATGGCCCAATAGATTGTGGTTTAATAAAGATTTTGATGCACATCAAATACCTTTTATAAAAGATAAATTAAGATCTTTTACGTCTAATATGGTCGTGCCTTATTGGGATATTTACAACAGTGGTTCGTTCAGGTTCTTAGAGAAAAATGGCTTTCATCTTAAATTTGAACAAATAGGGATGTCGTTAAAAGCAGATACTTCATTTGTTGAATTGGAAGATTTAAAATTAGTAAAAATTATTACTGAAAATGAATTTGAACTATGGTCTGCACTATTTAAAAGGTCTTTCGGATATTTTATAAATCCAATGTTGTTAACTACATCTTACAAAATCATTAATTATTACATTGCCTATCACCAAAATGAAGCAGTGGGAACAGGTATTCTATTTAATACAGATCATGTTTCTGGTATTCATGCTGTTGGCATTTTACCAGAGCAGAGAAGATGTGGCTATGCCAAAGACATCATGAAACTTTTAATAAACGAATCTATTAAAATGGATAGCGATTATATAACCCTGCAAGCTTCTAGTATGGGAAAGGATTTATATCTTAAATTGGGGTTTAAAGAACAATTCAAGATAAAAAATTATGTCTTGTAGAGATGATATGATTAATTTTAATGTTCTATATAAAAGTCATAATCGATTTTTGCACTATGAGGCATAAATAAAAAGTGGTTTAGCAAGAATCGGGTTTTGTGAGCTTATGTGGCATGATACTTTTGTATCATAAAATTGAAAAAATGACAGAGCAAGAACAAATCAATTACAATCGAATAGCTAAGGCCATTGATTATATTAGGATAAATTTTAAAAAACAGCCTTCTTTAAACGATATTGCGAGAAGCGTACATTTAAGTCCACACCACTTTCAGCGTTTATTTACAGGGTGGGCAGGCGTGAGCCCAAAAAAGTTCATGCAATATATCAGTATTGAATATGCCAAGGGATTATTAAAAGAGAAACAAGCAACATTATTTGACGCGGCGTATGAGACTGGTTTTTCAGGAACAGGGCGTTTGCACGATTTATTTGTGAATATTGAAGGAATGACTCCTGGTGAATTTAAAAATGGCGGGGAAAACCTTTCTATAAATTATAGTTTTGCCGAAAGCCCGTTTGGAAATATTATCGTAGCATCTACTAAAAAAGGTGTTTGCTATATGGCTTTTTTTGAAAATAAAGACGAAGCATTATCAAAACTACATAATCGTTTCCCAAATGCTAATTATAATCAGGTTGTAGATATGATGCAACAAAATGCATTATTTGTCTTTCAGGATGATTGGAGCAAACTCAATCAAATAAAATTACATTTAAATGGAACGCCATTTCAATTAAAAGTATGGGAGACACTTTTAAAAATTCCAATGGGCAATCTATCTACATACGGTTCCATTGGAGATGAAATAGAGAAACCCAAGGCTTCCAGAGCCATTGGGACAGCTATAGGAAATAATCCCGTAGCCTTTATAATTCCTTGTCACCGTGTTATTAGGTCAACAGGTGAAATTGGAGGATATATGTGGGGAAATACCCGAAAATCTGCAATAATTGGTTGGGAAGCCTCAAAAATGGATAAATAGATGGAGGATCTAGTATCAAAAATTGCGGACATAGACTGGGTTAAAACTGAAGCGGATATACATAAAAAGGGATATGCTGTCGTTCCAAACCTCCTTTCAGATACATTATGTCAAGAGCTTATAGATTTATATGAAAATAATAAAGGGTATAGGAAAACTGTTGTGATGGAACGCTACCGCTTTGGTTTAGGTGAATACAAATATTTTGATTACCCATTACCAAAAATAGTTCAGACTTTACGAGAACAGATTTACCCAAAGTTAGCATCTATAGCCAATCTGTGGATGAAGGCTTTAAGAATAGACAAACAATTTCCTATAGTATTTAGTGAGTTACAGCAACAATGCCATGATAACAACCAATTAAAACCAACAGCCCTGATTTTAAAATATGGTAAAGGTGGTTATAACACGTTGCATCAAGATTTATACGGCGATATATATTTTCCGCTTCAGATTGTTTTGTTTTTGAATGAACAAAATGTCGATTATAAAGGTGGGGAATTTGTACTCACACAACAAATACCAAGAGCACAATCTAAAGCAACTGTTTTACAGCCTAAAAAAGGAGATATGCTTATTTTTACTACTAATTTCAGACCAGTAAAAGGCACAAAAGGCTATTATCGAGTAAATATGAAGCATGGCGTAAGTGAATTACACAGTGGAGAAAGGCATACCTTAGGTGTTATTTTCCATGATGCAATAAACTAATAATGATAAAACATAAAGATATTTCGGAAGCCAATTTGAGAGCAAAAATAAAAGCGAAACAAATTCTCTTTGGAGGTAACAATAATTTAAAGATTTATGGTCATTTAAATTGTAAATCGGGAAAACGGATGAAACAAGAAAATAGGGTATTCTTTTCAACCGAAAAAGAAGCATTAAAAAATAATTTCCGTCCTTGTGGGCATTGCATGAAAACAGCATATAAAAAATGGAAACATGAAGTTGTTTGATATAAAAATAGATGCCACTAAGAACTTGCTTCCAAAGGACGGAACAGTAAATTATTATGGTAAGTTGTTAAATGATAAAGATGCAGATTGTTATTTAAAAACGTTGTTAGATACTATCGAATGGCGAAACGACGAAGCCATTATTTACGGAAAAAAAATAATAACCAAGCGGAAGGTGGCCTGGTATGGAGAGAAACCTTTTGAATATACTTATTCGAATATTACTAAACGAGCTTTGAATTGGACAAAAGCGTTATTGGAATTAAAAACAAAAGTAGAAAACATAACTGGTGAGACCTTTAACTCTTGTTTATTAAATCTTTATCACGATGGAAATGAAGGCATGGCGTGGCATAGTGATGCCGAAAAAGATTTAAAAAAGCATGGAGCCATAGCATCTTTAAGCTTTGGTGCAGAACGAAAATTTGCATTTAAGCATAAAGAAACTAAAGAAAAAATGAGCTTAATATTAGAACATGGCAGTTTATTGGTCATGAAGGACACCACACAAACATATTGGTTACACCGATTGCCGCCAACTAAATTAATACAAACTCCTAGGGTGAATTTAACTTTTAGAACCATACTTCACAATTAGCAATATTTTATACATTTACGAGTTCTAAACTCGTAGAAAATTTTCTAAAAGGAAATAATATAGGGTATCGTCTAGTTTATTAATTATAATATAGAGAAGTAGGCAGAATAGTATATGAAGTCATCAAGTATTAAGAAAAAGAAATTTTCAGCACTATTTGACAAATATTATAAGAGACTTTTTAATTATTCATTTAAAGTAGTTAAGCAAAAAGATATTGCCGAGGAACTTGTGCAAGAAGCATTTATTAAACTTTGGGAGAACATTGAAAATATTAATGATGACGAGCGCTCTATAGAGTCTTATCTTATTAAAATATTAAAAAATAAGATTATAGATAATCATAGAAAAGATCAAACTAAAGAAAAGCACATTAATCTGTATAAACTGAATACTGAATTTGTTACAGATATTGATAACAAATGGGAGTTACAAAAAGAAATAGACAATACCTATGCTTCATTACAACCAAAAACTGCAGAAATATTCAAACTATCCAGAGATAAGGGGTTGACATACCAAGAAATTGCTTCTTTAAAAAAAATATCTATCAAAACTGTAGAGTCCCATATTTCAAAGGCTTTACGCGCTTTTCGTAATAAACTTCAAGACTATTTTTAAAATAAAATAGGGTACTACTGTCTGGCAAACGTCCTTTAATAAACACCTTATTATGAAGGACAGCAGCATTCAAGAAGTGGATATTTGGGCTTATGTTTCTAAAAGTGCAGATGCATCTACCAGAATAAAAATTGAAAATTGGAAACAATCAAATGATTTTGATGAAGATTTATTCAATTCGATAGTTAAACTTTATGATGTTACAGAGAAGAATCCATATGATGATGTTATTGATATAGAAGCTGTGAAAACTAAATTCTTCGATGCGGTTGAACCAGAGCATAGAAAAAGTTTCAGTATTAAAAATTATATGAAGTATGCTGCAGTAGTTGTTCTTTTTATAACAATAGCAGGCATCACTTACCAAAATTTATCCACTAATACCATTATTGTAGAGACAACTTATGGGGAAGAAAAAGAAATAGCTCTTTCTGATGGTTCAGTGGTATGGCTAAATGCAGCAAGTAAAATTTCTTATGAAAAAGAGAGCCCTAGAAGAATCCAATTGGAAGGAGAAGCTTTTTTTGAGGTAGCAAAAGATAAAGCATATCCTTTTACGGTAGAAACACCAGATCATGTTGTGGTTAAAGCTTTGGGAACGAGCTTTAATGTTAAAGCCTACCCAGAGAATGCCTATCTGGAAACAACACTGCTAACAGGAAAAGTGGAATTAACATCTAAAAACTACTTTGAAGAGAAGATAATAATGCTTCCTAATGATAAAATTAGGGTTGATAAAGCAGATGGTGTACCTCTAAAAACAATAATAGAAAACAAGCACACGGTTTTAGCCTGGAAAGAAGGAAAGATGCGATTTGAAAATATGCCATTCAAAGATATTGCAGATGATTTGAGTAACCAGATCGGAGCAAAACTAGTATTTAAAAACGAAAAAATGGCCAAGTCAAAATTTACAGCCGTATTCGATAAATCTACACCAATACAAGACATTTTAGAGGTTTTAAAACTCTCTAAAAATTTTAATTATAACCTAAACAAGCAAACAAATGAGTGGATGATAAAATAAAATAAAAAAGTGGGAAAATTGCCGCTTTCCCACTTATACATGTCAATAAAAACCAATCGCCTAAGATTAGTATCAATCAACAACTTTCAAATTTATGAAAATAAAACAAATCACTGTTTCATTTAAATGGAAACAGTTTTCAAAAAGAAGTATTTTTTTAATGAAATTATCTTGTACTATTTATCTAGTATGTTGTATGCAACTTATAGCACTTACTAGCTTTTCTCAAAATAAAGTGACCTTAAGGTTAGAGAATACTTCTTTAAAATCGATTCTTAATCAAATAGAGTCACAAACCAATTATAGTTTTGTATTTAATAATGATGAAATAGATGTACAGCAAACGTTTAGCATCCATGTTCAAGAAAAAGACATTGCCTCAACAATAGATTTATTGTTGTATAATACGAAGATAAAATACAAGATTCGAAATGAGCTTGTTATTCTTTCCAGTCAAAAAAACGAAAGATATACTATCAGCGGTACTATAAAGGATGCTACTACAGGAGAGACTTTACTTGGAGCAAATGTTTTTGTAAAAGGAGCAAACAAGGGAGCGACAACTAATGAATATGGGTTTTATTCTTTAACACTACCCGAAGGGAGTTACACTTTACAGATTTCCTATTTGGGATATAATTCAAAAGAAGAAAGCATTGAGTTGAACAGTAATTTAAAACGGAGTTTTGAGCTACAGCCTTCATCGAATGAATTAGATGAAGTTTTAATCACGTCAGAGACTAAAAGTAAAAGCCAAGTGCATAATGTTTTATCGGGAGTAAACAATTTAAAAGTAACAGACATTAAACAATTGCCTGCTTTTTTTGGAGAACCAGACATAAACAGGGCAATACTCACGCAGCCAGGTGTTACATCGGTAGGAGAAGGCACAGCAGGTTTTAATGTAAGAGGCGGAAATATAGATCAAAATCTCACGTTGTTAGATGAAGCTCCCATGTATATCTCTTCACACTTATTCGGATTTTTTTCTGTAGTAAATGCAGATGCCATAAAAGACATCACTTTATATAAAGGAGGTATACCTGCAAGATTTGGAGGTAGAGCCTCTTCTGTATTGGATATTAGACAAAAAGAAGGAAATACAAAAGCGTTTAAAGGGGAAGGAGGTTTGGGAACCATTTTTTCTCGAATCACAGTTGAGGGGCCTTTGATAAAAGAAAAACTGAATTTTCTTGTCTCAGGCCGTAGGTCATATTTTGATATATTTCTTCCCCTTGGTGGTGAAGATCTGGAAGGCACTAAACTATTTTTCTATGATTTGAATACCAAATTGTCATGGCACATAAATGATAATAATAAATTGTATGTATCTGGTTATTTTGGAGCAGACGTAATAAAACTGGACGATACAACTAATGAAGAACCTTCTAATAATACAGAGTCATCTAATGAACCAAGTGGATCTATTGATTTTCAATGGAAGAATACTACGGCAACCATACGATGGAATCATCTTTTTTCAGATAAATTGTTCATGAATTTATCCGCTATTTATAGTAGCTACAAATATGCTTTGATTTCTCAAAATGATAACGGAGGGATTATTCCTAATGCACAAAGCTTTAAATGGAATTCTGGAGTAGAAAATTGGATAATAAAGCCCGATTTTACTTATTATTCAAGCCCTGGTACAAAAATAAGGTTTGGAATAAACAGTACCCTTTATAAGTTTACGCCAGCCAAATTATCTAGTGAAGAAGCAGGTTTAAACCCTGAGAGTCTTGATGTTGATAGAGGTATAGAAATAGCACCTTACTATGAAATAGAAAAAAAATGGGATAGATTATCTTTTAATATTGGTATGCGTTATTCTTGGTTTGGGAATATAGGCCCAAACACAGTGTCGCTTTACAATCCCAATTTTCCTTTGACGGTGAATACTATTATAGAAACAAAAACATACAAAAAAGGGGATATTGTTAAAAGCTATTCTGGGTTTGAACCTCGTTTTTCTTTAAAGTATAATTTAAGCGACCGAAAAGCATTTAAAATAGGCTATAATAGGACGTTTCAATATATTCATTTAATATCTAATACATCTGCTGCATTACCTTTTGATATATGGAAACCTTCGGGAACTTATATAAAGCCACTGGAGGTAAATCAAGTATCAGGTGGTTATGCATATGATACGTCTGATAAAAAATATAATGTATTTATAGAAGCCTATTATAAGACATTTAAAAACTTTGTAGAGTATAAAAATGGTGCCGATTTATTTATTAATGAAAATATAGAAACGCAATTGCTTCCTGCTGAAGGTTATGCCTATGGTTTAGAGTTGGGAGGCTATAAAAACAGAGGGAAGCTAACGGGAAACTTTAATTACACATATTCTGTTTCCAAAAGAAAAACAACAAGTGCATTTGGTATAGATAATATAAATAATGGAAAGTACTATCCTTCAAATTACGATAGGCCTCACCTTCTCAATATTAGTGCAAATTATGATTTGGGAAAGAAGTGGGGCCTAGGTGCGTTCTTTACCTATCAAACGGGTAGACCCAACACAGTACCTACAGGCAGGTTGATTATAGATGGTAGCCCTTATTTAACCTACTCAGATAGAAATGCCTTTCGAATTCCAGATACACATAGAATGGATATTTCCTTTACATATAAACCAACAGGTAACCCCAATACAAAATGGCAGGGTAGTTGGAACTTCGGACTTTATAACGTGTATGGTAGTCCGAATGCTTTTTCTGTGTTTTCTACCTTCCAGAATAACCAATTAAAAACGTTTAAATTTTCGGTGTTAGGAGCTCCAATACCTTTTATTGCGTATAACTTCAAATTCTAAATGATATGAAATCAATATATAAAATATCAATATCCTTCTTAATGTTACTCATGTTAACAGACTGTGTGAGTGAAATTCCGAATGCTTCTAACTTTGAACCTCAAGTATTCATTTCAGGTTTTCTTACAGATGGAACAGAACATGTTACCATAAAAATACAACGAACGGTTCCTGTTGATAATGAGGATTTAGATCCTATCAATGATGCTCAAATTTTGTTATATACTAGAGAAGGGTTAGGGAATAATGAATTAGTTACGAGTTCTTTTAATGTTTCAAATGGAACTTATAGGAGTGTTGATGCAGTGGCATCTATTATTGGAAATGCTTATTGGGTAGAAATAACATTAACAGACGGCACGACTTTTAAATCGGATGAAGAAATATTGAAAGAAGCTATTACTATTAAGGATATTGAAATTACGAACGAGTTAAATAGAGTCGTTTTTACAGATCCTCTTGCCGATACCAATTTTTACTTAATAAATTTTCTGTTTTATAATAATGGTTCTTTAACCCTTAAAGTAAACGAGCTTACCAATGATGTTCTTTTTAATGGAAACGATAGTGCTACTTTCGATTCTACAGAATTCCTTGTTAATAATCCGCAGGAAGTACGTGTGAATATTTCAAATCTCAATTTCAATACATATCAATATTACCTTAATCAATTTGCCCAATTTGAAAATCAAATAACGAATGCAGGGAGCGAAGACGATCCAGGACAGTTATTTTTACCGCCACCTGCTAATTTAACTGGAAATATTATGAATACATCAAATAATACAAGAGCTCTTGGTTTTTTTGGTGTTCAGGCAACGACCCTATTTTCAAAGCGTTTTTAAAATTTAAATAAAATAACGTGAGTTTCATAATATAAATGATAAATCATTAATTATCAAGTGAATAAAGTTTTCGATTGTCATTCCGAACGAAGAATGAGGAGGAATCTCATTATTATGAGGTTTCTCATCGTTCGTTCCTCACGCTATCGAAATTACAATTATTTGTTTTTTAACACTTTACATAGTTATATTAATCAAAACCTATGTCGAGTTAAAATATAATAACTAAATATTTATAGAGGCTGCATAAAAAATAAGCTCAATGTTATATTGAACTTGTTGAAATGTATTGGATTTACTGATAGGTTAGTGTTGTTTTAGCGATTTCGACCAGATAATAAATCAAGTCTCATAGCTTTTTTTAGACAGCCTCCTTTAAAATCTTTGATGAAGGCTCTTATTCGCTCAGGTATTGATTTGGTATATTTTTAAGGGAATACGCTACATCGTATTTTTTTCTTATCAGTTTTTGTACAATCCCAGAAATAGTTTTTTCGTCTCTATGCATTTGAGGTAAAAGCCCAAACATAGCATAGTTTATTGGGTTTGTTGATGGAATTAAGGTTTCCCATGGAAAACCTTCGCCCCAGATGATACCTTGTATCGTATAACTTAAATCGGGATTGTAGGACAATAAAAAATTCAACATGTCGATAGAATTATTATTGTTTTGATTCACTGTATGGAAAATTGGCGTTTGTCCACCAAAACCATTTTTGTCAATACCTGCTTTTACATCTATATGCATTCCATATTTAATCAAAACTTTGGCACATTCAACATGATTAAATTCGGCGCAAACATGAAGTAAAGACACTTCTGTTAAAGGTGTATAAGCACACTCTAAGTTTATTTTGTTGTTAATAATTTCTTGATTTGTAGAAAGGAGTTTTTCTAGTTCTGGCGCATTGTCTGCTAAAACTAAGCGTAAGGCTTTATTTTCAAATTTAAGACCATAATCAATAAATAATTTGATACATGCTTTAAACCTTGGGCTTCTTGTATACATACCAACCATTAGGTCAATGAGCGGTTTCCCATTGTATTCTGAATTTGGATCTAATCCTTTTTCAAAACATGTTTTAATTCCTTGAACAGAATGAAGTTCAATGTGATGAGATGCTTCTTTAAATAAGTCCATTTTTTGAACTAAGATTTTTTTGTAATAATGTATCGACAGAATAAAAAGAACCCTGTAGTTTTTAGTTAACTTTAAATCAATCTAAAGCATTTTTGGTAACAAACCATCTCCAACCAATAATAGCCATTTGTAGTTTATTTGCTTTAGCTAAGTCTAATTGTTGTTTAGAATAACTAGGTAAGATTATTTTATTAACCTTCGCTAAAAATTTAAATACCTGCTTTTGCATTTTATAAAAATAGTAAAACTTATTCTAGACTAAGCTTTACATTTTGTGAAATTCATATAATTGAGATAATAAATATTATAACATCAATTATAAGTTTGGCAAGTGTGATCATATTTTTAGGTTTTAAAAGGTTATTAAATAAGATATTTATATCAATGTTTTCTGAAGATATATATTTCCCTATATGTTTGCCAAACGTTTTAATGAAAATCAATGAAATTGCATATGAATTTGTAAGTAAAAAAATAAATTTGATTTCTGTATTGAAGTGACTGTCTTCATTAAAGTTTTAATTTGAAACTTTATATAAGCTTTTTTGTTTCATAATATAATAATTGTAGGGGTGTTTTGTGTGCTTTTTAAATTATCAAGGCAAAATTTGTCATAAAAAGCATGTTTTTTGTCGTTTTTATCTTTTTTTAGATTGTAAATAAAAAAAGACACTCTGAGAAGAGTGCCTTAAATTCTACGGTTCGGTATAACTATTTTATTCTTGTTTTGTGGTAATTTCTATACCACTACCTTTTTCTTTATTACTATATTTTTCAGTAGCTTTTTTCTTTTTAACACATTTGTTGATTCAAAAGTATCAGGATTTAGTTTTTCAAAAACTTTTTTAGTGATTATCTTACCATCTAGAACATATGGTGGCTCTTTCTCTTTTATTTGATCTTTTTGGTTAAATTTTTTGAGAATAGGGAAGGACCAATTTTAAGACCTTTACCTATACCGTAATGTGAAATTGCGATAGGAATTATTGGTTCATCAGAACTAGTATTGAAATTAATATTTCCATATTTTGATTTGGCATTAATGGTAATCGAAATAATTTCGTCTTTATCATTACGAACTATGTTAGAGAATTTTACGGTAATTCCTTTTTCTTTTAGAGTTTTTACAATGTTTTCTATGTTTTGGTCATTATAATAACTCATAATTATATGAGATTTTCGTTGGGCGAGATGATGTATAGATCCATATGTCGGGTCACCATTTTTATTAATGCCATGTCGAGATATTGAGTTGGTTTTTGGGTCATATTTAATAACTAGAGGATTGTCTACACTTGTTGTCGTACCATGCATGGCCCCTTTTTCACCTATTTCATAAGAATATATAGGGATTTCATTTTCGGAATCTTGCTCGAATATTTTAAAATTAAAGATGATATTGTATTTATCTTTCAGAAGCTTCTTTTTGTTTACTAAATCAGAAATAGTAGTATTTTTATCTATAATAATTTCAATTAACTCCCGATTGTTTGCATTTCTATTTTGATTCTTTATAAAATCTAATGTGTTAATAATGAATTTGTTTTCAATTTTTGAATATTCAATAACTATAGTTTTTATAGGTCTTGCCGAAGCTATTCTATACCTACCATCAACACCGTTTTTATTAATAATAAAATCTATTGAAGTAATTAAACCATTAATTCCTCTTCCTATATTTTCTAAATTAAAACCGTAGCCTTTACTTTTAAGTTTGTCTTCAAAAGCCTTGAGTTTTGCATCATCGAAATCGTTATGAATTATAAACTGCTCTACATTGTTTCTAGTTGAATCTTTTTGAGTTAATCTAACATCGTTTTCTGAATTTGGAATTTCTATATAAACTTCCTTAGTATTAAAACCCATTAAAAATAGGGCTAGTAAAGGAATTACTAAGGCGTATTTTATTAAATTGATTTTTTTAGATTTTGATTTGTGTAACATAATGATTCGTTTTTTGATTAATGAATTATAAAAATTATTACTTAAAGCCATTTGATGAGATGGCATGCTTGTTTTTAATAAGGTGTTTTGATAACTTTTTTTGCAATTAAACTTTACTTGAGTTTTTTGATCAGCTATAAATTCTAAATTTTGTTTTACAGTATTGTTATAGAGCCATATAAACGGATTAAACCATAACACAATACATGATAGTTGCATTAATAAGACATCTATAGAATGGAATTGTTGGGCATGTTCTTTTTCGTGTGCAATAATTTGGTCTAGTTCAATCTTGTTAAATTGATTTGGATTATAAAATATCCAGTTAAAAAATGAAAATGGTGAAATTTTGTCATTAATTTTTACAAACCTAAATATGCCTTGTTTCTCGCTTTTATTTTTAAAAATTATTTTTAACAATGAAGCAAATTGTATAATAAACCGACAAGAAAATAAAAGGACGCCTACCAAATAGACAATAGGTAAATGGCTTAAAATATTAAAAGGTTCTTCTGTATTTTCAACTATGGGAATGACTTCGCTTAAATTATAATTTTCAATTACATTAGGAATATATTCTATATAAACAGGAATTACCAATAAAGGAATAATAAATGAGCTTATTAAACCTAATAGAAGAAAGCCTCTATTTGATTGAAAAAAAGTGTCACGTTGCAAAAAAACTTTATAAACAAAATAAAAAATAACAACTACAGAACTAACTTTTAGTAAATATTCCATAATCATTTATTATTTTCAATTAACTTGATAATTTCTTTTAGTTCTTCAACGCTAATTTTTTCTTCTTTGGCAAAAAACGACACCATATTTTTATAAGAGTTATTAAAATAATTACCAATAGCTAAATTCATAAACTTTTTCTTGTAATCCTCTTTGCTTACAATAGGGTAGTACTGGTGCGTTTTCCCATAGGCATTGTAAGAGACATATCCTTTTTCTTCTAAATTTCTAATTATCGTGGAAAGTGTGTTGTAATGTGGTTTGTCACTTTTTATTTCAGCAAGTACATCTTTAACAAAAGCTTTTTCTAACTTCCACAGAATATGCATAATTTCTTCTTCCTTGTTTGTTAATTTTTCCATTGAACAGGTGTTTTTTATTTCCTCTAAGTAGGAAATCTTATTATTTTTCTAGCTAAGGCTTTCTGCTTCTAAATAAAAATGAGAGCACTTAATCTTTATCACAAAACAAACATAAAACTATTTTTTTAGTTATGAAACTATTTTAATAGTTATTTAACTAAAAATGCAGTTTACAAAGAGCAAAAAAAATCCAATTCTTTGAAAATAGAACTGGATTGAAACTAAATAAAAGCTTTATTGTCTAATCTAAAATTAGTTCGCATTTAAATTTATCTTTATCTACATCAAAACCACATTCCCAACCAGATTTGGGTGGGTAGGCACCATTTTGTTCAATTTTGTAATAGTATACATTTCCTCGCATAAGTATCCACATATCTTTATTATCTATAAAGGCTGTTTTCAAATATTGAGAGTTATTAGATAAGTTAACATATTTTGTGCCTTTATCATAAGTTTTATCGAGCATGTATGAGCCATTTAGAGTACTGGTGCCAGTAATTTCAACACCAATAACTTGTATTTCATCTTTAGAGCAAGATGTTAACATGAGAAATGAGCAAAATATGCTAAGTACTAATTGTTTCATGGTTTTCGTTTTTACAGGTTGGGTATTTCCAATTTTACAAAATTTATTATTAACTAATTACTCTAAGCATATTTTTCGATAAAAGGGTTTGGGAAAGTGTCGTTAATCGAATTTTTTAAGTATTTCTTATTAATTTAATTTGGAATAAACTTTGAGCTTCCAGTTTTAAACTTCTAACTTTAATTTATCTTCGCAAAAAAATATTTTTATGAGTATACTTTGGGTCATCCTTGGTTTTACGTTATTGGTAATAGGAGGAGAATTTCTTGTGCGTTCTTCGGTGGCGCTATCATTTAAGTTCAGCATATCTAAAATGGTCATTGGTATGACGGTGGTCTCGTTCGCAACTTCGGCTCCAGAACTCTTGGTAAGTATACAAGCGGCACTATCTGGATCGTCGGCTATCGCAATAAACAATGTTGTTGGTTCAAATATTGCTAATATTGCGTTAGTACTAGGCGTTACTTCTATGGTGGGGGCTATAGCTGTCGATAAATCATTTTACAAGATTAATTGGCCCGTCATGATGATCTTCTCCATAGTATTATATTATTTCCTTAAAAACGATAAGGTGCTTACCGCTATAGAAGGTGGGATCTTATTTATGGGGCTTATACTCTTTTTATATGCCTTGATTAAAAAAGGAAAGAAAGAAACGAATGTAGAAGAAGTGGATGAAGCTTTAGCTGTAGTTTCAAATTTTAAAATAGCACTTTGGTTAGCTATTGGTGCAGCCGCTTTATATTTTGGAAGTGAATGGTTAGTGGAAGGGTCAAAAGACATTGCACGATCTGTTGGTGTGAGTGAAGCTGTAATAGGGGTGTCTTTAATTGCTATAGGTACCAGTGTGCCAGAATTAGCAGCATCGGTTATTGCAGCAGCAAAACAAGAAAAGGCTATTTCATTGGGTAATTTAATTGGATCCAATATTTTTAATATAGCGTCGGTTTTGGGCTTGACAGCTATTATAAAGCCTATTTCGATCACAGAGCCTCAAATACTGTCTAATGATATTTTCTGGATGTTAGGGTTTAGCTTTATTTTAATACCATTAATATTCCTGCCAAAAAAATTACAGATAAGCAGAGCTAAGGGGTTCTTTTTAGTTTTTGCCTATGGTGTTTTTATGTTTTTAGTATTTACCAGAGGTTAAAATTTATAAGCTTTATTTTAATAAAGAAGTTCACTTTAACATATAAAAAAAGACTTGCAATTTTTGCAAGTCTTTTTTTATTATGAACAAAACTGATATTGTTTTAGATGTTAGCGGATTTAACAGTCTTAACAATTCTACCAGCAATTTTGTATGGATCTCCGTTTGAAGCAGGTCTTCTGTCTTCTAACCATCCTTTCCATCCTTTTTCTACAGTAATGATAGGGATACGAATAGATGCTCCTCTATCTGATATTCCATAAGAGAAATCGTTAATAGAAGCAGTTTCATGTAAACCAGTTAAACGTTGATCGTTAAACTCACCGTATACTTCAATGTGTTCTTTAGTAACAGGTCTAAATGCTTCACATATTTTCTCATAAACTTCTTGAGAACCACAAGTTCTTAAAGTCGTGTTAGAGAAGTTTGCGTGCATACCAGAACCATTCCAGTCACCTTTTACAGGTTTTGGGTGATATTCAATATAGTATCCGTATTTTTCAGTTAATCTGTCTAGTAAATATCTAGCAATCCAAATTTCGTCACCTGCTTTTTTAGCGCCTTTAGCAAATAATTGGAATTCCCATTGTCCACTAGCAACCTCTTGATTGATACCTTCAAAATTTAAACCAGCATCAATACATAAATTAGCATGTTCTTCTACGAAATCTCTACCATGTGTATTTTTTCCACCAACAGAGCAGTAGTACATACCTTGTGGTCCAGGATATCCACCAATTGGGAATCCTAAAGGTAATTGAGTATGCGTATCCATGATAAAATATTCTTGCTCAAACCCGAACCAGAAATCATTATCGCCATCATCAATAGTCGCTCTTGCATTAGACTCATGCGGTGTTCCATCTGCATTTAAAACTTCAGTCATTACTAAATATCCATTAATACGAGCAGGATCTGGGTATATCGCCACAGGTTTTAATAAACAGTCTGAAGATCCACCTTCAGCTTGTTTTGTTGATGATCCATCAAAAGACCAGTTACTTAATTCTTCTAATGTACCTTTAAAGTTCTCATGCTCTTCTACCTTGGTTTTACTTCTCAAGTTTTGAGTTGGCTTATAACCATCTAACCAAAGGTATTCTAATTTAATTTTTGCCATAATAAATATTTTATGAATGAAATTTTAATAATATCCACAAATATAAATTATTATATAAATACTTTAAATTTAAAGGGGGTATTTTAGTATAAGTATTAGTTATTTTTATTTATACCCCATTATTTTAAGGTTTATTTTAAAAAAAGAGTATTATTTTATATAAAAATTGTAAAAATGTTAACAATAAATTTTCATGTTCCATGTTTTTATTGTTCTAGCTACTTATTTTTGCAAGAACACTATAATCATTGCCAAACCTTAAATTAATTTTCTGAAAATGTCAACATTACGATTTCATGCCATTAAAGAATCTCTTAATTATAAACCAGTAATTGTAGAGGAAAAAGAACGTAGGTCCGATCTATTTGGAAAGCATGTTTTTAATGAAAACACCATGCGTCAATATTTAACAAAAGATGCTTTTAAAGGTGTTACGAATGCGATTCAATACGGTAAAAAAATAGATAGGAGTATAGCAGATCAGGTAGCATCTTCAATGAAGGATTGGGCATTATCAAAAGGGGTTACTCATTATACGCATTGGTTTCAGCCATTAACAGGAGCGACTGCAGAAAAGCATGATGCATTTTTTGAAACGATAGGTGATGGTATGTCTATTGAAAAATTTGGAGGCAGTCAGTTGGTGCAACAAGAACCAGATGCTTCCAGTTTCCCTAGTGGTGGCATTAGAAATACATTTGAAGCTCGTGGCTACACGGCATGGGATCCTACATCTCCAGCGTTTATTTATGGAACGACCCTGTGTATTCCAACTATTTTTGTGGCCTATACTGGAGAAGCATTAGATTATAAAACGCCTTTGCTCCGTGCTTTGCATGCTGTAGATGATGCTGCAACAGCTATTTGTAAATATTTTGATAAAAACGTAAAGAAAGTGTCATCCTCTTTAGGATGGGAGCAAGAATATTTTCTAGTAGATAAGATGTTAGCTGCCAGTCGTCCTGATATTTCCTTAACAGGGAGAACTTTATTAGGGCATTCGCCTGCTAAAGGTCAGCAATTAGACGACCATTATTTTGGGTCAATCCCCAACAGGGCTTTGAATTTTATGCGTGAATTGGAAACAGAATGTATGCTTTTGGGAATTCCTGTAAAGACGCGTCATAACGAAGTAGCGCCTAATCAATTTGAGTTAGCTCCAATTTACGAAGAAGCGAATTTGGCTGTAGATCATAATTCACTTTTAATGGATATTATGGGGCGTGTAGCTTCACGTCATAATTTTAAAGTGTTGTTACACGAAAAACCGTTTCAAGGTATTAATGGTTCTGGTAAACACAATAACTGGTCATTGTCTACAGATACAGGGGTCAATTTATTGGGGCCAGGAAAAACACCTATGAGTAATCTGCAATTTTTAACTTTTTTCATCAATACCATTAAAGCCGTTCACGAACATGAGGCCCTGTTAAGGGCAGCGATTGCATCAGCTAGTAATGACCATAGGCTAGGGGCTAATGAAGCGCCGCCAGCAATAATTTCGGTTTTTATAGGTGAGCAGTTAACCAAAGTACTGGAAGAGTTGGAAGGCGTAACCAAAGGAAAATTGTCACCTCAGGAAAAAACAGAACTTAAACTAAATGTCGTTGGTAAAATACCAGATGTTTTACTTGATAATACAGATAGGAACAGAACATCACCTTTTGCATTTACGGGCAATAAATTTGAGTTTAGGGCCGTAGGATCTACAGCAAACTGTGGTAAACCTATGACTGTTTTAAACACCATAGTAGCAAAGCAATTAAAGGATTTTAAAATTGAAGTAGATAAATTAATAGACAAGAAAGATTTAAAGAAAGATGAAGCCATTTTTAATGTCTTAAGAGAATATATTAAGTCTACTAAAAACATTTTGTTTGAAGGTAATGGTTATGGAAAAGAATGGGAAAAGGAGGCTAAAAAAAGAGGTTTGAGCAATAACAAAACAACACCTGAAGCTTTAAAAGCCATGATTTCTGAACAAACCATAACATTATTTGAAGAAATGAATGTTATGAGTAGGATTGAAACCAAAGCCCGATACGAAATAGAGGTTGAAGCGTATATTATGCATGTTCAAATTGAAAGCCGTGTATTGGGGGACATTGCACGTAACCACATCGTACCAACAGCAGTAAAGTATCAAAATATTTTAATTGAAAATGTTAGGGGGCTAAAAGAAATATTTGATAAAAAGTTTAATTCGATTTCCAAAGAACAGATTAATTTAATTGAAGAAATCTCCAGTCATATAGAAGGGATCAATGCAAACGTTACAAAAATGATAAACGAACGTAAAGAAGCAAATACGTTTGAAGACATAGAAAGAAAAGCATTGACCTATTGCAATAAGGTGAAACCTTTATTTGATGATATTCGGTATCATTGTGATAAGTTGGAATTGCTGGTTGATGATGAGATTTGGCCATTGACAAAATATAGGGAATTATTGTTTACAAGATAGTTACCAAAATTTATGAAGAGGTCTGAAAAGTTCATAAATTGTCATTTTGAGTATTTCGACTACGCTCCTTTAGATTTGTTTTTTATAAATTTAAGAAAGAGAAAGGAAATAAAGTAAACTATGACAAGCGC
>CANMXP010000032.1 GCA_947501845.1 uncultured Flavobacteriaceae bacterium | reverse complement strand
TCATTATGAGATAAATGAAAAATAAATATTAACTTTGAAGAACTTGGCTAGTGCTTTTCATAGGATACGGTGTTAGCTGTAGTTTTTATTTTTTCCGATTACTAATAATATGTCAGCTATTGGATAAGCCAAAGCGACAACTATTCCAAATATTCCGTATAATGTTTTTCCTTCAGGCAAAAATCCAGTTATCGAAAACCATAAAAGTAGCAAGCAAAAAGGATAGAGTAGAAGTCTTGTCAAAATCTTCGTAAACGTCCATTCTTTAATCTTTTCTTTCTTTAATTCCGTTTTCGGTTTGTTTATAAGTTCAGGATTATTTTCACGTTCTATATTTTCTATGGCTTCTTTCAGTTCGTCAGTCAAAATTTTTGTTTCGTACTTTTTTGCTTTTGACATTACTAAATGCAATAAAGTTCCAATTACAGAAATTCCGATTATTCCAATAATGGCAGTTTTCAATTCGGTCGTAATTAGCAGAAACAGAACAAGTACAATAAAAAATCCGATTGTTGATTTGTTCAGTAGTTTGTGATACGGGGTTTTCTCCGTTTTTATTCCGTTCAGTTTTCCATTTTGGTCAAAAGTCAGATGAAAAATTGGATAAGCTCCTCTTAAAAAATGTGCAGACCTCCAAATCAGAAGTTCATTTGGTTTTATTTCTCCGCTGTATTTTGTTGTGTTGTAAAAAAACGCATCGTTCCAATGATTTTTCAGAGTACTTTTTTTGTTCTGAATGATTAATTTTTCGATGTCTTTTTTTTCTACCATAAAGGTTGGTTCAAATTACAGCTAACAATTGAATATGCACACCAGTAAGCATATATCTGTTATACCTACCTAAATATATAATAACACTTACATTTATAAAAGCCATTTAAGTTATATAGGGATACTTTTTCCAAGTAGTCACGAAACTTAGCAATTAAATTTATACCCTGTTAGCAAATGTTATCTATAGATTATTTTTCTCGTTTGTTTTTCGAACTTAGGCGTAAAATCAGTTTTAGTTTGTTCAATATTTTTTTCAATCCAATTATTCCTATCGTCATATTTTGATTCAACTTTCCTTATTCGATGAGGATTATAGCTTTTTTCTATTTCTTTATAAGGTTCAAGGTTTCTATTCTTTCTGATATATTGTTCTTCTCTCCACTCTCGTCCCTCCATTAATTCTTTTATCTCCGAAATCTGACCATCTTTATATAAAATAGTTTTTGTTATGTCATTTTTGTATTCATAAATTAGATTTTCTTTAGAATTAAAATGACTTTCCTGATATAATTTATTTAAAGAATCAAAGACTTTAATTATTATTTTATCCTTTGATTTGTAAATTTTTCCTATATAATTTTTACCGTTTTTATTTATCACAATCTTATCATCCTGATAATCGTAGATAGTAGTAGTTGTGTCTTCGAAGATTTCGTTTTTTTTAATTAGGCGACTGTTTTTATCGTAGTAATATTCGTTATAAGCAGGAGCCCGTTTACTCTTTTCATTATAATTTGTTCCGTAATAATATACATTCATTTTATCATCAAATTTGAAAAAAAAATTGATTTCAGCATACACTGAATCAACATCTTCCTTAAATAAATGAATTGATTCTATTTTGCCTTTAAGATTGATAAATTCAGGAAACTCCTGAAAAAGATTAAATTTTATTTCACTTGGAGAAAATGAATTCATTTTATTCTGATTTAATTTAGAAGAGCTATTACAACTAATTATAAAAAGTGATAAAATAAATAATAATCTTTTTGTATCCATAGATTTTTGTCTTAATATTTGCTAACGGCTCAAATAAAATGTCGTTTTATTTCATTTGATTTTGTGTTATAAGGTGTTTTTTATTCTGTTTATCAACTTTAGGAGATTAAATCAGTTATTATGAATAGATAATATGGTTAAGCTGGCTTGTCAATAATTTTAATAAAATCAAAATTGTCTACATAATGAAAATATAATTTTCTTACGCGTTCAAAACTTTCTTTATTATCATCGATAGTTTTTTTTATGGTGGTAATTATTTTGAGATCTCCAGCTTCTCTTTCATTAGGCCAATTGGGATATAAAGAGAGAAGTTTTATTTCAAAATCATCCCAGATTATATCATCTAATATATCTACAATATACCCGTATTCGTCTTTATCAATAGCCATTTGTATTGTGTTGTCTAAATTTTCATGATTTAAAATCAAATTACCATATAAATTCAAATATGGCACAATACCTTCATCAGCTGATTCTGATCCACCCGTATCAATTTCTATAAAAATAATATCAGGATTATCTTTATGACTTACTATTTTTAATAACGTGCCTTCTATTTTTTTTAGAATTAGAGGTTCATTCATTTTTATTTATAATGTTTTTAGCTTTTGAATAGCTTATAACAATTGAATATGTACACCAGTATACATATTTCCAAATATATAACAACACTTACATTTATAAAAGTCATTTAAATTATATAAAGGATACTTTTTCTTCTATGATTCGCACTAGTGTGGTAGTAAAGGTTTGTATTCCATACCGTCTGTTGTGGCATGATCGGAGCCTAGATTTAGCACGCGTTGAAAACGAGCGCTAGGGGGTGTAGTTTTTATTCGGTTATCCTATTTTTCAAATCCATTCGCTCGTGTAAAATTCTTATGATTTCAATTCTATCACTAGATATTTGCTGATAAAATATTATATGCTTTCCAGATTTTAGTCCGAGTAAGTTTTTGCTTATTCCGTCATATTCTTTTCCAATATCAGGACTTTCTCCAATTCCATTACAAGCCATTTTAACTGTTGCATAATATTTGTCGGCTTGTTTTTCAGACCATTTTTCGAAAGTGTAGTCCCAAATTCTATTTAAGTCATTAATGGCTTCTTGTCTCAGTATAACTTTAGCCATTCTTTCTTTTTTCTGCTTTTAGTCTTTTCAGATTTTCATCAAAGTCAAAGTCTTCAACTAAAGGACTGTTCAATCCTTCTTGTATAGCATTTCTCAATGCGATTACTTTACTTTCTTCATTTTCCAGCATTCTAAGTCCAGCTCTTATAACTTCGCTAACGTTTTTGTATCGACCTGCAGAAACTTGAGTTTGTACAAACTGGTCAAAATAATTTCCGAGTGATATAGATGTATTTTTCATTATTTTACTTTTAATCAAATTTACCAAAAATTGGTAAAAACTCCAAATTTAGCTCGATTTTCAAATTACACCCAACGTTCTGTATAAACTGCTTTTTAATGCAGTTTATAATTTGTTATACACATTTATCAGATAATAAATCTTTAGTTTTCATTCGACCTAAAAGATATATCCAATTTTTGAATCATTGGTGCTTTTTCTGGTGTAAGAGTAAAAAAAATTTTGATATTACCATTTACACATTGTATCGTAAAATCTCCTCGCAATTGGTTTCTAGGAACTATGCTTTGAATATTTTTGATAGCGCCTGCTTTATCTAATATTTTTTGAAATTCTTTGATTCGTCTTTCTTTTGATATGTCCATAAAAAAGTTTTCTGCAAAAATATTTTTATCTAGGCTGACTTTTCCATTTGAAACAAGGTTAATAATCTCTTCTTTTTTTTGCTCCAAAATATCCGAAGCAGGTAGTTTACGGGATTGTAAATCAAGTTTTTCAAAGAGAATTTTTTCTAATTTGTTATAAGGGATAGGTGTTTTATAGGTTAAATTTCCAAAAGCCATAATCCCAATTCCATACTCTGGATAAAATGCATAATTACTACCAAAACCAGGTAAAGCACCTCCATGAGAAATTCTTACAATTCGTTTACAATCGATAGAAATTCCTAATCCATAGCCATACCCAATCATACTTGCACACGGTTCATTATTCCAGTCTCTATTCCAAGAATTTAAAAAATTGAACTGAGGAGTATGCATTTCTCTCAAAGTGCTACGTTTGACAAGTCCATTATCCTCATCACTTCTCGCAGGCCAAGCAGATAAGTGAAAACTTACATATTTGCTAAAGTCATCAATTGATGTTATTAAACCTCCCATTGCGCCATAGACTCCATCACCAAGTATTTGTTCTTTTTTCCAATTCTCATCTTCCCATCTGTAACCACTCGCTAATTGTGTTTTTGGTACATTTGTGTATTCCCAATATGTATTATTCATCCCTAATGGAAGTAAGATATTTGTTTTAATAAATTCTTGATATGGCATTTTTGAAACCAATGTAATAATATAACCAAGCATAGCATACCCAGTATTGCTGTATTCGTATTCAGATGACGGTATTTTAGACATTGACAACCCCATTGAAATAAGATTCACAAATTCTTCGTTTGATAGTGAGAGTTGACGGTCGCCCCAAGGATTATCTTCTGGTAAACCAGCTGTCATGGTTAATAGATTTTCAATATCTATTATCGGAGCATCTTTGGTTAAATATTCCATCTTTTCTAATTCAGGGATATATTTAATAACTGGGTCACTTAATGATAGTTTCCCTTCATCTCTTAGTTTTAGAATAGCCAAAGCTGTAAAACTTTTAGTCATTGAAGCTATTCTGAATGAGGTTTTGATAGAAGCAGGAATATTATTTTCAATTTGGGATAAACCTACTGCAGAAGATACGATTAAAGAATCGTCCACAACAATACCGTAAGCAATTCCTGGTATATTTTTATCTTTAGAGTGCGTCTCGAATATTTGTTTTAACTCAGACTTGATTTCTTCTATTTTCCTTATTCGTTCATCAATTAAGAATTTAGGCTTTTTATAGCTGTCTGAAACCATGTTTTTTGCAAAAGTGATGGTTTCATTGGAAGTCTTTTCAAGGTTACAAGACGTTAAGATCAAAATAAAACATGCGGATATTAGTTTCAATATATTCTTCATATCGGTATTATTTGTTTTGAAAGAAAGACCAAAAACTTTGATGATCGTTACACTTTTTTTAAATCTTTTTTCAGGAGAAGAGAAGAATTGTGTATAACAATTGAATATGCACACCAGTAAGCATATACACGTTATACCTACCCAAATATATAACAACACTTACATTTATAAAAGTCATTTAAATTATATAAAGGATACTTTTTCTTCTATGATTCACACTAGTGTGGTAGTAAAGGTTTGTATTCCATACCGTCTGTTGTGGCATGAGTGGAGTTACTGGATTTTGCACGCGTTGAGAACCTTCTGATTTAGCACAAATGGCCTATGTTTTCTTATACCGTGTTAGCATTATTTGTTTTTTAAGGCAATGGTTTTGAAAAAAGGACCACTATCACAACCATTTGCACCATGAGTAATACCGTATTCTATAAGAATCATTTTTTTACGGAAATCTATCCATACATTTACGATATCTGGAAAAATCTTGCAAGGGTGGTTTTCGTTATTCAGTTCTCCTGAACAACAATAGCTATCAAGTGTAATACTATTTATTTTAAAGGACTGACTTTCATATGACATGTCATTAGTGGACAATTCAACTACTGAATTCTTTTCTATAGTTTTTATTTTATATTTGTGAATAGGTGTCATTTTATAATAATCTCTCGATTCAATCAAATATTTTATTTTGATTTTCATAGAATCAATAATGGTATCTGTCCATTCGATAGCCTCCTCAGGAGATATTTGAATTCTCTCAATTTCCTTATTCTCTTTATATAAACATAAAAATTCTCCATAGCTGTAGCAACAAGAAGAACTCTGAAATTTTAAAATTACATATTCTCCATTGTATGATGTGGCAGGTATATTAGATATATCCTCATTTACAATTTGTGGTTTTAAACCTAAAGTGTTAAACTTTTTTTGTGCTTGAATAGATGATGTGATAAGTATATTGACGTAGATAACTAAAAAAAGGTTCAGATTTTTAAACATACTAATTTAATTGGTGCTAACAATTGAATATGCACACCAGTGTACATATACCCGTTATACCTACCCAAATATATAACAACACTTACATTTATAAAAGCTATTTAAATTATATAAGGATACTTTTTCTCCTAAGAGTCATACTAGAATGATAGTAAAGGTTGGTGTTCCATACCTTCTGTTGTGGGATGAACGGAGCTGCAAAATCTAACACGCATTGAAAACGAGCGTTAGCTTGGGGCCTAGGGTATTATTAGCTTTCATTATCAAACTCAAAGTCCAATAAATCTTTAGGGTTAACATTTAAACCTTTAGAGATTTTAACCAAAGTACGGAAAGTAATGTTTGTTTTGCCTTTTTCAATTTTGCTGAAGTCACTTGGGTCTATATCGCATAACGCATCCATTTCTTCTAGAGTATAATTTCTACGCTCTCTAAGCTTCTTCACCTTTTTGCCAAAAACGACTAAAAATTTATTTAATACATTATCAACATCCATGACTTCTATTTTGAGTGAAGTTGATATTTATTTAAAAAACTTCTTTGGGGATATATCCCCAAATCATAAATTTTTATTATATTAGCCTCCAATAATATATATTTGCGATTCTTCAAATAAAATATTGAAGCATTCGCTTTGAATCTCGCTATCAAAAACTGGTAATTTTTAATGCACGAGATGATAAGTAAGATGCTCACGTCTTGGGCGTGGGCTCGCTTATTTGTGCATGGGTATACCAGTACCTTGATAGCAATAAGTTGAGTTCCGCGCCTTTTTGTTTCCATACATTTTAGGGCTTTAAGCAAGGGAGCGCCTCATTTTTGAGGGTGTTGCTTAAAAGGATACTCGAAAATTGAGTTTTGTTAACCTAATATGATGCTATGGAAAAAGATGATACGCTACCAGACAGTTTTATACTGCCCCATTACGCTCTTATTGCTACCTTGATTGTACTGCTGGACAAATCGGAGCTAACAGGTGCTGTTAAAAAACACTGTAAAACAGGGCTAAGGGCTGTGGGGATTATACATGCCAATGTTTGCTATGGCTCGGGGACAGACCCTTTATATAGAAAAGAGTTCGACAGCTTTTTTAAGACCTTCCCTGTGGCCTATTTTAACCATAGGGCGTTAATCCCAGCAATTACTATTATTGAAAATATAGAACAAAGCATTAAGGCAAACAAAATAATCTCTTGTGTTGATAGCTAGGGCCAAGATTTCTCAATCTTTATACGCTTGGCCCTATTTTTTGGAAAGTCGCCTAAAAAGTTAAGACACATATCTCTTAGTAAGGGCATAACTATAAAATTTGGTGTTTTACGTTATTGCCCCAATGTTTTAACGGCGGTTCCTGTAATTTTAACTTTTCCGCCAAAGGGCAAAGCTTCTGCTTGATATATGGTTCTTGCGGGTCTTTTGCCCTCTGGGAACAATTCCATGTATAGCTTGTTTATTTCGGGCAGCTCTTTTAGATCGTTAAAAGCAATATCAATAAATACAACATCATCTTTTTTAAATCCAGCATTTTTTAGTGCAGAAAAGAAATTAGAAAATGCCAGTTTCCCTTCTTCCAGAATGTTGCCAGATACATATTTTCCTTCTGCATTTACAGATAACTGACCGCTTACAAAACACATATTGTTTACAACCACGGCATGGCTAATGGGGTTAGACCATTTAGGAAGCCCTTTGCCGTTGGTTATATATTTTTTGTTATTCATAATATAATAAGCAATCTTTTTAAGCGTGGAATCTTAAGTCTTAAGACATACTTTTTTTACTGTAATTATTTATCCATGCGTTTTATTCTGCCACCTAGCACTCTGCTTTCATCTACACGTTCTGGCTTGCCATAAATAAAAACATCGCCGCCTGCTCTTATTTTGGCATTTACTAAAGTTTTGGCACGAACATGTGCTTCTCCTGCAATGCGTACAGATACATCTGTAAATTCTGTTTTAAGGTCTTCGCCTTCATAAACACCACCTGTATAAATAGATATGTCTTGATGTTTAGCTATGCCCGAGGTTTCAATATTAGAACCTGTTACCGATCTAATATTTGCATATTTTACATCCAGATTCAGTTTTATTTTACCGCCTTCTTGCGCGCTTAAATCTATTTCAAATTGCTTGATGGTATCGTTTGAAAATACTCTGGCCCCTTCATTAACATCAATAACATCGACTGCTGTGTAATGCAATTTTATTTTTGTGTCATCTCCATCAAAAGCTTCTTCAAGTTTCATCTTAATTTTTAGGGTTCCGTTTTTATTGTTTACAAGAACATCTTCACTGTTTTTTCCTGAAATAATGATTTTGTTTTCGTCAGACTTTATAAGCTCTAGGTCTATTAAATCATATACTTTTAAATTTGTGAATTCTCCAATGGATTTTTCTATTGGTTTTTGTGCTACAGCCAGTGTAGAAACCAAAATTGTGAATGCTACTAAGAAACGTTTCATGTTTGAAATTTTATGTTTTTTGATTTAAACGTAAAGTTATCAATAATTATTCCTTTTTTTAAAATAAAAAAGTTATTGAGACAAAATGCCTTGTTTGGCTTTCTTTAAAAAGCTGGAAGGACCATTTTAAAGGAAACTTTAAGGTGCGCTTAAGAGCGTTCTTTTTCGATTAAATAATTTTTACTGCCGTTCCCGTAATAGAGACTATAATTAAACCCGAAGTAGGGTTGGTTTCTACATCTATACGAATACCAACAACGGCATTGGCTTTTAAATTAATAGCGTGTCCCTTAAGCTTTTGAAAAGCTTCTTCTTTAGCCTCGCCAACCTTATTTTCATAAGATTGGGAGTACTTAACCATATTAAAAGTAAAGGATGCTTTAGGAACACTTACGTTTATACCAGTTACAATGCCTAAATAATCTTGTATGGTATGTCCTTCTATAGAATTTGTTGTTGTTAAAACCATAATTTAATCTTTATTATTAGTTGATTAACTTTTACAATTGTTACAGAAAACAAAAGCGATCTGTTACGTTAAGGGGCATTACAATAACATGACTTAGGGTTGTTTTGCTATTCGGCTTCTTTTTTGCCAACTAGATTAAAGTCCAGATGTTTTTTAACTAAATCTGTGTTTTTAACTGTTACAACAACTTCGTCTCCAAGTTGATACATGTTTTTGGTATTTCTGCCTACCATGGCGTAAAGATCTTGATCGAATGCATAATGATCATCTTTCATATCTCGAACACTTACCATGCCTTCACATTTGTTGGAAATAATTTCAACATAGATACCCCAATCGGTCACACCAGAAATTACACCAACAAATTCGTCGTCCTTATGGTCTTGCATGAATTTAATTTGCATGTATTTTATGGAGTCCCGTTCGGCTTTAGTAGCCAGATTTTCCATGGCACTTGAATGGTTGCACTTTGCTTCGTAAGCTTCTTCGTTTGCAGATTTTCCACCATCTAAATAATGTTGCAACAAGCGGTGGGCCATCACATCTGGGTAACGACGAATGGGCGAAGTAAAATGGCTGTAGTAATTGAATGCCAAGCCATAATGCCCAATATTATGTGTGGTATATTCGGCTTTGCTCATACTTCTAATGGCTAATGTGTCAACAAGATTTTGCTCCTTTTTGCCATTAACCTCTTTGAGTAAATTATTGAGTGATGCTGAGGTTGTTTTTCTGTCCTTAAAATTTAGTTTGTAACCAAATTTAGATACAATACCTTGTAAGCTAGCTAGCTTACTGTCGTCGGGCTCGTCATGTACACGATATACAAAGGTTTTTTTAGGATCTTTTTTACCAATAAATTCAGATACTTTTCGGTTCGCCAAAAGCATAAACTCTTCAATAAGTTTATTGGCATCTTTACTGGTTTTAAAGAAGACACCTACGGGATTATTTTCCTGATCTAAATTGAATTTTACTTCTACTTTATCAAAAGATATAGCACCAGAGCTCATCCGTTTTTTACGCATCGTTTTAGCGAGCTCATCCATTTTTAAAATAGCGTCTGCTAATTTCTGGTCTGTTTTATAGGCTTTTCCTGTAAGGGATACATCTTTAGGAATCTCGTTTGTTTTCGATTCTATAATAGCTTGGGCTTCTTCATAGGCATACCTAGCATCACTATAAGTAACGGTACGGCCAAACCATTCGTTTTTAATCTCACATTTATCATTCATTTGAAATACAGCAGAGAAAGTGTATTTTTCCTCATGAGGTCTTAATGAACATGCTTTATTTGATAATACTTCGGGCAGCATGGGCACTACACGATCTACCAAATAGATAGATGTGGCACGCTCGTAAGCTTCATCATCTAAAACAGTACCTTCTTGTAAATAATGTGATACGTCTGCAATATGGATTCCTATTTCGTATAAGCCATTGTCTAAAATTTCAAAAGACAGGGCATCATCAAAATCCTTGGCGTCTTTTGGGTCGATCGTAAAGGTTAAATCTTTACGCATATCTCTACGCTTGGCAATTTCTTCAGCAGTAATAGAAGTGTCTAATTTGTTGGCAAAGGCTTCTACGTCTTCAGGAAATTCATGGGGCAGCCCATATTCTGCTAAAATGGAATGAATTTCTGTATTATGGTCTCCTGGTTTACCAAGTACTTGAATCACCTTTCCGTAAGGAGAGTCGGCGTTTTCGGGCCAGTCTTCGAGTTTTACCAGTACTTTATCACCATCTTCGGCTTTAAATGTTTTATTAATGGGTACAAAAATATCTTTATACATTTTTGTACTATCTGCTATTACAAACGCATAGTTGCTATGTATTTGAATTACACCCACGTATTCGCTTTTGTCGCGCTTTATAATATTGGTTATCTCGCCTTCTAACCTTCCTCTTTTTCTACGTTTATAAACATAGAATTCTATTTCATCGCCATCTAATGCTTTGTTAATATTGTTAGACGCTATAAAAACATCTTCATCGAATGCATCGCAAATAATGTAACCAGATCCTTTTGCAGATAAGTCTAGAATACCTGTATGGTACTCTGTATTGACAACTGCCTTAAATTTTCCGCGGTCTACTTGTATAATCTCTTGCTTAGCGGCAAGTTTTGCTAAGGTTTTTATAATTTGATTTCTGCTACTGGCATCATTAACACCAAGTTTTGCAGCAATTTGTTTGTAGTTGAATGATTGGTTTCTATCTTTTTTTAAAATACTTAGAATGGTATTTGTTAGGTTGGAAATTCCTTTTTTCGATTTCCTTTTTTTCTTTCTTGTCATTTATAATTTAATTCATAGTCGTTTCCTAAAGATATATAGGAATTAGTTATTTCAAACTTAATAAGAGGCGAAGTTATTTGTATTAAGTTTTGTGCAAAGTTACATTTAAAATATTTAATCGTATTATTTTGGCGTTATTCTACGAAAAAGAAAAGGTTTCTATAGTGTTAAAAGAAACTGATTTTTAGACAAGTTTTCTAAAAATAATTTAGTGCAAATTGCTGGTGAAGAGCCATAAAATATGGCTAAATTAAAAATAAACTTGAAATAAAAGAATGGTAAATTAAAGCATATAACGATTGTAGAAAAATAGTAGAAAAACACAAATTATATAGTTGCGCTTAACTACTATCTTTCATTGCTTGAGCAAACCAAACACTATTTCTTTAGTCTTTAATAAACTTAAAAGTGTGTCCTTTTTCGATTGTTAGAAAATAAGGCCCTTTAGATAATTTTTCGGTACGAATTTTTTCATTAATAGCGATGGTACCACTATTTATTTTGACGCCTAGCATATTGTAGATGGCGTAGTTTTCTGTTTTGGTTAATCCAGAAATTTGAATAAAACCAGGTGAAGGATTTGGGTATAATTTTACATTTGATGATACTGTATCCTCGCCTATTGAAAGCGTACCTAAGTTGAACTTAGAAATTTTATTTTCGTCGGACTCAACAATATATAAATCATTTTCATTAATAGCCAATCCAAGAGGTTCATCCAATCCAGAGACCACATCTGTAGCTGTATAGGGTGTCGTTGAGGTAATGTCTATTTTAGAGATTTTACTTCCCTGTGAGAAATACAGGTCATTTCCATAAAAAACCATTTCAGTAACAAAATCCGATACACTTATTATGTCTATAGCTGTTAGTGTTGTTGCGGTAATATCTATTTTAGAAATTCTGTCTGCCTGTGTGATATACAAATCATTTCCATGAAACACCATTCCAGAAAGAATACTTCTAACAGTAATTACCTCAGTAACCATTGTTGGTGTAGCAGTAATACCTATTTTAGAGATTTTATCTCCTTGTGTAATATACAAGTCATTTCCATGAAGTGCCATTCCGTAAGCACCATTTAATCCATTTATTACCTCTGTAGTCGTTGGCGTTGTTGCAGTAATATCTATTTTAGAGATTTTACTTCCTTGTGCAATATACAAGTCGTTCCCAATAAGTACCATATTGGCAGAATGATTATTCAATCCGTCCACAATTTCTACGGGTGTTAACGTTGTTTCAGTAATATCTATTTTAGAGATTTTATCATCTTGTGTATAATATAGGTCATTTCCATGAAGCAGTATGCCATCAGGACTATCTAAACCAGTTACTACATCAGTAGTTTGTGCAATAAGTTTAATGCAGCTTAGAAATAAAACGGTAGTTAAAAAGTAAATTTGTTTCATAATTTTTTATGGGGTTATATATTTATTATTCAATCACTAATTTTTTAGTGGCTTTACCTTTATTGGTTGCAATTTGAACATAATAAAGGCCTGTAGATAAGCCAGAAGTATCAATCACTTCTTTTGTAGTAGCCTGTATAAATTGACCTGCACTATTATAAATAGAGACCCTTTTTAAGATTAAGCCTTTGCTTAATGTAATGGTTGTTTGATTATTAGTAGGGTTTGGAGCCATACCAAATTGAGACAGGACGAAAGTATTTGATGACAATAAACCATTTAAGCTGTAGACTTTAGCAGTTCTAAATGAACCAATGGCTATTTTTTGACCATCTTTTGAAAGGGAAACACAGAGTCCTGAATAATCGTTGAGATTTTCACCAGAGATTTCGTTGCCTATTTTCTGCCATCTACCTGAGTTATTTTTATAGATTTTAACATGGCCTGAATCATCCCCAGCATTATCATTATAGGGCGCTCCAATAGCCACTATAGAGCCATCTGCAGAAAGAGAAACACTAGTACCAGATTCATCTTGGGCAGTCTCTCCCTCAATTACATCTCCTATTTGTGTCCAAATACCCGAAATGTTCTCAAAAACCCTAACATAACCTTTTTGAAAAAGAAATGCTGCTCCTATAGCTACCACAGAACCGTCTGATGACAATGATATGCTAGTACCTGCATAATTGTAACTTGCTAATCCATCAATATCTGATCCTATTTGATCCCAATCCATTAATGATGCATCGTATTTATAAACTCGCACATGACCCATACTAAGATTAGGGTTTGTAATATCACCGCTATTATTTCTTGCTCCAATAGCCACCACAGATCCGTTATTAGAAAGTGATACGCTATATCCTGATTCATCACTAGTAGCTTCACCATAAATATCTGTTCCTAATTGTGTCCAGCCAGTAGGTTTATATTCGAAAACTTGAACGCGTCCTTTTTTATGATCATTATCGGGAGAGCCTATTGCGATTTTTGAGCCATCTGATGAAAGCGATACACTCCAACCTAATTTATCACCTTCTGTATTGCCTTCAATATTATCACCTAACTTTTCCCATGCGGTTAATGTTTCGCTATATTTATAAACTTGTACGTAACCTGAATTGTCACCACTTGTGCTGTTATAATTAGGGGTTCCAATAGCAAGTGTGGAACCGTCTGATGAAAGTGATACACTATAGCCCAGCCCATCTCTAGCGTTTTCTCCTTTAATATCAAATGTTTTTATCCAACCTGTTGATGTATTCTTGTAAACTTCTACAAGACCAGAGTCGTTTCCATTGCTATTGTTATTATTTGGAGCTCCAATGGCAAGTATAGATCCATCTGAAGAAAGTGATATATTATGACCAGATGCAACAAAAATACCTTCTATATCGATATTACTGCCAATTTGGGTTTGACTTATACTTAATAAGGGAATCAGTAAAATTAAGAGTAGATTTTTTTTCATAATGTTTAAGTGGTTAAATCTATAATTAAAAAGATTTATATGATGCTTTTAATTTGGGGTTATTTATTTTATAAAGAGAACTTTTTTGGGAAGTCTAGGCGTCTTAATTTTCCCATGCAAAAATCGAATAACTTAATTTGTTATTCATTGACATAGATCAAGAACGTTTAATAAGTTTTTTTCGAATTCTACTTACGGTCTCAGGGCTAACACTTAAGTATGAAGCAATTTCGTATTGTGGAATTTTATCAACAAATCTTTTGTTTGAGTCAAGCAATTTTAAATATCTTTCTTCTGCATTTAAAAGCCTTAAATCATCAAGTTTTTGTTGTGTTGAAATATACAGGCGTTCGGTAACTTGTTTTGCTATTAGCCCAATGGACGGATAATTTTTGGATAATTTTTCAAGTTTTTTTCGATCGATTACATGTATCGTGCAATTTTCAAGACAGATAATGTCTTTTGTAGATTTCTTTTTTATTAAATAACTGTAGTAGTCTGAGACAAATTGATTATCGAAGATAAAATCGTCAATAAGTTCTTTTTCTTTACCAACTGCAATACATTTTAGAATGCCTTTTTTTACAAATCCAATTTTATTGCAAACAATTCCGCTCTTTATAAAAATATCCCCTTTTAAGTATTCTTCTGTGCGAAATGAAGATGAAAATATTTGAGCCTCTTCCTTTGTGATTTGAAAAGTGTCTATAAGAAATGTGTTCATTTTTATTTAATCACTAATTTCTTTTTATTATTTTTTTATTTCCATTATTATGGAAACGACTATAAATTATAAAACCCTCTGTAGTTTTTTAATTTATTTTAGATTGCTAAAAATCAATGGTTTTCTTATTGAAATAAAAGTTGTTTTTAATCTTCTTTTAACACAACCAAGTGCTAATGACATCAACGATATAAATACTTTAGTATTGTTATTCCAACATTAATAAAATAGGGAAACTATATTTTTAGGTAGTTTTAAATGCCGTTAGAAATAGCACTATTTATGAATAATAATTTTTGTTTCACTATCTGGTTTATCATTTTCAGAAACAGTTATGATATAAGTGCCAGGATCTAATTCATGAGTTTTATCAGTATAAACTTTTCCATCAGAACTAATTTTAAATCCTTTTGCAGGGTTTGTAAAACGAATGCCATTTTTTGTCATGCTTTTAATAGATTGGGTTGACTTTGCTGTAGATATTAATCTAAAAATGACTTCCATTTTTTGTTGTTTTAATGGTTGGTACTTTTATCTTAACAGAATTTTTAAAAGCAATATTAAGCGTCACTATTATACTTTTGGGATTATAGTTAATTCAAGTTTTTAATTCTGTTTTTATTATTAATAAAACAGACAATAAGGTTTTTCCCCTACTTTTTTTATTTCAATATAAGTTAAGAATATAAAGAATAGTTAAAAAAAGGTTTTTCCTTTTTTATCATTAAATAATCTTTAGATTTGAGCTAAAATTTGTAAATATTAAAATGAGTAAGCAACCCAAATCTGTTTGCGAAGAAAAAGTATATGAATCGATTTTTAATGACCATTCTGAAACACTACGAAGCTTTATATATTATAAATGTGGTGATTTAAAACAGGCTGAAGATGTTGTTCAAGAATCATTTATAAAACTTTGGAGTAATTGTTCAAAAATCATTTTTGAGAAAGCAAAATCATATTTATATACCGTAGCAAGAAACATTTTTTTGAATGAAGCTGCACATAAAAAAGTAGTATTGCAACATCAAATACATTTGGTGTCAGACCGTACAAATGAAACCCCTGAGTTTTTACTCGAAGAACAGGAGTTTATGCTAAAGTTAAAAAAAGCAATTACAGATTTACCTGAAAAACAACGCGAGGTTTTTTTACTAAGCAGAATAGATAAGAAAAAATATTCTGAAATATCTGATATTGTAGGAATCTCTGTGAAGGCCGTAGAAAAGCGAATGAGCCAAGCTTTAATAATTTTGCGAGAACGTATAGGAGATATTTAAAGTAGGGTAAAAAAAGAGATAATTGTTTTAATATTAGAAAAGAACTTAAAAGATGGAAGAAAATTTCTTAGACGATACTTTTTTAGCACGTTGGATTTCAGGTGATCTATCTGCCAAAGAGTTAGAAGCGTTTAAAAAATCCAGTGATTATCATAAGTTTAATAAGATTAATGAAGGTGCTTTAAAATTAAAAATACCTGAGTATAATAAAGAAGTGGCTTTTTGTGAATTGCAACAACGCTTAGAGCAGGAAAAGGCTGATAAGGAGGTTGGAAAACGTATTCCTACTTGGGTATATAGTGTTGCGGCATCAGTGCTAATTGCTTTTGGTTTATTCTATTTTTTAAATTTACAATCCCATTATCAAACAGGATTTGGCGAACAATTAGCTGTAATGCTTCCAGATAATTCTAAAGTACAGCTTAATGCGAATTCTCAAATAGATTTTAATCCGAAAGGATGGAAATCTAATAAAGAGGTGAAACTTGTGGGAGAAGCTTTTTTTGATGTAGAAAAAGGAGGGGCTTTTAAAGTACTTACAGATATAGGTACTGTTGAGGTATTAGGTACAGAATTTAATGTTATTGCTAGGCAAAATTTCTTTGAAGTTCAATGCTATCAAGGCCGTGTAGAGGTTAATAGCTTAAATACGAAAGAAGGAACTCTACTTACCGAAGGAAAGGCGTTTAGAATTGTAAATGGTGTTGTAGAAAAGTGGACTTTTACTAATAAAAAATCATCATGGTTATTAGGAGAAAGTACTTTTAGAAATACACCATTATATCAAGTTATAATAGCTCTTAAAAATCAATTTAATGTTACTTTTAATACGTCTAAGATAGATACCAATAAAAAGTTTACAGGAGGCTTTACTCATAAAAACTTAAAACTTGCATTAATAACAGTTTTTGAGACTATGAATATTACATATACTATCAAAGACGAAAATAAAATTATTCTCGTTAATAAAGACTCTAAAAATTAGGATTTAAGATATGCTAAAAATCGATTCTTAATTTAATAATATGCTTAGTTAGTAGTAAATGAAATTCATATTAGCTGTTTTTATTATTATGAGTTCGTTACAAATGATGTCTCAAAAAAAGCACGCATTTGTATATAACAAGAGACCTTTAAATGAAGTGATTATTGAACTTGAAAATAAGTTTGATATTAAATTGTCTTTTAACTCTGAACTAATTGAAAATCAGTTTGTCACTTTTCAAAGTGAAGACGCTCAGTTGGAAAGTGTATTAAGTGCTATAGAGAGCCAAACAAAAATGGAGTTTTTTAAAGTATCGGAGCGATATTATATTTTAAAGCATCAAACTACATTAGATTTGGCAACGACTCAAAAACTTAATGAAGTTGTTGTTAATGAGTATCTTACCTCGGGGGTTCATAAGAAAACAGACGGTTCTTTTGTATTATCCCCAAGCGATTTGGGAATTTTACCAGGATTAACAGAGCCAGATGTACTGCAGAGCCTACAGTTGTTTCCTGGGATTCAAAGTCCATCGGAAACAGCGTCAGGATTATATGTGAGAGGAGGAACACCCGATCAAAACCTAATTCTATGGGATGGTATTAAAATGTATCATTCGGGCCATTTTTTTGATATGATTTCTGCCTTTAATCCATATATAACAGACGAAGTGAAGTTTTATACAGGAGGTACAAAAGCAAAATATGGAAGTAGAATATCTAGTGTTATAGATATTACATCATCTAATAAAATACCCGAAAAAATAGAAGGCGGTTTAGGTTTTAATATGATACATGCAGATTCTTACATTAAAGTACCTGTAAATAGAAAAATAGCCATAATTGCATCTGCAAGACGATCGTTTACAGATGCTTTTAAATCGATTACATTTAAGAATATATCTAGAAGAGTTTTTCAAAATACGAAAATTTCTGATGGCAAGAAAATTTTTCAGGGAGGTCATATTAATTTTCTAACCGAGCGTTTTTATTTTATTGACCATACTATAAAAACCATTATAAAACCAAACGATGCAGATAAAATTACTTTTAGTAACATATACAATAGAAACGAATTAGACAATGAGTTTTCAGGCCAATTTGATCAATCTATAAGCGATAATATAGATATAAATAATAGAGGGTCCAGTGTTTTATGGAACCATAATTACAGTCGCGCTTTTTCACATGCTTTTCAAGCGTATTATTCTAATTTTGATTTAGACTATAGTGGGTTATCATACAATGAAAATGAAGAGGTAATTTTATATGAAACTATAAAAAAAAATATGGTTCAAGATTTTGGAATCGCGTTCAATACAAATTGGAAGATTAATAACACACACACACTTGGGCTGGGCTATCAATTGTCATCAAATAAGATCCGTTATCAATTAGAATTTGGAAATCAAATAAAGTATAATGTATTTGAAGTAGAAACTTTTAAAGATGAACATGCTAATAATAACCATGCCTCTTATTTTGATTATGAATATAAAAACACTAATAAATTAATTGTAAATGCTGGATTAAGGGCTAATTATATGTCTACTTTTAAGAGATTCTTTTTTGAGCCCAGGGTACATTTAAATGCTCAAATAACACCTCATTTAAAATTTAAGTCTTCCGTAGAACAATTGCATCAAGAGGTTAGCCAAATAGTAGAATTTGAAACGAAAGATTTTGGCTTGGAAAACCAAATTTGGGTTTTAGCAGATGGCATAAACGTTCCGATATTAAAAAGTTTTCAATTAACAAGTGGATTTTTGTTTAATAGGGATGGATGGCATGTAGATATAGATGGGTATATTAAAAGGGTAAATGGGATAACATCATTAACCAGAGGTTTTGGTAATAATGAAGAAAACAAGAATTTTTTTCAAGGGAAAAGTGATGTTTTAGGCTTGGATGTTTTAATAAAAAAGAAGCTTGATAATTATAGAACATGGCTGAGTTATTCCCTTATTAATAATCGGTTCACCTTTAAAAGTATTAATGAAGGAAAACCATTTTCTGGAAATTTTGACATAAGGCATCATTTTACATGGTCTCATTCATATTCTTGGGATAACTACGATGTTTCTTTAGGCTGGAATTTAAGAACGGGAACGCCATACACCAGAGCATTAAATGTTCTTAAAGGCGGCGGCAATTTAGATGTTAATTATTCTAAAACGAATAGCGATCGATTACCTATTTACAATCGATTGGATATATCTGCTTTTTATAAATTCGATCTCTCTGCAAAAAAGAAATGGAAGGCTAAAATAGGTTTGTCTGTATTAAACCTTACCAACAACAAAAACCTTTTAAAAAGAAGCTATAAAGCATTTGATTATGTTGATCAAGGTATAACAAATAATGTGTTTCAAGAAATTAATAAATTCTCATTAGGAATCACTCCTAACGCCTCATTTAGAGTGAAGTTTTAATTGCTTTGGGGCTTATGTCGAACTCTCGCTAAAGTGGTTGTCTAGTTAATTTGAAATGTGCCTATTTAACCATTGGTTTATACAAACCCTTTTTCTTTAGCACGCTCAATCAAGATTTTATCGTCTTCATTATTGGTGTTAAAAATATTTCTAAGATGGCGCTTTCTTTTTTCTATACCAGCTATAGATAGGTGCACAATATTAGAAATGTCCTTCGTTCTAGTGCCTAGAGACAGGTGATATAGTATTTGCCAATCACGTTTATCTATGATTATTTGGTTAGCCATACGTCTTCTAATCAATTGGGTTACCGTCTTACTATAATAAGGCGTGTTAGAGATAACACAGGTAATGGCCTTAACTAATTCTTCTAATGAAATATCAGGCTTCACCATAAACCCATCGGGATTTAACGTTTTAAAAATATGGCATAACTTAAAATTATCGTGATGCGATGTTATAACTATAAGCTTGACATTTTTGGAGTGCTTTCTTATTTTTATTCCCACACCATCTCCCGATAAAAGAGATTCACTTTTAGAGGCGGGCAAGTCCACATCGAGAAGCACCATATCATAAGCAGTCCCGTTTACAGCTTCCGTTATTTTAGCCTCTGCCGAATCGCAATTATGAGCTGTACTAATATTAAATTTAATCTTTTTAGTTTGAGAAGTTACTTGGCTAAATGCCAGTCTGTAAGCTTCAATAATTAAAGGTTGCTCATCAATAATAAGCACATTTAACGTTTGATTCATTTATTGTAATGTTTTAGAGTTTTTATGAGAGGTTTGGGGAGGCCTATGCGCTAATCTATTGAATTATTTTGAAATAAAAGTAAGGTTTAACCTTACTTTTAGTAAGGTTTTTTATAGGCTTTTACAAAAAAACCTAAAATAACCCTTACTAATTGTGTCATTTACCCTTACTAAAAGTAAGGGCAAACCTTACTTTAGTTTTTTTATTGTTCAGTAATTTCATAGCCATCTAATTTAGAGTTAAATATAATTACAGGATTATGAAAATACTTTCTACAGTGGGCATATTTGTATTAGCCATTTTATGTTCTATTAGAGCTCAAGCTCAAGACCTCCCCTCTATTATTCCTCCACCTCCTAATGCAGCTGCTTTTACTCAATATTCTGACGTTCCTGTCGGACTTTACACAGGGGTACCGAATGTAAATATTCCACTATACACGGTGAAATCAGGAGAAATTACATTACCAATTTCTTTGAGCTATCACGCATCGGGAATAAAAGTGGCCCAAGAAGCTAGCTGGGTTGGATTAGGATGGGTGTTAAACAACGGGGGAATGATTACTCGCGAAATTAGGGGTATAGATGATTTTACTTCAAATAATATTTACGGAGGGTATCCAACTGACTCAGACTTGTATACAGAAGAAATAATTGCTGATTTTTATGATGGATCTTATGACCAACAAGAGTTTGAGGAATATATAAACCATATTAAAGAGTATGGAGATGGTACAAAAGACCCAGAAGCAGATATTTTTCATTACAACTTTTTAGGATATTCAGGAAAAATGCTTATTGAAAAGCAAACAGGCACTCCTTTAAAGGCAACACCTTTAAAACAGAATAACATGTTGTTTTTTTATGATGGAAATGAATGGGTAATTACCGATGAAAATGGTTGGAAGTACTTTTTTGGAACTCAAGAATTAACAGATACCTATTCGGGAGGATATACGTTATTATCTTACCCCAACGATAGTTGGCTTCCCCCTTCTACTGGAGAGTCTCATGTATCGGCATGGTATTTAGACAAAATTTTAACACCTAATGGCGATGAAATTACTTTTGTTTATGAAAACAACATGCATCGTACCAGGACACAAGTACAAATCACAGAATCTTATTGGCATGATAATTTTAATGATCAAGCAATAGGTAATGCAGATCATAATAGGTTTAGTGGCTCTATGCAACAAACTAATGATGTATATCTTGAAAAGATTCAATTTAAAAACGGCTATATAAATTTTGTTACAGAAAACAGGTTAGATATGGATACAGCTGGCCCATTATTACCGCAACGATTAAATTATTTCGAAGTTTTCGATAATCATAATAATCCTATTGACAAAATAGATTTTCAATACACTTATTTTAATGAGCAAACAAACGATAGTGAGTTTATGCGTTTAAAGCTGGATGCCATTCAAAAAAGTAATCAGCAAACTAGTCAACCCCCTCATGAGTTTGCTTATAATCAAATTGATTTGCCTAGTAAAAAATCGTTATCCATAGATTATTGGGGGTATTATAATAATGCCAATAATGATAATGTGAAAGTACAAATAATAGAGCCTATTGAAATTGCAGATTTAACGCCTGGAGGTACAGGAGTTAATGCCGTTGGAGCATCAAACCAAAACTTTGTTAAAACGTCAATACCCGAAATGCAAATTCCTATTAAAAATGCAACAGAAATTGTTACTATCACTGGGGCAAATAGAAACCCTTCCACATACTATATGCAAGCAGGGATTTTACAAAGTATAAAATATCCTACTGGAGCTATCACAAACTTTAAATATGAGCCTCATGATTACTATGATCCAACAACACCTTACTACAAAGAAATAGGTAATATAAAAAAAGAGGTTTGGCGCGGTCCTTTAGGGCAGCCTTTACCAGGAGTTGGCAACCAGCAAGAAACATTAACTTTTACTGAAGAAACGCTGGTTACAGTAGATTTTTATTTTGAATACCTACCAGCTGGAACGATAGACTTAAATGGAGTTAATATTGTTATTGAAGATAATACGGGTAATACCTTAGTTAAGTTTATTCCTGACATCCAAGGTGGAAACACTCAAATTTTAACCTTATTAATTAATTTTCCTGCGGGAGATTATGTAATGAAAATTGAAAATTTAAATAGAGAAAATTACATCATAGGAATTATTGCAAATTATAAAGAGTTTGTAGTTGATACGAAAAAGACTGGAGGCGGTATTCGAATAGCCGAAATAGAAACAGTTGATTTAACACAAACGTCTAAAAAGAAAGTATATGAATACTCAGATAATGGTATATCGAATGGTAGGCTAATGTTATTATGGAGGCATTGGACAAAGGTAAAATATCATTTTGAAACGACTAATACAAGCAACCTCGTTAAGGAGTATTGCGTTAGGTCTTCAAGTAACTATATTGCTAATAACCTTTCTAACCAAGGGGGTAACGTAGGGTATAATTATGTTAAGGTTGCCGATGTGTCTCCTGGAGGAGTAAAGTTAGGAGAAACGATAAGTCATTTTGAGAATGGAATAAGACCTGTTGTACCTATATTTCAAACCATAGTTCCTGGAGTCCCTTATTCATATCCTTCCATTAATGGAGAGCTTAAAATTGTAGAAACGTTTAATGATTCGGGAGTTCTTTTACATAAAAAGGAAATTAATTATGATGAAGAGATTATATTGATAGGCAACCGCCCAACGAATTTAATTCCTTCAATGAAATTATTTTCTCAAAAACCACCACCTTTAATTGTAGGTTCTTATAATTTCACAGATGTTGTGCATATTCATGAAATATATTATACTGCATCCCAATGGCGTTATCCTGTTTCTGAAATTGAAACGGCTTATGATTTAAACGGTAATAACCCGGTATTGACAGCAAAAAGCTTCTTTTATAATAGTACATCCCATAAAAATATTACAAGAACCGAAACAAAAAACAGTAAGGGAGAAACCATAGTTTCAAATATGGAATACCCTTCAGACTACCCATCTGGAACAGGCATGTCTACTTCTACATTTGATGCTATGGTTGCCGATAACATGATTAACCCAATCATTAAACAAACAACCACTATAAATGGAGAACTGTTATCTACGCAAATTACCACGTATAAAGATTGGGATGTTGATGGTGATAATGTTACCAATGATCCTGACGATATTCTGCTTCCAGAATTGATAAAATCTGCAAAAGGCACGATTACAACATCCAATCCATTACAAGATAAAATAGAGTTTGTTAAATATGATGAGCAAGGACGTGTTTTAGAAGTAAAGCAACCAGACGGCACGCCAATATCCTATGTTTGGGGGTATAACAATGAATATCCCATTGCTAAGATAGAAAATGCAACCTATTCGCAGGTCTCAAGTCAAGTATCCAACCTGCAGTCAAAAACAAATTTAGATAACGATCATTGTCTGGATTCAGGGAGTTGTGATGAAAAAAATCTTCGAACGGCATTAGCAAATTTAAGAGTTTCATTACCCAATGCTATGGTCTCCACTTATACCTACAATCCCTTGGTAGGAATTACCAGTATGACCGATCCCAAAGGCTATACGGTTTATTACGAATACGATGAGCTTAACCGTTTAAAGCTGGTCAAAAATGCCAATGGGGATATTGTTTCTCAAAACGAATACCATTATAAGGGGCAATAACTAATAAAAACCATAACACTAAGAGTCTATGAAATTTATATATATAATTACTGCTGTGCTTGCTTTAGGTTTATTCAACAGCCATGCACAAACAACACAAGAACAACTTGTAAGTACCTGGACATTTAATTATCAAGAATCGCTGGACAAGATGGATTCAGATTCTAAAATATCGTATAACAAGATCCCTTCAGCCCTAAGACAAAAAATAGAAGCCAATCAAAAAGGTCGAAAAATAAGCTTTCATTCAGACGGTAGCTACCAACAAGTATCTGTTAATGGCGATACCATATCTGGAACATGGACGCTGCGAAATAAAAATATCATTGAAATCACAGACAATCAAGGGAATATGAATAAGCAAAAAATAGAAATGCTTACAGATACCAAACTTATTTTAAAACCTCAGAATGTAGGTATGGGCAAAAGTACAATTAAACAATGGTATTTCACTAAAAACTAAACTTATGAAATCGCTACAGAATAAATTTAGAATATCCTCTTTAAAATTCATTTTTGTCCTATTGTGCTTAATGAGTTTTAGTCCATTCCACGCACAAATTCAAGGCGCGCTTTCCTGTGGTTGCCCACCAAATAGTGAACTACAGGGCCAGACCTACACCTATTATATAGGACTTTCTGGCACCCCAACAAGCGTGTCCTGGCTGTTACCATTAGGAGGCACCATAGTGAGTTCTACCAATTATCAAATACAAGTGCAATGGACCCAAGCAGGAACACAGGTTATCGTTGCTTATGTATTTGATTCCTTTGGTAACTCGACACAAATAGAATTGTATGTCACCGTTACGGGAACAGCTCCGTCAACACCGTCTGCACCAACCATCCAAAGTTCTAACTGTGGCAATACGGTACTGGCCAGAGGTACGCCACCGAGTGGGATAACCTGGTACTGGCAAAGTAGTGCATCGGGTACAAGCACATCCAATTCCAGTGCTACCATAACTAAAACCAGTGGCAGCATTCAGTATCTAAGAGCCAGAAACGCATCAGGAACCTGGAGTTCAAGTTCAAGCAGTAAAACGTATAGCATTACACAACCTACAACATGGTATCAGGATAGTGATGGGGATGGATTGGGAGATCCCAACACCACACAATCTGCCTGCAGTCAACCTTCTGGTTTTGTGAGTAATAGTAGCGACCAATGCCCTGGGCAATCAGGATCTTCAACCAATAATGGCTGTCCCGAAGTTGCAGTAAGCGTGCTTAGCGATGAAAACTATGTGTATACCGTTCTGCCAAGAGACCCTACTACAGATATAACAACATTGGAGAACAATCAAAAGATAGAAAATATTACGTATTATGACGGCTTAGGAAGACCTATGCAGAGTGTAGGTATACGTGCGGGGGGCAATAGTGAAGATGTTGTAACCCATGTGGGGTACGACGATTATGGCAGGCAAGCCAAAGAGTATCTGCCCTATGCCTCAGGAACAGATATAGGAAGTTATAGAAGCAATGCATTAAATGCTACAAATAGTTTTTATGATGCTGCCATATACGAAGCAGATTTTCCAGGCGTGGCACTTAATAATATCAATGCCTATTCGGAAAAAGGTTTAGAGGCTTCGCCTTTAAGTAGAGTCTTAAAACAAGCGGCTCCAGGAAAAGATTGGAAACTTGGCGAAGGGCATGAAATTGAATTTGATTATGGCTCTAACACAACCAGTGACCAAGTCAGGTTATTTGAAGCAAGCATAACAATTTCTACTGACAATTATCCTCAAGGGGACATCACTTTATTTACGCCAAGTTTAACAGGAGGAACAGCATTTTATAATCCTAAAGAACTTTACAAAACCATAACCAAAGACGAGAATCATGATGGTACAGCCAGTAAATTACATACCACTGAGGAGTTTAAGAACAAACAAGGACAGGTCGTTTTAAAGCGTACCTACGCTTTGGTGAGCAATATAGAAACTGCTCATGACACCTATTATGTCTATGATGATTATGGAAATTTAAGTTATGTCATTCCTCCTAAAGTGGATACTAGCGATGGGGTAAGCGCAACTGAACTTTCAGAGTTATGTTATCAATATATGTATGATGACAGAAATAGATTGGTAGAAAAAACAATCCCAGGAAAGACAAAGGAGAAAATTGTTTATGATAAATTAGATAGGCCCATTATGACCCTTGCAGGTGGAGATTATTGGTTATTTACCAAATATGATGCCTTTGGTAGAGTCTCTTATACTGGTATTTCAGGATTTTATTATATTGCACCCAGAGGCTATCTTCAAGCGCAAGCTAATAGTACTTCTGCTACTTTTGAAACAAAAACAACGGCCAATAGTTTGGGGGGAGCGACCATTAATTATACGAATTCAAGCTATCCTACATCCATAAATGAAATTTACACGATCAACTATTACGACGATTACGATTTTGATGGCTTTACAAGTATACCATCAAGCTATGATGGACAAACCATCGTAAACCATGATGATAACGATGCCCTTAAAACCAAAGGCCTGGCTACAGGTAGTAAGGTAAGGGTGTTGGATTCTAACCCTGTACAGTGGATTACTACCACAACTGGGTATGATGAAAAAGGACAGGCCATTTATATAAAAAGCGATAACCCCTATTTAGGGACTACCGATGTTGTAAAAAGCACTCTGGGCTTTACAGGTGAGGTATACAAAACAGTTAGTGAGCATACAAAAGGAGGCAGTACCATTACCACTACAGATTTCTTTACTTACGATCACGTAGGGCGCTTATCATCCCATGAGCAGGATGTCAACGGAGCTCAAAAAAATCTTATTGCTAGAAATGTATACGATGCACTGGGGCAACTGGATAAAAAACATGTGGGGAGTGCCATACCATTTGTTAGTAATTATACCAATACAAACTATGTAACCATATCTGGTTCTCAAATTACAAAGGTAGGTTCTACAAGTTACCCTTCGGGGCTGTCCACGCAGGCAAATATCCCTGGAAATGGCTATGTTAACTTTAGTGTACCACAAAATTACTACTATGTTGTCGTAGGCTTATCGTACTCAGACCCTAATCTAACAGCTAATAGCATACAATATGGGATCAACATAGGTAGTAACGGACAGGCAAGAGTTTATGAATCTGGTGTTCCTAAAGGTAATTCAATACCCTATCTGGCTGGTGATAACTTTAGGGTAGAACGTAAAAACAATATCATCTCTTATAGTAAAAATGGTAAAGTATTTTATGTGTCCCAAGTCCCATCAAATGGTAATGCCATGATTGGAGATGCTACGCTTATCTCTACCAATAGTAAAATAGAGAACCTTATTATTGTAGATACAGATAAAGCATTGCAAACTGTAGACTATGCTTATAATGTAAGAGGTTGGCTTAAAGAAATTAATGACCCTAATAGTTTAGGGAATGATTTGTTTGGGTTTAAAATTAATTACAATACAGCAGATCATAATGCTACAAAACTATACAACGGTAATATAGCAGAAACCCAGTGGAAAACCCAAAATGACAATATGCTTCGTTATTATAACTATAGTTATGATGCTTTAAACCGAATTAAAACGGGAGCGTATAATAATCAAGCTTCCAATGAAACAGGATGGTTTAATGTAACCAACATATTTTATGATAAAAATGGTAATCTATTGTCTCTAAATAGAGCTAAAAAAGGAACTCCTACTGCGGGTGCTGCATCCGACTACTTAACCTATTTTTATAATACAGGAAATAAGCTACTTAAAGTTGAAGAACAGTACGATGGTGCTGGAAGTTTTGAAGATGGTACTAATACTGGTGATGATTACACCTATGATGTCAATGGCAACATGCTATCGGATGCCAATAAAGGTATTACCAATATTACCTACAACCATTTAAATTTACCTACCCAGATTACTTTGGGAGGCGGAAATATTTCTTATATTTACGATGCTACTGGGGCAAAGCTAAAAAAAGTAGTGAGTACTGGGGCAACAACCGAGTATGCTGGAAACCATGTGTATGAGGATACGGGCTCTGGCAGTTCTTTGAAATTCTTTAACCACCCCGAAGGCTACGTAAGCGCTGAACTTGTTTCAGGGGCTTTGGAATATGAGTATGTATACCAGTACAAGGACCACTTGGGGAATGTGAGGTTGAGTTATAGCGATACTGATGGGAATGGGAGTATTACAGCCTCAACTGAAATACTGGAGGAGAATAATTACTATCCTTTTGGCATGCTCCACAAAGGATATAATAATGTTGTAAACAGCAGTAACCCTGCTCTTAATTGGGATTATCTTGGACA
>CANMXP010000031.1 GCA_947501845.1 uncultured Flavobacteriaceae bacterium | reverse complement strand
TTGCCATATTAGTAACCGAACCCGTTTCCCAATCATTTAAAGGTTGGTTAAAATTGGTAGCACGATTAAACATGCTTAACATATTAGTCACCGAACCTGTTTCCCAATCATTTAAGGGTTGGTTAAAACTAGTAGCACTGTAAAACATGCTTAACATATTAGTCACCGAACCTGTTTCCCAATCATTTAAGGGTTGGTTAAAACTAGTAGCACCGTAAAACATCCACTGCATATCAGTAACCGAACCCGTTTCCCAATCATTTAAAGGTTGGTTAAAACTAGTAGCACTGTAAAACATGCTTGCCATACTAGTAACCGAACCTGTTTCCCAATCATTTAAAGGTTGGTTAAAATTGGTAGCGTCTCTAAACATGTTTGCCATATCAGTCACCGAATCCGTTTCCCAATCGTTTAAAGGTTGGTTAAAATTGGTAGCGTCTCTAAACATGTTTGCCATATTAGTAACCGAACCTGTTTCCCAATCATTTAAAGGTTGGTTAAAACTAGTAACACTGTAAAACATGCTTGCCATATTAGTAACCGAACCTGTTTCCCAATCATTTAAAGGTTGGTTAAAATTGGTAGCATTAGCAAACATGGCTGCCATATTAGTAACCGAACCTGTTTCCCAATCATTTAAAGGTTGGTTAAAACTAGTAGCATTATTAAACATATTTCTCATGTATATAACATTACTTACATCCCAGCTATTTATGGGTTGATTAAAGCTGATCGCACCATAAAACATCCCTTGCATATCAGTCACCGAACCCGTTTCCCAATCATTTAAAGGTTGGTTAAATGCTGTGGCTCTAAAAAACATCATCTCCATATCAATAACCAAATCCGTTTCCCAATCGTTTAAAGGTTGGTTAAAACTAGTAGCGTCTCTAAACATGCTTGTCATATAAACAGCTGAACTCGTTTCCCAATCATTTAAAGGTTGGTTAAAATTGGTAGCGCCGTAAAACATACTTTCCATGCTAATTACTGATGATACGTCCCAGTCAAGGGGTTGATTAAAACTAGTAGCACTGTAAAACATACTGTCCATGTATCTAACATTACTTACATCCCAGCTATTTAGGGGTTGATTAAAATTAGTTGCAGAAAAAAACATATTCCCCATAGAAGTCACAGAAGCTGTGTTCCAATCATTTAAGGGTTGATTGAAATTAGTAGCTCTTGAAAACATCCCTAACATATCGGTAACAGAAGCCGTATTCCAGTTATTTATCACTCCGTTAAAAGCCGAAGCATTTCTAAACATATATCTAAGCGTTGTAACCAGAGAAAGGTCAGGGTTATCAATAACGCCAAAATTCAAGTTTTCACAACCATAAAAAGCGTTCTCCATGGTTTGCCATTGAATATCACCCCATGCTAATATCTCTATAATCTTATTTCTATCGCCAGCATTATTAAAGTAAATAGAAGGGAAGTCACCACTAATTTGTATGGTGTACCTTCCAGGACTCGCGTATGTATGTGGGATATCTCCTGTTACGTTTGTGTTTGTTAAACCGTCTCCCCAGTCTACTGTGTAATTATATGTATAATTAGGATTTGTGGGGATTGTAATTTGGTTTGAAGCCGAAGCTCCTGGCTGTTCCGTATCCCAAATAGAATTAAAGGTCTGTCCAAATAGGTTATAGCAGAAAAAGATGAGTAGAATAGTAAGAGTATTTTTTGTCATGGTTTGGTGTCTTTAAGTAATAAGCCAAATATGAGGTTGGGTTTTAACGCTATATTTTTATTACGGACTTTTTATTATCCATAAAACTCCAAATACAGCATTATGTAATGGCGCAAAATGAGTCAATACAACTAAGTTGCTTAGTCTAAAATGTTACAGCAAAATAAAAGTTATCACCTCTAATCACTTTTAATATGGATGCTGTAAATGAGCGTTTAAGGAACTTAATTTTTTCATAGGTTGGGTTTTGATTCAGGTTATTCTTAATGACTGGGTCGGGAATTTGCCGACCCAGCTAAAAATGCTTAAAAAATTATGTGATGTTAATGTACACGCGTATAGTAACTAGTAGTTCATCTAATCATAAATTTTAAAAGGATGATATTTGTTTTGGTCACTCTATAAAATTTCATAAGACAAAGATGCATCATCGTAAACATTAAGGAAACATCTTTTCCAGTGAAAAAAATACCCTGAAAACAGGGTATTGGAAAATAAAAAAAAGTTGTATGAGTTTTGTTTTAGGACAAACCAATCTTAAAATAAGCCTACCATCATAGCGTAATGGTAAAAATGATAAATACTAAATAGAGATATGAGGAATAATTTAAAGATGGATGTTAACCAGAAAAATTAACATAGCGAAAAGGAAAGGAGGCATTAATCCAAATACTTCATTTTGATAGCATATTTGGTTAATCCTGCCAGGTTTCTTACCTCTAATTTTGCAATCAAATTTTTACGATAACTCTCAATGGTATGCTTGCTTAAAAATAGGCTGTCAGCTATTTCCTGAGTGGTATATTCTTTTGCTATTAGAGTAATTACATCAATTTCACGTTGCGTTAATTTGATACTTTCTTTTTTCTTTTTAGAAAATTTATTTTCCATATAGATATCTGTAATCTCTCTCGAAAAATATTTATCTCCTTTTAAAATAGTTTCTATAGCTTTGAGTAATTCTTTTTTTTCGGCATTTTTTGGCACATAACCATCCACGTAATTTTCAATAAGTGTATCAATCATATCGGGATTAGTATGCATGCTTACAGCAAGAATTTTTAAATTACTATTTTTTTCTTTCAAAATTTTAGTCAGTGCAATTCCATCCATTTCTGGCATGGTAATATCTGTAATAATAAGATCTATTTTCTCTTTACTGTTAATTTCTATATACTTTGCAACCTGAGCACCATTTTTTGCGGTTAACAAAATATTATATGCCTCTTCAGATTCGAAAATACTTAGCAAACCATCTAAAAACATTTTATGATCATCTGCAATAATTAAATTATACTTCATTGGTAGTGGGTTTCAAATTGGAAATTTCAATGCTTATTATAGTGCCTATTCTAGGGTTGGAGTCAATGTTTAAAACACCTGATATTTTTTTTAATCGGTTTTTCATATTTTTAAAACCAATACCATTGGTTTGCTTTTTAGCATTAAAACCAATGCCATTATCTTCAAAAATAACACCTAGAATGTTGTCTATCAAATTAATTTGTATATCAATAATACTTGCTTTAGCATGTTTAATGGTATTGGTTATTAATTCTTGAATAATTTTAAAGATTTCGGCTTGTAGTCTCTCATCTAGAAGATCGATTTCTTCTATGGGATAAGCATTGATATTTGAAGATATAGAACTGCCTTTTAAAGTATTGTTGAGATATTCTTTAAGAACATTACAAAAATTATTTTCTCTAAATTTTTTGGGAATTAAATTATGAGATAAGTTTCGGACTTGCCTATAAGTATCATCTATTTGAAGATTAATAGAATTTAGATCACCATCCTTAGAATTATTTAATCGTAATTTGATACTAGCTAAATTGCCACCTATACTATCGTGTAGTTCTTGGGCAATACGAGAACGTTCATTATTTTGACCCTTTATGGAGGCCTTAACTAATTTTAATTCTTGGTCTTTTAAGATAGATGCTATTTTTTGTTCGTTAACCTCTTCCTGTTTTTTGTTTAACTCATTTTGTGCTTTTAATTTTAGATAGTATGTATATAACAAACCTATTATGGGTATTAAAAAGATAAGAAAAGAATATAGAACTATATTTTTAATACTTCTTTGCCTTTGGGTTTCTGCTTGTTGAATTAAAAATTGAGCCTCTTTGATTTCTTGATTTTTTTTAAGCAGATTATTTTCATTAACTGTTTTTTCTGTAGCGTTTTGAATAGATAGTAATTCATTTTCACTCTCTTTTTTTTCTATTTCCCTCTGTAGTTCCAAATTTTGAAAAGCCTCTTTTTGATTGGCTAATTCTAGTTCTCGATTGACTTTTTCTACTTGCAGGAGGCTAATTTCCTTTTCTTTTTGAAGTGTTTGAAACTTAACTTCTAACTCGTTGATCTCTTGGTTTCTTTGCAGCAGACTGATAGAATCTTTTATAGTGAAGTATCGCGAAGAAAAATAGTATACTTGTCTGTAATTAGACTTATGTATTGCTATTCTTTTTAGGTTTTCATAAATATTTAATTGATGATCTAGATATCCTAAATCAATGGCATTAACTAAAGCCGAAGTGTAAATCAATTCTGCATCATCAAACTTTTTTTTATTAATTAAAATACTGCCTATATTCGTTTCGGCATTTAACTTTTCTCTATAAAATTTATGTTTGCCTGCTATGTCTAAAACTCTGTAATAAAGATCTAAAGCTTCCTCCGTTTTATTCAGCACTTGAGCATTAGCTGCTAAATTTATTAATATGGCTGTTATTGCGGAAGTGTACTGTTTTTCTTTTGCTATTTTGAGTCCTTTTTTTAAGAATAGATCGGAAGTTTCGAAATCTTTTTTTTCCGCATAAACCTGACCTATATTTATATAACTGCCCATAGTTATTTCCAGGTCTTTTTTATAGGTTAAGCATTCTTTAAAAAGCTGTAGAGCCTGGTTTAAGTCCCCCATAGCAACATAACTTACTGCAAGCCCATGTAAGTGTTTGAAATAATCTTCTTCCTGATTGTATTTTTTAGCTAATATAATTCCTTTTTGATGCCACTTCTTGCTTTCTTCAACTAGGCCTTTGTCTTTGTAATTAATAGCTAACAAATTATAAGCAGCTGATTTTCTTCTAGAAATTAGTGAATCGTTCCCTACGGTATTCAATTTCATGAATTCTTTGACATAGAAATTGGAAGAATCGTTAAGCTGTCTATTGTTAAAATAATGAGCTAGTAATAAAACGGAATTGATTTTAGCGTAATGTGTTTGCGCTTTTTTTCGTAGTTGATGGCCAATGGTAAGGGCTTCCTTATTGCCTCGGTTTAAAATTTCAAAAGCTTTATTTATCTGTGCTTTTTCTTTTTCTTCCAAAGCTGTATCTATTTTGGAAGAAGGGTTAGAGTCATTAATTTGAGCTACCAGAATAGCTGGAAATAGAAGTAAGATTTGTAAAAACAAATGATATAATGACTTTAACATAACAGGTGTTTTAAATAGGCAATATGTATTTTGTTAAAAAGCTATTTCTGAAATAATACTTCAAAAAAACAGATTTTTTTTTAAATAAAACTAAAAACTCACCCCTAAAAAGGATGAGTTTTTAGTTTTATTGGATTTTTTTTTATAATCCTTTCTTTAAGTCTTCAATAGTTTTTGCCATAACGACCCCAGGAAGTTTTATAGGCGCACCAACCTGTGCTAAAAATGTTCCTTTTACTTCGCCTCTTTTATATGTTGTAAAACCAATACGATACAAACCTGCAGTTAATGCTTTCTGTGGATTACTAGCTTCACTTTTATATCTTAATAGTGAGTTATAACCACTACCACTAGGTTGTTTAGGCATTTCACTACTATCGTCATTACGCTCTAATACGGTCCATTTAGCATTTTTTACAGCAGCTTCACTAATTTTATCCTTGCTAAAAATATCCGAACGCTCTAAAGTAATGTAAGTATCAAAATACTCGCTTGAACTTGCATTATCTGCATAGGCTTTAGATTCTATAGCGTTTTTAATTTTCTTTTTCCCAACAGGAGACATCATTCTTACTCCTAACTCTGGAGCTACTGCGGGTATCCATACGTAGATATAATAAAACTTCTTGCCCTCTCTTGTTTCATCTTCATTCCCAGGCGCTGCATACCCTAAATAGGATACCAGATCTGTGTAAGGGACTTTTATGGTTTTTGGACCTATTTTCTTTTCCGTCAAGCCACCAAATTTTGATAATTTTTGAGCATTTACAGTTGCAATACTACCAATAATCAATAAGGCTATTGCAATAACATTTTTTGTTTTCATATGTTTTTTGTTTATTAATATTTTGTAACGAAAATTAAACAGAGAATAAGAAAGAAGCGACAATCATCCAGCCTCCAACAATTAATCCTACAATTCCTAATTTCCCTTGTTTTGGAGCCAATTTTTCTCTCAATCGGTTTCCTTTTTCTTTAGCAGCTTCGTTATTAGACAGAATAAATTTATTAATTAAGCCAAAGCCTAACATAAATCCTAAAACTGCTTCTACAATATTTCCTGCTAATAAGGTGATCCACCATATAGGAGATGTTGTAAGCCAGCCTATGTTTAATACAGCTGAAATAATTCCCCAAACGCCCCAGCAAAAAAAGATAAACCCAATCCATCCTTGATAAGGTTCAATTTTTTCTAATAGTTCTTTAGCATTTGGTTTTTTTGAAAGAAGTAACGATGGTACTGCAACGATACTTAATAAGATTAAGGTGATTCCCCATGTCATAATTTTAAATTTTTAAAAGGTTAATATTGATTAATTAGGTATTTTATAAAATATCATGAGGCAAAGATGCATCAACATTAATATTCTGGAAACATCCTTTTCAGTGAAAAAAAATACCCTGTAAACAGTGGGGTGTGAAACCAAAAAAAAGAGTATGGGAGTTGTTAAGGGGACTTCTCATCTAATATTTATAGGGAAAACAGGTATTTTGAAAAATAAAAAAACGCCCGATAAATATTTATCGGGCGTTTTTTTATTAAAAATGTTTTTATAGCAAAATTTTATTTTGCTTCTGCATAACGTCTTTCAACTTCGTTCCAGTTAATAACATTAAAAAATGCATTAATATAATCTGGACGTCTGTTTTGATAGTTTAAATAATAAGCATGTTCCCAAACATCAATACCTAAAATTGGAGTACCTCCACAACCAACACCTGGCATTAATGGATTATCCTGGTTTGGAGAAGAACAAACTTCTACTTTACCGCCTTTGTGAACACACAACCAAGCCCAACCTGAACCAAAACGAGTTGCGGCTGCTTTGGCAAAAGCATCCTTAAACGCATCAACAGAACCGTAAGCAGCTTCAATAGCATCCTTTAATTCTCCAGATAAATAGCCTTTTCCTTCTGGGTTCATTACTTCCCAAAATAATGAGTGATTGTAAAAACCACCACCATTATTTCTCACTGCGCCATTATTCATATCTAAATTAGCAAGTATATCGTCAATAGACTTTCCTTCTAAATCTGTCCCAGCAATGGCATTATTTAAATTGTTTGTATATCCTTGATGATGTTTAGAATGATGTATCTCCATTGTACGAGCATCAATGTTAGGTTCTAATGCATCATACGCATATCCTAATTTCGGTAATTCGAAAGCCATAGTTTTTGTTTTAAAATATTAATATAAAATTTCTTCCAAATTTACATATAATACAGGTTAATTAAAAATAATAAATTGTTATGAAACCATTGATAGTTTTTATCTTGTATCCAAAATTATAATTCATGAATCAAAACCATTCTTTTACTATTTATAATGCTTCTGCTGGTAGCGGAAAAACATTTACACTTGTAAAAGAATATTTGAAGATATTGTTTAGATCCAACCATTCTGAACACTTTAAACGCATTTTGGCTATTACGTTTACAAACAAGGCAGTAGCCGAAATGAAGGATCGTATTATTGAGACACTCAAGCAATTTTCTAATAAAACGATATTAGACAAGCCCAATAGTATGTTTCGTGCTATTTGTGAAGAATTGCAGATGGACCCAAATGTGCTACACAACAAATCTGGGCAATTATTAAATACCATTATACATAACTATGCGGCTTTTGACATTTCGACTATCGATGGCTTTACGCATAAACTTATTAGAACCTTTGCATATGATTTAAGACTGCCCCTAAATTTTGAAGTAGAACTAGATCAAGATGCTTTACTAAACGAAGCTGTTAATAGCCTCATTGAAAAAGCAGGAACAGATCGTGCGCTAACCAAAATACTTATTGATTTTGCAATTGAAAAAGCCGATGATGACAAAAGTTGGGATGTCTCCTTTGATTTTAATAAAATAGCAAAGTTATTGGTTAACGAAAATGATATTCCTTTTATTGAAACATTAAAAGATAAAACTTTAGACGATTTTAAAATACTTAAAACACAATTAAACAAAGACCTTATAGCGCTTGAGGGCAACATCGTTCAAAAAGCGCAAAATGTTGTAGTTTTAATTGAGGAGGCAGGTTTAGAATTTAATGATTTCTCAGGAAGCTATTTGCCAAAACACTTTAAAAACTTAACAGATAAAAAGTTTGATCTAAATTTTGGAGCTAAATGGCAAGAAGGCCTAGAGTCTAAAACACTATACCCTAAGCGAGTCACAGCTACTATAGCTTCTATAATAGAACAGATTCAGCCTCAAATAGCTTCCAGTTTCTACGAGACTAAACAAATGGTCTTTCATCTTAAATTCTTAAAGGCTTTTTATAAAAACATAACGCCGTTATCTGTTTTAAATGCTATTAGCAATGAACTAAAAGCGCTTAAAGAAGAGCATAATAAAATGCTTATTTCAGAATTTAATACCATTATTAGTAAAGAAATAAGAAATCAACCCACACCGTTTATATATGAGCGTATTGGTGAAAAATTCAATCATTATTTTATTGATGAATTTCAAGATACTTCGGTGATGCAATGGGAAAATTTAATTCCACTTTTAGGAAATTCTTTGTCTGCCGAAACAGGAAACACCATGTTAGTTGGTGATGCAAAACAGGCCATTTATCGTTGGCGAGGAGGAAAAGCAGAACAATTTATAGGGTTGTTTAAAGACGATAACCCATTTCATATAGAAAAACATGTTGAAAATCTTCCAACAAATTACAGGAGCTTCAAAGACATTGTAAATTTTAATAATGGTTTTTTTAGTTATTTATCTGAGCAGGTTTTTAGCAATAAAGATTATAAACACCTTTATGAAAAAGCATACCAAAATACATTTTTAGAAGATACTGGTTATGTTGAATTATCTTTTTTAGATATTGATAAAGAAGATGATAGAGACGAGTTGTTTTCCGAAAATGTTTTAAAAACCATTCATGGTTGCTTAAAAAATGGATTTAGATTAGAAGATATTTGTGTGTTGGTACGTAAGAAAAAAGAAGGGGTAGCGGTAGCAAATTATTTAGGTCAACATGACATTCCTATAATTTCTTCTGAAACATTACTAATTAACAATTCCATAGAAGTTGTTTTTGTAAATAACATTTTAGCGCTCTTAGTTCAGCCAAAGAATAATGAAATAAAAATAGAGGTTCTCAACTATTTAAGTGCTCTTTTTAATATTGAAGACAAACATGAATTTTTTTCAAAACATATAAATTTATCGGTTTCTAACCTATTTAAAAGTTTTGAGGCATTTAATATATTCGTAAATAGCGATTTATTATTACAATTGCCACTTTACGATTTAGCAGAAACTATTGTTAGGGATTTTAATTTAGTTCAATCTTCCAATGCTTACATACAATTTTATTTAGATCTTATTTTAGACTTTTCACAAAAAAAAGGATCGAATATTTCTGGGTTTTTGGAATATTTCGACAAGAAAAAAGAAAGTTTAAGTATTGTGTCTCCAAAAGGACAAAATGCGGTTCAAATAATGACGATCCATAAATCTAAAGGATTGGAGTTTCCTGTGGTCATTTTTCCTTATGCCGATTTAGATATTTATAGAGAATTGGACCCCAAAGAATGGTTTGAGATAGATGAAGAAAAGTACGCTGGCTTTACGCATACTTTATTAAGCTACAATAAAGACTTTGAAAATTACGGAGAAGAAGGGAAGCGCATCTATAATAACCATCAATCGGAACAAGAATTGGACAATATTAATTTATTATATGTAACCTTGACCAGACCTGTTGAACAATTATATATCATTTCAACAAAAGATGTATCATCAAAAGGCATCCCTAATAATAAACGGTATTCTGGCTTATTTATAAGCTATTTGCAGCAGTTGGATTTGTGGGATGATTCACAGTTGATATATTGTTTTGGTGATAGTAAAAAGACAAGCGAAAGAACAACTATTACAAAAAAGACTAATATTCAACAAGAATTTATTTCAACAGCAAAAGAAACGCATAATATAAAGGTTATAACCAAATCTGGGTTTCTTTGGGACACAAATCAACAAGAAGCTATAGAAAAAGGAAACCTCATTCACAATATAATGTCCCAGATAAAAACAGAGGACGATATTGATTCTGTTGTAAATGATTTTATAAAAGCTTCTTTGATTACACAAGAGCAAACCATCTCGCTAAAACAAATAATAAATAAGATTATTAAACACCCCAAATTAGAAAGTTATTATGACTCAAATCGCACCATATACAATGAAAGAGATATTATTACTAAAGAAGGTATTATTTTAAGGCCAGATAGATTGGTTATAAACGCTAACAATGAAGCTGTTATTATCGATTATAAAACAGGTATTGAAGACAAAAAACATTGGCAACAATTACAATCTTATCAAGATGTTTTAGAAGACATGAAAATAACCGTTACGAATAAAATTCTTATTTATGTGAATGATGGGATTAAAATAAAAGAAATTTAAAGCCCAAAAATCATGATCAAACAAGAAAAAACTATGAAAAACACCCTAGTCATTAAAAGTAAGACGTTTATGTTGTTTTTTTATTGATTTTCCCTTTAGTTCTTACAAAAAAAGCAAGAATGAACGTACAGCTTTAAGAGCCCTATAAAGAAGCTTTTAGGTAAGGCCATTAATGCGTTTAATAAAGTTGGTAAGGTTTTGAAAATTATCTAAAATCATTCTGAACTATCGATGAATAAACGAAATGTCCTATTTTTTTATATATTTGTCTTTGTTAATAAAATTTAACAACTTACATTTGTTTACAATTAACACTTTAAAAATTAAACTTTTGAATATGAAAAATCTTAGCAGATTATTGTTCGCTATGTTGTTTGTACTTGGTTATAGCAATGTTAATGCGCAAGACAAAAACAATCCATGGCAAATTACTATTGGGACAAACGCAGTTGATGCTTATCCTTCTGGTGACGGTGCTCCTTTTAGTGAGACTATTTTTAGTAAATATGTGGATGTTGATAACTGGAACATTTTACCTTCTTTATCGACAATCTCTGTATCTAAGTATATAGGGGATGGTTTCTCTTTTGGAATAGCAGGTTCTCTTAACAAAATAGAAAACTGGGGAGAAGATGCCAATGGAGATGCTCTTAAGGTAGATGACTTATCTTATTACGGAGCAGATGGTACTATTAAATATAGTATCGGAGAAGTATTAGACTGGAAAACTTTCGAGCCTTATTTAGGTGTTGGTGGAGGTTACTCTTGGGTAGACGAAGTTGGAGCTGGAACTTTAAATGGAACTTTAGGTTTCAATCTTTGGTTTAGCGAAAATATTGGTTTAACTGTACAATCTGCATATAAGCATGCATTTGAAGATTATTTAAACACACACTTCCAACACACAGTTGGTCTTTCTATCAAATTTGGTGGAGCAGATGCTGACGGTGATGGTATTTACGATAAAGATGATGCCTGTCCAGATGTTCCTGGTTTAGAAGCTTTCAATGGTTGTCCTGATACTGACGGTGATGGTATTGAAGACAGTAAAGATGCTTGTCCTAATGAAGCTGGTTTAGCTGAGCTTAATGGATGTCCAGATGCTGATGGTGATGGTATTGCTGATAAAGATGATAGATGTCCTACAGTTGCTGGATTAAAAGCTTTAGCTGGATGTCCAGATGCTGACGGTGATGGTGTAACGGATGCTGATGATAAATGTCCTAACACTGCAGGTCCTGCTGCAAACAATGGTTGTCCTTGGCCAGATACAGATGGTGACGGTGTATTAGACAAAGATGACAAATGTCCAGATGTTGTAGGTACTGTTGCTAACGATGGTTGTCCTGAAGTAACTGAAGAAGTACAAAAAACTTTAAATGAGTACGCTAAAACAATCTTATTTGATACTGGAAGATCTACTATTAAAACACAGTCTGAAAGTGTATTAAAAGATATCATAGCTATTTTAAATGAGTATAGCACTGCAACGTTTACTGTTGAAGGACATACAGATAGTGTTGGTAGAGAATCTACTAACCAAAAATTATCTGAGTCTAGAGCTAATTCTGTAAAAGATTACCTAGTTGCTAATGGTATTAACACTTCAAGATTGTCTGCTGTTGGTCATGGTGAAGCTAAACCAATCGACACTAACAAAACTAGAAAAGGTAGAGCGAACAACAGAAGAGTTGAAATCAACTTAATAAAATAAGAAACTATTAAATAGTTTTTAAATAAATAAGTTTTACAAAAACGCTTCGGATATCCCGAAGCGTTTTTTATTTTTATATATTACTACCAATTAAACTTCGATGACCACTTTTATTTTTGATGTTCTAAAGGATTTACAGAGCAACAATGAAAATCTATCTGAATTAACCTTTATTTTACCAAGTAAAAGAGCAGGGTTATTTCTAAAACATCAACTTACTAAAGTTACTAAGCAAACCATTTTCTCTCCCCATATAATAAGCATCGAAGAATTTGTAGAAGAGCTATCACAGCTTAAAAGTATCTCTAACGCAGAACTGCTTTTTGAGTTTTATAATGCTTATATTAAAATAACTAAAAAGAAAGAAGCAGATACTTTCGAAGCGTTTTCAAAATGGGCTCAAATATTGCTTCAAGATTTCAATGAGATAGATAGGTATTTGGTACCTCAAAAAAACATCTTTGATTATTTAAGCGCCATTCAAGATTTAAATCACTGGTCTTTAGAAAACGACAAAACGGAGTTTGTTAAAAATTATTTGTCTTTTTGGAACAAACTACATAATTACTATATCCTATTTACAGAGCAACTTATAAATAAAAAAATAGGCTATCAAGGTTTAATTTATAGAGAAGCCGTTAATAACTTAGAATCTTATATTCAATATAATACTGAGAAACAACACGTTTTTTTAGGCTTTAATGCTTTAAATACTTCAGAAGAAACCATCATACAAGAACTGCTTCAAAACGATTTAGCTAAAATTTATTGGGATATAGATACTGTTTTTATAAACAACCAAAAACATGATGCAGCCTTATTTACACGACAACATAAAAGCAATTGGGCTTTTTTTAAAGACAAGCCTTTTAATTGGATAACTACAAATTATTCAAAAGAGAAAAATATTTCTGTTTTTGGTATTCCAAAAAATATTGGACAGGCAAAATATATTGGTACACTTTTAAATAATTTACAAAAAGACAATCAATCGTTGCAGAATACAGCAGTTGTTTTAGGAGATGAAAATTTACTTGTTCCAGTATTAAATTCGCTCCCCTCAGGTATTGACGCATTAAACATAACCATGGGATTTCCGTTAAAATCTATCCCTATAGCTTCTCTTTTTGAATCCTTATTTCATTTACATAAAACACCTTCAAATACATTTTACTATAAAGATGTGATTAACATCATATCACATCAGTTTATAAGGCCTTTATTTTATGTTAAAGAGGTCGATTATGCAACGCAAATAATTGAGACTATTGATGCAAATAATTTAGTTTACTTAACCGCAGAACGCTTAAAACTGCTTGGAGACCATTCTAAAGATCTTATCGATTTATTGTTTTCAAATTGGACCCAGTCTGTTAATGAAGCTTTAAAAAACTGTTCACAATTAATATTACAGATTAAAAACTATTTAGATGATGAAAAAGATTCTAATCTATTATCATTAGAATACCTGTTTCGTTTTAACGAGCTATTTAATGAGGTCGCTCGATTAAATACAGAATACAATCATATCAAGGATATTTCAACACTGTATAGTGTGTATAAAGAGTTATTAAGTTCAGAAACTTTAGATTTTCAAGGAGAGCCTTTACAGGGACTTCAAATTATGGGTATGTTGGAATCTCGCGTCTTAGACTTTGAAACCATTATCATTTCATCTGTAAACGAAGGAATCCTTCCTTCTGGAAAAACCAATAATTCATTTATTCCATTTGATGTTAAAATAGAAAATAACCTACCAACTTATAAAGAAAAAGATGCTGTTTATACCTACCATTTTTACAGACTTTTACAACGTGCTAAAAATGTGTACATACTCTACAATACAGAAGCCGATATTTTAACAGGCGGAGAAAAAAGTAGGTTTGTAACACAGCTGGAATTAGAGGGGATACATCATATAAATCATCAAATTATAGCACCTCAAGTTCCAGTAATTCAAGCGTCATTAAATGTTGTAAAAAAGACAGGTTCAATTTTAAGCGAATTAAAAGGGGTAGCTTATAAAGGATTTTCGCCATCATCGTTGACTAATTATATAAGGAACCCAATTGATTTTTATTATCAAAAAATATTAAAAATTAAAGAGCATGACAACGTAGAGGAAACAGTAGCGGCCAATACGCTAGGAACCGTAGTTCATAATACGCTAGAAGATTTTTATAAACCATTAGTTGGTACTTTTATATCGGTAGAAATTATTAAAGAGTTAAAAGCTAATATTACAAAAACAGTAACACATCATTTTACAGATGTATATAAAGAGGGTGATATTACTAAAGGGAAAAATTTAATAATTTTTGAAATTGCAAAACGCTATGTGTCAAACTTCTTAGATTTAGAAATTAAAGAGCTAAAAGCAGGTAATCAAATAAAAATAATAGCCATTGAGGCTAATAATAATGTAGTTGTTGAGATTCCAGAACTTGATTTTCCTGTTACTATTACAGGAAAAGTAGATCGCGTTGATGAATTTAATGGTGTAACCAGAATCGTAGATTACAAAACAGGAAGTGTAGAGCAAAGTCAAGTAGAGATTATAGATTGGGAATCTATTACTACAGATTACTCTAAATACAGTAAAAGCTTTCAGGTACTAACATATGCTTATATGATGTCTGTATCCAATCAAATTCAGCTACCTGTTGAAGCTGGGATTATATCATTTAAAAACTTAGGTAAGGGATTTTTAAAATTCTCTAAAAAAGACAAAGCAGGGGCATATGCCAAAAGAGATGCGCTAATTACTCAAGAAACGCTAGATAATTTTTACAAAGAATTAAAACAACTTATTTTAGAGATTTGTAACCCAAACATCCCATTCACGGAAAAAGAAGTATAAAATGATTAGCAAAAAAAACATGGTCATAAAAGGAAAGTATGAAAAGCCCATTTTAATTGATGTTACTCATGTTTCAAATAATAAAAAAAAGCCTATTATCATATTTTGTCACGGTTACAAAGGCTTTAAAGATTGGGGCGCATGGAATTTAATGGCGAATGCTTTTGCTGAAGCTGGGTTTTGCTTTATAAAATTTAATTTTTCTTATAACGGAGGGACAGTAGAACAACCCATAGATTTTCCAGATTTAGAAGCTTTTGGAAATAATAATTATACAAAAGAGCTGGACGATTTAGAGTTTGTAATCGATTGGGTTTACAATAATACTGATTTTAAAGACGAAATAGATACAAGTAATATCAATTTAATAGGCCACAGCAGAGCTGGGGGTATAGTAACAATAAAGGCAGATGAAGACAACCGAATTAGTAAAGTCATTAGCCTTGCAGGTGTTTGCGATTTTAAAAAAAGAACAGCAACAATAGGTGATTTAGAATCTTGGAAAAAAGAAGGTGTTAAATATGTTGTAAATGGCAGAACCAAGCAACAAATGCCACATTATTATCAGTTTTATGAAAACTTTATTGCTAATGAAGACCGTCTAACTATAAAACGGGCAGTTTCTAATTTAAAAATCCCATATTTAATTATCCATGGGAATAAGGATACTAGTATTTTGGTTAGTGAAGCCGAACAACTTCATAAATGGAATCCAAATAGTCAACTGAAAATCATAAAAGGAGCTAATCATGTTTTTGGAGCTTCACATCCTTGGACAGAAAACGATATGCCAAAACATTTAGTTAATGCTGTAACTGAAACAATCCGCTTTATTGAAAACTAAATTAACGTGAGTTTGACATAAAAATTTATAAAAAATAGACAAAAATTCAATAAAGTAAAGCTTGTTACCTTGAGCGCAGTCGAAAGGTCTTAAAAATTCAGTTGTTTTAATTAGGTTTCGACTGCTCTCAACCTGACATTATTTTTAATGATATCTATTCTAATATAGGTTCAATAATAAAAGTATACTTCATAGGTTCTGGATATATAAGATACTCTTGATAAGGCAAGAGTCCCCAACTTGTATCGCCACCTACACCCATTTGTTTGTAATCAATATTTAAATTTAGATGCTCGCGAGGAACAATATCTGTAGTATGCTTATTTTTACCAGTAGGTTCAAAATCATCATTATTAAAATGATTAGCATTAAAGTTAAGATATTGCTGACTTGAAAACCTTAACCCTTGTTTTTCTTTATTCTTTACTTCTAGCCATCTTGTATCTGTTCTATAACCGTTTTCTTGTGGTCTTATGTATGGCACATAAAAATCTTTAGCAGCAGCCTCATAGACTCCTAAAAAAGCCGATTCCTTACGGTCGGGGTAATTTTCATGAGGTCCTCTTCCGTAGTAACTCACATTATCCAGACTTTTAATTAACTTAAGATTCATGCCCATACGAGGAATGAGTCCCTTACCTCCAGTTCTTTCAAAAATATACTGAACCTTGATTTTCCCCTTATCGTCTATCGTATAATTTATATAGAAGTTAGCAATATCTGGATTTGATTTTTGAACGCTCACCATTATTTTATTATTGGCCAACTTTTGCCATGTCACCCTTTTAAGTTCTAACTTTGATTCTATAGCCTTCCATTTAAATGATTTTTCAGGCATTTTTGCTCCCAAATCATTATCTACTGGAGCTCTCCAAGTATTTAACATAAGTGGGGAAGTCATCCAGTTTTTGCCATTCACTTCATATGCAGATAGATTGCCTTTTAATTTGTCAAACTTGATAACGATCTCCTTACTGCTTTCAATTGCTATTTGATTGTTTGATTCCTGAACTTTTATTTTTTCAACCGAGTTGGATTCATCATAGGTAAATGCTGCTTTTTGAATAATAAATTGGTCTTTTGCTATTTCATGTCCTTTGGGCAAAAGGTTTTTAGCTGCTTTTGTTTTCCAATAGAAATTAATTAAATACTCGTGATTAGATTTTATATTAGGTACTTGCTCTTTTAAGCTAATAGTTTGCTTTGATAATGGAGCTCCATCTATTGGTAAAGTACCGTTCTTAATTTTAGTGCCATTATCTAATAATTCCCATTCTAAATCAAAATCAGATAAATTGGTAAAAAAGTTTTCGTTGAAAATTTCAAATGTTAACGCTTTTGAATCCAATATCTCCATATGAATACTCTGATATTGTTTTTTAACCTCCCAAAGCGCTGGTTGTATCGTTCTGTCGGGGAATATTAAACCATTTAAACAAAAGGCTCCAGAATGTTGTTTCCCTTCAGGTTCGAAATCACCCCCGTAAGCCCAATACTCTTGTCCTTTTTCATTAGCTATAGTAATGCCTTGATCTACCCAATCCCAAATAAAACCACCTTGAACTCTAGGTTCTCTTCTCACAAAATCCCACAATTCTTTAAGATTTCCTGTGCTATTCCCCATAGAATGGGCGTACTCTACCCATATAAAAGGACGGTTAGGGTTAGCAGGTAAATGTTCTTTTTCAATATCTACAATAGGCGCATACATATAACCAATAATATCAGTATGACGAATATGATTAAAATCGGGGTCAACCTCGGCTCTATCGTAAGAAACTAAACGCGTATTGTCCTGTTTTTTTAACCAATTGTAACTATCAATAAAAGGCTCTCCAGTGCCAGTCTCGTTACCCATAGACCATATAACTACCGATGGGTTGTTTTTATCCCTATAAAATAAGCGCTGAATACGATCTGTGATTGACTTATAATAACTTGGATCCCTTGCTACTTCATTTACAATCCATCCATATCCATGAGCTTCAATATTAGCTTCATCAATGACATATAGACCGTATTTATTACATAACTTATACCAATAAGGATCATCTGGGTAGTGAGATGTTCTAACAGCATTAATGTTAAATTGTTTCATTAATTGAACATCCTTTAACATCATTTCTTTAGACATTACATGACCAAATTGGGGATCATGTTCATGACGATTAACACCTTTAAATAAAATGGGTTGGCCATTAACCAATAATTGGCCATTTTTAAGTTCAATAGTTCTAAACCCTAATTGATGTGATGTACATTCCAATAACACATCGTTACTATCTTTTAAAGAAATAGTTAGTGTATATAAATTTGGATTTTCTGCAGACCAAGGTTTAATGTTTTTAATAGTCGTCTTGAATTCCAAGGTATTTGTCTTTCCTTTTCTCAACGAAATATCTTGACTTGAATTAAAAATAGTTTGATTGGCATTATACAGTTTAACGATTACTTTCCCTGTGTTGCTTGGTCCTACATTTTTAAGATCAATAGATAAATCCAATAATCCGTTTTCCAAAGATTCATCCAAAGTGGTTTTTGCAAAAAAATCATGGATCATCAATTTTGGTCTGGCATGCAAAAACACATCTCTTTCTATTCCTGCCAAACGCCAAAAATCGATATCTTCTATATAATTAGCATCAGTAAATTTATAGACCTCTACGGCTATCTCATTTTTACCTTGTTTTATAAATGATGTTATATTGAATTCTGCAGGTAATTTACTCCCTTGGCTATAGCCTACTTTTTTACCATTTACCCATAAATAAAAGGCAGATTTTACAGCTCCAAAATGAATATAAATTTCTTTGTCTGCCCATGAAGCATCTATGTTAAATGCTCTTTTATATTGTCCCACAGGATTATAATCATGAGGCACAAAAGGTTTGTTTTTAGGAAATGGATAGGTAATGTTCGCATAAAAAGGATATCCAAATCCATACATTTCCCAATTAGAGGGTACAGGTATTCTTTCTTTTAAGTCGTTACCATTTAGTTCGTAAAACTTTTTATCACGCTTGTCGGCATTTTCACTCCAGTTAAATTGCCAAATGCCATTTAAGGAGTGATAATGACTTGTGTTTAATTCATCTTTAATGGCATTACCTTCAGAATTATATGAAATAAAATAAGAATGAGGATCTTCTTTATTAATTTCTATGACTTTAGGGTTTTCCCAATCTAAAGCTTGTGAAAAACATATGAGATTGATAATAAAGAATAGGGGTGTTAAATGGTATTTCATACGATTCATTTTCTGTTCCATATTTAAATTTACAAATTATCCAAAGATAAGTTTTCCTAATTAATCAAAACAAAGATTGTTTCATCCAAAGGGAATTGATTAAAAAACCTTCAATATATTTTAGCCTTTTTTTTATTTTTAATACTTTTCTAAAAATTTAAAATAAATGTCTTACATTTTACAGGTCTTTAAAAATTAAGATCTGTAACTAAGCCCATGTATGAGTATTCTGTTTGAAAATATAAATAAACAAAAAGAAATTGTTACACTTACTAAGCATGAGCAAATAGTTAATGCCATATTAAATGCCTTAGAATCTAAAGAGTTAAAAAAGGGAGACCGTTTACCATCTATTAACAAAATGGTTGCAGAAATTGGCTTTGCACGTAAAACCATAGTTAAGGCCTATGAAGATTTAAAAGGTAGAGGCATTGTAGAATCTAAAAACTTTAAGGGGTATTATATAGCAGATGTCAATACGAATACAAAATTACGAGTAGCTCTTTTGCTCTTTGCCTTCCATTCATTCCAAGAAGACTTCTATAATACTTTTAGAAAGGAATTAGGTAAAAAATATATTATAAATGTCTTTTTTCATCATAATAACATCGATGTTTTTAAGGATATCCTAACAAGAATATCAGGGAGGTATGGTATGTATGTAGTCGCACCTATCCAAATTCCAGAAGTCGGGCAACTATTAAAAAATATCCCTAGTGAAAAGTTATTAGTTATAGATAGACATATACCGTTACCTAACGATTATTCATATATTACTCAAGAGTTTGAGTATTCAACCTACAATCAATTAAAAAAGTTACTTCCAGAGATAAAAAAATATAAAAAGTTTATCTTGTTCTTTAAAGAAGATTCCGATAATCCAATAGGTGTTTTAAAGGCTTTCAATAAATTTGTTCAAGAATATAACATTGATGCCAAAGTAGAAAAGGAATATAAAAGTGAAAGTATTACTAAAAACACCTTATACTTTTTTATTAGTGATATCCATTTATGGGAAATTCTTAAAGACAGTAAATTAAAATCCTATACTATTGGAAAAGATGTAGGCGTATTGGCGCATAACGATAATGCCATTAAAGAGATTATTTTTGGTGGGATTACTACCATTTCTACAGATTTTAAAAAAATGGCTTTAGAATCTGCTGGTTACATAAAATTTAGAGAGCCTACACGTAAAATAATACCTTCCGAGCTAATTCATAGAAATTCATTGTAGAAACAATTTTTTAAGGGCATTATATTGTAACTTCAACAGTCTTAAAAAAGTTTTTCAATGTGAAAACCACTTATTTTTTAAGGATTTTACCTACAAAATAACTGCCTTCTCATTTATTGGAAAAAATTCATTAAAGCAACAATTTAAAGGATTTTGCATATAACTAGCTGTTTTTTAGATGCTTTTTTTAAAGATTCTTAAAGTATGTCAATATTTTTTTTATATTTGCAAAGTAGCATACTGTATCATACTTTGCAGATTATTAAAAGTAGCATACTATAGCATACTTTAAATAACAAAAGTAGCATACTGTATCACTAATTAAACTAACTTAAATATTGACTTATGAAAAAAAATGTACTAAGACTACTATTTGCCTTAGTCTTTTCCCTTTCGGGAATGGTTGCTAATGCTCAAGTATCGACTGTTTCGGGAACAGTTACAGATGGACAATTTCCACTCCCCGGAGTTAACATTATTGTAAAAAATACAACGAATGGAACTTCGACAGATTTCGATGGAAATTTTACTATTAGTGATGTTAGTTCTGGAGACATTATTGTTATTAGCTATGTTGGGTATAAAACTCAAGAAATTACAATTGGAAATAAAACTACAATTAGTGTTATCTTAATAGAAGATGCTGCAGCATTAGAAGAAGTGGTAATTGTAGGTTATGGAACTTCAAATAAGCGCGAATTAACAGGTTCTGTTGGATCTGTTAAAGGTGGGGATTTGGCAAATACGGTTGCGGGTAATCCAACAGCAGCATTACAAGGAAAACTTACTGGGATACAGGTTGAAAACCCAGGTGGACAACCAGGTGGAACTGGCAACGTGTTTATTAGAGGTATAAATTCTTTAAGTAATGCGTCACCGCTTTATATAGTTGATGGATTATTTGTAGATAACATGAACTACATAAACCCTAGCGATATTGATAACATATCTGTATTAAAAGATGCGGCAGCGGCAGCCATATATGGTTCAAGGGCAGCCAATGGTGTTGTTTTGATTAAAACAAATCATGGGAGGAAAAATAAAGCTTTGGAGGTAACATTTAATTCTAGAGTAGGTTTTGATACGCCTAGCAAAAGATTAGACTTTATTGATGGGCAACAGTATACAAACTACTTAAACCAACGTTTTGCAAATGATGGAAGCTCCACTACAGTATCGTTTAATGGTGTAAGTACAGATTGGCAAGAGGAATCGTTACAGTCTGGTATTATTGAAGATTACGGATTATCACTTTCGGGTGGTGGCGAGAAATCATCTTATTACTCATCCATAAACTACTATAACCAAGATGGTATTTTAGTAGGATCTGGATTTAAAAGATTAAATGCAAGGTTTAATAGTAACCATGAGTTTGGCAAGTTTAAATTATCACAATCTTTGGGGCTTACCGAAGCTAAATTGCAAGAAAATAATTGGTATGGTTTCGATGGTACTACAGCACCCACTGTTGCCTTAAGGAATGCAAATAACGAAGGTGGTTTTGAAGCACCATCTACCGATGTACAAGGGCCAGGAGGTGTTAACCAATATGCCTTAGCTACTCTGGAGGATAACTTAGAAACAACGAGAACATTATTTTCTAGTTTAAAATTAGATTACAAAATAAACGAAGCTTTAACGGCGTCTATTAATTTAGGTGTGGATTATACATCCAGAAAACGTTTTCAGTTTACACCAACTTACTTCATGAGTTTAGTAGACCCCGTAAGAAATGTAAATGATTTGAATGACTTAACAGAGTTTAACCAAGAAGATATTAACCTGTTGTTTGAGCCTACTTTATCATACAAGAAAACATTTAATGATGTACATAAAGTATCTGCAGTTTTGGGGTACACTCGTTTTATTGAAACACAAAGTAGTAGTGGTATATACGGTCAAGGAACTCCAGCCAATAGTATTCGAGTTGTAGGAGCGTTGCCTTCAAGCGATCAAAATATACTTCTAGGACAAAATAATGAAGCTGGTTTAATATCTTATTTTGGTCGTTTAAATTATAACTACAAAGACAAATATATTTTCTCAGGTACTTTAAGGAGAGATGCTTCTTCTAGATTTGCAAAAGAAAACCAAGAAGGTTATTTTCCATCAGTTTCTGCAGCATGGAATATTAGCAATGAAGATTTCTGGAAATCTGAAACCATTAATTTTTTCAAATTAAGAATGTCTTATGGGGAGTTGGGATCTTATCCTGATGTATTTTATCCTACACAAGCTGTATTTCTTGCTAACCAATCTAATACAAGTTTTGGAGGTGGTACAGCAAATGGTTTAGCACAAACCACACTTGCAGATGAAAATTTGGTATGGGAAACCACAAAAACTTTCGACATTGGAGTCGATATGTCTTTGCTAAATAGTGCTATTACTTTTTCTGCAGATTATTATTCAAAGGATGTAGAAGATGCTTTAGTGCCAATTAGCATTCCTTCTACAGCGGGTGTTAGCTTACCAGTTACCAGAAATGCAGGAACATTAGTTAACAACGGTTTTGAGTTTGATGTTACCTATAAAAAATCAGAAGGTGATTTCACTTATAGTGTCGGTACAAATTTTTCTTTCAATCTTAAGAATGAAGCAAAAGATATCCCAGCAACTATTTTAGGGCCTGGAATAGATGAAGATTTACGGGTTGTAAACAGAACAGAGGCTAACGGACCTGTTGGTGCATTTTATGGTTGGATAGTTGAAGATAAAGTAGATCCTGCTACTGGTGATTTTGTTAGAGTAGATACAGATGGTGTTGCTGGAATTACTTCAGACGATCAAACCATTATTGGAAATCCGACACCAGATTTTACTTATGGTTTAAATTTTTCAGGTGAATACAAGAAATTCGATTTCTCATTGAATTTTAATGGGGTTTCTGGTAACGAAATATATAACTTAAGTAAATATTACAATATCCTATGGCAAGACGGTGGTAAGTTAACCGATGTGCTTAACTCATGGACACCTACAAATACTGATACCAGTATTCCAAGAGCGACAGTAGATGATCCTGCTGGTAATAAAGAGCCTTCTTCTTTCTTTGTAGAAAACGGATCTTATTTCAGATTAAAGAATTTAGAAGTTGGATATAATTTTGGAGAAAAAGCACTTGGGATAGACTGGGTAAAGAGTGTCAGACTATCATTAAACATTCAAAACGTTTTTGTAATAACAGATTATACTGGTTACGATCCAGATGTAGCATCAACAAATGGTGGTAGAGCAAATTTAAATTCAGGTGTTCCTGGAGTTAGATCTGGAGTAAACCCTTTATTAGGTAGAGGTCTAGACCAAAGGGCATATCCTAATGCTAGAACATTTATGTTGGGGTTACAGGCTAAGTTTTAATCAATAAAAAATATATTATGAAAAAAATAATAAAAATAAAGTCCTTATTAGGCATAATAACATGTTCGTTATTAGTATTGTTCGCTTGTTCTGACGATATCTTGGATCAGCAAAATAACAATGCAACATCTACTGCAAACTTTGGTACTTCAGTAGATCAGGTGAAGTCTGCCATAAATGGAGCCTTTCATCCAATTACAGGAACCTTTTTCTGGGGTAGAATTATACATACAGGAGCGATGCTGCGTTCAGACGAATTCAACGTATTTCCATTTGGATCAAATACTGCAATGTCAACGTTTTTAGGAAACCCAGGAGATCGTTGGGCTACAGAACCATGGCAGGAACTTTACAAATCTATAGCCAGATGTAATAATATCATTATTAATGTCACCGAAGAAGGTATTCAAGACCAAACCACCAGAGAAAATCTAGTTGGACAAGCTTATTTTTTGCGTGCTTTTGATTATTGGTATTTGGTAAACCTTTACGGTAGTGTACCTTTAATTACAGATTTACCAGATTTAGATAATCTTTTAGTGAATAAAGCGGCAGTAGCAGACATCTGGGCGCAAATAATTTCAGATTTAGAAATGGCTGAAACCATGTTGCCAGATAGTTGGACAGGTGAAGATTTAGGAAGAGCAACATCTGGAGCTGCAACAGCTTTAAAAGGGAAAAGCTACTTGTATATGAAACAATATGGTGCCGCGGTAACAGCTTTTAATAGTTTAGTTGGGAGGTACAGTTTATTATCTGGTGCTCAATTTGGAGATAACTTTTCAACCACTAATGAAAATAACAGTGAATCTATATTCGAATTACAATTTTTAGGACAAGAGACTTTTGTTTGGGGGTCTGATATTCCTGGAACAGGAAGCATGGGGAATTTTCATATTGATTATGCGCCTCCTGCAAAATCTCCAGATAGAAGCCATGTAGTAAACCCTTGGTTGAAAGATCTATATGAAACTCATGGCGATGTTATACGTAGAAACGAGACATTGGCATACGATTACGCTGGAGCAACAGGTTATGGGGGCGTTGATTTTAATACGGACTTCGTTGACGACATTCCATTTGCTGCAGATGCAGGGGTAGAAGCTATTTTTTCTAAAAAATATGCAGGAATGGATTTAGGAACCAGAGATCAAGTAGATTTCTTGGGAACCAATGTAGGAAACAATTGGAGAATAATTCGTTATGCTGATGTTTTATTAATGTTAGCAGAAGCTTTAAATGAAGATGGTATGACTTCCCAGGCTATACCATATGTAGATATGGTTAGAGAGCGTGCTGGCTTGACTCTAATAGCAGATACAAATCCTAGTATTGACCAAGCCGATATGCGTCAAGCTATTATAGACGAGCGTGCTATGGAATTGGCTGGTGAAGGACATCGTTTCTTTGATTTGGTGAGGTGGGACTTAGCAGACGATTACTTAGGTGCTACATCCCTACACGGGGTGCATCCAAAATCGTTAAGCGGCGGTACATTTCAATCCAATAAACATGAGTTAATATGGATTCCGAATTCCGAAAGAGATTCAAACCCTAACCTTGGTCAAAACGACGGTTATAATTAATTAGAAAGAGCATATTTGATTTTTGTTTGGTTTTTTGATTAAATAAAAGTCGAGTTCTTTAAAGATACTCGGCTTTTATTCAATCCAATTAAAAGATATGTTCAAAATTTAGAAAAAGCAACAGTAAAAGCCAGATGGTTCTCCCAATTGATATAAATGTAGTACGATGAAAAAAAATCATATAATTTCTGAAAAAGATATCCAAATAGAAGGAGACTTAAATAATTTCAAAACAGAATTATTAGTCCTTTCTAAAAATTCAAACGTTTCTATATTTGAATTTAGAATGGCTGCGATATCATCCCCAGAAACTCCAAAACCAATAACATTAAAATGGAAGATTCCTGCTCATAATGTAAAAGGAGTTTGGAAACCGACCACAGATTTCTCGAAGAGAATTCAAGCAGATTGGGAAATGGATCATATGGAATCTAGAATTTCTATTGATGCACCAGTCATTAGTTTGTTTGGTCATGATGATAGTAATCAACACACGTTTGCCTGTTCTAACGCCATAAATAAATTAGAACTTAATGCTGAAATACGCGAAGAAGACGATTGCTTTTATTGTCACATGACTCTGTTTTTAGAGCAGCAATCTAAGGTTAAAGATTATCATGTAGAAATAAGAATAGACCAAGGCGAAAAACATTTTTCTGAAGCTTTAAAAGATGTATCTAAATGGTGGGAGCGTTTCGAAAATTTACAACCAACTCCTGTTCCAGATATTGCTTTGACACCACTCTATTCAACATGGTATCAATTTCACCAAAATTTAGAAGAAACCGTTTTAATTGAAGAATGTAAACAAGCATATAATTTAGGGTATAAGGTTGTTATAATTGATGATGGATGGCAAACCAATGATGGGAATAGGGGATACAATTTTACTGGAGACTGGGAACCCGAGCGTCTTTCAAAAACCAAAGAATTCGTAGCTAATATTCATGCTACAGGCATGAAAATTGGGTTTTGGTATTCAGTGCCTTTCTGCGGAAAAAAATCAAAAGCATACAAACGTTTTAAAGGTAAGTTTTTGACAGAGAATCATCGTTGGGCACCTGTTTTCGATCCTCGGTATCCCGAAGTTCGTGAGTATCTTATAAGCATTTATAAAAATGCCATATTAGATTGGAACTTAGATGGATTTAAACTCGATTTTATTGATGATTTTAGATTGTATGTCGACACACCAAAAGTAAATCCTAATATGGATTTTATTTCTATCAATGCAGCAGTAGATAGATTATTAACAGATGTTATCACAACACTTAAAAATATAAACCCTGACGTTTTTATAGAATTCAGGCAAAAATATACAGGACCAGCAATGCGTAAATATGGTAATATGTTCCGTGCTTTCGATTGCCCTGGTGATGCTACCATGAATCGTGTTAGAATTGCAGATATTAGAATGCTAGCGGGAAACACTGCGGTACACTCCGATATGATTACATGGCATCAGGATGAAGATTTGGAAGTCGCTGCCTTGCAAATGGTGAATACATTATTTGGAGTACCTCAAATTTCAGTAGTCCTTAAAGATATTCCTAAAGACCATTTAGAAATGGTAAAGTTTTATACTAACTACTGGAACCACAATAAAGATATTATTACAACTGGATGTTTTACACCTTATAAACCGCTTGCGAATTATCCCATTCAAACAGTCATTAAAGATAATAAGATAATAGTTGGCCTGCATAACGACCATGTCGTTCAAGTTGATGACATTTTTGAAAGCATAGATATTTTGAATGCAAAATTATCAACAAGTGTTATTATTAAAATAAGTAAAGATTTAGGTAATTATAATTGCCGTATCTTTAATTGCAAAGGAAATCTTCTTAAAGAGGGCGAATTGACCTTCAAAAAAGGATTGTCAGAATTAAATATTCCAGCTTGTGGCCTAATTCAATTAACTTTAAACAAATAGCAAGACTATGGATACCTTATCGATCATTTCTTTTATTGGTTTTACATTATTGGTTGCTTTCATAGCGTGGTATGCCACTCGCAAAACAGACGAAAAATCTGCCGACGGTTACTATCTTGGTGGCAGAAGTTTAGGGTATATAACCATAGCAGGCTCTTTGTTGTTAACAAACCTTTCTGCAGAACAAATTGTTGGTCTTAACGGCCAATCTTTTGCACAAGGAGTATTAGTGATGGCATGGGAAACCCTGGCAGCAATTTCAATGATAGTAACCGCCATTTATTTATTACCTAAATACATGCGATCTGGTATCACCACCATCCCAGAGTTTATTCAAGAACGGTTCGATGCCCAAACAAAATCCATATTATCATTATTGTTTTTAGTGGCTTTTGGTATTGTATTATTACCAACTATTTTATATTCAGGATCCTTGGCTTTCAGTACCATGTTTGACCTACCCGAAGTCTTAGGGGTGTCTCAGTCTACTGTTATATGGATCTGTGTTTGGTCTATTGGCATTATAGGTTCCATATATGCTATTTTTGGAGGATTAAAAGCTGTGGCGGTTTCCGATCTGGTAAATGCCATTGGTTTATTGATTGGAGGCCTGTTAATTCCTGTTTTTGGTTTAATGCTAATAGGCGATGGTAGTGTATCTAATGGGTTAAGTACACTGTGGGAAACCAATCCCGAAAAATTTAATGCAAAGGGCGATATAGATTCCTTTATTCCATTTGGGACTATTTTTACAGGAATGATGATTGCGCAAATGTACTACTGGGGTACTAACCAATCTATTTTACAACGTGTTTTTGGAGCTAAAAGTTTAAAAGAAGGTCAGAAGGGGATGATTCTGGCAGGTTTTGTAAAGTTCTTAATCCCTATTATTGTGGTCTTGCCAGGTGTTATTGCATGGCACGTGTTTGGAAATGATTTAGGGAATGCAGATCAGGCATACCCTGCTTTGGTTCGTAAAGTCTTGCCAGGGGCTTTTTTAGGATTCTTTGCAGCTGTTCTTTTTGGTGCAGTATTAAGTTCATTCAATAGTTTGTTAAATAGTAGTTCTACCTTATTTGGAGTCGATCTGTACCGTCAATACTTTGATAAAAACGCATCCGAGCTTAAAATGGTAAAAGCAGGAAAAATATTTGGATTGCTTTTAGCTATTGTATCCATGACTATTTCTCCTTTTATTGCCAATGCTCCAGATGGCTTGTTTTCATATATCCAAGAATCTTTGGGGAGTCTAAGTGTGCCCATTCTAGCTGTTGTAACCGTTGGAATAATTACCAAAAATGTACCAGCTATTGGTGCTAAAATAGTATTAACGGTTGGTGTACTTATGTATTTAATAAGTCAATTTGTATTAAGTCCATATTTTGTTGATGCAGCACTGGCAGAAGCGGCAGCTAACCGCATAACCGATACCAAAGAATTGAGTATTATAAAAGCAAAGGCCTATCCTCATTTTTTACATATTATGGGGATACTGTTTGTGATTAACGTTGGATTTATGTTATTGATGGGTAAACTATATCCAAGCAAAAAGGTTTATACACCAAAAATCACAGAACAAATAGATATAACACCTTGGAAATATGCTAAGGTAGTGGGCATAGCTATTACCATATTAGTTTTAAGCACTTATCTTATTTTTTAAATTGAATCGTATAAAACATGAACAAAAAATATGTTATAGCATTCGATCAGGGAACCACAAGTACCCGAACTATTGTTTTTGACGAAAAGGGGACTATTGTTTCAATCTCTCAAAAGGAATTAAAACAATACTATCCGCAATCAGGTTGGGTAGAACACGATGCTTTAGAAATATATAACGACCAATTAGAAACATTCAATAAAGCGGTTTCAGATTCTGGAATCAATCCAGAAGATATTACTGCGGTAGGTATTACCAACCAACGAGAAACAACTGTTGTTTGGGATAAAGAAACAGGCGAGCCTATTCATAAAGCCATTGTTTGGTTAGATAAGCGAACGACTAATCTTTGTAAAGGCATAGAAGAAAAAGGACTTTCAAATTATATTAAAAAGAATACAGGTTTGGTTATTGATTCTTATTTCTCAGGAACCAAATTAAAATGGATTTTAGATCATGTTGAAGGCGCTCAAGAAAAGGCAGAAGCAGGTAAACTCATGTTTGGAACTATTGATAGCTGGTTAATCTATAAATTTACCAATGGGAAAAATCATGTAACAGATCATACCAATGCATCCCGAACGATGATTTATAATATTAAAAAATTAGAGTGGGATAAAAAATTACTTGAAACGTTAAACATTCCATTGTCTGTATTGCCTAAGGTTCAAACGTCATCTTCAGATTTTGGTTCTATCGATTACAAAGGCATAAATATTCCAATTTATGGTGTTGCTGGCGATCAACAAGCATCTTTGTTCGGACAAGGAGGATTTGAAGCTGGCATTGCAAAAAGCACCTATGGAACAGGCTGTTTTATTCTTTTAAACACGGGTGAAAAACAGGTGAAATCAAAAAAAGGGTTATTAACAACTCTAACTTGCAGTTTGGATTCAGAACCCATAAATTATGCTTTAGAAGGAAGCATATTTGCTGGTGGAGCGTCCATTCAGTGGCTCAGGGACCGTATGCAGGTTATCGAAAAAGCAAGCGAAACGGAAGCTATTTGCAACAACCTTCCGCCACTTAAAAACGTATATGTAGTACCAGCATTTGCTGGTTTAGGTGCACCACACTGGGATGCTAAAGCAAAAGGGAGTATTTATGGTATGACTCTGGATACAGGAAAGGAAGAGTTAATTAAGGCAACTGTTAACGCCTTAGCATACCAAGTCAAAGATGTTATTGGTGCTATGGAAAAAGATAATGGTAACAAGATAGTCACGCTAAAAGTAGATGGTGGTGCCAGTGCAAATAATTATTTAATGCAATTTCAATCAGACCTTTTAAAGGTTGAGGTAGATCGACCAAAAATGATTGAAGTTACGGCTTTTGGAGCAGCATTGTTAGCTGGTATAAAAGCAGGTATTTGGATGAAAAGCGATATCACCAAAATAAGAGAAGTCGATATGGTGTTTAGTCCTAAAATAGATAAAAAAACACGAAAAAAGAATTATAAAGGCTGGAAAAAAGCTATAAAAAGAACAAAAAGAAAGTAAGATGCTACTGATGGAAAAAAATGTAGAATTTTCAGTTTTAAATAGAGCGGCACAAATCGAAAAATTACAGACTAAAAAATTTGATTTAGCAGTAATTGGCGGTGGTGTTACGGGAGCAGGAATCGCTTTAGATGCGGCTTCACGTGGTTTAAATGTATGTCTTGTAGAGAAAAATGATTTTGCTTCAGGAACCAGTAATAAATCCACAAAATTAATACATGGTGGCTTACGTTACCTTAAGCAATTTGAAATTGGTTTAGTAAGAGAATCAGGATCAGAACGTGCCATCGTTCATAAACTCGCACCACATTTAGTGATTCCAGAAAAAATGTTATTACCCTTAGTTGAAGGGGGTACGTATGGAAAAATGATGACTTCTATTGGATTAAAAGTTTACGATTTTTTGGCAGATGTTAAGGGTGACGACAGACGTAGGATGTTAGATAAAGAAGAAACCTTAGAAAAAGAATCTTTGCTTAATAAAGATGTTGTTTTAGGTAGTGGACTTTACGCAGAATACAGAACAGACGATGCACGTTTAACCATAGAAATATTAAAAAAAGCAGCATCATTTGGAGCAATCATTATTAATTATTGTGAAATGGAATCGTTTAATTATAATGACGATTCTAAAATTAAAAGCCTCAATTGTAAAGACAACAATACAGGAAACACATTCAAAATAAAGGCCAGAAATTATGTTTCGGCTGCGGGCCCTTGGGTAGATACTTTACGTACTAAAGACCATTCCATGAATAATAAGTATTTACACTTAACCAAAGGTGTTCATATTGTATTTCCTTATGAAAAATTACCTGTTAAACAACCACTTTATTTTGATGTCCCCGATGGCAGAATGATTTTTGCGATCCCAAGAGGTCGTGCAACATATGTCGGAACAACAGATACAAATTACACAGGAAATTTAGAGCGCGTTGTTGCTATTAATGATGATGCCGAATACCTGCTAAATGCCATCAATACGACGTTCCCCGATGTTTATGTTACTATTGACGATATAGAATCTAACTGGGCAGGTTTAAGGCCATTAATTCATGAAGAAGACAAAGATCCATCAGAATTATCTAGAAAAGACGAATTATTTGTTTCAGATAGTGGGTTAATTTCTATTGCAGGCGGAAAACTTACAGGATATCGTAGAATGGCGCATCGTGTTATTGAAGCGGTTTTAAAAACCATGAAAAAAAAGCACAAAGAAAATTTGAAGGAATCTGAAACAGAAAAGATTTCTTTGGTAAGTCCTGCGCTAAAATCATCTCAAGAAGTCAATCAATATCAAATAGAACTAGAAAAAGAACTAAACTTATTAGGGATTACAGATGCTTACCATGCTTGGTATTTGTGCACGACCTACGGAAGACAATCGGATATCATTATTGATAAGTCAAAAGAGTTTGAAAATAAAGATGCATTAGAGCGATTAATTAGAGCAGAACTGTGGTACTGTATTCATTATGAGATGACAAATAGTTTAACCGATTTTTTTGTACGTCGTACGGGCCGACTTTATTTTAATATCCCTAGTGTAAAGGAGTATATGGAGATTATTTCGAACGATTGCTTAAATTATTTAAACTGGGACTCCAAACGTATGAGCTCAGAAAAAGAAAGCTTAGAGTTGCTTTTACAAGACGCAACTACTTATTATAGAGAAGAATTTGAATAAAATTTGATTAATAGCATGAAAAAAAGAGTATTAAAATTAGTAACATATTTATTTGCTTTAGTACTCTTTTTTAATTGTAAAAAAGAAGAAAAAACCGTTAACTCAAAAAAGGTTTTTGAAACGCTTAATGCATCAATTTCAGGAATTGATTTTTCAAATAATCTTACCGAAAATGACAGTCTAAATTACTTTACTTACTCCTATTTGTATATGGGAGGCGGTGTTGCTGTTGGCGATATTAATAATGATGGTTTAAAAGATGTTTTTTTTACAGGTAATCAAGTTTCAAACAAGCTATACCTAAACAAAGGAAACCTACAATTTGAAGATATTTCTAAAAAAGCAAATATTTCAGGTGATAAAAGGTGGTACACAGGCGTGACCATGGCAGATGTAAACGCTGATGGTTATTTAGATATTTACTGCTCAGTGGGGGGTAAATTTCAGCCTAAGGAAAATCAATTATACATCAATAATCAAGATGGTACTTTTACAGAAAAAGCAAAAGACTATGGCTTGGCAGATATTGGAAATAGCGTACAGGCCACTTTTTTTGATTACGACAAAGACGGAGATTTAGATGTTTATGTAGCTAATTATCCACCAACAAAATTCAACGCTTCAGTTTATGTTTACGAGCAAAAAATGGCTCATGTAAATGATATCGAAACGGATCATTTGTATAGAAATGATGGTGCTGTTTTTATAGATGTAACAGAAGAAGCTGGTGTTAAAAGTTTTGGTTTAACATTAAGTGCTACCGTTGGTGATTTAAATAACGACTCCTGGCCAGATTTATATATTTCAAATGATTTTGCATCGCCAGATTATTTATATATGAATAATCAAGATGGCACCTTTAGGGAAGTCGTTAAAGAGGTGATGTCGCATACTGCTTTCTATGGTATGGGAGTTGATATTTCCGATTTTAATAATGATGGAAACCTGGACGTTTTTCAAGTTGATATGGACGCCAAAACTAATAAACGTAAAAAAGCAAATATGGCAGGAATGAACCCAGATCTGTTTTGGGGTGTTGTAGATGCTGGTTTTCATTACCAGTACATGCAGAATTGTTTGCAAGTGAATACGGGCGTTTTCAAAGATGGAAACCCCTTCTTCTCAAATATTTCTCGATTAACAGGGGTATCGTCAACCGATTGGAGCTGGGGACCACTCTTTGCAGATTTTGATAATGATGGCTTAAAAGATCTGTTTGTTTCAAACGGTACACGCCGCGAGGTTAACAATAGGGACTTCTTTAATCAAATTGATGATGCCTTTATGATTGATAGTGATAAAACCTTAGCCATGAGTTTAAAAATCCCATCAGAAAAGATTGATAATTTCATTTATAAAAATAATGGAGACTTAAACTTTAAACAAACTAATAAAGATTGGGGTATTGAGTTTAAAGGTTTTTCTAATGGAGTGGCCTATGCCGACTTAGATAATGATGGCGATTTAGAAATTATTACGAATAATATTGATGATTATGCCTCTGTTTTTGAAAATAAAAGTTCAGAAATCAACAATTATTTGAGTATACAATTTGAAGGTACCGAAAAGAATAGCTTTGGTTTAGGCAACCGTGTTTTTGTTACTTCTAACGGAGAAACACAAATGCAAGAGCTAACACTAACGCGTGGGTTTCAATCTTCGGTAGCTCCAGAAATACATTTTGGTTTGGCTAAATCTGAAATTATTGATGAGCTAAAGGTTATTTGGACGGATGGAAAAATTCAAAAATTAAATAATATCTCAAGCAATCAAACCATTGTTTTAAAATATTCAGATGCAAAAAGTGATTCAGGAACTAGTGTAAACGATTCAGAAGCATTGTTTTCTTCTCACGTAAAAGGCGTTTTTCCAGAACATAAACATGATGAAAATAGTTTCGACGATTTTAAATACCAAGTGCTTTTGCCTCACAAAATGTCAACATTTGGTCCAGCCCTTGCTGTTGGTGATTTAAACCACGATGGATTAGACGATTATTTTATTTGCGGGTCGTTTAATAGAACTGGACATTTGTTTTTTCAAAAAGATAACGGATTTGAAATTCAAGACTCAGAAGTATTTCAATCTGACAAGCTAAGTGAAGACGTGGGCGCCTTAATTTTTGATGCCGATAATGATGGGGACAATGATTTATATGTAGTAAGCGGCGGTTATGAATTTTCACCAAAATCTAAAATGCTTCAAGACAGATTATATATAAATGATGGGAAAGGGAACTTGACAAAAGGTATTTTGCCCGAAATGATAGTAAGTGGATCCAAGGCCTATAATCTTGATTTTAATAAAGACGGAAAACAGGATTTGTTGGTCTTAGGAAGACAAATTCCAGGTCATTATCCAATTCCTGCACATAGTTTTTTGTTAGAAAATAAAACAGAAAACGGTATTGCAAAATTTGAAGATGTAACCGAAAGCTTTGCCAACCCTTTTAAAAACTTGGGTATGGCAACAAGTGCTATGGTTACCGATTTTAATAATGATGAATGGCAAGATTTAATTATAATTGGCGAATGGATGCCTATTCGGGTATTTCAAAATACGGGGAATGGGTTTAAGGAAGTATCGGAAGCCGTTGGTCTTACTAAAGATACTACAGGATGGTGGTGGAGTATCAATGCGGGTGATTTTGACGGTGATGGTGACATGGATTATATGGTTGGCAACAATGGTCTTAATTATAAATATAAAGCGACCGAAGACGAAACCTTTGACATTTATGTAAATGACTTTGATAATGATAACAAAGAAGATATTGTGTTAAGCTATTATAATGAAGGCAAGCAATATCCTGTAAGGGGGCGGGAATGTTCATCACAGCAAATCCCACAAATTAAGGAAAAGTTTAAGAACTACGAAAGTTTTTCAGAGGCCACCTTAATTGATGTTTACGAAGAAAAATCTTTAGAATCTGCTTTACATTATCAGGTGAAATCTTTTGCGAGCATCTATCTGGAAAATAAGGATGGAAAATTTAGAATCCATGAATTACCTGTTGAAGCTCAAATGTCGAGTATTAATACCATTTTAGTTGATGACTATGATCATGATGGTGTTCTTGATGCACTAGTGGCAGGGAATTTATTTTCTTCGGAAGTTGAAACACCAAGAAATGATGGCGGTTACGGACTCTTTTTAAAAGGAAACAACAATGGTGCTTTTAAAGCTGTAGCATCATCTGAAAGTGGTTTCTTTACGCCAGGAGATGTTAAAGATATGAAACATATTAAGACTAAAAATGGCAAGTTTATTATTGTAGCAAAGAATGATGATTTTTTGCAATTTGTAAGTGCTGAAAAGGATTAGTTCTTATAGGATTATTTTCTATTTCTTGAATATTTTCAAAAAAGGATTGCGGCTATAAGAAGGATTAATAATGACAACGAAATTATATATTCTTTGTGTATTAAATGCATAATAACAGCAGAGTCTAGGCAAATTAGGCCTAGTATAACCACAGAAATAAGAATAAAACTTGGATGAATTTTTGATCCAAAAAACAAGCCAAGAATTATTTGAAGAACTTATAAATCATTAACAATTGCATGTATGGAAAGTGCAGTCGGTTCAATCAATTCATAGAAAAAAGTTTTAGTTTGTTTTTTTTGTTCATTTACTTTATTAAGATCTAAAACCTCATTCTTTTGACTATCATATAATTTGACTGAAGAGTCCGTATGGGATAAGTAAGAAGTAATCATTTCAGTTATTTCGGCATAAGTTTGATTTTTCTCTTTGAATGTGTTTTCTTTATTGAGATAAGAGACAGTTGATTTGGAAAATTTTATTTTTAATTTTTTATTAGTCCAATAAGTTAAGTATAAGTTATGATCAGATCCTATTAAAACAAAATCTAAGACGATATAGTTCTTTTCTTTTGAATGGAAAACTTTTAGCTTTCCATCGTAATTATTATAGCTATCAGCTTCAAACGTTTCTTCATTAAATAAAGATTTATTCAATTCAAAATCTTCAATAAATTCAAAACCTTTAATTTCAATTTTAGAACCTACTTCTTTCTTTTTATTTTTTTCAATACAAGAGTTTAGCCCTAAAAGGGCTATAAACAATATGATATTTCTGAATATTTTCATTTTTTTCGCTTATTATTATTACATAGAAAAATGTATTGTTTTCACTATACTGGTTTTGCCTTGTCAAAAATGGTCGATTAATTTTTTAATAGGGATATTTCCATAACATAAAGAAAACTAAAACATCTTATTTGCTTCGCCCTGTATCCAGTGAAAACTTCTAGCAAATATTTTTTATATTTTAATGCTACTCCCTGCTATGACTTTCAATTGATTCTTAAATAATTTCCATACTCTCAGAATCTTATATTTTCCGTCAAGAGAATAATCAAAATAGGAGCCTTTCATTTCTATAATTACAGAAACAATTGCAGTATCTCCAATCAGATTTATTTCTTGTTCTGAAGACGAAATTTCGCTGAGTAACATATTTCCAGAACGATATGTTTCCAAATCTACAGACTTTGTGATAGTTTGTCCATTAGGGATATTGAAAAGCAATTCATCATACAATAATTCATCTAATTTTTGAACGTTACAATCTTGCATGGCGTTTAAAATCTCTTGTTCAATTTTGACTATTGAGTCCTTACTTAGGCATTCTGTTAAGTTCATTTTCTAGGAGTTCTATTTCAATAATGTTATAAGTCGTAGCATATTAAAATGTTATCTTGCTTTTCGGTTTTTCTGCGCATTGATTGCTATCTTGTCTCTTTTAGAAGCATTGCGCCATTTAAAAAAATAAACAGACTTTTCTATATAATAATCAAAACCTGCTATAGCATATTGGTGTTATCTACAGTAATTATTTCAAATTTTTCTGGATGATAGTTCATTCCTATTCGTATTTCTTCCGTTTTCTCTTTTCCAATAAGTATCTCAGATACATATAAACCTAAATCCAATGAAGATGCTACTGCGCCAGCTGTTATGGTATTGTTGTCATCAACAATTCTTGCTTGATTAACCGTTTTACAATACTTTTCCAATGATTTGTATTCATTAAAGTTAGTCGTAGCAGTTTTGTTTTTCAAAAAGCCAGCTGCACCAATTAATAAGCTACCTGTGCAAATTGAAACTATATAATCAACATTTTCTCCAGTTCTCAACCAATCAATGAACTCCGTGTTGTATTGAAGTTCTCTTGTCCCATATCCACCAGGAACGACTATCATATCATAATCTGATAAATCAGGTTTAATTTTATCGACAATAATTTCTAGTCCAAAACTATCTTTTATCGATTTTTTAGTAGCACACAAATCCCAATTCAGATTTTCCATAAACCCTTTGGTTTTTATATTCTTTATAGGGTCATAAAATCCAATAAAATCTAAAAGGGTTATTTCGTCAAATAGTATATATGCAATCTTCATTTATTCTTATTGTAGCTAAAAATTGGATATAACCAGCACACATATATCCAATATGTTTATTACAAATCTAAAGGATTTCATATTAACTTAAAATTATTTATAGCAACTTGAGTTTGGTGTTTTTATGTAGGTTTTCCAACTTTATATATTTTCAAGTTTGACATTTATTAAACTAGTTTATGCGAACAAATACTTTAAGTTTCATTACTTAATATATTGTCTATCAAATTCCAAACTGTATCTTGAAAGGTGATATTGTCTAAATAAGAGGATGAGCAAATTGCTAAAGGACCAATCATTTTTCCTTTTTTCGAAGCCCAGAATTTTCCATTGGTTGTCCCATCAAAATCTAATATTTTAAGATAGCGTTTTGCAGCATCCCTTAAGCTTCCAGATACGCCCATTATTGGCCCAAAGGTTTTCATCATGGGGAGCATTAAATTTTGCATAGCCCAAGATTGATGTCTGGCAAAATTAGTGCTAGGCGTTGCTCCAGGAGAAATACTATTTACAATCATATTATTTGGAAGCTTTCTAGCAAGAGAGCTTGTCCATAGGCTCACATATAGTTTGGCTAGTGCATAGGTTTTCATTGGATCATGTTTTTTGTTCGGGTTTGGAAACATAAAAGATTTTAGCGCATTTTCACTATGGCCATTAAATTTTTCATGAATAATTTTGTCAATGTTTGGAAGTGATATCATAGGCACATCACCAGTTGCGGCTTCCGATCCTGCGGTAACAATTCTTGCCTCATAAGAAAATAAATCTGCATTAAACAAACCCATGGTAAGGATATGATGACCTAATAGCGTAGAAGCAAAGGTGAGTTCCATACCGTCATTGTTTTTCTCTAAAGTCTTAGGGACGACACAAGCGTTAAGTATAAGTAGATCTAGTGTAAGATTCTTATCTGTTAACTCTTTCAATGCATTATAAGAAGATTTTTTGTCTGCTAAATCTACGGCTAATACACTATAAATATTATCAAACCCTTCATGTAATAGTTCTTTAATTGTTGCTTCTCCTTTCTTTTTTGTTCTACAAGCAAGTATGATATTTTTGTAGCCTAATTGGCTTAATTGTTTTACCGTTTCTAATCCTATTCCTGAGTTTGCTCCCGTAACTAAAGCCGTTTTTTGATTCATATACTATTTTTTTAACTTTTTATCTCCAAGTTTTTCTATTTCTGGGTTTGGGTATAGTTCGTTTATATCAAAATCGTCAAACTTAAAATCCTCTACAATTAATTGATGAACGTTTTTTTTCTCTTTCTTACTAGGTTTATTTAAGAAAACAGTTTGCTTATGTGGAATTAAAATGCCGTTAATTTTTTGGTAGTCATCATATTTTATTGAAGCGTAAAAGGCTTTATAACCAGGAATTTTTAGGTAATTATCCCTCAAAGAATACACAGCATATTCCAGTAGTTGAGTCTCTTTATTTATCCATAGCATGTATTGGTCATGCTCCATATGTGGCTTTGGATCTTTCCAGGTAATAAAAACTAAGTTGTATGTCACATTATTAAATTTTCTCTCACCTGCATAAGAAATTATAGGCGCTCTTTTTAAGCGATCAATCATCTCAAAAAAATATTGATAGGCCGAAAGCCCAAATGCTATTCGTTTATTATATTTAGTAAATTCTAAACCCTTTTGTTGTTCCTGTTCGTAATACTGCCAACTTTGTAACCCTGCAATTGTTTTTTTTCTTTTCCCATCTAAAAACTCTACTTGACTATCGAAGGTATTTATGGCATATTTTAATTTCAATTTTGATTTTACTTCAGGCCAGGGTTTGCCCATTTTTCCCATAAGTCCTTTCCAAGTGTCTTTTGCGACAAGCGAGTATACTTTGTGGTTTGCTAGGTTTGAAAAGCCATGTTTTTCCCAAGTAGTATTTAATAGGGTCTTGCCTTTGTCTACATTTAGGCTAGAAAGACCATCTTTTTTAATCATTTTAGTTCTCATGTCTGCTATACAGCTTTGCAATAGCATAGAACCAATAGTTATTAGTATTAATTTTTTCATAATTTTTATTCTGAATGTACTAGTCTATACAGTTATTATTGAAATTTTTTTAAACTCTTATAAAATCTAGGGCATATGCCATATTATTTTTTAAAATAGAAATATCATTTTGTAGTCGAGATAATAAAAAACCTCCGTAAAGTTGAGCATGTAAAAATTTTGCCATTTCTAAGGACTCCAAATCGCTTCTAATTTCCCCAGCATTTTTACCTTCATCGATACAGGTTTTAAAAACATGAAGCAACTTGCTTAGTTGCTTTTGTGTTATATCACGAAGGTTTTCATTATTACCAGCGCATTCAACAGAAAACTTTTGAATAAGGCACTCAGACTTAAACTCATTTTTATTGGCCATGTCAGCAATCAATATTGAGAATAATTCAAACCTTTTCATGGGGCTTTTAACTTTTTGATCTTCAAGGATGCTTTGATAAAACTTGACAGAATTATTTCCATAATATTCTAAAACATGCTCCGCGAATTTTTCTTTACTTTTAAAATTGTAATAGAACGAGCTTCTAGGATACTCCGATTGTTTTAATATTTCCTCTGTACCTGTATTGTGATAACCTACCGTTTTAAATAGATTTTGGCCAACTTTAATTACAGATTCTTTGTCATGTTTTTTCATTTCACTGTACTAATCAGTACAAATATATATAAAATCTTTCTAGTTTTTATTTTTTAACATGAAATTTTCATATCGTGATGGTGAATCAATTCTCCTTCAAATATTTTTTCAGTAGAGGATTGATTAAGCAACTAACTTAACAAAGTTGGAACGAACCAGAGGAAAATCCTACGGATTTTCCGAGTAAGCAATAACTAAGCAATTAGTTTTATACATTGTTGTATGCTGGGCATAGGCAAAGGAATAAACTGAATATTTCATTTTCCACCATACAATTTATATACTTCCGTTCCGGCACTTAAGAAAGCTCCAGTTCCGTAAACTTCAGTTTTGTCAGCCCAAGCTTTACCAGGAGCAGCTCCAATAGGTTGAACGTAACCTAACATACCTTCTTTTGTAACACAATTAACTATTGCGTTCCATCCCTTTTGTACCGCTGGGCTATAGGTTTTTTTATCCAAAATCCCTTTGTTTATACCCCATGCCAATCCATAAGTATAAAATGAAGAGCCACTTGTTTCAGGTGTAGGATAAAATTCCTGTCCTAATAAGCTCATAGACCAGAATCCTTCAGGGGTTTGAATTGTAAGCAGCTTGTCTGCCATTTTTTTGTAGATTTTCAAGAAATACCTGTATTCCTTGCTCTGGGGATTGAGCTCATTCATTATATTCGTGAGCCCAGCGAATACCCAACCGTTTCCTCTTGACCAAAATATTTTTGTACTGTTGTCCAATTTCCCGATGTAACTTTCATCACGGTAATACAGGCTCTCTTCTCTATCAAACAAGAAATCGGTTGTTGCTTTGTACTCAGTCATCATAAAATCAAGATATTTTTCTTCACCTGTAATATTGTATAGCTTTGCCCAAATAGGAGGTGACATAAACAGTGCATCGCACCAATTCCAGCGAGATTGGTGATAAGGGGACTTCCATTGTAATGTTGTTTGTGCAGGATGAAACAAGATAAAATTGAACTGCTCTTTCGTCTGTTCAATCATGTACTCCTCCTTATACTTACGGTATAGGTCAACATATAATTGACCTACAGAATGATCATCCGCATGGTATTTGCGACGGTGTAATTTCCATTCATTTTCGTCTCCAATTTTTTTGAGCCAGTTGTAATATTTGTCGTCATCTGCTATGCCTGCCCATTTCACCATGCCAACGTACAATGCCCCATTTGTCCAATCCAGTGGGTGGTGTGGCTTTTTATGTCCGCTATACAAATCATTGAAATGTTCAATTTGCCAGTCAGCAACTTTTTTCATGACTTTTTTTACATCATTTGGTTTTATTTCTTGAGCTTGTGATAAAGTTGAAATTGTAAATACCGCAAACGCCATGATAATTTTTAATATTTTCATTTTATCAATATTCTATTAAGTTATATTTAATAAGACATACTCTTTTAGCCTGTTCGTAAAGGGACATGGTTTACACAAGTTAAAGATTAGTGTTTACACTAAATTAGTTTCTAACCTTGTGGATTGTTGTTTATTTCTAAGATGTTTTTCATTAAAGAACCCTAAAAATACATTTCTAAAAAAGACTTTCCAAATACCATTGCCAATATCTTCAATAGCGACATGTTTTCCTCTTAAAGCTGCCGATACATATACCCAGTAATATGACTTCCATCTTACAGCTCCACTTTTAGTTACTTTTAGGATTTTGTAGTTAGTGTCATAGTGAAAATTTGGTATTTTTTCGGGGAATGGTCTGTTAGAAAAGTCATGACAATCAGCTGGTGTTTTCATGTCTAAAGCTTCATGTGGTCTAATATTATTATACTGTTTTACAAAGTGATTTAAGCGCCTTTGTTGTGCTTTTAAATTATGAGCTGCATTGTGTCGGCTACATAGTATTTTACTAGTAAGTGCATTGGTGCTGATTGTCTTTTTGTTATCAGCCCAAGGTAAACCAACAACCTCTATCATTCCCTTGGAGTTCAGTTCTTTTAAAATGCTATGAGAAATATAATGCTCTTTTGAAATTTTCTGAGAACAATCTTTAGAAACTGATGCATAACATTTGTGATTTCTTAAATTAGTTTTTGGTTCAGGAATAGATGGACGGAATTCCATTAAACAGCATTTCTTTGAAGGTCTATTACTTCCGCATATACAAGTATCATTTATATTGATTTTTTTAGACATTTATGAATTATAAAATTTCAGTAATGAGTTTTTTGTAATTACCACTAACGGTTTTGTGTATGAGTAGTAGCGGATTTTTATACGACTACTTTTCGGATTACAATATATTCTAATTTAAACAAAATCGGTTCGAGTCTGGACTCAAACCGCTATTGCTTATACACGTCTTAAGTTTACAATTCATTAAATTTAGAATATAAACAGAAAAGACAAAAGAGAGGAACAAGTATGGGTAGCGGACATTACCTATGAGGGAAATCGACAGAACCCTATGTACCTATCCTAGATAACGGATGCATACTCAAAAAAAATAGTAGGCTATCACCTAGATAATACTCTCGCGGTTAAAGCTTCGCTAAAAGCCCTAAAACATCCTATCAAAAACAGATGGTGCCCAAATTATAAGCTTATCCATCACTCGGATAGAGGACTGCAATACTGTAGCGATGCCTATCAAGAGGAACTTAGTAAAAATAACATCCAATGCAGTATGACCGAGTCCTACGATCCGTACCAAAACGCAATAGCCGAACGTATCAATGGCCTCTTAAAGCAAGAGTTCCTGCTCAAAGCCAAAAAAACGGATCTAATTATTATGAAGAAAATAGTCAAGCAAAGCATTGACATCTACAACTCTAAAAGACCCCATTTATCATGTAATATGCCAACACCCGAACAAATGCATAAACAAAGTGAAATCAAACCTAAAACATATAAAAAGAAAATCTCTCAACAAACCATGGTTTGTTGAGAGATTTAATATATTTAATCCTAGTTAAAACTGTAACGGTTATTTAGGACTAGTCATTCCTTTTTCTAAAAAAGAATTGTCTTTAAAACATTTATTTTTCTTTTTCGAGGTTTATTTGATTAGGCTTTTTATAAATCATGCCAACACAAATTCCATAGATACCAAATTGAAGGAAAAGATAAAAACTTTCCATAATGATAAAAGATATTTCATTTTCTATATTTTGTTTTGCAACAAAGGCCAATACATGAGATGTCCAAAAGAATAAACCTATTGTTAAAGTATATTTCATACTCTTTACAAAACTCGTTCCTGAAAAAGAAACAAAATTATACAGATAAGTAAGGATTATTCCTTGGATAAAAATTGTTAATAATCCAACAATTATGTTTGGCTCTCCTTTGAAATAACCGAATGATTTATATTCATCTTCAAATAACATAATGTGCCATACTATAGCTATAGTAAATGTTATAACCGTATAAGCAAATGTTCCAAATATTATTTTTTTTGTATTCATATTCTTGTAGTTTTTCATAATAAGGTTATAATGTAAATCATTGAATAGCTTCAATGATAGAGACACCATAACCTTTAATAATTTCATAGCCTTCCTTGTCAATTAGTGATACCACGTATTCGTCATTTATAATCTCAAATTTTAAGTTTTTGAGTTTATGTGTAGCAATAATAGTATTCATAATATTTAAAATGATAATATTGAAGGAGGGAAAAAGATTAAAGAAATGGTATAATTATAAACTAAATTCTTCTTTATATTCTGTTGGGTCATAATATATTTTCATTGATTTTATCATACCGTTTTCAATCGTATAGAATTCGGCAATATCTAAATCAATCATTTTTCCAGAAGGGGCTTCAATTTTTATAATAACTTGGGTAGAAATAATATTTTTTCCTGCTGTAATACTTAATAATTCGTGTCCTCTTACAAGTTTGCCAAATTCCATATGTAGTTTGATATTAGCGTCTTTACCCTTAACTTTATCAACTGGACCTTGAAATACAATGTTGTCATCCATTAAATCCATCCATTTCGATGTTTGTGACGCCATAGATTGTTGAAATGCTTCGAAAATTTCTAATGCTGTTTTTGTCATTTTTATAGTTTTTAAATGTTGTTATATTATTTAGACAAATCACAATCTGATTTCGGACGAAAATTGGGATTATTTTTTCTCTGTACTATCTTTTACCCACATTTCAGCATTTTCAAGCATATATGTGTTTAGAATTGTGTTTTTGGAATTCAAAGGGTCAATTCCTTTTATAATTTCTAATCGTAATTTTAGTAGGTATTCATTATCTCTATTACTGCCTTCTTTTACTAATTTTATTTTTTGAGCTTTAATATGTTCATTTTGACTTGGGTTTAAAACACCCTTAAGAGTTGTGCATTGGTCACATATTCCTTTTTTATTAATAAAAGAACATCTATCATTAAAAATACGTATCATATTTTTTCGAGCATCTGCTAAAGAATGTTTTACAATACCCTCAGTAAACGCTGTAATTTCCATAATTTCAGATATCTTAAAATGATATACTTCTTTAAGCAATAAGCAAATTTGCTGTTTTAAGAGTAATGTTTTGTTTATACAATTAAAACAATAGTTTATATGCTCTTTTATTTCATAATCTTTTTCAAGTGTTTGCTCAAAAACAACTCTCATTCTATTTGTCAACTCTTCGGATTTTGAATGTAAATCAGCACCATAGTCCTGTGTGTTTTCGACCCAACGTTTTTGTTTATTCAGTTTATTTTTGGCAGTATTTAATGCTATAGTAAACACCCAAGTTTTAAATGAAGATTGTCCTTTAAAAGAGTCTGTTTTTTCAAAAACTTTAATATATGTATCTTGAATAACATCTTCTGTATCTTGTTTATTAGTTAATAATCTAAAAATAAAAGAAGATAATTCGTTCTTGAACTCTATAAATTCTATTTGGTATTGATTTGACATTTTTGGAGAGTAAGATTCAATTTTATAAAATAACCTATAGATGTAAAATAGGTATCGTATTGAGCACAACGTTTCGTGTAAGGAAAGTACGGGTTTGTAAGCTGTGATTTTCCGAAGGAAAATCAGAAGCAAGCAAATATGTACTTACCTTTTGATTAAGAAATAAAAATAGTATTTTTTTTACACATTGTGCTTGTTGCACAAGACTAATATATTGATAAAATGATTATCTTTAGTTATGCAAGGCAAGAAAGGTTATCAAGAGAAATTATTTGCACAATTCCAGTTGAGCGAGCGTGTTCCCGATCACAACTTTTATAGAAGATTAAAAGAAGTTTTAGATTTGGACTTTTT
>CANMXP010000030.1 GCA_947501845.1 uncultured Flavobacteriaceae bacterium | reverse complement strand
TTAGCTTCCATCAATAACTCCTGTTGACGTTTGGCTGCTTCCTCAGCTTGATTGATTGAGTCCTGAACCCTTTGTTTTTCCTTGAGTTCTGCATCTCGCCTTTTAGCTTCCATCAATAACTCCTGTTGACGTTTGGCTGCTTCCTCAGCTTGATTGATTGAGTCCTGAACCCTTTGTTTCTCCTTTAGCTCTGCTTCTCGTTTTGCCTGCAACAATAATTCCTGCTGACGTTTGGCTGCCTCCTTAGCTCTATTAATTGAATCCTGAACTCTTTGTTTCTCCTTGAGTTCAGCATCTCGCCTTTTGGTTTCTATCAATAACTCTTGTTGACGTTTGGCTGCCTCCTTAGCTCTATTAATTGAGTCCTGAACCCTTTGTTTCTCCTTTAGCTCTGCTTCTCGTTTTGCCTGCAACAATAATTCCTGCTGACGTTTGGCTGCTTCCTTAGCTTTATTGATTGAATCCTGAACTCTTTGTTTCTCCTTTAGCTCTGCTTCTCGTTTTGCCTGCAACAATAATTCCTGCTGACGTTTGGCTGCCTCCTTAGCTTTACTAATTGAGTCCTGAACCCTTTGTTTCTCCTTTAGCTCTGCTTCTCGTTTTGCCTGCAACAATAATTCCTGCTGACGTTTGGCTGCTTCCTTAGCTTTATTGATTGAATCCTGAACTCTTTGTTTCTCCTTTAGCTCTGCTTCTCTTTTGGCTTGCATCAATAATTCCTGCTGACGTTTGGCTGCTTCCTCAGCTTTACTAATTGAGTCTTGAATCCTTTCCTTTTCTTTGAGTTCTGCCTTACGTCTTTTAGCTTCTATCAATAACTCCTGCTGGCGCCTTGCTACTTCCTTGGCTTTATTGATTGAGTCTTGAACCCGTTGTTTTTCCTTGAGTTCGGTTTCACGCTTTTTTGCTTGAATCAATAACTTTTTTTGCAGTTTTTCTTCTTCAATTTTTGCAATAGAATCCTGTTTTCTTTTTACTTTTTCTTCCTTTTTTCTTATAATTTCCTCAATTCTTTTCTGTCTTTTTTCTTTTTCTTCAATAGCCTTAAGCCTTTGTTTTTCTTCATTTTCAAAATATAAATCCATCATTTCTTCATTAATTTCCAAGAAATCAGAATCCACATAACCTACCCATTCTTTATATATTACTTTATAGATATCCTTACCCATATAACTGGTAACTATACACCTTTCACGCTCTTTAAATTCAGCTATAGGCTGAGAAAAGTCATTAAGTTTTTTGTACATGCTACCATCCTCAAGAAATTTTGTAGGTATAGATACTTCTTGAGAAAAAATATTATTTGAAACTATAAGACAAATAACTAGAAAGAAAAACTTCATATTATTAATTGTAGAACATGTAAATATAATAACCTATTGAACCAATAGCTAAAGAAACAAGATCAAATTTTTAAAAGGTTTTAACAACGCTCTATAATATATTCATTGCTTAGCTAAGCTTTTCTTTTTCTATTAATAATCTCTAATATCGAACCATAAACTTATTTCTTTTTGCTAATTTAGTACGAACATTTTGACAATATTCAAAAGAAAGCATCTACTATTACCCAAAAATTTGTTCATGAAACATTTATACATTTTAATTTTTGCTCTACTAGTAAGCTGTACATCATATGTTAAAGAACAAAAAAATACGACGCCTCTTTATGACTATGATGTCGAACAAAAAATATCTGAATTAGGAATTGAGTTAAAGCCCCACAAACTCCCGCCAGGAATTAATATTGAAAAAGCTACACGCACTGGTAACTTAATTTATTTATCAGGAAAGGGGCCAACAACTCCTAACGGCAAACGAATTACAGGAAAAGTAGGTCTAGATTTAACCACTGAGCAAGGTTATAATGCTGCCAGGTTAGTAGCTATTAGTCATTTATCTACTTTAAAAGAAGAAATAGGAGATCTAAACAAGGTTGTAAAAGTTATTAAGGTTTTAGGAATGGTTAATTGTGACACTTCCTTTACAGATCATCCAAAAGTTATTAATGGTTATACTAATTTATTATTTGACGTATTTGGAGAAAGAGGTAAACATGCGCGCTCTGCAGTAGGGATGTCCTCACTGCCTTTTAACCTTGCATGCGAAATTGAAATGATTGTTGAAATAAGAGATTAAACCTGATAACACATAAGCACTAAAAACAAATAGAACTATGATACCATTTAACGATTTATTATTATTTGCATTAGCATCATTAATTATGGTACTTTCACCAGGTCCGAATATGATTTATCTAATTTCAAGATCATTATCTCAAGGAAAAAAAGCAGGTATCATATCACTTTTTGGGGTTATGTGCGGATTTCTATTTCACATCCTAATGGTCTCTTTTGGGCTAACAGCTATATTCTTTGCTGTTCCTTATGCTTTTGTAGTTGTTAAATTTTTTGGTATTGGTTATTTACTATATTTGGCTTATAACACCGTTAAATCTGGAAATAAAATTTTTGATGCCGACCAAAATCTAAAATCCGATAAACCTCTTAAACTTTTTAATATTGGGCTACTAACCAATGTCCTGAACCCAAAAATGGCTGTGTTTTATCTTTCTTTTTTTCCTCAGTTTATAAAACCAGAATACGGTTCTATTTTAAGCCAAAGTTTCCAACTAGGCATTGTACAAATACTGATTAGTTTCTCAATTAATTTCTTAATCGTTATATCTGCTGCTAAAATGGCTAGCTGGTTTTCAAAAAAACCTATTTGGCTAAGAATTCAGAAATGGTTTATGGCTTCTGTATTAACTGGTCTTGCTATTAAAATGGCTTTTGCTAAAGTGAAATAAAACTATTGCAAATCGAGATATAATCAACGGTTGTATTTATTCTAAAAAAACAGTGATAAAAATGAAGCACAAGCAAAACCAGTGATTGCTAATAGTGTGGTCATGATGGTCCAGCTTCTAAAAGTTTGTTTTTCCGAAAGTCCCAAATATTTACCAACCAACCAAAATCCACTATCATTAACATGAGACATGATACTGGCTCCTGATGCTACTGCAATTACCAACAATGCTTTTTGAGGATCTGAAATGGATTCTGCCAAAAGCGGTGCGGTAAGCCCTGCTGCTGTAATCATAGCAACAGTAGCCGATCCTTGTAAAATACGAATGACTGCTGCCGATAAAAACGCAAAAAACAAAATGCTCACGCCTTCATTTGCAAAATAACTAGCCAACATTTCACCAGTTCCTGTATTTACAAGCATTTGCTTAAAAACACCACCAGCACCTGTTAATAAAATAATAATACCTGCTGGTGCCATAGACTGAGTACTAATGTTCGATAATTGTTCTTTAGTAAACCCTCTTCGAATTCCTAATAAATACCAAGCCATGAGATTCGCTATTATTAAAGCTGAAAATGGATGTCCAATCATACCTATCCATTGCAGCACGTTTTTTGGAATGCTACCTTCTCCAAAAAATGGACTGTTTATTACTGTATTTAAAACAATTAAAAAAATAGGAATGGTAATAATTCCGATTATCGTTCCAACTGGTGGTACTTTTTTATGAGACACTATATCGGCATCTAGCTGTGGTGCGGGTATATGAATTTTATTTGCTATAAATCTTCCAAAAAATGGGCCGCATACCACGGCTGTCGGGATCCCAACTAGAAATCCAAAAAAGATAACCCATCCCAAATCTGCTTTTAAAATATCAGCAACTGCTACTGGACCAGGGGTTGGAGGAATAAATGAATGCGTAATTGCCAATCCCGCTAACAAAGGAATTCCATAAAGCAATAAGGAATTACCCGTTTTTCTTTGCAATGCATATATCATAGGAACTAAAATGATAAAAGCAACATCAAAAAATACGGGAATCGCCACAATAAAACCAGTTAACATTAATGCCCATGAAGATCGTTTTTCTCCAAACTTAGCCAATAAATAAACAGCTAAAGATTCGGCACCTCCAGAATGTTCTAAAATAGCGCCAAATATAGCCCCTAACCCTACTACCATAGCAACAAACCCTAGTGTATTACCCATGCCCTCTTGCATTGTTTTAATAATTGTCAAGGGTGGCATTCCAGATAAAACACCTACAAGAATACTGGCAATTAATAATGCAATAAAAGCTTGAATCTTAAAACGCAGTATCAATACCAATAATACTATGACTCCTAATAATACAGACGTTAAGAGAGTAAAATCTATCATAATCTGTACCAATTAGTATGAAAAAATTGATTTTCTGGAGCATTTACTTTTTGATAAGTATGTGCCCCAAAATAATCACGTTGTGCCTGTATTAAATTAGCTGGCAAATTTTCGGTGGTTATAGCAATCCAATGATTGTATGCCGACCAAAATGTGTCAAATGGAATTCTGTGGGATAAACTATAAACAATACTCTTTGCTATTTCTTTTTCCTTTGAGGCCAATACCTCAAAAATACTTGGTTCATCTAAATAACTTTCATGGTCATTGAATACTTCTACGGATTGCTCCATAAATTCCGAACGAATAATACAGCCATTGGTCCAAATACGAGCAATTTCTGATATGTTTAAATCCCAATTGAATGTTTTTGATGCCAATCTAATCAGCTCAAATCCTTGGTGATGATTCATAATTCTAGCAAATCGGTAGGCTTCTTTTAAACTGTTAATTTCTTGAGGGTTGACAGCTTTAGAATCCTTTTTAATACGTTTTGATAGTTGCGTTCTTTTTTCCTTAAAGGAAGAAACATAACGTGCAAAAACAGCAGAAGACATCATCGTATTCACCGTGCCTAAATCAAAAGCCGCTTTTGTAGACCAAGACCCCGTCCCTTTATTACCTGCTTTATCTAAAATAGTGTCCAGTATATACTTTCCATCTTCTTTAGTTTTAAGAATATTAATTGTTATTTCTAATAAGTAACCGGATAAATCTGTGGTATTCCACCCAGATAAAATTGCAGCTATTTCTTCGTTACCTTTAGTTATAGCTAGACAAGCGTAAATTTCTGCCAATAATTGCATTTCGGCATATTCAATGCCATTGTGAACCATCTTCACAAAATGACCAGCACCATCAACACCTACATGAGTACAACAGGCCTTATCATTTTTATCTTTCGCAGCGATTGCTTCTAAAACTGGTGCTATTATTTCATAACTTGCTTTATCGCCTCCAGGCATTATAGACGGTCCTTTTCTTGCGCCTTCTTCACCACCAGAAACGCCACAACCTATAAAATGGAGCTGCTTGCTTTTTAAATATTCAGATCTTTTATTAGTATCTAAATAATGAGAATTACCACCATCAATCAAAATGTCACCTTTAGACAGCATGGGAATCAATGCTTCTATCAAAGTATCTATAGCATGGCCAGCTTTTATCATAATGAGTATTTTTCTTGGACGCTCTAAAGAATTGATAAATACTTCTAATTCAGTAAAACCTATTACCTGCATACCTTCATCCACTTTTTTCAAAAAATTTGAAACATTATGTTCTTCTCCAGGTGCTATGCGGTTATATACCGATAACGTATAGCCTTTCTCAGCAATATTGAGGCTTAAGCTACTGCCCATAACGCCTAACCCTATAACTCCAAAAAATGATTGGTTCATGTTTTTTAATTTTGAAATAATCGTATCTATAATTTTTTCAGGAGATTCTGAAATATCTATATGAATCCCATAGTCTGGAATTTCTAAATCATTAAATTGAGATACTAGCAAATCGGTAGGCATAAAATGCTCGTTTCTATTTTCAATCCTGTCTTTAATTAAATCTTGACTACCTGATAAGTGAACCCATGTAACATGGCTAAATTTTGAAGTCAGTAATGTTCTATAAGTTTCTTTTAAAGCAGAACAAGCCAAAATTGCGCCTTTATCTTCTGCCCACATTTCAATGTTATTAGCTAAGGCAAGTAACCATGGTAGTCTATCATCATCATTTAAAGATACGCCTTCTGCCATTTTATCAATATTAGACTTGGAATGAAAATCGTCACCATCAAAAAAAGGAATGTTTATTTTTTGAGACAATAGTTTTCCAATTGTCGTTTTTCCACACCCACTTACACCTAAAAGTATAATAATCATTGGCACTCTTTTTTAAGGTAGAAAGTGCCTTTTAATCCAGATGTGGCATCAGAACTAACCCATATATTAAAATCACCTTCTTCTGTAGCACGAATTCCTTTATGATTTGTAAATTCCAGTTGCCTAGGAAATACTTTAAAGGTTACCTCTTTAGTTTCCCCAACATTTAAATTTATATGCTGGAACCCTTTTAATTCTCTAACGGGTCGTGTAATACTCCCCACAACATCTTGAGTATAAAGTTGTACAATTTCTTTTCCTGGTCTCTCCCCTACATTTGTAATAGAAGCTTTTACAAGTAATGTTTCGTTAAAGCCAATAGTATCTTTTGATATCTGTAAATCATCATATTTAAAAGCTGTATACCCCAATCCAAAACCAAAAGGGAAATGTGGTGTATAGCCAATATCTAAGTAATGAGAGTCATTTCCTAAGGAACTTTGCCAAGCTCCAACAGGAATATCATACATGGCAACATAATCTTCTTTATTGGCTGGTCTTCCTGTACTTTTATGATTGTAAAAATATGGTAATTGTCCAGCTTTTTTTGGCCAAGAAACTGGCAACCGTCCTTCTGGTTCTCTTAATCCATAAATAATTTCTTGTAATGCCACTCCACCCATGGTACCTGGATGCCAAGACATTAAAACAGCATCTACATTGTCAATAATGTTTGTAATGGTAATTGGTCTGCCTGCCATAATAACTAAAACAATTGGTTTCCCCGTTTTGCTCAATACTTTTATTAAATCTTCTTGCGCACCAGGTAAATCTATAGTAGCCCTACTGTGAGCCTCCCCAGACAAAATAGCTTCTTCTCCTGCAACAAATACGATAACATCAGAATCTTTAACGCCATCGACAGCTTTTTGAAACTGTTCTTTTGATCGGTCTCGACTATGAGTTAATGCTTCGACATACTTAAAATTAACCTGTGCCTCTTTAAAAGCTTTCAAAGGTGTTACGGTATGTTCTTTTTCGCCATCGAATGTCCAAGTTCCCATTTGATCTAATGGTGCATTCGCTAAAGGTCCTATAAGTGCTACTTTTGTAGCACTTGACAAAGGCAATATACGTTTGTTTTTTAATAATACAGCACTCTTAATTGCTGCTTCTTTTGCTTCAGCTAAATGCGCTTCTTTATAAAAATTTGCTTCGTTATTCTTATCTCTATATGGTTTTTCAAACAAACCTAGCCTTAACTTTATCCTTAATATATTCTTCACAAATTCATCTAATTGACGCTCTTTTACCTTGTCTTCTTTTATTAAGTCTTTTAGATGATGTTCGTATGCTTTACTGGTCATTTCCATATCCATTCCTGCATTGGCCGCCAGTTCTCCAGCCTGTTTTTCATCTTTTGCATAACCATGAGCAATCATTTCTATAACAGAATCCCAATCGCTTACTACAAATCCATCAAACTTCAATTCATCTCTTAAAACATGCTTTAATAAAAACTCATTTCCTGTGGCTGGAATACCATTTATTTCATTAAAAGATGTCATCACGGTTGCTGCTCCCACGTCTAAAGCAGATTGAAAAGGAGGCAAATACACATTACGCAATAAAGGTTCTGGAATTACGGTGGTATTATAATCTCTGCCACCTTCAACAGCTCCATATCCAATATAATGTTTGGCACAGGCCGCAATACTAGTTGGGTTATTTAAAGAATCACCTTGAAACCCTTGAATATAAGCTTTTCCTAAGACTGAAGCTAAATAGGTGTCTTCTCCAGGAGATTCAGCAATTCTTCCCCAACGGCTATCTCTAGCAATATCCAACATGGGGGCAAAAGTCCAACGAATCCCAACCGAACTAGCTTCTATGGCCGCTATTCGAGAAGATGATTTTGCAATATCTGTATCCCAAGAGGCAGCCAAACCTAAAGGAATTGGAAAAATCGTCTTAAAACCATGAATAACATCTCGTCCAAAAATTAAAGGGATTTTATTCGGACTTTCTTCTACTGCTATTTTTTGAAGTTCATCTACAAATTCAACCTTCATAACATTTAGTAAAGCCCCTACTTTTCCCTGTCTTACATCTTCCTTTAGTTCTTCCGATAAGGTTTTAGCTCTACTAGAAGTCCCCCTCAAATTAGTCTGTCCAATTTTATCATCTATAGACATTGTTGCTAATATACTGTCTATAAACCGCTCCTCAACAGTATCCTTGTTTGTGGAAACTTTACTGTGAGAACAACTCATTAAGGCAAGGACTATAATTATTGAATAATATTTCATTAATATGCATTTAAATATTTAAGATTTCTAAGCGCCATGATTACAATTACTATCTTTGTTGCTTGAATTCTTTTATTATTTGATTTCAAATTTTATTTTCTTGGAAATATTATTAGAGGCATTTCCTACATAAACTATATAGCTTCCTTTTTCTAGGTTCCAATCTTTAATAACCTCATCATAAAAGGTTAAATCATTCACATTAATTATTATTTCAACAGATTTGGTCTTATTAGTTTTTACAGCTAGTTTTTTAAACCCTTTTAGCTCTTTAAGTGCTCTTTTTACTTTAGATTTTGATTTCCCAACATAAACCTGAATGACTTCTGCCCCATCTATATTTCCTGTATTTGAAATGGTTCCAGAAATGATTATTTGCTCTCCCTTTGCATATACTTTTTTGTTTAACCTAAAGTCTGATAGTTCGAAAGAGGTATAAGACAAACCTTCCCCAAAGGCAAATAGTGGTTTAATTTTTTTAGTATCGTGCCAACGATACCCAACTAAAATGTCTTCTTTGTAATATTGATTGATACTATCTCCAGGGTAAGACAGCTCTCCATAATAGTGTGCTGCATTATCTTTTAATTTTACAGGAAACGAAAATGGTAATTTCCCTGATGGGTTAACGTCTCCACTAATAACATCGGCAAGAGCATCTCCTGAGATACTGCCTAGATACCAGCCTTGTATGAGTCCATTGATTTTATCTAACCAGGGCATTTCTACCGCATTACCAGTTATTAGTACCACGCCAACATTTTTATTAACTGCCATAATATCATTTAATAAATCATCTTGACCAAAAGGCAATTCAAATTGTTTTCTATCTGCGCCTTCACAATCCTGAAGATGACTTTTACTTAAGCCTCCAACAAACAATACTAAATCTGCTTTTTTAGCCGTTTCAATAGCTGCGACTTTTAGAGAGTCAGCATCATATGACGATGGAAGAATCTCATCATATGCAGATGGACCAGAAGCAAACCCCATAGCATGTATAATCTGGGCATTTTTGTATCGTTTTTTCAAACCTTCTAATGGTGATATTTCAAATTGTGGCTTTAACTCAGATGAGCCTCCACCTGCCGTCATCGAGCGTGTTGCGTTTTCACCTATTACCGCAATAGTTAAACCTTCACGATCTTCTATTGGAAAGAAATTTTCTTTGTTTTTCAGCAACACAATGCCTTCTGTTGCCACTTGACGTGCCACATGGTGATGTTCTACATTATTCATTTTACCCAATGGGCGATTCGAATTCATATTCGTTCTAAGCATCAATCGTAAAATACGTTTTGCTTTATCATTAACGATGGCTTCATCAACTTCTCCTTTTTTGAGAAGCTTCAAGAAAGGGGATGCTAAATAATAATGATCGTAATGATTGAGCGTTGTAGTACCCAGTCCATCTGTTCCTGTTCCCATTTCCATATCTAAACCGAACATAGCTGCTTCATAAGTACTATGTGCGCCTCCCCAATCGCTTATCACAACACCATCAAATCCCCAATCTGTTTTTAAAATTTTGTTTAAGAGCAATTCATTATGACAACAATATTGCCCTCTAAACTTATTATAGGCTCCCATCATAGCCCATGCACCACCTTCTATAACCGATGCTTTAAAGGCTGGTAAATAAATCTCGTATAATGCTCTATCACTCACCTCAACATTGATATGATCTCTCCAAAGCTCCTGATTATTCAATGCAAAGTGTTTAACACAAGCTGCTACACCATTTTTTTGAACACCTTGTACATAAGGCACAACCAGCTTAGAAGCCAAATAAGGATCTTCTCCCATATATTCAAAGTTTCTTCCATTTAATGGGGTTCTGTAAATATTAACACCAGGTCCTAAAAGCACATCTTTTTTTCGATACCGCGCTTCTTCTCCAATACTAATGCCATAAGCTTTAGCCAGATTTGGATTAAAAGTAGAGGCCAGACAGGTTAGTGCAGGAAAGGCCGTAATCGAATCATTACTCCATTTTGCATATCCCCAGTTGTCCCAATTTATTTCTGCTCTTACACCATGCGGGCCATCAGACATCCATATTTCGGGGATTCCAAGACGTGGAACTCCTGGTGTACTAAATTTAGACTGTGCGTGACACATAGCTACTTTTTCTTCTAGGGTCAACAAGGAAAGTATACTGTCTATTTTTTCTTCTACTATTTGATTTTTCTGTGCGTTCACTGTACTACTCATAAATACTATAAAAACTAAAAAAAGAGGTTTTATATAAAATTGCTTTGTCATAATTTTTGTTGGGATGAATTTGTTTTTCTTCTTTTCGAAAAAAGCCAGGGAATCAATTCAACTTCATTAAAAGCTTTCTTAAATGATTCACCGTGACCTGTATTTTTATACTCTGTATATCTTACATCTGCTTGACCGTCGGACAATAATTTAAACATCGTTCTTGATCCTGCTACAGGATTCCATTTATCCATGTCTCCATGAAATATCCAGAATGGAATATGTTTTATATTTTCTAATTGGTTAGGATCTGAATAACCTGCCATAGGAACAGCTCCTGCGAACAAATTAGGCTTCCTTGCCGTAAATTCCCAAGTTCCAAAACCACCCATTGATAGGCCTATAATATAAACTCTATCTGTGTCTATATTTTTATCTTTAATTATTTGTTCTATTAGCTGTAATGCGGTTTCCCCCGATTCTGAAGGTTGTTGACTCATGATATATGTCCCATCATCTCCCAACCCTTTAAAAGGTGTTTCTGGCGAATTACCAACCCATTTTGCCCATTCCTCATTTTCGGTTTTATCAGAGCATTGGGGCACTAAAATATAGCAAGGGTATTTTAATTGCATTTGTGTTGTTAATAATGAATTTGTGTTCACAATCATTCCTGCTTCATGGTATATTCGAGTACCATTATCAATTCCTCGATCTCCTCGACCATGCAAAAATATCAGCAAAGGTATTTTTTCGTTTTTCTCATTAATCGGATTAAACAAACGGTAAGGCATTTGCACACCATTTGTAGATAAAAAAGTATGTTTTTCCATTAAAGAATCAATAAGATCAGAATCCATTTTTAATGCTTTACCTTGCGCATAAAAGCCTAGGCTACCTGAAAAAATAAATAAAGTAAATAGTGTATATAATTTTAACATCTTAACTGATTCTAAAACGTTGAGATACCCCCTTAATTTAAGTCAGGGGCAGTCAACGCAAAAACTAAACTAAAATTGATATTTGTTCTAACTGAACTCTTCTACTATTAAGACCCCTAAAAAAGAAAAACGGGTAGCACAAAATGGTAAATATGCTTTTCAAAAAAGATGGAAAAAGCTATTTGTTATAGCAGAAAGTAGGTGTTAGAGCAAGAAATACATTTTAAACAACACAAAACCAACATGTTGTATGGCTCTTATTTCATTTAATAATACGTATCCAAGCTATTTAATTTGATAATCGATTTGTATAAATTCCTATTAAATGGGTTCTTACTTGCACTGGTTTTAGTGTATCTAAGGACGTTTCTATTTTCATTCCTTTCGAAGATACTAAGGGCATATGACATTGGATACAATTATTATTGGACGCATTTTTGGTTTCTTTTGATACCGTGCACACCTTGTGATCCTTTTCTTTTATACTATGACAGCTTTGACACTCTTTGTTAAATACAATATGATTATCTCTCTGATTTTCATGTGGATTATGGCAGGTTGTACAATTCATAGTATTACTTTTTTCAAAGCATTTACTTGCAGAAAGCAATCCGTATTGATTACCATGCACATCTAATTTCTCTAGATCCTCCTCAGTATAGTCGGGAGAAGAAAACTGATTTAAAGTATCACCAACAACAAACGAAAAAGGGCTTTTACGACCTCGCATTCTCAATCCTGAATGACATAAAGCACAGGCGTCTAAACTTTGTTGCCTTGTTAATCTGCTATGTTTCCCTATATGCATAGCAACAGTATCCTGAGGGTTTTTACTGTGAAAATTCACATGAGTAAGGGCTGGACCATGACAGCGTTCACAATCTATACCATAGACCATTTGGGACTTTTTATAGCTATTACGTTTGTAAAACCTTTTAATACTTTGGGCATAAGTTAAGTGACACTCAAGACACCTTTCAAAAATAGGCCTATCAGAAATTAATTTATTAGATGGATAACCAGGGCTGTTAATCCAACTATTATTTGGAGTAAAATAAGAAACTTGTAATTGATATAAAGAACTGTCTTGCCATTTTAAATAAGACTGTCCTTTAGTTCCTGATCCTATAACAACATCAAAACGTGAAGAACTAATGGGTTTATTATTAGATTTTAAAAAGATATCTTGATACAAAGCCCCATTTTTAATATTTATTCTGAATTCTATAGAATCATTTAAGTTAAAACTATTTTCATGAGCTTTAAAGCTTCCTTTAACAGTCTTTATATTAGCGTTTGCAGATGACTTGAAATGCGCTGTTTCTATATGGGTCTTGTATATCTCTAAGTGACATGCTGCACAAGCCCCAGACCCCGCAAACTCACTTCCGTTGCTGTGTGTCGCTATGGGTTCAATGGATGAATAAGCATCTGTATAAGATGGTTTAAAAAGGAATTTGAATACCAAAAAACATATAATCAGTAAACATATAATAATCCATACTCTTACTTGCTTTTTCATACAATAGATTTAATTTATCCTAATGAATTGGGGGTAGTCGTTATTCTTAACTGCAATAATATATTTATAACCGCCAATTTCAATTGAAGCTAAATCTTTTACATCCCCTCTAATTGATAAACCACACTTGTTGTTAGCAACTGGTAAAAAATTGCCTTGACCATCTCCTTTTAGATAGGTACCGATACTGGAATCATTTCTAGGGGTTTCTATTTCTGAAGCATATAAATTCCCGGCAACCAAAATATCTTTAAACCCGTCGCTATCTATATCATCTGAAATAATTCTATTTACTGATGAGAATTGAGCTTCTTTTGGTAATGGGGTTAATTTAAATTTTCCAGCTCCTAAATTCTCAATATAGCTACTCGAAAATGTTTGTACTTTATAGTGTATTTCTGCATTGCTGAGTTTTTCTTTACCATAAACCTCTGTAACATCTGCTAGTGCAAACGAATTATAGTTTTCAAATTTTTTGCTTAATGATGGTATTTGTTGTGAGGAACATGACTTTCCACGTACTGGAAACAGTTTACCAAAATTATAATAACTTAAAACAATATCTTTTCTTTTGTTATCATCAAAATCATCTGCAAATACTTCAAAAGGCTCTTCAATTGTGGCTTTATATTTATAATTCAATCCGAGGTTACCAACCACATAATCCACATCTCCATCGTTATCAAAATCATCTTGGGAAATACTAGACCACCAACCATTAGTATTTTCTATGCCTATAGTTTCTGTAACATTTTTAAACTTACCCTTTATATTGCTATAAAATAAAACGGGAGTCCACTCACCTACTATAATTAAATCCAAAGTACCATTTGCATCAAAATCGGTCCAATTAGCATCAGTAATCATTCCTAGCGCTTCAAAATCTGGTGCTAAATGAGCCGTTAGGTCTTTAAAAATACCACTATCGTTATTTAAAATATAGCTTTTTGTAGGCCATGGGTATTGACTAGTGACCAATCGACCAGCAACAAATAAATCTAAATCCCCATCTCCATCATAATCTCCTGCTTTAACTCTAGAGCCACTAGTTATTATTTCTGGTAAATTGTTTTCTCCTTTAACAAATATTCCATTGCCTTTATTGATATATAGACGGTCTTGAAAATGTGATAAATCTTCACTTTTTTCATTACCTCCACTAATGACATATAAATCTTGGTCTCCATCGGCATCGGCATCAAAAAACAAAGCCCCCATATCTTCTTTGTCCTTATCTGTTTCCCATAAATCATTATTTACTTTATCGAATTTACCTTGTAAATTTTGAATATATAATGCGCCTGCTTGCTGTGATGCACCACCTATATAAAAATCATCTAATCCATCTCCATTAACATCTGCTACAGCCACTCCCGATCCTAACATAGAGGTTTTATGGGGAAGTAATGGCTCTAAGTGATAATCGTTATAATAATTTTCAGTATGTTTAAAATCTACTTTTAGCGAATCTAAAGCCGTAGTTTTAAAAATCGTTGTCTTTTCAAAATGCTCATTACCTTTATTAACTGCTGATGAAAAACCTACCATCAAATCTTGATTTACTTTTACATCTTTTACTTCAGAAACCCCTCCATTTGGCCAAACCACCTTGATCATCGTTATATTTTCAGCTTTTCCTAATCCAAAATGCAATCGCGGAGATACAGAAGATTGAAAACCTCTGGATAAAGTAAGTTCATTGTATTGTTCTAATGAATCAGAAGAAATATAAACTCTCGCACCAAGGCCATTCCTATTGTTTTTAGGTCCTTTTAATGTGATTTGTAAATAGTTATTATTATCTAAATTATTGTTTTTATAAACTGAAGCCTGTTGATCAATATTATTTACAACATAATCCAGATCACCATCATTATCTAAGTCTGCATAAACAGCGCCATTGGAAAAGGTTTTTTCTTCCCACCCCCATGCTACGACCATGTTTTTAAATGTATAGTCTTTATTGTTTTTATAAATATAATTTGATATTTTTTCTGAAGGAATTTGTTTGATTTCTTCAGCTGATAGCTTTACACCACCAAAATGATTTCTAGATTTTAACTGGTTAAAATAATCTCTGTTATTAATATCTCTACGTGTTCCGTTGGAAATAGTTAAATCTTTCCAACCATCATTATCCAAATCTGCGAAAAGAATTGACCAACTCCAATCTGTAGTGGCTATACCTGCTAATCTTGAAATTTCACTAAAAACAGGATTACCATGAGCATCAATACCTCTATTAAGTTGAAGGCAATTTTGCATGTACTGATAATGCAACCCAGCTTTTACCATTTTTGTAAATCCTACGGGATTCATACTTGCCATATTTTCTTTAGATCTTCTATTATCTTCAGGAGTCATATCTACCTGAGCAATATCCAGAAGTTTGTCATTATTAAAATCGGCTATATCTACTCCCATACCATATTGTGCCGTATGGTTTACTGTATTTCCAGCTGTTTCTGTAAAGGTTCCGTTCTTATTATTCATGTATAAATAATCTGCGGAATCAAAATCGTTAGAAATATAAATATCTTTCCAGCCATCGTTATTAAAGTCTGCAACAGTAGCACTTAAAGACAAACCAAAATTTAGGATACCAGATTCTATCGTGACATCGGTGAAAGAACCATCCCCATTATTTCGAAATAAAATATCGGATTCTTCGATTTTTGGATGATTTGCTTTTCGCTTATATAATGCTACTGGGCTTTTAAAAGGTGTTGGTGGATAGTTTGCCAAATATAGGTCCAAATCGCCATCATTATCGTAGTCAAAAAATGTACTCTGGGTGGTATGTCCATTATGATCTATACCAAATGCTTCAGCTTTTTCTGTAAATGTAGCATCTCCATTATTGATGTACAGAAGGTTTTTTCTATTGTTTTCTTTTCCTGAAACGCTTACATATATGTCTAAATAGCCATCGTTATTAATATCTATCATAGTCGTTCCTGTAACCCATCTATCATCTCCAGCTATATTTGCTTTATCAGTAATATCTTCAAACTTAAAACCGCCTTTATTTAAATAAAGCGTATTGGATTTCATATTGGCAGTAAAAAATAAATCTACTAACCCATCGTTATTAATATCGCCAGCAGACACACCTCCACCCATGTACATATAGGGATAATTAAAATAATTTAGACTATCGGTTTCAATAATATCATTTGAAAACAAGATACCTGTTTCATTTGGTGAGAGAAGACTAAACTGTTTTTTATCTTGTTTTTTACAAGATAGGAATAGAAGTAAAAAAACGAAACTTGTATAAATAATTTTCATCTTATAAATTTAGGAAAAAAGAGGCTTTGAACATTATCCAAAGCCTCAAATTAAACTAACTCAATATGAATTTCTAGCAATAATTAATACTCGTTTTGTACAAGATTAGGATTTGCACTTATTTGAGAACTTGGAATAGGATATATTTCTCGTCCCGGAGGCACATCGATACCATAATTATCTTTAATAAATTTAGTAGCTTCTCCAGACCTTCTAATAACACCCCATGTAGAGAATTCTCCAGCCAATTCAAGCCTGTATTCTTGTAACAGCGCATCTATTGTAATTGTTTTAGCAGGCGCAGAACCTCCCCAAGCTCTATTTCTCACTCTATCAAAAGCGGCTTGTGCTTTAGCAGTTTGCCCATCTCTTAAAGCAGCTTCTGCCAAACTTAGTAAGGCACCACCATAACGCATCCAAATATGACCTTGGCCACCAAAAAGAACTGACCTACCCCAACCGTCAATATTGGGATCTCTCCAAGATTTAATCGCCCAGTATCCTGATCTTGTTTCTGGAGATCCTCCGGTCCATGGCTCTGCAACTGTTCCTACTGTATTAATGTCTACACCATCATAATCTATAATATCAATTAATGGGTCTGGGTGTTCTTCCCCTGGTCCTATAACTGTCGCTGCACGTCTGGTATCACCAGGTTCAAAAGCATCGTATAATTCTTTACTTGGAATGCCTGTAAATCCACCACCACCTGTAATATCCGTAGGCATAGCAAACAATTGTAAAATGTTAACCTCATCATTTCTAGACCATGCTAAATCACCATTTGCTGCCCATTGGATTTCGAATATAGATTCTTTACCATTTGGGTTGGCTACGGCATGAATATCAAGAAAATTTTCTTCTAATTCAAGAACTGGGCTATCTTCTAATGCTTCATACGCAGTTACTGCTTCTCCATATTGCTTTAACCACATATGTGCATTTCCTAAAACGGTATAAGCAGTTGCTTTAGACACTCTTCCTTTTTCAGTATCATAAGTCCAAGGCAGTCTAGCCACTGCATCTGTTGCATCTATTACAATTTGTTGGAAAACGGCATCTTGGCTGTCTCTTGCTCTAAAAGGGTCTTCAGTAGAACTAAGCATTAATGGTACACCACCGTAAACTTCTGCCAAATATTGGTAAGAAATACATCTTAGCACCAATACCTCACCAATTAAACGGTTCCCTAAATCGGCACTAATCGTTCCGCTTTCAACAGCAACCAACAAATTTTCAAGCGCAATATTTGCTCTACCAATTTGTCTATAATGATTCGGCCAAATCTTAGTAGACACATCACTGGATGATGGATCTGGATTCCAATTTAAGTAAGAGCTCGTTTCTGGATTTTCATTATTCAAAAAATCTAATGTTGTACTATTGGCCCATCTATGAATACCCTTAACGTTATATTCATTAGGCACTCCTGGGTCTCCCTGAGAATCATTTTGAAATGCATCATAAACTCCTGTTACAGCTGCTAAGGCCGTTGCATCTGAACCAAAGACAACCTCACTTGTTAAATCTTGATTATTGGTATCAATCAAAAAATTCTCGGAGCAACTCACCATTGTAGCGAGAACGATGGTGCCTAAAACCCCAATTCCTTTAAGTATATTTATTTTTATTTTCATAACGAATTATTTAAAATTTTAAATTAAGTCCCAAAGTAAATGTTTTGGATACTGGATAAGCACCTGCATCAATACCTCTTGTGGTCACGCTACTATTTCCGTTAACATCAGAGTTTTGACCAATCTCAGGATCTGATCCAGAATAATCGGTTATTGTAAATACATTTTGAGCACTCATATATATTCTTAAGTTACTTAATCCTAATTTTTCGGAAGTAACCGACGGTAAACTATAGCCTAGACTAAGGTTTCTTAACCTGAAATATGAACCATCTTCAACAAAATAGCTTGATGCTCTGTTATTTTGAATATTTCCATCATCTATAAGCGCTCTTGAATATGTATTAGAAGAGCCTTCACCATTCCAACGGTTATTAAAATAGTCGACACTTACGTTAGAGAAAGAAGCTGAATTACCATATCCTGAAGGGCTTTCTAGTTCTCTCTTAACCAGGTTCATGATTTCATTTCCAAATGAACCATAAAAATTAAATCCTACATCGAAATTTTTATAGTTAAATGTTAGGTTTAAACTACCGTAGAAATCAGGAACCGGACTACCTATGGCTGTTCTATCTTCCCCATTAATTTCACCATCCCCATTAAGATCCTTAAACTTACGATCTCCTGGTGATGTATTAACATTTTGAGTCGGTGATGCATCAATTTCTGCTTGATTTTGAAAAATTCCATCTGCAACAAAACCATAAAAAGATCCTACTTCTCCACCTTCTTGAGATCTCGTAATGTCAAACCAGAAACCATCTTCGTTAAAACTCTGTAAAAATTCGTTGCTAAATACAACTTCTTTAGATAGGTTATCAATTTCTGTTATTTCATTATCTATAAAAGTTAAATTTGCATTAATATCAAATGTAAAATCGCCTCTGTCTTTTCTGTACCCCAATAAAAATTCAAAACCTTTATTAACTACAGTGCCCCCATTTTGTGGTTGAATTGAGAATCCTGTTTGTGCTGGTACCGTTTGTTGAAATAAAAAGTTCCCAGACTCTCTATTGAAATAGTCTGCTGTAAAATATAAACTACCGTCTAATAACTCTCCTTCAAAACCAATATTTGTCTGTGTTTGAGTTTCCCATCCCAAATCAGAATTAGCTAATACAAGTGGTGCTAAACCCAATGAGCTATTTGTTGTACCGTCAAAACTATAGTTGGTATCATTTGTTCCTGCTTGACCTGTGTAAAAGAAAAGATATCCAAAAGGATTGATACCGTCAAAGTTTCCTGTTTCACCCCAACTAGCTCTAAATTTTAATACATTGAATACACTATCATCCATAAAATCTTCTTCGTCAATATTCCATCCAACAGCAAAAGAAGGGAATACACTCCATAAATTATTTTGACTAAAAACATTACCTACACCATCTCTCCTTATAGTTCCTGTTAAGTAGTATTTACTATCGTAGCTATAGTTTAGTCTGGCAAACGTACTTGCAAGTGTTCTCCTATCTGAAGTACCAAAAGCATTTTGAATATCATCTGCTGCGCTAATACTTCTTATTTTATTATCTAAAAAGCCTACTCCTTTAGCCCCTGTAAATTTTCTAAATCTTCTTTGAGCAGAAACACCAGCCAGCACATCTATTTTGTGTTTCTCTGCTAGCGTTTTATTATACTTTAAAATATATTCAGCTAACCATTCATTACTTGTAGATTGATTGGTATCGTAGATTGCATCATTTCTAAGATCAACATTACCACTACTACGATAGTATTGTGGCTGGAAAAATTCACTGGCATTATTATCAACTCGTGTTCCTACTTTTATTTGGGTTGATAGCCCTCCATAAATGTCCCATTCTGCATCAACATTGGCTAAAATGGTATTACTAACATTATCTTGATCATTCTCTAAGGCTCTAGCAACCCAGTTTCTACCATCTCGGAAAGCTTCTCCAGTAACATCTGGAAACGCACCAAAATTACCATTTGCATCTACAGGTAAGTCTGTAGGGTTAGTACCACCGTTAAGATTTGCTTCTCCTACTGGCGCTAAATGCGGTACGGTAGAATATAGATTTAATAATGCACCACGACCAGTACCTAGTGGTTGAAAACTTTGAGATGTTATATATTTTACATTCGTTTTTACACGAATTTTATCTGTAACATCGAAATTAGCATTCAATCCTAAATCATATCTTTTATATTCAGACCCCAAAAGCGTACCCTCTTCATCAAAAATACCTGTAGTAAAAGCTATTCTAGAGTTTTCCCCTCCACCTCTTACACTTAATGTTGTACTTTTTGTGACAGCTGAATCAAATATTTCATCTTGCCAGTCTATATTTCTTAATGAACTTGGGTTACTCCAACCTGCATAAGGCACAGCAACACCAGCTACATCACTATCTGAACTACTACTAAGTTCTGTTGCTAAACTGGCGAATTGATTAACGTCCAATACATCTACCCGTTTTGGTTGCGTACGAAAGCCCAAAAAGGAATTTAACTCTACTTGTATTTTCCCTTTAGTTCCTTGCTTTGTTTGAATAATTACCACACCGTTACTTGCACGTACACCATATAGAGCCGTAGCAGATGCATCTTTCAATACAGATAGAGATTGAATGGTATTGGGATTTATAAAAGAAATATCTCGTGTTGGAAATCCATCGACAATATAAAGCGGTGTTGTACTACCAAAAGAACCTACACCACGAATATTAACAGAAACCGAAGCTCCTGGTGCTCCAGAGTTAGATGTAATTTGTACCCCTGCGGTTTTACCTTGTAATGCTTGATCTACTGTTGTTGCTGGAAAAGTATTTAATTCTTCGGCTCCAATTACAGATATTGCGCCTGTTAAATCCTTTTTACTACTTGTACCGTATGCAACAACAACAACTTCGCTTAGAGACTGAGTATCTTCTTCTAAATTAATATCTATTACAGATCTCCCATTAACGGGGACTTCTTTCGAAACAAAACCTACATAACTTACTACTAACACATCGTCAGCAGCAACATTAGTGATTGTATATTTACCATCAAAATCTGTTTGGCTACCATTTGCACTGCCTTTTACAATAACGTTTGCTCCAGGCAAGGGGGCACCATTAACATCTTTTACAGTTCCTGAAACTGATTTTTGAATATTTATTTTTTCAAAAGCTTCTTCAGTGTTCATTTTCTCTATATCTAAAGCAACATCCGTATTGTTTGAATACGCATTAGTCTGAATCGATAAAAATGAAATTATCAATAAAAGTAAACTTACTTTCATCTTTAAGTTAATTTTGAGTGAATTGAGCCACAATAGCCCAAAACTTTTACAGTTTTTCATATCTTTGAAATGTATTAATAATTAGCTAATCATCTAGTTGATTATTCTATATCGAGAAGTATTACAGTACTTCTCGATTTTTTTTGTTTTTTAGTTTGTATGTAGTTTTATTTCATTTGAGCATATTTTTGATTTTAAGTTAATTAGTTTATGTTTAGTTTTTCTATTCTAATTTTTGTTTTACTTGATTCCATATATATTGAGCATCTAAATCAATAACTTCTGAAAAATCTTTTCCTCTACTCTTTAAGGCTTTGAGGCGATAAAACATCGATTCATTTATCTGAGATTCCTCTATCCATTTTTTTAAATAGACTGCTTCTTCTCCTGTTAAGTTATGTTCTAGTTTCCTTATTATCAGTTTTACTATGTCCATTAGATGACGCTATAAAAGCTATTTATAATTAAGACCCAAAAAAAAATAAAAAGGGTAGCATCAAAATGAAAAAACAACAATAATAAGCTTAAAAAAATACGATAAAAACATTTTTTGTACTAAAAATATGTGTTTTGTAATCTGAATCGTAAAATTTTAAATGATTTCTTTAAATGAAATTTTATTGTATTTATAGATATTCCCAGTGTATCGGCTGCGCTTTGATATTTAGCACCTTCTAATACACATAACTCAAAAACTCGCTTACTTTGTTCTGGCAATATTTCTAATGCTTCTTTTATTTTAGCTTTGTTTTCTATATCAATTAAAAGTTCTTCATAAGAAGGTGATAAAACTGCCAAATTATAATCTTTAATTTGCTCTGTTTTTTTTGTGCGTTGTATGCTTTTCAAACTTGTATTACGAATTGCTACTCTGATATAACTTTTTAAATCTAAAATTTCTGTATTTCTACTTCTATTCAAAATTTTCACAAAAACATCCTGAACCATATCCTCTGCTTCAGACATATCTTCCATATAGCTATAGGAAAGTAGACACCATTCCTTATAGTGTTTTATAAACATAGCCTCTATTTGAGGTTGTAGACCGATTTTTAAAATGTTATTTAACATATCTATACAATTCAACTAGTACAAAGCATGAGACCGACTTGCTGCTTTTACTATAAATTAATTACTTATTTTTTTTACCAAACACACCCAATCTTGTTGGTTAGAAGTATCTTCTATAGATTTTGGAGTTCCTAATCCAGATACACTTCCTCCTTCAATTTTCTCTTTTGAGCCTTTTTGTAATACGCCTCCTTTTAATGGGTCGTACCATGCGATACTAAACACGCCTTCTGTATTTTTAAGATTGATAGTAGGTTTTTCTAATTGGGGTAAATAAACGGCATATACTTCTCCTGTTTTGCGTAGACAATATGACTTTGGAGTATTAATTAATGAATGTTCTGGCATCATCTCCCAAAAAGGTAAATGGTTTTGAAAAAATGATGTGGCGTGATTTGTTAGTTCCCAAAGTCTGTCTCTTTCTCTCCAGTCTTCAGAATTAAGATCATTATGTGGATGCTTAGCACCAAAATACCATTCTACTCCTGCAGCTCCAGATAATAAGGTTCCCCAAAGTGCATATCGCCTTAGAGTATCATGGTTAGGGTCTTGGTTGTCTGGCAAGGCTGCTGTATGCCACAACCCTATCTCATCCATAGTAATTAGCCATTCATGTCCTACCTCTTTTGCTTTTGCTCGCCATGTTTTAACAACTTCTGGGGCTAATTCTCGCTTATCTTGCTGAAGCGATAAACCGTCCAAGTATTGAAAGCCTAAAATGGAGTCTAAAATTTTACTTCGTAACGGGTCGTGAGAGTGTGTATGTAAAAGCACAGGGTGATTATAAGGATCGTTTTCCTTTAAAAACTTAGACATGTCTTTTCTCTGACGATCATTTTGCCCAATAGGAGACCACGAAGCTGGGCCATTTTCTTCGCCCAGATTCCAATTAAGCGCTAAATGATGTCCAAAGCGTGCTATCAACTCTCTAAAATACAGCTGTCGCATGGCTCCAGTATCACCGTTATCAAGCATGGTTTCATTTTCTGTTTCTTGTACGACCATGTGAAGCAAAATACCTTTGACCTGCATATGCTGAAAAAGAATTTCCCACTGCTCTAGTTTACTAACATCGAAACGCGAAAAGTCTTCTGGAGTCACATAAGGCCATACATCTTTGCCATCTCCTAAAATATTCATTGTTAGAAAATATGTCGAATTCATACCTTTAGATGCCAGATAATTAATAGCACCTACGAGTGATTTCCCTTTGCCATTTTTCCAACTTGGATCACCTAGTTTCCAATCCTTTAAATGTGAAGTGTACTTATGTATTTCATTATTGGTACTAGCTTCTCCTTCTCGGTTTGAAGCTTGCATTCTATAAGTATTATCAAAATCTACATATCCAAGCAAATTTTCTGGACTATTTGTGCCTCCTTTTACCCAGAATTTTTCTGTATCCTGAAACTTATAATAACCTTTAAACGCATGCAATCTGCCATTAGCTCTAAAATCGGGAGCTTCTTTATCTGAATTTGTTACTATAAATTGCCCCTTTTGATTTGATATTTCTACTGGTGTTCCTTTTGTAAGATCTTTTTCTAGTGCTATACTATCTTGATGATGCAACACCGCAGTATAGCTCCATGTTCCTAAACGATCTGGAGTAAATCTCACTTTCCATATATGACCTTGATTAGCTCCCGTTACAGAAGCCTTTCCATCTGCTGCATAAAAACCTCTTATTGTATATTTTGTTTCTTCATGTTTAAACTCAACGTTTAAACGGTAATTTAAAAAAGGATTATCTGAATCTAACTCTGAAGTTTCAGGTCCCTCAAAAGGTAACGTTATGGTATGCCATTGTTTATAAACAGGTATACCATTTGTAGGTTGGCCTTTAGCAACAATAGTTGCCCATTGCCTATCCCTTGAATTCAAAGAATCACAACTTTGAAACATTGTTAAGCTAAAAAGCATAGAAAAACTACCAATATGTAAAAAAAGACGTTTCATATTTTAGTTATTGCCAGAGATAATTTTAATAAGATTTTTATTCTCTTTGCCGTTGGAATACAGCAGTCCAAAATTGTCACTTTTATAGTTCCAATTGGCATACCCAATACCTGTTTGATCAAAAAGCTGAATCATATCTTGATACCATGCATAACTTTCTTTATCTGGTGCATTGGAAATAATACCGAACTCACCACAGTATAATGGCAATCCCAAACTTTTGGCCTTCTGGATAGGTTTCTGCCACATTTCCAACAAAATATCTTTATTAAATTCCATACCTATCCATTTTTTTACTTCTGCTTTAACATGCTCTGGAAGTATTTCAAACTCTTGTTGGGTTAATATAATACCTGGGTAATGTACAGGACCCTTATATTCTTTTAAGCTTGTCCATATTGCCGCGTAATGACTTAAAAGAAACGGTTTATAAAAGTGAAAACTTAAAAGGATATTTTTGTCATTTTCTGGTACTTTCAAAACATCAAAAGTCTCAACAGACTGCCACATATTTGAGCCAATTACAATGGTGCGCTCTTTTTCTAACTCGCGAATTGCAGTAAAAGCACTATATAGCAAATTATTCCATGATTGATGGTCGTCTGCTACTGCTTCATTCATTAATTCATAAGCCACTAAACTATTTGGGAATTTTTTAAGTGATTTTGAAAGATCTCTCCATAGATTGAAAAATTTCTCTTGTTCTGCTGGATCTGTCCATAAAGGCTTTTCTGTAGCATTGAAATGATGTGACCTTAAAATATGTAAATCAATAATAACTCTAAGGTTGCTTTTCGCACACCAATTAATAGCATTTTCCATTAATTGAAATGCCGTGTCATATCGATTTCCATTTTCATCCCACATCTGTTCTTCATCAATAGGTAAGCGAATGTGGTCAAACCCCATACTGGCAATTTTTTTAACATCTGCTTCTGTAAAGAATTTTTCACGTTCTATACCTCTTCGGTCACTTTGGGACAACCAATGTGCTATATTGGTCCCTCTTTTAACTTCAAATTTTTCAGAAACAACCACTTTTTCTGAACATCCAATAAAAATGCCAAATAAAGCAAGTAGTCCTAATAAAACCACTTTAATAAATACTATTTTAATTCTTAATTGCATCTGTAAATTTCTTATTCCTTTAAAGATTAAATGTTGACAAATACCATGACCAACAAAAACATTAAAAACCCAATTAACAGGATTTCGAATATTAGTTTTGTGTTTATTTTTTTCCAGTTCATATATTATTGCTAATACCCAAACTTAACATTTCATTAAGAGTATTGGTGCTACATAAAATGCATAATATGAAAGAATTGTTGCGTTTAATACAGTTTAAGCCCATATGCAACATTTGTATTATTTCATGCAACATTTGTACGCTTAAGCTGTTGAATTATAGTAGATATATGCATTTACAAACTTTTTATATGCGAAAAATGAATGGAAACTGTAAATTTTATAAACACCGAAATATTTAATGTTTAAAAAAGGGAAATGGAAAGAAATTATTGGATTCGTGATGTTGTTATTTCACCTCGATTTCTGTTGGCAAAATTCCAAAATGAGCTTTAAAACATTTGGAAAAATATGAAGGAGAAGCAAATCCAACACTGTAACATGCTTCACTTATACTGGAACTACCTTTTTCGAGAATTTGTTTTGCTCGTTCCAACCTTATTCGTCTTACAAATTCATTGACCGTTTGTCCTGTCAATGCTTTCACTTTTCTATAAAGTTGACTTCTACTTAAATTTAAATGTGCAGCTAATTCCTCTACACCTAAATTTGAATTACCTATATGATCATTAATATAATTTAGCAACTTTTGTATAAATTCCTTATCGATTGAAGTGGTGTTGGCATTATCTTCTGCTCCACTAATTGCGCTAAAATATTTATCAAAAATAAGCTGCCTGCTTTTAATTAACTGAGTTAAACGAATCTTTAAAAGTTTAAGATCAAAAGGTTTTACCATGTAGGCATCTGCACCATTTTCTATCCCTTCAATTCTATTTTCAATAGTAGCTTTTGCAGTGAGCATCAACAAAGGGATATGACTTGTAGTTGAGTCTGTTTTAATAATTTTACAAAACTCAAAACCGTCCATTTCTGGCATAATAACATCTGTAATTATAATATCTGGAAACGATGCTCTAGCAATTTTAATACCTTCTTTGCCATTGTTTGCCAATAAAACTTTGTATTGATCGCTCAGTTCTAATTTTAAATAATCTCGCAATTCTACATTATCCTCAACAACTAATATGGTATCTGTTTTATGAACTTGAATATGCTTATTAGGTTGTTCATCAATTTCGACCGTTGGGATTGTTAAAAAATCCTCTTTCTTCTCATGCAAAGCATTTTCACTTAAAACAATTTCATTTTCGGAAAAATGTGTGTTACCAGACGGTAACAATATTTTAAAAGTGGTGCCTTCTTTAATCTGACTTTTAACATTGATAATACCTTTATGTAATTTTACAAAATTCTGAACGACTTCCAATCCTATACCTGTTCCGCCAAAATAAGTTTTATTCTGGCCTTCCACTTGATAAAAGCGCTCAAATATTTTTGATACTTGATCTTCATCTAACCCTGGACCTGTATCAGAAATTACTATTTCAACTGCTTCTACAGGGTTAGTATCATCAATTAAGGGTAATACATGTAGCTGATCTGTTGATAAAAGTTCTATGGCAATAGTACCGCCATCTGGTGTGACTTTAATAGCGTTTGATAGTAAATTAAAAATGATCTTTTCTAGCATTTTTATATCTGCCCATACCATAATGTCGGGCATATCTGCATCAACACTTAATAAAATGTTTTTTCTAAAAGCTTCTTCCTGAAAATAGCCCGCTATGTTTTCTGAAAATTTTATTAGATTTATCTTTTCTGCCCTTACGTTCATTTTTCTTAACTCGAGCTTTCTTAAATCCATTAACTCATTTATCAACCTATAAAGTCTATCTGTATTTTTATAGATTATAGCATGTTTATTCTTGACTTTTTGAGGCAGATTTAATTCTGTATTATTAAGTATATCCTTAAGCGGGTTTAGAATTAGTGTGAGCGGGGTTCTAAATTCATGGGAAATATTTGTAAAAAACTGAATTTTCTTCTTGTTCAACTCATCTTTTTGAACTTGTTGTAAACGTTCGTTCCTGATTAATTCTTTTTCCTTAATTCGACTCTGGGTTAACTGATTTAGTAGAAAAATCCCAAAAAGGAATAATAATAAATATGAAAAAATAGCCCAATTTGTTCGCCACCAAGGTGGCAAGACCTCAATTTTTAATTCTAATGGGATTTCATTCCAAACGCCATCATTATTGGCTGCTTTTAGTTTAAATGTGTAGTTTCCTGCATCTAAATTAGTGTAAGTGGCACTTCTTTTTTGACCTACATAGTTCCAAGTAGTCTCATAGCCTTCTAAATAATAGGCATAGTTGTTCTTTTCTGGTCGGGTATAATTAATTCCTGAATATTCAATAGTAAAAACTGACTGCTTATGTGTCAAGCAAATACTATCTGTTTCTGAAATAACTTTATTTAGTGGGGACTTCTCTACTTTAGGAATAACCTTTTCGTTAAATAGTTTGAAATCTGTAAGATATAATGATGGCGGACTAGTATTAATTTTTATCTGCTCTGGGTTAAAATAATCTACCCCTTTGAAGTTTCCAAAATACAACAGACCGTCGCCCCCTTTTAATACAGAACCAAAATTAAAATCATTTGATAACAGACCATCATTAATCGTATAGTTCGTAAAATCGAAATCCTGTAAATTGATTTTAGTCAGTCCAGAGTTTCCACTTATCCATAAATCACCATTATCTGCTTCAATTATTGCAGACACATTCTCTTCGTTAAAGCCCGTAAATTTATTGTGCCAAATAAATTCATCTTTTGTTTTATCATATTTGCATATACCAGCGCCTCGGGTGCCTATCCACATATTCTTATTGGAATCTTCATAAATTGAAAGAATGTGGTTCGCATCAGAAGAATTCTTATATTCCTCAGTCATTTTACCTCCTAAAGAAGTGACATTAAACGATTCGTTATTTAATTTATTGACTTTAAACAGGCCATTTGTTGTCCCTATCCAGATGGCATCTTGCGAATCAACCAAAACTTTTCTAATGTTCCTTCTGGAAAGGCTACTTTCTATAAAAACGTCTGAGTTGTGCTTTTTAAATGTTTTATTTTTAGGGTTATAGGAATGGAGCCCTTGACCAAAAGTGCCAATCCAAATGATTCCACTGGAGTCCTCTGAAAAACTAACAATGGTATTGGATTTTAATGCGCCCGAGGTGTTTTCTATATTATAATTAATAAATTTATTTTCACCTTTTTTTAAAAGAAAAATACCACTGTCCCAACTACCAGCCCAAATATTTTCCTGAGAATCAACAAATAGCGTTTTAATATAATTTGAAGTCAACCCTGAATAGCTTGATTTATCATAACTGTTTATATGTGTAATTAGAGACGTTTTAGGATTATAAACATCAATGCCGCCTCCATCCGTAGCGATCCATAATTTTTTAGAACTATCTTCTACCATCCCCATAACTGAGCTTATTCTTAATGAGTTATCATTGGTAGGCAGACTTTTAATATTCAAAAACTTATCATAAAGCTTATCGCTAACAGCTACACCACTATTAAAATATCCGATCCAAATCCGTTTATTTCTATCTACAAATAACGACCAGATGGAATTATGAAGAATACTGTTCTCTTCTATTTTACTTGAAACATAGTTTTTAATAACAGCTCCACTATCTTTAATATGAAAAAGACCATCGTTTTCGGTTCCAACTATCAAAGTATTATCTGATAGTTCTATAATATCCATTATTTTTTTGGTTGAAAACTTTAGTTCTTTTACCTCAATAATACTATTGTTTACATCATCGCTTAAGGTACATTTAAAAAGACCTTGATTAATTTGAGAACCAACCCACAAGTTATTTTTAGAATCTATAAATAGTTCTATATCGGTATCGATGGTGTTTTTGTCCTTTACAAATAGTCTGGTATGAATTAGTTTATTATTAACTAAATCTATCTCTTTAAGTCCAAAATTTGTTCCTACAAATGTTTTGCCCTGTTTAGAATGCTGTATGCTGTTAATGTACAGCTGTGAGCCATTTTCGGAAGTTGAGTTTAAAATTTTTTCGATACTAAATGTCTTTAGGTTTAGCTTAAATAAACCCAGACCATGTGTCCCGATCAACAAATTATTTGAGGAATCTTCTTCTAACGACAGAATAAATTCACGGTTAAGATTATTAGGATCTAGAGTAATTCTCTTAAATTTATCTAATGCTCTATCATAAAGGTTCAAGCCATTTTCTGTGCCTATCCAAAGCCTGTTTTTATTATCTAAATAAGAACACTCTATTCTGCTACTGCTTAATGATGTTGTATCCCTTAATCTATGCTTATAAACAGTGTAATCTATACCATCAAATTTGTATAGCCCAGTGCCACTAGTTCCAATCCATATAAAACCATAATGGTCTTGAATAATATTTGAAATCCCCGTTTTAGCAATACCTTCTTTTATATTAACAAAACGAAATTCTTCATGAGATTCTTGCGACCAAATAGATACTGGTAGCAGAAGTATATAGTAAAGTAAAAAGTAAAATATATTTTTCATGAAAGAACAACACTTTTAACTATGTTAAATTACAATTTTTAGATTTCATAGCCATATTATCTATTCTAATTTCACTAAAACAAAACCCCAACAACTATTTCGCTATGGGGTTTCGCTTTTAGCTTATTTACACTAATAACAAACTTAAAAATAATTTTCCTTGCAAAATTTACCACCTTTTATTTTCAAGAGCTTCTAAAACCACAACTTCGTCCATCTCTGCATCCATGGTTCCTGCAACAGCAATCCCCCCTATTAATTCATCTTGATACCATATAGGATACCCACCCTTTAATGGGACATATGGATTGGATATAGCACCATCTAGCACTAGCATGGGGGTTCTTCCATCCAATATTACTTTTTCAATATCTTTTGACGGTCTCATAAACGCTACTGAAGTAGCAGCTTTACCAATAGCTATTTTGGAAGCGCTACTCATAGTATTTTCTAAACTCTCTAATAAAATAGGATGCCCGCCTTTGTCTACAATAGCTATAGCGCCAGGAACCTTATGCTTATTAGCAGATTTTACTGCTGCATGCATTAATGATTTGGCATCACTATATGTCATTTTAAAAACTGATTTTGGCATCTCTAAAGTCTATAAATTTCTTTACGTACTAATTTCATAAGATCCATATGCTTTTCTTCGTGCATTAAACGTCTGTATTTATCGCGATCTAAATTTTCAACAATATTCCAAATGGCTTTGTTCATTTCTACATGTTCTGTAAAAAAGCCTACCATATCGAAAATTCGAGGAGATGCATCTGCCGTGAAGTATTTATTATAACCAAATTCTTTTGCATAAAAGAAAAACTCTACGGTATGTAAAAAGTTTCTGGAACCGCCTATCAAATCCCAATCAAATTGCCAATCGTTATCATTGGTGTGTAAATAATAATCAACATTAGACTGTTCGCACATAGCCAATACTTGTGCTGGATTTTCTTTAGCTAATAGCGAATGTCCAAAATCTATAGTGACACCAGTTGCGGTATTCTGGACTTCTTTTAGAAATACTATTGTTTTAGCACAACTATCTAAATTACAGTTTACGCGCGTTTCGTTTATTTTATATTCAATAAACAAAGGCATCTCTGGTTTATAATCTGCAGCTTCAGCCACGGCATCGATCATATATTTCCAGGCTTTTTGGTAATCTACTTGAAAAAGATTATCGAACCCATCTGATAACGGACAACAGGTAACCAAAGGTGCTCCCACAGCAATTGCGTAATCTTTTGCATCTTTAATTAATTGTACCGCTTCTTGTCTAATAGTTTCTATGGGTCTGGATAAGGCTCCTGGAACCCATTTTGTTTCTTTTTTAATATTTGCATTAACAGCAGCAAATTCTAAGCCCATTTCGGCCATTAATACCTTAGTTTCAAAGGCTTCTTCTGTTTCATAAGGGAATACGATTTCAACACCTGTTACCCCATTTATTTTTTTTACAATTTCAAGACGTTCTTTAAGCCCTGTAGGTTTTTGATATTCGGAAAATCTATCTTGGGTTTTGCTTAAAAAAGCAGTTATAATACTTTGTTTCATTTTTATTTTTTTGAATTTCTATTTAATTATTTCTATATAAACTCCCAATGTTATTAAATTAAACCAAAAAGGTTTAATATTGTCTTCGACTGCACTTAGACTGGCATTTATCTCTTAACTTAACAATATTGATTAAGTATCTATTGGAGCTTCTTCTATAACAGTATCTCTCACAATATTAGAATCTGTAAATTGATCCATTAAGTCTGTAACAGTTGTTGAGAAGGAATACATAACCGCACCTTTTTCTCCTGCCTGAAACCAATGTTTAGTGCCTGCTGGTAATTCTAATTGATCACCAGGTTTCATAACAACTTCATTACGCATTGTATAACATGACGCTTTACCTTCTACTATAAAGCCTTCCTTCATGTTATCTTCCCCAGGTATATAAAAATACAGGTCGCCACTAATAGCTCTTATAACTTCTTCTTTGCCTGGGTCGTCACCAACTGTGGGGTGCCAATGTTCTGGCTCTGTCTGGTAAGGTAACAGTACTAATATTTTACCAGCAATTCTATTGGTTTGAAACATGGTTAGTATTTGAATCCCTTCTTTTTTTAGGTTGCTTAAGCCAAAATCGGCAGCTGTTATCTTTTTTTTATCTTCAGGCGTTAGTAATAAACCTGTAGCCTCAATCATCTCAATCGATTTTTCACAGACTTCTTTAAATTCTTCAAATTTTATCATGATCTATATTCTATTTATGTCAATTTTAATGGTTTCTGTGGATTTACGATCAGCCACATCGGTATGGCTAGCAGATTCAATCCAGCTGCTAAAAAGAAAAATGGCGTATTAGAACCTGTAAATGCAATCATATAAGGAAATGCCAGAGCTGTAAAAAAAGACCCTAGGTTACCAGCCATATTCATAGTACCACTTACCGTTCCCGAATGTTCTTTCCCTATATCCAAGCAAGCTGACCATGAGGGACTTAACGTCATATCTGCCCCAAATACAGCTAGAGATATAAAAACAACCGCCCCAGTCACTTCTTTCATATAAATACTGGTAATAATACCTATAGCTGCCAACGAAAAACCAATAATAGCTGGCAATTTTCTAGACAAACCCCACTTTCCTTTTTTGTATATAACATCAACTAACCAACCCGACACCCAATTTCCCAAAGCACCAAAAATTAGTGGTGCAGATGAGTAAAAACCTGCTTCGACCATATCCAAACCGTACTTAGCTTTAAGATGAGGAAACAGCCATGTTAAACAGAAAAAGAAGGTGAAATTGCTACTAAAGTACTGACCCATCATGAGCCACATAGCTTTTGATTTGAATAGCTTTTTAAATGATATGGGCTGTTTATCACTATTTTTAGCCTGTGTATGCGCCTTGATTATTTCTAATTCATTCTCACTAACCGAAGCGTGGTCTTCTGGTAGGTCTCTATACCACCAATACCATATCAATGCCCATAAAACACCAATAACCCCGAGAATTACAAAACTCATTCTCCAACTGGTGAAATCTATTAACCAGGCTACAATTGGAAGTGCAATAGCTGCGCCTATTCTACCCCCAGAAAAGTTTATACCATGCACCAAACCTCTTTCTTTAACAGGAATCCAATTAAAAACTGCACGGGCCATACTTGGAAAAGCACCTGCTTCACCTACGCCAAAAAGGAATCTAACAAACATTAAAGCCACAAAATTATAAACAGCTCCTGTTAAAGCTGTGAAAATCGACCAAAGACTAACTACAGCAGTAAGTACTTTTCTTGCTCCGAATTTATCTGCCAAATAACCAGATGGTGTTTGAAATAAAGCATAACCCAAAGCAAATATTGAAAGTACCCAGCCCATTTGCTTGTCTGATAGACCAAGGTCGCTAGCTACAGGATCTTTTGCCACAGAAATTAAAATACGATCAAATAAAACGATCATAGCTAAAATAAAAGTCCCAAACACCATGCGGTATCTCACTGGAAAAAAATGAACTTTTCTATTCATTTATTTTTTTTAAAATTAATTGCTTTGTTTTATCAAGATGCTCCTTAGCTAAGGATTCTGCCAAGCCTGCATCTCTTTTTTCTATAGCTTCTATAATTGCTAAGTGTTCAGGAAGTGTCTCATCTGGTAATCTTAATAAGCCTATTAAATCCATGCATACCAATAAATTTCCTTGCTGAAAAAGCCTATGCAAAAAACCATTTCCGCTTCCTTTCATAATCATATTATGAAATTTTGCATCGGCTTGCTGGTATGCAATAATATCTACATCTCCACTTAGAAACGGTGTGAATAAATCTTTAAGTTCTTTTATCTCCCCAGGCCTGGCATGATTTGTAAATAGCCTAACTGCAGTTCCTTCTAAAGCCATTCTACAATCGAATATCTCTACAATCTCTACATCTGAAAATTCTTTTACGATAACACCTTTTCGAGGAATCGATACTATCAAACCTTCTCCTTCGAGCATTTGTAATGCCGACCTCAAGGGTGTTCTACTTATACCTAAATGCTCTGCTAGTTTATCTTGAACTATTTTTTGCCCAGGAGCTAGTTCCTTAGACATAATCATGGCTCTTACTTTATCGTAAGCTTGAGCACTTAACTCATTATTGAAAATTTTATCCATCAAAATATTATTTCGTATACAATATGAAATTTTTGTATACGGTATACAATATTAATAAAAATATCTCTATTAAAAAAATGGCTTATCAATTTTACTCAAGAAAGTACTGGTTTTTAAATTAGATGGTTATTTTTCTTTTAACTATGATACCTGGTAAACCGAAATTATTTGCAATAGTAAAATTGATTTTCAGGAAATATTTCTGCAGATTGGATTAGAGAAAAGATTAGCCCATTAGCTAATGCCAAATTTAATGGAGGTCATATTAGAGGAATTCATAATTTCATACACTGCTGCAGTTTAAATCTTATTTTTCATAACCTAAAGTAATACTCCCCCCTGTTTTCAGGGTATACTTTTTCACTATAAAAGGTGTTTCCTTCCCAATACTTATATCCCATCTTTGTAATGCAATTTAGAATAAGTAAATATGTGTTCTTAGATAAGTTGCTCTATTAAAAATCAATTACGAACTCTTAAAATTAAGAACCATAATCTGGAAACGTTAAATACATATAGTCATCCCTATATTTTTAATTCATTAAGTAAAGGCTATAACTATTTTTCAAATCAACTATTTATAATGAAAGAAAACAATAACAAAAAACCCAAAGAAGAAAAAAATATTTTAGATGATATTCTAGCTAATGCATTCTCTTCTACCAAAAAATATGAAGAAACAAATGCTGGTCTTGAAACTAAGAAATGTAATGGCTGTGGAGCTGCCAGACCAGATGACACAGACCTTCAATATTGCGATTTTTGTGGGAACCAATTTTATTAAAACATAATTTATTACACATATGTCTTTCAGTGAAACTCAAAACAGATGGAACAGTTTTCTTAAAAAGATTGAAGAACGGTTTACCGAAGTACTAGAAAAAACAGAAGCTGCCCTACCCTTATTATTCGAAGCTACAGATTTTGAAACTACAACTTTTAGCAATGCATGGCAAGGCATTTATTCTCAAGCCAGTAATTTAATTTATAAAATAGACGATACTTGGCATGAAAAGGTTGGGGAAGCCTTTGAAAATGCAGGAATAGATTTTAATTCAAATCGATTTATTCAAGAAAGAAATAAAGGTTATCAGATAAAATTTGATCTGGAACAAAAACTCAAATCATATGAAGTTGAAATTTTTGCTAATGCTGCAAAAATGTTAGTCGAAAAAGTAAAAGATGTATTATCTCAAGACTTTTGTTGTTCACAATGTCAAGCAAAACTTCCCATAAAAGATAATTTTTTCAGATCCTATTACAGCACATGTGAATATTGCCAAACCGTAAACACTTTTGAGCCAGGAGCCAAAGCTCGAAACGTAGAACACTTTGCTATTCACGCCCTCGGTGAAGAAGCTGCACTGGAACACTATCTTCAATATGAACAGCTTAAGTTTCAAAACTACTTGGAAAACCATGAAGTAAACGGAAAAGACCAATTAATCAAGCAATATCGAAAATACGTAGAAGCTTACCTAAAGAAAAGAATTGAAATTATACCAGATTATAGTGACCGATACGAAAAAGATCTCGAAGCAAAAATAGCTTTTGTAGCCAATTATTGATAATTCAAAAAAATAAAAAATGTCAAATTCATTTAGTAATCAATTCCGTTCGGTTATCGAATGGCAAGATCCAAAACCCGAAACACTGTTTGAAAAATGGACAGAAAGTGGTGATGAAATCAAAAATGCCTCTAAACTTATTATCAATCCAGGGCAAGGGTGTCTCTTTGTCTATGAAGGTAAAGTAGAAGGTGTTTTTGAGGAAGAAGGTCTTTATGATCTTAAGACCGAAAATATCCCTTTCTGGACAACAATTAAAAATGCCATGTATAAGTTTGAATCTGCTCATAAAGTAGGTATCTTCTTTTACAGAAAAGCAGAAATGCAAAATATTCGTTGGGGAACACCTTCTCCAATTACTTATAAAGACCCTGTTTATAATTTTCCTGTAGGATTAGGGGCTTTTGGTAACTTTTCATTCAGAATTACTAAACCTGTAGATTTTTTTACCAATGTATTAGCAGGTGATAATTATTACCCTGTAAAAGCAATACAAAAGGTTATTCTATCTAGAATCACTCAACCTATTAGTGATTTTCTTGCCAATGCTTCTTTTAGTTATGCAGAAATTGATAAACATCGTAACGAAATAGCTTCATTCTCTAAAGATTCCTGTACCCAGATTTTTGATGAACTTGGATTTGAATTACTCGATTTTAGAATAGAAGGTACCAGTTTTGACGAAGAAACCAAAACAAGAATAGGTAGAATTGCAGATATGAGCGCAGAAGCTCAGGCCATGAAAGAACTTGGAGTTAGCTATCAAGACTACCAGCAACTCGAAGCCCTTAAAAACATGTCTAAAAATGAAGGTGGCGGAAATATAGGCATGCAAATGGGAGCTGGATTAGGTATGGGACAAATGATGGGTAACATGATGACTAACCAAAGTAACCAGCAACAACAACCCTCTCAACAACAAAACAACACTCCACAAGCCGATGATCCCATGCAAAAACTGGAAAAACTCAAAAAGATGTTTGACGCCGGATTCATTGATGAGCAAGAGTATAAGCAGAAAAAACAAGAAATATTATCCCAATTTTAAAAAGAAAATCAATCTTAAAAATTAACACTATGAACACAAAACATGAGTTTACAGATCACGACAAAACAGAACAAGGACAAAAAGCAATTGAATTAGGCATTAAAATAAAAAACAGTATTGGTGCCGAGAATTACGATTATACCAGTCAAGAAGCGGCGGATTTTACTTGGCCAAATATAGATCAAGACAAAATTGGTTATATCGAACCTTGGTTATGTTATAAAAAATATCCAGATGGTACTACAGGGGGATGGGTTGATTTAAATGAGTTTTCTAATGGCACCCAAAGAAAACTTAATGCTTGTTTATTAACACTAGGATTTCCTAAGGAATTAGGAGAAGAGTATGAAAAAGTAAAAAATATATTAAAAGAAATCCAAAATAGTGAGGATTTTGAAACTACTGCTCGAAAATATGGGTTTAAAAATAATGAGCAATTTTCTATTAAAGACCATGTAGATTCAGCTAGCATAAAACTGGAAGAAGCAGAATCCAAAGCATATGATGAATCAGATAATTTCTTAAAAGAACAAAAAGCTAAGTTGGATGCCCAAATGGATGCCCATATAGAAGCAGCAACAGAAGGCGGGTTATTAGATCCTATAAAAGGCATAGATATGGAAACATGGGCTGCTGCTAATGCGAAGATCGCTGGAGGTATGGATCTAGAAGAAGTCTTAAAAGTGGTTGGAACCGAAAAACCAATTTGGGATGAGGTCTCAGCCGAGTGGAACGCAAGAATGTCTCAAGATACCACATTTGCAATATCTAAAGTATATGGAGATGCATTTATGAATTCAAATATCGGAAAGTTCGCAAACACAAAAGCTAATCAGGATTCAGAGACAAGTGTGTCAAATAGCAGCAATGCTTTACAGGGAGTTATGGAAGATTTTGATCTATATATTAAAATTATGTGTCATCAAAATATGGGAGCTGCACAAGGAAAAGATGCTTCTTCTATTTTACAAGAATATGGCCTTACAGTTACCGATTGGAGTTCTGTAGGTGCGCACTGGGCTCCAAAAATGGCCACCGATACTCGTTTAGCTGTACAAATGGGTGAGCTTATGGAAAAATATAATGCTGAATTCGCTACAGCAAAGGCTGGGGATGATATAGACTTCTAGAAAAGTATTACATGTTGATGTTGATGCTGATGGCTTGAACTAGTTTTAATTATATTATAGGGTTAGTATAAGTAAGATGAAATCAAGCCGTCTTTTATAGTTCAACATTACCTGAATTTTATGTATAAAATTCAGGTAATTATACCGTTTCTTTAACTAAAATAGCTCCTATATAATAGTAAAAGACTTAAGATCAAGTGTGATTCGAGCTGAAATAATAAAAAAAGTAGATAATACTTATCATCCAGAAGAACTATTTCTAGGTGGAGGTTCGATTGGTCTCTATAAAGAAACCTCTTGGACAGGAACAGATGTAAGCGAGACTGCTAAATAGTTTAAAATTCGATGGAATATGACAAAAAACGGTATAGAAACTGATGGTTTTTCAAATGATATTCCTTACAATACTGGAGGGGTGAATTCTTACACATTCGAATATTAGAAAAAATAATTGGAACGTAAAAGACATATAAAACCCATCTTTCAAAAAAAGAAAGAATTATAATCAAGTAAAACAAAAATTTGCACATTCATATACCGTAGAGTATATTTGTAAAATGATAAGGTCAGAAAAAACTAGACAATTAATTATTGAAAAAACCGCTTCTATATTCAATAAAAAGGGGTATACGGGAACTTATTTGTCCGATTTGACTAACGCTACTGGATTAACAAAAGGAAGTATCTATGGTAATTTCAAAGATAAAAACGAGGTTGCCTTAGAAGCTTTTAAGTACAATTATAAATTCCAGACGCAACAAATACTGAATAAAATTGAAAAAGAAAACAATGCGATAGACAAATTAATTGCTTATTTAAATCATCATAAAACATCATTTAAACCGATTTTTAAAAACGGTGGTTGTGCTATATTGAATACGGCTGTAGATTCTGATGATGGAAACGATATACTAAATAAGGAAGTGATAAAAACAATTCATAATTGGCATCAAAAAATTACTGATATATTGATAGACGGTGTTAGCAAAAATCAAATTAAAAAAATAGACGTTATTCAGCACTCATATAGAATGATTTCTATGATTGAGGGTAGTATCCTATTAGCAAAAACATTAAACAAACCAGAAATTTTAATAAATAACATGGATTATTTAGAAGCAGAAATTCTTCAATTAAAACAAGAGTAAAAAAATTTAACCACACATATACCTTTCGGTATATAATACAACATAAAAAATATGAAAAGAGTAGTAATCACAGGATTAGGAGCAATTACACCCATTGGTAAAATGTAAAACAGTATTGGGAGAATTTATTGAAAGGAATTTCTGGAGCAGACAAAATAACACGTTTTGAAACAAAAAAATTCAAAACTCAATTCGCTTGCGAAATTAAAGACTATGAACCCTTAGATTATTTTGACCGCAAGGAAGCTAGAAAACTTGATAGGTTTAACCAATATGGCTTAATCTCGGCAGAAGAAGCCATCAAAGATGCTAAACTAGAATTTTCAAAATTGGACACAAATAGAATAGGTGTAATATTTTCGAGCGGTATTGGTGGATTTGAAACTTTTGAAAAAGAAATAATTGATTATACACATAGCAATTTTAACCCACGTTTTAACCCATTTTTTATACCTAAAATAATTTCCAATAGTTTATCAGGGATTATTTCAATTAATCACGGATTAAGAGGTGTAAATTATTGTCCTGTTACCGCTTGTGCATCATCAACCCAGAGTATAATTCAATCTTTTAATTATATCAGATTAGGAAAGGCAGATATTATTATCGCAGGTGGTTCGGAAGCACCAATTACAGAATCATCAATTGGAGGATTTAATGCAATGAAAGCAATGTCTACCAATAATGAAAATTATAGCTCAGCCTCAAAACCATTTGATAAAAATCGAGATGGCTTTGTTGTTGGTGAAGGAGCTGGTGCTTTAATCATAGAAAGTTTGGATTCAGCAATAAAAAGAGATGCAAAAATATATGCAGAAATTGTTGGAGGTGGCGAAAATTCAGATGCTTATCATATAACAGGTACTCATCCTGAAGGGCTTGGAGCATATTTAGCCATGCAAAACGGAATAAAAGAAGCCAATATTGCACCAAAAAAAATTGATTATATAAATGCACACGCTACATCTACTGGTTTAGGAGATTTATCTGAGATTAAAGCAATCGAAAAACTGTTTGAATCAAATATTGATAATATACAAATTAGTGCGTCTAAATCTATGACAGGGCATTTATTAGGAGGAACTGGTGCTATTGAAGCCATCTCAACTTGTTTATCGGTTAAAACAGATTTAATTCCTCCAACAATTAATACCACCAAAATTGATGAAAATATACCTAAAGAATTGAATCTATCATTAGGAAAAAAAACATCAAAAAAAGTGGATTATGCTTTAAGTAACAGTTTTGGGTTTGGAGGTCATTGTTCGGCTCTGATAATTAAAAAGTATGTTGGCTAACAAAGAACAGAGTTAAAAATAAGTCTTTTTTAATCTTACTTATCCTACTTCATCAGTTACTGTTGATATACCGAAAAAAAAATTGGAACATCTAAAAAAACGAAGAATAATTTTTTCCAATTGAACTTGTTCAACTTTTTTGTCGTTTTCATTCAAGTAATTTACATGCATAAAATTTTTAATGGCTGATTTATTTGAAAACAGTAGTAAATAATTTAAAAATCAAAAAAAGAAAAGATTACAGTACTCCCCAACGTATAAAATTAATTGCTGGTAAAAGCCTAATTACTAGAATTGATTATTATTAAATCTCTCTACAATTCTTCAAATATGAAATTCTCAGAGACTAGATTTAAGTTATTAGAAGAACTGCCGTTATACAACATTTAAAAAATATTCTAATTCAAAATAATACTAAACTATGAAGCTTAAACCCGTTAATTATATTTCTTCTCTTACTCCATTAAGAGGGGTGGCTGCTTTATTAGTTGTACTATTCCATTACGATATTTGGTTAATGTTACGTGGATTTCCTCGATTGATTAATACAAAATATTCATCTATTATTACAAATGGATATTTATCGGTAGACTTTTTTTTTATACTAAGCGGGTTTGTCATTTGTCATGTGTACGGTAAGAAATTAGAAAACCGAACCAGAACGGTTGTGAAAAAATATTTATGGGCAAGATTCACACGACTTTACCCTTTGCATGTTTTCATAATGCTACTTTTTGCATTGCAAACAATTGTGTTATTTTGGTTGTTTCCTGAGTATGCAACTGAGAAATGGAAATGGAGTAGAACCTTACCTGACTTCTTTATTCATTTATTTTTTTTACAAACTAGCGGAATTATTAACCGTCCTGTTTGGAACGTTGGATCGTGGTCCATTGCAGCAGAATGGTGGACATACATTTTTGCAATTGGACTCATTCCGTTATTAAACAAGGGCAAAAAACAAATCAGTATCATTTCCACAATACTTGCCTTATTAGGATTCGTTTTTATTGCAAGTCAAAATCCAAAATTTAAGCTTGACGAATTTTATGGACTAGGTACACTTCGTTGTGTTTTTGGTTTTACAATTGGTATTGGTGTGTATCAAGCATACTCAATTCTAGTTAATAAAAAAACAATATGGAGTAAAGATTGGTTATTCTACATAATGCTTTTATGCGCTTTATCTGTGTTACATTTTAATGTATACGATATACTAGTAATCCCATTTTTTGGAGCTTTTATCCTTTGTGCCTCGCTCAACAAAGGGTTGCCATATAAATTACTAAATTCGAAGCCGTTGCTTTTTCTAGGTAATATTTCTTACTCCATATACTTAATCCATCTATTTTGGATATACCTTTGGTTGATGTGGTTAGATTTATTTTTTATACCTACAAATCCTGATGTTATACCTAGTTTAGAGTATAAAATTCTTTGGCTATCTATACTGTTGGCATTAATAATCGGCTCATCATATTTAACCTATAAATATGTTGAAATTTCAGCTCAAAAAAAACTTAGACAATGGAGAAAGTCATCATCAAGAATGTAGAAAACGTTGTATAATATTAGTAATCGTTGCACAAGGCTCTAAAAAACACAGAATTTAACTCAAAAGCTCGTTTTTAAAGGGCTTTTTTAGATACGTTTGTTTGTTCTCAAATTTATGAGCTTGTTAAAAGTCTTATTTTAAGTGTCATTAGAGGGTTTATGTTTAAAACAAAATGACACACTGCCTTGGCATCACTTCTCACTGTTTTTGTAATGAATTTAAAGTATTTTTTTAAATTATAAGCCATGGCAGATAAGTGCATCTCCTTGTTGGCTTGTTCCATACCAACGGTATTAATTTTCCTGAGCCCCATAAACTGGGTAAGGGTTCCAAAGACAGGCTCTATGGTACTTTGTCGTTTGCCTTTCATGTACCGACCTCATTTGCTGCTTACACGTTTATTATTGCGCTCGTACTCCTCCCTGTAAAAGGCTATCGTGATTCGCTTTTCTTGACTCTTTTTTAAACACTGCGTCCGTATAGGACAATCTAAACACACATACTTCGAGGCTCTGTATTCTTTCTTTTTGTTATTATTAGCGCCTTCATAAAACACCTTTCTAAAGGAGGTATATTCCCTTGTGACAAATATAATGGTCATGTTCTTTGTCATAAACAAAATCTTCTGGTTCTCCTTTGTAAGTACAGTGCGGTGGTATAAAACTAGATAAACCCTCTGTTTCCAAAAAAGCGTAATTCTCACCACTACTATAGCCTGTATCGGCTACGAAGTTTCTCCAAATTAGACCTTGCTTATGCAATCTCCTTTTTAATCGCTTGGTAATATCCTGTAAATATTGATTGTCTTTCTTATCGGCATGGTAAGCCCTTATATCTGTAATGACATGATGGGCAGTATCTACACTGAGCTGGCTCATATAATTGAGCTTTCATACCTTTTCTGGTTTGACACTGATACAGGCATCGGGGATCGGTTGGACTGTAATGGGTCTTGTTGGAAGTGTACTTCGAGCCTTTATTGCCTGCTCCTGGACGCTGGTCTTGGTCTGTTGTCCAACGCTTGTTCCTACTTTTTATCCCATCTAATTCTTTTGCCGTTGCTGTAATTCCTTGTTGCCTTTTTTAAGCTTTATTTGACTGGGATCTCCTTATTGGAGTTTTTTTGTCCATGGCACTGATGTGTCGAATATTATGTAAATGGTTTTCCAGATCTTCCTTTGGAACCTTTAGTTCCACACTGTCCATAGAGGCATTCGCCTTTATGGGTACTGAATCGACCTCCTGGGTATGGCCACTTACCATACCTTTTTCCACACACAGTCTTAATCTGTTCAAATATAGATTCTGGGTACAATTGGCGCGTGCGGCTTATCGTAGAATGCCAGGGCAGCTCCTCGTCTATATGATAGCCTAAAAATAGAGGATGTCCAAACGCATACTACTATGCTGTATCAATTGTCTATCATTGATGATGTTTTCTAAATAACCTACCAAACACAATTTAAAGAAAACCACGGGATCGATACTTTTTTGTCCGCTTGATCCATAATATGGTTTGGTCATTGGATATAAAAAGTCGGGATACAGGACTTCTTGTAACCTTCTATAAAAGTTGTGATCGGAAACACGCTTGCTCAACTGGAATTGTGCAAATAATTTCTCTTGATAGTCTTTATTGCCTTGCACTACTAAAGATAATAATTTTATCAATATATTAATCTTGCGCAACAAGCACAAGGTATATAAAAAATTGCTAGTTTTGCCTAAACTAATGTTAGTTGCTTTGTTTGCTTACACGAGAACGTTATGTGTCATGCAAGGAAGCACATTAGCCTGTAAAATTTTTAAAATAAAAGAAGATGATAAAATATGATAATAGATTTTTACTTGTTCTTAGTTTCTTATTTCTTATTTCATGTAGTAAGGATGTAAAAGAGGCCTACTGGATTGATGAATATAATATATTGTGGAAATCACAAAGCAATAATTCATCAGAATCGATGCCAGTAGGTGGACACAGCATCGGGTGCAATGTATGGGTGGAAAATGGTGAAGTATTTTTCTATGCTCAACGTAGCGGTAGCTTCACTGAAAATAATGAGTATCATAAACTTGGTAGGTTTCGTTTGAAGTTGACACCAAATCCATTCCTTAATTCCGATTCCTTTGAACAAGAACTTAAGCTCAAAGAGGGGCATGTAGAAATAAGGGGGACCATCAATGGAGAAGAAGTATCTGTACTACTTTGGGTAGAAGCAATGCAGCCGATTATACATCTCGATATTGAAAGCAGTAAAAAGATAGAAGCACAAATTTCATATGAAAATTGGAGATATGAAACCAAGCATCTGAATACAGAAACCAATTATGGTCCTGCCTTTGGTTGTTTCAGTTGGATGTGCTATCCTGACTCTATTTACAGACATAAAGATGTTGTTGATTATTACAAGGATGGCGTTTTGTTTTATCATCGGAACCCCGACGATAAATTGTTAATAGATTACATGATAAAACAACAGGGCTTGATTGAAGTGCAAGAACAAATCGTAAATACTCAGAAAGGCAGAACCTTTGGGGGAATGATGATGGGTACTGGATTTGCATCAGAGGGAATATCTACTGGAAAATATGCCGACACAGAATTTAAAGCATGGACAATTAAATCGGTTGAAGCGAAAAAGGCACATTCAGTTAAGATTTATACGCATATCAATCAAACAAACACTGTAGGTCAATGGAAAAAGGAATTACTATCATCGGTAGATAGCTCAATTTCGGATAGAGAAGCTAAAAAACAAACTATAAAATGGTGGTCTGAATTTTGGAACAGAAGTTATATGAGGATAAATCCGAGTAATAAAGAAAAAGATTCATTGGCTTGGGAAGTTGCCCGTAATTATCAAATATTCAGATATCAATTAGGGTGTAATTATTATGGTAGTTATCCAACCAAGTTTAACGGTGGTAATTTCACTTTTGATCCTAATCTTGCTTTTGCAAAAGGGAACCCCTTGAAATCATTCAACACTTGTGGAACTCCTGATTGGAGAGCTTGGGGAGGAGGTAGTTTTACGGCACAAAATCAACGCTTGATATATTGGCCAATGCTAAAAACAGGTGATTTTGAAGCTATGCTTCCTCAATTTGAATTTTACAATCGTTCCTTACCTACAGCATTAGCTAGAGTAAAAGAGTACTGGGGTCATAGAGGCGCTTGCTTTACTGAACAAATGGAAAATTTTGGTTTACCCATTGCTGCAGCTTGGGGATGGACAGAACCTCATGCGAAGAACAGGAAACGTCCTATAAATACACCGAATGGTGAGATGTCAAATGGTGCTATCCGATATCATTACGAAGCTCAATTGGAGTTTTCATTTATGCTTTTAGAATATTACAGATATACGGCTAATGATATTATGAAGTACATGGAGTTTATTAAAAATTCAATATATTTTTATGATGAACATTACAAAATGCGAAACAAAAATTTAACTGGAAACGAGCTTGATGATAGCGGAAAACTTGTAATAGCTCCTTCAACAGCCTGCGAAAGTTATAAAGAGGCCATAAATCCTATAGATGCTTGTGCGGGATTAAAGGCTTGCGTAAACAGAATTCTAAGGTTGCCAGATAGTTACATTAACGAGAAAGAGAAAGAATATTTCACAAATTTAAAGAAACGCTTACCCGATTTTAATTTTGATACAGCTAATGGTGACACCATAATTAAACCAGCAAAAGAGTGGGCATTTTATCAAAATAGTGAGTGTCCACAGTTTTACCCTTTATTTCCATTTAATTTATATGAACTCAAAAGCAATGATAATATGATTGAAATTTTCAGAAATACATGGAAGCATGGAGAATTTTCAAAAAAGATTATCTGGAGCTGGCACCAGGATGGTATATTTTATGCACGCATGGGAATGACGGATAAAGCAAAATGGTATAATACTGAAAAATTAAAAAGCAGTGATCAACGTTTTCCAACTTTCTGGGGGCCTGGACACGATTGGGTTCCAGACCATAATTGGGGAGGTTCGGGTATGATTGGACTTCAGGAAATGTTAATGCAAACATCTGGAGAAAAAATATTACTTTTCCCTGCATGGCCTAAAGATTGGGATATCAGTTTTAAATTACATGCGCCTCAGAACACAATTATTGAAGGTGAATATGTAAATGGAAAACTTGAAGAATTAACAGTAACACCTAAAGAAAGAAAAAAAGATATTGAAATATTCAATTAGAATATAAATTTAACGGTCTGTATCCCAGCATCGTATCTGTCTGATAGGTAAGTATACCGAAATCTACCTCTACTCATACAATACAATCTAATCTACTGCTAGCTATTATTTGAAGAACGATGAAAATTAATAAATCGAATTACGAATTTTATAAAGGACTTTTCAAAATCATGTGGGAATTTGAAGCTAAATACGTGAAAATGGATCCGAAATGCGGAACTTTCGTCTATAAATGCATTACAGTAATTGAGAAAGGGAAAGTGATTCTTTAGCCAGAAGAGGATTGAGAGAAGGTTTAAGGGGTTCTCTAACTGGACTTTAGGGTTTACCAACTGACTTAAAAACTGAACTGAATAATAATTTGATTTCTAAAAATTTCCCATCAATAAATATTCTGACTTCATAAGTCAGAAATGTACTCACAAAAGGAAAAATAAAAAACCTTGATGAATATTATGTTATCAAAGAAGTTTTAGACGATTTAGAATATGATATACCTGAATCTGAACGAGTTGATTTGAATAAAGTATTCGGAGAATTTGAACAGAATTATAAAGAAAAAAACGCCAGCTAACATAGTATCCTATGAAAAATTGCTAGTTTCAGTTAAAACAAAGTTAGTTGTTCATTTGCTGGATTCTGATTTTCCTTTGGAAAACCCTCTCGCACAAACACACAACTTTCCATATACATAAAAGTTAACCCACACGGCTCAAAAAATATATAAAGCTGCTTAAAGAGTAAAAATTCTACTGAAGTAATGAATTAAGGGATCATTCCCTAAAGTTGTGTGTGGATTCAAATTAGAATAATATTTTTGTGTTTTAAATACATTCTTTTGGATCCATATATTGACTTACTGAAAGTTCTTTTCCCAGAGCTGTTGATTACCCATTTTGATATTGCTAAACATGAAATAGAGAAAGATGTTCTTCATCTTCATTTTGAAGAGAAGATAAAAATACCTGTAGAGTTTTCTTCTAAAATGGTCATTTCTCATGGTTTTCATAAAACAATTACTATTCAGGAGTTTCCAGTTCGAGGTAAGAAGGTGTATCTTCATATTAAACGTCGTCTTTGGTTAGATAAGAAGACCAAAGTAGTTATTCAAAGAGATTGGGATTTAGTAGCACAGGGAACTCGCATGCCCATAGAGTTCGCTGCTTTTTTTTAAAAATACTTAATAACTACCAAGGCTAATGACTGTCATACTATTGGTGATTTCTATGATGTCAATGGTAAAAAGTTACAACGGCAATATCGAGATTACCTGAGTGAGTTTAAACGGTGGAAAGAGAAACCACATGCCAAACAGTGGTTGGTTTTTCCCGAGAATATGGGAAGTATCTCTCTATTGATGAGACCGTACTTTCCAAAGGGGAACTCTATACGATCATTACCAATAAAAACGCTAAAGGCAAGAGAGGAGCTATTGTAGCTATATTAGCAGGAACCAAGGTAGAACCGATCTTAGAACAACTACTTAAAATCCCAAAATCACTTAGAGATAAAGTAAAAGAGATTACCTTGGATATGGCTAATTCTATGAAGGTCATTGCTAAGAAATGTTTCCCTGAAGCCATACAGGTTACTGATCGT
>CANMXP010000029.1 GCA_947501845.1 uncultured Flavobacteriaceae bacterium | reverse complement strand
AATAATCTACTAAACCAGCCTCTCCTATAGCTGCATATAAAGAGTCTGATAGCTCTACCAATAAAGGCCTTTCTATTGTTTCTGTAATTTTCGAAATTAGTGTTTTAACAATTGGTTTTTGTGCTTTTGAAGCTTTCCATGCATGCGCATCATGAGGTAATGAGAACTCTGTTAACTCTTTATTAATTTGATTTTTAGATTTGTTTTTTGGAAACTCATATCGAAAAGCTACGCCTTCGTTATAAGCTCTAACTCTAAGATTAAACATTGTATTACTCCCTGATAAGGAAATCAATGTTTCTTCATATACATCTGGGTATTCATTCTTTTCTCCGTAAATAGGCTTCCAAGTGGTGCTAACAGATTTCTTTTCTATGGCTTCTATCTTGACATCTTTCTCAATAGAAACGCCTTCAATTCCAAACCCTAAACCTGATGGTGCTATAATATCCTTTCCTTTGTATTTAAGCGTATAAGTTGTTGTATTGGCTTCTTCATTAATTTTGAAATTATACACATAGTGATTATTTGGACTTTTTAAAACAACTTCACTTTGTGTGTTACAAGAAGAAAAAAAAAGTAATGAGATTGCAGCTGATAATATTGAGATATTAATTTTCAATTTTTTAAGATTTTATTTTTGTTAGTGTTCCATAAAAACCTACATAACGCTAAACCAATTAACAAAAAACCAACTTTTAATCTTTAATTAGTTCTCTATTAGTTAATAATAAATTGGATAGCGTTTAACGGAAAAACAAAGATTGAAATTTAAGATGAACCCGTAGGGGTAGAGATATCTCTTTATGGTTAATATTTAGTTCACAAATACTTTCCAAGTAGTATTTATCTTTTTTGAATCTGAAATTCAATAAGTAATACTTCCTTGTATTTCAAAACCTTATACCCAATACAAAACTGCCCTATTAGAATAATCAGTTTGTACGGTTAAAACTTGATGTAGCATTTTATATCTGATAATGCTCCAAATAATCTTTTAATCAAGATATCCATTTATGCTCATATATTTTAAATTTCAGCATATGGGATGATACTACTATATCTTTTATCTTGGTACCATGGGTCGTTTGTTTTTTTCAGAAGTTTAGCTAACTCTAACAATAATTCTTTTGAAATTTTAGGCTTTTCTTCAATATCAATTTTATTTAACTGATAGGGGTCTACTTGATTATCATATAAAAAAGCCTCTTCGATACTTATCGCTTCTGGCATATCCCATTGCTTTTTATTTTCTTTTAAACACAATGAGTATCTATTGGTCAAAACACCTCTTGAATTCCCTAACATGAACAAAACAGCCTTAGGTTTCTTTACATCGTTATTCCTTTCATTTTGTAGTAATGATGCAAAGTTAGTCCCTTCAACTTCTTTAGGTATTTGATTTTCTATACCTGCCAATCCCATTGCTGTTGGCAATACATCAGGAACACTTAAGAGCAGATCGTTAATTCCAGACTTCAATCCTTTTGGCCAATGTACAACAAATGGAACAGCTGTAGATTCTATTTCTACTGTATTTTTACCTTTTTTACCATGACTCCCTAGCATTTCTCCATGGTCTGAACTAAAAATCACGATGGTATTATCTAGTTCTCCTAATTTTTCCAATTCATTAATTACCAAACCAATGTAGTGATCGGAGCTTGTTACGTTAGCAAAATAATGCCTTACATAGCTCCCTACTTCTTTATCTACATTATCACGAACCAATAGTTTATCATTAAGCTCAGGAAATTTATCTGCACCATAATGCTTTTTTAAAGTAGCCATATCTGTGTTTTTATCATCCCAAGGGCTGTGAGGAGGGTTCATGGACCAAATCATACAAAAAGGTTTATTATTATCTCTTTGTCCTCTTTTATTTCTTAAATAATTAATTATGATTTGTGATTCATTTTTTGGTGAAAATATTTTCGGCAAATATAATTCACCGTCTTTTTTGCCTCCAATTGCTGCTGAATCATTAGAATAAATATGCGGATTGAAATGTTCGTCCTTAATAGCTTGATAAAAATATTCTATGCCATGGCGTGTCTTTCCTGGTGGAATATATGTGTCGTATGGATTTATATGATGCCCCCCTGGTGCTTCTACCGAACCTATATAGGTCCCCTTTTCATCAAACAACGGGTCATTTTTCAACCAATGACATTTACCAATATACGAGGTGTTATATCCTGCATTTAAAAACAAATCGGGGATGGTTGCTATATCATCTTTTAAACTATGAGTTCTTCCCACTTTACAATTGTTCCAAATACCGTTTTGCTCTGGATACATACCAGACATCAGCATGCCACGATAGGGGCTACAAAGAGGGTAGTTACTAACTGCTCGTGTAAAAACCACACCGTTTTTAGCGAGTTTATCAATATTAGGTGTTATTACAGGGTCTGGTTTGCCTACAACATGTTGCTTGTACGGAGGCTCAGACCAAAATCCTGCACTATATCTTCTAAGTTGATCTGGAAATATAATTAAAACATTGGGTTTCTTTTCTTCTTTTACAACTTGAGTCTTAGTCTCCTGACAATTGAAAAAGAACAAACTTAATACAACCAAAACCTTTATTTTAAAACTCATATCACTTCTGGTTTTTTAAACTTATTATCCATTTAGGGAGATCACCCAATCTTAATTTTAATTGTGCTTCGAATAAAGATTCAGGCTCTACTGGGCTACCTAGACTTTCTAATATTTGAACCTCATCCTTTTTAAACGTTGTTCCTGCTCCATGAAATCCGACAATAATTGGAGGCGAAATTCGCCAAAACCAAGTATTGGTTGCTACAAACCTAAAATCGTGTTCTGGCTCATCAATTTCTTTAAAATTCCAGAGCACCAGATACCTTCCATGATTAGGCAAATTAAATCTGGCTCCTCCAGCTCTACCTCGAAAAAATCCGCCTTCAACTTCATCAAAGAGGGTACAACGGGGTTGTGATGCATGCGATTCGAAAGATGTATGAGCAGGATAGCTAGAACGCCATATAACAGTTCCAGTAGCATGTCCATCGACTCCAAATGCATGATGCATTCCTGATTTATCAACACAATTCGCTATCAAAATACCTGTTGAGCGTGAAGCATGTATGGCACTATGTCCAACATATCCCTCTATTGTAGTATTTATGGCCGTCGAATTTGCAGATTGATTGAAACTTGCAGCATTATTAACATTTTTGAATGTGCAACTTCTAATCCAAGAATTAACAGCTTTAGCTATTTTTAAAATACTCCACCCACCATCATCCTGTGCAGATCTGTGGTGTACGAACTTTTTGGTCCAGTTTCCTTCAAATGTTAAATTCTCAAATCCTACATGGTCTAAATGTGCGAAATCATGTATTTCCCAATGATGTTTCGCTTTAATATCATAATGAATTGGGGCAACCGTTTTAATGGTATTCCCTATCACCAATGCTACTTGATGATACTCATTTACTTTTACCCCTTTTTTTAAAATAGAAGTCCATTCTTTATCTGGTTTTAAACCGCCCAAATCGTAATTTATCAATTCAGGATCGTTATTTAAAACTTTTAAAATAATCCAGTCTCCTTTTTTTATTTTTGATGCATCATCTACTTTAATGGTATGAGATTCTCTTTTTGAATCTGAAGTAACTTTGGTTATAAAAGTGTCTTTATTTGCACTTTTAACTTGGATTGCATACGGGCATGTCCATAGTTTTTTGGGGTCAGCAGGAGGTAAGTCTCTGTCAAAAAACAAGATTGTATTTTTTTGGTCTTCACCTCTAAATACAATATTTGACGATGTAATTGTAATAATGCTTTCATCATCTGCATTCGTATTGATGTCATATCTGCCTTTTGGAAAATAGATAATTCCACTTCCATTTTTTGATGCCGCTTTTATTGCTTTTTTTATTGCTTTTTTATCCGAAACTTTATCATCAGGTTTAGCACCATAATCGATGACGTTATATATTTTATAATCTACATGAGGAATTTCAACCTCACTAAACTTATAACCTGTATAGGAGAAATCGGGTAGTATTGGTTCTGAATGATTCTTTTTCGTCTCTTTAAAGTTTTCCCATAAGTTAGAGCCTTGGGATTTGCAATTCCAAATAGTACATGAAATAGCAAAAACTAATACATAGATTCTTGAAAATGCTCTCATTTTTTTATCGATTTGTATATGCTCTTTTATTGAATGGCAGACTATCTTTTAATGATAAGTTTACTATGGTTATTAATTTTTAAGAGGTAAACACTATTTACTAAGGCATTGGAAAAAGTGAGCATTGTATTTTTTGTATCGTCGTTATAAGATATCTCTACTATTGGAATGAAACTCCCTTTCAAGTCAAATACTTGAAAAACATCAGATGCCTTCGTATTGGTCACGTATAATGTGTTTTCAATCATAGGGTTTGGATATATGGTATAATCTGTACTTTCTTGGTTACCATTTACCTTCCCTTCAAAATATTGCACACCAAACTCATAAGCATCAACCCCAATTTGCTCACCAATAAGCCTTCCAGGAATGTCGTCTGCTGGCGGGTGGATACCTCCCCAAATTCTTGATAAGCTGCATTGGTCTGATGCATCCCTATAAGTCGCCCATTGTAATTTAACATCTATACTTGGGCCTTCTTCAAAGACTAAAAACGCATTCTTTCTTGCTATAAACTCGCCATAGCCTCCTGGAAAAAATGCATCACCAGTTAACAAGGTCATAACTTCTGCTGCTGCCCTAGAGTAAGTAGAATGTCCAGACACAAAGCCCGCAAATGGAGGTGTAATAAAGCTAGGTCGCTGATAGGGCCACCAATTTTCAGCTAAAATCCAACCAACACCTGCATTATCAGATTCTGGATTACCAATATAGTCATGTCCCCTCCATGTATATAATTTTATTTTCCCAAGATGTTCAGAATTATTTCCCACTAGTGGGTCATTTTCTTCTACCACTTCTATATAGCCCTCTTTTAAAGGTATTCCTGCAATATTATAATTGTCTCGTGCAGAGTCGCTGCTCTGTCCTAATTCAGCCATGTAACGTATAGCCGAAATGGGTCTAATGTAATCGTGCCAACCTTTTATCCCCCAAGCAGCAATAGCTGCATCATGCATCGTGCCTCCCATTATAAAATATGATTTCACATCCCACTCTAATGCATCTAAAGCATCTCCTTTCCCATTAAGTTTCCTGGTAAATAAACTATGGTCACTTACATAATTTAATAATGTAAACCAATGTCCTGGTGGCGTTTCAGAATCAGGGCCATCTGCCCAAAATTCGGCTAAAACGCGTGCATAATCACCTCTAGGCACTAGTTGTTCCTCGTAAGGGGCTCCAGTATGTGGATTTTCTAAATGCCCTCCCGAAATATCACCACCCTCAACATCCTTATAAAAATTAGGATATTCTGTATAATTAGAAGGGAAATTATCGATGCTTATATTACCTATAGATTTTGGAGAAATATCCCAAATGACATTATCCAACGGGTCTAAATGAGCCCCCCAAATAGACACTAAAGAAAATCCCCATTTATAGGCTTCGCTTGAAACATCATTAGACATAACATTTAATTGAGGCGGTGTATTTGGATTATGATAGACCGTATAATCGTCTCCATCTCTGGAAAAGGTTTTCTTATCGCTCTCCTGAAGTGCAAAAGGATTAACAGCACCCCATTCTGGACTCAAAAAATCGGGTGTACTGCCATCCACTAAATTTCCACTTTGATCTATAAATTGGGTTAAACTTAAAGGCTGCCACCTATTAGGGTCTGTAATATTATCATTTCCAGAAACAATTGGTGCTAAAGGTGCATTAATTGGTAAATAAAACGAATTATCGTAATCTCTCACTTCTCTAGATCCATCAATTAGGCCATAATCTATAATTGTTTTTGCTATGAAATTGCCCAAAGCCGAAGGACTTCCGTTTGAATAGTCTGTTGAATCGTCATTGGCATCATATCCTAAATTGTTCATTATAGCATTAAATATTTCATAAGTGGCTTCCTTATTAGGAGAGTTTTTAAACCTATGATTCAATAAACGATATACTGCATAGCTAATCGTTTTATCCCTATCTTCTTCTATATTTTCACCTATCTGAAAACCGTTAAATGTATTATTAAAACCCTGTACTTGGTTTCCAATTAAATACGGCTTGGCTTTTTCATCATAAATTGCCCAAGAATCGTACATAGCTATACTGGTATGAAAAAGATTTCTAGCATGTACGGTTGGTCGCGCATAATCGTTCCGAATGGCTTGCAATAATGCTTCATTCCAAATTCTTGCTATCGAATAATCATCAGAAATCGAAAAATTTACGGCGAGTCTAATAGGTTGTGTGGAACACGTCGAATTTGATTCAACAACCGAAACTTCACCCAGAGGCCCAATACCCCACTCTACTGTAATTGAATTTGCCCGTTTATCAATAATTTTACCTCCTGAGACCGACCATTTAAGTTCTGAATCGTTTGCAACTGGATAAGCATATACTTCGGTGGTTAAATTATTTGCATTTAGTTTACCTGAAATTTCTTTAGATTCCAGATAAGTACATGTACCATTATCTATAACTGCTTCTGGGTTGTAATTACAAGAACTAGGGTCTGTACATCCTCTTATTTTGTTAACATCTGGAAGGTTTAGAACGGTATAACCATTCCCTTCTTCTGCTAGAATATGGGTATCTACATCTAAATTGTTATGAATCTCTACAAGTCCAGACGGCCATTCAATTTTTAATTCTGAGATAGAAGAAACATCTCCCAAGCCAAAATGAACAGGTAGTATACTTTGTGATAGAAAACCAAGACCTGTATAATATCTATGTACAGTACTTTGATTTGTGGTTATAGTAAGCTTAGTTCCTATGGCATTTCTATTTGATGTAGTCCCCTGCAATATCACTTTAAACCAATGAGGGTTAGTTGGGGACACTTCATTAATAATATGATTTTCATAAAAGAAAGATGCTCTATCTGTATTGGTTATGAATAAATCCAAATCTCCGTCATTGTCATAATCAAATGGTGTAGATCCTACACTTTTTGTTAGGTCCCTTAGGTTCACCTGTTCAGAAATATTCGAAAAACCCGTACCGCTTTCTACCAATAAGTTTTTAAAATACGCATTATATTCTGTAGCACTGAAGCCATTTACCACAAATAAATCTTCATCGCCATCTAAATCAAAATCGGCAAAATTCACATCCCATGCCCAACCTGTATTACTAATATTTTCTCCAATAGCAACATCTACGAATGTGTTATTACCTTGATTGGTTAGTAGTATATTTTCTCCAATATTAGTTACAAAAAAATCAAAAAGACCATCGTTATTATAATCGTTAATCGCAATACCCATATCATCCCCAAAATTATTAACGCTGTATTCACTTGCTTTATCCTCAAAGCCAATACCCATGTTATTTATAAAAAGTTCGTTGGGTTCATTCTTATCATTTGCTACATATAAATCCATCCATCCGTCATCATTAAAATCGAAAGGGACACTCATATAGGACAATTTAGTATTATCATCTCCAAATTGATTTGTAACATTATTAAATGTGCCATCTCCATTATTAATATAAAAGCTATTATTGGTACAGCCTCCCCAATCTGAAATGTATATATCTAAAAATCCGTCATTATTAACATCAAACCATGTTGCGCTTGTATTTCTACATGAATTGTATTTTTCGAAACCAGCCTCAATCGTTCTTTCTATAAACGTACCATCACCTTCATTATGGAAAAGTTGAATTTTGAATGAATGGGTAAAAAATATATCTGGGAATCCATCATTATCATAATCTCCCCATGAAGCGCCGTACTTTATACCATCGAGACCTGCAAACAAATCTGCTGTTTCACTGGAAGGAAACAAGTTTACCAAGCCCGAAAGTTCGGTAACATCTTCAAATTGGCCGTTACCTTTATTTCTAAACAGTCTACTCTTACTTATTTCTTTACTATTATTATCTTTTGCTTTGGCCACAACAAATAAGTCCAAATCATGATCTCCATCGTAATCGGCTACAGCAACACCATTATTTTCAGATAATATTCCTAAGCCAGCATTGACTTCCGACCGATGAAATGTTTGTGCAACGACCTGGCTCGTTACAATGAATCCTAAAACAAATTTTAAAACGAGAGAGACTTTCATAAGAATTTACTTTTTACCAACTTCTTTATGCCATTTTTTCCATGTTTCTAATACTTCGTCAATCCAATCTGGACGTTTTCCTACCCTATAAGCTAGCTGTGCTTCGTACAATGATTCTGGCAGCACTTTCTTTCCAACACTCTCAACATAACCTAAATTGGCTTCATTAAATGTTGTACTAGTTCCATGAAAACCTATAATATAAGGATTTGTAATTGCAAATCCCCAATAAGGACTTTTTGAGTTATCTTCTCGTGGCTGTAATGACCAATAATCATAATTTGTTACCGCTGGTCCGTACTGCTTAAAATTCCATAATGTGAACCCTTTTAAATGGTGAGGCTCCATTTTATAGTTTCCACCATGCCCACTCATATTGTATCCTTCGTAGCAATCGTAAAGGGTTTGTCTTGTATTTCCTGAATGCAAATCGAACCCTCTTCCTTTTGGAGCATATATACGCCATGCAACATTTCCAGCTGCTAGATGAGATGCATCTATACCATGCCATTGACCTTTGTCTGTATCATCTTTCCATAAACCGACAAAGTTTCTTGTACCAAAAGTCATTTCAACAGATCCATGACCTTGCTTACCATTTATAATATTCATCATTACAGAAGTTGTTATGCTACCTACAATCGCTACAGCACTATTAACATTTGAAAATACACATTTGCTTATCCAACCATTAGATACGTGAGCCATTTTTACACCTTTCCAACCCCCATCATGAATTTGATTTTTATGATGTACAAAACTTTCCTGAAAATTACCAATGAAATGAATATCCTCAAAACCACACTCTTCAATAACTTCATGGGGTGCTATATACCAGCCATATTTCTTTTTCACGTCTGTTAACAAAGGTTTTTCAAGAGTTATCACATTTTCTTTTATTGATACTATTTTGTGTATTTCATTTGCTGCTATTCCTTTATTATTGATTCGCTCCCATTGTGGTCTTGTTTCTAAATCCCCCATAAAATCAACCATTGATTCTTTATTATATGGCATGACCAAAATAATATGTGTTTGACCTATAAACTGTTTAGCATTTTCAACATATATGGTTTTAGAACCTAATTTAGAGTCTTTAACTATTTTAGAAGTATAAGAATAAGGCCTACCAGCTAGGTTTGTTGAACAAAACGTATCGACATTTAAATTTTCAGGTTTAAAAGTAAACATATATGGAGAAGTCCATTTGAACAAGCTTTTGTCATGTTTCATATAATCTTGCATAAAAATCTCGGTACCCTCTGGACCTGCTCCTGCTCCCTTCAAAATTATATTTGAACTATTTATTTCAAATCCTCTAGTATGTTCTCCTTTATTAACGATAAATCTACCTTTAGGAAAATAAACGATCCCTTTACCGTTTTTTTCGGCTGCTTTTATTGCTTTTGCTATTGCAAAACCGTCAGCAATAGTATCATTGGCAACCGCCCCAAAAGAAGTTACATCAAAAATTGGATAATTTAATACGGTACTATTTGGTATGCCTGTTTCTCCAAAAGCATACCCTGCATAAGAATAATCTATTATTGGAGTTGGCTTCCCAGCAGATTTTTGGGATACATAAGTCTGCCAGATTTGAGCCTTTTCTTGCCCTTTACAAGATGAAACGATGACAAAAAAAATAATAGCCATACTTATTTTAACCCTAGATACCATTGATATTCTTAATCTAAATTCCATTAAAATTACAAGTTTATTTCAATTATTCAACCTTCAAACTAATTTTGATTGGCTTATTTGGCACTGTAACTACATTATAACTGTAATATCCTTTCAAATGACTTGATTTTACCTGAGTGATTCCTAAGAGTCTAGGTTTAGGTACCTTGGTTGTATGCATTAAATGGTTATTATGCTCTAATTCTGTTACTAATTTGCCTCCATCAATTTGTAAAGGCCATTCTGAACGAATACGACATGCTCCTCCAATAAGCGGTTTTATTAGAGCTGTTTTTAATTTTCCTTCAAACCATTCTATATCTACTTCAAAATTACCCCGTGCCTTTAAACCTTTTACTTCTCCTGCAGACCAATTTTGAGGTAAGGCTGGCAGTAAATGGATCGCGCCACTATGGCTTTGCAACAACATTTCTGCTATGCCCGCAGTGACACCAAAATTCCCATCAATTTGAAAGGGCGGATGGGCATCAAGCATATTTGTATAGAGCCCCCCTCCTGTAAATTCAACACCTTTAAATGATATAGGCGAAAACATATTATTGATAATTTTATGTGCATGATCGCCATCTAACATTCGCGCCCACATATTGGTTTTCCAGCCCATAGACCACCCCGTAGCTTCGTCTCCGCGTCTTAAAAGCGAATTTTTAGAGACCGCAAATAACTCTGGCGTGTCCCAGGCATTGATTTGGTTTGCTGGGTGTAAGCCATACAAATGACTTAAATGCCTATGCTCTGAATCTGTTTCTTTAAAATCTTCATTCCACTCCATTAATATGGCATTACTGTTAATTCTAAATTCTTGTAATTTTGGAATTATACTTTTTAACTTATTTCTAAATGCTTCGTCAACATTAAGAATTTCGCATGATTTTAAACAATTGTTTAGCAACTCATTTGTCATGGCCAAATCTGAAGCTGGTCCTGCACAAACAGCTACAGCTTCCCCTGTTTCTGGATCTATAAAGGCATTTTCTGGTGAGGTTCCAAAGCCTGTTTCGAGTTTTTTATTTTTATTTTCATGCAGCATTCCTATAACAAATTCTGCAGCACCTTTCATAATTGGATAATATTCCTTAAGAAATTCAACATCTCCTGTAAAAAGAAAATGTTCATAAATGTGACTGGAATACCAAACACCTCCAAATGCCCAATTAGCCCATCTTGGAGCTCCTGTTCCAAAATCTCCTACTGGAGCACAATGTGCCCAGATATCTCCATTGTGATGAGACACCCATCCATCTAAACCATAGTTCGCTTTTGCTACACCCTGTCCTTTTATTGCATTTGATTTAATAAGGTTCATTAAAGGGCTTGTTAACTCTGAAAGATTACAAACCTCAGCTGGCCAGTAGTTCATTTGTACATTAATATTCTGGGTAAAATTGCTGCTCCATGGCGGACGCACTTTTTCTGACCATATACCTTGAAGATTCGCTGCCTGAGCTCCTTGCCTAGAAGAAGAGATAAGCAAATATCTACCATACTGGAACAACAGAGCCACCATAGAGGGATCTTGATTTTTTTTAAATGCTATAATCCTTTCGTTGGTGGGGTTCTTATAATTTGTATTGGTATCTCCTAATCGAATTGCTACTCTATTAAATAAATTTTGATAATCTTCGAGATGATTCTTTTTAAGCTTTTTAACCCCCTTTTTTAATGCTTTATCTAAATCATTTTTAGCAATTTTCACATAATCTTTCCCTTCTAAGCCTGGAGATTTAAAAGGCCCATTAAAACTTGTAGCACCTGATAAAATAATAGTGGCCTCTGTACCTCCTATCACTTTCAATGCCTTGTCAACTTTAGCTATTTTAGAATGGGGAGCAATTATTTTTAATCGCACCTGTGCTTCCATTCCCTCGCCATCCCAATCATCATATATAATAGCGGCAGTATCGGCAAACCCAGTTCTATAATTTGGCTCTACATGTTTAGCTGCTTTTGTTGTTAATACTAGGGCGTCATTTTCTATTGCAGTTTTATATTTTACTTTAGAGGTAAAACTTAAGTTAAAATCCAATTCCCCTCCTTTTAATGCAGATAGTTTGATTACTATGACTTTATCAGGATAACTTGAAAATATTTCTCTTTTAAAATCTGCTCCATTGGTTGTGTAATTAACTGTGGCTACAGACTTGGACAAATCTAAAGTACGCCTGTAATTACTAACAGCTTTCGTATGATTCATTTCCAGTATAAGATCTCCAAGGGGCTGATAAGACTGTGTAAAAGGGCCTTGCATATTCTTAATTAAGGCATTAGCCTTTGTATATTGCCTATTGGCAACTAAATTAATTATCTGGTCCTTATATTGAAGCGCCTTGGGGTTTGTAATATCTTTAGGATATCCAGACCAAAACTCATCATGATTTAATCTTATAGTTTCTTTTTTTGGTTGCCCAAAAATCATAGCTCCAAAACTCCCGTTTCCAATTGGCAAAGCTTCCATCCATTCTTCTGCTGGACTATTGTACCACAAGGTTAAAGGATTGATTTCTTGTGAATTTAGCTTTCCCACTTTACTTAAGGTTAGTATAAGTGCTAAAAAAAATACCGTTTGCGCTTTTAAAGTCAGGTTTGTCAAAATTATTTTTAATTAAAATTATTAAACTACATAGAAATCTTTATGTTACAAGTTTTTTCAAGTTTCTTTTCACTAAACTTTACTCCAAAATCAGGTTTGGGATTCATTGCAATTTTAACATCGATTGATCCGTGGCTTGAGGCATAATACAAAGCAAACAATTGTTTGGCTTTATAGGTTTTTCTATAGTTTCTGGGGTTATAGAAATGGAACCTATCATATTTCGAAGTTCTATCTATTGATTTATTGAACGTTTTGCAGAATCTTCACAGCCATTCATCCCTTCGATCTGAGATATTTTAAAATATTTTAGAGTTCTTTAAAACTATTCCAGTCTTTACAACATTCATTAGGGGCACAAACAAGATAAGCCTCTGTAAATAAATATTTAATACTATGTCTATAACTTCCTTAGTCTTACTAGAGACTCCAAATAATAATAATCTGCATAATTTAACGGAACATCAATTTCTGCCCCATGAGGTATACTTCCTACACTATGTTTAAGCAAAAAATTCCCATTGGTTCCTGGTTTTGCAAAATATTCATCTGTTGATAATGTTTCAATAATACTTTTTGCTTTATCGAGATATTTCTTATCGGCATATTGACTTAATTCAATTAAAGCAGATGCTGTAATTGTTGCCGCCGAAACATCTTTTGGTTCATTTGGTATATTAGGAGCATTATAATCCCAATAAGGAATATTTTCTTTTGCAACTGTGGAATTACTTAAAATATAATCTGCAATTTTTTTAGCTTGAGTGAGATACTCAGGCTTTTTAGTGTAACGATAGCAAACTGTAAATCCATAAAGTCCCCAGGCCTGACCTCTAGCCCAAGAAGAATTATGAGCATGCCCTTGTGCAGTTTGTTTAGACCTTAGAACTCCAGTAATAGAATCGTAATCTACGACATGGTACGAACTGTTATCTTCTCTAAAGTGTTTTTTTAATGTGGTATTGGCATGTGAAATAGCTACGTCTTTATATTTATCTTCACCTGTTAGCAGAGACGTTTCAAACAATAACTCTAAGTTCATCATATTATCAATTATTACGGGGTATTGCCAACCTCTTTGTTGCTGCCATCCACTATCTACATCCCATGATTTAATACAACCAACTGCTTCATTAAAACGACCAATTAAAGCATTGGATGCATCAATTAGAGCTGTTTTATTTTGTTCTGCTTTTGTTAACCGAAATGAATTACCATAAGAACACTGAAAAACAAAACCTAAATCGTGACTAGAAGCAAAACGATCGTCAAAATTTAACTCTTGAAAATATAAAGCTTCTTTTTTCCATTTCTCATTATTAGTTAGCTCATATATATACCAAAGCGAACCTGGAAAAAAGCCTTCTGTCCAATCAAAACCATTATGAATCCATTTAATGGCATTTTTTTCTAGTGATCTTGGAATATTATTTGCCTTTCTTGCATTATTAACCAGTAATTTATAGTTTTTTTCAGCTGCTAAAATTTGATCCTCTATCGTAAAACTTTTCTCTTGCTGTAACTTCTGTTTTTTTTGGTTAGCTTTTCCTGATTGTATGCACCCAACTATTACAATACAGATTAGTAATAATATATAAAAAGGGTGCTTTGATTGTTTAAATTTCATATCAAATTTTAATAGAAGTTTTTCAATAGAGTATTATGCTTATCTAGAATAGCTTTAGTTTCTATAACATCGCCAATAAGCTTTCTCTAGTCGATTTAATAAAAAAATATTATTTAAATAAAAGGCACATAATATCTTATGATAATATTATGTGCCTTTAAGATTATTTAGTATCCTGGGTTTTGAGTTAAATTTACATTTTTATCAATTTCCGATTGAGGGATAGGCATCAAATAAAAATGTGGTAAAAACACCTGAGGTACCGTAGTACTTACAACAAATGTAGGGTCGTAAACTAAATTTGCAGGATCGTACTCAGCCTCATACGGGTCTGGTACAGGAGTTGTTCTAGTTATTCTCATGCCATGGAACTGTTTACCATTTAAAACGTCTTCAGCTATTCTCCATCTAATCAAATCATACCAACGATGTGTTTCAAAAGCCAGCTCAATTTTTCTTTCCTGACGAATTCTTTCTCGCATTTCATCTTTATCCAAACCAGCTGGAATATTTGGCATATTCACACTTGGTCTACTTCTAATTTCATTGATCGCGTCATGCACACTTTGATCTGGACCATCTGCTTCGTTTTTAGCTTCAGCATAGTTTAGTAATACCTCTCCAAACCTTAAGTGCTTGAAAGATGTCTTACTAGCTCCTCTATCTGGATCTTGCCCTAAAGATGGATCCATGAATTTTTTAAGGTAATACCCCGTTTGCGTATCATTTCCATCGTTTGGATTCCTCAATCCATCTCTACCAATAATAAATTCGATATCCAGTCTGTCTATCCCTGTTTTTGGCGCTAAACCCCAAGGGTTTCCATGAAAACCAACTGAAGCTGCAAATCTAGGATCTCTATTTGCATAAGGGTCGTTAGGATCATAAATAGAAAGCGGATCGCTAATAGGTAACCCATCGGTAGTCTCATAGGAATCTACAAACTCTTGTGTTGGATTTGTTTGTCCACCTGCTTCACTTCTATAACCTAGTGGCCAGTTCCATTTATCTAAGCCATGAGCAAAAGTCCCCACTTCAACACGCACTTCAAAAAGTATTTCTGGGTCGCCTCCATATGATCTAAACAAGGCATTATAATCTGGAGATAATTCCATACCAGCATCAATAACTCTTTTAGAAAGTGTTGCAGATTGTGCCCATCTTTCTGCATACAGCATAGCTCTCCCGTTTAGTGCCCAAGCTCCTTCTTTATTAGCTCGATCTCTTGCAGCACCATCATTAACAGATGGCAAATCTGCTGCTGCTGCTTCTAACTCTGAAAAAATAAAATCGTATACCTCATCAGCAGTAGCACGAGATACTAATAAATCGTCATCTATACCTTGTGGTGCAGTAATTAATGGCACGCCACCATATCTTCTCACCAATTCGAAATAAAGCATAGCTCTTAACCATCTGGCTTCTGCACTCATTTGACTTACAAATGTTGCTTCCAAGCTTGAATCCTTCAGTCCTTCTACCATCGTACTGCACTCTCTGATACCTCTATAGCAATTTCTCCAAAAATTGGGCTCTAAACCTGCATTATTAGTTGGAGATATATTCCCTGGCGCAACATTTCTATTCGCTCCTACCCAACCACTTTTTGCCCTAGCTTCATCTGTAATCGAAGCCAAATGGAATGTGTTGTTATAAAGGCGGTTAGAACCTCCATCACTACCTATCTCACCTATACCTCGCATATAATCTACTCCTGTATACGAGTAGAGTGTGTAAAGGAACGCTTCTACTAATCCTTCGTCTGAAAAAACGGCATCAGAACTAATCCCAGACTTGTTTTCTACATCAAGATCGTCATGACAGCCTACTATTGAAAACAGGCAAAAAACGACTATTAATATGTTTATCTTTCTCATTATTGTTTATTTTAAAAGGTTATGTTAACGCCAAACGTAGTAGACTTCATTTGTGGGTAATAAGGACGTTCTGTTGAAGGCCCTTCTGGATCTACATCTTTTACGTTTGTTAAAGTAAATAGATTTGTACTAGATAAATGTAGTCTAACACTATCGATTCCTACAGATTCAAGCGCTGTACTTGGCAATGTATACGACAACTGTACATTTCTTAACCTGAAATAAGTAACATCGTTTAGCCAAAAGCTAGATCTTAAACTGTTATTTGCTGTACCTCCTACTGTTAATCGTGGAAATCTTGCACCTTCATTACCTGGTCTCCATGAGTCTACCAATGCTGCTCTGGAATTGGATTCAACCGAAAAAGGCACATATTCAATGTATCTTGTAAACCCTGTAGCTCCTTGGAAATTTGCTACAAGCCCAAAACCTTTGTATTGCATATTTAGATTAAAGCCAAAAACCACTTCTGGAAGATCACTTTTACCAATAATGGTTCTATCGTCTCCATCAATAACACCATCTCCATTGACATCTTGATATTTTATATCTCCTGGAAACAGTGTAGAATTTGGATTGACGTCATCCTGATCTTGCCTTGGAGAATTATCTAACTCTTCCCTAGATTGGAAAAGACCAAGTGCAACCAAACCACGCTCTACACCTATTGGCTGTCCTGTAAGCTTATACCAAGGATTAACATTTTCGGCTTCAGCTATATTAACAACCTCACTAGTTGCATAAGTAACATTAGCAGATGTATTTAAACTAAAGTCTCCAAAATTATCCGAATATCTAACTTCGGCTTCAATACCATTACTTTTTGTTTCTCCAAGGTTTAACTCAGGCAAACGTCCAGCAAAAGTATCTGGTGTGTTACCAGTGGCCGCTATTAGAATATCTTTTGTGTCTTTAGTAAAATAATCAAATTCGAAACCTATTTTGTTGTTTAATAGACCTAATTCAAACCCGATATTAGACCCTACGGCCTCTTCCCATGTTACTGATTGATTAGATAGGATCGATTCGCTTATTCCTGTTCTAGTGCTTCCTCCTAAAGCAGACACAGAAGGTTTGATATCAAATTGAGATAAATATTGAAAATCACCGTTTCTTAATCTATCATTACCAGACTTACCCCAAGAAGCTCTTAGCTTTAAGTTACTAATAGCCCCATCTTGAGGAAAAAAGTCTTCTTTCGAAATTCTCCATCCTGCACTAACGGCTGGAAAGAAACCAAATCGATTAGATTTAGCGAATCTATGTGAGCCATCATATCTAAAATTAGCCTGAAATAAGTATTTACCAGCCCTATCGTAATTAACCCTACCTACATATCCTATCCTAGCTCGTTCTCTGGCCGATCCACTATTAGATGCATTTTCCTCGGATCCTGCAATGAATTGGTCGATAGCTGTTCCTAAGAACCCATCGCGGAATGCTCCTAAGTTACTTGAGGTTATTTCAACTTGCTCATATAATAATAGTGCCCCAATTTTATTTTTTCCAAACTCTTTATCATAGCCCAAGCTAAATTGTGCTGTTCTTTGGTTCCAAGTTCCTCTGTTTTCTGTTAATGAAGGCGATGGTGCACTTTCGGCAACGCTAAATCCTGCGCTGGTTGGTTGGTAATAAGTAAACGGTGTTTTAAAAGCTCTTTTGTTGTTAAATGATGCATCATATGAGTATCTTGCTTTAGCAAAAAGTCCTTCTAAAAATGGAATATCATACTTTAAGTTTAATGCACTTTGAAATACATTGTTACTTCTTTCGTAAAGCCCTGAATGATTTGCACGACCAATAGCAGAGTCTATTTTTCCATCAAAACCTAGGTCATCAACTTCTCCGTCTCCATCACCATCAACATAAGGTGCAAATGTTGGAATACCATTACCTACAGCTGCAAATATTGACCATGTAGCAAAATCTGTTCTGGTAGGGTCATCATTCAAACCTTCAAAGGCACTATTTGTGGTTTCTTCCAATCTACCTACTACATCTAAACCAATGGTTAAGTTTTCACCAATTTTTGTGTCTATATTAGAACGAATACTGTATGATTTAAAGCTAGAACTTTTATAAAGCCCCTCTTGATCTAAATGTCCAAAAGAAAGGAAATAACCTGTTTTTTCATTGCCTCCATCAATCGTTAGATTATGTTGTAATATAGGTGCATTATTTTGCACTACCTCATCATACCAATTTGTATCTGGTATTAAACCATTTCTAATATCCTCAATATCTTGTGGTGAAAACCTTAAACCCGATGGGTCTAAATTAGGATTAGAATTTAATTGAGCCTCATTAAAATGAGTAGCAAACTGTAAAGAATTCATCATTTGTGGAGAATTCAATATGGTTTGTATACCATAGCTTGTTGAGAAATTAAAGGTTGCTTTACGGTTTCCACCTCTTTTGGTTGTTACCAAAATAACACCATTCGCTGCTCTTGCACCATATATAGCTGCTGAAGCAGCATCTTTAAGCACCGTAACACTTTCAATTTCGTTAGGGTTAATTCTTCCTAAAGGTCTTTCTACGCCATCAACAATAATAAGTGCACTATTATTATTTAATGTACTCGTACCTCTTACTCTAATTGTGGTATTATCAAAACCAGGTAGCCCTGTTTGTTGAGAAGATACTACCCCTGTTAATTTACCTGAAAGTCCAGCTGAAAGGTTAGCCATTGGAGCCACGGTTAACGACTCTCCTTTTACTGTTGACACAGAACCTGTCAAATCAGATTTTTTTCGGGCACCGTATCCTACAACAACCAATTCATCCAATAGTTCCACATCTGCAACCATTGTTACAGTAATTGTTGTTCTACTCCCCAAAACAAGACTTTGTGTTTTATATCCCAAATATGAAAAGACCAGTGTACTTCCTGAGGAGGCATTTATTTTAAACTTCCCGTCAAAATCTGACACTGCTCCCTTATTGGTTCCTTGTACCAGAATATTCACTCCAGGAATTCCGACATTGTTTTCATCTAAAACAGTACCAGAAATACTTTGCTCTTGAGCCAATACGACATGTGTACAAAATAGATAGAGTACTGCTACAAAACAATACCATCTAGTCGATTTAGTAATTCTTTTTTTCATTTTTAAATTTTAGTTTGTTAATAAGTGGTAAAGCTAAAACGCCACTACAATGAATCTAGGGGGATATTAGTAAAAAAAGAAGGGGGAAATCGTTCGTACTTTTCAAAACAACATTCAATTCAAAAAAAAAGGGTACGTTTTAAAACATACCCTTTTTAAACTAAACTAATTCAAACTAACTTAATATAAACTAACTACTATTCACTGTATAAACAAACCTTAAGACGAATTTGTATCAAAACTATAAGGCTTTAATTTATATCATAAAAGTATCTTTAATTTTACAAATAAAGGGCGTAGTTGCGTTCTTTTAGCATGGACTTATTGTTCAAAGCACCAGACCAAACATATTATAGAATGCCATATTTTGATTAACTAGTTATATCAAAATACGTATTGAAGTTTTATTAAATTGGTATAAAAAATGGACAAATAGTATTTTTTTAACTAAACGGGAAGCCTGTTTTTAAGATTCTATTGTCTTTTTAAAGTTTTTATTTCTAGTAACCGTGGGTGTTTCATTAAAAAGTTCCTTGAAACATTTTCTAAAATATTTAAGGTCATTAAACCCAACCTCATAGGCTATTTGCGAAATATTCATTTTAGTTTCAATTAGCATTTGTTTTGCTATTTTTAATCGAATCCCTCTTATGAATTCTGAAACAGATTGATCGACCAAAGCCTTTAGTTTTCTATACAATACTGGTCGGCTCATTCCCATTAAGCTTGTAAATACAGATACATTGAAATCTGGATTTGTAATGTTATCCTCTACTATTTTTATCGCTTTCTGTAAAAACTTCTCGTCCTCAGAAGTAATATTTAACGCCTCAGGTTCTAAAATGATTTCTTTCTTGAACTTAGAAATGATATTTTTTCTATTTTCTAATAAATTAAATATTCTAAGCTTCAAAACATCTACATCGAATGGTTTGGTTATATATATATCTGCTCCAATTTTATAACCTGTTTTTTTGTATTGGTCTGAAGTCTTAGCAGTAAGCAATACAATAGGAATATGGCTAGTTATAATTTCCGATTTTATCTTATGACATAATTCAAAACCATCCATTATTGGCATCATAACATCACTAACTATAACATCAACTTCTTCTTTTTGAGCTATTTCAATAGCTTCTTTTCCATTTGCGGCTTCAAATATATTGTAGTTTTTAGAAAAAATACTTTTAATATAGCTTCTTACTTCAGTATTGTCCTCAACGACTAATATCGTTTCACGGGATTTATCAATTGGCTCTATGTCCGTTTTTGATTCAAGCAATATTTTAAGCAATTCTTGTTCAACAAAAGGATCTCCACTAATAACTTGTTTCTCATTATTGGTGTCTGAAAATTCAAACCGTTCATTTTTTGAGAGATGGCCTTTACCTAATGGTAAATAAACACTAAAACAAGTTCCGCTTTTTTTAGAACTTTTTACTACAATTTCTCCTTTATGTAGTTCTACAAGTCTCTTTGTAAGCGATAAACCTAAACCACTACCTGTATATAGATTTTTATGATCTAATCTATAAAACCTATCGAAAATCAAATTGATTTTTTCCTTTGGAATAACATTATCGAAATTAATAATATCAATTTTAACAGCTTTATTTGAATCGAGACCATGCTTTTTTGATGTTACAGAAGTACGAACTATGATTTTTTGATTCTCGCTTGAGTATTTAAAGGCATTAGAGAGCAAGTTAAACAGTATCTTCCTAAATTTAGAATCGTCGAACCAAACTTTAATGGCATTTTTTTCTGAGATAAATTGAAAATCAATATTTTTTTGTTGCGCCAATTCATCGAACGAAAGCTTTGTTTGTTGAATAAAAGGAACAATGTTGTTTTTTGATGCAAATAACCTGGCTTTTCCTGATTCACTTTTTCTAAAGTCTAATAATTCACTAGTAAGTTGTAATAAAACATTCGTATTTATTTTAATGGTATCTAATTTTTTTTTGAATTCGGGGTTTCCTTCTTCAATATTAGATCTTAACAATTGTTCTACAGGCCCTAAAATGAGTGTAAGTGGCGTTCTAAATTCATGAGATATCTCTGTAAAAAGCTGGAGTTTTAATTTGTTTACTTCTTCAAGTTTCTCCTTTTCAAGCCTTTCTCTTTTAAGTTCATTTTTAGCATTAATTCTGGCTCGAATCAACTTTCTTATGAAATAAAACGATAGTGATGCTAAAAACAAGTAAATGAGATACGCCCACCAGGTTTTCCAAGGCGCTGGCAATATCGTTACTTTTATTATATCTGGTTTTTCACGCCATGAATTAGGACTAATGGCGTTTTTAACCTTAAACACGTAAGTACCATGGCCTAAATTGGTATAATTAGCACTTGTATTATTACCTATGTAGTTCCAATCTGAATCGAAACCTTCAAGCATATAAGCATAATTATTACTATCTGGATTAGAAAAATTAATTGCTACAAAATCAAATTTAAAATCATTTTGATCGTGCTTTAACTTTATTTCTTTTATTGAGTCTGTAATTCTTAAAAAGGGTTTATTTCTAACGCTAACTGAATATATGTCTAGATTTGGAATAAAATCTTCGTCTACAATATCATTAGGGTTAAAATAGTTTAACCCATTTACACCTCCGAACATCAATTCGCCAGAGGATGTTTTTAAGAATGCCCCGTAATTGAACTCATTACTTTGAAGCCCATCTGAAACATAAAAATTTCTAAACGCTGATTTTTCAATGTCAAACTTACTCAACCCATTGTTGGTGCTAATCCATAAATCCCCATCGGAATCTGGCAAAATGCCATATATTATTTCACTTGGAAGGCCTTCATTTGTGCCAAAATGTTCTGATTCGTTTAATTTAGAATTATATCGATAAAGACCTTTACCCTCTGTTCCTATCCAATAGTTCTCATTTTGGTCTGTGTATAAACAATTTGTTTGTATTGGAAACCCATATTCGCTTTGATCGTTATTAAAATTAATAAGCTTCATTCTTTTCGAATTAATATCTATACTACCAATACCTCCAGTGCCTCCAAATAGCAGTATATTTGGATCGCTGGACTGATTAATAAATATCACAGATTTTATTGGGCTTTTGAATTTTGTTAACGAAGCTTTTTCCGAATTATAAAAAATAATACCATCTGTTAAAGTTCCGATCCATAAATTTTTATTACCATCTTCCTTTATCGTTGTAATTTTATAGTCTTTAAGATTAATGCCATTAGGAGAAATATCTTTAAGGTTAAAAAACTTAAAAGGCCTCCTATTAGGATTCACATAATTCACTCCGCCATCGTGCATGCCAATCCATAAAATATCATCAGCCCCTTTAACCATGTGTTTGATATTATTTGAACTTAAGCTAAAATGATTTGAAGGATCGTTTGTATAATATTCTACCTTCCCTGTTATTTTATCATAAAGATTAATACCACCTCCTTCTGTACCAATCCATATTTTCCTGTCTGTCCCTTCTACAATAGAACTAATTACTTTATAATTAAGTCCCCTGTCGTTTAGACTTGAGGATAAACTTTTAAAACTATCATGGTCTTTATCAAAAAAGTTGACGCCTCCTGCCCAGGTACCAATCCAAACACCCCCATTGAAGTCCATTAAAATTTCATATATAGAATTTTGACTTAAACTTCTATGGTTATTTTCATCATGTACGTAATGCTTAAAAGTTTCTGCTTTATTATCAAGTATATAAAGGCCATTATAACTTCCTATCCATAGGTTTCCAAAATCATCTTCTTTTATACTTCTTACAGGCTTATCTATGACTCTTGATGCATTTAAATGATAGTTTACAAAAGTATTGGACGACTTATCTAAAATAGCAAGTCCTCCCTCGTATCCTAACCAAACATTTTGTTTACTATCTATAAATACAGATGGAGAATTATTTACATGGGCATTTCTTATAGTCCCTTCTGGATAATTATACTGTCTAAAACTTTTGGTTTGAGAATTATAAACATCTATATTTTCAATATTACAAATCCATAATTCTTTTTCATTCGAAGAAAAAAAGCTTCTAATGCTATTGTCCGAAATGGAATTTATATTATTCTTTTCATGTTTTAAATAGGATATCTTGTTCGTTTTTATTTCTATTTTATTGATGCCATCATTCGTAGCAACCCAAATAAAATTGTCATCAAACTGCGTTATATCCCAAATTTCATTATCTGAAATTGTATTTTCACTTAATGAGTATTTATATCTTATAAAATTATCTCCAGTAGGATTATACTTATTCAGACCTTGTTTGGTTCCAACCCACAAATTCCCTATGTTATCTTCATATATAGCACTAACCCAACTATAGCTCAAGCTTGTTGAATCTTGTGAATTATGTCTATATTGAACAAAATTTTTCCCGTCAAACTTATTTAGCCCATCTCTGGTCCCAAACCATAAATAGCCTTTTTTATCTTGAAAAATAGATGTTACCGACCTTTGAGATAAGCCTTCTTTAGAAGAGTAATGCTCGAATCTCAAATTATTAGATGTTTGATATAAGGCCTGCCCAACTAACAAATTGGACATGCATATGAACAAGAATATACAGTAATGATTCTTTATCATAACATTAAATATGTAATAAAAATCTGTGTGAAATTAACTTTAATTCCACAATATAAGTAAAGTTTAGGATAATTATCATGATGTATGCCAATAATTAGATTTATTAAAAACCACAAAATAGCATATCACATAAACATTGGACCATAAATATTCTGGTCAAAAAAGGGGGCTTTAAACTTTAATATATCAATTATTTAATACTATCTATAGGACTTGCTCCAAGCGTGTTGAAAAATCTAATACTCGATTCAAGTCGTTTTATAATAATATTGTTTTCTTTTAATTGGGCATCTATCAAACTACGCTCTCGCGAATTGATAAGAAATAATGAACTCTCACCTAAAAAAAACTTGCGCTCTTCTCCTTTTAGCAAAACTTTGTAATTAGCAACCACATTGTTTACAATAACCTGCTGTTTATCCAGAGAGCTTATCTCACTATTAATAGCATTGATTTTATTTTTAATAGCAAGTACCTGTGATGTCCTTTCATAATCAACATCTTGCAGTTTTAACTTGGCAAGCTTTAAATCCCCACGTTCTTTACGAAGAAAAATAGGCACACTAAAATTTACAAATGCCTTATAATTGGATGTGTTAAAACTTCGCAACGGCTCATAATCTTCAGATAAAAAATTATACTGCAAATCAAGCTTTGGCAATAGTTTATTCATTTTTAAATTCCTATCAACTTTCAATACCTCTATCTTATTATTTAACGATCTTAATTTTGGATGACGCTTCAAGAGCAATGAATCTATTCGGTTTTGTTGCATCATTAATGCCATATTTAAATCATTTATAGTAGGCTTAGAAGGGAAAATATTTTCCTCAATCTCAATTGGCACGCCTTGCATCCATAAATAATTACTTGCTTTTAAAGCCGCTTTTATACGTTTTAGCTTAGCTGCTTCAAAACTTAATTGTCTGTTTTGCAAAGCTATTTTTGCTTCTACCGAGTCTATGGGAGCAGACTGTCCTGTTTCTACGCTGCGCTTCACAGCCAAAAAACGGGTATTGGCATTTGCTAAAAAGTTTAAAAATATACGTGCTTCATTTGCTGCCTCCAGCCATGCTGTATAGGCCATTCCCGCCTCAAATAATACATTATTAACCAATAAATCCCTATCTGCTTTTGATTGCTCCCTAAAAAAACGCGCCTTTTTAAGTGAAGCCATTCTTTCATTAATCAATAATCCCTGAGCCAGAGACACAGAAACCCCTGCACTATACAAACCATCATCTGGCACAGATAAATCTGGGCTTAAAAAGTCGCCCGAATTTTGCTCATAATTGGCCTTAAATTCTACACCATACCAGGTCGGTATTTTAAAAGTGGCATTTAATTCATTATAATATTCTGTATTCTTGAATTTTTTTCGATTAAAATCGACCTCAATTTTAGGATCAAACCCGCCTTTGGACTTTAAAAGATTGGCCTCCCCTATATTTAAAGTCAAATTGGCCTGCTTTACCAGAGGATGATGCTGTTTTACATAGCCCATATACTCTTGAAAAGATAAGGAATCTCTTAAAGTATCTTGAGCAACCATAAAAAGACTAAAAAAATATATACAACTGTTAAACAAAATTTTCATGTTCTATTTTTTTGATTTTTTTTGCTTTGCTTTATTTGGATCAGGTTTGTAATAATTAGGTGGAAACCCATTTAACTTCCGCCATACTTCAAACCAGATTGGCACATTTTCCAATAAAGCAATGGTATAAGCACCAGAGCCAACACGTACATTTTGAGGCCATTCATTTTCGTTAGTATCTGGAGCAATAAGCACTCTAAATTTGCCATTATCGCTAATAAATGTTTCCACTGCTACAACTCTACCTCCAAAAGTTCCAAATGATGCATTAGGCCATCCGCTAAAGAAAATGGCTGGCCATCCGTCAAATTGAATTCTCACACGCTCTCCCTTATGTATTAATGGTAAATCTATGGGTTCTACAAAAGTTTCTACTGCCAAATCATAATTTGCAGGCATAATTCCTACTAAAGCTTCTCCTTCTTTAAATGTTTCGCCAATACCAGCCCGTAATGCCTTATTCACATAACCATCCTGTGGTGCTGTGATATAATAGAGTGCATTTCTAAGCTCGTAATTAGAGGTCTGATTTTCCAACTTCGATGTCTGGGCTTCGGCTTCAAACTGATTTGACTGTGCCGTGAATTTATCACTACTTGTCTTAGCCAGTTTATTGGCATATGCTGCTGTTACCCTATTAATTTCTATTCTTGCATTTAACACATCATTTTTACTGGACATTAACTTGTTTTCCTGAGAAATCAATTTTGCCTGGGCTTCTTGCATTTTTAACCGTTTCTCTTCAACAGCTGTCATGGGTTTTAAACCCTCGCTTTGAAGTGTGAGAATACGCTCTAATTGTGTATTCGCTATTTTATAATTTGTCTTCGCCGCTTCTAAATCTATGCTATCACTTTTTACCTTTAAATAAGATTGCGTTAATTTATTTTCAGCTTGCGTCAATTTTAAACTCCTTTCTCTTATTATGGCCTCTATTTGGTTTTTAAGTGCTTCAACCTTGCCTTTATAGGATTGTACCGAATTACTTTTGGCATCACGCTGAAGCTTGGTACGCTCTACTAGTTTTGGGTCTTGATACTCAGTTTTTATCTCCGAAATACGAAGTATCGTATCGCCCTTATTAACATAATCACCTTCTTTTACATACCATTGCTCAATGCGTCCTGGTATGGGCGATTGTATGGTTTGAGGTCGTTGATCTGGGGTTAATGTTGTTACATACCCATCTGCGGTAACATTTTGCGTCCAAGGCAAAAACAAGATGATGATTCCAATAATTGAAAACGCCCCTAAAAACCTGTTGAACATTTTATAATGCCGTTTCTGAAAGACTTTTTTATGAGATTTATACCCTTCTAAGGTTACCTTTTTATTTATTTGGTTATGTGATATATTAAGCATCGGTATTATTTTTACTAATTAATACGCCTTTTTCTAATTTCATACTTTTATGGCATTTTTCCTTCCATGCTGGATTGCTACTGGAAATAATAAGTGCCCATTCCCGCTCTGGAGAAAGCAAATAATCGATAATTCGATTGGCTTCTTTTTCTTCAAAATGCTCTAAAGGGTCTTTGAATATCAACAATTTGGGATTTTGAATAATGGCTCTTGCCAAAACAATACGTTTGGAAACCGTAAATGGGATTTGCTGCCCCTCAGGATGTATCATGGTCATTAAACCTTTAGGCTGTTTTTTAATAAAATCCAACAATCCTACATTTTTTAGCACCTCATGCAACCGTTCCTGTGCAATGTTATTGGCGCCTAATGTTATATTCTCCAGTATGGTCCCCTCAAAAGGTGTTTGATCTGGTAGCACCTGTCCTACATTAGCCCTATAGCGATTAGGCCATACGGCCTTTAATGACACATCGTTTATATATAAATCACCACTTGTTGGTTCGATTAGTCCCGAAATTATTTTAAGCAAAGTTGTTTTACCAGATCCCGAAGCACCTTCTAAGTGGATTCTATCTTTTGGTAAGAGCGTAAAATTAATACCCTTAAGTATTTCTTCCCCTTCTGGAGAATGGTACTTTAGCTCATCTAATTCCAGAGTCATATTACTTTTATTTTCAAAAGGATCTATCCCTTCTTGTGGTTCTAGTTTTTTATCTACGATCTGACCTATTTTTTCTAAAGAGGTTAGTACATCGTAAAAAGATTCCAACCCCGTAATTACCTTTTCAACAGAACTGATTAAAAGCAGAATAATAATCTCTGCTGCTACAAACTGACCAATATTCATTTGCTGATTTAATACAAGTAACCCGCCTATAAGCAATAAGCCTGATGTTACAAGGACTTTAAAACCTATCATTTGAATAAACTGTGTTAACAGTATTTTAAAATGACTTTCTCTAGCCGAAAGGTACTGAGCTGTTAAATCGTCATTTCTATTCATAGCCAATTGACTGTTTCCCGATAACTTAAAACTAATTAAAGACCGTGCGACTTCCTGTATCCAATGCGCTACTTTATATTTGTTTTTTGATTCCATAAGACTGGTTTCTAGTCCTTTTCGAGCCGTAGATTTAAAAAGGATATAAACTAAAGCGATAAGCAATATGCCATAAATAATAAAAAACGGATGGTAAAATGATAATAGTAGCAGCCCCAGAATTATTTGTAATAAAGCTGCAGGAAAATCAATTAAAATTTTTGATAATCCTTTTTGAACCGTTAGGGTATCAAAAAACCTATTCGCCAGCTCGGGTGGATAAAAATTTCGTAGCTCGCTCATCTTTATTTTCGGGAACCTATAGGCAAACTCAAAAGAAGATCTTGTAAATATTTTTTGTTGAATATTCTCAAGAATCCTAATTTGCATTAACTGTAACACCCCTTGAAATGCCACTCCTAAGGTTACTAAAATTACTAATATAATCCACGACGTAGATACTTGGGCACCTTGAATAAAATTGATGATGGCTTGAATACCCAATGGCAAGGATAAAGCCACTATACCAGCAAAAATGGCATAGTAAAAAATTTGTCTAATATCTTTTCTATCCAGCTGTAATAAGCCTATAAACCGCCTCCAAGGTGTTAATTGTTTTTGTTCCATATAAATAAATGATACTAAATGGTAATGACCATTAGTTAATACTATTTTTAATTGATTGTGATGTTGCATGTAACTGTGATGCGTGTGTAAGCCGAACTAATGCGATGCGCATCAATTTTATAAACCTTTAATTATGGGCTACTCGTTGAAATCAATATGCTGAGTCTGCGGTATGTTTTTCCAATTGAAACTTAAGGAAGTATTTTTATAATTATAAGATTTCCTAAAAGTTTATCCCGAGCACTTCAAGACCTATTACTAATTGATAAATAAACAAGTTTAATATTAAATGTTTTTATTACTATCGACCTTTTTAATTACTGTACTTATGTAATTCAAGTCAATAGGGCTTACAAAAGAAATTAGATTTGTTCTGGAGGTGGATTTAGAACATCAAAATCTATAATCATGCTATTTTTTTCGGCATAAAAGGTAATATCTCCCTCTATTTTCAAAGCACATATGTTATAGACAAAAAATGTATGGATTTTTTTAGAGTCTTTATTTAATTCCTCAATATTATCTTTTTTTTCTGAATCTTCTGAAGTCTCTTTTTTCAAGGAAACAATCTCTGTATTCGATTCAATTAAATAATTTTGAACATTATATTGTGCTACAAAATATAGCGACATCACTATCGCTATCAATATATACAAGGGTTTATATGTTTGAAATTTAAAACTCATAAAATGTTTAATGTTTTAAACACCAAGTTTGTATAGAACCTGACTATATTATTCTTACCCTTCTCAAAATCTGTTAACGATGGTAGGTGCTGCGAAAAATAACGTTGTTGATGGGCACCTTCTATCACTGTAGAAATTAGCATATGCGGAAATTCAAAATCGGGATTACACTCAAGAACCAATTCACTAACGCGCTGTACTACGCGTTTATAACATTTAAAATACCCTTTTTCATTCTCGGCATCAACCGATTTGGTATGGTACGCCTTAGATGACTCATCCACTATTATTTTGTGCAATAAAATTTCGTTTACACTCGAAAAATCATTGTCATTTATCACTTCCTGCACAAGTAAGTCTACAGCTATTCCTAACTTTTCCTTGGGTGATTTTATATTTTGAATTTTATATGCCAACCTGTATTCCAACCAACTCCAATACCAATTTATAAGATAAACAAGCAGTATGTGTTTGCTTTCAAAATAACGGTATATAGAACTTTCGTTAGACGTTATTTCAACCCCAAGCTTTTTAAAAGTAAAATCCTCAAATCCTATTTCATGAATCATTTCTATACTTTTAGAAACGATACGTTTTCCAAGATCGGAAGATTCTGGGTTCTTTTTATAAAGCCCTGGATTAATATTAATATGTACAGATATTGTATTCATATAATTAATATCACAAATTTAATAGTATTACTATTAAAAAACAAAAGTAATACTATTATTTTTATTTATTTTAACATAAAATTTAGCAATATAGAAGGGCTGTTGTTAAGGTGAGTGCGGCCTAACAACATTTTAATAACCTGAGCTCAATACAATTTTAGCTTTATTTAAATGTCAGGTCGAGCGCAGTCTAAACCTAATTAAAACAACTGAATTTTTAAGACCTTTCTACTGCACTCAAGGTGACAAGCTTTATTGTATTGAGCTTTTGTCTGTTTTTTTACAAATTTTATGTCGAACTCGAGTTACGCCAATCGTCTACACTAAACTTACGATCAGCTGTTTTGTTTAACAATTTAACCAATAAATTAAACAAAATAATATTTATCACTATATTTGTAAGACGAACAAGTATTTAAGTTGATTATGAAGATATTAGTTACAGGTACTACAGGTTATATTGGCAAGCGACTCATTCCTATATTGTTGGAGCTCGGCCATGAGCTCATATGCTGTGTTCGGGATATAAATCGAGTACCTCTAATATTAAGAAATCATACAAAGGTTTCTATTATTGAGATTGATTTTCTTAAAGAAGAAAGCTTAAACAAAATCCCTAAAGATATCGATTTAGGCTATTATTTAATACACTCGATGTCTTCTAGTGTTGAAAAATTTGAGTCCTTAGAAAAGCAATGCGCCTTAAATTTTAAAACGCGTTTGGAGCAAACCAAGACCAAACAAGTCATTTATTTAAGTGGTATTGTTAACGATGATCAGTTATCCAAACATTTACAATCCAGATATAAAGTAGAGCAACTATTGAAATCATCAAAATACGCCCTAACTACTTTTAGAGCTGGAATTATTGTTGGTAGTGGAAGTGCCTCTTTCGAAATTATACGGGATTTGGTTGAAAAATTACCCATTATGGTAACGCCCAAATGGGTAAATACTAAATGTCAGCCCATAGCTATTAGAGATGTGCTTTCCTTTCTATCTAAAGCGATCCATCACCCCGAAGTTATGGATAAGTCTTTTGATATTGTAGGACCAGATATTTTATCTTATAAACAAATGATGCTTCAATTTGCTGCCGTAAGACAATTAAAAAGACACATTTTAACGGTTCCAGTAATGACACCAAAATTATCATCCTACTGGTTGTTCTTTATAACTGCCACATCGTACAAACTAGCTATATCCTTAGTAGACAGCATGAAAGTTGAAGTGATTGGCAAGCCCAGTAGTATTAATAAAATTCTGAATATAAAGCCTATAGATTATAAACAAGCCGTACAAAAAGCCTTCCAAAAAATAGAGCAGAATAGTATCGTCTCAAGCTGGAAAGATTCTTTGATAAGTGGGCGTTTTAGCAAAAGGCTCTCTCAATATATCGAAGTTCCACAATTTGGTTGTTTTAAGGACATTAAAAAAAGAACCATTAAAAATGAAACACAAACCATTAAACGTATTTGGGCCATTGGTGGAGAAAATGGTTGGTACTATGGTACGATACTCTGGAAAATAAGAGGTTTGATAGATAAAGCTGTAGGCGGTATTGGATTACGACGTGGCCGTAGGCATCCTATGGAATTACAAACTGGAGATGCGCTGGATTTTTGGCGTGTGCTCTATGCCAATAATGAAGAAAAACGCCTGCTGTTATTTGCCGAAATGCGTCTACCAGGAGAAGCATGGCTAGAATTTAAAATTGTAAATAATACGCTTATGCAAAAGGCCACTTTTAGGCCCAAGGGACTTTGGGGACGATTATATTGGTATGCCGTTTTACCGTTCCATGGTTTTATTTTTAACGGTATGATAAATAAAATTGCTGCCTGATTGCACCTATTAAATTTTTAAAAATGAAAAAAATAGTCTTATTCTTTATTTTCCTTCTCATAAATTTTGGAGCATTGGGTATTGGTAGTTTACTTATGCAAAATGGTCCAACTACAGTATGGTATATGGACTTAAATAAAGCACCATGGACACCTCCTGGATGGGTATTTGGAACCGCATGGTCAATTATTATGCTCTGCTTTTCCGTTTATATAACCCGCCTATACGACACCTTAGTATCAAACAGAATATGGGTATTATTTGCTGTACAATTTTTATTAAACATTAGTTGGAATTACATATTTTTCAATCAACACCTTGTCGCTTTAGGACTTATAAATTTAATCCTGCTTAGCGTTCTGGTTTTTTATTTTTTGATTGCATTTTACAGAACACTCAAACTTAAAAGTCTATTTATTGTTCCCTATGCTGTTTGGCTTTGTGTTGCAACATCATTAAACCTTTACATCCTTTTGTATAATTAAAAAGAAACGATATGTTTAATTTTTTTAAAAGAAAATCGCCCCTCCAAAAGCTTAATGATGCTCATAGAAAGCTACTAAAAGAAGCTCATGGACTATCAACAATCAATAGAAAAATGAGCGATGAAAAATATGCCGAAGCAGACAAAATTTCAAAAAAAATTGAGAAACTCGTCTCCGAATAAAATTAACTTATGAAACTCTATCAATTACATTCTAAACAGGCATTTCCAATTTCAAGGCAAAAAGCATGGGCGTTTTTGTGTAACCCTGCAAACCTTAAAGTCATTACACCAGACCATATGGGGTTTCATATACTATCTGGAGCAGATAGACCTATGTTCCCTGGGCAAATTATTCAATATAAAGTATCCCCTTTTCCTGGGTATACCACGAAATGGGTTACGGAAATCACACATGTTAAAGAAGGGGAATATTTTGTTGACGAGCAGCGTTTTGGTCCCTACGCCCTGTGGCATCACAAACATTTTATAAAAGATATAGACGGTGGCATAGAAATGGAAGATATTATCGATTATAAAATTCCTTTTGGCTTGTTGGGGCAACTGGCACATCCCATTATCGTAAAAAAACAGCTCAAACAAATTTTTAGTTACAGGGAGAAAAAACTAACCGAGCTATTTGGAACACTAGAAACCGTTCCTAATAAACTAAGCTTAAAATCTTTTTAAATGGCAAAGCAAAAAGTCACTGTTTTTTGGTTTCGAAGAGACCTCAGGGTTCATGATAATGCTGGTTTATATCAAGCATTATCTTCTGGCACTCCTGTGTTGCCCATTTTTATTTTCGACTCAGATATTCTCGATAAGTTAGACCATGATGATGTGCGGGTCGCTTTTATCCATGAGCAATTAGAAAAAATCAATACCAAACTAAATACATTTGGAAGTGGTTTGGCCGTCTATTTTGGCAAACCAGAAGCTGTTTATAAACAGCTCATTTCAGAATACCACGTAATATCGGTTTATACCAATCGGGATTACGAACCTTATGCCCTTCAGCGCGATCAACAAATCGAAAAACTTTTGGCGGCAAAAGGTATTGCTTTTAACACCTTTAAAGATCAGGTTATTTTTGAACAAGATGATATTGTTAAGCAAGACGGGACACCTTATAAAGTATATACCCCTTACTCCAAAAAATGGTTGGAAGCCATAAAAAATCAGGGGATTCAAAGGTTTCCTTCTGAAAAACATTTGGATAAATTTGTAAAAAATAAGGCGTTCCCTTTTTTATCTCTTGAAGATCTGGGGTTTAAAGCCACTTTAATAAAGGTTGCAGGCTATAGGCTCAGTGCATCTTTTATAAACACCTATGAAACTAATCGTGACTTCCCCGCTCGCGATGGGAGTTCTAAACTGGGAATCCAGTTACGTTTTGGCACCGTAAGCATTCGCGAAATTGTTTTATTGGCCTATAAACAGCCTAATAACACTTTTTTAAAGGAATTGATTTGGCGCGAATTCTTTATGCAGATCTTATGGCATTATCCACATACAGCAACCAAAGCTTTTAAACCAAAGTACGATCGTATTATGTGGCGTAATGACGAACAGGAATTTTATTTATGGTGCAAAGGCGAAACGGGTTATCCGCTTGTTGATGCTGGTATGCGAGAGCTTAACGCTACGGGCCACATGCATAATCGTGTGCGTATGGTGGTTGCCAGTTTTTTATGCAAACACCTGTTGATTGACTGGCGGTGGGGTGAAGCCTATTTTGCTAAAAAGTTATTAGATTACGATATGTCTAGCAATATTGGCAACTGGCAATGGGTTGCTGGCTGTGGCACCGATGCGGCTCCTTATTTTAGAATATTTAACCCAACGGCTCAAGCTCAAAAATTTGATAAGGACCTAGACTATATTAAAAAATGGGTACCAGAATTTCAAGAGCTTACGTATCCGCAACCTTTAGTAGACCATAAATTAGCACGGGAACGCTGTTTACAAGTTTATAGGGAGGCTTTGGGGTGATTGTTTGAGGGGTTTTTTATGTGTAGTGCTTTCAAACATTCGTGTTCAAGTGAATTAAATTTTTTGCATGATTTTAATATTATGCAAAACAGAACTCGTCTTTAGTCTATTTATTTTAATCTACTCATTAGAATAATGAATTACAAAATGAGTTTTAGATATTCTCTTAAGAAGATTGACCGACTTTATTTCGTACAAATATTCATCACCTAAATCTAAGAATATCGGCTTTGAGGCAGATTTCCATGACCTTCGTTCACGCTTCCATTCATATGAGAAAACATTACCATACTTCTCTTTAATTATCTGCATTTCTTTTTTAAATCCCAGGCTTTTCTCAGCTAAAAAATCGGATATCCTATTCAATTTATTTATATTAATTTGTTCAATAGCCAAATTCTTTGAAATAATTTCTTTATTTATTTTTGGTAAGTCTAACTCGATTTTTTGGATTTCAGATTTCTCTTTTTCAATTAGGTCAGAAAGACCTTTTAAGAAAATGGACTTTACTCCTACATAGATTTCTTGAAGTGATTGTTTTTGATATCTAATTTTTTCTTGAATTTCATTTTTATGAAGTACAAGTTTCTCCTTTAACTCTTTGCCTTTGTCTTTTAACTCAACATTAATTTGGTTAATTTGATTTGTATTAGAACCTATTGCCTGTTGTAAATCAATTATTTGGTTTCTTATCTCTACTTCATTCATATCCAAATTTTCACTATACCTATAAAGTATTCTTCCATTTTTTGTCCAAGTGACGAAGGCTTCATTTGTTAAATACTCATCTAACCCTTGTAGTATTTTTTCATCCGTAGCTAATACCTTTCTCTTTCTATTTAGGGCTTTTGGATAACGAAATAACTGGTTTTCTAAATAAAGTAATTCCGACTTTAATAAACTTATTTCTATATCAATTACATTAGAGATTTCATTATATAAAACAGTTTTATTGTACTTTTTTTTTAGTTCATCTAAATGATCTTGAAATAGGTCTTTGATTTTTAGATTTTTCTTGAAACCAATAGCATCTACAACCCAAATCATGCAATTATAAAATAATTCTCGCTCTAATATTTTTTTGGAAGAAATTGAAGAATGCTGAAACTCGATTACTAAGTTATGAAAGGTAAGAATGTCGGCAAAATGTTTTTCATTATTTCTAACCAAAACTACTTCTCGCCAATCCTCAGGAAATTGATTTTGCCAGCTCTTATGCCATTCGGTCATTGGCTCATGAAAAGAATCACAATCAGGTAGTTTATTGTGCCTCCAATGCCACTTATTTATTTCCCCACAATATGCTTTTACTTCATTTTCACATATTTGGCAAATACCCACTGCACTTGGGTGAGGTTCTATCCTTAAACTACCAGAACAAGCATATCTCATATTCATATTCAAGCTATATTTTAGGTTTAATAGAATGAAATATTTTCTTTTTTTCTTGATAAAAAGAAAAAATCAAGACTGTATATAATTTTGGAAACAATTAACGGCTCTTTCACTATATTTTAGAAAAAATTATAACTAATTAAGATTGCTTTGAAGTTGCTCTGTAGTTAGAATTATTAAGAAACTTATAACTAAACCCCTAATATATAGCCTTACATCACCTATTGTTTATCCAAAATTTTATGAGGTCTGGACATCCATCTTGAAAATAGCAATTCTTTTTTTAACTTTATCTAAAGACTTATATAATCCTGCTGTTAATATTTCATCCATAATATAACCTTTTTCATTTCCTGCCAATTCTTCTATTTCTCTAACTTTTAGATATTCAATAAATAAATTTACTACCTCAAACCTTTCAGTTAAATTACTTTTCCCATATGCATTTGCTTTTGGAAAAACTTTAACCATTTTTGAAAAATAATCCTTGTCCATAATTATTGAATCTTGTAAAATAATACTTATGTATGAGAATTTTGTCACAAGGTATTCTATATAATAGTGTCCTTTTGATGTAATACTAATCGCATTAGAGAATTCTATATCTCCATCTTCTTCACTATCTGATATCATATCTTCAGTTTCGATTAGTCCATAGTTTAAAAGATCTTTCAATTCAGTATTAAGAGTTTTTTTCTTATACCCATTTTCTATAAAGTCATCTATTAAATCTTCTAGTTTGTAAAACTTCTCAGAAATACCCAAATTTACTAATCTTAAATCAAGAAATTTAAGAATTTTATACTTCAGGAATATTAATGTACCATTACCTGAAGGATAAAAAATATTATGAATTTTACTATTCTCATGATTATAATATTTTTTATTGTCTAAAGCGACAGCTTTAATAAACTCCCATATTGGAATTGCTTGCTTACTATATTCTGATGTTTGCTGTCTTAAAATATATTTTGTAATATCAGTATGTCCAGAAAGCAAAAAATGATCAAATAGCTCTAGGCCTTCTCTTATATTAGGGTAAGTTGTTTTCTCAAGAAATTGTAACATCTCAGAATTCTCTCTAATAAATAATGTCTTATTTAAGTTTAAAAAGAAGTCTAGAATATTTCTATTATCAAAATCGATATTTAAATTATCATTTTGTCCTTTTGTTTTACCATTTATATTCAAATTTTTAATAGCGTAATCTATCCTTTTTTGTAAAACTAAATTATATGGAGGTGCAGAAATGTGATAAATATTACTTTTAAAAGCGTCAAATGGCGGTTTATATCTCCATTTGTAGTAATACCCTTCACGCAATGATAGAATAATGGCACATTTAGATTTTATCCTTAAGCTCTGGGAGAAAAGGAAAACATTTTTTTGTACATTAAACTCAAATTGGTCTGCATTGTCAATAATAATACATAACCTTTGTTTTCTATCATTAATAAAGTATTGAGCTAATTTAATAAAATGATTTTCATGATCTTCCTGTACTTTTTCTAAATACTCACTTAATTTTATGTTATAAAGATCTTTATCTTTCTTATAGGCAACCCAAGTACTTTCATCTTTTTTCCGAATCTCATTCCTATAAATTTTCTTTAATATTTTAAGTGTATGTAATCTATAATAGTAATACTTTTCTTCTATTGCTGATATTAAATCTTTATAGATTTTGCTATTTATTTTATCTAAATCGTAATCTACATACTTTCTAAAGTCTATATAAATATTAGGTCTGTGCCTATCAAAATCATCTGAAACTGAAGATTTAAATAAATAATTAATGAATGTAGTTTTCCCAGATCCTTTTGATCCAATGATTATTATCGGATAAGGTGGCTCTACATTATTTAAGTTAACAGGATAATCAATTAATTCATCTTCTATTTGTCGTGCAATACTACTAACATTTCGAGCTGGTACAACTTCTCCTAAACTTGGTGGTAAATCGGCAAATAATTCTTCTATTTCCTCTTTATTTTTTTTTATTTCAACATTTTCAACAAAACATTCTTTTATAAGAACATTATTATCTAAAGTTTCATACTTATAAATTTCTCCAAAAATCTCATTTATTAATGGAGTTAATTTTGAACTAAAGGAATTCCGAACTAATTCCCCATCTTTTTTAGGAATTGTAGATATAATCGTTTTTCCAAATAGAATATCTTTATCTGAAATAGTAAATCCGCTATTTTCTATTACATTGTTCCGTGCAAGTAAATTATAAAACTCAATAAAACGACTTTCTATATCATGAATTCCATCAAAAAATAACACTTTATTTTTTTTCCATGGTTCACCATTATTATTTACAAATTTTCCTATAATAAATTGTTTGCCATTTGAAATGATTCCATATTGAAGTCCAACTTCAAAAAGATATCCTCTAATTTGCCTAATAACTTTTTCATTTTCTTTATATATAGAATTAAGAGTTACAAATTTTGAAGTGTTCTTTGGTAATTTAAATTCTATAAAGCTCTTTTTTGCCTCTAAAACAAATTTAAAATTAGGTGTTGAAAAAAAATAGTCATAATACCCTTCAGAGGTATGCCCTTCTCTATCTATATCTAATTCACTCCAGCCTAAAACTTCAATAAATAATTTATCAAGTAATTTTGATCGAGTATCACTTTCTGTTATATCTTTATCTTTATAAATATCAAAAAAATTAACAAATTCATTAAATTTTTCTTTTGAACCATCTAAATCAACCATACTAATTTTATTCTTTGTCTAAAGGTAAAATATTTCATTAGATTACTCTTCACTTATTTATCCTTTCCACAAATATTTCACTTCTCTCTTATCGTCATTTCTTAAAAATCACCTTCCATATAAGATTGTAGAGAAAGTTTTTAGAAGAAAAAACAAAGAATATATAGTAATTTATACTTCGCTTTAACCAAAACAAAGTTACATAGCACACAACATCATAACACAATTCAATACTCCATATCTATTAAAATCCTCAATTGCCTATAACAAACCTCTGCTAAAGGTTTTAAGGTGTCTCGTTTAACCGTATCGGACATTTTATATTGAATAGCCTGATCCATAAAGTTTAAATACAATGCGCCACAATCATCAGCTACTTGTTCAGGAACTTTCATTAATTGAAAAACAATATCTAAGATGCTTAAATAGTGCGTATCATTTACATCTAAACCTATCTTCTCTAGTCCCAATAATAACTGATTATGTTTAAGATCTTGCAGTATAAGGCTAATTATTAATTGCTCGTTTTTCATATTAAAATATTGATTAAACCAATTATTACATTACTATGTCTTATACAAATATAGATTTAAACAATGAATTAAAAAAATATTTTCATCGTTTTAACTTATAATAACACTGTTTAAAACAATACAAACACACATAAAAGCTATATCGTAGTAATGTAGGACTTGCCTCTATTACTGATTTTAGTTAATTTTGAAATATGCCAGAAAGAATAAATAGAATAAAGGAAGTACTCGTTATAAAAGGAATGAGCCAAAAAGAATTGGCTGCCAAATTGGATAGAAATCCTAATACGGTTACTTCAATGTGCAATAATAAATCACAACCGCATTTAAAAGATTTAAAGCGTATAGCAGAAATTTTGGATGTGGATATTAGAGAATTGTTGATACCTACCAAAGATTCTAAATCTTAGAATTACTTCTGTCTTTTGTATAAAAAGTATATCCTATTTACATTTTCAAAGAAGCTTTTAGAAAGAAAAAATTGAAGAAAGCTAATAAATAGTCATTAAATTCAATTCAACCAAACGAAGATAAATATTGTAAAAACATCCATATATTAAACCTTTTCGTAACTTAATATAATGTTGCAATTATTTAATATTTATTAATTTGTAAAACATATAAGCATTAACCCCAAAATAATGCCCATGAAAAGCTTAACATACTACCTACTAATTGGTATCATGATTTTTGCTACATCGTGTAGTGATGAAGGTTTAAATCTTGATGAACTGGATATAAATTATGGTGCCGATCCTGAAAATTTAGACGCAAACGGTTTACCTGTGCGCCTTTTTAATGCTGCATTACCAACATTACCAAACACCCTTGAATATACTATCGATTTAAATCAATGGGATATTCCCAATGATGGTACCGATGCTATTAAAACCACCGCTAACCTGCAGGCTGCCATAGATTGGGCCCATGAGGAAGGTTATAGCAAAGTCACATTACCTCAAGGCAACTATTTAGTTGGTAAAGATGTAAACGATATTTACCAAGGAGGCATTGAAATACATGGTGATACCGAATTTATATTTAGTGAAGGTACGGTGCTAGAAATCGACACTAATAATAAATGGAATTACTGTGTTATTAGCTTAAAGGGTGATAATATAATTATTCGTGATGGCATTATAAAAGGCGATCGCGACACACATATTTTCACGCCCCGAGATAGTGATGGTAAGACAGCCCATGACGAAGGCCATGGCATCTGTGTTTGGAATAAAAGCAATCTGGTATTAATTGAAAATATGAAAATTCATAACCTAACTGGTGATGGTTCTTTAGTACTGGATGCCAATGATGTGACTTTTACCAATAACGATATTTATAATAACAGACGCCAAGGCATCTCCATAGTTGGTGGTAAACGTATTGAAATAAAAGATAACGAGATACACCATATAAATGGCACAAGTCCGCAATTTGGTATTGATATAGAAGGCCCAGGGCGTGTTGATGAAGATATTTTAATTCAAAACAATTATTTTCACCACAATACGGGCGGTGATATTGTAAATACTAGCGGGGAGAATGTGTATATTCTTGATAATACTATGGAACAGGGCGAAGGCAACACTTATGTAGATGGTCCCATTGTTAGCTGGCATAAAACACATAATATTATTGCCAGAAATACAATTACCATGAAAACGAGCTCCGTAAACGGAAGGTTAGGATATATTCAGTATTCTGGAGGTGGAGATAAAGGCCATAATCGAGCGACCTATGTTCATGAAAATGTGTGCAATAGTTGTGGCATGTATATGTATAAAAGTTCTGATGCCGATGTACGTCGCAACAAATTTCTTGGTTATTTCTTAGCATTTTCTGAATTCGATAATGCCATATTAATTGATAATCTGGTAACCTACTCTGAAGAACACCCCAAACTAAGATATTGTTGGTCGTATCGTTTTAATGATGTTACTGGTTTGGCTAGTGGCAATTATCTGGGAGACACGCTTGAAGACATCCCTTTATCTGAAACGGTACCTCACACATTACAATGTGTATTAGATGGTTGGTAATGTAATGGTATAAGCTTTTCCCAAAGCAAAGTTTTTCAACGCAACATAAAGACGCATTATTTTTTAACACTTTTAAATAACAAATCGAGTGAACGGCTGTAGTCAAATTCGATGAGGATCCCATTATTATTAACAAGAAACCATGCTAATGAGCGGTTTACACCGTAGGCATTACTTGCATAATCTTTATAATCCAACAAAACAGGAAGACCAGGGACTAGATCATGATACATTTTTTTTCGGATTGTATTCGAGGTAAATTTATTATTATCAATAATATATACTGATATACTATCTGACTCTAAACTCTTTAGAGAATTTATGTTCACTTTATTCAGCTTGGAAATATCTGAAAACCACAAGACCGTTAAAGGCCTACTAAACACGCTTTCACTGCTTTGCCAACCTCCTTTTTTATTTTGGAGAAAAAAGGGAGGCACTGGCTCCCCTTTTTTAATCCCTCTATTTTCTGGAGTTTCTTGAGCACCTATAGCAGATATAGTAAGTAAAAGTGATATAATAAAAAGTAAATATTTCATTTTACATTTTTCAAATTAACGATTTGTGATATCCCTTTTATTTAAAAAGGAAATCGAATGCCCCAATTTACCTGCAAGTTATCAAAATTTGTATCTGCATTTATATAATTATTAAGCCTGGCATCTATTCTGAATTGCAACCAACTATATGCATCAAACTTCAAGCCAACTCCATAAACTATTCCATAAAAATCCTCCCAACGATTAATTCTACTAAACCAATAATAGCCACCCCCTAGTGTTGCAAATGGATATACTTTTCTTCCTCTAAAAGGTTCATAAATCAATTGAGCCTGGATCCCTCCCAACAATGCTTCATCTACAGCGTCTTTTATTTTACTGGTACTCGCTTCAAATTCAAGATCAAACTTATCTGTGAAGTCATACGAAAACCTGAACCCCGTATGGATATTACTGCCATAATTAGGAACATCTGTAAAATATAATCCTCCTAAAAAGAAATTTACTTCCCAATCCTTGTTGTCTAACGAAGAACCTGTAGGGTGTTTGGTATTTACAATGGTTTCTCCTGTACGCGTGGGCGCATAGCCTGTACCTGGAGGGTTATCTACACATATTCTTATTTGCCCTTCTTCTTTTGGAATTATAGCTTTTTCAAAATTCCCATTATTATCTGTTGTCACTTCTATCCATTCCATTTTACCTGAAGGGTATTTTACAATAATCTCTAGATCTTGATTCGGTGCCCTGGGTTTTGTTGTACCAGAAACTGTAACTGTTCCATCGGTATGCACCGTTGTTTCTGAATCAATTTCGATATTTACCGATGGAAATACCACATAAGTTATTCCTCCTATAGGGAGGCGGTACTCGTCATCTACAACAAACGCCTCTAGATGAAAAGGTTGTGGTTTTGTTCGATATCCTCGTACATCCCTTTGTACATTGGGGTTAAAAACATCAGTCTCTGGCGTAGGAATTACTGCTTCATCTAAACTGAGTATGCCACTTATTCTTTTAGTCGTATTACCTTCTATACGAAAGTACTCATCGTCAAGATCGACAGAAAGACCTCTTGGTAAATTTTTAGGTGATACTTCTACCCATAGCGGTGTAGAACGACTATTGGTTATATCGAATTCAAAATGCTCATCTCGCCATGGGCTTGAAGACGTTGGATGAAACAATGAAATATTTTCTTGTGTACTATCATTCCATGGATTAACATCTGATAATGGGCTATCATGCCTCCATATCTCGGCACGAATACAAGTATGGGCATTCACTTTTGGAGACCATCCTAAATTAAAAATAGCAAAACCATCTTTTGGAATATCCTGACCATCGCTAATGCCTAATGTTATCCAACTACCACTATCTCCCATACCCCCAGGTTGATTTACCTTAACCCTTACAGTCACATTCGTAGCATCAATGGTTCCATTGTTCCTTACTTTAACTCTCACAAAATTAAGATGCTCTCCTCCATTAGCAGCAGGGTTATAATCTGGACTCCAACGTGTAGCTTCACCATTTCCTGATAAGGCATCAGTAGCAAGGCTTCCATCGTTATGTTCTACCCAAATATCCACACTTTCATATGGCGGTGCTTGCCATGGGGTAATTGTAAGATCTAATTTTTCCTTTTGTTCCCGAATCACATCTACAAGATAGCTCGGACTATCTGAAAAAGGTGCAGGACCAGAGATTTCTCCAACAATATTTACCTCGACCCCGTCATAAGCAGGGAATGTTGATAATAAATCGACAGAAGTTCCTGGAACAATAGGTTTAGCATCATTTTCAAAAAGAGGTTCATCGGTCATTATATGAACAACATTTCTTGATTCAGGTCTGAAAAAATCATAATTCCTAGGGCTTATACAGTCTGTAATTTCCATACCTCCCCGATCTCCTAAGGCGTCTCGTCGTGGCAGTGTCTGGCTATAGTTGGCCCCTTTTTGTCTGTTTTGTAGAAAAAGATAATGCATAGGCTCTGGATCGGTAAGCCCAAATACTACTTGAATTGCTTTGGTAACTGTTCTATTTGCAGGTACACCCGCCAGATTATTATCATAATCTTTATTCATTTCTATTGGGGTTAGTACGTAGCGTTCTATCTCGCTTCCTGTAGCCCCAGGTTCTTCGAAAACCTCATAATTACTCCCATCAATATCAAACCAACCTGCTATAATTTGCTTATGCCATGCTCCAGTATGTGGAAGATTACCTTGATTATCCATAATATCCCATTCATTCACATATTTAAGTCTTGAATCGTATTTTCCTCCTCCATTGTCATAGAGATCCCAAAAGCCTATATTATGACCTACTTCATGGGCTATGGTAGTTTCTGTAGTATACCCATATAACACTTGTATTGAAGCATACGTTTGGTGAGAAAACAAATAACCTCCATTTTCTACTCCTAAATTAATATACCCTCCTGATGCTCCTTCTCTTTTTCCTGCTGGCACATCCATAATTATAACGGCAATAGAACGATACTGATCAAAAAGATTATCGGCTATGGTTTTTATTGCGCCTTCATCTCCTGCAGAAAACGATAATGTTGGATTATTTCTATTTATCTCATCAAGCAACCATGCAGCCAGCGCTTGACCACAAAGAAGGCTTCGATTTCCTTTTACGGTATTTCTTGAAGATTGATTAATGGCACCAACTATTTCTGTTGAAACATCAAACCCAAAAGCATCTACGAGTCGGCTATTACCAGACATGGTTATTTCTGTAATATCAGACAACACTCCCGAGTCTAATGTGATCCTCAAATTATTATCAGGTTCTGCTGTTAACGTTAATTCTGGGTGAACTGCTCCAAAAGCGGTAATAAAATCGTTAACAGTTGTATATGTTGTAGCTGAAGGTAGATTAAAATCGAAGCTAACTGGCGGATCTGTCTCATTTTTAAATTCCAAAGTAAGCGTGACAGGTACGCCTATTGTTGTCACAGGATAACTAGTACCAGAACTAGTAATACTTCTTGAAGGGAAATTAAAGACTGGTCTGTCCAAACCAAGTTCATCTAGGAGTTCTGCATCGCTTGATTCAATATCAAGGCGAATATAAGTGCCCTTTGCAACATAAATTTGTGCAACTTCAAAGTTTAGGGCTGAACTACTATGTGAAGCACTGAGTTTATCTCCTACAGCTGTTAAAATTTGACTATTTATTTCTGTTACTAAATCATTATAATTTGAATAAGTTGTCATACCGTCAAATGAAATATCGAAAGCAGTTTCATCAGAATCATTAATATGAAGTGTTAATTGCAAACTATTGTTAGAGGGTGTAATAGGAAAAGGATCCATTGCAGATCCTTTTAGGCTTGGTGTTACATAATCTGGATTGACATAAAACTCAAGTTCTCTCGGCATTTGATATACCCTATCAAGCACATCTGATTGAAAAGAAACTTTACCATAAGAATTCTCTTGCCACACCATATTATTCGTATTGGCTTTAGCTATAAAATCTGCTCTAACTCCTGGAAAAAGCGTTTCAAATAAATTATTATTAGGGTCATAGCCAGCAAAGTCTTGAGATACAACAGGGATAAAAAGTATTTTTTGATTCAATTCATTCTTTGACACCCGATCAACATTTGTACTACCCAATGCTCCTGGATTTGATTCAAAAACGTGTACCTCTTGAGAATAAGAAAGTGTTTTAGATAATAGTACAATTACCAAAACCTTAGTAAAATATTTTTTCATGATAAGAATAGTTTTAGACTAGAAAATATGATTCTATCCAAAACTAACTCTTTAACAATCTGAACCTAATAAGTATCTTCCCTATTTTTAACAGGTGTTTTCCCCCTTTTTTAACTCTAGGCAACTTATTGCTAGAAGTTTATAAAACTGTAAAAAATTAAATTATATTGTTCTCATTCCCAACACCTTACCGATTAGCTCTTCGCTTTGCTTAGACAAAGCGTATTCTATCACAATCTTCAAGACATATTTAAAAAGAAAAATCAAGGAAGCCAGTTCTGAAACATTTATCACTTGGACAAATCGTCAAGTACCAGGCGTAATTCACCGTAACTATACTTAGCATCTATCTGGTGTTTAAGGTCGGAAAGGTTTTCAAATTTTGTTTTCGGGATGATGGTCTTTAGTTCTTTGTAGTGCACTTCAGAAATTAAATCGGTTATTTTAACGTCGCCAGAAGGTATAAAACTTGCCAAATGCCCCATAATGGTATTGACGTTTAAATCGCGCTCTAAAGCAATGGCATCTGGAGATTTTCCTGCTTTAAATAAGTCTAAGGAAATATTTTTAGTATCTCCCTTTTTACGCTTAGGTTTGGGTGCTTCAAAAAGTTCAATTTTGCTAGCATCAGAAGTTTCAATATCATGTTCATCACAGTAAGCTCTAATGACCTCCAAAACAGCAGTTCCATATTTTTCCACCCGTACCTTCCCCATGCCATTAACCAGTAATAATTCTTGTTTATTGGTTGGTAAGGTTTCGCACATAGCGTACAAAGCTTTTTGCGTAAAAACCTGATAATGGATTAAATCTTCTTGCTGTGCAATGTTGTTTCGTAGTTCTCGCAACAATTCAAACAGCTCCATATTTGTCGTGCCATCTATGACCATTTTTCTGGGCTTTTTAGGCTTTTCCTTGGCCATAAAAACAGATTTAGCACGTAATTCCAAAAAAGTGGTGACATTAAAGCCTGCTGCCAAGCCCTGAAAATAGAGTAATTTGGTAGCTAGTAATACTTCTAAAGTCTCAAACGGTTTGAGGAGGTCTTTTTCAATCGTTTTATTATCTGTTGTAAAGCCAAAAACTTTAAATGCTGGACTTATATGCTGTTCTGTTTGGGCAGCAAAATAGGCAATCGCCTTTATAAAACGTTCCTGAAGTGCTTTACTCGATTCTGGTGTTTTAGACGCTTCAACTAATGTAGCTAGCTGTGCCTTGAATGCATTGGCGACTTTTAAAAGCTCAGTAATACAGGCTTTCATAGTATTTAAAGGATCTTCTATGTGTCCTTCTATACTGGTTTTATTTTTATAATAAATATCTAGTATACGCCCTATGGGGTGGAGGAATTTATAGAAATCGAATAACTCTGTTATTAAATTCAATTGAAATTCAGACTTCGAAACCTGCAAAACATGTTCGTCTGGCTGATTCTCTTCTGCCATTTTATTAAAAGACAAAACATTACTATCACTAATTATATGATTGGAGCTTATTTTACTGTTTAATACCAAGCCTTCTAAAGATTTACACCTACTTAATGCCACATAGGTTTGTCCGTGAGCAAAAGCGCCTTGCGCATCGATAATCGCTTTTTCAAAAGTTAAACCCTGACTTTTATGTATGGTGATGGCCCAAGCCAAGCGTAGCGGCATTTGCGTATAGGCACCAATTTTATTTTCGGTAATGGCTTTGGTTTCTGCATCTACACTATAATTTATATTCTCCCAAATTTCGGGTGTGGTGACTATGTTAAAATCATCCTCTTGACAGTGTACGATAACTTCATCTTTATCTAAATGAATCACACGTCCTATCTTTCCATTAAAATAGCGTTTTTCGGGCGAGCTATCATTTTTAATAAACATAACCTGTGCTCCCACTTTTAATACAAGCTCTTCTTTATTGGGGTAGGCATATTCTGGAAACTTTCCCTCAATACTGGCATTATAAGTAAAGGCGTTTGTTTTTAGTTTTTCCAGCTCTCTATTATTGGTATGCTCTGCCTTTTTATTATGAGTTGTTAGGGATATATAACCTTCTTTTTCATCTGGAATAAAATCGGGTTGGTAACGTTTGTTTAACTCATCTGCCGAAGCTTGTGTTAATGTATTCGTTCGAATCTCATTAAGAATATTAATAAACTTAGGATTATCTTGCCTGTAAATATGACTTAATTCTATTGTGATAGCCTGACATTGCATATACGCCTGACTACTAAAAAAGAAACCGTTTTTATAATGAGCCTTGAGCAATTCCCATTCATCTTCCTTAATAATAGGAGATAACTGTTGCAGATCGCCTATCATTAATAGTTGAACACCCCCAAATACTTTATCTCTGTTTTTAAAACGTCTTAAAACTCGATCTATGCCATCCAACAAATCGGCACGCACCATACTAATCTCATCTATAACCAATAGATCCAGAGATTTTATAATATTTATTTTGGTCTTGCTAAACTTACGGTTAAAGCCTGAAGTTGTATTATTTAAATTAGTATCTGGTAAAAGTGGCCCGAATGGCATTTGAAAAAACGAATGTATAGTTACCCCTTTAGCATTTATAGCGGCAACACCTGTAGGGGCTACAACAACCATACGCTTTAAAGATTTCATTTTTAGCTTGTGCAAAAAAGTAGTTTTTCCAGTACCTGCCTTACCTGTTAAAAATACGTTTCTATCGGTATTATTAACAAAGTCCCAAGCTAAATCCAGTTCTTTATTTTCTGTCATTCTATTTATTATAAAAACGTACTAAAGATAAGAAACCCACTACGGGTTTTATAATAAAGTCAATAAATAATTTGAGGATATGTGAAGGAGCGTCTCTTGATGTTCAAACAGGTTTCCCAAT
>CANMXP010000028.1 GCA_947501845.1 uncultured Flavobacteriaceae bacterium | reverse complement strand
AACGTTAGTACTATTGCAAATAAGCAAATTGCTGACTTTTTAAAAAAAGTAAACTTCATGGTGTTTTGTTAATTGTTAGTTTTTAAATAGCCCTCCTGCATTAGGGTAGTGCTCATTCTTTACACTTTCTTTTTCAAATATTTGATTCATCTGCTCAACCATCTCAGGATGTTCATTTGCAATGTTTTGATTTTCAAATAAATCTGTTTCTAAATTGTATAATTCTGTCTTATTGGCATTAGCAGTTCTAACAGCTTTCCATTTACCTTTTCTAGCTGCTTGAGTCATACTTTTATGGTAGCCCCCTTCATGAATTTCCCAATACAAATGGTCGTGTTTTTTTTGAGGGTTTCCAAGCAACTCAGGTAATATTGAAATCCCATCTGTTTGCTCTGGGATTGGTATATTTGCCACTTCTGCCAATGTAGGCATGATATCATAAAATACAGCTTGTAAATCCGTGGTTTCTCCTCCTCTAATTTTTCCTTTCCAATAGGCTATCATTGGCACTCTTATTCCTCCTTCATATAGGGCTCTCTTATACCCTTTTAACCCTCCTGAACTATTAAAAAATTCATTGTCATGATAATTCTCCTTGTGTGGCCCATTATCACTAGAAAAAATAATCAACGTGTTTTCCAATTCTCCACTTTTTTCCAGTTTTTCAAATAGCCTTTTTATTTGAGCATCCAACATCGTGATTCGGGCCGCATGACGTCGTTCTATTTCCAACCATTCTTCTGTTTTATCTTTATACAAATCATTTTTACTCAAAAAGAATTCATGTGCGTGCGGTATTCTATAAGACATATATAAAAAGAAAGGTTTGCTATTATCTTTCTTATCCAAATAATCTAACGCAAAATTTGTTCTAAATTCATCTAAACATTTATAATCATTGTAATTATAAAATACTGAGTCCTGATCGTTGTTCACCCAATGTTCACGCTCATCTAAAACATTTCCTTTATTAGTTACGCCCCATTGCTCTTGTACGGCATAATCAAACCCTCTTCCCTTTGCCCATGTGAACATGTCTTCAGGTACACCTAAATGCCATTTGCCAATCATAGCTGTTTGATATCCTGTTCCCTGGAGCATTTCTCCAATGGTCATTTCAGTTTTATGTAATGGCACTCTACCTTTCTTACCGTTAACCAAACCTCCATTAGCTCTAATACTTACATGACCCGCATGCTGTCCTGTCATTAAAATTGCTCTGGATGGAGAACAAACCGATGTTCCTGCATAAAAATCTGTGAATTGTAATCCATTTGAAGCTAGTTCATCTAAAAATGGGGTTTTTATATCTTTTTGTCCATAACTACCTAGTTCACCATAGCCCATATCATCAGCTAATAAAAAAACGATATTGGGTCGTTTTCCTGTATACTTTTCTTTTTTATCTAACTTAACCTGGTTATTTTCTGTTTGATTACATGCTGTTAATGTAAAAAAACATGCAATGGCTAAAATGAGTTTAAATAATTTCATTTCTTAATTTTAATAATTAGTTATGATGGTATATATACTAAGGTTTAAAATTAAGTTGAATCTCGCTCTCTAAAGTCTATTTAAGTTAATAAGATGTCTCTATGAGTAATATTAATGTGTTTAAATCTAAAAAACGAACACAAATAGCTGGAACACAATGAACATACATTTTTTGATACTGTATCTTATCTTAGGATATAATTTTCAGACACGCTTTATATTTTAGTTTAAAAAAAACAGAATTATTGATATTGGAAATTCACAGCTATTTGAAATGAGTAAACGCAAACTGAAATCTTTAAGTTTTCTTACTAATTTTTTTAATAAACTAATGTTAAAATATAGTCTCTTAAAAATAATAGCACTATCGCAAAATGCTTAACATAAATATTTCCTTATAGTAGCTGCTTTTAATTATTAAAAATAATTAGTCTAACAAAATATTTTATGCAAGTATATATTAGAAGTAATCAACAAACCTACAAAAACAAGGTTTATTAATGTAATGATATAAGGATCTTTATGAACTATATGCGCCACTATTGCCGTAATGAAGAACAATCCTATTCCTGCATAAGCCCATTCTTTTATCTGAATAGGGATTTGTGGAATTAATAATATTGCCACAGCTATTAGTTTTAATACAGCTAGTTGAATTCTAAAATGGTCGGGGAAACCCAATACCCTAACACCTTCTATAGCCGGTTTACTATAAAGGTATGTCCAAGCACTCCATAGAAGAAAAATGGATAATAAAATAGTAGTTGTCCAATATGTCGTTTTCATATGACCTGAATTTTATTCAAAAACAACACAAAGATATCATTACAATCAAAGCAAATATCTTAAAAAAAGAAAGATACCACTTTTATTGGCTATAAACCTGTTTTAAAATCACATATTACAAGGTCTTTCTCTCGTATTTTGGGAGTGACTTTTAATTTTTGTACTTCTCTGTTAACCAATTCACCTTCTATCACTGTATTTTGTGGTGCATGAAGTTTAAAACTAACATCCCATTCTTTTGGCCAAGTTGGAAACAACAATATCTTATCTTTTGAAGTTTGCATAAGCATTTCCTGTAAACCAATCATACCAGAACCACCCCAATCATGTCCTGGACCCCAAAAAGTCGGGAATCGTTGATTACTACTTTTTAATTTCTCAGTATTGTACCATTTAACTTTTTCCGTCATGCCCATTCTGGCGTAAAAAATACCATCTTGATGCCAACTCCAAATATACTTTTTTGGAAGCTTGCCATGTTTCCATGTGTTTTTAAAAATTTCAATTTGTTCATCGTCTTGGTGTTTTTCAAACAGATTAAAAGGAAACAAAGGATAGAATTGAGGACATTCTACATTTTTATATTCAGTCCAAGATTTAGCCGGGTTAATAATTTTGTCATCTTCAACAACATCATAATAAAAATCTGGCAAACGTTTTTGTAATTTCTTGAAATATTCTAATTCTGATGCGTTAATATATTTTTCTGGAAGTTTAAGCAAGCTTTTAGTCCTGCAGTTGCATCTATAGGGTTTACTGCTCCTTTATAGCTTTCACATGCAGTTGAAGGTGAAATAACCAATTTGCCATTTTCATCTAAAGGATTCCCTGTTAATTGGCTTTGACGCATTTGATAATGCTCATCATAAAACTTAATGGAAGATTTTATAAAATCCATATATTTTAAAATATCCTTGCCCGTATAACGATGGTATTCCAAAATCATAAACAAAAACTCTAACTAACTCTCATAGTGGTATTTAATTAATGAATTCACCATAACTCCATGAGGGGTATCCTTATGCCTTCTTCTTTGGGTTGCATTGGGTTCTGTCCATCCCCAACCACAGCAATTGGCAAACCGAAATTCTCCATTTGCTCTGTAAAACAACTACCATCATGTCCCCAATACTCCTTAACACGAGCAGTAGCCGCAGGTAATGCTCTGTTGTAAAAATCAAATTGTGGGGTCATACCATCAAAATCTCCTGTCTTTAATAAAGGCCAATACACTAAACGTTGGTTTTGCGTCGTAAAACTTCCACCACCCCATGCACGCCAATCTGGAGTAGCTCCAAGATGAAAAGAAGGTTTTTTTCGTGGGTTTCCATTTTTTAAAACCACACCTGGATCAAAATGTAAAATTTCCTCCATTAAATTTAGTAGGGTATTCTCCATAGAAGTTGCATCCTAGTTGATATCTAAAAATTTGGTAATTTCTTGCTATCTCCCAAGCTAAAGAGTCTTTTTCTTTGTTTTTCGGATTTATCTTTATCCAACTTCTACCCCAAAATTCTTCCCACCATTGTTTCGTTTTCTGTTTCGTTTTTTGATCTGATATATTTTCTTGCTCTAACTTTTCTGGTGTAGTCTCATGGAAAGTATGCAACCCATCAAACATAGATACTAGCGAGGATTTATTATCTTCATCCGATTTAGCGTAAAAAAGAAATACCTCGGCTAAACTGATCGTCATTTTTTCCTTAACAGCATTAAAACCTTCATTTTCTGCTTGAGTTATTAATGCTTGCAGGGCAGCCATCTTTTCCATAGCCTGTTCTTCAGTACCTGTAAAATCTTCAATATCAATTTTTGGTACTCTAATCTAGGAAATACTCCATTGACTCATTAAAAAAAGCAGTAGTACTCAAAATGTCTGTGTAATTTTTTCTCTCATAACCATTTTTTTCTAATAATTAACGCTTTGAATTTATACGCTAATACTTGTTTTGATAAAAACTTGTTATTCACAAATTTCACTCTTAAAATTGTTCTAATCGAAACAAACCTGATTTTAGGTTAGTTGTTACAAATAGAATAAACTGGAAATGCAAGTAAATGATTATTAAAAAAATAGATGTTTTATTATGTAAATATTAAGTCTCTATTTCTAAATACTATAAGTTTAAAACATTATAAATCTTATAACTTATGTAATAAACCTAAGATTCAATGCAATAAGAATTAACCTGAGTACTTTTCTATATTTGACATATGCAGTACCATAATAAAGAGCAAAAACACTTTATTAAAATTGAAGTTCATCAAACAGCAAGGTCTTAAATATGCACAAATACAAGCTCAACTGCATGTAGATTCAATATAATAAGCTACTGGGATTTTTGTTTTATAAGGTATTAACCTAGGGGCAAGACTATAGAAACAGAATTATTCTCCTTTAAAGAATTAAAGCCTCTGGTTTAAACAACCAGAGGCTTTATAATGTAATCAATAACAAAATCGATATTGACAATTTACAGGAGCAAAACCATAAAGTTTTATTCCAGAGATTTACTCTATTCTTTAATTAATTTCACGACTTTACTTCCAAATTGTGTATGTAGTCTAACAAAATATACACCTGTTTTAAGCTGACTAACATTAATTTGTTTGAAATTGTTATTTTTTGAAATTAATAGTTGTCCATTTAAGTTTAGCACTTCTAATTTATCAAGCGCAACACCTTTATTAGCAATTGTAACTATATCGGTTGCTGGATTTGGATATACACTAATATCTCTGTCTAATATAGAATCTTCTAAACTTAATAAAGCTACCACATTTACCGTTCTAATCAACTCTACAGCATCGTTACATGATGAATCGGTAGCATTATAGGCAACACTATAACTTCCTACTTGATTTGTATTTACGGCAGTATCATTAATCATTACCGTTGAACCGTCATCGGTTGTTGCTCCTAATTCTAGATATGTATCTCCCAATGTAATTTCTTGCGGATTATCTCCTGTCAAAGTAATAACTGGTACTGTGGTATCTGTAGTAGTTACAGTAACCGTTGCGTTTCGCATGGAAACATTACCATTAAGATCAGTAGCGGTGAGGGTTATTGTATTTGCTCCCAAATGCGAACAATCAAAATCTGTTTGTGAAGCTACTAAGGTATCAACCCCACAACTATCTAATATTCCTGGTACAGGTATAAAAGTAACCACATCGTTGGTAGTTGCCCATTGTGTGGCATTACGACCTGGAACACTAATCGCGGCAGTACCATCTATGTTTTCTATACCTTGTATTTTATCATTTCCTGAATCAAAAGTACTTGTACCATGAATTTCAATAATATTGGTACCTTCAAATAGTTTTATCTGGGTTGTCGTTGCATCTGGTGTGGTATCATAATAATGTACCTCATCAAAATCAATAATCGCAATTCGGTTAGGAGCTGTTCCTATAGTAGTATATCTTATAATACCACCTTCTTCAGGATTCATATCTGTCATATCAAAGGCAATCAAGTTATTAGGGGTAGAAGCATCAGGAAGTGTATCCCAACCACAACATCCGTCATCTCCTTCATCTGAAAAAGTAATAAATCCGTTAGAAGAAATATAAAACTCTGTATAGAAGTTACCATAAAATGCAAATTCAAAACCGATTGGTAAAGCTTCAGATACTTCATCATCCTCCAATGTTACTTCAGTTCCAGTGCTACTAATATCAACTCTATCTAAAACTCCTGTTGTATCTAGAGAATAATCGCTAGCTAACGGATCTGAACCTAAGAGAGCATTAGCTGTTAATGAAGCTGTACCAGCTGCATCGAGAACCAAAGTTTGATCCTGAGTATTGAAAATAGGACCTTGTGAGTCTTCTACAGTAACCGTATAATTACATGTATTTGTACCGCCGCTACCGTTTGGAATGTCATAAGCAAAGGTCGTAGTAGTTCCTTCTGCAAGTAAAGTACCGCTTGCTGGCCCTACTGTAATATTGCTTGCGCAGGGATAATTGTATATTGCTCCACAAGCCGTTTTATCTGTTTCTAAGGTAAGATTACCAGGACAAGATGGCACTGTAATAGTTACAGTAGTAGAGCAAGAGATGCGATTTCTACTATTATCAATTGCTGTAACTGTTACGGTATTGTCACCAATATCTGCACAAGTAAAATTGGTTTGACTTAAACTTATACTTTGTATTCCACAGTTGTCTGTAGCACTTGAGACAATATCGGCTTGTGTAATACTAGCATTTCCAGTTTCATCTAATTCTATAGAAAAAGGGACAACACATTGTATCTCAGGATCTTCAATATCATTAACAAAAACGATAACAGGTATAGAACTCGTTTGACCATTATTATCGGTAGCTGTTAGCATAACTATATTAGGAGACCCGACATCTGCACAGGTAAAATCTGTTTGACCAGTGAGTGTAAAACTTTGTAATCCACAATCATCTGCTGCACTTGCATTAAGGTCTGCTAACGTAACAGAAACAGTTGGGTTTGCGCTATCTATATTTAAAGTAACAGAAGCGTCAGTGGTAATCACTGGAGCAGCGTCTTCTATAACAACGGTTACATCTACAGGGGTACTGTTTCCTTCATCATCTGTGGCAATCAATTGTATTGTATTGGTTCCAATGTCAGCACAGGTAAAATCTGTTTGACTCAAACTTTGATTTACATTACCACAATTATCTGTAAAAGTAAATCCAAAATCTGCAGGAGTCATGGTTAGATTTCCTGAGGTGTCTAAATTACGGGTAATGCTTGTAGTCCCAGCTGGAGAAAGATCTCCACGTACCCAAACTCTGTGAATTGTGCTTTGTGTATTGTTTGCAGAATCGTCTACTTCCCAGCGATTTCCTAAACCCCGAATTCCCCAGTGAAATTGACCACTTCTCCAAAAAGGAAATTCTGTTAAGGCATTATCTCCCTGATTAACAAAAGTATTTATAGCTTGAGCAGGGATATTTGCTGTATGATTGGTTAGTGCAGTAAAGTTAGCAGCATTGTTAATTCCAGAGAAAGAACCACTGCCAGTCTTTACATAATTTATTACATTGGCATAGCTTGTTTTAAAATCAATAATACGGCTATGTCCAGTAGTCTCACCGTAAAATCGTATTTCTTCAAAATCTATGTCTGCTGCCAATTGATTTCCCATATGTCCCCAATTAGCCGTGGCAGCTTCATTGTCGCCTAAAGTAGAAGATCCCAATAAAGGCAAATCTGTATTACGCACTTGTAAAGCAGAGTTGTCTGCGGCAAGGTGTACATAATTTAGGATCATTAACCAACCACCACCATCGGTATCATTATCTAATTCTCCCTGAAAAGTACTCCCATTAAAATTAAAATAATAGGTACCACTAGGTACACTCCCTATCGTGGCTTGCAATAAATTGGTAAATGGATTGACCAAAGAGCCATCACCAGCTCCAACAAATGTTGGAGCTTCAGAATCTTCTCCTGGCCCGCATTGGGCATACACATTAAATTGAAAAACTATTAACATCATTGCAAAAAGAAACATAGGTTTCAAATTTGCATACTTTGTTCTAAGGTAAATTTGTTTCATAATTTGGGTATTTAAAAGTTTTATTTGGTTTATATAAATAAGACAGTAAGTTACACGACCACCCTATTGTAAAAGTTGTAAAAATGTATTTCGTCACAAAAAAATGACGTTTCATCGGTTTTTTAACATAAATGAGGTATACAAAAAAGTATACAAACGGGTATTTAAATTGTTGTTTGTAAGTTTTTGACTATGTTCCGGATTAATTAGCTCGGTTTGTAGTAATATGAATTTTAAGTCTTGAGGTAAGATTCACCACTTAATCTATTTTTAAAAAATCTAAAATGGGCAAATTTTTAGGAGCTCCTATTTTTTTTCTTAAACGATGACGGCTTACTATAACACTGCGTTCTGAAATGCCCAGTTTATTTGCAATTTCTCTGTTATTTAGATGGATATACTCCAAAGCCAACAAGCGTTCTTCTGATGCCGTAAAATGTATATTTTTTAACTTTAGCTGAATAAAAAACTTAGGAAATAGTGCCACGAATTGGTTTTTAAAAATTTTCCAATCTTGTTGTGTTAAAATTTTAAAAGTCATCAAAGACTCAAGCTCATTTATTATAGAAGTGACAGAAGTGACTTTAGTTCGCATGAATTAAGCTATCAATACTGATTTTTAAGATTTAGATATAAACTTTCAGACGATCAGGACAGGTGAAGTGCAATCAAAAATATTTGAACTAATGACAAAAAAATAGTAATTGGTATGATTACTTTATAAAATCTATAAATATCTTTATCTGTTTTTTTATAAATAAGCTTCATAAATAAATTATTCTGATTAAACATTATATAATTAAGACAGGAACATTTAAAAACACCCTATTTTAATCTAAAATAAATTTAAACCCTGCAGATAGAATACCTGCTTTTAGTCCATCGCTTCTGTTATATATGCTATATTTCAGATCAAATGACTTAAGACCAAGATTAAAAATTTTAAACTTTGTGAATATGTCTGTATATCTTAACCCCAAGCCATATTGATTGCTATTAAATCTGGATAAATCGTAATCTGATGTATAAAATTCTGATGTGGATACATGTGTTTCGTAGGGCGCAAAATAATCGGCTGCCGTTTGATTATAAAAACGATACGTTGGATATAATACAAATTTACCTGCATGAAACTTTATGGGTAGTTCTATGCTAAATGTATGTGAGTTAACACCCCAATCATCAAAATAATAACGGTAATAAGTCCTTAACAACAAGGCTTCGTTTATATAATAATTAAAACGTATTCCTATAGGTATTTTAAATCTGGAACTTGGCAAACGCTCAATATCGTCTGCAAGATGAAAAACATCTTTATTCGCTCGAGACATATAATTAGAAATACTACTAGCATTACCAATGTAATAATTCGCACGATCTGCGAAATAGACCCGCTGCATGGGGTTAGCCAACCACCCTTTTTGCTGTACTAAATCAAAAAACAAAGAAAACTGTGCTTTTTTACTGAGTATTTGAGAAAAACTAAACGAGGCTGTGTACGAGTTTCTGGATTTATTTTGAATGAGTGTCGTATTAAAAGGTAACCAAACCGCCGCTCCATTTTTATCAATAGCTATACCATTTTGATCTAAGATATCTATACCATTAAAAAAACCGTTATTTAGATTTTGCCCTGCTTCCAAATAAGAGTCCAGTTCTGTTGGATACTTAGGACTCCAAGTATCTAAATATGCCTGAGTTTTAAAGCTTATTTCTGTATTTTTTTCATTGAATAACTTTGTTAAACTGCCTCCAAAACCTATGGAGGTATAATCGTATTCTGTTGTGAAACCTACATTTGCACTCCAAATGGTATTTCTATCATCAGAACTATGACTATAGCTCGCATTAATACTTCCCCAAACATCCTGACTTGAAGCACCAGACGAAGCAACCCATGGACTTCCTGTTACAGCTCCTGCCATATTATTATTACTACTTCCTTCATCATCGTCATCATCATAACCTGCTCTGTTTGAAGCACCACTAGCGTCAAAGGGATCCAAATTACTTGACGATGCCGATGTGTAAGCCGAAATACCTGCATCAATCGTTAATACATCATCTACATTTAAAGGAATAGCCACTACAAAGGTTGGGGTAATATCGGTTAATGTTTCATCTCCAATACCACCTGTTACAGATGCGTGGTTTCCTTCTTGTTTATAATAACTCATTAAAAAATCCACTTCTGTAGATTCTAAAATCCGTTTCTTATATGTATTTGATGCATCTGTTGTTTTCGTTTGAGAAAAAGAAAAAACAGAACTCAATACAGTTAATACTATGATTATATGCTTCATTCAATTTTTAATCATTAAACTTTTACCATCCTTTATGTTGTACTCTGGAGAAATTCTGTTAACTATTTTGAATACACCAAAAGCCCCTTCAACTGCACTCAGGGTAAGTATATCTATCATTTTTTATATGCATGCAAAAATCACAAGTGCACTTAATTACAACCGCAGCCTCCGCCTGTTTTTCCACCATTAGCTCCAGAAGCAGCTTCTCGATATACCTGAAAATTTGTTTCAAAACGTTCTATAGACATAGAGGATAATTTCATATCTGGATCGTTAATATTTACTTTTTCATACTCTTTTACCGCAACACAGGCACTTAAACTTGTTATTAGCATTAGAACTATTACAATCTTTTTCATTTATTATTTTTTAGGTTTACATCATCAGAATAGTATATTTTACCCATGTTGTCTACGATAATACAATCAATAGACGGCAATTGGTTTACAAAATTCAAGCCTACATCTTTGCCCATAACAAATATGGATGTTGCCAGAGCATCTGCTAATTCTGCACTTGGAGCAAATACACTTACACTTACCAAGCCACTACTTGGATAGCCCGTTCTTGGATCGATAATATGCGAATAGGTTCTCCCATTAAAAGAAACCTGTTTCTCATAATTGCCAGAGGTAACTACGGCCTTTTTATAGATAGGTATTAAGGCGAAAACTTTATTTTTATTTAAAGGATTTTTAATAGCAACATTCCAATCCTCACCATTAGTTTGTTTTCCCCAAGCACTTAAATCACCCGAAGCATTTATGATTCCCGATACAACACCATAAGTTTTTAATACGTCTTTGGCTTTATCTGCCGCATAGCCTTTGCCTATAGCCCCAAAGCCTATTTTCATACCTTTAAGTTTTAAGAAAACAGTATGCTTTTCTTTATCTACTATAATATTTTCGTAACCAACTTTAGAAACAGAGCTTTTAACATCCTCTTTCAATGGCATTTCTGTCATACTGCCATCAAACTTCCATATTCTGTCCATTGAAGCGTAGCTTATATCAAAAGCACCATTTGTAAGTTTAGAGATATGTTTTGCCCTAAGTATTAAATCAAGTAATTCTTTATCAACTTTTACAGGCTGTATTCCTGCATTTTTATTAATTAAAGAGGTTTGCGAATTAGGATCCCAAGAAGATATTAATTGTTCTATTCTGGTAATCTCATTTATAGCCATATTAATATATTTATCTGCATCTTCTTTGGTTTCTGAAACCACTGTAATATCAAATCGACTCCCCATGAGCTTTAGCGTTCGTTTACAGTTTTCTTGTCCGTAAATCCCTAAAAAACTTAAAAAAATGCTATATATAACGAACTGCTTTATCATAAGATTAAAAAGAATTTAATTGGTTGATATAGTCTTGAGGAGTCGTTTTTTTGTATCCAGTCTCACCTAAAATATTTCCGTATTTATCTAGAACCGCCACTAATGGAAAGTAGCCATTCTTATTATATGTTTCTGCCAACGCATTATTTTTTTCTTGTTGTTCTCTTGAAAGTGCATTTTTTTTTCTTCTGGGAAAATCTGCTTTTAGCAAAACATAGTGGTCTTTAGAATATGCTTGGAACGTTTTGGTGTTCCAAATTTCATGCTCAAGTTTCATGCAGGGTACGCACCAATCTGATCCAGAAAACACTAATACGATTTTTTTATTTTCCGTTTGTGCTAAAGTTTTTGCTTCTTCAAAATTTGTTTTCCAATCTTGAGCAAATCCACAAGTGGTAACAAATAATAAAATGTACATGATTTTTTTCATAGCAGTTTTAAGTATTACATTTATATACATACCTAAGACATGCTAAAAACAATACACCCTATTTTTTTAGATATTTTTTATGACTTTAAGTATTTTTGGGACTTCTATTTAGTCAGACATGCCAGAAAAAGAACCTTCTATATGCGAAGAGAAAATATATAATCAACTGTTTAAAAAGCACTATGAACCTGTTACCAAGTACATCTATTACAAATGTGGCAGTTTGCAACAAGCCGAAGATATTGTTCAAAATGTTTTTATAAAACTATGGAAGCTTTGTGCTACGGTTACCTTTTCTAAAGCTAAAGCATATATTTATAAGGCCTGCAATAATTTATTTTTAAATGACGTGGCGCATCAAAAAGTCGTGTTAAAGCACCAACAAGATATTGCTAAAAGTACAGACTATGAAAGTCCCGATTTTTTAATTGAAGTTGATGAATTTAGAGAAAAACTTAAAGCAGCCATAAATAGGTTGTCTGTTAAAGAACGTGAGGTTTTTTTACTAAGCAGAATTGAAAAAAAGACCTATCGGGAAATTGCAAAACTAACAGGCTTAACCGTAAAGGCTATAGAGCGACGAATGAGTAAAGCTTTGTTAGAGCTTCGAGACATGTTAGGAAAAGAAATTAAATTATAAAATAGGGGATTTACTTTTTAAAATGTCTAATTAGTAAGATACCAATGTATGGATAAAAACTACAATACAGACGAAACTTTTTTAGCAAGATGGATATCGGGAGAACTTTCCGAAGCAGAGCGTGTGGCTTTTGAAAAAACAGAAGCCTACAAACAATTTGATATTATTAATAAGGAATCCCAGTTATTAGCTGGCCCAGATATAGATACCGAAGCAGCTTTAAAACTGGTCACATTAAAACTACAAGAACAGCAAAAAAAGCCAAAAATTATTCGCCTATGGTATGCCGTAGCAGCTTCAATTGTGATACTTATTAGTCTGGGAACTTTCCTAAATTCATCCAAAACACATATAACAGGTATTGGAGAAAAAACACATATTACACTAAGTGACGGATCTAAAGTTCATTTAAATGCCAATTCAAGTGTATCATATAAACGTTTCTTTTGGTTAGGAAATAAAGAAGTCAACCTAAGAGGAGAAGCCTATTTTTCGGTCGAAAAGGGTGATGGCTTTACAGTTAATACATCTAAAGGACATATAAGCGTTTTAGGAACTCAATTCAACATAAAAGACAGAAACGAGCTAGAAGTAAAATGTTATGAAGGCAAGGTCAGTTTTATAAAATCCGCAAATGCTTCTAAAACCTATATTTTAACATCAGGTATGCAAGTCAATGTTAATGATGAACATATTTATGAAGGTCATTTTAATCATGAAACACCCAATTGGAAAGACGGTATTTCTAAGTTTGTAAATCAACCTCTTTCAAAAGTTTTGGAAGAACTAACATATATTTACCCTATTACATTTAAGACAAACTCTATTAATACAGATAGATTATTTTCTGGTAGTTTTACTCATAATAACCTGAATACGGCATTACAAACGACATTAGTTCCTATGGGAATAACTTATAAAAAGTCACCAACCAGCAATGTTATTATTTTATCTGAATAACAAATGAAATATATTTATCTCTGCATTACATTTTTTGTAATATCTATCACTTTTGCTCAAACAAAGCATCGTTATCAATATAAAAACACCCCGTTAGCTTCTATTCTTGAAACTATTGAAAAACAACATGATGTCATATTTTCTTTTGCAAATGATATTATAGGCGAAAAAACAGTTAATTTAATCCAAGAAAATATTACGCTAGATGAACTACTAATTTTTTTAGAAGAACAAACTGGCTTAGCTTTTCAAAAAATCTCAGAATCGCAAATCATTATTACGCAAAAAGTACAGACTCTTAATAGTCAGGTTTTAAATGAGGTGATTATTTCTGGGTATGTAACTTCTGGTATAGATAGAAATAAAGACGGTTCTATTGATGTTTCTAGTAAATCATTGGGCATTTTACCAGGTTTGGTAACTCCAGATATATTGCAAAGCATACAATTGGTTCCTGGAATTAGTACTTTAGACGAATCGGCATCGGGTATACAAATTCGAGGTGGTACGCCCGATCAAAACTTAATTCTGTTCGACGATATCAAACTTTTTAATTCTGGATATTTGTTCGGTATGTTCTCTTCGTTTAACCCTTATGCTACAGAAAGAGTAAATCTCTTTAAATCTGGCACCAGTGCGGCTTATGGCGATCGGATTTCTGGTATTATTGATATATCTACAGGTGAAAGTATTCCTGAAAACACCGTAGCTGGCTTTGGACTGGATGGCCTGAGCTTAGATGCTTATGTAAAAACGCCACTATCTAACAAACTAGGTGCTTACGTTTTTGCCAGACGTTCTTATGCAGATATTTATGAGAGCTTTGCTTATAATAAATATGCCAAAACCATTTTTAGAAATACGGGAGCCCCCACCGAAGATATTAATGGAAATCGTATCGATTTAGTTACTGATGATGATTACACCGACGATTCCAGTAGCAACAAATTTTCTTTTTATGATATTAATGCCAAGGTCATTTTTAAACCTAACGAAAAAAACAAAATGATATTGAGTAGTTTAATTACTCAAAACACCCTCGATTTTTCGTTTGACAAGGGTGGAGAATTGCGCATAGACGATCAAAAAATTAATAATACTGGGATTAGTTTTAATTGGGAATTCACTCCCAGTTCTAAATACAGTTTTAATGCCAAAAGTTATTTGTCCAGTTACCGTTCTCATTATACCAACGACGAAATTATAAGTGACAGTAATATTTTAGAAGAAACTAATCTGCGTAAAAATACCATAGAAGATATCGGGTTTTCGTTAAAATCTCATCATACATTTAATAAGAAACATAATTTGATGTATGGTTACGAAGTTTCCAATACTGAAGTGAGATTTTTATTAGAAAAAAGAGAGGTTTTTGAACCAGAAAGCAATGAAGATGATGCCTTAAACCAAAAAAACCTCAAGAATGCACTTTTCGCACAATATCAATATCGTAACAAAAAAGGCGGTTTTTTAGGGATAGGATTAAGGGGGGTACATTATGGTAGTGTTGAAAAAGGTTTTTTAGAACCTCGGTTAACTTTTGAGCACCCTATTGTTAAAGGTTTACGCTTCAAGGTTGCCATGGAAAAAAGAAATCAACCTATTTCACAATTGGTCGAGTTTAATCAAACAGAACTAAGACTTGAAAACAATATATGGCGTTTATCAGATGAACGATTTCCTTTATTACAAAGCAATCAAATTTCTGGAGGTTTACTATTCAAGAAAAATGGTTGGACATTAGACACCGATTTGTACTATAAAGAATTAAAAGGTTTAACATCGTTTACTGCTGGCTTTAGTACGCCCTTACTAAATTTAAACTTAGGAGCAAGTAAAATAAAGGGTATTGATGTTTTAGTTAAGAAAAAAATAGGTAATTACCGCATTTGGCTTGGATATACATTTAATAAAATAGATTTCAGTTTTCCAGATATTCAAGAAGGCAATTTCTCTGGTAATAATGATATTACCCATAGCTTGAGAATTTCAAATACTTTAAAAGTGAAAGATTGGCAATTTTCCATGGGGTGGCAATACAGAACAGGCAAGCCCGTTACACCTATTTCTAGTTTTAATTCAAATGGCAATATTGTAGATTTTGGTTCTATTAACAGTAAACGCCTAGAAGACTTTCACCGTTTAGATGCTTCTGTGATCTATAATTTCAAATTTATAAATCCAAAAGGGTGGAATGGTCAATTGGGGCTATCTGCTTTAAATTTATATGATCGTAAAAAACCAATTGCCGTAACATATCGTGCCGAAGACGAAGGTCAGGGTTTAGAGTTAGAACAAGTTATACAACGATTCTCATTAGGGTTTACTCCTAATATTTCTTTTAGAGTCTTTTTTTAAAAAATTGCTTGGAATTTTAATCGCGGCAAAATATTTTAGATCTTTTAAGATATTATAAACAGAACTTTTCTTAGTGTTCCAACATCAGGAATAAAAAATAGAAAAAATGTTATATCTTCAATGCCGCTAATGAGCTATCTGTTAAAGATGAGGAGATATTGGTAATTTTAATGACTTGTCTTCTCTAAAAAATGTGAACATAGCTACAACACACGAATCAATTTGTAGAAATATGAGTAAAAACAAATACAGCAGCACCAAGAAACTATACACTTTACTGCGACTTTTAATAATTACCTTATGTTTTTTAATGTTCACCAATTGCAAAAAGAAAAACCAGGACACTTTCCTTTTTAGGGCTAGCTTATTGGTCAATGAAGACCACACTGTTTTTAAGGGTTTTGATTATTTCAGTAAAATATTAGAAGAGCGCTCAAATGGCAGAATGAAGCTTCAAGTATATCCTTCAGAACAATTAGCCAAAGAAATTGAAGCTATAAGGCTTATTCAAGCCGAAGTCATAGACATGACCGTAACAAGTTCTCTTCTTAACAATTGGTTTGAAACTGCTGTATTTTGCGAACTCCCTTTCTTTTTTAAAGATACAACTGAAGTTCAGAACTTTATAAAAGGACCTGTTGGTAAGCGTATGGAAAATCAAATGATAAATATTACTGGGTTGAGACCATTGGGGTATTTTCAAAGAGGCGCAAGACACCTCACTTCAAATAAACCAATTAAGCATCCAGACGATTTGCAAGGTTTAATTGTAAGAGTACCTAACGTTCCTTCATTTGTCACCACATGGGCATCTTTAGGTGCCAAACCAACACCAATGGCTTTTTCTGAAGTATTTACCTCACTACAGCAAGGAACTATTGAAGCACAAGAAAACCCTTTTGCTTTTATTAAAAATGCAGGTTTTTATGAAGTTCAAAAATATATTAATTTAACTGGTCATGTTTTAGGTTTTGGTTACCCCGTGATTGGCGAAAAACAATTTCAAAAATTGCCAGAGGATTTAAAAGTTATTTTCTTGGAAGCTGCAAAGGACATGCAAGATTATGAACATAAATTATTCTTAGAAAACGAATCAAAGATTATAGCTGAATTAAAATCTAAAGGCATGGAATTTATTGAAGTAGATAAAGAAGCCTTTATTAAAAAAAGCGAAAAAGCCATTTATAATAGTTTATCAGAAGATATGCAGGGCGTTTATCGCGAATTAAAAAACCTAGATTAAGAAAACGAGCATTAACAAATTACTAAAATTCAAACGCGTGAAAAAATACATTGAAAAGTTTTTGAAAATTGGCACCATCTGGTGTGTTTTTATGTTGATTGGATCGGTATTATTACAAATATTTGCTCGATTTTTTTTAGAGCAGGCACCATCATGGACCGAAGAAGTGTCTCGCTTGTTCTTTATTTTTTCGGTAGCTTTTGCTTCAGCTCTGGCATTAAAATCAAATTACTATATCCATTTGGATGTATTTTATAACATGTTAAAAGAAAAATGGAAAAAACGAATCGATATCTTTATTCTAATTACTGTTTTTCTTTTCTTTTTGATTCTAACGATCGGTGCTTTTCAATTTGTTATTATGGGCTTCACTGAACACTCCCCAAGTATGGGTATAAAAATGGGGATTGTATTTTCTAGTATATTAATTTTAGGAATTGCCATGTGTTATTTTATTGGTCTAAAACTTTTCAAACAACTTAAAAAATCCCAATCATGATCTTATTATTATTTGTTGTTTTTGTTGTCTGCTTAATATTGCGGTTTCCAATCGCTTTTTCTTTGGGGTTGTCTTGCTTGGCGTATATCCTTTTAAACGGTATTCCATTTATTGTCATTCCTATGAAACTCTACTCTGGTATCGACGTGTTTGTATTATTAAGTATTCCTGGGTTTATTATGGCGGGGAATTTGATGAATTATGGCGGACTTACAGAAAAGATCATCAATTTCTGCAATCATTTAATGGGACATATTACTGGAGGTTTATCCTTGGTAAATATTGGAGCATCCATGCTATTTGCTGGTATTTCAGGCACTGCTGTTTCTGATACTGCCAGTATGGGATCTATTATGATTCCTGCAATGAAAAAAGAAGGTTATGATGCCGATTTTTCATGCGCAGTTACTGCTTCGTCATCAACCATGGGACCAATAATACCCCCTAGCATACCTATGATTATTGCTGCGACCTTAAGCGGATTATCGGTTGGAAGACTATTTCTTGCTGGTGCGCTTCCTGGGCTGTTATTGGGTGGTGGTTTAATGGCAACTGCATACTTTATTTCGAAGAAAAAGAAATACCCAAAGCATCCAAAAAGTAGTTTAAAGCTGGTACTCTATAGTTTTAAAGATACATTTTGGTCTTTATTAATGACTTTTATTATCCTTTTCGGAATTATTGGAGGGGTATTTACACCAACAGAAGCTTCTATTATCGCTGTGATTTATGCTTTATTAATTGGTGCTTTCGTTTATAAAAAACTAAGCTTTAAAAAGGTTCAAATTATAGTTTTAGATTCTATGAAAACCTCAGCATCTTTAATGTTGTTGGTTGGTTTTGCCAATTTATTTGGCTGGATTTTAATCACCGAACAAGTACCTCAATTGATTTCTTCTGAAATTTTAGGAATTTCCACGAACAAATATATGGTGTTATTAATGATAAACATTCTCCTCATTTTTGTGGGTACGTTTATGGAAACGATTGCAGCGTTATTAATTCTCTTCCCTATTTTGCTTAAACTAGCTATTTCTGTAGATATAGACCCCATTCATTTCGCGGTGATTGCGGTGCTAAATCTTATTATTGGTTTAACCACGCCTCCTGTTGGGGTTTGCTTGTTTATTTCTTCAAGTATTGGTAAAGTATCTATTGCTAAGGTGAGTAAAGCAAGCTTTCCCTTTTTAATCGTTAGTTTTATAGTACTGGCTTTGGTTACCTTATTTCCGAGTATCTCATTAATATTACCTAGTTGGATTATGGATTAAATAAAATTATTTATCCCTTTATTCTCTATCGATAAGATGTTTTTTTAGTGCTTTATCTAATTTCTCTAATTCTTCCTTATGCTCAGACCTATCTACAATATTTATATTCTCTTCTGGATCTAATTCATGGTCATATAGCATATGCGACTTCATATTCCCTTTCCTATCTAAGTATTGCGTATAACTAAATTTATGCGACTTAATGGTTTCCCCGCTTCCCCATCTAGAGAAAATATAATCATTTATTTCTACATTTGGATCTGTTAAAATTTCTACAAAACTTTTACCATCTAAATGCGAGGGTTTTTCAATACTATTTAGCTCACAAAGTGTTGGATATATATCCACAAAACTAATTAAGGATTTCGGTTTTATTCCTTTTTGAGAATTGGGGGTTTTTACAATAAGAGGTGTTCTCAAAGCATTGTTAAAGCACGAATGTTTACACCATAACGAGTGCTCTCCCAAACTCCAACCATGATCTCCTAACAACACTATTGTTGTGTTTTCATACAGGTTTAATCTTTTTAGGCGTTTAATAATCTTACCTATTTGAGCATCAATAAAACTAACGCTAGCGTAATATCCATGACGAAGTTTTCTTGCTTGCTCATCTTTAATAGGCAAAGTATCTTTATTTATATTTGTATACCCCCTTAGTTCTCTATAATTGAACCATGCCGATCTGGGTGAGTTCAAAGGCATATGCGGGTTTTTAGCTAAAATGATAGCTTCTTCCTTATACAAATCCCAATATTTCTTTGGAGAATTAAAAGGAAGATGTGGCCTGATAAAACCAACCCCAAAGAAAAAAGGTTGTTCAGATTTTGATAATTCATCCAATGCCTCTAAAGCTAATTTGGTAGTTTTTCCATCATAATATATAGAATCTGGAATATTGGCAGCTTCCCAAGCTGGTCCTGATGCTCCTAGTGGTAAATCTTTTTCTTTCGTCCAGCTATTTTCAGACGATTGGTAATCCCTCCATAATTCTTGTTGCTTTATACTATTAGGATAATCTGGCCTGTAAGGTGTTTTAGACCAACTTTGAAGTGCATCATCTGGGTGGTGAAAAATTTTACCTATTGCTGAAGTTACATAGCCGTTATTTTTAAAATGTTCGGGTAAAGTTGTTATATTTGGAGCGTCTTTAACTACTCTTGAACCATAATTGGTAAAACGTTTTTTCGTCGGATACAAACCTGTTAGTATACTTGCTCTTGAGGCTCCACATACTGGGACATTACAATAAGCATTACTAAAAGCAACACCATTATTCGCTAATGCATCTATGTTTGGAGAAACTATTTGTGTTTTTCCAAAGCAATTTAACTCTGGACGTAAATCATCCACCATAATAAAGACTACATTGTTTGGAGCATTATTCTTCTCAACCTTGTTACAGGCAAAAAGAACTAAGCCCAAAATAAGAATAAATAGAATCCCAAGTAACCTAGTATTATTTTTAAATACGTTTATATATGAGAAGTAGTACTTTATTTTATGTTGCATTGATTTATTACAATTGAAAATAAAAAGAAGATGTTTAAACATCTTTATTCTCTATCCAAACGAAGTTGCTGTTGCAGTACTGAAAACTATCATGCTTGTACTAGTTATAATAGCTTGAGTGGGAAGCGCAAAATGGTTCTCTTCCTCATCAATTTCTTTACTGAGCTTGATATAAATAACCTTAAAATTAATTGATACTTATGGCTTGGTCATTTTATAATTCACCCATGATTTAATATGCTCTATAGAATTTGGTTTTAATAATATTTTTAAGTCTTTGTCCAGTAAAAAATATGTTGGTGTAGCCAAAACACAATAATCTTTTACTGCTTTACCTTCCCAACCTTTAAAATCGCAGTAGGTTTTCCATGGGATATTTTTAAAAGTTTTTTTAAAAGCCTCTGCTTCTTTATCTATTGATATATACACCAGTTCTATGTCTTTATCTTTCCATGTTTTATAACCATTAAGTAACTTGGAAATATCATTATTACATTCAGGACACCATGACGATCCAAAAACTAAAAGTATATTTTTATTGATATCACTTAATTTTGTACCATCAGAGAAATAAATCTCAGGTGCTATATTTTTAGGTTTTAATTTGCGGTAAACTTCTAACATGCTTATCAACTTACTATCTAAATTATAGTCCTTATTAGTCAACAATAGAGTTGCCAAATATTCTGATGATTTGAATAAACTACGTCTCTCTAAAAACTGAAATAAATGACTCCCAAATGCGTTCAACAAAGTGTCATCATTACTCAATTCATCTACCAAAAACTTAATACTAACATTAATTTTTGAATACATACTATCTTGAGGCTCTCTTGTATTTTCCAACATAATAAAATGTTTTTCTACAAGATCTTTAAGAAGTCCACTTCTTTTAAAGTTTGGGTTTTTAAAATTAATACTTCTAAATTGCTTCGTATATTTTCGCTTTTTTTCATAAGTAAGTTTGGCAATTTCATTCATTTCTTTGACCAAGTTCCTCAAAGGCAAAAACCACGAAAAATAACTTTCCTTATCTACACTGTTCAAAAAATCTGCCTCTTTATTCTTTAAACGCTCTTTTTCCTTACTTAGAGTTTTAACTATTTTTTTTCTATTAGAAAACGGCTCCTTTTTTTTATATATGGACAACAAATATTCAAAAGCTGGTAAAAATTGTTGCTGTTCTGATTTAATACTTTCATATTGAAAAAACAATTGATTTTCCCTACTATTTAAAAATTTAAGATTCTCTCTATCTTTAAAATAAGTACCATTAATTTTCAGATCAGGTTCTGTCAACGCAAAAACTAGAGAAGAATTATCTTCCGCCATTAAAACCCCTAAACCTTTGTAATCTAATGGGTAAATTAAACTAAAATTACCCATGCTATCCAATCTTGTTACACTTAAATCTATTTGCCTAAAATTATCAAAGCCTTTCAACTTTAATTCTTGCCCAGCATAATCGCTAAAATTCCCTTTTATATTTTGGGCTATTAAAACAACAGGAAGAAACACAAAAAATAACGCTATTTTTTTTTGTGTTTTTAAATACCTATAGACTAACTTCATGAAATTTTTATCCTAATTTTAATTAAAAAACTGAATACCATATTTCTAGTACTCAGTTTTTTAATTAAACAAATAATAAAAAAAGTTCTATTATTCTTTATCTTATTTCTATTTAATAATCAATTCCTTAACCACATTGGCTGTTCCATCATTAATAACAAAATTAACAAGATAAGTTCCTTTTAATGTTGCTGGTAATTTAACAGTTTTCACAACATCCTTTTGCGAATGAACAACTCTTCCTGTAATATCATAAATAATCACATTAACCTTATCAACACTATTTGATGTCGTAAAGCTTAATTCACCTCCACTGATTATTGGGTTTGGATACATAGTAAAATTAGAAATCATTTCTTCATCACCAATACCTAACAAAGAATCATCTTTAATACAACGTATGGCTCCTCCTAAAGCTCTACCTCCAATTAGGTTACGAGTTTGTCCATCTGGGTCTGTACCAGAACCAAGCACTCCATCTCTAATATACATAGCAACCGCACGTTCATCATTACCATCAAAAGTGCTTGACCAATGTCTAACGTAAGTACCTGTTCCTTGCAAAGCACCAGTTTGAGATCTTTGTCCAGCAGCACTAATTTTTAAAACACTTGTCGCTGCTTCGGTCATATTCTTAAAAACACCATCCGTTTCACCTGTAAAATCTTCTCTTTCTTCAAGTAACCACTCTGTAATAGTAGGAACACGATACCCTAAAGGGCATGGATTATATGTTACGTCATCTGGTTGCCAACGTGTATCATCTGCTGCACCTGAAAGCCAAGGTGAGTTACCATTTGTTCCTGTAACAAAAGTATTAGATTCACTACCTGCCACTACTGGACCAACTTGAGTAGAACTTGTTCTCAATTCATGACCATCTTTGCCTCTACCCCATTGGTATAAATCTCCGTAAGAATCTGAATCCGATATCGAAGTTGCTGCCTGATCTGCTCCTAAGTTTCTGTCCATCCATACTTGCCCTGTTGGAGAGGTTACATCTACCACACTTGTAGAAGAGTCTCTTTGTGCATAAGTCACACAACTCACTGCTATTAACATAGCAATCAATAATGTTTTAATTTGTTTTTTAAAGTCTTTTTGTTTCATGTTTGGATTAATTAATTTATTAAAATCATTTTAATTGTCTCAAAGTCAAACCAATAATTATTATATTTGGAATGATGCTTATCAAATTTCAAACAAAAAACTAAGCAAATGGTGTTCTAAAAAACCTAAATGGATGAATATATGTTCAATATGGAACAATATATCTTAATTGATTGGCTTTTATTTATGTTTACAACTAATCACCCCAATGCGTAGCAATAATTTCTTTAAGGTGGGGGTATTCGCTATCTTCTTCTTTCAACCTTTTTCTTTCTGCTTTTAGCTCTAACTTCATTTTTTCTATCACATCTTTGTATTCGGGATTATTATATTCATTTTTAAGTTCTTGAGGATCTTTTCTTAAATCATAAAATTCCCAAGCTACTGGTGTGGGTAAGACTTTATTAGAATTATTTTCATCGTTCCAATACATAGAAAGCGTGCCTTCTTTTTCTAAATTATGGTAGCGTCCATAATAAAAAATAAGTTTATAATCTTTGCTTCTTAAGCCTAAATGGCAGGGATATCATGATGAATCATGTGCATCCAATAGCGGTAATACGTGTACGTCCTCCAATTCTTATCCTTACCTTTTTCTAAAATTCTCTTCATACTTTTTCCCTGCATATAATCTGGAACCATTCCTCCTGCCATATCTATAAGCGTGGGTACAAAATCTGTATTATTTACGATTTCATCAGATTGAATTCCTTTTTTTATTCCTTTTGGGTAATGAACGATTAATGGCATTCGAATAGATTCTTCAAACATCCATCGTTTATCAGCCAAATCATGCTCCCCCAGCATCATACCTTGATCTGATGTATAAACAATAATCGTATTCTCCCACAAATTATTATCTTTTAAATACTTAAAAAAACGTCCTAAATTATCATCAACACCTTTTACACATCGCAAATAACGTTTTAAATATTCTTGATATGCGGCACTTGTTTTTTCTTTTTCAGTGGCTTTATTTTTAGTCTTATAAATGTTTACATAACTACGATTGGAATGTCTTAATGAAATTGACGACAATCATATGAACTAAACTATCATTCTTTCCCTTGGTACCTTCTGATCCCCAATTTGGCTGATTATATAAGCTTTCTGGTTCTGGAACTTTTATATTTTTTAAATATGACTCGTATTTTGGGTTAAATTTGAACATGCCATGAGGTGCTTTAAAATGATACATTAGGAAGAATGGTTTTTCCTTATTTCCCCTTTTTTATTATACTCTAAAAGGTAAGCTTTATCTTTAGGAAATTCACCTGTTTTATCCCAATCCCACATAGGCATTCTAAAATGATCTTGAAGATAAACACCTAAACTCAATACTGTAATCAATAAATATCTTCTCATTATTTCTTAATTATTTTTAAAACCTCTGGTTTATTCTTGCCTAATTCTATAGCTGCAAAATAAATACCCGCTGGTTTATCGTTTATATCCAATTGAATTTTTCCATTATTTACCAAATAGCTCTTAGATGAGACCAACTGGGAATAGACATTGTATACCGATACTGTAACCTCCTTTAATGGCATAGACAAGGCTATTTCAAATGCGCCGTTTGTTGGATTTGGAGAAACACTAACTATTCCATCCATTGTTTTCGTGATACTACCTTCACAGGTTACACTTGTAGTCACTTCTACTACGTCACCATAACTTGCATTTACCGAAAACGATTGTGACGTGGTCTGCAGAACCCACTCTCCGTTTACGGATACATCGAAAGGCGCTGTACCTTCTGTGATTTCTATATTTACACCCTCTTTTCCTGAACTTGCCTTTCCTGTTGCCAATGTCCCTTCTTCTATATCGAAACCAAAACACTGTACCGAATTGCTTGACGTATTGGTGATGCAAAGCTTATATGGTCCTGGAACCAGATTTTCTATGACCCATTCATTACTAAAATTGATATCGGATCCACCATTTAGACTCGCCACATAACTACCATTGGTCTTTGCTGTTATCTTTACCTGTCCGTTGTCTTTATCTGGACAGGTCTCACCTGTTGCCTTAACTACATAACTGTCGTCACCTAGTTCCTCAATAGCCCCCAAGCATGGCGTCAGCTTATATACCTGTTTGCCTGAATTATAGTATATAACATCATTAACAGTAGCAAAATTATATCCTAACGAATTATCATGACAAATCTGTCCTTCAAAACGTTGTTTTATTTTCTGGCGGTATGCATTTTTGTCTGGTAATGCACATCTATATTCATCAGCATACAATCCTATGTCATCAAAAGGAATATCGGGTACATAACTTGGCTGCGGTGTTTTAAACTTAAAATTTAATGCATCTGTATTTTCAAAAATATCTAAAGTGATATCCCGACTTCCTGAAATTGTTTCTAAATTACTAGGTGCATAAAAGTTATTTTTTAGAGACCCATAAAACAAATTATCCGTATAATCTGTAGCAAATGGTCCTAAAATATCATTGGCATTTAAACCATCTAATAGATCTCGCAGCTTAGGGTATCTTGAATACCAAAAACCTTCAACTCTATCTGGCCAATTATCTGCGGTCAATCCTGACTGCCACCCAGAGACACCTACTTGTTGTAGTAGTCTACCCATATAGTTTGCCTTGATTGTATTGGTTGGATCTGATGTCAGATAATCCATAGCATCACTATATACTTGAGCAACACTATTATTATTATTTCTAATTCCAATAAAACATTCTAAAAAGATGTTCTCTCTAATAGAATGTCCACCTGCTTTGTTCATTTTCACACCCGCGGAACCTCCTTTATATATAACATTTCCATAAATCTCATCTCCTGCATCTACGTCATCTATATGAATACTACCTTTACCCAATAAACCTGGTATTCCCATAATATGGTGTATAAAATTGTATCTAACTTTATTTCCAAATGACCATAATTTAGCACCTGTATAAAACACACCTCCATCACCTTCTTCTACATTGGTATTAAACGCCTCGTTAAGTTCTAGAATGTGATCTACCCCTGTATGAGTAACAGGTTGTCCATTCATATTATGAATTAAATTATTCCTAAAAACATTGCCTGCTCCTCTTATACCACAAGCTTTTCCATAAAAATCCTTAGAATATATTTGAGTAAAATGACAATTTTCGACTGTATTGTTTCCATATTCAACAGATGTAGATGTAACCCCTCCTCCATAAAGTCTTATATTATTGGGGACGTCATAAAAATCGCAACTCAAGGCTTTACAGTTCCTAACATCATTCATAAAATTCAAAGACAATATTGGCTCCGAAATATACCTAAAGGTAACACCTGCTACTAATACATCTTTACTTGATCCAAAAACATTTATTGCTGCGCCTCCGTTTTTTCCTGATCCTAAATTTTGAATCGTCATTTTTTTAATTTGAATACTTTGACCATTGTTAATGGTAAAACATTGAGGCCCTGCCCAAACACCAATAGTGCTATTGTCTGTAAGAGGTTCATTGGGCCATATATACAAACGGGAATCGCTAGGATCAAAATACCACTCGCCTGGCTCATCAAGTTCGCATAAAAGGTGATAAAAAAGCAAACGATTTGCATGTGCCGCTCCTTCCTTTATACCATATTGAGAGCCATCTCGAAGTTTAATTGTACCATCTGCCTCAACCATACTCACTGCGTGAGTTTCTTTGAGCCAATCTGCAGAGATATAGCCTTTAACATGCATTCTCTTAACCCTGCTTATCTCTACACTCCACTTTGCAGCATCTATAGCCTCTCGCAACTTAAAAGAAGCTCCTTTTGGATCAGCATCAGTACCCTCTACATCAACAACTTCCCCCGAAGCGGTACCTGTATTTATGTGAGCAAAACCTATATTAGGAAACCTAGCCACTGTTGCCATTTTATCGTTCATAGAAAGTTGTGCTGTAGGTTTGCCTAAAAGCTCCTTTAAATCACTATCTGTTATTAATTTCGAATACACTTTTCCCTGGGCTTTATTATGCAATTTTGCCAATAAACCTCCATTGTTTACTAACCTAAATTGATCTGCATCTATAAGCTTACTGCCGTCCATAATCACCTTCTCATCCTGATAACCACTGAATGTCACGCCTGAATCTTGAGAGTCCAGTGTACAAGTGGTATCAAAACTATAGCGTCCTCCTCGTATGTAAATTGTTTTTATCCCTGTGCTTCTAGATTTGTCTCTGGCTCCAATTAATGTTGCCAATGGGTTATCGATGGAACCATCGTTGGCATCGTTTCCATTGGTTGCTATGTACAGCTCTGTTTGAGAGTTCATCAAAAAGCAACTCATTAAACAACAGCACATAAAATACTTTTGTACATTTTTTAAAATATCCATAACTTTTTTTGAAATATATAGAATATATAAACTTTTCTATATAAGATTAACAACCTTAAATTCAAGGCACTTTAACTATATAAAAGCGAACTTAAAGCAAACTTCTATTCTATATGAGTTCATAAAAGCCAGATTATGGGTGTAAATTAATCAAACAAGTCATAAATAGCTGTAGCACCTGCCGAATGATCATCAGTCACGATATATATAATATTTGATGACTTTATGTTTTCTTTTTGCGTTTTATATCAAGTGAAATAAATAATAACTGATAATGATAAAAAACACATTATTCTTTCACATATATAGTACTTATATTATATTTCTGGCCATACACAAAATTTGATTCCCCCTATTTCTTGATTTATTATAAAAACCATATAACTCTGGGTTAATAATAATCCCAGAAATCATATTTTAAACTCAACCTGGGAATATATAAGTCTTGTAAATTTTCTTTTTTATCTCCTAGTCGAATGGCTTTCTCCCTCATTTCCTCCTTCATACGCGTTACTATTTTTTTGTATTCAGGGAAAAATGACAGGTTTTGAGTTTCCCATGGGTCTTTGGTTATATTAAAGAGCAAAGTAACTTTGGAACCTGTTAATTGTTCTGTCTTTTTCTTTGAATTATATTCAGGTGCTTTTACAAATTCAATTAATTTATAATCGCCTTTTCGATAGGCGCGTTGATGCTGTCTGTAAGCATGGTATGTATAATCACGAATGGCTTTCGCTTCTCCTTTAATTACTGGTTTTAAACTTTTACCTAAAACAGATTCTGGCATTTTTATATTTGCCAGATCACAAACTGTTGGAAAAATATCATGAATATAACTATAGGCATTAACCTCCTCACCTTTTTCTTCAATACCTCCAGAAATAATAAATGGCACATGAATACCATCTTCATCATATAGATTTTGTTTACCCATCAACCCATGATTACCTACTGCTAAACCGCTATCACCAGCCAATACTATTATTGTATTTTCGTATTGATTACTATCCTTTAAAGCCTGAATAACTTTCCCTATTTGGTCATCTAAATGGGTTATTATTGCATAATAGGATGCTAATTGTTCCTGTGCAACGGTTTTGGTTCTAGGAAAAGCCGCCAAACGTTCATCTCTAATATAAAGATGTCCATTATCAAATGGATGCTGGGTCATATAAGATGGTGTTAGCTCAACATCTTTAACGGGATACATATCCTTATATTTTTGAGGTGCCTGTCGTGGATCGTGGGGAGCATGAAAAGCTAAATACATAAAAAACGGATCCTTTTTATGATATTGCTTTATAAACTTACTTGCGCTATTTGCAAAAACCTCAGAAGAATGAGGGGCTAACTTTTCATTTCCTATCTGACCTCTTTTATCTTGCTTATTAATGGTTCTTTTTATTATTTTCCCTTTTTTATTATATTCTAAAAGGTAGGCTTTATCTTTAGGAAACTCACCTGTTTTATCCCAGTCCCACATAGGCATTCTAAAATGATCTTGAAGATAAACACCTAAACTCATTATAGTAGATCCAGAATCAAAAGATCTGCTTAGAGAAGCAATATCCTGATGCCACTTGCCTACTATATGTGTATTGTATCCTGCTTTTTGAAAAGTTTCTCCCATAGTTGTATGCACCTTAGGAATATGCCTTCCCTCTCCCTTTAAACTAAACATATTTCTACCCGTAAGTAACATAGCACGGCTAGGTACACAGGTAGCTCCAGTAATTGCCCCCATCAAGTATGTTTTATTAAATCGAATACCTTCTTCTGCCAAACGATCTATATGAGGTGTTTTTACTTGCTGGTTACCCAAAGCATGTACTCCAGTATATCGATGGTCATCTGTATAAATCACTAATACATTCTTCTTTTTTTGTTTTTTCTGAGCTATGCCCTTATTTGGAATTGCTATGCAACACATCATTATTAAGACCATAACCATGGCTTTGAAATTTTTCATTTCTAATAAGTCTTTGATATTCATGGTTATTTTAAACAATCTGTACCTTTTTTGCCTATTATTTATCATATTGGATATGATTGTTAGAATCACTTCCACTAATATTTACATTTTCAATAACTGTATCTGAAGAATTAACAATAGAAATAGGCGTCACTGCACCTTCATCCTTTTCGGTAGATATCCCATCTAGTTTAACCCCTTTTACAGCATCTATCTTTATAAGATGTCTCTGTTCTTGTTGTACTGTATTTATTTTGAAATTCTTGATTTGAATATTTTCAGCATGACGAATATATACTCCATATGCTGGTAGTACACCAAACTTTAAATATTCAGGGTACTTCCTTTCATTTTCTGGAACAACTTTATTAATCAAATCTGCGGTACCGGCAAAATACATTTTTGCGTCAATGTTCTCAATAATTACGTTTTTAATTTTTGCTTCTGGTATACCTGTTATAAAAATGGTAGAAGCTGGTTCCATACGCCATTCCTTATACCTTTTTCCATGAATTTTAATATTACTTATTTTAATACCATCCATAGAACCTACAGATTGCTTTTTAGCATCTCGATACGTACGAAGCCTACTACCTAAACGGATAAAAATTGGCATTTCTACATCATTCATTTCAAGATCATGGATATTAATATTTTTAACATTGGCCCCATCTGCACTTAATATTTTTATCCCACCTCCCTTAGTATCATAGATATAGCAATTAGACACTTCTATATTTTCAAAATTGCCCATAGATTCTGTTCCAAACTTAATCGCTCCCCAGCTACTGGATAATAAACAATCTGACACTTTACAATTTTTGGTTGGTATCGGACTGGTGCTTTTAAAACAAATAGCATCATCATGTGCATTGATATCGCAATTTGTAATAACAACATCTTCTGAAGAATCGATATCTATACCGTCTCCATTTTGTTCTGATTGAGACAGCAGGCGTATCCCATCGATTGTCACTTTTTTCGATTGAAATAAATGAATGGTCCAAGCCGCAGAATTACGTACCACAACATCTTTTATCTCAACATTAGAGCAACCAACTATACGAACTAAAAAAGGCCTTTTGCTACGTTCTCCTTTACCAAAAATCATACGTTCACCCCTGCCATTTATAACACCTTCACCTGTTATGGCAATATTCTTCGCGTCCTTCGCTCCTACCAAACAATTCCCTCTTTGTTGACCAACGGCATCAGTAAATGGATCTATATTATAATAATCTTTTAAATAGTGACTGCCTATAATTTCTGCTCCTTTATCTAAATGGAGCGTTACGTTATCTTTTAAAAGAATGGTACCACTTAAATAGACACCTTTTGGCACTTTTACTATACCTCCACCTTTCTCACTTACTTTATCAATAGTCTTTTGAATGGCTTTGGTAGTAAGTGTTTTACCATCGTTTACAGCACCATGGTCTAAAACAGACATTTCTAAAATCTGTGATTGACATGAAAAACTTGTAATTAACAAGATGATTGCAATATTTAGTTTTGTGAGCATATTTATATCTTTTATTTATATATTACTTAATACTGTTTATTATTCTGTAAATGCAGCATTTGCCCATATTGCTACGGCCTTTCCTTTTCCTATTAGTTTTAGAGTATTATAACCCTTTAATGCTACTTTTATATCTTTAGCTTCTTCTCCTTTAGAAATTTCTTCACTTTTATACAGTTCTCTCCATTCGCCTCCTTTTTTAGCCATGACAATAAATGAACTACTTCCTTTACCATAGTTGTCATCTATCCCTATGGTTGCCTTTAGACCTTTTATTTTAGGGAATTCGGATAAGTCGAAAACAATTTCGCTTTGTCCCTTATCTTTATTAGGTTTTAAGGTAATTCCGTAATCGTATTTTTTATTAGCTATGGTTATAGTTCCCCCTCTGTAATTACTATCTCTTCGAGGTCCTTTATCTGCAACCCAACCTATATCATCTATACCACTTAAAAATGGATATGCTGTTTGCCCTATAGGTTCTTCCTCCATCCAGCTTTGTATTGGGTATAACTTGTAAGCATCTTTAGGATAACCAAGCCCTGTAGCTTCAGACAGGCGAAACCTATTCTTTTCATACAATGCACTTCTGTATGCTTTGGAACTTGGTGGATTGGTTCTGTATGCATCTTTGTATAAACCTATCTTACTCATATCACAGGCTTTAAAATCTGAGAAGGTTTCAAATTCAGGTTTTAACGTAAAATCCAATGATTTATAGTCTACAAAATCTGTTTTAGATATTTTGCGTGGCGCATTATATTTAAAACTTTTTGGAAAGGCAACCTCCATTTTCTTTTTGTGGTGGATGCCTCCGTCACTTTCGGTAAGTTGAAAAGAGCCATGGATATAAAAAATATTATAAGGATATGCTTTATCTACCTGATCACTATAAGAATTCACAATAGAGCTATAGCTTTGTGCAAATGGGTTTTCTTTCATGTATTTTGCGAAATCAGGAAATGCACTTTTAAACGGTTCTTTATTCCAACCTTCTTTTCCTATAGCCTGTTCTGCATTATAAATTCTATCTTCTTTATTCCCTCTGGGAAATTTTCCGCTCTCGAAGTTTACTCTTATTTCTTCATATTCTTTTTCAATGGCTTCAGGCGTAATTGGCCTTTTGTTTGTCCTCCAAATGGTTCCACAATCAATAGCTATATTATCTTTAATGTGACAACTTGGTCCCATGGTTACTATACTACCTTTACCTGTTTTATAAAAAACATTGCTTCTATATGTAGTACCAGATCCTCCATCGTCATTTCTTATTGCTATAATAGGATGTGCAATTCCTGGATGTCCAAACATGTTATGGAAGAAGTTGTTCTCGATAATATTACCATTACACCAAATATTTGCCCCTTGATACAATATATTCCAATCGCCCATACCCCAGCCTACATCAAAAAATTCATTGTTTCTAAATTCTATGTAAAAGCCAGAATACCAAATACCAGAACTTATCTGGTGTACAATATTATTTTCAAAGGTCATACCACATCCTACAAGACTAATGGCTCCATACCCCATAGATTTAAAGTCATGAAAATCACAATTAACGACATAATTATTACACTTTTCAAGTGTTTTAAAATCACCTCCTGTAATACTTAAACATGTGTTCATGTTATAGAAGTTACAGCTTCGAAATCCATTTTTTGTACCATTTACTGTTGCTGCCATACCTTGTAAGTTTCTAAAAGTACATCCAGCAATCTCATTATGGCTACCTCCATCAATGTTTAATACTTTTTCTCCTCCATTTTCAAAAATAATTCCTTCAATTTTTACATAGTTTGTGTTTTTTAATTCTAACATTTTTGGTCCACTAGGAATGGCTATCGTAGCATTTTCAATATCCTGATCAACTGGCCATAAATATAATTTGTTCTCTAAACGATCTACATACCATTCTCCTGGCATATCAAGTTCACACAATACGTTTAAAAATACCAACCTTCTGTTTTTTAAAAACTTTGGCTTTGGATTATCTTTAGAGTAACCTTTTGTATATTTTACACCTCCAACTCCATAGCGTGTGGCATCTAATAATTGAATTTCTCCATTTTCCGAAACTCTTGCTAATTGATTTGGGTCTTTGGCCCAATCGATACTTAAATAACCATCTTGACGAATATCCCAAGTGCGCTCTAACTCAGCCTTCCACAAAGAGAAATCTGTTTCTTCCTTTATAGTAAATTTTCCTCCTGTTGGTTTTTCATAGCTATATGGTGCTTCTTTCTCTGACGTTTTTAACCAACGAAGTGTGGGGCCAATATCGACAACCTTATCTAAAAGATTATACCCTCTATTAGGCCATTGTGCTAATTGTAGCATATGCTCATTCCATGCCAAAGCACCGTAATTGCCTTGTCCATTACCAAATTGACTAACCAAGTCGGCACTCAACTCTGCAACCAAAACATTTCCAATGGCCTTAGGGTGCAATCTTGGCACTTCTTTATTGTTCGCTTTTCTGAATATTTTTGATGACAACACTGGAGCTGTTGAGATATAAACCTTCTCTTTATTCTTAGCTCGATAAATCACGGGATATCCCTCAATACCACCATCTTTTTTTTCGAGAACAAAAGTTGATGATAAGTGGTAATGTCCATCATCTAAAATTACAATATGACTCTCTTTTTTTGAATGCGTTTTTCGGTATTCGCGAATTGCATTACGAGCCTCTTCTAAGGATGTAAATGGTTTGTCTTTTGATCCTACTCCTGTTGTTTGCTGATCTGTTGAAACGTACCAGTACTTAGTTTTTGCTGCAAAACTGCTTGATATTACAAATAGTGCAAATATCAATACTATATTTTTTCTATACTTTATCATTTAAGTTTTTACTAAAATTATATATGAACATTAACTTTTTTATGTAATTACAACCTCTTATTTTAACCCTTCTTACAAATGCCCCTTAGTAGGTATCATCTGATTTAAAACGATTTTTTAGATTAAAAACTTCATCATAATCTACTATTGAGTAAAAATAATCACTATAAAAATTAAGCAGGGGTGTTAATTTGGTCTATATAGTGTTATAAATATTCAAAACAGGAGTGTCTTTTCAATACTTGTTTTTAAATGAATCTAAAAATACAATTGATTACTTAATTAAAAAGCGCTCTAACAAAAGCCCTTATAATATTTTATTAAATTTCAACTTTCTGATACTAAAATCCTATACCTTTTTCTGTTCTGATGACTTCCTGAATACTTCCATCATCATTAAAAGACATATAATCTGCACATATTTTACGTGCTTTATTACATTCCTTTCGGTGATAAAACAAGACCCATTTATCCTTAAATTTAACTACAGAACAGTGATTGTTTTCTGCTGGTCTTTCGTCTGGTGCCATTAATGTTCCTTTATATTCCCATGGGCCTAATGGGTGATCACTCATATAATAAATTAATCGTTTGTAACCTTCGGATGAACACAGGTAGTAATATTTATTATTTCGTTTAAACACAAAAGGCCCTTCATAATGACTATACGGAATGTGAGCTACATCTTTTAATTCGACAATGGTCTCTTCTTTAACAGTCACCATATCATCATTAAGCTCCCCCATTTTAAATTGACAGTACAAATAAGCTCTTCCATCATCATCTACAAACACATTAGGATCTATACCCCAATTTGCGGCCACTAATTTGGGAGTCTCAAATGGTCCATAAGGTTTTTTACTACTAGCAACACCTATCTTCCATTCCTTGTCTTTCATCCCTTTAACAGGGAAATAAAAATAATAACGACTATCTTTTTTCACACAATCTGGTGCCCAGGCATTATATACCTGCCAACCTTGTTGATTTAATTTATCTAATGAAAGTATACTACCATGGTCTTTCCAACTTGTACCATTTTTAGAAGAAAAAACATGCCAATCGTTCATTGCTGAATAGCTTGCCATACAGGGTACATCGTGTGACGTATAAAGCCATATCTTATTATCTCCCCAATTTCGGGCAGTAGGGTCGGCAGTGTATAGTGCATTCATGTTTAGGGGATTATTTTGAGCCGATATATAACCACATCCTGTAATTCCAACCACAATCCATATCACTATTTTTAAATGTAAATGCATATTTTTAATGAACTGAAGGTAAATTATATGATTAGTGACAAATTCCTTGAATATATTACCACCATTACTTATACCTGTTCTTATAGTTTTAATTATTAATTAATCAGTTCTTTTTGAAGTAAAATTATTCTCGATTTTCTTAGATATATCAGTAGCTTTAGTCAATAAAACAACTCCAAAAACAATCTCAATCAAAGCAAAATAGTTTATATTCTTACTCTTTGAGTTTGTCACAAAAACCTTTTCCTCTTTTGAAATATTCGGCGATTGATTTTTATTCGAAATGTTTTTGTAGTATATTCTGTTTTAGTATCAGTCTTGAAATTAAACTCAAGAAAATTTCCAGATCCATGCATAATAATCATAAACCCAAATACAATTATTACCAGATGATAAAGTAAATGTTTGTCAAGATTTAAATCGATCTGGTCTTGCTCTTTAATCTTAATTATTGACAACACTCTTTCAGTCCGAAATATGAATATAATAGCAACAGTTAAGGGTAATATAAAATTCAAAACCATAGCCGTCCCTATAACAATCATAAATGAATTATTCACATGATGATTATTTGAAAACATTGAAGTCAATACTCCAATACCACTTAACATTGAACCAAAAGTTTGGATTGATTTCCAAAATGCAACCAACCCAATAATTCTTAAGATTATTGAAACTAGGTCTTTAATTTTCATTTCTCTATAGTTTAAATTTATTACTAACGCGGGAGTGTTTATTCTTAACTCAGGCTTATTATTACTCCTTCAATTCTATTTTAAATGTATAAGCAAAGTCATTTGGTTTTTGGTCTGGTGTATTTATTACCAAGCCATCAGGGCCAGCTTTCCATTTAATTTCACCATCATATCCCAACAATTCTATAGATTTAATTTCTCCAACCCTGGTATTTAATTTTGTTATCTTTTCAATAAGTATTTCGGTATTATCGCCAGGCCAATCTAAAACAAAAGCATACAAGTAATTTCCTTTTTTGGTAAACCTAATATCCTTTTTACCATAGGGTGATTTTTTTGTAAAATGGGGCATATGAGTTGTTGGCCCTTCTCCAAAAGTATACCAAGGTCTTGTACCATAAATACCTTCACCATTTACAGCTAACCATTCTCCCATATCTTCTAAAATAGATGTGGCGGTCTCATCTAATGTCCCATCTGCTTTTATTGGTACATTAAGCAACATATTGCCATTTTTACTAACAATATCAATTAATTTATCAATTAAAGTCGCACTTGTAGTATATGGCCTGTTTACATTGTATCCCCATGGCCCCATGGAGTCATCTGTTTGCCATGGTTCACTCAATATATGGCTCGCTTTTCCTCTTTCAAAGTCAAGAGTGGCTATACCATCTGCATACAGCCCTTGCCATGGACGGTCTTTAATAGTCATTACTGCCTCATTTTTACCATTATGAATTTCTGTGTTATGGTTATATAAGTGGCTGATAACCTCCATACCTGTTTTTCCTTCATCATCGCCTCTAAAAGGAACAGCACAGTCAAAATAAAGCAAATCTGGATTGTAATTATCTATTAAGTCTTTAAGTCTGTTAGCCCACAAATCCTTCCATGCTTTTGGTGCATTAAATGGTGCTCTGGTATGTGTATCATCATGTTTAGGTGGATAAAGCCCTCCACCTTCACCTTGTGCACCATCATAAGGCACACCTTTCATAGGCCCTTCTGAATCGGCCCCATTAGCTGTATTTAACCAACTGTAACTTCTTGATAAATGGGTTGTTACCCCAAAACGCAATCCTGCTTTAAGGGTTGCATCTCTCCACATCCCAATTAAATCTTTCTTTGGCCCCATATTTACAGCATTCCATTTATGATGTTTAGAATTCCATAAATCGAAATTATCATGATGTACCGCACATGGGGTGAAGTATTTGGCGCCTGCTTTCTTAAACAATGCAACTAATTTATCTGGATCAAAATTTTCTGCTTTCCACATGGGTATAAAATCTTTGTACCCAAACTCTGATGGATGTCCGTATGTTTTTAGATGGTGTGCATACTCTGGTCTATCTTCTACATACAACCTTCTGGCATACCACTCGCCTTGCTCTGCAACAGAATAAGCTCCCCAATGCATATAAATACCAAACTTAGCATCTCGAAACCATTCTGGACATTGATATTGCTTTAGTGATTCTATTGTTGGCTCAAAATGAATTGTATTTTCCTTTTGCACTACAACATCTTTTTGTTCTACCTTTTTACAAGCAAAAAAAGCAGTTATTATTAGTCCTAAAGTAAAAGTAAATTGTAAAATTCTCTTCGTTTGCTTCATCTGTTTTGGTTTTTTATATTTTATTTTAAGTTCAAACTACCATCGAATGTATATGCTTTACCTTTCTTGGTTTGAACATCAAACGTACGGTCACCATAAATTAAGCGACATGTATTCCCTGATTTTGAAATAATTTTTAAACGAGTTAGTTTATTGTTTTTCCAAGCCATTTCTAATTCAAAACCTCCTCTTACACGAATCCCTTTTATAAATCCCTCTTTCCAAACATCTGGCATGGCAGGCAACAAATCTATAATTGTGTTTCCTTTTTCATTTATACGGTGACTTTGTACTAGCATTTCGTTGAAACTTGCAGCAACACCAAGGTTTCCATCTACCATTAAGAATTTTTTAGGGTAAAAATTCATAAATAAATTTGTAAATAAATTTTTTTCTACAATTTTCTCATATTCATGGTAGGCTTCATTTCCTTTATATAAACGTGCCCAAAAATTTGACTTTGTCCCGCTCATCCAACTTCCCCTAGACTGCCATCCAACTGATTTGGCGTCTGAATAACGTAATGTTTTTTCTGCAGCTGCAGCAAGCTCTGGTGTTTCTATGTAATTAATTTCATACCCTGGATGCACACCCCATAAAGGTGCATTTTGCCCCGTTATTGTTCTTTGTTTGGCAGGCCACGCCCATTCCATTAATTTTCCAGTATCGGCATCAATTATTGTTGGCTTTAATCTATTTTTCATCAAACTAAGGCTATCTAAAAACACCTTATCATCCTCTAAGATCTTACCAGCTCTATAACAATTTGTAAATAAATCTCGAAGCATTTGGTTGTCCATGGTTGGACCTTCACACAATCTACCATGTTTACCGTTTGGTAATGTATAAGACTGCTCGAATGACACACTAGGCGACGAAACCAGATAGCCTTGATTTCCTTCTGATAAAAAATCAAAAAAGAACAGAGAGGCCTTCTTCATTACTGGATAAGCTTTTTCAAGAAATTCCTTATCTTGAGAATATTGATAACTTTCCCACAGGTGCCTTGTTAACCAAGCTCCTCCAAACGTCCACAGCCCCCAGTTAGCACCATCTACGGGAGCCGCAGCTCTCCATAAATCGGTATTGTGGTGTGCCACAAAACCTCTTGCTCCATAATGTTCTTTCGCCACTTTAGCCCCTGTTTTTTCTAAATCGTAAAGTAATTCAAACAAAGGTTCGTGCAATTCTGCTAAATTACTGGTTTCTGCCATCCAATAATTCATTGGAAGATTAATATTAAGTGTCCATTTACAGCCCCAAGGGGGACTCATACTATCATTCCAAATACTCTGTAGGTTTAGTGGCTGTGTTCCTTTTCTTGATCCTGCTATAATTATGTACCTTCCCATTTGGTAAAAAAGTGCATCCAAAAGGGGCTCTTGTTGGCTCTTTGCCCGCTCAATTAATTCATTGGTAGGGATATTATAAGATTTAGAGTTTCCAAAATCGACCACCACTCTATCAAATAATCCTGCATAGTCTTCTTTATGCTTTTTAAATAAATCCGCATAACTTTCACCTCTTGCTTTAGCTAAAATATGTCTACACTTTTCTTCTGGATTCCCTGAAACATCATCGTAACTTTTGTAATTGCTAGCAGCGGTATACAATAGAATGATTTCTTTACCTCCTTTTACTTCCAAGCTTTCTTTTTCGTCTGCATCTAAAGCAAATTCACCTGCTCCTAAAATTTCTATTCGAGACTCAAAACGAATATCTGACTCTATATTTTGCCCTGCACTACCTTCCCCTTTTAGGATATATGTTTTTCCTTTTAATAGCCCTACTGATTTGTGCTCTGAAGTGTGTTTTAATTTAAACTTGATTCCATCACTATTATCAGTAGTAAAACGCATGACTATAACATCATCAGGATGCGATGCGAAAATTTCACGGGTATATGTATCCCCGTTATTTTTGTATGACACATTTACTAAAGCATCATTTAAATTTAAACAACGTTTATAATGCGTGGTATTTGCTTTTTCATGTCCGAAATTAAAAATCAATTTCCCTAAAGGCTGGTAAATCTGTAATTTACGCGGTTTACCAATCATATGTTCATCTCCCAACTTGAGAGCTTCATCATATTTTTTATCTAAAATTAATTCACGAATTTCCCCTAAATATTTATTTGCTTCACCATTAATATAATTGTGAATTCCTCCAGACCAAATAGTTTCTTCATTCATCACAAGTGTATCTGAAGTAATATTTCCTGCTATCATAGTCCCAATTCTACCGTTACCTATTGGTAAAGATTCTTTCCATTCGTTGGATGGTTTATTATACCACAACTTTAGAGTTTCATAAGGCTCTTGCTTCTGTATTTCGTCTGAACAAGAGGATATACTTACAAAAACGAATAGACCTAAAACTAATTTTAACCCCTCAAAAAGTCTACTATGGTTCATCTTAAAATTCTTTACTTAATTTATTATACTATAATTTAATCAACCGCATAGCGTTTCCACCACCTGGTGCTAGTTTTACATTTAAAACGTCTCCTTTGGTTACTATTTTGTTAGTTGTTTTATATGCTTCTCGGTTATTTAAGAAATGGCTATCAGGAGTATCTTCATAAAGTGTTAATTTGTACTTTACACCTTCTTTTAAAAAGGATAGTTTAATAGTTAACGCTCTTGAGTCTCTATTGGTAAGGGATCCAACAAACCAATTTTCTCCTGTTTGTCTTGCAACTACAATGTACTCTCCAATTTCACCATCAATAACTTTGAAACTATCAAATTGCGCTGGCATTTTTCTAATGCAATCAAATAAATCATCTTTCCTTAAATACTCTTCTGGAGCATCTGGCATAATATTCATTCCTGTATAAACTACAATCAATTTAGCAACTTCAGCTGCTACAGTCCCAGGTATTTCTTGAAAAACTCTGACCCTTTCTATACTGTTATTAAAGTCGAACCAACCATCACAATTATCAATAGCTCCCGCCATCATGTTCACAAACGTTGTTGTAACAATGGTTTCTGGATAATAAGAGCGTAATGCATCTGCTTGAGAATGGCAAAATTCTTTTGTTATTAAATTTGGCCATGTTCTATCGTCTCCACTGGGAGGTATTGGATTATCATGAAAATTGACCGTCAATTTATATTTAGCACATAACTCAACAACTTTTCTGGTGTGACGCACTTTTTTTTCAACAGAACCTCTCATAAAACCATATTTAACACCAGCTGCTCCCCAATCTGAAAACTGTTTCAAAATACGTTCTAAACCATACTTTTTGGCACCAACATCATTAAGATATAGAATGACACCAACTCCCTTAGCTTTCGCATACGCCATACAATCTTCGATATTGATACCTTTTCGTGCTTTTGTGGGATCAGAGTTTTTTTCAAATTCTGGGCCATACCAATCTGCATCAATCAGTAAATATTGAATATTATTTTCTGCAGCAAAATCAATAAATCTGTAATGCGATTTTGTGTTTAACCCATACTCAAATCCATCATGAGCTTTATACCCCCAAACACGCCAATCCCAAACGGCTCGACCTGGCTTAATCCATGATGTTTCTTCTATCTCGCAAGGTTCGTTAAGGTTAACTAATAGGTTAGAGTTAACCAAATCTCCTGCTGTTTCACTAATAATAAAAGTTCTCCAGGACGTTTTTATAGGTAATCTATCTTTAGTTTCTTTTACTTCTATACCCACCGAATTATTCTCAGTACTCTTTTTAATTTCAAAAGGCGCATAGCTTATAATCTCAGCCTCATGAATACCAACATAAGTGTTTTTATTTTGTTTAGTAACTACTGGTATTCTATATATACTGTCCTTACTTTTAGACCAAATTACTGGTCCAATATTGTGGTGTTCTCCATTATACCCCCAAAAAGTAAAATCTGAGTTAAAGATTAATTTTGTTGATTCACTATTGATTTGAATTGAATCTTTTCCCTCTTGTTTTGGAATGTTATAACGATACGCAAAACCATCATTGTAACATCTTACAACAACATTAAATTCAGTTGGGTTTTTGCCATTACTAATACCATGAACAATGAGCTCATTATAATTATTTTCAACTTGTTTTGATTTACCAATTACTGGTTCCCAAGTTTCTTTAAAATTTTGTCTTTCTATGTTCTTTAATTTGAAATTTTTAAAAACATCTGAATTATCTATCACCAACCCCAAAGAAGATTTATTAATAATTGTATCCCCTTTGAAAAGCTGAGTAATTAACAAGTTGTTGTTAGAAACATTAAAATACACCTCCAAATTGCCATCTGGGCTCAATAGTTGAAGCTGCTCTTCTTTACAAGCTATAAAAAGTGTAAAGACTGAAATGAATAATATTATTCGTTTTGTAAACTCCATTTATAATAATTCATACTTTAACTAATTGAACTTTGTTGTTTGCACGTCCTTTTTTCGATGCTCTGGTGTAACTATTAGGTTTATTAATTTACCGTCTTTCAATTCCGCTTCAACAACTGTGTTTTGGGGTGCATGCAGTTTAAATTTTACATCCCAATCTTTTTTCCATGTTGGGAATAAATATATTTTTTCTCCATCAGTCTGCATTAGCATTTCTTGTAAATTAATCATACCTGCACCACCATGGTCTACATCTGGAACCCAATCGGGACCTGGTCCCCAAAAAGCGGGAAATCGTCTACCTGAATCTGCTAATTTATCCACAACCAAATGTGAAGCCTCATCTACTAAACCAAGACGGGCAGCAAATATCCCTACCTGACTCCAACAATCCGTGAACTTCTTTTTTTCCTTAGATTCACCATACTTCCAGGTGTTTATAGCCACGTCTAAACCAGGCTTATGTAAACCATAAATTCCATAAGGGAAAACTGGATAAAGTTCAGGGATTTCTTGATTAGAAGCGTATTCCCAATTTTCGGCTGGTTTAATCACTTTATGTCCTTCTTTAGTATCTATAGAAATTTCTGGAATTCTCTTTTGAAGTGATTTGTAATATTCTCGTTCTTCATCTGAAATATAATTATCGGGAAGTTCCAATATTCTATGAGATACTACTTTTAGAGCAGCTATAACATCCGAAGGGTTTTTAGCCATTTTATACGTTTCAGCTGCTGTTGAAGGGTATAAAACTAACTTAGAGTTTTCATCTAAAATCTTACCTGTTCTCTTTTTTTGTCGGTATTGGTAATGCGCATCAAAGAATTTTATTGATGATTTTACAAACGGCAAATACGCACTAATATCCTTTCCATAAAATTCATGATAATCTAAAATCATTAATGAGAATTCTAATTGGTTTATGTAGTGATAACTTACATAAGGGTTTGTTTGTACACCAAACTCGGTATTAGGGTCTCGTTTTCTAACTCCCGACTCAAAACCCCAACCGCCAGCAAAAGGCAATCCAAAATTTTCAAGCTGTTCTGTAAAAGATGCTCCTTCGTGTTCCCAATATACTTTGGTGCGAGCTTCAGCAGAAGACAACGTATTTTTATAATAATCAAATTGCGATGTCATCATTTCAAAATCTCCTGATTTTAGCATCGGCCAATAAACTAATCGTTGATTTTGAGCAGTAAAGCTTCCCCCACCCCATTGTCTAAAATCGGGGTCGAAATCAAATTTTCCTTTCCTTAAAAAAACAGGGTCTACAGTAAAAAGGCTTCCATTGAATTTTGAAGGATATTCGCCATAAGCATTACACCCTAACATGTAACGAAACAATTGATAGTTTCTTCCTATTTGCCATATAGAATCGTTAGGATTTACATTTGAAGGGTTCGTAATTATGTATCCTTTTTTCCAAAACTTATTCCACCATTCTGTAGTTTTAGATTTTGTGCCTTTGCTCTTTAAAGCAATTTTTGAGGTTTTAAACAACTTTTGTTTCCAGTCCTTAATAGAATTGAATTGCCCTGTATTCAATGATATTTGCAACTCATTATTTACAACAGGAATATCTGTTTGCAATTTCCAACCCATAAAATCTGTACTCACATATTTCCCTTCGGTTTTTCCTGAAGGTTTCATATCTGAACCAACCATAACCCCACCAAAAGTGCGGCCTTTCTGAGTGTTATTTATTTGGTCTCTAACCGATTCTAACCCCTGTTGCTTGATACTGAAATCTATCAATAATTTATCATCTCTATTTCGATGCATCCAAACAACTGAATTCTTGTCAAAATCAATAGAGTCATGGTATTTTATAACATCCTCAGGGTAACCAGAATAACTAAAACAAGCATGCCTTTCATCCATAGAAAGTATTTTGTCTTTGTTACGCCATGTTTCATAAGTAGCAGTAATATTTACAGGCTTCTCAGAATTGGTTTTAACATGAACAACTGGATTAAAAACATCGACCCAAAGATTCACTTTTACGTTATTATTATCGTTGGTTGTTTCTATTGTTATATCACCAGTATGTAGGTTTAGTTTTTGACTGAATGATTTAGCTCCAACAAAAGGATTTGGTTCCATGTTTATTCTAACTCTTCCATGTTTCAACATTTGATTGTTTTCATCAAATGTTCCCGATTGGCCTATATAAAACAGTATTTCATTATTTTCAACCCAAACATTTAGTCCAATATCGCCACCTCCAAGAGGCATTGATTCAGATGCGTTTTTACTTTGAGATTCCCAAACAATATTATAGTTTCCAGGTAGGTCTGCTTCTTCAGGTACCTGAAGCGATTGACACGAGCTAACATACCATACTAAAGTGAGTATAATAATGTATTTTAAACTATTCATAAATCCCTAACTGTTTTGATTTTATAATTATATGTTTTAATTCCTCTTTGGAGTTCTATTATTTTTCTACTTAGTAGGAACAGTCTCGTAAGCGAATGCATCTATTGTAACCTCCCCCATATATTCAGACTTTGATTTAACCAGTTTCAAGATATGTTTTCCCGCATGTAGCACACCTGTTTGATAAATTGGTGATTGGGACATTGGCCTCCAACCACATCTTACCTTTTCGATAAATTCGCCATCGATATATACATCATACGACCCCACTTTATACGCCCCTACTTTACGTCCCAATTTCCCATATACTTTTGCTCTTGTTCCTGTGAATGTAAATTCTACGGCATCACCAATAGTTTTACTAACCATCTCATTATTCAGAAAACAAGATGTATCTTCTTTTTCCCGTTTTTGCCAATTCCCTATAAATTCTACCGAATTGTTGGTTTCATCAAGCTTTTTCCAAAGTTCATCATAGTTCCTATCACCAAGAATAACGATCTCATATTCACAATTAACAGGATCAGAATCATCAAGAGTAACACTTATTTTTTTGCTCTCGTATGAAGCGAGTGAAGCAAAGTCAATTGTTTTTAATATTCGAAGTCCAGTTCTGCTATATTCGCGAATTTCAGCTTTAAAGTTTTTTGATTTTGAGAGCCCACCGTTTTCAACTCCACTTTCAAGAACCTTCTTGCCATTCACATCATTTATTCTAATTGGCAGTACGATAAGCGCTTCCTCTTTTATTGATCTTCCTGGAAGGAGAGCATAACCATAAATAAGGTCTCTATTTTTAGTTTGTCCTATTAATTTAAAGTCAAAATCGCGATGGTTAATCCCATTTTGTCCTTTAAAAGTGATAATTAAATCTTCTCCTTCCTTTTTTGTGCTTGTTGCTTTACAACCTCCACCATAATTTACAAGTTGATCGGAGCCAAAACGAAGTGATTTTATATCCAAATCTTTCTGAGGATTAAATCCGTTCTCCGCTTTAATTTTAAGTGTGATTTTTTTTGTTTTCTGAGTTATAGGCTCTTCATTTAATATGGTAATTAGTTTCTCCAACACAAGAGGCATAATCATATTTTTCGAGCTATGATTATCATCCCCTTTATCCGCACTTTTAGCCACATCCATAATGGCTAAAGAAAGATGAGATGCTCTGCCCAAAGAATCTTGAAGAACTTTTGGTCTTTCAAACTTATACCACGTATTTTTTGTACCATCGGTATAAAAAGTAGTGGAAGCATCATAAGGTAAACCTGCTTCATTTTTCCAATGAATACCATTAATAGAACGCATATAACCACTTTTACGATCTTGGGCGTGGTTGTAGATGGCATGATACTGATGCCTGCTTCTCCAAATTACTGGGTCTTCAGGATAACCTGTTGATCTAGTATAATTATTAATAGACATCATTTTATAAGGGCCCAGCATTCCTGCTCTTGAAATCGTTATATCTCCATCTTTTTTCATCATTATAATGCTTCCATCAGGCCGAAATTCTGAGGTAAGATTCGAACCAAATTTATCGTTTAGCTTAAAACCTCTTACATCAAGTTTTAACTTACCAACGGGCTCCCATGGGCCTTCCATATTCTCCGCCTTAAAAACTTTTGAATTTAAAACATGTAATACAAAACTACCATCGGGCATTTTAATAACTTCTGGATTATGACCTTTTTCAACTATTGTGCTGGTGATTTTGTACGGACCAATTGGGTTATCTGAGACACAATGCGCTACCTCAGAATTAAACCAACCATGATGCCCTTTATTTTCTGGCCATCTGCATATTGCAATGTGGTATTTACCATCGTTTCCAAGTATAGGATTCCCTCCCCAATAGCACCATTCATTATCTTCAATCCCGTTATCTTTATCGCGAGGGACAACATTTTTATTTCCCCATATGTCTTCGGTTTCAAGACCATTGATTATGGGCATTGGAAGAATTAAATCTTTAAACTGGCCACCAAAAACAAGGTCTTTTTTATTTTTAAATTGAATCTTATCTTCAGATTGCCCAAGACACATTATATTGATAAAAAACACCCCAAAAGCAGCTAAATTCACTACTTTTAGAAATTGCTTATTTAAATTACTAAATCTCATAAAGTTACTTTTCTTACAAACTACTCTACAGTTAAATTAGTTGCTTTTATATTTTCTAATCCTGATCCTACCATAACTTTAAAAGTACCAGGTTCAACTTCCCATTTTCCTTCATTCCAATATTCCAATTGTTGTTTTCCTATATTAAGCGTAACCGTTTTTGTTTCGCCAGGTTTTAAGCTAACACGTTTAAAATTTCGTAATTCTTTTGCGGGCCTTACCCGTTCTGAAATTAAATCGCGAACATATAATTGTACAACTTCTTCACCTTCATATTTACCTGTGTTTTTAACAGATACTGACACAGTCGTATTTCCATTTACAGAAATAGTGCTTTTTTCTAATTTAGGTGCACCTATTTCAAAAGTTGTATAGCTCAATCCGTATCCAAAAGAATAAAGAGGTGTATGATCCGATTTATAAATATTTCTTGGACGACCTGTTTCTAATTTATTATAAAAAAGTGGTGCTTGACCAGCGTTTCTGGGGAAAGAAATAGGTAATTTACCAGATGGATTTACATCGCCAAAAAGAACGTTAGCAACGGCTTTGCCTGTTTCCTGCCCTAAATACCATCCTTCTATAATAGCTGGTGCATTTTCTTTAGTATACTCAATAGAAAGTGGTCTTCCATTTAACAGTACAACCACATAAGGAATACCAGCTTCCTTTATAGCTTTTTCCAGTAATTGCTGATTTTCTGGAAGATGTAAATCGTCTACATCTTGATTTTCACGACAGGTCTCCTCTGAACCTCCAATAGCCAAAATAACGATATCTGATTGTTTTGCTAAAGCAACGGCTTCATCTATCTTATCTGTTGTGTCATTAAAATCGCAACCTTCAGCAAAATTCACAGTTGAAGCTCTTCCGACATAGTTTTTAATCCCCTCATAAATACTAATGTAATACTTAGGAATATCTGGTGAATACCCACCTAAGCGCATAGAATTTGCATTTGGACCTATAACGGCAATTTTCTTATACTTTTCTTTAGAAAGCGGTAATATTTGGTTTTCGTTCTTTAACAATACCATAGCCTTATGAGCAACTTCCAGAGCTAGGTCATTGTGTTGCTTATCAAAAACAGTTTTTTTCCAATTCTTTTTAGGAATACCTACATAAAGTGCCTTTTTAAACATCTCTGCATCATGTTGCGAAATTTTTTCAGGGTCTCCATTATTGGGATGTTTTATTACATCAAACTTTTCGTCTTTAGAAATATCATTATCAAATAATCCCATTTGAAATTTGGCCCTCAAAACATGTACAACAGCATTATCAACTAAATCCATAGCTATAGAGCCTTCATTTACAGCTTCAATAAGATGATCTCCAAACATACGTTGCTCATTCCAATTTTGAAAAAGCGCTAATTCTTGATGGATACCAGCTTCTAAACCTTTTTTAGCGGCATCTTTCCAGCTTGGAGAATAATTAAATACGCGATGTAACGATCTCATGTCTCCATTATCTGAAACAACAAGACCGTCCCATTTAAATTCATCTCTAAGAATATCATTCATTATATATTTATTAGCATGACAAGGAATACCATTAAGCAAATGGTGTGCAGGCATAATAGCACCAACTCTAGCCTCTTCTATTGCTAATTTAAAAGGGTATAAATGAACATTGTGCAAGTTATAATCTGATATATCCATGGCTGCACCATTATCTCCTCCCATAGGCTCACCATCTGCTACAAAGTGTTTTGCTGTAGCAATAATATGATTTTCATCAAAACGTTGTACGCCCATTCCTTGAAGCCCTTTTATATAAGAAGCTCCAATTTTTCCAACTAAATAGGGGTCTTCTCCGTAACTTTCTTCGGTACGTCCCCAGCGTACATCACGCACTACCGCTAACATAGGCGTATAACATTGGTGGATACCAAAAGCACGAGATTCTTCAGCAACCACATGCCCCATGCGTTCTATTAAACCTTCATCCCAAGTAGATGCCATGGCAATAGCCTGTGGAAAAACAGTGGCCTGGTCCATTTTAATACCATGCAAACACTCGTTGGCGCTTATATTAGGAATACCCAATCTCATATTTGCATTTGGGTATTGGGTTGCTAATTGATGTACTTTTTCCTCTAAAGTCATTTTAGCAATAAGCTTCTCTATTTTAGTTTCAACTTGCTTGGAGTTGCTCTGAGAAAACCCAACAGAAATAGTAATTAAACTAATAAATACTAATACTATTTTTTTTTTCATCATTTTATACTTGAAATTTTATGTGTTGATTTATTTTTTTGTGTTATATATGAAACTCCGAAAAATCGGGTAATTTATTTTCCTCCAGAATTTTTAATCCTTCCCATACCTTAAATAGATTTTTTCCTTGCTTTAAATTTTGAAATGGTCCTGGAAGGGCTTTGCCGTTTTGAGGAATTTTTTGATTCCAAAAATCAACATCAACAAAATCATGATTTTTTGATGTCATTTTATTGAGCTTAAAAGGAATAAAAACCAATAGTTCATGATTTTCGGGAAAGTATTCCACTTTAATTCCTGGATGCAAGCTGCTATTTTCATCGTTAGAACAATTATGAACTCCCCAAAAAGCTTTCCACTGCTTAAAAGTTAGCGCTACCCTTACCTTATCGCTAAACCCCTCTAAATCGTTAAACGCAATCAATTCTTTTTCTATTAGTTTATAAAATTCTTCATGGGTCCAAGGAAACGGATCATCTGACGCCTTATTAATACAAAATGCCTTGTCTGCATTATCAACATCATATATATTAAAATCTATACGTTGTTTACCGCTTCTATGTGATGGATAATTAAAATCAAGAACAGGGTAACTCCCTGCAAAAATATTATTATAAAGACTGTGATGGTATGTTTTAGTTCTCGGATCTACCTGGCGCACAAAATAACCTTGTCCGAACTTTTTTTGTTTTGGTGTATTTACTAATAAGTTATGCATAATTGTTGCTCCAGACACATCATGACAATAAATAGGGTTTTGTGTATTGCCTACTATGACATTATTATCTACAAAGAGTCGGTCGAAACCATAATCACTCATTTCTAGAAATATCCCTGATTTTCCATTGTTTACAATCACATTTCTAGAAACCCGAGAATCGGGAAAATGATTATCAAGCCAAACACCATAAGTTAAATAATTATCTGCTATATAGTTATTGTAAATAAACCCATTCTTTGCATGATGGCATTTAATAGCTGCCTGCTCCCAACGTTTCATACCCCAAAATTGCATGGTATTGTTTCGCAACAAGACATTATTTCTAATAATCATGTTCTCCGAGCTATTACTTAAAATACCTGCAGAGCCATTTTCTATGATGTAATTCTCTTCAATAATATTATTGCTAGCCTCATATTTTTTACCGTTTAAATCGACATGCCCTGCATCAATAGCAAATGTTTTTACATGCCTTATCACATTTCGCTTTATTACCCAATCATGTCCCGCCTGTAAACCCAATGCTCCTTTTTGCGCCCAAACATCTGTTTTCCAAAAATTTGTTGGGTATTGGTTTCCACAATGTTCCATTAAAAAGCCTTCTACCGTTATATAGCCTAAATTTCGTTTAACTGGCGCAAATATTCTTCGTCTTGTTGAAATTTCTACTTGTTGTTTTTGTGGTTTTAAATTACCAAAATGAATATATATTTTTTCGGTATCTGACTCGTAATACCAACTTTCAGAGACTAATTCTTTCTTAAATGGAACTTCTAAAAATTGTTTTCCATTTACAAAAATCTGACCACAGGTATATACCAAGGTTGAATCACCTCCATAACCGCGTTCCAGCTCTCGCTTACCTTGACGCTGATATGGCGTTGATGCTAAATTTACTTTGAAAGGGTTATGACTATCGGGATAATCTGAAGCCAAATCGTTAAATAATTTTTCTTCTGGTACTGCCGAATATACACCATCTCTTTCATCTTTCCAATTAGGCGTCCAAGCGTCTGAGCCTTTTATTATTACTTTTTTGCCTGGTTGTCCTAAAAAAACAATAGGTTTATCTTTTTTCCCACTTCTTATCGGGATAACACGCTCTCTATAAATACCTTCAAAAACAAAAATAGTATCGCCAGGAAAGGCTCTTTCTGTTGCTTTTTGAATACTAGAAAATGGAAAGTTTAATGACCCATCCTCTTTGGTTATTTTTTTATTGGCAACATAAATGGTTTTTGCGTTTAAGCATAAGGATGTAAAAAAGAAAAACAATAATGTTAATCTTAGCATTAGCATACAATCTTTATTTTTAACATTCATTGCTATTGTTTAATCGACTTTTCGCATATGCCTCCTAACGATGATTAGATTTTTTTTATAAAACAAGAAGTTTCCAACTCATTATAAAACTCGAAAATGTACGGCAAGCCCATTTTGCTTTAACACCTCGTAATTAATTATATCGGAAGACTTGACATTTCTCTTATCTATTTTCACTTTAGTCAAAGATGTGCTATTTTCATCATCTGAATAAATAGTAGCCTCATACGTCTTCTCTGGATCCAGAAAATC
>CANMXP010000027.1 GCA_947501845.1 uncultured Flavobacteriaceae bacterium | reverse complement strand
GATTTTCTGGATCCAGAGAAGACGTATGAGGCTACTATTTATTCAGATGATGAAAATAGCACATCTTTGACTAAAGTAAATATTGAAACGAGAGAAGTTAGTGCTAGCGACATTATAAGTCACCAGATGCTAAAAGAGAATGGGCTTGCTTTATATATTCACGCTTTATAGTAGACAACAAAGCAATCCATCCTTAATTTAAAAATAGTTAAGGAGAATGTAGCATAATAGATATGTAGCCCTTCTTGTTGGCGCTTTGACTATATATAAAAGTATTAGTTAAAGCTAAGCATTCTACAATGTTAAGCGTGCTACTTTCAAGAAACCTTCAAGAAAAGGGAGGAATCAGCTTTTAAATTTATTTCAACAAAAACAGTTTTTTCATACTTATGTAGTGGGAAATTTAGAATAATATTAGGTTTTTCTATGTCTCATGTCTTTTTTTTAATGAATTGAACAGTTTATACCCCCAATATGAAATTTATATATGAATCTAAGCTTTCTTATTCCATTAATTTTGTTAGCGTGGCTAATACATCAATTATTCTATTTGTTACTATAGTATGTAAAATCAAAACCAATTTTAATAGAGTAATAGTTAGGAAAAGATAGCCTATAGTATTAATTAAAAAAAGAATATGAATAGAAAAAAATGCGATTATGTATCCTGTTTTTATGCTTATGTTTTTTGCAAACATGAGTGTTTTCTGTGAGAGCCTATTTAACAAGACAACGGATAGGATTCGTCTCGGTTACCCAAACCCCACAATTAGGAAGTTTATAGTAGTCCTTTCTGTTTTCCTCAAGACGATGTCTCTACAAATGGGAGGTTACAGATCTAAGGTTCTAAAAAAATAATAAAGAAATGATAAAAAAAGAAACAATAAAAAAGAAAACTATGAAAAAATTTTTGTTTGCTACGGTGATTACAGCCCTTATGTTTGCTTGCGGTGGCGGAGGTAGTGATGCCCCCAACCCAGGTCCAGACCCAGACCCAGACCCAGGGCCAACAAGCAATAATGCGCCAACGACACCTGTTTTATCGGCCCCCGAGAATAACCTGCTGTGCATAGACAATAATCTTGAATTTAGCTGGTCAGCTTCTACGGATGCAGATGAGGATGCCATAAAGTATACTATTGAGGTGTCCCTGAACGCTGAGTTCACCCAAATAACACATAGTGTCAACAACCTTACAACTACTAGTAGGACTATATTACTGGAGAGAGACAAGGCCTACTACTGGAGAGTCAAGGCTAACGATAGTAAGAATGCCTCTAGCGATTTTTCGTCAGTATTCCAGCTTTATACCGAGGGCTTTGGTGAAGAGAATCACTTACCTTTTGCACCTTTATTACTGAAACCTGAAATGAACGGAACCGTTCAAGGGACCTCGGCGTCCTTAATGTGGGGAGCAACAGATGTGGACGGAGACAGCCTGACATTTGATATTTACTTAGACACCAACCCCTCTCCAACAACTTTGGTGGTATCCGACCACCCGAGCAAAGATTACGTGGCTTCTTCCCTTACTGCTGCGACCACTTACTACTGGAAGGTCGTTGCCAAGGATGGAAAAGGTGGCATAACCATAGGTCAGGTATGGAGCCTTACTACGAATTAGTATATAAATATTCAGTTAATGAAAAAAAACTCTTCAAGTAATGTGTTTTGAAGGTTTTATAAAGCTATTGATGTTTCTGTGAATTTTTAAAAAGAGAAGTTCACGGAAAAAATAAAAAATGATATTAATATTATAATTAACAGGAGACTATAAAAATATAGGCCTGTTATAATTATTAATTTTTGTTAAAATCAGATTAAATTTTATGAATAGAGAAAAGAAAATACAGATACATATCCTAGTTTTAGCACTCATGCTTTGTATGAGTATAGGTACTGCACAAGATTTATATGTTGCTACTAATGGTAATAATAATAATGATGGATCAATAAATAATCCATTGGCTACTTTAATAGGAGCTAGAGATAAAGCAAGAAGCACAGGAGCAAAGAACATATTAATTAGAGGCGGACGGTATTACTTTAATACCACATGCACGCTTGATTCTCAAGATAATGGTGTTTCATTTAGTGGTTTTCAAGATGAAAAAGTAATCTTTGATGGTAGTAAATTTATAGATTCTGAGCAATTTGAGATTGTAACTGACGACAATTTATTATCCAAACTGCATAATAAAGCCAAAGGTAAAGTCTACTCAAAAGTGATTACAAATACAGAACTAAAATCATTTTTAGATAAGCCCAGTGCCCAGATTTCAATAAATGATAAAATGGGCACAGTGGCAAGATTTCCCAACATAGGATTTGCTCATATGAATCGCAGTACGGTTACAGGAGAGAGCATTGCTGAGACTGGTACTGAAAGCGCTCCTAAAGGTCCAGAGTTTAAACTTAGAGAGGCTATTGATGCTTCAAAGTGGGGTGCAGAATTAGGGAGACTAAAAAAAATGAGAACCAGAGGTTATATTTCTGCCGATTGGCTTAAGGAAGATAATATAATTAATACCGTAAGTGCATCGGGTAGTATAAAATTAAGAAACGGGTCTCGATACGGAACAGGAACTGGTAGCCCAGCAGAGGTTAGCCGATTATTCTTTTATCACCTTTTGTGTGAACTGGACGAACCAGGAGAATGGTATTATGACCCTACAGATTCACGACTATACCTATGGCCAATAGAAGCACTTAACGATAACACATCAATAGGTGTTTGGGCAGGTCCGCAATGTTTCGAAATAGATAATGGTCAGGATATCGAAATTAAAAAGATGACAATCCAGAATATTGGATCAGGGAATAATGGTCAAGGAGCCATCAACATTAAAGGAACGAGCCAAAACATATTAGTAGCAGGAATTACATTTAGATTTATAGCGGCACCATTAACATCGGTAAACTTTTGGCGAGATGTAAGAAATAGTAAGGTGCAGAGCTGTGACTTTTACGATGTACCAAATAATAGTAGGCTGTATGGGGGGAAAATAACAGCAACATCGGTTGAATATGGTAATAACATTATAGAAAATTGCCACTTTACTCAGGTGTATTCAAAAGATTTTTATGGCAAAGCATGTGGAATTTCTGGAGCGGGAAATATATTTAGAAATAACTTGATTCATAATATGAACGGCCAGCCTGTAACCCATAATGGCGTAGACCATCTTATAGAACTTAATGAAGCCTTTAATGTAGGTATTGAAGAAGGAGATGGAGGTGTATTTTATACAGGTAATGCGATGTGGTCTTTTGGTAATAAGATACAACATAATTTTGTGCACCATATTATGAGTGTTCCTGAGTTATTGGGTAGAGCTTCTTTTTTTTCTGACGATTTTGATGCAGGAGAAGAAGTTTCTGAGAATATTACTTATAAAGGAGGATGGGAAGTTCTTAAAATGAATAAAGGAGGTGGACACTCTGTTGTAAGAAATGTGGTGCTTGAAGCTTATAGAGGTATTAGAAATGGTGATGCGTCATCTAGTTTTTATACTCAAGCTATGGACTATTTGTCTACAAATCCTACTTCTAATGATAAAAGTAATTATATAGGTAGAATGTTGAAGGAGATTGGTGTAACAGGTTGGGAAAGTACAGTTACAGCTAATAATTGGTCAGATTTAATAAATGACTTTTGGTATCAACGTTATCCAAAATTAAAAGAGCTTTTAGAAACATCTAACAATAATAATTCGTTTAAACCATATGCGTCTAATTATGAGGATAATATGTTTTATGGTAATTCCAGAAATATTCTTGGAGGTAGTGCCGAATTGGTATCGGGTAACCAAGATGTAACATTAGCTATATTTGAAAACCCGAGTACATTAAATTTAAAGTTTAAAGAACCAAGACCTAGTTATGCCCCAAATATTCCATTTGACAATATTGGATTGTATCTGGATGAATATAGATGTGCTGTACCAAATAAAAATGAGTATCGTCAAAAAATAAAGCAAAGATTTAATGGACAGCCAGCACATGATAATAGTGTTATTTACGATTTTAATACCATTAACGATAGGTTATATTATAACTCTGGTGCAGAGGTATATAAGCTGGTACCATGTTCTGGAGCGATAGAAGAGATAGGTGATGATAGTTATACGGTAAAAGCAATTGGGGAAACCTGTCTGGACAAAGCGAATGGACAAATAAAAATTCAGACAAAAAATAATGGTAGCTATGTTGCAAACCTAGATGGTGGAGCCGATATTAACTTTACCAATGAGTGGCTTATAGAAAACCTATCCCCGGGAGACTACGAATTGTGTATTACCAATACAGCTAATAATGCTACTCAGTGCTATGGTCTAGAAATAGAAGCAGGGACCTCGTTAACAGGAAAAACAAGTACGGATTCAGGTAAAATAGCCGTCAATATCTCAGAAGGAACAGCACCATTTGAAGTGTTTGTAAACCATGAAAAGATTTTACAGACCTCTTCAACTTCCTTTGCAGTAAATGCAGAGTATGGAGATGTTGTAGAAGTAAAAACAAGTGTGGCTTGTGAAGGAGTGCTTAGCAAAACTATGGATGGTATAGTTTCGGCATCTCCCAATCCAACAAATGGAGAATTTACTATAGCATTATCTATGCCTCTAAAAGATGTGATTATAGATATTTATAATGTATACTCACAATTAGTATCTTCAAAGATATACGCTGTTAATAATGGTCAGATAAAATTAGACATAAATGGAACACCTGCTGGTATTTATTTTGTGACCATACGAATGGGAGATAATAAACCAAAAGTTTTAAAAATAATTAAAACATGATGGATAAAATATAATTATTCCAAAACGAAATATTAAACGTATTAATAAAAAACTGAAAGGTTAGCCCTTTCAGTTTTTTTATAAATAAACGATAGAATCGTTACTTTAAATTCTATATGTTACTTATTCCCTCTTTTGTATACCAAGTGATTTTAATTAAAATAATAAATATAATTGTTGGCTAATATATTTTTGATAAATTTCAAAGGATTCTGCTGTTGTTTTAATAAAGGACAAGGAGAGAAAAATAAGTCATTTTTGGTAATTGTATCGTTTTGAACATTTTAAACCCCTTTTAGAACATTTTAAATACTAAAGTAAGCTATAAAGTTTAAGATATTTACATAAAGCTTAATTAGAAAAGCGTTCATTTTGTAATGAGCTAAATATTTTTATCAAACTCTAAAAACTAAAAATTATGAGAAAATTTTACTTAAACCAATTTTTATTACAACATCTTAAAATTTATGACTCAATTGAAAAATAGCATAGTAAGAAAGTATATTGATATAAAATAATGGATATCAATTTGTGGTATAATTTTATAAGATGAAAGAAAGGGGTAATTGTATGTGTTATTTATAAAGTAAAAAGGCAGGAGTATCAATTTTGATCTAATATTCCAAATTTTAAATTAGGATAACATTGATAAATATTGATTTAAAATTTAAAAGTTTCTTAATAGGTTAATTATCCAATCTAACAGGTGTTTTTAAATGTTATTGGCGCGATATGAACAAAATATATACTAAAAAGAAATATCTGTACCCAGTAAAATAACAGTATTAATACAATATTTGAAAACATAATTAATCCAAAAACTAACTAAAAGTCTCTCAATTATTCACATTAAACAGTTTTACATTTAATTATTGCGTTTACCCAGCTCTGCCTTAAAACCACCTACTTTAAAAACTAACAAATATAAAGGTAGAAATAATTTGTAATGTTAATAATTTATTAATCGAAAGTTAAAAAACATAAAGAAGAATAACAACAACTAACAAAATGAACATAATTTAAACTAAAACAACTATGAAATATATCAAAAATCTTTTTCTTATAACAGTGTTATCATTGTCCTTTTTTGTGATTTCTTGCGAAGAAGATGATAATAATAATGTTGTTGTAATACCTAATATTGATGTAGCAATTCAGTCTCCTACAGATGATGCGCAGTCAATAGGTTTTAACCCAACATTTACTTGGACTGCATCTGGAGATAATGTAGACGATTTTAAATATGACTTTTATATTGGGACTGAAGAGAATAAATTAGGTTTGAGGGCCGAAAATATAAAGGGACTTCAATATGAAATAACCAAAAAAACTGTAATGAAAGGTGGTGTTACCTATTACTGGAAAGTAGTAGCTAAAGATGGCATCTATGAAAAAGAGAGTGAAGTTTGGAGTTTTACTACTGCAGCTCCAAATGTACCAGTTATAGTCTCTCCTCTTAATAATGCTCTTTTAATTGTACCAGAAGGTGATGTTTTACTTGATTGGACTGATTCTGCAGGTCCTAAGGGTGAAACAGCAATATATGACGTGTATATAGATACAGTAAACCCGCCTGTAAATTTGGTAACTAGTTTTTCTGGCGATTCACAATTTAATGCGACAACAGAGTTAACACCAAATGTAAGATATTTTTGGAATGTTGTATCTAGGGATGATTCTGGAAATTCATTTTCTACTGAAACTTTTAGTTTTGATTATTTAGCTTCTAAAGAACCAGCAAAGCCAACATTAAATGAAGAGGTGGTAGACGGAACATTATCCTTAGATGAATCGCTTGTTTGGGGAGTTGTATTAGGAGCAAGTTCTTTAGATGTTTATATAGATACAGTAAATCCACCATTAACGAAGGTAGTTAGCGACATAACAGGAGAAGGATACATAGTGCAAACAAAAGATACTCCAGGTGATATTACAGATGTTAAAACATATTACGCACAAGTTGTAGCAAAAAACATTGATGGTGAAGTTCAATCTGATATTATATCTTTTACGCCACAAATGACAGGGGTTTATACAGATGTAAGAGGGTCGGAATCTATTGATTATAATTGGGTTAGATTAGGATCTCAGATTTGGATGGCTGATAATTTAAGAACTAAAAAATTAAGAAATGGAGATGATCTTACAAAGGTTGTTCAGCCTACAAGTGGCGATTATCCTATAACTAGTTCTACTACGGAGTTGTTTTATGATGAACACCCAGTAGATAATGGTCCTATATCTGGACATCCTACTTTTACTTCTCCTTGGAGCGATGGGTCTAATGGACGTGTCTACTCTAGCAAGGCACCTAGAGAACCACTTATAGCACCTGAAGGCTGGCATGTTATAAATGATAGTGATGTATCTACCTTAAGAAGTAATTTTTCTAATGCGTCAGATTTATTAGATGAGTGGTACGGTGGTGCAGACTCTTACGGGGCTAACTTTGTTATAGCAGGTTATCGATATAATAGTTTTGATGGAGGAAGACCATTTGGTTTCAGATATGTTGTTGAAGAAGGAAGGGTAGCTTTTTGGCTTAATGGTTCTGGATCTAATGATGTTTTGGAATTATATCCTAATGGCAACTATAGGTCTTTCAATCAAGGCAATGAACATAATAGAATGTTTGGTATCCGATTGGTAAAAGATTAAGCTCAAAAAAATGAACTTTAAAATAAAAAATATATAAATTATGAAATATATAGATAAGATCCTTTTGTTAACGGTGGTCTTGGTTTTTACGACTCTAATATCTTGTGAAGATGATGATGCTTTCGTAGAACAAAAACCAAGTGTTTCACTAATTTCGCCAACAGATAAAGCAAATGGGATAGATATAGCTCCATCGTTTGAATGGGAAGCATCAGATCCTAATGGGAGACCTTTAAAGTTTGACTTTTATATGGGGTTGGACAGTACAAAGTTGTTTTTGCAGGCAGAAAACTTAAAAGTAACGGACTATAGTCTAACAGATTATAAGATCCTTAAAGATGCTGCTTATTATTGGAAAGTAGTAGCAAAAAATGGTCTGGAGGAAAAAGAGAGTGATATTTGGGAATTTATGTCCATTCCTGCTCCAGATGCACCTAATTTAACAAGTCCAGAAACAGATATTTTTGTAAGAGACGCTTTAACTTTTGAATGGGAGGCTGTAGCAGCTGGTGAAGGAGAAACAATAAGTTATAAAGTATTGTTAGGGAAAACAAACCCACCAACTGATGTTATAGCTACTGTTGATGATGGTAGCACATCATTTGTTGCAGATGCTTCTACTTTAGATATAGGAGAGGTTTATTATTGGCAAGTTAATGCTACCGACTTAATTAATGATTCTTCAAGTGAAGTTCGTTCATTTAAGAAATTAAGATCAGGTGCGCCAGACGAACCTTTAATTGTAGCACCAGTCGATAAAACTGGCGTGATGTCAGGTGTTGTACTTGATTGGACAGATGTTACAGACCCTGAAGGTGATGCTGTGAGTTACGATGTGTATTTAGATAAGCAAAATACCCCTGCAACTTTAGTGGCTACAGTAACGACTAGTGAGTTTACTACATCAGCATTAGATGCTAACTCAGCCTATTACTGGTATGTGGTAGCTAAGGATTCTTCTGGTAATTTTACAGAATCTCAAATTTCTGGTTTCACAGTGCTAGGAGCTGGACCAGGTTTTCCAGCTATTCATGAATTTGCTGTTCAAGATGTTTTCTCTTTAGATGAGCTATTAGTATGGGATGCAGCGGCAGGAGCAACATCGTATGATGTTTATATAGACACCGTTAATCCGCCAGTGAACATAGTGGCAACCGATATTACCGAAACAGAATATAAAGTTAAGAATAGCGAGATACCTAGTGATCTTACAGATGTAAAAACATACTATGCACTTGTTGTGGCAAAAGATGGAAGTGGTGGAGAGACGAACTCTTTTCCAGTAGCTTTTACACCACAAATGACAGGCGTTTATACTGATGTTAGAGCAACAGAATCAATTGATTATAATTGGGTTAGGTTAGGAACACAGGTATGGATGTCTCAAAATCTGCGTGCTAAAAAATTAACAGATGGAACTGATTTGACAAAGGTTAATCAGGCTACAAGTGCCGATTATCCTATTACAGCATCGTCTACCGAGCTATACTATGATAGTCATGATTTACCTGTTCCTGGGTTTCCTGATGTTTGGGCAGAAGGAGATAATGGGCGCGTATATTCAGATCAAGTTAGAAAAAGTCCACTTATAGAACCAGAGGGTTGGCATGTTCCTAAAGAAGCTGATATTTCAACGATTCAAAGTTATATACCTCAAGCAGGAGACTTATTAGATGAATGGTATGGTGGTACAGACCCTTATGGAGCCAATTTTGTAATGGCGGGTTATCGCTATAACGATTTTGATGCAGGAAGGCCTGCTGGTTTCCGTTATGTTGTTGAGCAAGGTAGAACTACCTTTTGGATTAATAATTCGGGTAGTAATAACGCATGGGAAGTATACCCAGATAAATATAGGCCGTTCAATCAAACTAACTCACATCTTAGAATGTTTGGTATCCGATTGGTGAAAAATGATTAGGATAGTGAATTTATTTAAAAACAAACTAATTAAAACATATGAATTATAGAATAAAATTTTTCTTAAGTTGTTGTGTCATTTTTATCGGGCAACTATTGGGGGCACAGAATATTAAGGTTTCCGGAGAAGTATTAGACGAAACAGGCATGCCTTTAGTAGGAACCACTATCGTCACTTCGTCAACTGCTGGTAGTGGGGTAAATGGCGTTGTTGTAGATTTTGATGGAAAGTATTCCATTACCGTAGATTCTAAAAGCAAATTAATTTTTTCTTACATTGGTTATGTAACCCAAGAGATAGACGTTAATGGTAAAACTGTAATTAATGTTACCATGATGCCAGATTTAGAGTCTTTAGAAGAGGTGGTTATCTTAGGATATAATAAAGTTAAAAAAGCAAATGTAGTTGGAGCTGTGGCAACCGTATCGGGAGGCGATTTGCAAGAAACAGGACTTACTAATATGTCTCAGGCTATTCAGGATAGGTTACCAGGGGTTTATACAGAAATACCTTCAGGACAACCAGGTGCAGATGATGCTAAAATTACCATACGTGGTGTAACCAGTTTTAGAGGAGATAATTCACCACTTATTTTAATAGATGGTGTTGAAGCAACAGGAGGTTTTTCTCAATTAGATCCTAGTGAGATTGCTTCCATTTCCATATTAAAAGATGCAGCCTCTCTTGCTGTTTACGGTGTACGTGGTGGAGATGGTGTTATTTTAATAACCACCAATAGAGGTAGAGAAGGTTCTCCTAAAGTAAGTGTTGGAGGGGGCGTTACTGCGAAGTCCATTACTGATATTCCAGATCAATTATCATCTTATGAAGTCTTGACTTTAGGGCAAGAAGCTATTAAAAACTCGGGACAGTATAGTGATTTAAGGCCACAGCGTTACATAAATACATTTTTAGATCCTAATAGAGATATTTATGAATTTCCAGATGTAGATTGGTATGATGCTTTAATAAGAGATATTGGATGGGAGTCGAACGCTAGAATTAATGTGAGAGGGGGGACTAAATTTGTTAAGTATTTTAGTTCACTTAGTATTAACCACGTAGGAGATATTTTAAAATCTGAAGATTTTAATGGATATTATAATCCAGAGTTTACTTTCGATAAAATTAACTTTAGAACGAATTTAGATTTTAATGTAAGTAAAACAACAAAATTATCTGTTGATATTTCGGGGCGTTCAGAAATAAGAAAAACACCTAATACAAACGTTGGTAGAAATGATTTTAGTAACTTATTTAAGTTTATAGACGAGGCGACGCCTTACCTATTTCCTTTATATTATCCAAAAGAGTTTTTACTATCGCATCCCGATCCATTGGCGCCTTTCCCAGAAGAATTTCGTTTGAGTTCTGCCATTGCAGAAACACCTTTTCAGGAAAATCCGTATCAAGCACTTAATTATTCGGGTATGAGGCGTTTTAAGAGAGATGTGGTAGATATTCAAATTGGTTTAAACCAGAATTTAGATGCTATTACTAAAGGCTTGAGTGTTTCAGGAAAGTTTAATTATAGTACCTCTTTTTCTTATGAAAAAGTAGAAGGGTTTGCACCCCAATTATGGTTATACGACCCGCTTGATGGATCATGGAGAGGTCAAAAAAACCAATCTTATTATAGAGCCAACCCAAGATTTAGAAGCTCTGGTGGGGAAAATTTTAAAGCTGTTGCAAGAAATATATACTACGAATTCAAATTGAATTACCAACGTAAATTTGGAGATCATAATGTAGCGCTTGTTGGGGTTTTTAACCGTACAGAACGAGAGAGAAGTGTTGGTAGCTTGCCTGAGTATAGTGAAGATATAGCTGGGATATTTAATTACGACTATAATGATAAGTATTTAGTTAAATTCACAGCAGGTTATAATGGTACAGAACGTTTTGCTCCTGGTAAGCGTTATGGTTTCTATCCAGCATTTGCAGCAGGTTGGAACATTGCAAAAGAGAAAATAGTACAAGATAATTTACCTTGGTTAAATACGTTCAAGGTGAGATATAGTTATGGAGAAACGGGAGTATATAAAAACTCACCTAGATTTGATTTCTTAGGCGGGTATAGCACGACATCTTTGCGTTTAAGTGAAGCGGTGTTCGGGTTTCCAGCAAATTCAGAAGTACCAAGATGGGCAGAGGTTAAAATAGCTAATCCAGATGCGACTTGGGAAACTGCTGTAAAACATAATTTAGGTTTTGATGTTCAATTATTTGATTATGATCTAACCTTGGGCCTTAACTTGTTTAAAGAAACTAGAGAAGGTATTGCTATAACACTGCCAGTACCATCCTATTTTCAGCCTAGTCTAGGAACAAGAGATCAAGGTAAGGTAGATTTACCGCAAGTAAATCAGGGATCAGCTAAAAGTCATGGTCTTGAGTTTGAAGCGAACTATAGACACCTTACTGCGGGTGGTTTAGAATACTCATTTGGTGGCCATGTAACATTGGCAGACAGCCGAATGATATACAGAGGAGATAGAGTGTTGACGCCAGACTATAGAAAAAATGCAGGAAAACCGATAGGTTGGTTATCTGGATACCAAAGTAATGGCTTTATCGATAATTTTGAAGAAGCTATTAATTCACCAGAAATTAGTAATATAAGAATTCCGGGGCATTATTCGTACGCCGATTTTAATGCAGATGGAAGAATAGATGTTAATGATAATATTCCTCTTGAGGGGACAAGTCAACCTGAAATTGTATATGCTTTTAATAGTGGTTTGAAATATAAAGGATTTAACTTTAGTGTGCGCTTCTTTGGTAAAGAAGGGGTTACCTACCATTCTAGTAATTTATTTCCTAATTTCAATTCTACATTGTTAGAAGCAAAAACCTTTCATTTGGATAGATGGAGTCCAGGAAATCCAAATGCAGCTTTCCCTGCATTAGGTCACACACCTAATTCTCAGGGGTATGAGGTTAGAAGTAATAAGACAACTATTAACTCATCTTATCTTAAACTTCAGAATGTTACTATAGGATACAGTATTAAATCTGAATTCTTGAAAAAGGCCTTAAGAATAGAAGCTATGAGATTGAGTTTATCTGGTCAGAATTTGTATACCTGGTCTAAAGTTCCTTTTGGAGATCCTGAAGGAGGGAATGGCGTTTCAGGTGGGTACGGCCAATATCCTTTGGTTAGACGATTCATTTTTGGTGTAAACATTGATTTTTAAAATATAGATTATGATAAAATATAATAAATACATATTACTTTTTTTATCTGTCTTTTTATTGGCAGGTTGTGAAGATTATTTAGATAGAACGGAAGAAGGTACTGGGTTTTCCACAGAAGATGAGGTTTGGAGAGATAGAGCTGCAATAAATAGTTTTGCATTTAGACTTTATGATACATTGGGTTGGATGTTTGAGACTAGAGTTACTCATTCCGATAGATTTCGATCAGGACGTGGGAAGAACTATGGATGTGTAGAGGTCTTTTCAGGAGATATCATTTTTAAAAGACCGCTTAAAGTACACAGTTCGGTATTGGCAGGAGATTATATGGGTGTTATTAATGATCCTTTTGCTAACCCAGATTTTTATGATACTTGGTCTTCCAATTGGGAACTTGTTTATGTAACTAACAATATTCTTGACAGAATTGATGAGGTAACTACAGACATCATGCCACAGAATGAAATTGATCAAGTAAAAGGAGAAGCACTTTTATTTAGAGCGTTTGCTTATCATGAATTGTCTAAGCGATGGGGCGCATTGCCTTATATCAAAACTAAAATTGTACCAGAAACAGATTTAAATCTTCCTAGACCAACATATCGCGAGTTGATTACAGATATTGTTGCAGATTGTGATGCTGCTATTCAAGTTTTACCAGAGGTAAGCTATCTTAACGACCCTGTTCATATGGGGCGCATGGGTAAAGCAGCCGCCATGGCATTAAAATCTAGAGCATTAACAACGGCGGCTAGCCCCAATTATACTGCCAATAACCAAAAGGATACTGAGTTATGGGAGATGGCTGCTACCGCTGCCTGGGATTTAATAAGTTTATCTCAAACTTCAGATAAGGTTGGTTTATACCAAGGAGATTATAGCAATATATTTCATACAGAGCCAGGCACTATTGAAGGGGTATGGCCTAGATATAATGTGCCAATTTCTGCCAGTAGAGATTTATATAGACTTAGCTGGCTTTGGAGAAACATAAATGGTGATGCAGGTTATTCGCCATCACAAGAACTTGTTGATAGATTTGAAACAGCAGATGGTTGGCCAATTGATCACTCGAATTCAAATTATAACGAGCAAGATCCATATGCTAATAGAGACCCCCGTTTTTATAAAGATATATTATATCATGATGCGCCTTTCCCAAAGGTATCTGAAAATGATAGAATGGATATGAGAACAACCCCATTAGGAGAAGATCGTACATCTCCTAATAGTTCGACTTATGGTAATTCAGCAACAGGTTATTTCGCAAGAAAAATTATTCCTGAGAAGTATAATAAAAAAGCTTATAACAGAACGTTGTATGTAAATGCACCTTATATAAGAATGGCGGAGATTTACTTAAATTATGCAGAAGCTGTTAATGAAGCCTATGGGAATCCGAATGCCACAGCTCCAGGAGCATCCCTAACGGCTGTTGATGCTATAAATGCAATCCGTGATAGGGTTGGACATGTTGATGTTAGATCAGAATTTACAGCCGATGAGGCATCATTTCGCGAAGTTGTTAGAAACGAATTTAGAATTGAGCTGTGCTTTGAGTACCATTCTTGGTTTGATATGATACGTTGGAGAACGGCTAAAGAAGAATTGGACGGAAAAGATTTCCACGGTGTTTTAATTATTGATGATGCAGCACAACCAACAGGTGTACGTTACGAAAGATTTTTAATCGGTCAAGGAGAAAGAGTTTTTGACGATAGAATGTACAGATACCCATTAAGGCAAAGTGATCTGGAAGTGTTTGAGGTGCCTCAATTAACCCAAAACCCTGGATGGTAATATATTAACAGTTAATGATTTTACAATGATAAAAACAAAGACATTATATTTAGTATTGGTAGTTATATTTTATATATTACCATTTAAAATTACAGCTCAGGAAGTCGATGACTTGATTGGGGTATCTGCGACAATAACTAATAAAACAGGAGATGCTTTAGAAGGCGTACATATTCTTGCATCTAAATCAAGAAATAGAGCGGTTACTAATGCTACAGGAACTTTCAGTATAAAAGTTCAGAGTAAAGATATTCTTATTCTAACACGTTTAGGGTATGAAAAAAGCATTGTTCATATAAGCAATGGTGTTTTAGAAAGTGAAACAATCGTATTAAAACAATGGGGCGTTATTGAACCTGAGGAGGATATCAACATCGCTTTGGGAAGTATGCCTTTTGAAAGGATAACAGGATCTGTTGAGCGTATAACAGGTGAAGAACTAAATGATTTTCCCACAGCTTTTACAAGAGAGGCTTTGGCTGGAAGGTTATCGGGCTTAGGAACTTCTTACGGTAATGCCTCCACAGTTGCTGAAAGTTTTGGAAATAGTATCCGGGGTCAAGGTGTTGGACAACTTTTTGTAGATGGTATTCCATCAGCAGACATAGTGCTTACGCCAGCTGAGGTAGACGATGTTGTTATTGCAAAAGATTATGGGTCGTCTTTCATGTATGGAACCCTAGGGGCACCAGGTGCTATAATTGTAAATACAAAACATGGATTGCCAGGTGGACGTTTATTTAGATTTAGATCTAGAACAGGTGTAAGAACACCTACATTTTTACCAAATACAATGAATGCTCAGGATTATGCAAGAAATTATAATATAGCACTGAGCAATGATGGTCTTTTACCAATTTATACACAAAGTGATATTGATGATTATACTAATGGAACCAATCCAGTAATGAATCCTAATAATGATTATTATGAAGATTTTGCTAATGGTATCTCAACTTATACCCACCTTACAGGTGACTTTTCTGGAGGAAACGAAGATGTACAGTATTTTTCTCATTTAGGTTATTATACAACAGATGGTATAGAAAATGTAGGTGAGGGAAGAAAGTTGACTAGGCTTAGATTAAATAACAATGTTCAAATTAAATTTGGTGATGCTGGTAAGGTTAATGTAGGTATTGGTGGAAGTTTTAATAAAAGAAATGAGCCGCGTTTAAACGCCAATAGCACATTCAATACCATGTATAATTACCCAGCCAATGCGCTGCCTTATAAAGTAAATGATACTATTTTTGGTAGAACTCAGGAGTTTGGTACTAATTTACTTGTAGATTTAGCCAATGGTAACATTATGGAAGATGAAAGAAGGGATGCTTTTGCACGAATTGGTTTAGATTTAGATTTAAGTGAATTAACCGAAGGCTTGACTTTTAAAGGGCTGGTTGGTATGTATACACTAAATGTTTTATCGTCTTTTCTAGATCTTAGACCGCATACTGCGGAGCCTGTATTTACGCCTAATGGAGATGGTACTTATGATACCAGTTTTAGAGAGTTTAGTGCTGGTAAAATATCATTTAATTTCTCAAAACTTGGAGATCGGGTAGATAGAAGTCAATTTATTAATGCCAATCTACATTATGATAGAAGTTTCAGTAAAAACCATAAGGTGATCGCAGATGTATTTTTCACAAACCAAAAGATAACGGGAAGTCAATTGCAGCAAAATACTATTTATAGAAATATAGGACTGCGAGTAAACTATTTATTAAACGAAAAATATGTCTTAGAAGGAAAACTTCTAAACTCGCCTATACGTCAGTTGTCACAAGACGAAAGAGATAAGATAAATTATGATGCAGGTATTGCTTGGTTGTTACATAAAGAGTCTTTTTTAAGTAATGCAAATTGGTTGAACTTTTTAAAATTCCGAGCTAATTTTGGAGTGCAATCAAGGCCAGTAAGTCAATTCTTTGTAACAGAAAATCAATATAGAAGTGCTGGAGCTGGAACTTTTGGAGTTTTTAGAGGTGAAACTGCTGGAGCAGGCGGTACGAATAGAATTTTTACAGCTTCAGATTTGGTTACACCTAAGCAAGAATATCTAAGTATTGGCTTAGATTTTCAAATGCTAAAATCTAAAATCAACGGTCAATTAAATTACTTTAATATTCGTAATTATGACCAAATAATACCTATTACTTTATCTTATGCTATTATACCAACTAATTATATGCCGTTGGTTAATAATGGTGATACCAGATTTAGAGGTATTGATGGAAGTCTTTCATATAGCAATAAAATAGGGAATTTAAGTTACAGATTTGGTGTTAATGCCATGTATGGGGTAAGCTATGCTACAGAGTTTAATTATTTAAACTTTCCTGCTGGTGAAGAGCAAAGAAATATTGCAGGTAATAGAGGTGGTCGAATCATAGGACTCAAAGCAGCTGGTATATTTCAAAATGATGCAGAAATAGCAAGTGCACCAACGCATTTATTTGGTGAAGTACAACCAGGAGATATTAGGTATGTAGACTTTAATAATGATGGTGTCATTGATGAGAAGGATCAGCATGAGATAGGAAATTCATCAAGGGTTTCTTTCGGTTTAAATTATATGATGCAATATAAGAACTGGAGTTTCAGTATTCATGGAGATGGCGTATTAGGAGGTAAGTATGTCGAGCAATTAAATTGGAACCGTGGGATTAACGATTATACAAATGAACTGGCTAATAGTTGGCCAGTTAGTAATAGCTTACCACGATTAACCACATTGTCTAACTCCAACAATTACAGAACGTCTTCTTTTTGGTTAAAAGATGCAGGCTATTTAAATGTTCGAAGCATTATGGTTGCTTATTCATTACCACAAAACCTATTAAAGGATATTGGGGTTAAAGAGTTTTCGTTATCTGGATCAATAAAAAATCCTTTTGTAATATCATCTAATAAAGAAAGGTTTATGCCTAGTAGAAATAAAGGGTATTCCGAACATCCAGTCTTAAAAGCTTTTGAGTTGGGCATACAAGTGTCATTTTAATTAAAAAAAATTAGAAGAAATGAGAAAATATATAATTATACCTTTATTAATGATAACTTTAGGCTTGAGTTTCTCGTGCACTAATGAGTTTGATCAAGTAGTACCGAACACAAACAATGAGTTTGAAGACGTTTTTGGGGATATAGCCCTTACGAGTTCTTTTTTGAACCCAGCTTATTCGGGAGTAAGAAGTACGCCTTGGATTTCTTTGGATTATTATACTAATAATGCTGTTTCCATTAATGGTGTTCAAAGATCAGCTGTCGCTGGTCCAACGGCAGAATCTTCACCAGTTAGTGGTATATGGGGATTAGCCATGAGTCAGATATTTAAGATTAATGAGTATTTTAAATATGGATTTGATATCACCTATGATCCGTTGAACGCAGAACGTGGCGAAGCATTGAAAAGACGTTTTAGAGGTGAAGCATTTGGTTTAAGAGCCTATTATAAATGGTTATTACTTAAGAATTTTGCAGGACCGTCAGCAACTGATGGTACCATGCTGGGCATTCCAATTATTGATGAGTTGTTGACTATTGATGATGCTAATAGTATTAGTAGAAGTACTTACATGGAAAGCTATGATAACATAAAGAAAGACTTAGACAGTGCTTATGCTTATATAGATGTATTTCGTTATGATGATGGAAATGACGATATAAACGGAGAGCAGAATGTTAGTAGAATTTCCAGAGAAATGATTTGGGCTTTAAGAGCAAGATTAGACCTTTTTGCAGCGAGTCCTGCTTATGGCCAAATTCCTTGGGAAACAGCGGCGCAAACAGCTTATGCTGCTATAGAAGCCATTGACGGATCTATTACAGGACTTCAAGATTTTGGTGATTTTAATAACTCTAACAACATTGATCATTTATGGAGAAGATCCTTTAGTAACAGTGGTAATTTAGAGCGTACACATTATCCTATATCCATGTATGGTAGGGGCGAAGCCAATCCTAGTCAAAACTTAGTAGATGCATTTTCAGATATTAATGGATACCCAATTAATCATTCAAGTTCCATATATAACGCAGTGGTACCTTACGAAAATAGAGAAGGGCGATTTGAACGTTTTGTGTTTTACAACGGACAAAACGATTTTAGAAATGTTTTCATTGAGATTTTTGATGGTGGTAAGGATGCCAATGGTGGAATCCGTAAAAAATCTACTCGAACAGGTTATTACATGAAAAAATACTTGAGTTCAAAAGTAAACTTTGATAGAGATCAAGGAACCGAGGTTGGTAGTGATATAAAAGTATATCCTATTTTTACCAGAGCTGGTTTGTATCTAGATTTTGCTGAAGCTGCTGTAGAAGCTTATGGTGTTAATGGTAGAGATGGCAGCATGACATTTTCTGCTAAGGATGCCCTTCAAGAAATTCGAGAAAGAGCTGGGATAACAAATGATCTTTATTTAGATGAAGCAGATGATATTTTGACTACCTATAAGGCATTAATTCAAAATGAAAGACGTATCGAGTTTGCTTTTGAAGGTGAATACTATTATGATGTAAGAAGGTGGATGTTGCCTGTAGATGATTTAAGTACGTCTGTAATGGGCATTAATGTGACTAAAAATTCGGATGATACGTTTTCGTATGAGACTAAAGAAATAGAACCTAGAGTCTTTTCAGATAGAATGTATTATAACCCAATACCAAGAGCTGAAGTATTACAATCTAATGCACTTATCCAAAATGCTGGATGGGAATAGATAACTAATTAATCGTATAAAATTATGAAAATTATGAAATATAAAAATTGTTTATTGTTAATGTTATTGCTTTCAATGATGTTTTCATGTGACCCGTATGAAGATTATATTGTTGACACGGTAGGCTTTACAGCGGTATACTTTCCATATGATGAATTACCTAGATCTGCTGTTTCTGGTGAGGGCCTTGAGATAAAAGTTGGTGCTTACCTTGGAGGTGTTAAGGACAATAATAATATAGAGGATTTAACATTTGAGATTGACCCTACGATGTTAGATGGTACAGCCTATACTTTATTACCAAGTGATTATTATACTTTAGGAAGTGCTGATAAAATAACAATCGACAAAGGAGAGTTTTTAGGATTGTTATCGGTAAAGTTCGATTCTTTAAGAATGGCGAGCGATATGGAACTATTAGACTATAACTATGCGCTTCCTTTTAGAATACTATCAGCATCTACGGATTCTATTTTAGAAGGGAAAGAGGAAACCATTATTCCTATAAAGTTAATGAATACCTATGAAGGGAATTTTTATCAAGTAGGAAGCTTAAAAGAATTCTTTACAGTAGATAAAGTACTTGATACGGCTTATGTTTATGGAGATCATTTAGATGGTCCTAGTACACCTATACGCGAGTTGAGTTCTATTATGATGGATACGGTTAAAATTAATGGTGTAGCCAATCGTACAGGGGATAATTACTCTATGAAACTTAAAGTGAATCCAGAAGATAATTCTGTTACTATTATAGCAGACCCTTCATCAGATTATCAAGTTGAAGAAAATGGGTTTAGCCTATGGGATCCTGTAAAAAGAAGATTTACTTTGAAGTATAAGTATAGTGATGGTGGTAAAGATTTTGAAGTAGAAGAAGTGCTTACATTTAGAAATAGAGTAAGAGATGGTATTAATGAATGGCGATGGGAAGGGTTCCCAGGTAATTAGCTATTGTTATTATACCATCAGACTACAATTTTTATTAAAATAAATTATGAGTTAATATTGAATTAGTGTTAATGACTGTTTAATTATTATTTAGTTTAGTGTTAGGAAGACTGTCTTAAGAGATGGTCTTCCTTTTTTACTTTAAATATACCTAGCTTATATATAACTAATTAAATAATGAAAATTTAACCTTACAAAAAGTAAGGAGAAACCCTACTTTTATTCTTCAAGTATTCGGTAGTTTTATCAATATATTTTAAACCTAAATTATCAATAGATTTTATGAACAAATTTTTCGTTTCCTCGATTTTATCACTTATTTTTTCAGGTGTTCTAATCGCCCAAACTTTATCAAATCCCGTAACCATACCACCCTCCCCGCAGTCGGAGCAGTTTATGAAATATGGGGACTACACTATCAATTACTCAACGGGTATACCTAATATTTCTGTACCTCTCCATGATATTAATCACCACGGATTTAAAATTCCAGTGTCATTAAATTATTATTACCAAGGCTTAAAGCCAGGGTATAACGTAGATGTTTTTGGTCTGGGTTGGGGCGTAAATCCGACTGGGAAAATTTCAAGAGAGATTAGGTATATGCCCGATGAGGAAAATGATTTTGTAGTAGATGTCAAAGATCCAGAGTTAGAGACCTACAATTTGCTCTCAACATTATACTCAGATCCCAGGCATTTTAACCATTCGGCAGACTTGTTCCATGTGTCACTGCCTACAGGACTGTCTTTCGATTTTACTGTCGTAAAAGAAAATGGTAATTACAATGTGTCTGTTTCCAATGGAGAGCCCGTGGTTGTAAGCCTTACGGGACCTTCTGGGGTGAATCATGATATGACATGGGACATAATAGATAAGGATGGCATAAAGTACACCTTTTTAATATCTGATGCAGAAAAAGTGCTATATGGTAGTAGCAGTGGGGCAGTATCCACTTGGAATTTGAGTAGAATTGATCTTCCTAACAGTGATGAGCCTATTAAATATACATATAAAAAAGGCATATTAAATAGATTTAATGAACCCAATATACGAGCGAGCGTGTCTGATTACAATGATAACAATTATTGTAATAATATATCTAATGAATTAAACTATCAAACATATTTATTAAAGAATATTGTGTATGGAGATTCCTATATTAATTTTACTTATAACGATGTTAGTACGACCGATTATGTAGACCATAATTTTATTAAGTCTATTAGTATTGGTGAAACAGGAGTAGGGGTAATAAAAAAGGTGAATTTTAATATGTCAGATAAAGGGAATCATCTTCTTTTTTATTCTATTCCATTAATGCGGTTAAATTCCATTACAATATCTGGTACTTCTGAAACACTGCCACCTAAAATGTATAATTTTTCTTATGATGACATGTCTACTTTTGTAACTAAAAGTACAGACCACTGGGGTTACCTAAATAACGAACAGGATCCGCTTTTTGGAACCAACTTTCCTGCATTTCATATTTACTTAAGTAATACCAATGGAAATGGCAACCTATCGTGTTATGACGGGGCTACAACACTTCCTAATGATGGCTATAAATTGGGAAGTGCCTCAAAGCAATCTTTTGGAGAACATGGAGTTTTGAATAAAATTATATATCCTACAGGAGGTTATACCGAATTTCTCTTTGAACCAAATTCGTATGAGGTTAGGGTGCCAACAGATAGCCTTTGGTTAGGTGCTCCTCAAGAGGCAACAGGCTTTAGAATAGAGCAAATTAGTAATTATACTTCCGATAATATACTTGCCTCAAAAAAAGCGTACAAATATGGTAAGCAACTCGAGTCTAGTTACACTTCTGGGCCAAAATATACAGGTGTAGGTATTGCCCCTGTAGAACCCAATGCTTTAAGTTATTTAAACTATAAATCTTATGGATTTAGCTATCATGATTTACATAATTTTTTAAAATTGGATCCATTAAATCCCTCTCCTGCTATAATAATTCATACTTTACCTTATCCAGATCAATTCAATGCAGGGTTTGAACATATTTTTAGTAGCTCGGTATTTAAATCTATTCTTAACGGAAGACCGCCTGTTGTATATCCTGAAGTAACAGTTTATACTGGAGAATTCCGAGGAGGACAGACTCCTCTGGATAGGACTCTTGGAAAAACGGTATATAAATATGATTATTTAGACTACGATGGAAATTTTATAGAGCCTTGGTCTTTAGGGAAAGATGGTTCGTCCAGTTATATTTCAAAGGATTACAGGTATAATAGGCTGGTAGAACAAATAGATTATAAACGAGAAGATGTAGCCCATAATACAAATGGATCCGAGCCAATACAATCTGAATATACGCGTATAAGGAAAATAGAAAACCAGTGGGTGTATTTTTCATCAGAAACCTTTACTGAAAACAAACTAATAAGAAATTATCCTAATGTAACACCTAGTGGTCTTGGTTTACCTGATCATTATTTCTCAAATCATTCAACTACTACAGAGAAAAAATCTGCGCGATTAACTCAAAAAACAATCACCAGTTACATAAGTAGTACAGACTCTATACAGACTAAAGAGTTATTTGGGTACAATGGCGGTGGCTTTTTAATCCACAAAACATTTGAGAACAGTGATAATATAAAAACAATAACCAGATACAATTATCCTGAGAATTATTCTGGTAATACTGTTCTGGAGGCTATGAATAGCGATACCGTTCATATTCTTTCACCTGTAATAGAAAGCACGACTTACTTTAAAAATGGTGCAAACCCAGAGGTATTGGTTTCTGGAACTAAAACAGACTATAAAGAATTTATTGTAAACGGGAACTCTCTTTTTGTACCAGAAAAACAGATTTATAAGGATAAGTCGAATACCGAAACCATCCAATTGACCATATTGAGTTATACAGCCAATGGTAATCCAAAAGAAGTTATGGGAAAAGACGGCGTGGTAACCAGTTATCTATGGGGGTATAACGATAGATATCCTGTAGCCAAGGTTGTAAATGCAACTGCTGTACAGTTAGAGGCAACCCTAACAGCTATAGAACTCACAAACATTAAAAATGGGGCTTACGATCGCGCAGCTATGATCAATGCTTTAAATAAGATTAGAACAGAGTTGCCCGACCATATGGTGACTACTTATACATATAGTTCTTTACTGGGAACTATGACCAGTATCACAGATCCCAAGGGAGAAACCATATATTATGAATACGATCACTTTGGACGGTTGTTACAGGTCAAGGATACTCAAGGAAAAATACTTAGTGAAAACCAATACCATTATAAAGGACAACAATAATCAAACAAAAAATCAATCGCATGAAATACAATAAAAATAGGGTCATAATCTTAATGGTGCTTTTAAGTTTGTTTGCAATAAACAAAGGCCTTTCCCAAAATAGCATAGATCCAAACCTTTTAACTGGTACTTGGATGTTCGATTACGATGAATCTAAAACCAAGATGGATGCAAAGACCAAGGAACACCTTCAAACCATGAAGCCCGAACGTAAAACAAAGTTTGAAGCATCTTATAAAAACAGAAAACTAACATTTAATACAGATGGCACATTCATGCAACAACTAGCAAATGGAAAAGAAGTTTTGGGAGCTTGGAGCCTTAATAATAACAAGGTTGTTTTAACGACAACAAAGGGCAGTTCGAGGGCACTAAAGATAAAAACACTTACAGCCTCGCTGTTGATACTTAAGTACGAGAACAAGGGCAAAAGCAAGATGATGATGTCTGAATGGAACTTTACTAAAATTTAATCCCTAAAAGCATGCAAAAATACATTTTAAATAACGCAGCCAGACTTTTAATATTTTTAATAATTTCTGTGTTTGGCATAAAGACGGTTAGTGCCCAAGATGCCTATATCACAGGCCCTGTAACTGCTGGCGTGGGAGAAACGACCCATTATATTATAAACGATCCCTTTTCTCAAATAGACCAGGCTTTTGCCCCCATGTGGGACACTAGCGGAACATTGCTGAGCCAACAATACGACTTGTTTTATGCAGATGTACAGTGGAATACCGTATCCAGTACCCATACAGTCCAGTTTGAATATTATGACGATATAGGAGACTGGTGGTTTACAGAGCTGGAGGTGAATGTTTCTGCTGCTCCTTCTATAGCTGCTCCAACATTGAGTACAGTAACCCAGCCAGGCTGCTCTACCTCCACGGGCAGTTTTACCATAACAAATTACAATGCTTCGTATGCCTATGCGGCAAGCCCTTCAACAGGTGTGACTATCTCTGGTGCAACCATAACAGCGCCACCAAGCACTTATACGGTAAGAGCGACTTATGGTGGGGAGACTTCTATTCCATCTACTAGCAGAACCGTTATTTCTGCGGTGCCCGATACCCCAGTTGTTTCTTATATAAGCCAGCCAACAGAAAGTGTGCCTACAGGAGGTGTAAGCCTTTCTGGTCTGCCCAATGGAAACTGGACGATTAATCCAGGGAATATTACAGGTTCTGGAACCAGTAAATATATAACAGGATTAACAGCCTCTTCCACATATAATTTTACCGTTACCAACGATTTAGGCTGTACTTCTTCAGCTTCTACCGATGTGGTTATAAATGCACCGTGCATAGGCTGCATACTAAGCGATGAGAATTATGTGTATACCGTGGTGCCGCAAATACCAACCACCAATGTATCGGGAGTGTCCGATACGCAGAAAATAGAATCCGTTACCTATTACGACGGATTGGGAAGACCCGCCCAGTCCATTGGAATAAGAGCTGGAGGTAACAAAGAGGATATTATCACGTATATAGATTATGATGAATATGGCAGGCAGGACAAAGGGTATTTACCTTATGCGTCTGAAGCAGGTATAAGTAGTTTCAGGACAGGAGCATTAAGCGAAACGAACTCTTTTTATAATACATCAAAATACGAAAATACACTGAATCCTTATTCAGAAAAACATTTGGAAGCCTCACCATTGAGTCGTATACTAGAGCAAGGCGCTCCAGGAACCGATTGGGCCGTTGATAAAACAGCTGATACGGACCATACCATCAAATTTGAGTATTTAACCAATACCGATGATGATTATGTAAGACATTTTGGCGTGTCGTTCCCGACAGGAAATACCAGCGAACCACAATTGGAAGACCATGGTCTTTACGCTGCTTCTTCATTGTACAAAACGATTACTAAGGATGAAAACTGGCAGCTTGGTCAAACACATCCAACAGACCATACCACAGAAGAATATAAGGATAAACTAGGACGGGTTCTTTTAAAAAGAACTTATAATAAAGGCCTATGGCATGATACCTATTATGTGTATGATGATTATGGCAATTTAACCTACGTACTACCTCCGAAAGTTAAAAGCTATGGATCTATAATACAGACCTATGCAGATTTAAAACTTAACATAAATGTTGCCGATAACTCTAATCTTGGTTATTATTATGCAAACGGTTTACGAGGAGAAGGTTTTTTTAGTGCCAGCACATACAATTCAGGTGCAGGATTAAGTGTTTTTATAGGAGAAAGTAACGCACCCAATTCAGCTTTAAAAACAGGTAAGGTTTTAGATTTAGATCTTATTAATTTACAATTGCCCGATATGAGCTTGGGCAATGTTTATTTTGATGAATTTGTTATGCAATCTGAAATTGTAGTAGGTACAGCATATATTTTAAATAATGATTTGTATTTCAATTCGAATGGAGCAGTGTTATCAAATTATGGAGATTTGTTCTGTTCTGGAGATCTTGCTAGTCTTCAAACATCGTTTACTCCAGACCCATTGTCGCAAGCTACACTAGATGATCTTTGCTATCAATACAAATACGATAATAAAAATAGACTCATTGAAAAGAAAATACCTGGTAAAGATTGGGAATATATTGTTTACGACAATTTAGACCGACCAGTAATGACACAAGATGCCAATTTAAGAGCTGTAAACAACTCGAATCTAACAACAGACCAATGGCTGTTTACCAAATACGATATATTTGGTAGGGTAGCCTATACAGGAACTTATACGAGTAACGAGACTAAGGCCCAGTTGCAAAGTGTTTTTAACAACAAAGCACCTCACGAAAACTATGAAAATATTGATGCAGCAGGAGTTAGTAGTTTCTTTTATGATAACCTTAATTTTCCCAGTAGCAATACAGAAGTCCTTACGGTCAATTATTACGATAACTACCTTACCCAAAACGGTCAGGAAAGTGCCGTTGCCTTTGGGGTAACAAGTAGTAGTAATGTAAAGGGGCTGTTAACAGATAGTCGTGTAAAAGTACTTGGCACTACCAACGACTGGATAACCACGGTTACCTATTACGATGACAAAGGGCGCCCGATCTATGTAAAAAGTATCAACGATTATTTGGGGACTACAGATATCGTAGAAAGCGAACTTGATTTTATTGGTAATGTTTTGCAGACCAAATCGTACCATACCAAAGAGAGCAATGCTGCAATTGAAGTTCATGATACCTTTACTTACGATCATGCGAGTCGTTTAATATCGCAGAAACAAAAAATAAACAATTTAGCAGAAGAAGTTATATTAGAGAATAATTATGATGAGTTGGGGCAATTGGAAAGCAAAGGTGTTGGTGGAAAAACCACCCAAGGAAGGTTGCAAAAAATAGATTACACCTATAATGTAAGAGGCTGGCTTAAAACCATAAATAAGCCTGACAATTTGAATAATGACTTATTTGTGTTCGGGCTAAATTATAACACCCCTCAACATCCAAATGGATCTTATAATGAACCACTTTACAATGGCAATATAAGTCATACTTATTGGAAAACCGATAATGAAAGTAGTAGCTTAAAACATTATAGCTATAAATATGATGCCCTTAATAGGTTTACCAATGCCTATTTTGCAGAAAATAGTATAAGCAATAATAAGTTTAATGCAACGGTTTATGGCTATGATCGAAATGGGAATATACAGCGTCTGCAACGCAACATGCAAAACCAGACCAATCCTAATAGTTACAGTGGTATGGATTATTTAAGATATACCTATAATGGCAATCAATTGTTAAGCGTTACAGACTCTTATGGACTATCGGCTAATGGAATAGAAGGCTTTAAAGATGGCAACACGGTGGGTGACGATTACCGTTATGACCTAAATGGCAATATGGTCATGGATTTAAACAAAGGTATAGGGACTACAACTGTAGATGGTATTACATATAACCATTTAAATTTACCTACATTGGTGACTATAGATGATGGAGTTAATAATATAGGAAATATTACTTATATTTATGATGCTCTAGGAAATAAGCAAACTAAAAAAGTAATGCGTTCAGGAACTTATACTTCATATACTACAACCTATTATGCGGGTAATTATGTGTATGAAAATATGGCTTCATCTGGAGGTTGTTCAGAATGTCCGCCACCGCCACCGCCTACTCCTATCGGGCTAAAATTCATTAATCAACCTGAAGGGTATATTGAGCCTAAAAATGAACTTGATCTATCCCAAGGATTTAATTATATTTACCAATACAAAGACCATTTGGGGAATGTAAGGTTGAGCTATCAAGACACCAATGGTAACTATCAATTTGTATTGGATAATGATTTTGAGACAAGTGTTGGTGGTTGGCAGCAAAAAGAGAACTCAACTTATAGTTTAGAAAATGGTAAACTAAAGGTTAATGTGGATGATTCCTGGGAAGGTGTACAACATGATTTAGGCAATATTGCTGTATCACCAGGTGATACATTTAAAATTAAATTAGATTTTGATAAAGGAAATACCCAATCTACCATACGTGTAATGATTAAAGAAATGGATGCCAATGGTAATCATTTAAGTAATGTTGGGCTTAGTTGGAATCAACTAAGTGGTAGTTATGAATATAATTATACTGTAAATACAGCTAATAAGTTACAATTGCTTATATATAAAATTAATACCAACACAAGTACAGAAACGCATTTTTATATAGATCATATAAGTTTTACTAAAGGAGATCTTGAAATTCTAGAGGAGAATAACTACTATCCTTTTGGACTTAAACATAAAGGATACAATAATGTTGTGAATTCTAGTAATAAAGCTTTAGACTGGAAATATAATGGTGTTGAGTTAGAAGAAAGCTTAGGGCTTAATCTTTATGAGATGGAGCTACGCCAGTATGACCCTGCCATAGGAAGATGGACTGGCATTGACCCAGTTACTCATTATACTATGTCTCCATATGTGGCATTTGATAATAATCCGATATATTGGTCTGACCCTTCAGGTGCAGATTCGTATAAATATAATTGGGAAACGGAGCAATATGAACAATATGATGATGATGGCAAATTAATAAATGATAATGCAAGTTATAGTGCAGCTATAAAATGGGCAGAAAGTCAAAATAGTGGGGATAATGATGAACCTACAAATGTTTCAAGCGGCGAAAGTTCTAACGAAAGTTTAGCTTTTATAGGAGGCGGAATAGCAGGTTTAGAAACTGCTACTGCTACCGAAACAGTGGTAGCTACTACAGAAGTAGCCGCTACAGCGACAGGGATAAGTGCTACAGCAGCAGCTACTGCTCTCCTTCCTCTCTTGGCTACTGGTGACACTCCTGAATATCCACCAGGAAGAAGACCAAGAGATAGGGTTCATGTAACATATACTAAAATAGGACCTAATGGAGAAGTTTATGTAGGAAGAGCAAGTGGTTTTGGAACTCCACAGGAAGTTGTTGCCAGAAGAGATGCAGCTCATCATATGGATGCCTTAGGTTTTGGTAGAGCTGTACTTGATAGGTTTCATAAAGGAGTTGCTGGTAGAGCTGCAGTTAGAGGTAGAGAACAACAGCTTATTGATTCTTATGGAGGAGCATTATCTGACCCAAATAGAAAAGCAAATGCAACAAGTGCAAATGCGATAAGGGGTGTTTCAAGGTATAATCCGAATGGTTATACATACCATAAAGCTGCCTCAATGTCATTTGGTGAAGCCCATGGATTTACAGGAGTATTTAAATTTTAAAAATTCAATGATAAAAAGAAAATTAGTAAGGATAAGACTAGTTAATGGCTATTATAGTTTCGGTTTAATTAACGATAAAACATATGTTACTTTTTTTGATTTCATAACTAAAGATGAAAACTATGATTATAAAAAAATAATTAACAAACCTGTATTATTCACAAATGCAGTTGTTTATAAGCAGGCATTAAAAACAAATGATTGGGAGTTGTTAGGAGAAATTGAAGTCTCAGATTCTTTACTTGAAAAAAGACCTTACTATATACAAGATATTATTAATAAGGAATTGTTTTTTATCGCTTATCCTCCTAAATACGATGAAATGAATAAAACGAGTAAGGAGAATTGTCTAGGTTTGGAATTAATGACTGTTTCTTATCCCGAACATGTTATAGATAGGTTAAATCATCATTTTTTTAATACCGAACTGAAATGGGGAAGTTCATTGCCTTTTTGGTTAATTGAGAAATTGAATGATGAAAAAAATAGTTGATTGTAAAAGATAAAAAACAAGGAACCACCTTTAACGAGGTGGTTTTTTTATGCATAAGCCTTTTTAGCATTATAATCACGTAGTAAAGCATCAATCACATTAAAGATTTGTTGTTGCTCGTCATCAGGCATATTGGCAATAGCTTCCACGCGTTCCAGTATTTTTTTATCCTTTACAATCACAGAATTATTACCAACCAAATAATCTAAAGACACATCTAGAGCTTTAGCAATTTTATTAGCAATCTCAACAGATGGTGTAATCTCGTTACGCTCATATCTTCCAATTACAGCGCCAGAAGTTCCTGCATTAGTTCCTAAATCTTCACGAGATAATCCTTTTTCTTTACGTAAACGTGTTATAGTACTTCCAATATCCATAATCAATAAGTAATAAAAATCCTTTAAAAATAAGGATATTACAAATATACGTTACTTAAAAGTTAAAAAACAAACGTATTAATTTGTTTAATATATCATTTATTGATTAAGTTTGTAACTGATAAGTGAAGTTTTATTAATTATGAACAATTTAGACACAACCAATCCAAACAACTACAATTACACCACAAAACATTTAGAGCTTCACATTTTAGGAGGAATTAAACTCAATAAGTTAGAGAGTTTACGAATAACACTATCCATACAAAAACCGAATGCACATAACATTTTACGCCACAGTTTGGATTTATACAATGATAACCAAGTAGAGAAATTTACAAGAACAATAGCAGAACGATTAGAAATAGGAACAAGCGTAGCACGTAAAACGCTACAAGAACTCACACACGAATTAGAGAATTACAGATTTTTGTTGTTGGAACAACAGAACGAAACCAATAAACCATTTACAAAAGAACTAAACGCAACAGAAATAAAATCAGCAGAAACCTTTTTAAGGTCTAAAGACCTATTAAGTAAAACAAATACATTGATAGGGAAATCGGGTGTTATTGGCGAAATCAACAACAGGCTTTTAATGTACTTGATATTTACAAGTAGAAAAACAAACAACCCTTTGCATTGTATAAGTCTTGGAAGTTCTGGAGTTGGTAAAACACATTTGCAATCTAAAGTTGCAGAACTCATACCAGAAGAAGATAAAGTAGAAATAACGGTATTATCTGCAAACGCATTTTATTACTTCAATCGAACCGAATTACAGCATAAATTAATATTGATAGAAGATTTAGACGGCGCAGAAAGCGTACTCTATCCATTGAGAGAATTACAATCTAAAAAACGGATTACTAAAACTGTTGTACATAAAGACACAAAAGGAACTACGAGAACAATCCATTTAACGGTTGAAGGCCCTGTATCTGTTGCAGGTTGCACAACCCAAGAAAGTATTTACGAAGATAACAGCAATAGAAACTTCCTTTTATATATCGATGAAAGTACAGAACAAGATAATAGAATAATGAATTATCAAAGGCTTATAAGTGCTGGAAAAATAAACATCCAAGAACAAATAGAAGCAACTCAATTATTACAAAATGTACAGCGAATTTTAAAGCCAATAAAAGTAATCAATCCTTATGCAGAATATTTAGAATTACCACAATCAGTATTTAAACCAAGACGTACAAACTCACATTATTTACAATTTATTGAAGCGATTACCTTTTACAAACAATATCAACGAGAAAAGCAATACGATAAGGAAACAGGAGAAGAATTTATAGAAACAACCATCGAGGATATACAAGAAGCTAACGAATTGATTACAGAAGTGTTATTGCGAAAATCTGATACTATAAATGGAGCAACACGAAATTATTTAGAAAGCTTGAAAGCATATTTAAAAGAACAAAATCAAACCACATTTACCAATGCTGAAATACGCAGGAATCTACGAGTAAAAGAAAGTACGTTGCGCAATTATCACAACCAATTATTGGCAGAAGATTATATAAAAAGAGTAAAGAAATCTAAAACTAAAAGTTACTGTTTTGAAGTGATAGATATTAACGAATATAAAGAACTAAAAGAGCAAATAGATACAGCTTTAGAACATTGCGTTACAGAAATTACATCGCAAACTCGCAAGTAACTCGCAACAGCATTTTTGCGAATTTAAATAAATAACTATCAGCGAGTTAAATCCAAGTCGCAACAAAACTCAAAAAAGGTCAAGGGATGAAAAAACTGAAACTAAATAACCGCAGCTACAAACTCTTTGTTGCCAATTTTAAAGAATGGTTGGATATACTTGGATATGCCGAAAGTACAGTCTATTACTTACCAAATCACTTAAAAGAGTTCTTTTATTATTTAGAAAATAAGAAGATTAACAACATCAATTACATCACAGCAGAAACCGTAAAGAATTACTACCAACAGTTGCAACAACGAGCTAACGAAAGACAAAACGGAGCATTAAGCAAAAGTTATTTAAACAAACACCAACAAGCCTTAAAAAAGTTCAAGGAATATCTGCAAAACCACAATCATAAAGGCATACAGATACATCTGAAATCTGAAACCAATCCAACCGAAGAACGCGTAAATATATTAAGCATAGCAGAAGTAAAAGAACTCTTTGAAGCCACCGAATTTAGTCATACGAAACCTAGGTTTAAGTTAAGAGATAAAGCGATACTAACAATACTTTACAGTTGCGGATTACGAAGAAATGAAGCAGTACATTTAGATACAAGCGACATCCTTTTTGATAAAGAACGTGTGTATGTTAGAAAAGGGAAAAACTATCGTGAACGCTTTGTACCAATCAATCGAACCAATGCAGAAATATTAGAAGATTACATTTATGAAGCTCGTCCAGAATTTTACCAAAGTAATTTAAGTGAAGCTTTATTTATCAATAAAAACGGAACACGATTACAAGGAATGAGTTATGCAAACAGATTAAAGGCAATCGTAAAAGCAACCAACAATAAAGCAATCCAAAACAAGCAAATCACACTTCATACTTTAAGACACTCAATAGCAACACACCTATTACAATACAACGTCGATTTAGAAAGCATAAAAACCTTTTTAGGCCATAGTTCTTTGGAATCTACTCAAATCTATACACACCTACTTAAAACGATAGAAAATGACAACATATAAAGACTTTTTAGAACAACAGAACTATAGCAAAACAACCATAGAAAGTTACACAAAATCAATAGAAACCTTTTTTAAATGGTGCAAACGAAATCATACCAATGCAGAATTAGTCGATTACAAAACCACATTAAAATATATCAAATATTTACAACGAAAAAACAGAAGTAAAAGAACCGTAAAACATCAAATAGGAATTACAAAAAACTACTTTAAATATCTGCTATCAGAGAATTACAGAATAGATAATCCAATCGAAGATGTAAACATAAAAGGTGTAAAAAGAACTATCAATTATAACCTACTCGAAGCTGACGAACTGGAAGATTTATATTATAGTTATGAAACTGAAAATATTAAAGACAAGTATCATCAATTAACAGCAAAACGAAATAAAGTCATTGTTGGATTAATCGTCTATCAAGGTTTACGAACCACAGATTTAGGCAACTTAAAAATGGAACATTTACAACTATCAAAAGGTAAAATATATGTTCCAAGTACCAGAAAAAGCAATGCAAGAGAATTAGAATTGAAACCTTGGCAAATCATGGAGTTTATAGAATACATAAACGACATTAGAGCTGCAATACAGAAGCGCATAAACAATCATACAGAACAGCTTTTTCCACTCAATACAAGGTTTAGTACAATTACGTACCATATCAACAAACGGTTAAAGAAATATAACCACAAAGTAAAAGACTTAAAGCAGATTAGAGCAAGTGTAATTACAAATTGGTTAGGTCAATACAACTTACGACAAGTTCAGTATTTAGCAGGACATCGTTACATCAGTTCAACCGAAAAATATGTACAAGACGATTTAGAAAACCTGCACGAAATAGTGAACAACTTCCATCCAATAAGCTAAAACAGTATTCTATGAAAACACATAATAGAAGTCCTTAAAAAAATAATACAGACTTTATTCTCAAACCGTAAACTATTATAGTAAATACTGTATTTTTGAAAAATCCCGCTATGTTAGCAACAAAGGAAACTCGTTGCGCTGTTTTTACGGACAGGAGAAAGACTAAAGCGGGTATTTTATAAATCTCAAAACCGTAAAAAATGAATCCACAAGAATTTAAGACAAGGTATCTTCATACCCTGCAAACAGACCCCAAAACAAAACGGCATTATATAAAATTACCCATTGCCGATTTAAGCGAACTTATCTATATGCAAGAATCGTTACTTGAAAATATATTACTGTTAACCAAATTAGAAAAAAGGCATTATAAAAGCGAACAAATGCAAAGTGCAATTTATTGGCTGTGTAAAATACTTTTAGTCAGCTATCCAAATACAGAACTCGACGGACTGTCTGAATGGTTAAAAACTGAATAAAATAAAATCCACGCAAGCAAAATCTAACCGTTTTACAAACTGCCTTTATATTTTGCTTGCTTCCTCTCCACCGCATCACCAAAGCAACGTTACATAATAGTAGTTATAGTACTTCCCTTTTTGGTTGCCTTCGGCGAGTTTTTATTGTTGCGGGCGATAGCTATAACTGCTATTATGTAAAATGTCCGCTCATCCAACGCTCACATCCGAATTGAACAAGAAACTTCAGAACATAAAAGAAACATCCAAATCCACGCTACTGCCAACGCACTAGGAACGTTAATTATTTTGCTCAATCGTCGCAAAACCTCTAGCATTTTAAAAAGATGAAGATTGATTAAGGTCGTTTCTTAATCCCAAATTATAGGCTTGTAAATCTTCATCTTTTTAAAACGTTTGATGCATCTGAATCAAACGTTTTAAAAGTTGATGTAACTACGAATGGATGGAGCGAATGGGTTGCATCAGCTTTTAAAATGGAACAACCGTAGGGCGTTAGTCTCCATAATCTCATCAATCAAAACTCCAAAACACCAATCCAAGTTCAAAAGTGAGCGTCGGAAGTCAGGCGAATGGGAGTATTTTACATAATTTACATTATAACGACAGTTTTTAAACAACAAAAAAATAATCCGTTAAAAACTGTGCGAGGCGAACTTATAATGCCAATTATGTAACATACCGAGGCCAAGGAAGCAAGGAATATACAGAGGTTTTTGAGGCACGAAAATACTGGATATTACTTGCGTGGAATTTATTTGGTGTAACTATTTACTTTGCTTCAATCTATAGTATAATCATAACAGAATAAGCGGGAAACCGCATTAAAAAAACTGTTATGAGAGATGAAATACAGACTGTACAGATTAATCCAAATCCTGAACGAAATACCAATGCCAATTAAGTTACAAACAATTAAAGTGATAATAGAAATAGTAGTATATTTAACACAGTAAAACGTTCTTTAATTTTTTTTGTGGCTGCTTTTTGGAGTAGTAGCGTGTAAAAGTGTGCCAGAGTTGAAAAAAACGCATAAACTACTATCCCTTTGGACTTAAACATAAAGGATACAATAATGTTGTGAATTCTAGTAATAAAGCTTTAGACTGGAAATATAATGGTGTTGAGTTAGAAGAAAGCTTAGGGCTTAATCTTTATGAGATGGAGCTACGCCAGTATGACCCTGCCATAGGAAGATGGACTGGCATTGACCCAGTTACTCATTATACTATGTCTCCATATGTGGCATTTGATAATAATCCGATATATTGGTCTGACCCTTCAGGTGCAGATTCGTATAAATATAATTGGGAAACGGAGCAATATGAACAATATGATGATGATGGCAAATTAATAAATGATAATGCAAGTTATAGTGCAGCTATAAAATGGGCAGAAAGTCAAAATAGTGGGGATAATGATGAACCTACAAATGTTTCAAGCGGCGAAAGTTCTAACGAAAGTTTAGCTTTTATAGGAGGCGGAATAGCAGGTTTAGAAACTGCTACTGCTACCGAAACAGTGGTAGCTACTACAGAAGTAGCCGCTACAGCGACAGGGATAAGTGCTACAGCAGCAGCTACTGCTCTCCTTCCTCTCTTGGCTACTGGTGACACTCCTGAATATCCACCAGGAAGAAGACCAAGAGATAGGGTTCATGTAACATATACTAAAATAGGACCTAATGGAGAAGTTTATGTAGGAAGAGCAAGTGGTTTTGGAACTCCACAGGAAGTTGTTGCCAGAAGAGATGCAGCTCATCATATGGATGCCTTAGGTTTTGGTAGAGCTGTACTTGATAGGTTTCATAAAGGAGTTGCTGGTAGAGCTGCAGTTAGAGGTAGAGAACAACAGCTTATTGATTCTTATGGAGGAGCATTATCTGACCCAAATAGAAAAGCAAATGCAACAAGTGCAAATGCGATAAGGGGTGTTTCAAGGTATAATCCGAATGGTTATACATACCATAAAGCTGCCTCAATGTCATTTGGTGAAGCCCATGGATTTACAGGAGTATTTAAATTTTAAAAATTCAATGATAAAAAGAAAATTAGTAAGGATAAGACTAGTTAATGGCTATTATAGTTTCGGTTTAATTAACGATAAAACATATGTTACTTTTTTTGATTTCATAACTAAAGATGAAAACTATGATTATAAAAAAATAATTAACAAACCTGTATTATTCACAAATGCAGTTGTTTATAAGCAGGCATTAAAAACAAATGATTGGGAGTTGTTAGGAGAAATTGAAGTCTCAGATTCTTTACTTGAAAAAAGACCTTACTATATACAAGATATTATTAATAAGGAATTGTTTTTTATCGCTTATCCTCCTAAATACGATGAAATGAATAAAACGAGTAAGGAGAATTGTCTAGGTTTGGAATTAATGACTGTTTCTTATCCCGAACATGTTATAGATAGGTTAAATCATCATTTTTTTAATACCGAACTGAAATGGGGAAGTTCATTGCCTTTTTGGTTAATTGAGAAATTGAATGATGAAAAAAATAGTTGATTGTAAAAGATAAAAAACAAGGAACCACCTTTAACGAGGTGGTTTTTTTATGCATAAGCCTTTTTAGCATTATAATCACGTAGTAAAGCATCAATCACATTAAAGATTTGTTGTTGCTCGTCATCAGGCATATTGGCAATAGCTTCCACGCGTTCCAGTATTTTTTTATCCTTTACAATCACAGAATTATTACCAACCAAATAATCTAAAGACACATCTAGAGCTTTAGCAATTTTATTAGCAATCTCAACAGATGGTGTAATCTCGTTACGCTCATATCTTCCAATTACAGCGCCAGAAGTTCCTGCATTAGTTCCTAAATCTTCACGAGATAATCCTTTTTCTTTACGTAAACGTGTTATAGTACTTCCAATATCCATAATCAATAAGTAATAAAAATCCTTTAAAAATAAGGATATTACAAATATACGTTACTTAAAAGTTAAAAAACAAACGTATTAATTTGTTTAATATATCATTTATTGATTAAGTTTGTAACTGATAAGTGAAGTTTTATTAATTATGAACAATTTAGACACAACCAATCCAAACAACTACAATTACACCACAAAACATTTAGAGCTTCACATTTTAGGAGGAATTAAACTCAATAAGTTAGAGAGTTTACGAATAACACTATCCATACAAAAACCGAATGCACATAACATTTTACGCCACAGTTTGGATTTATACAATGATAACCAAGTAGAGAAATTTACAAGAACAATAGCAGAACGATTAGAAATAGGAACAAGCGTAGCACGTAAAACGCTACAAGAACTCACACACGAATTAGAGAATTACAGATTTTTGTTGTTGGAACAACAGAACGAAACCAATAAACCATTTACAAAAGAACTAAACGCAACAGAAATAAAATCAGCAGAAACCTTTTTAAGGTCTAAAGACCTATTAAGTAAAACAAATACATTGATAGGGAAATCGGGTGTTATTGGCGAAATCAACAACAGGCTTTTAATGTACTTGATATTTACAAGTAGAAAAACAAACAACCCTTTGCATTGTATAAGTCTTGGAAGTTCTGGAGTTGGTAAAACACATTTGCAATCTAAAGTTGCAGAACTCATACCAGAAGAAGATAAAGTAGAAATAACGGTATTATCTGCAAACGCATTTTATTACTTCAATCGAACCGAATTACAGCATAAATTAATATTGATAGAAGATTTAGACGGCGCAGAAAGCGTACTCTATCCATTGAGAGAATTACAATCTAAAAAACGGATTACTAAAACTGTTGTACATAAAGACACAAAAGGAACTACGAGAACAATCCATTTAACGGTTGAAGGCCCTGTATCTGTTGCAGGTTGCACAACCCAAGAAAGTATTTACGAAGATAACAGCAATAGAAACTTCCTTTTATATATCGATGAAAGTACAGAACAAGATAATAGAATAATGAATTATCAAAGGCTTATAAGTGCTGGAAAAATAAACATCCAAGAACAAATAGAAGCAACTCAATTATTACAAAATGTACAGCGAATTTTAAAGCCAATAAAAGTAATCAATCCTTATGCAGAATATTTAGAATTACCACAATCAGTATTTAAACCAAGACGTACAAACTCACATTATTTACAATTTATTGAAGCGATTACCTTTTACAAACAATATCAACGAGAAAAGCAATACGATAAGGAAACAGGAGAAGAATTTATAGAAACAACCATCGAGGATATACAAGAAGCTAACGAATTGATTACAGAAGTGTTATTGCGAAAATCTGATACTATAAATGGAGCAACACGAAATTATTTAGAAAGCTTGAAAGCATATTTAAAAGAACAAAATCAAACCACATTTACCAATGCTGAAATACGCAGGAATCTACGAGTAAAAGAAAGTACGTTGCGCAATTATCACAACCAATTATTGGCAGAAGATTATATAAAAAGAGTAAAGAAATCTAAAACTAAAAGTTACTGTTTTGAAGTGATAGATATTAACGAATATAAAGAACTAAAAGAGCAAATAGATACAGCTTTAGAACATTGCGTTACAGAAATTACATCGCAAACTCGCAAGTAACTCGCAACAGCATTTTTGCGAATTTAAATAAATAACTATCAGCGAGTTAAATCCAAGTCGCAACAAAACTCAAAAAAGGTCAAGGGATGAAAAAACTGAAACTAAATAACCGCAGCTACAAACTCTTTGTTGCCAATTTTAAAGAATGGTTGGATATACTTGGATATGCCGAAAGTACAGTCTATTACTTACCAAATCACTTAAAAGAGTTCTTTTATTATTTAGAAAATAAGAAGATTAACAACATCAATTACATCACAGCAGAAACCGTAAAGAATTACTACCAACAGTTGCAACAACGAGCTAACGAAAGACAAAACGGAGCATTAAGCAAAAGTTATTTAAACAAACACCAACAAGCCTTAAAAAAGTTCAAGGAATATCTGCAAAACCACAATCATAAAGGCATACAGATACATCTGAAATCTGAAACCAATCCAACCGAAGAACGCGTAAATATATTAAGCATAGCAGAAGTAAAAGAACTCTTTGAAGCCACCGAATTTAGTCATACGAAACCTAGGTTTAAGTTAAGAGATAAAGCGATACTAACAATACTTTACAGTTGCGGATTACGAAGAAATGAAGCAGTACATTTAGATACAAGCGACATCCTTTTTGATAAAGAACGTGTGTATGTTAGAAAAGGGAAAAACTATCGTGAACGCTTTGTACCAATCAATCGAACCAATGCAGAAATATTAGAAGATTACATTTATGAAGCTCGTCCAGAATTTTACCAAAGTAATTTAAGTGAAGCTTTATTTATCAATAAAAACGGAACACGATTACAAGGAATGAGTTATGCAAACAGATTAAAGGCAATCGTAAAAGCAACCAACAATAAAGCAATCCAAAACAAGCAAATCACACTTCATACTTTAAGACACTCAATAGCAACACACCTATTACAATACAACGTCGATTTAGAAAGCATAAAAACCTTTTTAGGCCATAGTTCTTTGGAATCTACTCAAATCTATACACACCTACTTAAAACGATAGAAAATGACAACATATAAAGACTTTTTAGAACAACAGAACTATAGCAAAACAACCATAGAAAGTTACACAAAATCAATAGAAACCTTTTTTAAATGGTGCAAACGAAATCATACCAATGCAGAATTAGTCGATTACAAAACCACATTAAAATATATCAAATATTTACAACGAAAAAACAGAAGTAAAAGAACCGTAAAACATCAAATAGGAATTACAAAAAACTACTTTAAATATCTGCTATCAGAGAATTACAGAATAGATAATCCAATCGAAGATGTAAACATAAAAGGTGTAAAAAGAACTATCAATTATAACCTACTCGAAGCTGACGAACTGGAAGATTTATATTATAGTTATGAAACTGAAAATATTAAAGACAAGTATCATCAATTAACAGCAAAACGAAATAAAGTCATTGTTGGATTAATCGTCTATCAAGGTTTACGAACCACAGATTTAGGCAACTTAAAAATGGAACATTTACAACTATCAAAAGGTAAAATATATGTTCCAAGTACCAGAAAAAGCAATGCAAGAGAATTAGAATTGAAACCTTGGCAAATCATGGAGTTTATAGAATACATAAACGACATTAGAGCTGCAATACAGAAGCGCATAAACAATCATACAGAACAGCTTTTTCCACTCAATACAAGGTTTAGTACAATTACGTACCATATCAACAAACGGTTAAAGAAATATAACCACAAAGTAAAAGACTTAAAGCAGATTAGAGCAAGTGTAATTACAAATTGGTTAGGTCAATACAACTTACGACAAGTTCAGTATTTAGCAGGACATCGTTACATCAGTTCAACCGAAAAATATGTACAAGACGATTTAGAAAACCTGCACGAAATAGTGAACAACTTCCATCCAATAAGCTAAAACAGTATTCTATGAAAACACATAATAGAAGTCCTTAAAAAAATAATACAGACTTTATTCTCAAACCGTAAACTATTATAGTAAATACTGTATTTTTGAAAAATCCCGCTATGTTAGCAACAAAGGAAACTCGTTGCGCTGTTTTTACGGACAGGAGAAAGACTAAAGCGGGTATTTTATAAATCTCAAAACCGTAAAAAATGAATCCACAAGAATTTAAGACAAGGTATCTTCATACCCTGCAAACAGACCCCAAAACAAAACGGCATTATATAAAATTACCCATTGCCGATTTAAGCGAACTTATCTATATGCAAGAATCGTTACTTGAAAATATATTACTGTTAACCAAATTAGAAAAAAGGCATTATAAAAGCGAACAAATGCAAAGTGCAATTTATTGGCTGTGTAAAATACTTTTAGTCAGCTATCCAAATACAGAACTCGACGGACTGTCTGAATGGTTAAAAACTGAATAAAATAAAATCCACGCAAGCAAAATCTAACCGTTTTACAAACTGCCTTTATATTTTGCTTGCTTCCTCTCCACCGCATCACCAAAGCAACGTTACATAATAGTAGTTATAGTACTTCCCTTTTTGGTTGCCTTCGGCGAGTTTTTATTGTTGCGGGCGATAGCTATAACTGCTATTATGTAAAATGTCCGCTCATCCAACGCTCACATCCGAATTGAACAAGAAACTTCAGAACATAAAAGAAACATCCAAATCCACGCTACTGCCAACGCACTAGGAACGTTAATTATTTTGCTCAATCGTCGCAAAACCTCTAGCATTTTAAAAAGATGAAGATTGATTAAGGTCGTTTCTTAATCCCAAATTATAGGCTTGTAAATCTTCATCTTTTTAAAACGTTTGATGCATCTGAATCAAACGTTTTAAAAGTTGATGTAACTACGAATGGATGGAGCGAATGGGTTGCATCAGCTTTTAAAATGGAACAACCGTAGGGCGTTAGTCTCCATAATCTCATCAATCAAAACTCCAAAACACCAATCCAAGTTCAAAAGTGAGCGTCGGAAGTCAGGCGAATGGGAGTATTTTACATAATTTACATTATAACGACAGTTTTTAAACAACAAAAAAATAATCCGTTAAAAACTGTGCGAGGCGAACTTATAATGCCAATTATGTAACATACCGAGGCCAAGGAAGCAAGGAATATACAGAGGTTTTTGAGGCACGAAAATACTGGATATTACTTGCGTGGAATTTATTTGGTGTAACTATTTACTTTGCTTCAATCTATAGTATAATCATAACAGAATAAGCGGGAAACCGCATTAAAAAAACTGTTATGAGAGATGAAATACAGACTGTACAGATTAATCCAAATCCTGAACGAAATACCAATGCCAATTAAGTTACAAACAATTAAAGTGATAATAGAAATAGTAGTATATTTAACACAGTAAAACGTTCTTTAATTTTTTTTGTGGCTGCTTTTTGGAGTAGTAGCGTGTAAAAGTGTGCCAGAGTTGAAAAAAACGCATAAACTACTATCCCTTTGGGCTGAAACATAAAGGATACAATACCAACGTAGCTTCAACGAACACTGCACTTAAGAAAACCTATAACGGAAAAGAGTTCCAAGATGAACTTGGACTGAATTGGCACGATTATGGTGCTAGGAATTATGATGCTAGTTTAGGGAGGTGGATGAATATTGACCCGTTAGCTGAAGTGTCAAGAAGGTTTAGTCCATATACATATGCTTTGAATAATCCTTTGAGGTTTATAGATCCTGACGGAATGATAGCTGATGATATTGTAATTGGTAGGTCAAAAGGAATGTCAGATGAAGAATATGAGGAGTTTAAGACCCAAGCCTTAGCCGATTTACAGAAATTGACAGATAATGTATTGGATGTAGACGATAACGGAAATGTAACAGAAACTGGATGTGGTGGGACACAAACTTGTAATGAAGGTTCAGATGTTGTTTCCGATTTAATCAATGATGATAGTGTTACTACAATCACAAAAGCTAAAAGAAATGAAACGATAAGTGACAAAAAGGGTATTATAAAGGAAGATGGTACACCTAATTCAGGTTCTGATTATGTTAATGTTAAGTATAATCCAGACTTAGATGAGGGAGGTACAGATGTAAATGGCAGTGAAAAAAGACCAGCCTTCATTGGATTGGGTCATGAGTTAGGACATGCAAGAAGTGCTACCGAAGGAGTGAGGGACAAAAGCTCATCAGGAGTTAAAAACCCTGATAATGATTCAGGAGGAAGACCGCTTTCTAAAGAGGAAGTTAAGGCTAGAAAATTTGAAAATAAATTAAGAAAGGAACATGGTATTCCACTAAGAAAAATTTAAATATATTAATGATCATGAAAAGCAAAATCATCTTATTTATTACGTTAAGTTTTTTAAGTTGTAATAATAAAAACTCTTCTAATGAATATATTGACATGACTTTCAAATCTTGGAAATCAGAGACAGAAAAAGCTTTAGAGTTAAGTTCTGAAATTGATGACTTGGCTAGAGAAAACATGATTATTTTACTTCAAGATATAACAGCAGAGGACTTTGATAAGTTAAAAAATGAGTTAAAGGTAAACGAATATAATGAAGAGTATTTTTTACTGCAAATCTATGAAGGAGAGATTGTAACAGATGAGTTGTTTTATGTTGTTAGAAAGCATAATAAATATTATTGTGCATGTTTAAGGATAGAACATGGAAAAAAAATATTTAAAAATAATCAGTTTACATCAGACATAAAATTAAATGAATTAATTAATAAAAAAATTAAACCTGAATTGGACGGAGGCGATATTATACTTACTTATAAGATTGGTGGAGCTATATCCTCAAAATATTTAACACTCAACAAAGAAGTTTTAGATTTTATAGAAAATATGATATAGAGGGTGGTAGTGGTTACTCCCCTCCCCGCTGTTCCGTAGTATGGTTACCACTAGTTTTAAAAACTATTCGGTAAGAGATTAAGAAATGCAAAACCGCTTCTAACGAGGTGGTTTTTTTATGCGTAAGCTTTTTTAGCATTGGCATCCCTAATGGCAAGGTCAAGAAACTTAATAACCATTGCCTTGTCCTCTCCGTTCATATCCTGTATAGCTTCAAAACGTTTAAGCAGCTCCTTATCCTTAATAGAAATATTATCATCACTCAACAAAGAATCCGCAGAAACCCCAAGCGCATCCGCAATAGCTTTTAAGGCATCCGCAGGCGGGATACTTGTATCTAGCTCATAACGAGATAAACTCTTGTTATTTACCCCAGAACGTTCCGCAAGCTCCGCTTGAGATAAATTCTTTTGTTGTCTATGTAACCTTATACGTTCTGCAATAGTCATAATCGAGAAATACTTGTTAAAAACACCTCTAAAAAGTGATATTTAGACAAATATAAGTAAGATAAATTAAAAAAATCCACAAAGTGTCTTGTGTCGTATTCTCATAATTGTTACTTTTGGGACAAATCTGGGAACAATAGTTTTTTAAACTTTTTTAAATAATGAATCTCAACACTTCCAATCCAAACAACTACGAGTACATCACAAAACATTTAGAGATACATATTTTAGGAGGCATCAAACTCAATAAATTAGAGAGTTTACGAATCACGCTATCCATCCAAAAACCGAAACAACATAATGTTTTAAGGCACTCCATAGATTTATATAATGATAACCAAATAGAAAAGTTTACCCGAAAAATTGCAGAACGCTTGGAAATAGGTACAAGTATAGCACGCAGAACGTTACAGGGTTTAACGAAAGAATTAGAGAATTATAGGTTTTTACTAATCGACCAATACGAAAAGGAAAACCAACCGTATTACAAAGAACTATCAGTAATAGAGGAAAAACAAGCAGTTACATTTTTAAAGAAACCCAATCTACTAAAGCGAACCAATGACTTAATCGGAAAGTCTGGTGTAATCGGAGAAGAATACAACAGACAAACCATGTATTTAATCTTCACTTCGAGAAAAACAAATAACCCTTTGCATTGCATAAGTCTTGGAAGCTCTGGAGTTGGTAAAACACATTTACAATCTAAAGTAGCAGAACTAATACCAGAAGAAGATAAAGTAGAAATTACAGTATTATCTGCAAACGCTTTTTATTACTTCAATCGCACAGAGTTACAACACAAATTAATATTAATAGAAGATTTAGATGGAGCGGAATCTGTACTCTATCCACTTCGGGAACTACAATCTAAAAAACGTATCACTAAAACAGTGGTACACAAAGATACCAAAGGCACAACCAAAACCGTACACTTAACAGTTGAAGGGCCAGTAAGCGTTGCAGGATGTACCACAAAAGAAAGTGTCTATGAGGACAACTCAAATAGAAGCTTCCTACTTTACATTGACGAAAGCGAGGAGCAGGATAATAAAATAATGAACTATCAACGCTTAATAAGTGCAGGAAAGATAAATACAGGCGAAGAATACAAATCACAAGAAATTTTAAAGAACGTGCAACGGGTTTTAAAACCAATTAAAGTAATTAACCCTTTTGCTGAATATCTGCAATTACCGAAGTTAGTTTTTAAACCAAGACGTACAAACTCGCACTATTTACAATTTATTGAAGCGATTACATTTTATAAGCAGTATCAAAGAGAAAAGCAATACGATAAAGGAACAGGAGAAGAATATATAGAAACTACTATCGAAGATATTAAAGAAGCCAACGAGTTGATCATTGATGTTTTATTACGGAAAAGCGATACAATTACAGGAGCTTGCCGAAACCATTTAGAACGCTTGAAAGCCTATTTAAAAGCGAATAACCAGACCACATTTACAAACTCGGAAATCCGCAGAAACTTGAGACTAAAGGAAAGCACTTTAAGAAACTATAACAATCAATTACTGTTAGAAGATTATATCCGAAAAACAAAAGGTAAAAAAGGACAAGTTTACCATTATGAAATCATTGATGTAAACGAATATATAAGTCTTAAACAACAGATAAACAAATCGTTAGATGAATGTATAAAGGCAATTAACCTCGCAAGTTCGCAAGAGGTTCGCAACCTTCATTTTTACGAGGTTAAATAAAAGAAAATCAATCCATTAACTCTAGTTCGCATTAAAACCCAAAAAAAGGTCAACCGATGAAAAAATTAAAGCTACAAAATGAGGTCTTTAAAATGTTCGTTGCCAATTACAAAGAGTGGCTGGATGTACTCGGTTATGCAGAAAGTACTGTCTATTATTTACCAAACCATTTACAAGAGTTCTTTTATTACTTGGAACAAAACCACATTAAAAATATCAATCAAATCACTACCAGAATAGTAAAAGATTACTACCGAGAATTACAACAAAGAGCCAACGAAAGACAAAGCGGTGCATTAAGCAAAAGCTATCTGAACAAGCACCAACAAGCCTTAAAGAAATTTAGCGAATACCTAAAACAACACAATGCCAAATCACGCTTGAGCGTGCATCTAAAATCAGAGAAGCAACCCAACGAAGAAAAACTAAATATACTTACACAATCAGAAATAAAACAGTTGTTTAAAGCTACCGAAGTTAGTCACACAGAAGACCGCTTTAAGCTTCGAGATAAAGCCATATTAACCGTTTTGTACAGTTGTGGATTACGAAGGAATGAGGCAGTCCATTTAGATACCAGCGATATCCTTTTTGATAAAGAACGGGTGTATGTTAGAAAAGGCAAAAACTATAAAGAGCGTTTTGTACCCATCAATCGAAAAAATGCAGAAATACTGGAAGATTACATCTACGAAGGGCGACCAGAATTTTATCAAAGCCATTTAAGCGAAGCCCTGTTTATAAACCAGCAGGGCGGGCGCATGCAGGGAATGAGCTTTGCAAACCGATTAAAGACAATCGTACAAGCGACCAACAATAAGACCATTGCAGAAAAAGGCATCACGCTGCATATTTTACGACATAGTATCGCCACACATTTATTACAGTACGATGTACCACTGGAAAGCATAAAAACCTTTTTAGGCCATAGCAGTTTAGAATCTACACAGATTTATACACACTTATTAAAATCGATTGAAAATGAACAACTATAAGACCTATCTACAAAAACAGAATTATAGCGTATCTTCTATTGCATGCTACATAAACGAAATGCGGCACTTTAAAAAATGGTGCAACAGAAATCATACAACGCCTACACAAATCGATTATAAAACCAGTTTAAAATACATTAAATACCTGACCCGAAAAGGTAACAGTAAAAAAACTATTAACCACAAATTAGGAAGTTTAAAGAACCTTTTTAATTACCTGATAAACGAAGCTTACAGAATTGATAACCCTATAGAGAACATCAACATTAAAGGTGTTAAAAGAACCACGAACCACAATCTAATGGAAGCAGACGAGCTCGAAGACCTGTACTACAGCTTCGAGACTGAAAATATTAAAGATACTTATCATAGGCTAACAGCAAAACGAAATAAAACAATCGTTGGGCTCATGGTGTATCAAGGCTTAAAAACAACAGAACTCATACAATTAGAGGTTGATAATTTAGAACTTTACAAAGGAAAGGTTTATATAAAAAGTGGCAGAAAAAGTAATGCCAGAACCTTAGATCTCAAACCGTGGCAGGTCATAGAATTACTGGAATATATTAAAGAAGTTCGAGAAGATATAAAGCAAAGAAAACGTATAGAAAGTGAACGTTTATTTATACCAGGAAATGCGAGACTAGGAAACACCGTTTTACACATTACTAAAAAGCTTAAAAAGATAAATCAAAAAGTTATCAATATCCATCAAATAAGAGCCTCTGTCATTACAAACTGGCTCAAACAAAACAATCTACGAGAAACACAATATCTAGCAGGACACCGTTACATAAGTTCAACCGAACGGTATCTGCAAGACGATCTGGAAAACCTGCACGAGATCGTCAACAACTTCCATCCCATAAGCTAAAAAATATAGAGGTATGAAAATAAAGAATAACAGCCCATAGAAATATAAAAGATAATATTACTTTTATTCCTTGAAACTGTAACCACGTTAGCAAATACGTTAACCAAAATACGCCCGTTATGCCTGCAAGAAGGGAAACCCTTGCGCTGTATGTTACAGTACAGAAGGAAGGCTAAGGCGGGTTCTTTTTAATCCTTAAAAAACTGTAACAAATGAAATCACAAGAATTTAAGACAAGGTATCTCCATACCCTGCAAACAGACCCAGAAACAAATAAACGTTATATAAAACTGCCCATTGACGACCTAATAGAGCTTGCCTATATGCAAGAATCGTTGGTCGATAGCATATTGCTGTTGACCCAACTGGAAAAAGGGCAATACAGGAGCGAGCAGATGCAAAGTAGTATATACTGGCTGTGCAAGATACTCCTTGTTAGCTATCCGCATGCCGAACTTGACGGGCTATCGGAATGGTTAAACATCTGATAAAAACCAAACTTGATATCACAATTTGTGATATCAAGTTGTTACTTTTGTTAAATATTAAAAATAAATGAGCGATAAATTAATCATACCAGATGAAGTAGTTATCAGTAAGATTTACTACATGAGAGACCAAAAAGTAATGTTAGATAGTGATTTAGCAGAACTTTACGAAGTAGAAACAAGAGTTTTAAACCAACAAGTAAAAAGAAATATAGACAGGTTCCCAGAAGATTTTATGTTCCAATTAACAGAAATGGAATGGGAAACCTTGAAATCGCAAAATGCGACACCAAGTTGGGGAGGAAGAAGAAAATCACCTTATGTATTTACGGAACACGGTGTACTGATGTTGTCAAGTGTTCTGAATAGCAAAAAAGCGATTGCGGTCAACATCCAAATAATGAGAATTTTTACCAAGCTACGTGAAATGCTAACCGATAATTTAAGTCTAAAACTTGATATTGAAGAAATCAAAAAGAAACTATCCAATCACAGCAAGAATATTGAACTGGTATTTAATTACTTGGATGAATTGATAGAAAAGAAGGACAACGAAAAACCTCGAAAACAAATAGGCTACAAGCCAGATACCGAATAAAGCCCCACAAAACAAAATACAACTTTATCGTACCTCAAAACCCTTTGTATTTTGTTTTGTTCCGCTCTCCCTGCTTCGCCCAAGCAAAGTTACATAATAGAAGTTATAATACTAAATGCCCTTCAAGGGTACGCTATCGCTGGGTTAATTTATTTTGTAGTTATAACTGCTATTATGTAAAATTGCCGCAAAGCCTCTGCGCTCTTTACCACCGCTACTGCCAGCGCACTAGGAATACATAATTATTTTGCTCAATCGTCGCAAAACCTCTAGCGTCTTAAAAACTGCTGATTGCCTACGCTCACGCCCAATGCAAAATCATCAGTTTTTAAAACGTTCAGAACTGAATCAGACGTATTAGAAAGCAACGGAACAGGGGATGAATAAGAGTGGAGATCCGTTGCTTTTTAAAATGAAACAACCGCAGGGCGTTAGTCTTCACAGTCTTTTACAATCATAACTAAAACACCAATCGAAGTTCAGGGGTGAGCGTCGGAAGCTGGGCGATAGGGAGTATTTTACATAATTTACATTATAAATACGGCTTTGGTTCGGATGGACGTAGCGGCAGTATTATAATGCCAATTATGTAACATACCGAGGCTGTGGAAGTAACGCCAAGACAAAGGATGTTTTTAAGTAAAAATAATTGGGTTGGCGTTACGTGGGAATAATCATAAAAAACATATATTTACAACCAGTAAAACGTTCTTTAAAATTTTTTTGGAGTGGATTTTTGGAGTGGTCGGGCTAAAAAAGGTGCCAGAGCTAAAAAAAACGCATAAACTATTACCCCTTTGGGCTGAAACATAAAGGATACAATACCAACGTAGCTTCAACGAACACTGCACTTAAGAAAACCTATAACGGAAAAGAGTTCCAAGATGAACTTGGACTGAATTGGCACGATTATGGTGCTAGGAATTATGATGCTAGTTTAGGGAGGTGGATGAATATTGACCCGTTAGCTGAAGTGTCAAGAAGGTTTAGTCCATATACATATGCTTTGAATAATCCTTTGAGGTTTATAGATCCTGACGGAATGATAGCTGATGATATTGTAATTGGTAGGTCAAAAGGAATGTCAGATGAAGAATATGAGGAGTTTAAGACCCAAGCCTTAGCCGATTTACAGAAATTGACAGATAATGTATTGGATGTAGACGATAACGGAAATGTAACAGAAACTGGATGTGGTGGGACACAAACTTGTAATGAAGGTTCAGATGTTGTTTCCGATTTAATCAATGATGATAGTGTTACTACAATCACAAAAGCTAAAAGAAATGAAACGATAAGTGACAAAAAGGGTATTATAAAGGAAGATGGTACACCTAATTCAGGTTCTGATTATGTTAATGTTAAGTATAATCCAGACTTAGATGAGGGAGGTACAGATGTAAATGGCAGTGAAAAAAGACCAGCCTTCATTGGATTGGGTCATGAGTTAGGACATGCAAGAAGTGCTACCGAAGGAGTGAGGGACAAAAGCTCATCAGGAGTTAAAAACCCTGATAATGATTCAGGAGGAAGACCGCTTTCTAAAGAGGAAGTTAAGGCTAGAAAATTTGAAAATAAATTAAGAAAGGAACATGGTATTCCACTAAGAAAAATTTAAATATATTAATGATCATGAAAAGCAAAATCATCTTATTTATTACGTTAAGTTTTTTAAGTTGTAATAATAAAAACTCTTCTAATGAATATATTGACATGACTTTCAAATCTTGGAAATCAGAGACAGAAAAAGCTTTAGAGTTAAGTTCTGAAATTGATGACTTGGCTAGAGAAAACATGATTATTTTACTTCAAGATATAACAGCAGAGGACTTTGATAAGTTAAAAAATGAGTTAAAGGTAAACGAATATAATGAAGAGTATTTTTTACTGCAAATCTATGAAGGAGAGATTGTAACAGATGAGTTGTTTTATGTTGTTAGAAAGCATAATAAATATTATTGTGCATGTTTAAGGATAGAACATGGAAAAAAAATATTTAAAAATAATCAGTTTACATCAGACATAAAATTAAATGAATTAATTAATAAAAAAATTAAACCTGAATTGGACGGAGGCGATATTATACTTACTTATAAGATTGGTGGAGCTATATCCTCAAAATATTTAACACTCAACAAAGAAGTTTTAGATTTTATAGAAAATATGATATAGAGGGTGGTAGTGGTTACTCCCCTCCCCGCTGTTCCGTAGTATGGTTACCACTAGTTTTAAAAACTATTCGGTAAGAGATTAAGAAATGCAAAACCGCTTCTAACGAGGTGGTTTTTTTATGCGTAAGCTTTTTTAGCATTGGCATCCCTAATGGCAAGGTCAAGAAACTTAATAACCATTGCCTTGTCCTCTCCGTTCATATCCTGTATAGCTTCAAAACGTTTAAGCAGCTCCTTATCCTTAATAGAAATATTATCATCACTCAACAAAGAATCCGCAGAAACCCCAAGCGCATCCGCAATAGCTTTTAAGGCATCCGCAGGCGGGATACTTGTATCTAGCTCATAACGAGATAAACTCTTGTTATTTACCCCAGAACGTTCCGCAAGCTCCGCTTGAGATAAATTCTTTTGTTGTCTATGTAACCTTATACGTTCTGCAATAGTCATAATCGAGAAATACTTGTTAAAAACACCTCTAAAAAGTGATATTTAGACAAATATAAGTAAGATAAATTAAAAAAATCCACAAAGTGTCTTGTGTCGTATTCTCATAATTGTTACTTTTGGGACAAATCTGGGAACAATAGTTTTTTAAACTTTTTTAAATAATGAATCTCAACACTTCCAATCCAAACAACTACGAGTACATCACAAAACATTTAGAGATACATATTTTAGGAGGCATCAAACTCAATAAATTAGAGAGTTTACGAATCACGCTATCCATCCAAAAACCGAAACAACATAATGTTTTAAGGCACTCCATAGATTTATATAATGATAACCAAATAGAAAAGTTTACCCGAAAAATTGCAGAACGCTTGGAAATAGGTACAAGTATAGCACGCAGAACGTTACAGGGTTTAACGAAAGAATTAGAGAATTATAGGTTTTTACTAATCGACCAATACGAAAAGGAAAACCAACCGTATTACAAAGAACTATCAGTAATAGAGGAAAAACAAGCAGTTACATTTTTAAAGAAACCCAATCTACTAAAGCGAACCAATGACTTAATCGGAAAGTCTGGTGTAATCGGAGAAGAATACAACAGACAAACCATGTATTTAATCTTCACTTCGAGAAAAACAAATAACCCTTTGCATTGCATAAGTCTTGGAAGCTCTGGAGTTGGTAAAACACATTTACAATCTAAAGTAGCAGAACTAATACCAGAAGAAGATAAAGTAGAAATTACAGTATTATCTGCAAACGCTTTTTATTACTTCAATCGCACAGAGTTACAACACAAATTAATATTAATAGAAGATTTAGATGGAGCGGAATCTGTACTCTATCCACTTCGGGAACTACAATCTAAAAAACGTATCACTAAAACAGTGGTACACAAAGATACCAAAGGCACAACCAAAACCGTACACTTAACAGTTGAAGGGCCAGTAAGCGTTGCAGGATGTACCACAAAAGAAAGTGTCTATGAGGACAACTCAAATAGAAGCTTCCTACTTTACATTGACGAAAGCGAGGAGCAGGATAATAAAATAATGAACTATCAACGCTTAATAAGTGCAGGAAAGATAAATACAGGCGAAGAATACAAATCACAAGAAATTTTAAAGAACGTGCAACGGGTTTTAAAACCAATTAAAGTAATTAACCCTTTTGCTGAATATCTGCAATTACCGAAGTTAGTTTTTAAACCAAGACGTACAAACTCGCACTATTTACAATTTATTGAAGCGATTACATTTTATAAGCAGTATCAAAGAGAAAAGCAATACGATAAAGGAACAGGAGAAGAATATATAGAAACTACTATCGAAGATATTAAAGAAGCCAACGAGTTGATCATTGATGTTTTATTACGGAAAAGCGATACAATTACAGGAGCTTGCCGAAACCATTTAGAACGCTTGAAAGCCTATTTAAAAGCGAATAACCAGACCACATTTACAAACTCGGAAATCCGCAGAAACTTGAGACTAAAGGAAAGCACTTTAAGAAACTATAACAATCAATTACTGTTAGAAGATTATATCCGAAAAACAAAAGGTAAAAAAGGACAAGTTTACCATTATGAAATCATTGATGTAAACGAATATATAAGTCTTAAACAACAGATAAACAAATCGTTAGATGAATGTATAAAGGCAATTAACCTCGCAAGTTCGCAAGAGGTTCGCAACCTTCATTTTTACGAGGTTAAATAAAAGAAAATCAATCCATTAACTCTAGTTCGCATTAAAACCCAAAAAAAGGTCAACCGATGAAAAAATTAAAGCTACAAAATGAGGTCTTTAAAATGTTCGTTGCCAATTACAAAGAGTGGCTGGATGTACTCGGTTATGCAGAAAGTACTGTCTATTATTTACCAAACCATTTACAAGAGTTCTTTTATTACTTGGAACAAAACCACATTAAAAATATCAATCAAATCACTACCAGAATAGTAAAAGATTACTACCGAGAATTACAACAAAGAGCCAACGAAAGACAAAGCGGTGCATTAAGCAAAAGCTATCTGAACAAGCACCAACAAGCCTTAAAGAAATTTAGCGAATACCTAAAACAACACAATGCCAAATCACGCTTGAGCGTGCATCTAAAATCAGAGAAGCAACCCAACGAAGAAAAACTAAATATACTTACACAATCAGAAATAAAACAGTTGTTTAAAGCTACCGAAGTTAGTCACACAGAAGACCGCTTTAAGCTTCGAGATAAAGCCATATTAACCGTTTTGTACAGTTGTGGATTACGAAGGAATGAGGCAGTCCATTTAGATACCAGCGATATCCTTTTTGATAAAGAACGGGTGTATGTTAGAAAAGGCAAAAACTATAAAGAGCGTTTTGTACCCATCAATCGAAAAAATGCAGAAATACTGGAAGATTACATCTACGAAGGGCGACCAGAATTTTATCAAAGCCATTTAAGCGAAGCCCTGTTTATAAACCAGCAGGGCGGGCGCATGCAGGGAATGAGCTTTGCAAACCGATTAAAGACAATCGTACAAGCGACCAACAATAAGACCATTGCAGAAAAAGGCATCACGCTGCATATTTTACGACATAGTATCGCCACACATTTATTACAGTACGATGTACCACTGGAAAGCATAAAAACCTTTTTAGGCCATAGCAGTTTAGAATCTACACAGATTTATACACACTTATTAAAATCGATTGAAAATGAACAACTATAAGACCTATCTACAAAAACAGAATTATAGCGTATCTTCTATTGCATGCTACATAAACGAAATGCGGCACTTTAAAAAATGGTGCAACAGAAATCATACAACGCCTACACAAATCGATTATAAAACCAGTTTAAAATACATTAAATACCTGACCCGAAAAGGTAACAGTAAAAAAACTATTAACCACAAATTAGGAAGTTTAAAGAACCTTTTTAATTACCTGATAAACGAAGCTTACAGAATTGATAACCCTATAGAGAACATCAACATTAAAGGTGTTAAAAGAACCACGAACCACAATCTAATGGAAGCAGACGAGCTCGAAGACCTGTACTACAGCTTCGAGACTGAAAATATTAAAGATACTTATCATAGGCTAACAGCAAAACGAAATAAAACAATCGTTGGGCTCATGGTGTATCAAGGCTTAAAAACAACAGAACTCATACAATTAGAGGTTGATAATTTAGAACTTTACAAAGGAAAGGTTTATATAAAAAGTGGCAGAAAAAGTAATGCCAGAACCTTAGATCTCAAACCGTGGCAGGTCATAGAATTACTGGAATATATTAAAGAAGTTCGAGAAGATATAAAGCAAAGAAAACGTATAGAAAGTGAACGTTTATTTATACCAGGAAATGCGAGACTAGGAAACACCGTTTTACACATTACTAAAAAGCTTAAAAAGATAAATCAAAAAGTTATCAATATCCATCAAATAAGAGCCTCTGTCATTACAAACTGGCTCAAACAAAACAATCTACGAGAAACACAATATCTAGCAGGACACCGTTACATAAGTTCAACCGAACGGTATCTGCAAGACGATCTGGAAAACCTGCACGAGATCGTCAACAACTTCCATCCCATAAGCTAAAAAATATAGAGGTATGAAAATAAAGAATAACAGCCCATAGAAATATAAAAGATAATATTACTTTTATTCCTTGAAACTGTAACCACGTTAGCAAATACGTTAACCAAAATACGCCCGTTATGCCTGCAAGAAGGGAAACCCTTGCGCTGTATGTTACAGTACAGAAGGAAGGCTAAGGCGGGTTCTTTTTAATCCTTAAAAAACTGTAACAAATGAAATCACAAGAATTTAAGACAAGGTATCTCCATACCCTGCAAACAGACCCAGAAACAAATAAACGTTATATAAAACTGCCCATTGACGACCTAATAGAGCTTGCCTATATGCAAGAATCGTTGGTCGATAGCATATTGCTGTTGACCCAACTGGAAAAAGGGCAATACAGGAGCGAGCAGATGCAAAGTAGTATATACTGGCTGTGCAAGATACTCCTTGTTAGCTATCCGCATGCCGAACTTGACGGGCTATCGGAATGGTTAAACATCTGATAAAAACCAAACTTGATATCACAATTTGTGATATCAAGTTGTTACTTTTGTTAAATATTAAAAATAAATGAGCGATAAATTAATCATACCAGATGAAGTAGTTATCAGTAAGATTTACTACATGAGAGACCAAAAAGTAATGTTAGATAGTGATTTAGCAGAACTTTACGAAGTAGAAACAAGAGTTTTAAACCAACAAGTAAAAAGAAATATAGACAGGTTCCCAGAAGATTTTATGTTCCAATTAACAGAAATGGAATGGGAAACCTTGAAATCGCAAAATGCGACACCAAGTTGGGGAGGAAGAAGAAAATCACCTTATGTATTTACGGAACACGGTGTACTGATGTTGTCAAGTGTTCTGAATAGCAAAAAAGCGATTGCGGTCAACATCCAAATAATGAGAATTTTTACCAAGCTACGTGAAATGCTAACCGATAATTTAAGTCTAAAACTTGATATTGAAGAAATCAAAAAGAAACTATCCAATCACAGCAAGAATATTGAACTGGTATTTAATTACTTGGATGAATTGATAGAAAAGAAGGACAACGAAAAACCTCGAAAACAAATAGGCTACAAGCCAGATACCGAATAAAGCCCCACAAAACAAAATACAACTTTATCGTACCTCAAAACCCTTTGTATTTTGTTTTGTTCCGCTCTCCCTGCTTCGCCCAAGCAAAGTTACATAATAGAAGTTATAATACTAAATGCCCTTCAAGGGTACGCTATCGCTGGGTTAATTTATTTTGTAGTTATAACTGCTATTATGTAAAATTGCCGCAAAGCCTCTGCGCTCTTTACCACCGCTACTGCCAGCGCACTAGGAATACATAATTATTTTGCTCAATCGTCGCAAAACCTCTAGCGTCTTAAAAACTGCTGATTGCCTACGCTCACGCCCAATGCAAAATCATCAGTTTTTAAAACGTTCAGAACTGAATCAGACGTTTTAGAAAGCAACGGAACAGGGGCTGAATAAGCGTGGAGTTCCGTTGCTTTTTAAAATGAAACAACCGCAGGGCGTTAGTCTTCACAGTCTTTTACAATCATAACTAAAACACCAATCGAAGTTCAGGGGTGAGCGTCGGAAGCTGGGCGATAGGGAGTATTTTACATAATTTACATTATAAATACGGCTTTGGTTCGGATGGACGTAGCGGCAGTATTATAATGCCAATTATGTAACATACCGAGGCTGTGGAAGTAACGCCAAGACAAAGGATGTTTTTAAGTAAAAATAATTGGGTTGGCGTTACGTGGGAATAATCATAAAAAACATATATTTACAACCAGTAAAACGTTCTTTAAAATTTTTTTGGAGTGGATTTTTGGAGTGGTCGGGCTAAAAAAGGTGCCAGAGCTAAAAAAAACGCATAAACTATTACCCCTTTGGGCTGAAACATAAAGGGTATAATGGGAATGCTACATCGCATATTGCTTTGAAAAGGAAATTTGCGGGAGAAGAGTTTGAAGATGAACTTGGAAAGAATACTGTAGCATTCCAATGGAGAGATTATGACCCTGCAATTGGTAGGTTTGGTAAGATTGATAGGTTTGCTGAGAAATATGTCGATGTTAGTCCATATAGTTATACAGCTAACAATCCTATGGCTTTTAGAGAGGTAAAAGGAGATAGTATTCGAACATACTTTTACGATAAAGAAGGAAATAGAACTAACAATATACCAAAAGCCGTTCAAAAAATGTTTAATGAAGAGTTTGGCATAAATGTTGGTTACAATTCTGAAACATCTATGCTTTATTTTGACGGAGAAGTAGATTCTGAATTGTCTCAATCCGAAAGTGCTACAGGTGGTCTTGTTTCTGCCTTAAAGGACACAAATACAGGAAGAGGAAAGAAAGGTGCTAAAAAACACGGTACGATTAAATTTGGTTATAATTTAGAATATGAAAGAGGCGGAAAAGTAGTTAATGGTGGATGGGAAATAACAGGCGGAAATTATAATACTGGTTTGACCCATATAGATTTAGCTGATTTTGACTCGGACGGAAATAGTTTATTTTTAGATTTTAGTTCTAATCTAAATCCCAGAGCAAATAATATGGCTAGAACATTTGAACATGAATATTTTGGACATGGAGGTCCTCGTATAGGGGGTAGTGCTGATGGAGGTCATTTTAGTATGGGAAGAGCGGTTGAAACTACTAATATTTTTAGAAGACAAAGAGGTTTAAGTGAGAGATTACATTACGGTGGAGCAACGAATGTAATTTTCTTTGGAAATACAAGTTCATATAGTAGTAAGAGAGCACAAAGAAAAGCAGTCCAACAAATGACTACATCAACCAATCAATTATTTATGAAAATTAGAACAGTTAAAAGAAGATAAACATATGAAAACTATATTTTTAATTCTAATATTTTGTTTTACTATAAATAGTTTTTCTCAAGATAAGAACCTTATATATAGAAATAGTCAGCAAAATGAAAGTCCAATACCAGTGCCCTATAACGTTAGTGTTCTTAGGCTAAAAGAGGACGGAAGCTACTTATTTAAATATCAAAAGTATGCTACAAAAAAGATGATGAAAAAAAATATTTTACTTTATGTGGAAGAAGAATCTGGTAAATGGACGAGAAAGAATGATACTATAAGTTTATCAGATTCAAAAACTAATAAGTTGATTAGGTTTTTGGTTAATGGTAATAGATTATCCGTTATTTTGAAAGAAGGTGGAATTATAAAAACCAAATGGAAAATGGTTAAGCAAGATGGATTTGATTGGAGACATGTTTCAAACTAACTCACGTCAAAAAACCCAAACGCACAAATAATCCATTCCATATCATACACACCTATATAAATGATATGGTAATCAAATGAATATGAATAAATAATAATATTCATGTAAGCTAAAAAAGAAAACGAGTGTACTTAGTGCGCTCGTTTTTTGTTTACCTGCTACTCTTTCCTAGATTATAACATACCATACTAGTAATTAACAATACTTGAAAAGCATCCAATATTGTAGACAATGGAATTTCAATTGAAAAATCGTTATGACCTAATGTAAAGCTTTTAGTAGAATAAGTTTTTTTCATTGTGTTCAAATTTTAATAGTTAAAACACAAAGATTTGATTTTTTTCGATACAATAACATGCTAAATCAATTTATAAAAATGATTTTACACGTTTTTTGTAATTAAATATCTAGAAACTCTTTTGTTTCGACTCCAATGACATCTGCTAGTTTTTTAAGAGTAAGTAAAGTTGGATTCTGTCTGCCATTTTCTATGCTAGACAAATACGGTTTATTCATCCCCCGCTCCCGCTAAACTGTGTTTAGTGGCGATAAGAGTAAGAAATAAAAAAGAGAAGCCACATTTTAGCGATAGAATGTGGTTTTTTTATGCGTAAGCTTTTTTAGCATTGGCACCCCTAATGGCAAGGTCAAGAAATTTAACAACCATTGCACCCGATAGCGCGGACTTGTACCTTAAATCCGTATGTCTATAAAAAAATAACCGCAAACAACAGATACTACAAGGTTT
>CANMXP010000026.1 GCA_947501845.1 uncultured Flavobacteriaceae bacterium | reverse complement strand
AGGTGTCAAAAACGTAGAATTCTTTCTCTTTAGATTAACTAGAATATTTGCTTAAACACAACAATTGGTCTTGATCCCTTTTGTTCTTGATCCATGTTAACCAATACAAACTCTATAAAAACAAAAAAGCCTCACTATTTCTAGTGAAGCTTTTTGTGAGCCCTGAAGGATTCGAACCTTCGACCGCCTCCTTAGAAGGGAGGTGCTCTATCCAGCTGAGCTAAGAGCCCTAAAAGAAAACATTTTTGTTTTCTGGTGTGCAAATATAAAATTAACTATAAATCTAACCAAAAGAAATGTTCATAAATTTCATCAATAATTTATAAAACTTTAAAAACCTTACATCTAGCTTTAATCATTAACCACAAGAATTATTTTAGAATTGATGTAGAATAAAAAAACACCATTAAAATGGTGTTTTTTAGATATTATTAATCTTATTCAGCCTACCAAAATAAGGCGTATAAAACTGTTAGGATAATCAAGATTGCAAACGAACCAATATTAAATAATGGTGTCGTTTTAAATAATTCTTTAGTAAGAGGAATCCCTTTAGGATCATCTGCACCTTTATTTTGCATATTACTTAATATCACTACAACTAGCATAGACAATAGCGTTGCTATACCCATTTGGTGCATCCAAGGTTCAAATACAGGAATTGGAAGGAATTTAAGTGCCAACGCAATTGGAATCGATAAAATAGCTCCCCAAATAGCGGCATTATTCGTTGTTTTCTTCCAGAATAGACCTAAAAGGAATACTGCTAAAATACCTGGACTTACAATACCTGTATATTCTTGTATAAATTGAAATGCTTGATCGATACCTCCTAAAAGTGGAGCTACTATCACAGCTATTATTAAAGCGACTGCAGCAGAAATACGACCAACATTTACAGTTGTTTTGTCATCAGCATTCTTATTAATATACTGTTTGTATATATCCATAGTAAATATCGTTGATGTTGAATTTAACATCGATGCTAAAGAAGATACAATAGCAGCAGCTAAAGCTGCAAAGGCAACACCTTTAAGTCCAGTTGGTAAAAACTGTAATAACCATGGATAAGCTTTATCAGCTTGATCTGTTGTAGGCACATTTAACATGCCTGCTTCACCTAAATTGGCCATAATAGAAGGATCATTTACCATAACATAAGCAGCAATACCTGGTACTACAACTACTAATGGAATGATAAGTTTTAAAAACGCAGCCAATAAAATTCCTTTTTGGGATTCTTTTAAAGATTTGGCCGCTAAAGTTCTCTGTATAATGTACTGGTTGAAACCCCAGTAGTATAAGTTAGCTACCCATAAGCCCCCTACTAATACCCATATACCAGGAAGGTTTACATAATTATCATTTGTCTCTTCAAGAATCATATGGAATTTTTCTGGAGCTGCCTCTACAACTTTAGAAAAACCAGCTATAATACCTTCACCACCTGATACTGTATTTAATGCTAAATATGTAGTAATTAAACCACCCAATACTAAAAATACAACTTGTATAACATCAGTCCAAGCAACAGCAGATAGACCTCCGTATAAAGAATAAGCAGCAGCAAATAACGCTAAACCAATAATAGCATACATCATATCAACCCCCATTATGGTTTCAATAGCTAGACCTCCCAAATATAAAACTGAAGCTAGGTTTACAAAAATGTAAAGTGCTAACCAGAATACAGCTAGTATCGTTTTTAAGTTAGTTGAGAATCGTTTTTCAACAAATTCAGGAATCGTATATAGCCCCTTTTCTATAAAAATAGGTAAGAAGTATTTACCAACAATAATTAGGGTTAAGGCTGCCATCCACTCATAAGAAGCAATTGCAAGTCCTAAAGCAAATCCAGAACCAGACATCCCAATAAATTGTTCTGCAGAAATATTTGCTGCAATTAATGATGTTCCAATGGCCCACCATGGTAAAGATTTACTTGCTAAAAAGTAATCCTCGGCATTTTTTTGATGACCATCTTTGTCTCTAGATACCCACAATCCTACACCCAAAATTAAAATGGCATAAGCAATAAAGACCACATAGTCCCACATATCGAATCCTGCTGTCATAATAAAATATTTATTTAGTTTAAAATATAAGATTCAAATATAAAATTAAATTTTGAAAAAACATGAGTTTGAAAAATAAAAAAGCAAACTAGTAGGGTCTAGTAGGTTTTCCTAAAAAATAATTATACATTTGTAACATTTATATGATACAAATAAAGAAAGAAATAGGGATTCCGAAATATAAGCAAATCATCAATTCGATTGAAAATGCTATACTTTCTGGTGCTTTACAAAAAGGAGATCAAATTCCTTCCATTAATAGCATTAAAGATGCTCACAAACTTTCAAGAGACACGGTCTTAATGGCTTTTAACGAACTGAAAAACAGAGGTATTATTCAATCTGTAGTTGGTAAAGGGTATTATGTAGCCAGCGAGCATGTAAATGTTACCCAAAAGATATTTTTACTTTTTGACGAATTGAATTCCTTTAAAGAAGATTTATATAATTCTTTTTTGGAAAATTTAGGGGGTAACATTCAAGTAGATACTTTTTTCCACCATTTTAACAAGAACTTTTTTAGCAAATTAATCAATGATAATGTTGGTGATTATAATTATTACGTCATTATGCCAGCAAACTTGACAAATACAAATAAGGATATAAAAAAGCTTCCAAAGGACAAAGTTTATATTTTGGATCAGGTCCATGAAGATTTATTAGAATATTCTGCCATTTATCAAGATTTTGAAAAGGTTATTTTTAATAACCTAACCAAAGCATTGCACTTAATTAAAAAATACAATAAAATAATTTTTATTTTTTCTAAAAGCAAGCAACCTCAAGGCATGCTAAAAGGTTTTAATAGATTTTGTAAAGAAAGTAAAATGCCTTTTGAAGTTATAAATTCTCTAACAAATAGAATTTTAAAAAAAGGAGAGATTTACATTATGCCAGATGATAAAAACCTACTTCGAATTATAAAAAAAATGAAAAATGAAAATTTATCATTAGCAAAAGATATTGGTGTAATCTCATACAATGATACTTTACTTAAAGAAATTGTAGAAGGTGGTATTACAACTATTTCAACAGATTTTAATAAGATGGGTCAGCGTTTAGCAGAAATGATATTAAATAAAGAACAAATCAAGATAGAGAACCCAAATAAGTTAATTATCAGGAATTCATTATAACAAACAAAATCAAAAAAACAGTGTATAAAATTAATCACGACAAAGAACTAAATATTTTAGAAATTGAAAATTCTGAAAGCAAGGTATATGGAAAAATTCATCTTAATTCTGGAGCAAGTTTACAAGAATTGACATTAAATGGCCATGCTGTAATAAAAGATTTATCGCCTTTAACATATGCCAATACCTATGCTTCTTCTATCCTATTCCCTTTTGCAAATAGAATTAAAGATGGAGCCTATATTTTTAATGATAATGCTTTTCAATTTGAAATAAACCAAAAAGAAGAAAACAATGCTTTACATGGGTTGGTTTATAATAAAACATTTCAAATAATAGATCAGGAAACGAGCCAAGATGCAGCATCTATTTTATTGGAATATAATGAAACTGAACTGTCTCTTGGATTTCCTTACACATATACGATTCAGATAAAATACATCTTTACTTCTAATGACTTAAATTTAAATGTATCTGTAAAAAATACAGATACAAAAGCATTTCCTTTTACTTTGGGATGGCACCCTTATTTTTTAAGTGATCATTTATTTAATAGTTCACTTGATTTCAACAGTACTAAAAAAATAGTTTTAGGAGAAAGAAATATAACAACTGGAATTGAAGATTTCGAATTAAAAGGTGTCTTTAATATTGAAGATAAGCAATTGGACGATTGCTGGATTTTAGAGTCAAATGACGTTGTATTCAACACGCCCAAATATCAATTAACAATAGGGTCTTCTGCAGAAAATAATTATCTTCAGGCCTATACCCCACCTAAATTAAATACAATTGCTATTGAACCTACAACAGGTGTTTCAGACAGTTTTAACAACAAAATAGGGTTAGACGTTTTAGAAGCAAATGATACCTATAATATAAACTGGAGCTTAAAAATAAAATAACAACATAAAACGTATACTAAAATGAGTAAAATACTAATCAAAGATGTAAAAAAGACGTTCATCGATACATTTAAAACCGAACCTATTCTTGTTTTTTCTCCTGGCAGAATTAATATTATTGGAGAGCATACAGATTATAACGACGGGTTTGTTTTCCCGGCCGCAGTAGACAAAGGAATTGCTGCTGCTATACAAAAAAGTGATACCAATGTATCTACAGCCTATGCTTTAGATAAGGATAGTCGTGTAGAATTTGAATTGGATAAATTAAAACCATTAGCTGAAGGCAGTTGGGAAAATTATGTATTTGGTGTGGTTGCAGAAATTCAAAATAGAAACAAAACCCTAGGCAATTTTAATATCGTATTTAAAGGTGATATTCCAGGAGGCGCAGGTATGTCATCATCTGCTGCATTAGAAAACAGTGTGGCTTTTGGTTTAAATGAGTTATTTGATTTAGGATTAACCAAACATGAAATGATCTTAATATCACAAAAAGCAGAACATAATTATGTAGGTGTAAAATGTGGTATTATGGATCAATATGCAAGTATGTTTGGTATTGAAGACAATGCATTACTTTTAGATTGTAGAACTGTAGAATCTAAACCCTATAAAATAGATTTTAAAGATCATCAACTTATGCTAATCAATACGAATGTAAAGCATAACTTATCTGATAGTGCCTATAATGACAGACGCTCTGCTTGCGAAAGCATTTCTGAATTACTTGGAATTAAAGCTTTAAGAGATGCCACTGAAGCCGATCTAGAAGCTATAAAAGATAAAGTGACACCCGAAAATTATCAAAAAGCGCTATATGTCATTCAGGAAAACAATAGAGCCGAAAAAGCTTCGAAAGCTATTGAGGATAATGATTTAAACACATTGGGAGCACTAATCTTCCAATCGCATAACGGTTTACAGCACCAATACAAAGTGAGTTGTGAAGAATTAGATTTTCTAGTAGATCAGGCGAAAGCTAACGATCATGTTTTAGGAGCTAGAATGATGGGCGGTGGCTTTGGTGGCTGTACCATTAATTTGGTCGCTAAAAATGAGGCGAAAGCTTTTGGAGAAGCTGCATCTGTAGCTTATAAAAATAAATTTGACAAAGACTGTTCTGTTTACTACATCAAACTATCTGAAGGGACACACCTAGTAAAATAATAAATTACAATTTGTTTAAAATGGAAAATACAGATTTACAAGATTATTCACATAAACGTTTAAATATACTTACTGGCGAATGGGTCTTGGTATCACCACATCGAGCAAAACGACCTTGGCAGGGACAAAATGAAGCCGTATCTAATGCCGTTAGGCCTGCTTACGATGAAACTTGCTATTTATGTGCAGGAAATACCCGAATTAATGGGGAAGTTAACCCTAAATATGAAGACGTTTTTATTTTCACCAACGATTTTGCTGCTCTACAAAAAGATTCTAAATCCTTTTCGGTTGAAGACGGTCTGTTAGTAGCCGAAAGTGAAACAGGCATATGTAAAGTGGTTTGCTTTAGCCCAGATCACTCAAAAAGTTTGGCAGATATGGACGCTAAAGATATTCAGAAAGTCGTTTTTGCATGGCAAAAAGAGTTTAAAGAATTATCGGATAATCCGAATATTAATTACGTTCAAATATTTGAAAATAAAGGGGCAGTGATGGGGTGTAGCAATCCGCATCCCCATGGACAAATTTGGAGTCAGTCTACACTCCCTAATGAAGTTGATAAGAAAAACACACAACAACTAGCCTACTATAATAAAAACAATAGTAGCCTTTTGGGTGATTATTTATCACAAGAACTAGAAAAGCAAGAACGTATTATATTTGAAAATGATTCGTTTGTTGTCTTAATTCCCTTTTGGGCCGTATGGCCATTCGAAGCCATGATTGTTCCTAAAAAACAACAATCAAATATTCTAGAATTGAACGATACTGAAGCTTTAGAATATGCCGAAGCTATTTCGGTATTAACAAAAGCATATGATAAGTTGTTCAATACATCATTTCCTTATTCTAGTGGAATACATCAGGCTCCAACAAATGGAAATGACAACAAACACTGGCATTGGCATATGAGCTTTTACCCACCACTATTAAGAAGTGCTACAGTAAAGAAGTTTATGGTGGGTTATGAAATGTTTGGGTCTCCACAACGTGATATTACCGCAGAAATTGCTGCCAAAATGATTCGTGAGTTGATTTAAGAGCTTATAGAAAATATTATTTTTAATATAAAGGCTTGGTGCATTTTAAAATTCATCAGGCTTTTTTGTTTTTACTTGTTAATAATAAGTAAAAAAGACTGTTAAAGAATCTTAATTTAAGCCTATCAATAACTAAAAAGAGGTTAATTTGAAAACTAACAATTATCGACAAAAAAGTGAGATACTTCATTTTCATTCTTTTACCTTTTTCGATATTTTCTCAAAATATAACCGGAAAGGTTTATGATAGTGATACTACGGTTAAAGGAATAGATGTTTTTAATCTCAGTAAACAAACCAGAACGTATACAGACAATTACGGTAACTTCACTATTGAAGCAACCATAGGAGATACAATTTCATTTCATTCTATATTCCATGATAAAAAAATTATAAAACTTAACAAGTCTCATTTTAAAGATATTGTGGTTATTGAGTTAAGCAAAACTATCAATAGACTTAATGAGATACTAATACAAAACGATATAAAACCGAAAGAATTTAATCCCCAAAAAGAACAAGTCTCACTAAAAAAACAAATTGTTAATGACTCAAAATCTAACCCCCATCTATATGGTACTTCTTCTAAATATGGGCTCGATATAGTTAGAGTCATATCGTTAGTTGGTAAGCTTTTCAAAAATAAGAAGAGCAAAAACACCTCTATAATTCCTATTTCGCATAAAGCCTTAGATTCATTGTTTAATAATAGTCCCCTTTTCAATGACGACATGCTTATTAGCGCTTTAACAATTCCCAAAGACTACAAACAACTCTTTTTTGAATATTGCGAAACCAAAAGTTTAAATAAAGATTTACTTAAAAAAGAAAATGAAGTTATACTTTTAGATAGTTTGGTAACTTATAGTAAAACATTTCTTGAAATAGTTGAAGAATCCAAAAAAAAGTAGACCGTATTGATTTTTTTCAATTAAAATAAGACTTATTATACTAAATTCTAGCTTCAAAAGTTATATTTTTAGCCATCAAAAATTTTTCTTTTAATGAAACGCTACTTATACTTTATCTTAACCATAGGATTTTTAATGCTTTGGAGTTCTTGTCGTAAAGATTTTGAGTTTTCTCCAAGTACTGGTAATCTTGAATTTTCAAAAGACACAGTATATTTAGACACCGTTTTTACCAATATTGGCTCTAGCACTTATAACTTAAAAGTTTATAACAGAGGTAATGATGATATTTCTATACCTTCATTAAGGTTAGCCTTGGGAGAAGCTTCCAATTATAGATTAAATGTAGACGGTATAGCGGGGAAGGTTTTTGAAGATGTACAGATATTGGCCAAGGACAGTTTGTTTATTTTTGTAGAATCGACTATCGATATTAATAATTTCCCAAACCCAGATGGTAATTTTCTTTATGAAGACCAAATCGAGTTTGATGCTGGTGCAAACCTTCAAAAAGTAGAGCTGGCCACTTTAGTACAAGATGCTGTATTTATTTACCCTAATCGAGATAACACAACCAAGGTTATTGAAACGTTAACACTCGATATAGCTGGTGAGTTAGTTGAAACTGAATTACAAGGGCGTGAATTATTGCCTACAGAACTTACTTTTACAAATGAAAAACCTTATGTCATTTATGGTTTCGCTACTGTACCAAACGGAGAAACTCTCACTATAGAGGCAGGAGCCAGAATCCATTTTCATAACAACTCAGGAATCATAGTGTCTAATAATGCATCTTTACAAGTTAATGGTTCGCTTAGTAATGATCAAGACCTATTAGAAAACGAAGTTATTTTTGAAGGCGACCGCTTAGAACCTAACTTCTCTGATACCCCAGGACAATGGGGCACCATTTGGCTATTAGATGGCAGCATTAATAATTCAATAAATTATGCTACTATAAAAAATGCATCTGTTGGTATTTTATGCGATGGCAATCCTAATGGGGTTTCCGATAAACTCACCATAACCAATTCGCAAGTTTATAATTCTAGCAATTATGGCATTATAGGAAGAAATACTTCTATTACTGGGGAAAATGTGGTTATTAACAACACGGGGCTGGTATCTTTCGCAGGTACTTTTGGTGGCAGATATAATTTTACACACAGTACGCTTGTAAACTATTGGAACAATGGGTTTAGACAATTGCCTTCTGTACTGCTCAATGATTTCGTAAAAGTTGAGGATAATAATATTATCATTACCAATCTAACCGAGGCTAACTTTAATAATTGTATTATCTATGGAAATGATAATCCTGAAATTTCACTTGATGAAGAAGGTGATGGTACTACCATGTTTAATTTTAAGTTTACTAACTGTTTAATTCGTTTTGAAGACCCTAATAATAACCTTACTGGTCCAAATTATGATTTAAATGATACGAATCATTATGAAGGGAATATTTTTAATGAAGATCCTGATTTTAAAGATACTTCATTAAATCAACTAATTATTGGCGAAGAATCTGCAGCTATTAACCAAGGGCTTCCTGTTTTTGCTACTCAGGTTCCTTTAGATATTTTAAATGTTAACAGAACTACTTCTCCAGATATAGGAGCTTACCAGCATATTACGTTTCCTGAGGAAGATTAGTAAATAGAATATCGCAATATCTCTCTATAAAATATTGGTTGTTTTATTATGTGGTTTCTCCCTATATTCTAAATGGGTTAAAATGTAAAAATCATCATTTGATGCCATGTCAGCATGAGGCTCGATTGAGATATCTCAACCAATTATTAATATTACCTTTTAGTTAACGAATCCTTGCTTCCACAGGAATTACAAAAGCATTTAATAAGGTAACTATAAGTTGCGTTAACGATTGCAGCGACATCCTTTTTGAGGTACGAAAAAAGATATAGCGAAAAGCGTGTTAAAACGCCAAAAAACAAAAAAATCCCACTATAAAAAGCGGGATTTTAAATAATATCTATTTTAGTTTATACAAATAAAGGTTTATCCTTCATCATTGTATTAACCTTGTCTTTAATAGCTTCTATAGTAGCTTCATCTTCAAAATTCGTAATAACTTCATCTACTAATTCTACAATAGCAACCATATCCTCTTCTTTTAAGCCACGAGTTGTAACAGCAGAAACCCCTAAACGAATTCCAGACGTTACAAATGGTGATTTATCATCAAAAGGTACCATGTTTTTGTTTACGGTAATATCTGCCTTCACCAAAGCCTGCTCGGCATCCTTACCAGAAAGGTTTTTGTTTCTTAAATCAATTAACATACAGTGATTATCGGTTCCACCAGAAATAATATTATAGCCTTTAGCAACCAACGCTTCTGCCATAGCCGCAGCATTACTCTTTACCTGTAGTTGGTAGTTTAAAAAATCATCTGTTAACGCTTCTCCAAAAGCAATGGCTTTAGCCGCGATAACATGCTCTAAAGGCCCTCCTTGGTTTCCAGGGAAGACAGCAGAGTCTAATAACGACGCCATTTTACGTAATTTTCCGTTCTTTAAAGTGATGCCGAATGGATTATCAAAATCTTGTCCCATCATTATGATCCCCCCTCTCGGACCTCTTAAAGTCTTATGAGTTGTGGTTGTAACAATATGACAATGTGGTAACGGGTCGTTTAGAATGCCTTTAGCTATCAATCCTGCAGGATGTGAAATATCTGCCATTAAAATAGCGCCAACACTATCTGCAATGACTCTAAAACGCTTAAAATCGATATCTCTAGAATAGGCAGACGCTCCAGCTATAATTAACTTTGGCTGTTCTTTAGTCGCTATTTCTTGAATTTTATCATAATTTAAAACACCTGTCTCCTGCTCTACCCCATAAAACACAGGGTTGTAAAGTTTTCCAGAGAAATTTACTGGAGATCCATGTGTTAAATGTCCACCGTGAGATAAGTCGAAACCTAAAATTTTATCGCCTGGTTTTAAGCATGCATGATATACTGCTGTATTTGCCTGACTTCCAGAGTGAGGTTGTACGTTTACATAAGCAGCACCAAACAAGGCTTTTGCTCTATCTATAGCAATTTGCTCAACTTCATCAACAACTTCACAACCGCCATAATATCGTTTGCCAGGATAGCCCTCAGCATATTTATTAGTTAACACAGAGCCAGCAGCTTCCATAACTTGGTCACTTACAAAATTCTCTGATGCAATAAGCTCAATACCATGTAATTGGCGTTCTTTTTCAGCTTGAATAAGTTCAAAAATTTGTTCGTCGCGTTGCATAAAATTAAATTATCGTTAAATATTCGGCAAAAATAGGGAATAGAATAGTTAATTACATCAAAAAAGATTTATTTAAGATGAAGTTTTTAACCATTTTATTAACGGTTATATAAAATCTATATTTTCATCCTTTTTTTCAATTAAAATAAAAAAAATGTGTAGGTTTGATAAGAATTTAATAAACTATAAATACATTTTAAGTTATGCCATTATCAGCTAACAATCCAGATAGAACGTCGTGGTTACACGTAGATAAAAATTCAGATTTTCCAATTCAAAACATTCCTTTTGGTGTTTTTTTAACTCGTGATGATATTATTACCATAGGAACACGAATTGGAGACACAGCCATAGACCTTGGTGCATTACATCAATTAGGCTATTTTGAAGGTATTCCTTTAACTGAGGATATTTTTCTTCAAGATACTTTAAATGATTTTATAGCAGATGGTAGAAAGACATGGCGTTTGGTACGTAATAGGATTGCTGACATTTTCGATTCTGAAAATACGACACTTAAAAACAACAAAAAACATAAAGAGATTGTATTATTTCGTTTAGATGAAATTGAAATGCAATTGCCTGTACATATAGGAGATTATACCGATTTTTATTCAAGTAAAGAGCATGCTACGAATGTAGGAACCATGTTTAGAGATCCAGATAACGCCTTATTACCAAACTGGCTGCACATTCCTGTTGGTTATCATGGCAGAAGTTCTTCTATTATTCCTTCTGGGATTCCAGTTTACAGACCCCAAGGACAAACATTACCTGGAGACGCTAAAGAGCCCGTTTTCGGACCTAGCAAATTAGTTGATTTTGAATTAGAAATGGCCTTTATAACTACTGATGCTAACGATTTAGGAGAGTCTATTCCTATTGAAGAAGCCGAAGCATACATTTTTGGACTTGTTGTATTTAACGATTGGAGCGCCAGAGATATTCAAAAATGGGAGTATGTACCGTTAGGACCGTTTTTAGCTAAAAATTTTGCATCTTCTATCTCCCCTTGGATTGTAACACTTGATGCCTTGGAGCCTTATCGTGTTGAAGGCCCTAAACCTATAAAGCCACAATTGGATTACCTTCAGTATAAAGGAAAAAAGAGCTTTGATATTAATTTAGAAGTCGCCATACAACCAAAAGGTGCCAAAGAAACTGTAGTTAGTAAGTCAAATTTTAAATATATGTATTGGAATATGGCTCAACAATTAACACATCATACGGTTAATGGCTGCCCGGTAAATTCTGGTGATATGATGGGTAGTGGTACTATTTCTGGTCCTACAAAGGATAGCTATGGCTCTATGTTGGAATTGACCTGGAAAGGCGAAAAACCAATAAAAATGAAAGACGGTACAGAACGTAAGTTTATTAACGACCATGATACTGTTATAATGAGAGGGTTTTGTGAAAAGGATGGAACTCGTATTGGTTTTGGTGAGGTTTCTACAAAATTGCTTCCAGTTTTCAATCCAAAAAAGAGTAAATAGTAGCTTTTTTTTTATTAAAAAGTAATAAAAAACACACAAAGTAATCAATAAATCATCATTTAAACGTATTTTTTTGTATTTCGTCTATTTTTTAGTATTTTGGCACTGCCATTGAACTAGTGTTTCTGGTAACCCCAATATTTAACCTATGAAGAAAATATTACTTTATACAATTGGTCTTTTTATACTTACTGCCTGTGGGGGTAAGAAACAAGTAGAAGCTGCAGTTAATACAGGCAACTACGACCAAGCCATTACAACAGCTTTAAACAAGCTTAAGACCAATAAAAACAAAAAACGCAAATACGATTATGTTTTAATGTTGCAAGATGCTTATCATAAGGCAACCGAACGTGATTTAAGTTCTATAGACCATTTAAAAAAGGATAAAAATCCTGAGCTATACAAAGACATTTATGAAATTTATATGGATTTAGATGCGCGCCAAGAAGCTATTAAACCCTTATTGCCATTGGCTGTAAATGGTAAAAACATTCCTTTTAAATTCAATGATTATAGTAATGAAATTGTACAATCTCGCGAGAATGTTTCAGATTATTTCTATGAAAAAGGGATCGATTTATTAGAATTAGATGACAAACTACAGATTAGAGAAGCTTATAACGTGTTAGGTTATATAGAATCTATTAATCCGAATTATGAACAGACCAGAGATTTAATGCGGGAAGCCCATGAACGTGGAACCGCTTATGTAAGTGTAACGATACAAAATCGTACCCGCCAAATTATTCCGCAACGTTTGGAAGAAGATTTACTAAATTTTGATACCTATGGTTTAAACCAATTCTGGACGGTATATCATGCACAACCTAACAAGGAGATTGCTTACGACTATGCTATGCAGTTGCAATTAAAACAAATCAATATTTCACCAGAACGTATTAGAGAGCGTGAATTTATAAGAGAAAAGGAAATTGTTGATGGTTGGGAATACCAAAAAGACAGTAAAGGTAATGTTGCCAAAGATAGTTTGGGCAACGATATAAAAATTGATAAAATAGTTAAGGTAAAAGCACGCTATAATGAATTCACTCAAATAAAATCGACACAAGTTATTGCAGATGTTGTGTATCTGGATATAAAAACAAAACAGTTGCTAGATACTTTTAGCATAGATAGTGAATTTGTTTTTGAAAACCTTTTCGCCAGAGTTCGTGGCGATAAAAGAGCTTTAGAATCTCAAGATATAAAAATACTAAACAACAGGAGAGTCCCCTTTCCTAGCAATGAGCAAATGGTTTTCGATACTGGTGAAGACCTAAAACTAAAACTCAAAGATATTATTAGCTCCTATAGGGTTAAGGTTTAAATTTAAATGTTATTATTGGTCATTCTGAAATAACAACTAAATTGATAGGTTAAATAAACGCTCTGTAATTATTAATAAGGTATAAATGATACATTACATGCTGCATTCATATATAAACTATTCAAGTCATTTAATTTTTATATGCGTCTTTTTTAAGCCTTTATCTAATAGATAATCATACAATTCTTTTGCTTCTCCAACTTTGGCATGGTGCAATAAGGTAAACCCATGAGGTCCTTTGGCAAACACCAATTCTGGATAAGCTTCTAACGTTGGCTTTACCAGTTCAGTTTTTCCCAGCATGGTAAGTACAAATAAATTAACTCGGGCTCCTTTAGAGATTAGATAATTGGCAATCTCCTTATTACCCAAATGCCCAGCCCCTTCTATAGCTTCTTCAAAGTCTGAATTTCCCCAATCGTAACGCGCATAAATTAAGTTAGGGTGTTCTTCAAGCATTTCTTTTACTAATGGCAAGTTTTTATGACCTGCAATCACAAATTCTTTGACCAATTTTATATCAAGGGGTTCTGGTTCCTGTAGCGTTTTAGAAATTGCATATGCAGGAGCAACACCAGTTAAAGTAAGTCCTATTAGTGAGTTTTTAATAAATGTTTTTCTGTTCATTATATTGAAATTAGATTGTGTACCCAAAAATCAATATTAAAACCATAAACTCCTTTAAGAAGCGTGTTTCTTTAAACAAAAAATTCGATTTAAAGATGTTGTTTTCTATATGCAGTAGGTGTAATCCCTGTATTTTTCTTAAATGCTACGTTGAATGCTGTTACCGTACCAAAACCAGAATCAAAAGCGATTGTAGCTATTTTTTCGTTTTTATATTTCAAATCTATCAATAGCTCTTTAGCTTTTTCTATTCGAAATTGATTAACAAATTCGTAGAAATTTTGCTGCACATTTTCATTGATTGCTTGAGAAACCTCTCTTGAACTTGTAGTTAGTTTTTCTGCTACAATTTTTAAAGAAATATTAGATTCTAAAAAAAGATGTTCATCCGTAAAAAGCTTTTTAATAGCTGCAAAAAGTACTTTCGAACTATTGCTATCTAATCTTGAACTATCGTATTTATCCAGATTAAAACTATTACGGTTTAAAAAAAGATAAGAAAAGGCATAAATTAGAAACGTATAAAATATTGGTCCCCAAATATAATGCATCTTAAAATTTAAAAAGTTACCTAAATAATATAACCAAACCAAGGTGATACCAATAAGTATATTTCGGTACCAATGCAATTTCTTTTTGGAGGATTTTGAAATATTTCTAATTAAAATCAACCAAGAAAGCAGCAAATAAATAACTAAATGAAAAACAACCAAACCATAATTCCAATAAGTTTCAAATTCTCCTGTGCTTGGAATCACAGCAAATAGTAAAATGAAAAGCAAAAAGGGTAATAAATGGAGGTAATTCCAATACGAAGAAATTTTATATTTTTCTAACAATGTTAACCCATATAACCATAAAAAAGGGCCCACAATAAAAATTCCCGAGATGCCAATATTTCTCTGCCAAGCTTCTAATGGTGTATAATAACCAAGTACCGATTTACCTATTCTAATCGTTAAACCTAGCAATATAAGTGCTAGATAAATATTAAGTTTTCTATTACCAGTTTTAAGTGTAATGAGATAGATAGAAAGAATAGCCCCTTGGAAGAGCCCCAAAAAAGCTAGAATAAGTATAATATTATTTGTATGCATTAACCTTAAAAAGAGAAAGCCTCTCGTAACTATATTAAAAAGCTACTAAAAAACGAATTTAAATTCTCTTATACAAAATCCAATACCCTTATTCCCAAAACCATCAATACGTTTTAAACAAATCTACTCAAATCAATTTCATTAATAGCTCCGTGTGATGCATGAGCAACCACGATACCATTTTTAATAACTAATAATTGAGGTGATTCGTGTAAAACTTGAAATTTATAGCCTGCTTCATTAGAAACATCTCTATAGTTAAGTAAATCCAAATAATATAAGTCCAAATCTTTCTCAGTTAAATCATAACTACTAACAAACTGCCTCATCACCATACTACTAATACCGCAACGTGTAGAATGTTTAAAAATAACTTGCGTTTTGGTAGCCGATTTTTTTTCTATAAAATCTAATTGAGGTATTTCATTTAATGGAATCCAAGGTATAGATTTCTCTTCTTTAGTTTCAGTACTACTTCCAAATAGTTTATTTAATAGTCCCATATAATGCAATCTTTTTTGTAATTTATGAAAAGCATCAATTTACTTTTCATCTAATAAGTCGTTCTTATCTCAAAATCTTACAAACTGACTAAAAGTCACTATTTCAGAAGGTTTACACGACATTTTGTCTCTAAAAATGGGTTGGTAAGATTATTGTCTGATTGAAGGTGTAAATGTAATTAAATAAAATTGGCGAACAGGTTTTGCTTTCGCTGGAATGATAAAAAATATATAAATGAACTTAAATAATTATACAATAAAATCGCAAGAAGCCATACAGCAAGCACAACAAATTGCACAAGGTTTCTCGCATCAACAAATTGAAAACGAACACATTTTTAAAGGCATCTTAGAAGTTGATGAAAATGTATTACCATTTATTCTAAAAAAATTAAATGTAAATATCTCCATACTTCAACAGACTTTAGAAAAGCAATTAGAGAGCTTTTCTAAAGTTTCTGGTAGTGAGCTCATGTTATCGCGTGAAGTTGGAAAAAGCCTCAATGAAGCATCTATCATTGCGAAAAAAATGAAAGATGATTTCGTTTCCATAGAACACCTTATTCTAGCTGTTTTTAAGTCAAACAGCAAAATAGCACAAATGTTAAAAGACCAAGGTGTTAATGAAAAAGGTTTAAAAGCCGCTATTGAAGAATTGCGAAAAGGTGAAAATGTAACTTCGCAAAGCCAGGAGGATACCTATAATTCATTAAATAAATATGCTAAAAACTTAAATCAATTAGCAAAAGACGGAAAATTAGATCCTGTTATTGGTCGTGACGAGGAAATTAGACGTATTCTTCAAATCTTATCACGTAGAACCAAGAACAACCCTATCCTTGTAGGTGAACCTGGAACTGGTAAAACAGCTATTGCAGAAGGTCTTGCTCATAGAATTATTGATGGTGATATTCCCGAAAACCTGAAAGACAAACAAATTTTTGCTTTAGATATGGGAGCCTTGATCGCAGGCGCTAAATATAAAGGAGAGTTTGAAGAGCGCTTAAAAGCAGTCATTAAAGAAGTGACTACAAGTGAAGGTGACATTGTTTTGTTTATAGATGAAATTCATACCTTAGTGGGTGCTGGTGGCGGACAAGGTGCCATGGATGCCGCCAATATTCTAAAACCTGCCTTGGCACGTGGCGAGCTTCGTGCTATTGGAGCTACAACTTTAGATGAGTATCAAAAGTATTTTGAAAAAGACAAAGCCTTAGAAAGACGTTTCCAAAAAGTGATGGTCGACGAACCAGATACAGAGAGTGCTATTTCAATATTACGAGGTATTAAAGAAAAATATGAAACACATCATAAAGTTCGTATTAAAGACGAAGCTATTATTGGAGCTGTAGAATTATCTGAACGTTATATTACAAATCGCTTTCTACCAGACAAAGCCATTGACTTAATGGATGAAGCTGCGTCTAAATTGCGTATGGAAATTAATTCTAAACCCGAAGAACTGGATGTTTTAGATAGAAAAATCATGCAATTAGAGATCGAAATTGAAGCCATTAAACGTGAAAAAGACGAATCTAAATTAAAATCACTCAGATCAGATCTAGCCAATATAAAAGAAAATAGAAATGAAATTAATGCGAAATGGAAAAGTGAAAAAGAAGTCGTTGATAATATTCAAAATACCAAACAAGATATTGAAAACTATAAGCTAGAAGCCGAACGTGCCGAACGTGACGGAGACTATGGAAAAGTAGCTGAGCTACGTTACGGAAAAATTAAAGATGCACAAGAACAACTTGAAACTTTCCAAAAGCAATTACAGGCACAGTCCGAAAACTCACTGATAAAAGAAGAAGTGACTTATGATGATATTGCTGAAGTTGTTGCAAAATGGACAGGCATACCAGTAACAAAAATGGTTCAAAGCGAACGTGAAAAATTGTTGAAGCTGGAAAATGAGTTACATAAGCGTGTAGTAGGCCAAGAAGAAGCCATAACAGCTGTTAGTGATGCCGTAAGAAGAAGTCGTGCAGGTTTACAGAATTCGAAAAAACCAATTGGCACCTTTCTTTTCTTAGGAACAACGGGAGTAGGAAAAACCGAATTGGCTAAAGCTTTAGCAGAATATTTATTTGATGATGAAAATGCAATGACCCGTATTGATATGAGCGAATACCAGGAACGCCATGCAGTAAGTAGATTGGTTGGAGCACCTCCAGGATATGTTGGATACGATGAAGGCGGTCAATTAACCGAAGCTGTGAGACGTAAACCCTACTCTGTTGTATTATTAGATGAAATTGAAAAAGCACACCCAGATACATTTAATATTTTATTACAAGTATTGGATGAAGGCCATTTAACCGATAATAAAGGGCGCGTAGCGGATTTTAAAAACACGATAATTATTATGACTTCAAACATAGGAAGCCATATAATACAAGAACGTTTTGAAGCGACTAAAGATATAGATACTGCTATAGAATCAGCCAAAATAGATGTTTTAGGATTATTAAAGCAAAGTGTACGTCCAGAGTTTTTAAATAGAATCGACGATATCATTATGTTTACGCCTTTAAGCAAAGAAGACATAACTGCTATCGTCAAGCTGCAATTAAAAGCACTTTCAAAAATGATCGGACAGCAAGACATTACTTTTGATGCCACACAAGAAGCTATTTTATATTTAGCCGAAAAAGGGTATCATCCAGAATATGGTGCTAGACCAGTAAAACGTGTTATTCAAAAAGAGGTCTTAAATGCCTTAAGTAAAGAAATATTATCAGGGAAAGTTACAACAGATAGTATAATATTATTGGATGCTTTCGATGAAAAGCTAGTTTTTAGAAATCAAAAACTAGAAGCAAAATATTCGTAATCAAACGCATATATTTTGTTATAAAAACTGCCTGTTATTTTTCGTTTAACAACGAGCAACCTTTCTAATTTTCCTGTATCTAGATTATATAATTAAAGAATCTAGATACAGGAAAATTAGAAAGGTTGCTTTTGTTTTATGGCCTTAATTGTGGTCTACAGTTTCAACAGGATAAGTTGATATTTTTTCATTAAACCTTGAGTTTGTCTAAAAGTTTATAATAAAAATATACCGTTTGGTATATTTTTATTATATTTGAAAAGTTATGACTACAAAAGCCGAACTTACATCTCAATATATTCTGGAAATAGTGGCTCCAATTTTTAACAAAAATGGTTATGCGGCAACTAGTTTGAGTGACGTAACCAAAGCAACAGGTTTAACTAAAGGTGCTATATATGGCAATTTTAAAAACAAAGAAGACTTAGCAATTGCTGCTTTTACATATACTGTTAAAAATATGATGAAGCGAATTGTAGACCATTTATCTAATAGTGATTCTCCTATTGAAAAATTGTTTCTCATTACCGATTTTTACCGAAACTACTACGATTACAGCAAACAACTTGGAGGGTGTCCAGTTTTAAATATTGGTGTAGATGCCAATAATCAGAATACCCTTTTACTTCAAAAAGTTAGGCATATTATAGAAAAAATTCAGGATCAGGTAGCTACAATTATTGAAGATGGTATCGAAGCTGGTGAAATATCATCAGAAATAAATGCTATGCACTTTGCAAAGCGATTAGATACCATGATACAAGGCGCTATATTCATGACTTACACTATGGATGATAATTTTTATATACAGGATACTATGGACATGTTAGATAACATAATAGAAAAAGAATTAAAAATATAACATTTTTTTAACCAAAAATATACCGATTAGTATATTAAATAATATTTATATGAGTCAATTATTAAAAGTTTTACAGAGCAAAACAAAAGTTAGATTTCAAGATTGCGATCCATTTAATCATTTAAACAATGGAAGTTACATTAATTATTTTATGAATCATCGTGAAGATGCCCTCATAGAACATTATGATATTGATATCTTTAAAATAGCAAAACAAAGTGGTAAAGGCTGGGTATCAAGCAGTAATCAAATTGCTTATCTAAAGGCCGCATTTTTAATGGAAACTGTCGTTATAGAATCGCAATTAATAGGCTATACAGATAGTGAATTAAAAGTAGAGATGCGTATGTATAACGAAGATAAAAATCATTTAAAAGCTATTATTTGGTGTAGTTTTGTTCATTTTAATTTATTGAAGCAAAAACGCGAAATACACACAGAAGATTTAATGTTACTTTTCAAAAATGTTAATAATCCTATAAACGCATTTACATTTGAAGAACGCTTAATTCAATTAAAATCAAATCTTGTAAAAACCTCTTAGAAAGCCCCAATAATATAATAGTTTGGAAATATATAAGTCACCATAAAGTAGCACTATGTTAATAAAAATATGCTTTAATGTAAATTTTATATCATTATAAATATGTAAATTTGTAATTGTGTTAGTCCCAAAACTATACATAAACATAATATAATTCTAGTTTATTCCCCTAAATAAACTCTTAAAACTACTTATAGCGATGGATGTTTCCAAGTATATTGATTATACACTTTTAGACCCAACCTCAACAGAGCGTAATATCATAGATTTATGTCATGTAGCGAAAAGCAATAGTTTCTATTCTGTTTGCGTTAGTAGCTCTTACGTTTCATTAGCAAAACAATTGTTAGAAAAAACAAACGTTAAAGTTTGTTCTGTTATTGGATTCCCTCTCGGGTCTACTGCTACAGCATCAAAAGTTTATGAAGCAAAACAAGCCATTAATGATGGTGCAGATGAAATTGATATGGTTATTAATCTCGGTTTTCTTAAAAGTAAAAATTATGTGTCTGTTTTTAAAGATATTAGCGATGTAAAACTAGCCATAGGCAAAAAGCCTTTAAAAGTTATTTTAGAAGTTTCTGAATTGAATAAAAATGAAATTATAAAAGCCTGTGAGATTTCCTTAGATGCTAAAGTAGATTTTATTAAAACATCTAGTGGTTTTTCTAAAAGTGGCGCCACATTAACCGTTGTTAAAATTATTAAAAAGACCGTTAAAAATGATATTAAGATAAGTGCATCAGGTGACATTAAAGATGTTGAAACTGCTAAAAAGTTTATTGATATAGGTGTTAGTAGAATTACGGCTTCTTCAGATTTTAAAATAAAACAATCTGTGTAAAACGAATCGCAATTGAACAACTATAAAAAAGGCTTTTAAAATGTATATTTTAGAAGCCTTTTCCTTTTTAAACAAAAAGTTAAGTTTTGTCAATCTTAAAAACTGATTAAAATCATAGTTCACACATGAATAAAATCGCATATTTCACCAAATATAATTCCGTTTAAAAAATAGCACTAACTTTAACCAAACCATGAAGTCAATAAACAAATACATAGACCATACGCTTCTAAAAGCCACAGCCACAGCAATGGATATCATTAACCTTTGCGCAGAAGCAAAGAAATACCAGTTTTTCTCTGTTTGTGTAAATAGCTGCTATGTGCCTTTAGCTAAAGAACAATTAAAAAATAGCGACATTAAAATTTGCAGTGTTATAGGCTTTCCTTTAGGAGCTATGAGCACTAAAGCCAAGGTCGCAGAGACAATCTTAGCCTTAGAAGATGGTGCAGATGAAATTGATATGGTTATTAATATTGGTTTGCTAAAAAGCAAAAACTTTGATGCTGTATGGAAGGATATAGAGGCCGTTAAAAAGTGTTTACCAAATAACGTCTTAAAAGTTATTTTAGAAACCTGTTATCTTGAAGAGTTAGAAATTATTAAAGCTAGCGAATTGGCAATACAAAGCGGTGCAGATTTTATAAAAACATCAACTGGATTTGGCACTGGTGGAGCGACATTAAATGATGTGAAACTTATGAAAAGTGTTTGCTCAAATTGTACAAAAATAAAAGCCTCTGGAGGTATAAAGGATTATAAAACAGCATTGGAATACATTAATTTAGGTGTTGAACGTTTAGGCACTTCATCTGGAATCGCTATTATAAAAGGGGGCACATCAAATTCTAACTACTAAAATGAGCGTACATATAGAAGCCAAAAAAGGAGACATTGCTGAAACCATTTTACTTCCGGGAGACCCTTTAAGAGCTAAATGGATAGCAGAAACTTTTTTCGATAATCCTGTTTGTTTTAATAAAATAAGAAATATGTATGGCTACACTGGAAATTATAAAGGAAAACGTATTTCTGTAATGGGAACGGGTATGGGAGTGCCTTCTATTTCTATTTATGCACATGAATTAATTACAGAATATGATGTAAAAAATTTAATTCGTGTTGGTAGTGCCGGATCTTACCAAGAACATATAAAAATTAGAGATATCGTATTGGCTATGGCTGCTTCTTCTAATTCTGGTGTCAATCAACTGCGGTTTGGAGGTGCAGACTACGCTCCTACTGCTAATTTTGATTTGTTCCAAAAAGCGGTAGAAACTGCCAAAAGAAAGCATATTCCTTTAAAAGCAGGAAACATTTTCACTTCTGATGAGTTTTATGAAGATGATTTCGAATCTTATAAAAAATGGTCGAAATTTGGGGTATTATGTGTAGACATGGAAACCTCTGGTCTATATACAATTGCAGCTAAACATCATGTAAATGCTTTAACCATTTTAACTATTTCTGATTCTTTAGTAACAGGAGAACGCACTACGAGCAAAGCAAGAGAAACAACCTTTAAGGATATGATAGAAATTGCCTTAGAGCTGGCCTAACAATTTGTTATTCAACTTTTATCTGGTCAAGCTTAATTCTTGATAATTCCTTTAAGCCTCCAGCTTCATATAAACTATCCAACGATAGTAAACGAGCGTTTTTATCAAAAGGTTTAAAATTAATATAATCCACAAACCTTATCCCCTTTATATAGCGCTCATTGTAAGCTTCTCGAAAACGTAAGCCCATACCATCATCCTCTGCATAAGAATACGCCAAATAATCTACTTTAAAAGTCTTAACATCAACCCAATATATAAACTCGTCTTCAAAATCTTCACCTCCACCTTCCTCATTAAAGGTAATTTTTATTTTATGATACAGCTTATTCTTAATAGTCACTTTTCCCAAATAGTTTTTATTTACGGCAGAATCATTTAAACCATACGGTAATATTGAAAAATAATGGACTGAATTTACAGAACTACTATATTTCACAGCCATGCTATCTGGTGTATTAACAGGACTATTATTTACAAAACGCTCAAAACCAGCATTGGTTAAAATATCTAAAATAGAATCTGTTAAATTGACAGTCAATCTCCCATATAAAAAATCGCCTTTGTTGCGCTTGGCAATATAATGCCTATCTCTAAAATTAAAGTTGATACTCGATGAATCTATAAGCGAACCGCCAGAAACTTTAATGGCTCTGTCTATAATATATTGTGCATCGTTACTCTTGCAGCCCAAAAGCATAGATACAACGGAACAAATTAACACTATCTGTTTAAAAAAATTCATACCCTCTTATTGTAGGTCGTAAAACTAATCAATACCTACCATAGCTATTATAAAATCATGTTAATGTTTATTCATCGGATATTTACAATATAATTTATACATTTACGCCTTTATTATTAGCTACTCTACATATGCAAATCAACGACAAGTCAGAAACAACAAATTATCAAGCTTCAAACCATAGATATGATGGAATGACCTATAAAAGATCTGGAAAAAGTGGTGTTCTTTTACCTGCAATCTCATTAGGGTTATGGCATAACTTTGGCTTTGTTGATCATATACAAAATGGTAGAGATATTATTAGATGTGCCTTCGATTTAGGTATTACGCATTTAGATCTGGCCAATAATTATGGACCTCCATACGGATCTGCTGAAGAAAATTTTGGAACAATCCTAAAAAAAGATTTTAAGCCCTATAGAGATGAATTATTTATTGCAACGAAGGCTGGTTATGATATGTGGCCTGGACCGTATGGCAATTGGGGGTCGAGAAAGTATTTAATTTCAAGTTTGGACCAAAGTTTAAAGCGCATGGGCTTAGATTATGTTGATGTTTTTTATCACCATAGACCAGACCCAGAAACACCATTAGAGGAAACCATGGGAGCGTTAGCAGATATTGTACGCCAGGGGAAAGCTTTATACGTTGGTATTTCTAATTATAGACCAAAAGAAACTCAAAAAGCGGCAGAGATTCTTAAAAATTTAAATGTTCCTTTTATTTTACATCAAGCACGTTATTCTATGTTCGATCGTTGGGTTGAAGAAGGTCTTTTAGATACTTTAGAACAAAATGGTGTTGGTTGTATTGCTTTTTCGCCACTGGCACAAGGTATGTTAACTGAAAAGTATTTAAAGGGTATTCCTGAAGGCTCCAGAGCTGCTAAAGACCTTACTTATTTAAATGTCGATACAGTGCATAGCAATATTGAAAAAATTCAACATTTAAATGTTATTGCTCAAGAACGCGGACAAAAATTATCGCAAATGGCTATTGCATGGATTTTAAGGCAACCACAAGTTGCATCGGTTTTAATTGGAGCTAGTTCTCCTAGTCAACTAAAAGAAAATATAAAAGCTATAGATAATTTAAGTTTTTCTGATGAAGAGTTAAAGCTTATTGATAAGATTGTTTCTTAAACAAAAGGCTTTCTTGGTTTATATAAATAGCTAGTAAATAAATTTCAATTATTCTTTTACAACTATAATAGTTGCTTTTACGCCTGTAGACAAGTTCCAACGATTAGAAGACACTAAGCTTCCTTTATCATCTACAACTCTAAATTCAGCTGTATTTGGGCCAGATTCTCCTTGATTTAAAGCTAAGAAATCTATCTTGTTAAACCCTGGCTGCAAATCGAGTTTAAAACCTTTAAAACCACTTGTTAAAAATACTCTAGCATGAATAATATCGTCATTAACTAAAACCTGAATAATATCGCCATCAACATAACCGTGATCTCTATATACAACATTCACAAACTTAGCCTTACTTTTAAAATCACCAAAATATTGATCGGTTGTACTACCATTTTTCATTTCTAATTCTTCTTCACTTAGTTTTAAATGATCTAAGCTTTTATTAATTCGTTTATCATAAAGTTCTCCAGGATTACCAAATTCTTCTTCGGGAAACATAGAAAACTGTTTTTTAGGCATATTAAGGTTAGCAGAAGTACGAGGTGTATTGATGTTATTAATACCTGTATTGTTGTTTATTGGTTTAGATGGCAGTAATGAATTGGTATCTAACGAATCCTTTTTACTTTTCACTGCAGGAATAGCAATAGATTTGTTTTTCGCATCAATCTGAGCATAAATTGATAGCGAAAAAAGAAGTCCTATAAAAAATGAAAAATAGAGTCTCACTTGTTTTATTATTCCATTAAACCGATGTGCATAATATATTTCAAAGATATTTTTTTATCTGAAAACATATATACTCTTACTTAATATTTTGTATTCATTTAACACAATAACCATTCCTAAAACACTTAATAAGTCTAAAAAAGTAATTATTTCTTACCATATTCTGGAAAAAATTGTTAAAACACGTTAATTTATTACTTTGTTATGCATAGTACTGTAACATTTTTATCTTCTGGTCGTCTATCTAGTATAAATCAATTAAAAGACAACAATTATGAGAACATTAAACAACAATCAATTAAGCGGAACTTTAACTGGAACTAAAAGCAACCATTGGAATAAAAAAAGGCGTTATAGATAAATTCGTTAAATATTAAAAAATCAACCTGTACTGAATCACGTTCAGTATCAAAAATTTAATTTAGAAATTATGAGAACATTAAACAGTAATCAATTAAGTGGAACTTTAAACAATACAAAAAGTTACAACTGGAACAGCAAAAGACGTTACAGGTAAGTAGCGTCTTTTAAAACAAAATTTTTATCAATAAACCCGCGCTGAACTTGTTTCAGTATTAAATAATCAAATATGAAATCAGCAACAAAAATATCGAGATACTTAAATAGTATCGCTCAAGAAAACTTATTTACAGATAGAAATATACCAAACCTTAATAATTCACATGAAGATGTTTGGAAACGCTTAAAACATTATGCTTATTAAAAAGGATGTAATTTGATTACATCCTTTTTTTATACATATCAAAACTATAAAACCTCCTTCCCTACTTTTAATAATTTCTTCAAGGTTTAAATAGCAATTTTTTTATGGTATCGTTTTTGTGATTTCGTCAACATATTAACATTTAAATCTATAATTATGAGACGATCAAAACTAATACCTGAAGTAAATGCAGGATCTATGGCAGACATTGCATTTTTATTACTCATCTTTTTTCTTGTAACGGCTACCATATCTTCAGATGAAGGTATAAACAGATTGCTTCCCAAAGAATGTCCGCCTGGAACAATTTGTGATGCTAAAATAGCTGAACGTAACATGCTCCGTATTCTAATTAATAACGAAGATGAAATTATGGTAGAAAATAATATCATTACAATTTCAGAATTAAAAGAAATCACCAAAAGCTTTTTGGACAATAATGGTGATGGTACTTGTCATTATTGTAATGGCGTAAAAAACCCAAAAGCATCTGATAACCCTGAAAAAGCAGTCGTATCCTTGCAAAATGGTAAACAAACAAGTTATAAGCAATTTGTGGCCGTACAAAATGAACTCACAAAAGCTTATTATGAATTAAGAAATGCTTATAGTATGCATGTATTAAAAAAACCTTCCGATAAGCTAACAAAAGAAGAGCTAAAACAAGTGAAAGACGCCTACCCTTTTATACTTTCTGAAGCTGAAACGAAATGATATAGTTTAACGTTTTCTTATTGTATTTATGTGAACAATAAAAGAATATATCGTTTATAACAAAAATCCCAAGACTCAATAAACAGAAAATCTTGGGTTTTTTTAAACACTAAAAAGGCAACTATTTTACAAATACGATGTTATACTATTAAAGGTTTTTCCTTTAAAATACGTTCATAAATCTTACCACCTATGAATTGAGCTTTATTTCCTAAACTACGTTGAATTCGTAAGTTTTCATTCCATTTAATCATACGTTCGCTTCTAGCAAAAGATCCTACTTTTAGCTGCCCTGCGTTAGTTGCGACTGCTAAGTGAGAAATAAAGGCGTCTTCTGTTTCTCCAGATCTGGCAGAAACTACAGGCAACCAACCTGCTTCTTGTGTTAATCTTATAGCTTCAAGGGTTTCTGTTACGGTACCTATTTGATTTAATTTTATCAATACAGAATTGGCTAAACCTTCTTCAATCCCTTGTTTTATACGTTCTATATTCGTTGTAAAAAGGTCGTCCCCTATAATCTGAACTTTATGACCACATGTTTCATTAAAACGTTTCCAGCTTTCAAAATCGGTATCTGAGAAAGGGTCTTCAATAGAAATAATAGGGTACTTATCGCACCAGGTAATCATTAAATCACAAAACTCTTGAGGTGTAAATGATTCGTCTGTTAGTTTAAAATGATATTTTGTCCCATCAAAAAGATCACTTGCAGCTATATCTAAAGAAATAGCTACATCTTTACCAGCAATATAACCTGCTTTCTTAACAGCTTCCAAAAACACATCAAAAGGTTCTTCATTTGTTAGGTAGTCTGGCCACCAACCACCTTCATCTGCTATTCCAACACATTTACCACGTGCTTTCATAACTTCACCTGCAGCATGATAAATATTGTGTGTCATCTCTAAGGTTTCCTCATAGGTTTTAGCTCCAACGGCAATAACCAAATAATCTTGAATATCTGTAGCCCAGGCAGCATGTGCCCCTCCTCCTAAAATTTGAATTTCATTAAGAGGAATTAAGACCCCTTTTCCTTCACCCAAATATTCGTATAAAGGAATTCCTTGCTGGTTTGCTGCTGCATTGGCAACTGCCATAGAAACTCCTAGAATCGCATTTGCTCCTAAGTTTGATTTATTTACTGTACCATCTAAAGCAATCATCTTTCTATCTATCTGCTCCAAATTAAAAACCGATGTTCCTTTTAAAGCTTCAGACAGTACCGTTTTTACATTATTGATGGCTTTAAAAACTGATTTTCCCCTAAAGCGGGTACTATCATCATCTCTTAGTTCTAAGGCTTCAAACTGACCAGTTGAAGCACCAGATGGCACTAGTCCATACCCTTTTATACCACTATCTAACGTTACCTCAACTTCAAGTGTAGGAAACCCTCTGGAATCATATATTTGATAAGCATCTATATCTTTAATTCTCATAATATTACTGCATTATATTTTAACCATTTATTTTTAAATTGTTCGAAATTATTACTACCTAAAGGCAGTTCTTGATAAACAAAGTCTGTTACTATTTTTTTCTGAGAACTATTTAGGTACTCCACAGGCGATTTACCATCAACTCTTGCCAACATTAGCATAAGAAGTAAATGAACCAATTGTGTTTCAGAATGTTTATTTATAAGTGTTTTGGCTTCTTTCTTATAACCTATCCAAGCTTCGTTTGCTAGTTGTATGAGTGTTTCTATATCTTCTGATAAATAAAGTGATTTTAAAATAACATGATTTAATAGAAAGGCAATGTCGAATATCGGATCTCCATACCATGCGACTTCACAATCTAGAACGACCAAGCGATTAGGGCCTACTAAAATATTTTTAGGACTAAAATCACCGTGAACCAAACATGTTTTTTTTTCACTTAACCTCAGCGCTTCCTTTTGAAAATAAACTGCCAATTCTGGATGCTTTTCTCCTGTTTTAAGTAAATAAGGTTCTATACGAAGCTCATGAAAATTACCCAGCGTATCAAAATCCTTTGCCACTTCACGATCTTCAGCAGATTTAAAATGAATAGCTCCTAATAGTTCGCCAGCTTTTTTTGCATATGCTGCATTATAATTTTTATTAAGAAGCTGTTCTTTCCAGTTTTCTAAGCCATTTTCCAGCATTTCCATACAAAAAAAATGATGCTTACTGTCACTGTAAATAATAGCAGGAACCGAATCAAAGAGAAATGTTGCTACATACTTTAAATAGCGTTGTTCGATTTCATTTCTTTTTACATCTGCAAACCAATCGTCTTCAACTTTTAATTTTTCTAAAGCACGTTTTAATACAAAGCGTTTTTCTCCATCATCTATTAAAAGAATTTCACAAGACACGCCGCCACTTAGGGGCACAATATCCACATTGGTAGTCTTCAATACGCCCTGTTCTACCAAATACGCTATTAATTTAGCTATTTCCATTAGTTAAATCAAAACAGGTTCTGCAATAGAGAGAGAACGCGTATAATCAAACAATGTTTGCACACTATTAACACCGCCTCCATTACCGCTTCCATTAACACCTCCATAAGGAAGTCCATAGGCAAACACATTATGGGCATTTATCCAACTATTACCAGAAACCATAGATTTAGCAACACGATCTGCACGTTCTTTATCGGAAGTCCAGACACTATTAGCAAGACCATAATCCAAACTGTTTACCTGACGAACGGCGTCGGCCTCATCAATAAACGATGTTATGTAAGCTACGGGGCCAAATATTTCTTCTTTGAAGCAAATATTATGTTCATCTCCTCTTAATAATGTTGGAGCCACATAGTACCCTTTACCAAAATCAGCATCTTTAATGCGCTCACCACCACAAATCACTTCAGCGCCTTCTTTCACACCTTTATCTATATAATCCAGAATCGTATTCAACTGCTTACTGCTAACAACAGGCCCCATTTCATTTTCCTCAATCATTCCTGGTCCTATTTTAGTTTTTTCTAACTCCTTTTTAACCTTTTCAACAAAACTATCCATCACTTTTTCGTGAATGATCCAACGTGTAGCTGTACAACAAACTTGTCCCGTATTTAAGGTAATGGCTCCTGCCAGTCCTACAGCCACAGAATCCAAATCGGCATCATCAAAAACAACAGCAGCTCCTTTGCCCCCTAATTCTAGTTTTGAAGGTTTTAGGTTAAACCCACATGCCTGGCCGATTATTTTTCCAACTCTGGATGATCCTGTAAAGGATACACATTTTACTTTTGGGTGCGAAGTCAAAACTTCCCCAGCTTCTGGTCCATCTGCAGGTATAATATTTAAAACGCCATCTGGAATTCCAGCTTCTTTTGCCAGTAAACCAAGATATAAGGTACTTAAGGGAGTTACTTCTGCTGGCTTTACCACTATTGTATTACCAGCAGCTAACGCAGGCCCAATACCCCACATACATAAAGTAAGCGGGAAATTCCAAGGAAAAATAAAAGCCACCACTCCAAAAGGTAAACGAACAGATTTACTTTCAACACCATCAATCGATAATGTTTTCTCAAAAGTTTCTTTTTGAATTAAATTAGCATAATAACGTAATGACTCAACACCAAATGGTACATCAAACCCTCTGGCATTATTAACCACCTTTCCTACATCTAGTGCTTCCAATTGCGCTAATTCTTCAGCATCTCTTTCGCATAAATCTGCAAATTTATTTATAATAACGGCGCGTTTCTCTGGACTTACATTTTTCCATTCAGCAAAAGCTTTATCTGCTACTTCAATGGCACTTTTAGTATCATTGGCATCAGCTTTACTTACGTTGGCGAGTAATGATTGGTCCGAAGGATTTTCAACGTTAATGATCTTATCTTTAGAATTTTTCATCCATGCACCTCCAATAAAAAGAGGAATAGGGTCTTGACTAAGAAACTGTTTTACTTTAGTTGTGTACGATACCATGACTTATGTTTATTTAGTTATACTATATTGATAAGTTCTTTTTTGAAAAATATCAGATACTGATTTGCAATAACCTGACCTGCATGTCAACAAAATTATTAATAAAACTATCAAGATTATAAATCTTATATATTTCTATTTATGTACTATATTATCTTTTTAGTGCAAATTATTTTTCTTAGGAATTCCATAAGTGATTGAAACCTTTTTCTTGCCCCAATTTCTTGCTGCTTTAACATCTATTCCCATATAAATGTCTATGCGTTTTTTCCAACGGGCATTCATTTTGTCCTTAACCAAATAAATACTATCGAAGCCCTCTATTTTAACAGGGGTATTATGTTTTAACCCTAATTTTAGGAGATCTCGGGATACGGCAATACATTTCATTCCTGGCTTTAAACTATCTCCAAAAGCACCAATACTTGGGTTAGCATCTGTTTGATATGCTAATGAGTTATAAGCTGATGCGATAACACTTATTGTCTTCCATTCGTAAATATCTTTATCTTCTCCTTTTTCTTTGCAATAAGAGCAGGTTTCTTTGCAGTAAAAGCAGGTCAAAATGATAATTAATATGAAGTATTTATTTTTCAGCATAAAATGTCAATAGTAAAACCCGATTATAAAATGCTTAACTAGTGGTTTTTTCTAAAGCCGTAAAACAACTGCTTAAAGAAGTTTTTTGGCATTTTTGTATCATCATTATATCCTAAAGTTAAATTTCCGCTCGCTTCTGGGATATAATTTGTTTTAAAAATATAGTCCCAAAGACTCAAACTAATCGCAAAATTAACGCCATAACGGTGTTCTTTTGGTAAATTATATGCATGATGGTACAAATGCATAACGGGGTTGTTGAATATATATTTTAAAGGTCCGTATGTAAGCTTAATATTGGCATGATTTAAATGACCAATGGCTATAGCTATAAAATGCACAATGAAGGCCTGCTCTGGTTCGAAACCTCCTAGTAGCATGACAACAAATATTTTAAGAGGTTTATAGAAAATATTTTCCATCCAATGGTAACGCAAATGAGCAGCAAATCCCATCTCTTTAACAGAGTGATGCACTTTATGAAAACGCCATAAAAAGTTAAATTTATGTAATAACACATGGGTAAACCATTGTACAAAATCTGATACTAAAAAGAATATTAGTAATTGTCCCCACATAGGTAAATCTTTCAAGTCTATTATGGAGATAGAAGTCATGGTAATTCCTATACTTGAAAAAAACTGTTCTAATATAGCATAAACGCCACTTATAATAATGGCAAAAACAAAGAAGTTGAAAAACATATAAACAGTATCTATCCAAAAACCTTTCCTGAAAACAGCTTGCTCTTTTCGCCAGGGAAACACGATCTCAAAAAACCAAACAGCTAGAGATATAACAACCAATCCCAAAAAATAATTTGTATACCAAGTTATTTTAAACAGAATAGAATTAACGGTCCAATCTATGGTTCCAAAAAATGCCTTAACAAATATTTCTAAGAGCTCTTCCATGGTTCATTTCTAATACTCCAAAAGTATTTTAAGTGCTTCTTCAAACTTATTTTTGGGTAAATATTGTGCTTCTAATTGACTTGCAAAAGGTATAGGTGTTTCCATACTAGCAACACGTTTCACTGGGGCGTCAAGAGATTCAAAACAATGTTCCATAATAAGTGCCGAAATATCACTAGCAATACCTCCAAATAAAGAATCCTCTTGTAAAATGATAGCTTTCCCTGTTTTTCTAACCGACCTATACAATGTCTCCGTATCTAAAGGCTGAAGCGTTCTTAAATCTATAAGATCCGCAGAAATTTCTGAGTTACGCTCCAAAGTCTCTAAAGCCCAATGGACTGCCGCACCATAACTAATAATAGTAACATCGTTACCTTCACTAATCACAGATGCTTTACCAAAAGGTAATGTGTAATAATCAATTGGAACTTCCTCCCGAATACTTCTGTACAGACCTTTATGTTCAAAAAACAAGACAGGATTCGGGTCATTAATTGCTGTAGCCAATAAGCCTTTAGCATCAAAAGGAAATGCTGGATAAACGACTTTTAAACCTGGGGTTTTTGTAAACCAGGCTTCGTTTGTTTGTGAATGAAAAGGACCAGCTGCAACACCACCACCGCAAGGCATTCTAATAACAACATCGGCATGTTGTCCCCACCTATAATGAGACTTGGCTAAATAATTAACAACTGGATTAAACCCAGAAGTTACAAAATCGGCAAACTGCATTTCAACAACACTTTTCATACCTGTTATGGACAACCCCATAGCCGTTTCAACAATAGCAGATTCGCATATGGGTGTATTGCGTATACGTTCTTTTCCAAACCGCTCAACAAAACCGTCAGTTATTTTAAACGCACCTCCATATTCAGCAATATCTTGCCCCATAATCACCAAATCGTTGTGGCGCTCCATACTTTGTTTTAATCCATCAGATATTGCATCAATGAAACGGATATGATTAGACTCATTATTATCTACTATACTTTCATGCTCAAACGCTTTATAAACATCATCCAATTCGCTTGTCATATCTGGAATTATAGCATTTTCTTTAAAAGCAATATCTAAATGTTCGTTGATTTCTGTTACTATTGCTTCTTTAATCGCAGTAACTTCATCATCATTTAAAAAACTATTTTCATTTAAAAATGCTTCATAATTTAAAACTGGATCTTTAATAGCCCAGTCATCCATAAGTTCTTTTGGAACATACTTAACACCACTAGCCTCCTCATGTCCACGCATTCTAAACGTTTTAAACTCCAATAAAATGGGTCTTGGATTTTCTCTAACGCTTTGTGCTAGTTCACTAACTTTTTTATAAACTTCAATGATGTTATTCCCATCTATAATGTGCGATTCTATACCATATCCCAAACCCCTATCGGCAATATTTATGCAATTGTATTGTTCGCTTGTAGGTGTAGATAATCCGTAACCATTGTTTTCAACACAAAATAAAACTGGTAATTGCCAAACGGAAGCTACATTTAAAGCTTCGTGAAAATCGCCTTCACTTGTCCCCCCTTCTCCTGTAAAGACAGCCGTGACTTTATTCTCATTTTTCAACTTAGAAGCTAAAGCAATACCATCTGCAACACCCAATTGAGGGCCTAAATGAGAAATCATTCCTACTATTTTATATTCTTGTGTTCCAAAATGGAATGATCTATCCCTGCCTTTTGTAAAACCAGAAGCCTTTCCTTGCCATTGTGCAAACAGTCTATACAGTGGAATCTCTCGGGTAGTAAACACCCCTAAATTTCTGTGCATTGGCAATATATATTCATAAGTATTCAAAGCCATGGTAATACCTACAGCAATAGCCTCTTGTCCAATACCAGAAAACCATTTACTTATTTTTCCCTGACGCAATAAAATAAGCATCTTCTCCTCTATCAACCTTGGTTTTAATATGTTTTTGTACAATTGTATTAATACATCTTTGCCTAGGTTTTCGACATGATATTCCATTGTAATTGAAGTGGATTCTTTAGTCATGAATTGAATATATTGCTTTATCAAATATACCATAAAAAGACAAAAAGAATATAAAAGTTATACAAAACACAGTACACTAAACTTTACAATGTTTTTGTACATTTGTAATACATCCATGATTAAATAATAACGCATGACTAGCATACCGAGTGTAGATTTAAATGATTTTATTTCTAACGACCCTAATAAAAAACAACAATTTGTTGATGCCATAGGCAAAGCTTATGAAGACATTGGCTTTGTAGCTTTAAAAGGCCATTTTTTAGATGATACATTGGTTGAAAACCTGTACAAAGAAGTTAAACGTTTTTTTAGTTTACCAACTGCAACTAAACAGAATTATGAAATTCCAGAAATAGGAGGACAACGGGGTTATGTCTCTTTTGGAAAAGAAAGTGCCAAAGGTAAAAAAGAAGGTGATTTAAAAGAGTTTTGGCATTTTGGACAATATGTTGAAAACAATCCTAAACTTGAAGCAGAATATCCTAAGAACGTTATTGTTAATGAACTTCCAGAGTTTAACGCTATAGGTAAAGAAACTTATAAAATGCTGGAAAAAACTGCCCAGTATGTATTACGTGCATTGGCGTTGCATTTAGGAATTGAAGAAACCTATTTTGATGCGTTTATCCATAATGGCAATTCTATTTTAAGACCCATACACTACCCACCTATTACAGAAGAACCCAAGGAAGCCGTTCGTGCTGCCGCACATGGGGATATCAACTTAATAACTCTATTAATGGGAGCTCAAGGTCGCGGTTTACAGGTACAAAACCATAATGGTGAATGGATTGATGCTATAGCACAGCCTGACGAACTTATGATTAACGTAGGCGATATGCTTTCTAGGCACACCAATAACAAATTAAAATCTACAATACATCGCGTAATAAACCCTCCAAAAGAACTTTGGGGAACATCGCGCTACTCTATTCCTTTTTTCATGCATCCTATAAGCGACATGAAATTAGACGTTTTGGAAAGTTGTATTGATAACGATAATCCTAAAGCATTTGATGATATTACTGCTGGTGAATTTTTAAATGAACGATTAATAGAACTAGGGCTAATAAAAAAATAGTATTCAGTAAGCAGTCAGCAGTTATTTGTCCTGCGATTTTTTGACTGTAAACAGAAGACCGAAGACAAAAAGATGGATTTACAAGACCAATTAAAAAACCTGTTTCCAGATCACGTTGAAACTGATCCTGTTGAAAGTGATAGCGAAATACCCAAAATATGGATGCAAGACGATCCTATTATTTGTAAATATGAAAAGCGTAAAGGGAAACCAATTACCATATTAGAAGGCTACACAGGCGCCAATGAAGATTTTAAAGTTTTGGCCAAAGAAATTAAAACAACCCTAAGTGTTGGCGGTAGTTTTAAAGATGACAAAATAATCATTCAAGGTGATTATCGTGATAAAATAATGAAAATGCTCCAAGAAAAAGGTTTCAATGTTAAACGTGTTGGAGGATAATTTATGAGCAAGCGATTACTTCATATTACTAACGGGGATGTTTTGACAAACTATCTAAATGATCTGGATTTTGTTGGAGAAAAATTTACCTGGAAGGAAATGCTTTGTGAAGGACCTACTATTGTAGAAATTAACTCAAATAAATTTTTAGATCTCAGAAAATCATTTTTCAATGCATTTTACGATATCGACTTAGATACAGAAATAATAAAGCTAGAGTTAAACAAACTGGATGCTTATAAAGAATATTCCGAAATTGTTTTGTGGTTTGAATACGATCTATTTTGCCATATCAATATGATTGCTGTCATCAATCTTATCATGCAAAAGCAAATAGACCTCCCTATTTCTTTAGTTTGTAGTGGTAGAATTAAAGGTAGTAAAATATTAAAAGGCTTATCGGAACTCAATGCAGAACAACTAATAGATCATTATAAAAACAGAGTAAAGCTTACTCCTGAAGATTTAGAATTAGCAAAAACCATCTGGGGTATATACTGTGGTAAGGATCATAATTTATTAAAACCGTATATAATTACCGTATCATCTTTCAAATATTTAAGTAATTGTTTAAAAGCACATTTAGAACGTTTTCCAGATTCAAAACATGGCTTAAATGTATTAGAAAAAAACATTCTGGAAATTGTTAAAAACAACACCATAAAATCTGAACACCATTTATTGGGGTATGTGCTTAACTACCAAGGGTATTATGGCTTTGGTGACCTTCAAATATCAAGGATTATAGGAAAACTTCGTGTGTTTTTTGCTAATGATGAAAAACAAATCACGCTTAATAGAAAAGGGCATGAAGCCTTGCTAGGTCAGCATAATTTTGCCATGGAAATTGATAATAATATGGTATATGGTGGACTTAAAAAAACCGATTACCTGTTTAATAAAAAACAAAATAAGCTCGTAAAAACTGTATTAAATGCCCATTAAAGAATCTGAATTAATATTAAATCCAGACGGTAGCATCTACCATTTAAACTTAAAACCTGAAAATGTTTCTGATACTATCATTTTTGTTGGTGATCAAAATCGTGTCGAGAAAGTATCTAAATATTTTGACAGCGTTGAATTCTCTACTCAAAAACGTGAATTCAAAACTCAGACAGGCCACTATAAAGGGAAACGTATCACCGTTATTTCTACAGGAATAGGTCCAGATAACATCGATATTGTTCTAAACGAACTAGACGCCCTTTTTAATATCGACTTAACAACCAAGGTTCCAAAACAAACTGTTACAAGTTTAAATATTATTAGAATAGGCACCTCTGGTTCGCTACAAAAAGATGTTCCCATAGATTCATTTCTTTTAAGCACTTTTGGATTAGATCTTAACGGGATGCTACATGCCTATCAAATAGACACTATAAACACCCCAGATATTGAAGACGCTTTTATCAAGCAAACAAGTTGGCATCAAGATAAAGCCAAGCCCATCATTATTAAAAACAGTGATGTCCTCGAAAAACAATTTGAAAGCCATAGAATTCATAAAGGACTAACTGCTACGGCTGGTGGTTTTTATGGACCACAAGGACGAATTTTACGATTGCCCATTCAGGACGCCGACTTAAACAATAAAATGGATGCTTTTAATTTTAATGGTATTCGTATCACTAATTTGGAAATGGAAACATCTGCCATCTACGGCTTAGCCAAACTATTGGGACATCGGGCCATATCTCTAAACGCTATTATTGCTAACAGAGCTTCTGGAACTTTTAGTAAAAACCCTTCAGAAGTTATTGGAAACCTTATAAAATACACACTCGATAAAATTGCAGATTAACAGATAGATTTAATGAAGAAAGTAAATATTGGTGGCGTACCAGAGCATTTTAACCTAGCATGGTATTTAACACTAAAAAATGGGGATTATAAAAATGAACAGATTAATTTACGTTGGCATGATTACGCTGGTGGTACAGGTGCTATGTGTAAAGCCCTTCGAAATAAAGAAATTGATATAGCTGTTATACTTACCGAAGGTATTATAAAAGATATTATAGCTGGTAGTCCAAGTAAAATTGTGCAAACTTTTGTACAAACACCTCTAATTTGGGGCATTCATGTTGCCCACAATTCATCTTACAAAACCATTGAAGATTTAAAAGGAACGAAAGCCGCTATAAGCAGGTATGGTTCTGGTTCCCACTTAATGGCATATATTAATGCTGAGAATAACGAATGGGATCTGGAAAAAAACCTTGATTTTGAAATTATAAAAAATTTAGATGGAGCCGTAGAAGGATTAACTTCTGGAAAAGCAGACTATTTCTTATGGGAAAAATTTACTACAAAACCCTTGGTCGACGATGGAACCTTTAGACATATAGGAAATTGTCCATCGCCGTGGCCTTGTTTTGTAATTGCTGTTCGAGAGGATTTCATTGAATCCAACAGGGCAGATTTGGAAACAATTTTAGAAATTATTAATAATACAACCTCTAAATTTAAGGAGATTCCAAGTATTGATAAAACAATCGCTAATAGGTACAAACAACAACTTGAAGATGTACAGGAGTGGTTAAATATTACAGAATGGTCGCAAAATCTAATTGACGAACAAACCATCATGACTGTACAAAAACAATTACATGCTTTAAATATTATACCTGAGATAGTAGATTATGAGAAATTAACCTATAAACTATAGTTGTTTCTTACTGCAATGTCCTGCAAACAATCAAAATCAAATACACAACAAAATGTTAATAAATAGAAATGTTTTGTTAAGATAGTTTATTTTTGAGCGAATAATAAACCAAAAAAATGAAAAAAATACTTTTTTTAGCACTTGCAATAGCCACAATTGCTTGTGAAAATGCCCCCAAAGATTATGCGACTTTATCTGGTAAAATTACCAATCAAAATAGTGACTCCTTAATTGTTAGAACACGAACATATTCAAAAGCCATTAAAGTTAATGATGATGGTACATTTAGTGATACTTTAAAAGTAGAATCTGGTGTTTATAATCTTTATGATGGTAAAGAATTTACTTACATGTTTCTTAAGAACGGGGTTGATATTAATTTAACCTTAGATGCAAAAGAGCTTGATAAAACTATCAAGTATACAGGTACTGGTGCAGAAACAAGTAATTATATTGCAAAAAAATCTTTATTGCAAAAAAGTCTATTCACACCAGATTTATTAGATCTAGAAGAAGATGCATTTAAAGCTAAGGTTACCGAGATAGAAAACAAACTAAGTGAGCTTATAGAAAACAATAAAAATATAGACTCGACAATTTATGCAAGTGAAAAAGCTGGTTTAGAAAAACTCAATGAAAATCTTTTAACTGCATATACTCAGAAAAAAATGAAAGATGTTAAAATTTCAGATTTTACAGGCAAGCCTTCACCTGAGTTTGTTAATTATGAAAATCATAAAGGAGGAACAACATCATTATCAGACTTAAAGGGAAAATATGTATATATTGATGTATGGGCTACTTGGTGCGGTCCTTGTAAAAAAGAGATTCCTTCACTTAAAAAAGTTGAAAAACAATACCATGGAAAAAATATTGAGTTTGTTAGTATTTCAATAGATGATGAAACATTGCATGATGCTTGGAGAAAAATGGTTACAGATAAGGAACTGGGAGGTATACAATTATTAGCGGATAATAATTTTAAATCGAAATTTGTTCAAGATTATAAAATTCAGGGTATTCCTCGTTTTATTCTTATAGACCCAGATGGTAACGTTGTAGATGCAAATGCGCCAAGACCGTCCAGTCCAAAACTAATCGAGTTATTTAAGTCTTTAAATATTTAAAGACGCCAATACATCTAATAAAGCAAAAGCCTATGACAATCAATCATAGGCTTTTTTTAGTAAGAATTTAACATAATAATCTACTCGCAATAATTATTAGGTATACACAGTATTAGATTTTTTATCATACTACCATTCATCATGGCAATAAGCTGCAGAGTTAGTCAGGGCAGTTTCAAGTTCTTCATTAGATTTTATTATAACTTCACTTCCATTCAATGTAACTAAAGTTATGGGGTAGTCAATTGTTAAGTCTTCAATCTGATCAAAGAAATTTTGATTTAATTCACTATCATTATTTATAGTAATAGGTACTATTTCTTTTGTTTGAAGATTAATTTTATTTATTATAAATGGATATTTGAAATTAATGCAGTCATCAGTATCTCTATCAAGAACACAATCTTCAAAATAATTAATCATTTGAGACCTCCCTATTGCTATATATTCGGTTTCTTTCGGTGATACATATTCAAGAAAACTAATTCTAAGCTGCTCTATAGTATATTCTGAGTTATTCACTGCATTGTATAATGTTAAGGCCTCACTAACTGCTGTAAGCCCCTCTTCAAATGGTATAGGGCTATTCGTTATAGAACTATCATCAACGCCATTTACAAAATATTTTGCTTTTCCTAGACAATTATAATTAATTTCAGAAACCGCTATCGTTCCTTTATCTTCATGAAAAAATTTTATATCTCCATCAAAACTACAATCATTAAAATAGTTAATAAAATTCTCTTCATCTACTAATATTCCAAGACTTCCATTAAAATCAATTAGATAATGCAAAATATAATCGTCATCAGTAAATTGAATTCCAGTTTGGTTAAAAGCTGTATTTTTATTGGATTCATAAAAATCGGACCATTCTGATATTTTTATAGTAAATGCACCATAATAATCCCCCTGCTTATTTAAAAAACCACCAACAACTGACATATCACCACAATTGAAATTAATTAGGTTATAATCATTTATCGATGTGGTAGTTGCAATTATTTTTTCTATTAAACTTGATGAAATCTTTTCTTCTGATGTTGTTTGAATGGTATCTTCACCAGATGAACATGATTCTAAGATTCCTAAAAGGAATATTGTGATAAGTAGTATTTTAAAAAAGTGTTTCATGTTATTATGTTTTAGCTGGGGTTTGTTACAATGAAAACGATCATAAATAAAAAAACCCTCTGTGCTTCCTAAAAAATCATCCTATTTGTTTAAAAATCAACAATTAACGACACATTAGGTGTGAATTCCAGACCATATTTATCTAAAATTTCTATGTCATTTTTATCTTCTGTTAGCGTATAATAGCGGTTAAGAATATTCTTCTTATTACCTATATTAATTAAACCAACTGTTAGTTTATAATCCAACTTTTTTGATATGTCAAAGTCATAACTTGCAGATGCATCAAACCTTAAATAATCTGATAAACGCTCAGTATTCGGTTCATTATAATTAATGGTATTAAATACCCCTTCTATAATTGGTAATTCATTATTTATTGAGGTAAAGGGCTTCCCTGAGCTATATTCCATTCCCATAGAAAAATTAAACAACTTGTGTTTGATGTTCACCCCAGAAATAAGACTATGCCGAATGTCATTGTTATTATAAAAACGAAAAACATTAAGGTCTTTATCTTTGAACTTGTATTTATTTATACCATAATTATAACTTAACCATGTATTTAAACGATGACTTTTATAATTATAATGAAATGTATAACCATTGACAGTATATGAACCAAAAAGGTTTTCAAACTGATTAAGGTTCTGAAAACCTTGATTATTAGTTGTAATTCCTTTCACGATTTTAGTGTAGATGCTCGTATGAAGCATGTGCCTTTTCTTCTTGAAGCCAAAAGACAATTCTAGCTGCTTACTTTTCTGTAAAGGCGCTATAACATTGTTTGCTAGAAACCATCTGCGCTTTTCTATACCCAGAAAATTATTTTCCAGATCAATAACCTGAGAAATGTTTTGTGTTTTCCTTTCTCCTCTCAACTGAATATCTACTTCGGGTATTGGGTTATAAGTTAGATGAAATCGGGGTTCAAACTGAAACGATTTTAAAAACTCATAATAAACATTTCTTAGATTTAAACCTCCGTTTACTTTATTTTTATGATAATTAAGCGTTCCAAACAGCCCAAAAATATTACTTTGCTGCTTTGTGGAACTTTGAAAAAATTGATTAAAATTATCGATCTTATTTAAAACAGTTAAATGCTCTTGGGAGATACCTATTTGATACGTAATTCCTGAAGTTTTTAACCTAGAACTATATTTTAAAGCCATTTCATAATTCTTAACACTATTACTTTGGAAGCTAGAAATATCTCTGGATAACAAAAAATTACCTCCCTGTAGTTTATAATTTGAATAGTTAACTAGCGTTTCTATTTGAGATTTATTAGAAAATGTATGCTGCCAATTAAACCCTAAAGCTGTATTTTCTTGCTTTAAACTACTTTCTTTGCTCGTATTCAGGGCATTCGTTTCTGTGTATAATAAATTGTTTGCTAGAAGTAATACGTTTAATGCTATACGGTTAGATTCATTAATTATCAATTTATATTGCAACTGTGAATCGTGAAAATCAAAAGTGTTTTTTGTATCCACCACAGTTTTATTTATCGCATAAGATGTCTCTATATTTGAAGATTGAAAAGCTTTTTTTGCATAATTTATATATGTTGGAGAATCCCAAACATCTGTTAGTGATTTTCTTGTTGAAAGCAATAATTCAGATTTTTTATTTAAAGGTACCTTAACATAGCCATCTGCACTTAAAAAGTTGAAGCCTATACCTCCTGTTATTTTTTTTGAAAACGCACGGTCATGTTCCAAACTAATAACACTACTTGTACTGTTTCCATACTCTGCTGGTGTGGCATTATCATACAAGGTAATTCTAGAGAGTAAGTTTTCATTAAATGCAGAAATCAATCCAAAGAAATGACTATTTTGATAGACCTTTACATCGTTCCATACAAATAGGTTTTGATCCTGTGTACTTCCTTTAACGATTAAATCTGAAATAGATTCACTATTACTAATTACCTGAGGCAGGTTTTCCAAGTTTTTAATAACATCATGGGTAGTTAAACCCGCCAAAACTCCTACTTCTTTTGTTTTAATAAAGAAAGTACCGTCTTTTTTCTTATAAGTTCCCGTTGAAAAGAACGGATAAATAAATAAGGCTTCTAATCCTTGAATCTGTTTAGTTATATATATTTTATTAGTAATTAATTTACCAATATCTATATATTGTTTACCATAACTAAGATGTGATATTTGAATTTTTTCAGGTGTAAAGTCTTCAAAAACAACTTTACCTTCTTCATTTGTAACCCAAGTTCTAGAACTATTTAGATCTGTTATTAAAACAAGCTCCAAAGGCATGTCATCTTCACTATCATAAAAATATAGAATATCTTTTTTTAGAGAGCTAACCACAATTTTACTTGAAGTTACCATGGAAAAAGAAAGCATGGACATACTTTCTAAATACTTTAAATGAGCTTTTAAGGATGTACTTTCATTATAAAAACAATCTGTACATAATTTACCTTTGAGTAAGGATGACTCGTAATTAAAAGACACCTCATGTAAGGCCTCTATTTTTTTTAAATGATCTGAAAGTAGAACAAGTTTTTTTTGAGCAAAACTGAATGTTGAAAAAAACAAAAGTATAGCCAATACATTTGCTGTAGGCTTTTTTTTTAGGGTCATCTATTTATTATTCAAATAAATACTTTTATCTTTTTCGATATACTCTAAGTTTAATGATTGACAAAGAACATTTAAAACAGTTTCTAATGAATCATTATAATGGTAACTACCAGTATATTTTAAGTTTTTATTTAAATTATTGTTCATAATAAATTTTATATCATATTGAATACCAATATCGGCAATAACATGTTCTATTGGAGTGTTTTCGAAAACTGACATTTTTTCAATCCAATGCGGTTTTGTATTAATCATAGCATTTTTTTGCATGGTCTTATCTAATGTTCTTGAATTGAAACTGCTGTTTGCTTTTAAAATAGTCTCTTTATTCCTGTACATGACAGATACTGTACCTTCGTAACAATACACTTCAAAATAAGCCTCTCGTTGTTTTACATTGAATTTTGTTCCTAAAACCGTCACAGTACCTTGGGATGTTTTTACCATGAATGTTTTCCCTTTCGCTACTTCAAAATAAGCCTCTCCCCTTAAGTCTATAGCTCTTGATTTTTTCCATGATTTTTTATAAGCTATTTCCGATTTTGCGTTTAACCAAACTTTAGAAGCGTCGGGAAGAGAAATTTGAGTAGACTCTCCTGCCAATGTATGATGTTCAAGATTATTATTTATATTGAACAAAACCACAGAAATAAATACTAATATGGTAGCAGCTACAGACAAAGGCTTCCATTTTTTATACAATGGTATGACTTGTTTTTCGTTAACAGAAGATTTTAAACGGGCAGAATCTAACTTTTCTAAAACACCATTTTCATTATAATCTACAGCTCTAACATTATCGAATAACTCTATAACTTCCTTATATTCAGAATACGTATCAGAATTTTTGAAAGCTTCTTTTTCCTCTTCCGAAGAAAATTCAAAGTTTAAAAACTTGTTTATATTATTAGACTTATTTTCTTCCATAACTATGGTAATTAAATATGTAACGCTTAAAACTAAAAAAAACCTCTACTAAAATCGTTTTTTATTAATTTGTAATTCTTTTTGTAAAAATTCCAAGGCGTTAAAAATTCTCTTTTCAACCGATTTTACTGTTACCCCCATTATTTCTGCAATCTCTTTATATTTTTTTTTGTCTACTCTATTAAGTAAAAAAGGAACCCTATAATTTTCTGGCATCCTATCAAGAACACGATTTAGTTCTTGATGGAATTCTTTTTCTTCAAAAATATATTCGGGTGTTTGTTTCTCTGTCATATTGGATGTGCTTTTCTTATATTTTAAAGCACGATTAGCATTTCTAAAAGTATCGATTATCTTGTTTTTAGAAATGGTATATAAATAGGCTCTTACATTTTTTAAAGGCACATTTTTACAGTTTTTCCATAAGGTTAAAAATGCTTCTTGTATAATATCTTCGGCAAGTTGTTTGTCTCCATAATTAAAGACTAAAAAGTTAAAAACTTCTTTAGAATGCTTCTTGTAAGCTATATTGTAATTACGTTCTTCACAAACTGAATCTTTAGATGAATAATCATCATAGGTCATTAATCTTAATATTTTTAAGGTTTTAATTAAGTATTAAACGTTTGAAATTGAAAAAACCTCTATATTTAAGACATTTTTTTAAACAGTGTATTTTTATACAAAAACTTCAAGGCTACCCTTGTTCTTTTTCCTTTTCCTGTTCTGCTACTTCGGCTGGTTGTTCTGGTTGTTTGAACAAATCGATAAAAGCTTCACCTAAATAGTCGATAACATGGCTAGCAATCAAACTCTGATAACCAAAATTTTCAACAGCAATATCGGCGGATCTTCCGTGCAAATAAACTCCAAATACAACAGCCTCTAAAGGTTCATGCCCTTGTGAGATCATCCCCGTAATAATCCCAGTTAACACATCACCACTACCCGCTGTAGATAGACCAGGATTCCCTGTAGTATTTATATATAGTTTATCACCAAACACCGTAATCGTATTAGCTCCTTTTATAACAATGATACATGCATACTTTTTTGAAAACACCTTTACTTTTTCCAATTTATCAAAATCATCTTTCCAAGTTCCTATTAAGCGTTCCAACTCTTTTGGGTGTGGTGTTAAAATGGATTTTTCTGGTAATAATTTTAGAAGAGCTTTCTTTTTGGCCAATATATTTATCCCATCTGCATCAATAACCAAAGGTGCTTTATTATTCTTTAAAAAAGCTTCAAAAGCATTTATCGTTTTAGTGTTAGTCCCTACACCTATTCCAAAACCTACAACCGTAGGTTCTATATCGAATTTAATAGCCGTAATTATTTCCTCATTCACATCAGTTAGGACCATGGCCTCGGGGAAAGATGTTTGTAAAGGCACATAACCACATTTGGGAATATATGTGGTAACCAAACCAGCCCCTGCAGATAAAGCTGCTCTACTTGCCAAGGTCACGGCACCAATTTTACCATAACTCCCTCCTATAATAAGACTGTGACCAAATTGTCCTTTATGCGAAAATTTTTCTCTAGGTTTGTATAATGGTAGCACTTCATGTTTTCCAATTAATTCTGCTTCTGTATTAGTTGTATATAAAAACTCTTGATCCAAGCCAATATCCAATACTTCCCATTGTACCGTGTACTTTGCTGTTTCTGGTAAAAAGAAAATTAATTTTGGAGATGCAAAACTCAACGTATAACCCGCCCAAACAGCGGCATCTTCATCTTCTAAAATTTTATCTGTATTTAAACCCGAAGGGATATCAATAGATAGTGTAAATGCTTTTGTATTTCTAAAATGCATAAATAACGACTTTACCCAATCATCTACTGGTCTATTGAGTCCAATACCAAAAACAGCATCAACAATAATATCATCTTGGTGGATTTCGGGAAAATCTTCAGTACAACTTAAAAGTGTTGGCCAATCTTTAGTAACATTTTTAATACGATCGTAATTAATTAAAAAATCCTTTGATCTTTTATCACTGCAATTGACTATGTATGTTTTAACATTATATCCATCTAAAATTAAATGCCTGGCTAGCACCAATCCATCTCCGCCATTATTTCCTATACCACAAAAGATATGAATAGGCACCTGAGCTCCTTGCATACGCATATGTATCCAATTAAAAATTTGCATACCTGCCCGCTCCATTAAATCTGTTGAAGATATTTTTTGACGTTCTGCTGTTAATTTATCGCCTTGGTATATTTGTTCTTTGGAAAATAGTTTCATGAATATGAAAGATATTTATGTTCAACGTAAATAAAATCACAATTTAGTCAATAAAAAAATCCTTAGCCAAATTTTAGCTAAGGATTTGCATATATTTTATTTAAAATACTGTAAATAAATAATATATAAACAGCTGTTATTCTTTAATGAATTTAACTATTTTACTATTTTCCATTTTTAGAAGATACAATCCCTTGTCTAAAAATTTAACATCTATTTTATTATTATTTGTTGTATTTCCTTGTAACATTTTTTTTCCTAATACATTGTAAATCGTATAATTATTAGCCTCGTTTAAACCAGTAATAGCAATATAATTAACTGTTGGGTTTGGGTATACATTAATATTGGATCTTAAGCCCACATCTGCATCAGATAGAGTACTTGTATCTATGGTACTAAGGCTTCCATACGATGTATCAGTAGAATTTGTAGCATAAGACCTGACATAATAGATTGTATTAGCTGACAAGCTACCTAATTGATGGCTAAATGTACCTTCTCCACTGCCTACAACAATTTTAGTGTCTGAAATCGTTGGAGGGTTTACAGAGGTACTATAAACAAATCCTCTTTCTGTAACCGAAGCGCCTCTATCGTCTGTCACTTCACCACTCATATCTATCTCGTTAGTAGAATTATTTAATGTGGAAGAACCAATAACTACAGGAGCCCCAGCTTCTATAATAGTTGCTCCTCCTTCCAAATTAATAGTGTAATTATCAAAATTTGTTATTCTATGTCCTCCAAAAGCAAAATACGAATAAATTATTTCTGAACTAGCCATAGCTGTATTTTGTACATTCCAGGTTTTGGTTTCAGTTGCTGTCCCAGGTGTTATAAGTGTTCCATCATCATTTGCTGGATAAATTTCAATAGTCATATCAAAATAACTATTTGCTAACAAATCGATAGTTAAAACAGCTAAATACCAGTCATCTGGAGAACCACTATTTAAAACATCACCACCATCCCAGCTGCCTGAATTAGTTGTTGTTCCACTAGTAAAAATATAACCACCACCGTGCACCGATATACCTAAACCCTCACTAGGAGCTGCATAGGAATTATGAGTTGCACTCGGATTGGAGGTAAAACCAATACCGCCATAGCCACTGTTAAATTCACTTTTAAAATAGGTTTCAAATTTGTAATGAGCTCCCTCACCAGATATAGAGTAACCCTGTTTTGTTGTATAAACTTCGTTAGTACTTCCCGAGACATTTACAGCTCCAGAACTACTTATACCTGTATTGGTAGTTTGTGTTATGAGTAATGAGCTTCCGCCTTGGGTAAATGCAGAACTTAATTGACCCGAAGTATTAAAATCGAATACATTAGTTACTTGAGCCTCCATTTGCATCGTAATGAAAAAAAAGAGTGCTAACAAAGTTAGTTTTGTGAGTAATTTTGCTTTCATCTTGTAAGATTTTTATAATTTAACGTATACTAATATAGTAAATTTTCTTACACAAATACATTTTAACGACAAAAAAGAACGTTTAATCGAGTTCAAAAACATGAATTATGTATATAAAAAACTACAAAATCTAACAGACTCTTGATTTAATTAATAGAGAATGACATACGCAAAACTAAAGGAAGTAATTACCAATAAGGTCTGATTTTAATATTGTGATTTTTTTAATTCATAATAAAATAAGTTGATTTTATTAAATGAAAATAGCCTCTATGTAAGAATCCTGTAAAAAAGCGATTTTTGTTTTTTAATTGAGGTTAAAAGTGATACTTTTGATGCATATTATATAGAATATAATGAATCATTTAAACCAAAATATAGCGATCTCTTTTTCTTCTGTAACAGAAGGAATTCCTGCTATTTTTGGTACAACTACAATTACTACAACCCTTTGGGGTTGCTAACTATATATTCTTCAGGCTATCGTTGTAATTTTTACAATTACAACATCAAAAATATTTTTTTCAATTATCAATTCATTAAAAAATGAAGGTTTTAAAATTTGGTGGAACTTCAGTAGGTTCTGCAAAAAACATAAATAACGTTATAGATATCCTTACTGGATATTCGCAAAAAGATTCCATTATATGTATCGTATCTGCCATTGGTGGTATTACAGACAAATTACTTTTAGCTGGTAAACTAGCTCAAAATAAAGACACCAGTTTTAATGAAACGTTTGGTACAATTAAGGAGATTCATTTAAATATTATAAATGAATTAAATCCAAGTAACGCCAATCCTATAATAGAATATACCGAATCCAGACTGGATGAATTAAAAAGCTTATTGGATGGCATTTATTTGATAAATGAGCTGTCTCCAAAAACATCGGATAAGTTAGTAAGTTTTGGTGAGTTGTTATCATCGTACATCATTGCAGAAACTATGAAAAACCGTAGTTTATCTGTAAATCGTAAGAACACTCAGGAATTAATTACAACAAATTCAAATTTCACTAAAGCTGAAGTTGATTATAGTCTTACTAATAAAAATATAGTAGACTACTTTAAAACAGCAACGCAACAAATTACAATACTGCCTGGCTTTGTTTCAAAATCCTTAGCAGGAGAACAAACAACATTAGGTCGTGGTGGTTCAGATTTTACTGCTGCTATTGTTGCAGCTGCATTACAAGTTGAGCAGCTTGAGATTTGGACGGATGTAAGTGGTATGTACACAACCAATCCTAAATTGGTAAAACAAGCCTATCCTATTGAAAAAATATCATATCAGGAAGCTATGGAGCTGTCACACTTTGGTGCTAAAGTTTTATATCCGCCAACTGTACAGCCTGTTTTAGATTTAGAAATTCCCATTCATATTAAAAACACATTAGAACCAGAAGCCGTTGGCACTATTATCTCTAATGATGAAACAAACGCTACATCTCCTGTTAAAGGAATCAGTAATATAGGGAGCATTGCTTTATTAACACTGGAAGGTAGTGGTATGGTCGGCATTCCTGGTTTTTCCAAACGCTTATTTGAGACCTTATCTCAAGAAAAAATTAATATTATATTAATTACTCAGGCATCATCTGAGCATTCTATTTGTTTGGGTATTGAAGAAAAAGATGCTAATAATGCTAAACAGGCTATTGATAGTGCTTTCGAAAATGAAATTGCCTTAAGCAAAATTAATCCCATAATAATTGAATCAAACCTTTCAATTATCGCCTTGGTTGGTGATAATATGAAAAACCATCAAGGGATTAGCGGTAAAATGTTTAGTGCCTTAGGAAAAAACAATATTAACATCCGTGCCATAGCGCAAGGCGCTTCAGAAAAGAATATTTCGGCTGTTATATCAGAAAATGATGTAAAAAAGGCTTTGAATACTTTACATGAGCAATTTTTTGAAATAGAGACCAAACAATTAAATGTATTTATTACTGGTGTTGGGAATGTTGGAGAAAAGCTGGTCGAGCAAATAAAGCAGCAGAATAATTATTTAAAAGAAAATTTAAAAATAAATATCCGTGTTGTTGGATTATCAAATTCCAGAACCATGATTTTCAATGAATTTGGCATCGATTTAAAAAACTGGAAAGAGCAACTCGCATCTGGAGAAAAAGCTACTTTAGAAGGCTTTTTTGAAAAAACTAAATCATTGAATTTACGTAATAGCATATTTGTTGATGTTACTGCAAATAAAGATGTTGCCAATTTATATGCTAATTATTTACGTCAAAGTATCGGTGTTGTAGCTTGTAATAAAATTGCATGTTCTAGCGATTACGAAAACTACAGCTTATTAAAACGCCTATCACTTAAATACAATGCACCTTACTTATTCGAAACGAATGTTGGTGCAGGTCTACCTATTATTGACACCCTTAATAATTTAATTGCTTCTGGTGATAAAATTACATCTATACAAGCCGTCTTATCTGGAAGTCTAAATTTTGTATTTAACAATTTTAACGATACAACTAAATTTTATGATGTTGTTAAACAAGCAGCAGCTGAAGGTTATACAGAACCAGACCCAAGAATCGACTTAAGTGGAGTTGACGTTGCTAGAAAAATATTGATTCTAGCAAGAGAAAGTGGTATGCAGATGAATTTAGAAGACATTTCTAATACGTCGTTCTTATCAGAGTCAGGGTTAAAAAGTGATTCTGTTGATGATTTCTATCAAACACTGATTGAAGACGAGGTGCATTACCAAAGTTTATATGCTTCCGCGAAAGCGAAAAACTGCCAATTAAAATATGTGGCCCAATTAAACAATGGTGAAGCTAATGTTGGTTTGCAAGAAATCCCAGAAGGACATCCTTTCCATAATCTTGAAGGTAAGGATAACATTGTTATGTTTTACACGCAACGTTACCCTGAACAACCTATGATTATTAAAGGTGCTGGTGCTGGTGCCGAAGTAACAGCTTCAGGCTTGTTTGCAGATATTATTAGAATAGGGAATAATTAAAAAGATATGAGAAATAAAGAAAAGAGAACAAAGACATCAAAATTTCGTCTTTTTCTTTTCTCTTTATTCTTTTTATAAAAATGATGAACGAAATAAAAATATTTTCGCCCGCAACAGTTGCCAATGTTGCCTGTGGATTCGATGTTTTAGGATTCTGTTTAGATAATATAGGCGACGAAATGGTAATAAGAAAAACCGATAAAAAAGGAATTCATATTACTAAAATTGAAGGGTTTGATTTACCATTTGAAGCAGAGTTAAACGTGGCTGGTGTTTCTGCCTTAGCCATGTATGAAGCTGCAAAACCAGACTGCGGTTTCGAAATTGAAATCTATAAAAACATAAAACCTGGTAGTGGTATTGGTAGTAGTGCTGCAAGCGCTGTTGGTAGTGTTTTTGGAATGAATGAACTTTTAGGCAAACCCTATAGCAAAACGGAACTAACGCAATTTGCCATTAAAGGTGAAGCATTGGCTAGTAAATGCGAACATGCCGATAATCTCGCTCCAGCTATTTTTGGAGGTTTTACATTAGTTAAAAGTATCACGCCTTTAGAGATTCTAGAGATACCATCTCCCGAAGATTTATACGCAACCATAATCCACCCACAAATAGAAATAAAAACATCAGAATCCAGAGCCATACTTCCTAAAGAAGTGCCTTTACAAGATGCTATAACACAATGGTCTAATTTTGGAAGTTTAATCCATGGTTTACATACAAGTGACTATAATTTAATACAGAAATCGTTACACGATGTTATTGTAGAACCATATAGAAGTAAACTCATTCCCCATTATAACGAAGTAAAACAAGCTTCGTTACAAAATGGTGCTTTGGGTGCTGGAATATCTGGTTCTGGCCCTTCTATTTTTGCTTTGAGCAAAGGATTGGAAAATGCAGAAAAGGTGAAAGGTGCTATGAAAAAAGTGTATTCTGAAACAGGTATAACGTTCGAAATACATATAACAAAAATTAATACAGAGGGGATAAAAATCCTTTAACGGAAGACCAACGCCTAAAGGCTGGATGAGCTTGTATGTATATGATACAAGCATTTATAAAAAATATTAATTAAAACTTACACAGGAAAAATCGGCCACTCGTCTTTTCTCTGTGGTCTATTAAAAATGAATTATTACTCATTAAACAAAAAAGCGCCAAACACATCTTTTAAAGATGCTGTTATAAAAGGGTTGGCACCAGATAAAGGATTATACTTTCCTGAAAGTATCACACCTTTAGGTGATGATTTTTTTAAAAACATTGACCAATTATCACATACAGAAATTGCATTTCAGGCCATTAAACAATTCGTATCTCCTGAAATTCCAGAAGATGTTTTAAAAACTATTGTTGAAGAAACTTTAGCTTTTGAATTTCCTGTAGTTCAATTAAATGATAATATTTCAACTTTAGAGCTATTTCATGGGCCAACGATGGCATTTAAAGATGTTGGTGCGCGTTTTATGGCGCGTTGTTTAGGATATTTCAATAAGGATAATACCGATGAAGTTACTGTTTTAGTAGCCACTTCTGGTGATACAGGAGGCGCTGTAGCAAATGGTTTTTTAGGAGTAAAAGGTGTTAATGTAGTAATACTCTACCCTAGCGGCAAGGTAAGTGATATTCAAGAAAAACAATTAACAACACTCGGACAAAACATTACAGCCTTAGAAGTTAATGGTACGTTTGATGACTGCCAAGCCATGGTGAAAACTGCTTTCCTAGATGAAACTTTAACAAGTAACATGCAGTTAACCTCTGCGAACTCTATAAATGTAGCACGCTGGTTACCACAATTGTTTTACTTTATGTTTGCCTACAAACAATTACATAAAAAGTATGATGACATTGTATTTTCTGTACCTAGTGGAAATTTTGGAAATGTTTGTGCAGGCATGATGGCACAGCAATTAGGATTACCAATTAATCACTTTATTGCATCAAATAACGAAAATAATGTAGTGACAGAGTATCTAAAAACGCAACTGTACACACCAAAGCCATCGGTACAAACCATTAGCAACGCTATGGATGTTGGAGATCCTAGTAACTTCATCCGTATTCAGGAAATCTATAAAAACAAATTCGAAACATTAAAGGACAATGTATCTTCTTATAGTTTTTCTGACGATGAAACCAGAGAAGCCATGCAAGAAATCTATACACAATATAACTATGTGGCAGATCCACATGGCGCTGTTGGTTATCTAGGTTCTAAAGCCTACCTAAAAGAAAACCCCAACGCACATTGTGTCTTTTTAGAAACGGCACACCCAACTAAATTTTTAGACGTTGTAGAAGACGTTATTAAAGAGAAGCAACCATTGCCAGAACAAATACAATCGGTAATGGGTAAAGAAAAAGTAGTCGTAGAAATTTCTACTTACGAGGATTTGAAAAGTTATTTATTGAAATAAAACAGCTTTTATATCGTATATTTAATGTCATGGGGTTAACCATGGCATTTTTTGTTTGTTTCAAGTAATTTGACTTTGTAAAAAAAATTTAAACTATTGTCTTGTATAGGTTTTTACGATAATATCTGATGCTTCTGTTGTTTCATGTATGAGTGTCTCTGTTTTTGGTGTAGAGATCACTGCATCACCAACACCTTTGATCGTAATTGAATGCTTGCTAAGCATGTAATCATGTGTTGTATTAGATTTTTCTTCACATGAAGTATTCGTACCAATCTCATACGTTTTTATAATTACTTCATATGAAGTATCGAATTCTAATGTTTTCAAAAGTTGGCATTCATCCAAATTAACATTTACTCCATTTTTAGTGGCACTAGACAATTTCCACTTACCAACAATAAAGGATTTATTAATTTTTTCAAGATCACCTCCTTTGCTACATGAAAACGTAAAGCTAAAAGTTGCTAACATAAATAGATATAATATTTTTTTGCTCATTTTGTTTTTTTTAGACTATAAATAAGTCATTAATAATTTTTGAGCAAAATTAGTACAGCGGTGAATGTTAAAGGTTTCAAATTGTTAGAATTGAACAATTATGGACAACTTTATTAAACTATTTTATTTTTGATATCGCTTTTTATATTCAGAAGGCGTATATCCAGTTTCTTTTTTAAAACCTATATAAAAAGCTGATTTTGAATTAAATACAGCCTCAAGTCCAATAGCTAAAATGTTGTAATTATTAAATTCGTTATTTAATATCATTCTTTTCACTTCTTCTACCCTGTAATAGTTCAAGTGATCTGAAAAGTTCTTTTTTGATACCGCATTGATCATTTGAGAAAAATAACCTATACTTATTCCTAATTTATCTGCAACATCTTTTCTACTCAATTTCGGGTCTTTGTATAATTTATCCGCTTCAAAGAGATGTATCATTTTTTGAAAGTGTGGATTATCACTTTCATTTTTCGAATTAACTTTTGTAAACTCTTTTGGTTTTTCAATGTCTTTCTTTTCAATAACTTTTCTGATCTCATATCTATTTCTAGCTAGTCTAAATTTGTAAATTCCTTTGTATCCTATCCAATAAAAAAGAAAATTTAAAAACAACCACAAAATAAAGGTGTAATCGCTATTAAGAAAATGATCAACTATCTCTAATACGATCCAAGAGATTACTAATAATACATGAAACCCATAAAAAAGTTTGATCCATTTTAAATCATGATCAATCATAAAATTATTTTTACTACGTCGTTTAAATAGCATAAAATATTCTAAGATTAGAAAAACCACATTTAATATAATGGCAAAATAGTACTCAATACTATAAAAATATGGGATCCAATGTATATTAGCTATATGATATAAATCGAAATAGAAATGCCCACCGATATAGAGATTTAGTAGTAGAGATGCAGTAAATGGAAGAATCAATAATAAATGTCTGATACTTAATTTTAAGTTAGGGTTTAAAAATTTTAAATAATAAACATATAAAGACACAGGAAAAAGCAAAACAAACTCTATATCCTCTATGATCCTATAATGTGGGTATTTACCATACCATCCATATTTTAAAGCACAGTAATTAATATTAACAATAACACCTATTAAAAGACTGATTCCAAGATAGATATTAGTTTTGCTTTTAAAGAATCTCGAAAATAAAATAACAATAGCAAAGATAAATCCTTGGACAACTCCAATTAAAATGAAAAATCTAATATTCCAATATTCATTTTTAAATATTCTTATTGTAATATATTCATGCGCAAATATATGATGAATTCATTAATGAAATTAGTTACTCAGCCATGTATAAATTAATTGAGACACCTCAAAGTCATCTTTATTAGCTTATCAACAAACTTTTTCACTTTCAACTAAAGTGATCGTTTTTTTCAATACATTTACTATGCATTGCTGACAGACACCACACCATCTAAGTGAAAAAAATACTCAAGACCACTATTTTAATTAGTATCATAGGCATTATTTATTTAAGCTTATCACTATCACCTGTCATATTTAAAGGAGATCCGTATGCTTCACCCAATTTCAAAAAAACAATAATAACAGCACATCGCGGAGCTTCTCAAACAGCACCAGAAAACACACTAGCATCAATTGAAGCTGCAATACAATTAAACCCAGACCGTATTGAAATTGATGTTCAACAAACTTTAGATTCTATTGTTATCTTAATGCATGATATTACTCTGGAAAGAACGTCCAATGGTTTTGGTTTAATAAAAGAACAAACATTTAAAGACATCTCTAAATTAGATGCAGGAAGTTGGTTTTCGAATCATTTTACAGGCGAGAAAATTCCAACTTTAGAAGAGGTTATAAAATTAATAAATGGAAAATGTCAATTAATAATTGAAATCAAAAAAGGCAGTGATTTTTACCCTGACATTGAAAAACATGTTTTAAAATTAATACAAAAACAAAATGCCGAAAACTGGATAAGTATTCATTCTTTTGATTACAAGGTTTTAGAAACTGTACATAATTTGAATCCCGATATTCGACTTCATAAATTGTTATTAGGAAAATTCAAATACATTCCATTCATCATTTCCAATAAAATAGAACCTATTAACATTAGCGATTACCCATATATTAAAGAGTATTCCATAAATTATACGTTTGCTAACAATGAGATTATTCACTTATTAAAATCATTCGACAAAAAAGTAAATGTTTGGACGGTAAATGATTCTCATGTGGCTAATAAATTGATACAATTGGGAGTTGATGGTATTATTACAGATACCCCAAACCTTTTAAAAGATTAACCAAATATGATATTATTATGAAATTTCAAAAATTCAAACTCTGTTAAGCAGGTTTATTGTATATTTAAATACTCCAATTTCATGAACTATCGTTTAGAAATATTCTAGACTAAAATCTATCAAAATTTTAAATATTCATGAAAACACGTTATCTCCTTAAAAGTCTATTATTACTATTCGTAACAAACTTACTAACATCATTTAGTGCCTCTAGTCTTGAATATTCAAAAAAGGAGTCTAACACACTCGTTTTTACTGCAAAAGGTCTCCATTATGAAAAACTTCTATTAAATATTTTTCGTGGTGATTTTGTAAACATTCCTTTTGATAGGGATGAAACCACTTTTGTACTCCTTCTAAACGAGTACATTGATGCTTATGCTAGGCATTGTGCTAGTAGTTTACCTGCCAATAAAGTTGAATTGATGAGAGCAGAATGTGTAAGAGAAAGGGTTACTAAAAATGGTTATGGAATGGAAATTAGCAGAACTTGTATTGAGTGGGTTGATGTTGGTAGGGGGCTTTATGCATCCCCTGAAATGTACAACGCGCAAAGGGTTATTGAGAGGCTACAAGCTGGAGATGTGTTTCGTAACATGTACAAAATGATGAATCAAAAAAACCCAATAGGAGAAGCATTAAGCTTGGTCGAAAAATCTAATACCATAAAGGCAGATATGGCTTCATTGCTTAAATTAAATGGTTGTAAAAGTAAAGGGCTAATGAGGTTTCAGGAAAACCTAAGGTTATTCGCATTAAACAAACAGCCTATTCGTTTAAATGGAACAACAACAAACAAAGTCATAGCTGCAAAAAGCCAAAATTTAAAGAAATTAGCAGAAAATTTAGTTTATGCACATTCCAAAAAATGGGTGATGAATAAATACCAAAGAGGAAGTCTTTCTAATGCCATTGTAACATCAAAAGATAGTCAAAATCGACCAACAGAAATGAGTGCTAAGTACATATTTCAAGGATTTAGCGGCAGAAGTACTGGGTCTGTTAGAATAACATTTAATGATGGGTTACCCGAATGCCTATACTTCTATGATTTTCCAACTACCTGTAGATCTGCAGACAGGAGAATCGTAGCTGAATTTGCTAACGGTGCTTATCAAAATTAGTAAACGTTATACATCCCTTTACCCAGTCATATAATCCTCATTAATAAGCACATTATATAAATTATAATAAGTGCTCTATAAGCATATTTTAAGCTCCTTCAGCTTTTGCATTAGAAAACAAATAGATCCAAATGGTTCTTGATAACCTAAAATTTATAGTACTCAGTAAAATAGCGGATAGAATAATGGATAAAAAAGAAACTAAAAGAGATAACCCTAAAATAAAATAAGACATTATAAAAACACCTATAAACTCTGCTACAGCTAGCGCATAGCTTACAAACATAGCTCCAAAGAAAAATCCTGGTTCTTTTTCAAATTTAAAATTGCAATTTTTACACCTATGATTCATTTGTGGGATTTGAAATAACAACAAATTCCCATTCGAATTAAAAATATTATTTTTTTTGCATTCTGGGCATTTACCCCTTAAAATTGGGATTAGATTCATTTTATATCAATTGAAAATCATTTTGCAAATTTAGTTTGACATCTAAAAATAGTACTCATAAATAATACGCCATTTTTTGTACTTTTAGGACATAATTTTATTTCATGAAGAGCATTCCTATTTTAAATATCCAGCAATTTGAGCAAGATGTGCCTATATCTGATTTTTACAGCAATGACCTAAATAGCCATTTAGAGAAAAATAAAGACCTTTTTGACAAGCCTCATAGACATGATTTTTTTCTTTGTGTTCTATTTTCTAAAGGTTCGGGTACTCATGAAATAGATTTTAATACTTATCAAATAAAACCAGGCAGTGTGTATTTTTTAAGACCAGGCCAAACCCATTATTGGAAGTTCGACAATCCGCCCGAAGGCTATATTTTTTTTCATACTCAGAATTTTTATGAGCTACACTTTTCTAAGAGCAAAATTGAGCAGTTTCCATATTACTATTCATATAAAAATATGCCTACACTCCATTTAAATTCAAACGAAACAAAACGTTTAGAATCAATATTTAGGAACATTAATGATGAATACCATAAAGATTTACCATACAAAAAACAAAAAATAGCAAGTCTTATAAATATAGTTTATATAGATTTGTCCAGACACTATAGCACATTAGAATCAACAAAAGACATAGTATCTGTTACTTATATTGATACATTACGATCTTTAGAAAGAATCATTGATATCCACTATAAAACAGATAAATCTGCAAAGTTTTACGCAAATAAATTAAATATTACTCCAAAACATTTGAATAGAATTGTAAAAGCTACTCTAGGAAAAACGACCACAGATTTAATTACCGAACGAGTCATACTTGAATCCAAACGTTTAATTGTTCATTCAAACAATACTTTATCAGCAATTTCTGAGATATTGGGGTTTCAGGACTATGCTTATTTCTCTAGAGTATTTAAGCAAAAAACAGAAGTAACGCCATTGGAATTTAAAAAAAGTTATCAATATTTTTCATAAAACTAAATTAAAAAGAGGTATTTGCCATAAGCACCAATGTACTAAAACATTATACATCCACCAGTATTTACAATAGATAAACACAATTATTTGCATAATACAATTAATTAAGAAGTAATCAGCCAGAACATACTCTGGCTGATTACTACCATTTTATCGAACGATAAGTTTCATTATTTTATTAATATCTCCAGATTGGACATGAACGAAATACATGCCTTTTGAATTGAATAAACGATTAGACAATATCAACTGATTCCTAACCTGCTTACTTTCATTGATTAACTGGCCCTGAATACCAAAGATTCTAACATGAGAATCTACATCCTTAGCCAGATTAATTTTCAAATCTTGGTTATACAATGGATTAGGGTACATAGCAATAAAAGACTGTTCATTGGCTGCTATATTTGATACTTTAGGTTTAGAAGCTTGTATTTGTTTAGCTACTGATGTATTATAAGTCACAACCAGCTCTGGACCTGTAACACTGTTTTCATCCGACGCAAACCATGCATCACTCCCCCCACTTGTACTCGACAGAATCAAACTTAGGTTACCTCCCCCAGATAGCTTTGTCTCATCCAGTACCCAGGTGTATCTGGTTCCTATACTCCAGGAACCATTTATATTTCCCAGTGCATCGGTCGCTGAAGGCTTATTGGAACTAGAAAGGTTACTCTCATTCCAGTTACTACTGTTTCCTTTATCTACCTTGATGTTCATCGCACTGCTTGAACCGTCTCCGTTACAAGTCATCTTTAATTCGGCACTAGTAATCGTGCCGTTAACACCACTTAGATCAAACATTAAATATCCAACACGAACTGTACCTATCTGCTGAATCTTTAAAACGTTATTGTTAAAATTAGTTGTACCCTGCAAATAAGCATCATTGATCACTGGAAGCGTAACAGTTTGTGAACTACTTGTAGCTACAGACAAATTGATCTTAAATCTATAGTTTCTAGATAAAGTGGTAAGCGTATTTAGACCTGCTGTAGGAGCAGTTCCTTCTACCACACTAGCCGAATTTCCGCTTGCAGGGCCTCCTGTATACCAAATTTCATCTGCTGGAGATGTTTGGTCAAAAGGAATTACAGATCCTATACTTCCACCAGCACCATTAGCATTGGCATCTAAGAAACCAGGAGCAATAGTTTCTCCATTAGCAAGTGTAATCTGCTTCGTTGTACCCGTATTAAAGTTTAAAGTATTCTCTCCTACATTATAGGCGGTCGAGCTACGTGAAGTTCCTACTGCCAAGATCGTAAAATCATTGTCTGAGTTAACCTTAACAATAAACGGAGTAACAGGATCGGCTTCCCTATTAGCATAGAATACAAATTCGTTTATATTAAGTGTTTGAGAAGAACCAGTTGTATTTGTATAAGTCTCCGATTTATTGATTACCAGATTAGACTTCCAACCATCTATACCTGCATTGGTATCTGTTGCATTTCCTATTGTAATATTACCTGATGGAGCAGTGACTGTAACGGCACATGTAGCTGTAAAACTACCATCAACAGTTGTTACTGTTATTGTTACTGTCCCTACAGATACTGCAGTAACGACTCCACTAGTACTTACTGTCGCCACAGAAGTATTATTGGAAGACCATATCACACTCTTGTTTGCTGCTGTAGACGGTAAAACAGTTGCTGTAAGTGTGGATGTTTGGCTTTGTACTAATGACAAAGTAGTAGGAGCTACAGTTACTCCCGTTACAGGATCTGTACCCGTTTGTGCTGTTACCAAAATTGCCCAGTCACTAGTCGTATTGTTTGGGGCATTCCCCAAATTTCGACTAGCACCACCAGAAACAGAAGTAACACTTCCATTTTGCAAAACTCCCCCGTTTCTTGGATCAAACCATTTAACGTCAAAGTTTCCAGATTGACCACTTAAGTTTAGGTTCGTTGAGCCTCCATTTGGTAAATAAATGATATAAGCCTGACCAGCATTAGCAAGACACCTGTTTCCTGCTCCACTAATCAAATTATCATTGTTATCGGTATTCCAAAATTCAACACCACTACCTAAAAAGAATGTTCGAATGGCATGACGTCCCCATCTGTCAAGGATTACGTATCTGCGAAAATCTTCTGTTCTAAAGTCCCCCCTAGAACCACCATACCACATAACACCAGCACCTCCTGCCATTAAATTACCCCATAGAACATACTTTCTGGCACTCTGAGATACACTCGAATTGGTTTCACTATTGTTGTTAAACACACCGTTATTAGCTGTAGCCTGCTCATCTGATGCAACCACCCATGGGGTGTTATTATTCCTTGACTTGACAATCAAATCTTTTGTAAGTGTAAACACTTCAGGATAATTGCCGCTATTTCTTTCATTTTGCATCGAAGCACCCGTTAACTTGGTCTTAGGGTTTTGAGCCAAAAAGTCATCGTATTTTTGCTTGAATTCAGATTCAGGTCTAGTATGAATTACAATTAGATTATCCCAAGGATCTACAGCATCAAGAAAATTAATTTTAGGAGTTGCTGAAGCAGCCGTACCATTAGCACTTCTACTCCCATATTCCTCAGAAATATTCCATTCCACTCCTAAATGATGCCCAAATCTCGCCACCATCTCACGGTAATATGTATTAATTTCTATGGTATTGAGTGCAAACCAGTTTTCAGCTTCTGCTAATTTAAAATGCAAATGCAATCCTTTTTGTTCAGCATGATTTAATACGATCTCCCACTGTTCCAATTTTGAAACATCATAGATGAATTTACTATTGACCTTTGTCCATGGGAAAACATTTTTGTCATCGCCTCCATACAAAGACATCGAAATGGAATTAACCTGTCCTATTTCAGACATATAATTAATTGCCCCAATTATATTTTCTCCTTTTCCTCCATCCCAGGTTGGGTCTCCTGTATTAAAATCTCCTGAATGCGGACTATAAGAATGCTGTACACATAAAGAGCAATTATTTCTAGTATCAGCAAAATCAAAATCGTTGTAATCCAGAAAATTTTCAGGGGAATCTGGACCGAATTTCAAAAAATATTCTCCTGTCTCTGCAAACCTAAGGTATCTTCTTTGGTTGTTGGTACCTGTCTTTTGATACTGTAATTTTCCTTTAGCTCTTAAATCTGGAAGGGTTTTGTTAGAAGCCACTATAGTCCCTACAGTACCAGTAAGGTTATATACTGGAGGTGGTAAGCTGCCAATAGCATTGGTAGCCACATCAGTACCTGTATAATATAATACCTGGTAAGACCATGCTCCTAATTGGTCTGGTCGTAGATAAGCTTTAAATACGTTTCCTTCTGTAGCATTAGTGTTTGCCGCGTTTCCATCTGCAGCAAAAAAGCCTGGTACTCTTAAAGTACTTCCATCTGGTCTTGTAAAAACAACATCCATTCTCGAATTTCTGAATGTATTATTGTTCTCTGTTAAAACACTCCCTGGTAATGTTAGGGAGACTGTTAGCTTGTGCCACTTCTGTGAAGTGCCAGTGACACTTACTGTTTGTGAACTTGCAGTAAATGAGATAATAAGGGTTAGCCATATGCTAGCCCAGAGTTTGAATTGTTTCATAACATAATGAGGTTAAGATTTAAAAAATTATTTGGTGCTCTAAAATACGAAAAATCACATGCATAATAAAGTAATAACTTACGTTTTAATAATTTAAATACTTAAATTTTTTTATAGATAATAACACCAAAAAGCTTAAGAATAAACCAATCTGCCATAGTTAATTTATAGTCAAATCATTAAAATATAAAGCACTGAGATTACCTTCATTTTTTAACAAAACTTTTTAGATAGTAATCTTGCGAATTTGTGTAGTTTTGCGCTACAAAATTTAATTATTAATAGTCAACCATGAAAAATACTGCATTAACATCAACTCACGAAGCCCTTGGAGCCAAAATGGTATCTTTTGCAGGCTACAATATGCCTGTACAATACGAAGGTGTGAATATAGAACATGAAACGGTTAGAAAATCAGTTGGTGTATTTGATGTATCGCATATGGGTGAGTTTTTAATTGAAGGAGAGCATGCCTTAGATCTCATTCAAAAAGTTTCCAGTAACGATGCGTCTAAATTAACAATTGGTAAAGCGCAATATAGTTGCTTGCCTAACGATGAAGGTGGTATTGTAGACGACTTAATTATTTATAAAATAAAAGAAGCAACCTATTTAATGGTTGTTAATGCAAGTAATATTGAAAAGGATTGGGAGTGGATTCGGTCTAAAAATGATGTTGGCGCTACCATGCGTAACTTAAGTGAAGACTATGCTTTACTTGCTATTCAAGGGCCTAAAGCCGTAGAAGCCATGCAAGCTATTACCAGCCAAGATTTATCTACCATAAAGTTTTACAATTTTGTAGTTGGTAATTTTGCTGGTATAGATCATGTTATTATATCCGCTACTGGTTATACGGGAAGTGGTGGTTTTGAAATTTATTGTAAAAACAGTGAAGTAAAACAAATTTGGGATAGCGTATTTGAAGCTGGGGCTAATTACGACATAAAACCTATTGGACTGGCTGCGCGTGACACCTTACGCTTAGAAATGGGCTATTGCCTTTATGGAAATGATATTGATGACACCACCTCTCCTATTGAAGCTGGTTTAGGTTGGGTATGTAAATTCACTAAGGAATTCACAAATTCCAAAGCCTTAGAAGCAGAAAAACAACGTGGATCAAAACGCAAATTAATTGCCTTTAAGCTTGACGAACGTGGTATTCCTAGACAAGGCTACGATATTGTTGATGGCAACGGAAATAAAATTGGTATCGTTACTTCGGGAACCATGTCTCCATCATTAGGAAAAGGTATAGGCTTAGGTTATGTCCCAACAGTTTTTGCAGATGTTAATAGTAAAATAAATATTCAAATACGAAAAAATGCCGTGCCAGCAACGGTAATAAAACTACCTTTCTATAAAGGTTGATCTTTAAAACATATTCTATTGGATGAAAGGGCAGACGAAAGAAAGCAAACATAGAATTTTAATACTGGGAGCCAGTGGTTTTTTGGGTGGTGCCATTTATAAGGAACTATGTGCCTACTTTAAAACATTTGGAACATACAATACTTCGAATAAACAACACGAAAAGAACAAACATTTCTTTCAATATAATATTGAAGAGGATGATGTTTATGAAATATTAGACATCGTAAAACCAACCATTGTAATTTCGGCACTTCGTGGTAATTTCTCAGCACAACTAATAGCACACCAACACTTGGCAGAATATGTTTTTACAAATAAAATAAAACTCATTTTTTTATCCTCTGCAAATGTTTTTGATGCCTACAGCAAATATCCGAGCTACGAAACCGACAAAACCTTAAGTCATAGTGTTTATGGGCATTTCAAAATTAAAATTGAAAACATGTTATTACGCATGCCTAAAAAGCAAGTTGTTATTTTAAGGTTACCTATGGTGTTTGGAGCACAATCTCCAAGAATAGAAGAGATACGAGAAAATATAAAAGAAAAAGAACCCATAGAAGTATTTCCTAACCTAATTATGAATGTGACAAATGATGTGAAAGTAACACAACAAGTTCACTATATAATCAACCGAAATAAATCTGGTATTTTTCATTTAGGGAGTAGTGATTTGGTACACCACGACGATTTTATAAAAGAAATAATTGCTTCTTTTGAACTGGACATCAAAGTAACTTATAAAAATGTTTATACCACTAATGATGATAGATATCTAGCTGTATTACCTAAATATAACCTATTGCCTAAACACCTTCAACTTAAAAGCCAAGAAATAGTATCAGAATTAAAATTATAATTGATTTTAATTCCCGAAATCGTTAAATTAGTAAAATCACATCTACTAAATATTAAATTTTATGAGCAAACTTTCAGAACAAGATATAGAAAAACGATTATTACATTTCCCAGACTGGGATTATTATGATCATGCGATTCATGCCGAATTTGAATTCGAAAATTTCAAAGATTGTTTTAGCGCTATGAGCAGAATTGCCTTTGAATGCGAGGCTTTAAACCATCACCCAAACTGGTCTAATGTATATAATGTCCTTACAATTTCATTATCAACCCATGATGCAAATGGTGTTACTGATAAAGATTTTAAATTAGCAGAGGCTATTGAAGCTATAGTTGAACCTGATGAAGAATAATTTGTTTTTGACAGCAAGCTTTTTAACTTTGCGAGGCTAAATTATTTATATATCAAATAGGTTCCTTCCTTCGAGGGAACAAAATAAAAGAATTTATATTATGGGAAGAGCTTTTGAATTTAGAAAAGCAAGAAAGATGAAACGTTGGGCGGCTATGAGCAAAGCCTTTACTCGCATAGGCAAAGACATTGTTATGGCAGTAAAAGAAGGCGGTCCAGACCCAGACAGTAATTCCCGCTTAAGAGCTGTTATACAAAATGCCAAGGCTGTTAATATGCCTAAAGACAATATAGAACGTGCTATTAAAAAAGCAAGTGATAAAAGTCAGGGCGATTATAAAGAAGTTATTTTTGAAGGGTATGCACCCCACGGTATTGCTGTTTTAGTTGAAACAGCAACCGACAATAATACTCGAACAGTAGCCAATGTACGCAGTTATTTTAATAAATGTGACGGTAGCTTAGGTACATCTGGTTCTGTAGTTTTCATGTTTGACCATACCTGTAATTTTAGAATCAATGCAGAGGGTTTAGATCCCGAAGAAATTGAACTAGAGTTTATTGACTTTGGAGCCGAAGAAGTCTTTGCAGACGAAGATGGCATATTAATTTATGCGCCCTTTGAAAGCTTTGGAGCTATCCAAGCCGAATTAGAAACCCGTGGCATCGAAATATTATCTTCAGGCTTTGAACGGATTCCACAGGTAACAAAACCACTTACTGCCGAGCAAACTGCCGATGTTGAGAAGCTTTTAGAAAAGTTAGACGATGATGACGATGTACAGAATGTCTACCACACTATGGAAGAAAGTGCAGAATAAGTTTTTCTTAATTTAATAAAGCCGCATGCCAAACTCTCAAAAATTTGACAACTCAATTAGATGGGGAATTATTGGTTGTGGAAATGTTACAGAAGTTAAAAGTGGTCCCGCATACAAAATAATAGACGGGTTCGAGCTAACAGCAGTCATGAGGCGAGATTATGAAAAAGCCAAAGACTATGCGCAAAGGCATAACATAAATAAAGTTTATGCCAATGCAGATGACTTAATCAATGACAATGATATTGATGCTATTTATATAGCCACACCTCCAGATACACATAAACTCTATGCATTAAAAGTAGCCAATGCGGGAAAAATTTGTTGCATAGAAAAACCTATGTCTCCTTCATATAAAGATAGCCTTAAAATATACAATGCTTTCAAGGATAGGAAGTTACCTTTATTTGTTGCATATTATAGAAGATTGTTACCTCGTTTTAATCAAATAAAAAATTGGTTAGAAAATAATTACATTGGAGATGTGAGGCATATCAATTGGCATTTAAGCAAACCAGCTAGTGATATAGATAAATCTAAATCATACAACTGGAGAACAGATTCTGAAATAGCTCCTGGTGGTTATTTTGATGATTTGGCAAGCCATGGACTGGATTTGTTTACATACCTACTTGGTAATATAAAAGATGCTCATGGCATAAGTTTTAACCAACAAGGCCTTTATACATCTAAAGATGCGGTTACCGCCTGTTGGGTACATGAAAATGGTATTACGGGATCTGGTTGTTGGAATTTTGGTTGTGATAGCCATACCGATAAAGTCGAGATTTTTGGAAATAAGGGAACTATCTTATTTTCTATGTTTCATAACAACCCAATAACACTAAACAGCGAAACTAAACACGAAGAACTGTTTATTGAAAATCCTAAACATATACAGCTGCATCATGTAGAAGGCATGCGAGATATGCTTATCAAAAGAAATTACACACATCCCTCTACTGGAAATTCTGCTCTTCACACTAGCTGGGTTATGGATAAAATATTAGGGCAGCTATAAATTTCTGTAAAAGTGGTAGTTTATAGCACTATAAACTATTTATTCCTAACATATATTAATTTAAACCGTCCATTACTTTGGTCACGCTGTTCTATTTCAAAGTGATCTAACGACTTAAATAGAGGTGTTAATTTATCAAAACCAAAATTTCTAGAATCAAAATTAGGTTGTTTTTTTAGTATCAAAGAACCAACGTCACCTAAAAATGCCCAACCGTCATCGTCTGCTGCATCAGATACTGAATTTTTAAGAAGTCTTATAACCTTAGGTGTAATATTATATAAATTCTTCTTTTTAGAAGGGCCTTCTTTAGTGTCTTTTTCAACATCTTTTTGAAGAATTTCCAGATAAATAAACTTATCACAAGCAACAATAAAAGGGTTCGGTGTTTTCTTCTCTCCCATTCCATATACCTGCATCCCAGCTTCACGCAGCCTTGTTGCTAATTTTGTAAAATCACTATCAGAAGACACCAAACAAAAACCATTGACTTTTTCTGAATACAGTACATCCATCGCATCAATAATCATAGCCGAGTCTGTAGCATTTTTTCCTGTAGTATAACTGTACTGTTGAATTGGTGTAATTGCATTTTCTAACAATATACTTTTCCACTTAGACAAATGTGGTTTTGTCCAATCTCCATAAATTCGTTTTATTGTTGGCGTACCATATTTGGCTATTTCTTCCATCATTTCAGAAATATATTTTGATGGGATATTATCGCCATCAATTAGCACGGCTATCTTGGTATCTTTTATCATAATGGTTAAAGATACTGATATATTGTCTACCATAAGACTTTAAAACATATAACATTAGGTTTCTTTTAACATTTTTTTGTAGACATAAGCTATTCTTTATTTTTAATTTTATAGTGACTAATTCTAAACAATCAATAAAAATTGAATTCTAATCGTTTTAATATTATGAAATTTAAAAATTTAAGGACAGCGAAGCTTATTTGTTTTGTATTAACATTAATGCTTTTCTCTATATCTGAAAGTGCGCAAGCTCAGAAAAAGGGAAAGAAAAAAAATCAAATAGAGATTGCTCCTAAACCTATAAAGAAAAAGAAAAAAGAAAAGACGATTGCAGAACTAGTGAAATCCAGTAAAAAAATTGATGGTTTATTCACTATTTATCAGGATACAATAACGGGATCTGTGCAAATGATTATTTCAGATGACCAAATAAACAAAGAGTACATTTATTTTAGTCAAATTGCAGATGGTGTTATGGATGCTGGAAGAATTATTAGAGGCTCTTACAGAGGCTCTAAAGTATTTAAAATTCAAAAATATTTTAATAAGATTGAGTTTATAACACAAAACACATCGTTTTACTTTGATCCTGAAAGTGAACTTTCTAAATCTAAAGATGCCAATATAAGCAATGGAAATATGGCTAGTATAAAAATTGAAAGCCATGATAAAAAAAAGGGGCTGTATCTAATAAAAGCCGATAATCTTTTTTTAGCCGAAACCCTGTCACAAATTAAGCGACCAAGATCTCCTAGATCTGCTCCCAACGCTTTTAAACTAGGAAGTTTAAATAAGACAAAAACTAAAATAGCCGCAATTCGCAATTATGATGACAATACAGATTTAGCAGTAGAATATGTATATTCATCACCTTCCGTTTTAAATAGAGGTTCCAATGCGGTAGCAGATGGGAGAAATGTAAGTATTAAAGTGTTTCATAGCTTAATAGCACTCCCAGAAAATGATTATGAAATTAGATATGATGATCCCAGAGTTGGTTATTTTACAACCAAAGTAGATGATCAAACATCTACCAGTGCAACACCATATCGTGATTTGGTACATCGTTGGAACTTAAAAAAGAAAGATCCAAATGCAGCCATTACAGAACCTACCGAACCCATTACTTGGTGGATAGAAAACTCGACGCCAGCGGAGTGGCGAGAAACTATAAAAAAAGCTGTTTTACAATGGAATGTTGCTTTTGAAAAAGCAGGATTTAAAAACGCTATGGTAGTTAAAATCCAGCCTGATGATGCCAATTGGGATGCTGGAGATATAAGGTATAACGTTTTACGCTGGACATCCTCTCCTCAACCTCCTTTTGGTGGCTATGGCCCTAGTTTTGTAAATCCTAAGACAGGTCAAATTTTAGGTGCAGACATTATGTTAGAATATGTCCATTTTACCAATAGGGTGATGTATGATAAATTATTTGATTTAGCATCATTACATGAGGCTTTTGAGAATACAGATACGGAAGAAGATCATAAAATGTATTGCTCTTTAGGACATGTTATGCATGAAAACACCCTTTTTGGAAATACGGTATTAAAAGCTACAAATGCCTCAGATTTAGAGATGAAGCGTATGAAAAAAGAAGCCATGATTGCTTTAATCATGCACGAAATTGGTCATACACTGGGTTTAAACCATAATATGAAGGCAAGTCAATTATTCACTCCCGAACAATTAGCTGATGCCGATTTTATAAAAGGTAAATGCTTAACAGGTTCTGTAATGGATTATGCTGCGATTAATATCACAAAAGACCGAACAAAACAAGGGCAATATTACGATACCGCTGTTGGACCTTATGATGTTTGGGCCATTCAATTTGGGTATACACCTTTTAAAACAAAACTCGAACGAACCAAATTGTTAGACCAATCAACCAAACCAGAACTTATTTTTGGTAATGATGCTGATGACATGCGTTCACCTGGAAAAGCTATTGATCCAAGAGTAATGGTGGGAGATATGTCTAATGATCAAATTAGATATTCTATTGATCGGTTTGAAACGATCAATGCTATGATGACGGGTATAAAAGACAAGTTTACCAAACCGGGGAAATCCTATCAAGAATTAAGACAAGCATATTATATTTTAAGCAGTCAAAGAGGAAGTGCTGCCAACGTTATTTCAAGATTTATTGGCGGTGTATACGTAGACAGGTCTATGGCTGGGCAAAATGGAGAAAAACAACCTTACACACCAGTAAGTTTAACAGATCAAAAGCGAGCTATGACTGCTTTAAGCAAATATGTATTTGCTCCCAATGCTTTTAATGCGCCTAATGATTTATACAACTATTTAGCAATGCAAAGAAGAGGGTTTAATTTTAGAACACCTGAGGATCCTAAAATTCATAGACAGGTATTAGGGTACCAAAAAAATGTACTCAATCATATATTACACCCTAATACATTACAAAGGATCACAGATTCTGAATTATATGGCAATACTTATAGACTGTCAACTTTTATGAATGATTTGAATAAGGCCGTTTTTAAAGCTGATATTTATTCCAACGTAAACTCTTTTAGACAAAACTTACAACTAGAATATACTAATATGCTCATAGATATGCTTACTGGTAAGCAAAGCAGCAGATATACAAATAATGCCAAGTCTATGGCATTGTACAATTTAAAGAATATTAAAACTATGGCTACAAATACAGGAAATATAGCGTCTAGAGCTCATAAGCAACATTTAAGAACATTAATAAATAATGCTTTAAAGGAAATAAAGTAAGACATATAAAAAAAGGACTCTGAATAAAAAAGAGGTTGTCTTAGTAAGATAACCTCTTTTGAATTTTATGAATTAGAAATGTTTCTTTTTAGGAACAAATAATTGTTTACTTTATGTTTCATTTCTAATACACTAAATAATATTCAAACTCTATGCCATATTTAGGCAAATAAAAAAAATATTAAGAATATTCGACGATCTTCCCTTTTACGCCTTTGAAATAATTGCGCATAAACTCAAAATCGGTTTCTATATCATCAGTCAGATAAAAAGGTTCTGAAATTTTATTTTGCTTATTTTCAAAATCAAATGTGATCATAATTATGGGTACTTTGGCTTTTTTAGCTATATAATAAAAGCCTGTACGCCATTTATCAACTTTTTTTCGCGTGCCTTCTGGGGCTAAAGCCATTCTTAACTCTTCTTTTTCTTCAAATAATTTAGCGATTATGTCTACTTTATTCTCTTTAGTATGTCTATCAATAGGAATCCCTCCCATAGCCTTAAAAAACCATCCTGTTGGAAATACAAATAATTCTTTTTTACCAATAAAATTTATTTTTACATTTAGTACAGAACGTAACAAAACACCTATATAAAAGTCATGCCAACTTGTATGGGGCACAGTTATAATGATTGTTTTTTTAATTAAGGTTTTCGATATGTCAATATTGCCAACAATTTTCCAGCCTAACAATTTAAAATAAATAAATTTAGCCAGCCATCGCATACTACATTTTTTGGTAAAGAGCCCTTAATTTTTCACGCGTCATAGTTTTTTTCCAACTTTTTCCTAAAGCATTTTCCCAAAGTGGTTCTAAACTCAATGAAATATCAATCATGGTATTAAAATCGTCATCCGACAGATTAGCGCAAATACCTTTTGGCAATTCAATGTTATGTTTTGCTTTCATTTCCTTAAAAAGCTTCACCCCTTCTGGATAGAACTCTTCTAAATGATCAAAAACAATGCAATTACCAATACCATGTTTTGTTCCTAGTAAATAAGATAAACCATAGCTCATAGCATGGGCTACACCAACTTGAGAATAAACAATACTCATACCACCATGCCATGAAGCCATCATCAGTTTTTCTTGAGCTTCAACCTCAGAAAGGTCATCGCTTAAAAAGATCTCTTTACATAATTCCAGAGCCATATTGCCATAACTTTCGCTAAAGGCATTTAAATACGTGCCATTTAGCGATTCTATACAATGAATATAACAATCCATCCCTGTGTAAAACCACTGATTTGTAGGTACATCTCTTATAAGCTCTGAGTCTAATATAACTTGATCGAATGGTGTGAAGTCTGAATTTATACCAAGTTTTTTATGGGGGCCAGTAAGTACGGTTGTTCTGGAAACTTCTGCTCCCGTACCAGATATCGTTGGAATACCTACATGATAGATTCCTTCATTTTTCACTAAATCCCAGCCTTGATAATCTTTAGCTTCTCCTTCATTAGTTAACATAATGGCAACAGCTTTAGCTAGATCTAAAAGTGTGCCACCTCCTATGCCTATAATTCCTGACGGGCGTTCTTTAGTTAATAAGATAATTTCTTCAACCAACGCATCTACTTGCGACGTTTTAGGTTCTTCTTTTGAAGAAATAAAAATAATCTTGTCATCGTATGATAATTGTATTCTTGAGGTTAACCAGGAATTGTTCTTAAAAACATCATCTACCAAATAAATAAAAGGCGCATTGATGTTCAAACGTTTTGGGGACAAAATATCGTTTAATTGATTGAAACTACCTCTGCCAAAAACAACTCTTGGCACCATTGGAAAGTTTTTATAATTCATTTAACAGATTTTTTTTACAAAAGGTAAAAATAATATTTATTTTAATTTTATTGATTTAAGTATTCTTGAAGTTTTTCTGAAAATAATCCTACATGATAACCATCTACTAATGCATGATTTACATTAATAGAAATATTCATCATGAGTTCTTCATTAACTTCACTTATCTTACTGAATGCAATTTTTGGTACAGAATCCAGCTCTCCAGAAACAGGTTCTTTATGTCCTGAAAAATGAAACCAAGGTATAGCAGAACAGTGTATGCAGTTCACTCCATTTTGAGGTGGATATAATGCTGTTGAGTTTTCAATTCTTTCTTTTTCATTTTTTATATTTTTTACAAAAATATTCAAATCATTGTGATATTCAATAAAAGAAAAGCCAAACGTTTTATCACTTCTCATAATTGTAGCCGAGGCGTGAATCGTTTCATAATCTATCACTTTTCCATCTTCTATTCTATATCTAAAATTATTAATCGCATTAATGGCTTTCATACAATCATGTAAGTACTTAGCAAAAAAACTTATGTTATTTTCCTTTGAAAACTTATAGGCTTTGGTGACATTAAAAGGAATGGTTACAGCAAAATAAGGGTCTTTTAACCCACAAAAATGTAGGTAATGCTGTTTTCTATTCCAAGTATTTATATCTATAATCTTCAATTATTCTAATAACTTTATAATATCTCGTAAACTGCTTAACGTTTTATACGTTTTTCCATTGGTATCTTTTTCTGTGACCTGTTCATGCGCCCAAGTAGTATGAAAAGGGACATGAATTGCATGAGCCCCTATATTGACCAACGGTAAAACATCAGATTTTAAAGAGTTTCCTATCATTAAAAACTCAGACGGCTTAATATCCAAATGGTTTAATAATTTTGAATAATTAGATTCTTGTTTGTCGCTTAATACTTCTATGTGATGAAAATAACCTGTTAGCCCCGATTTTTCTAACTTACGCTCTTGATCTAACAAATCGCCTTTGGTAGCGAGAATTAAGCGGTATTTTTTTGAGAACACTTCTAATACCTCTTCAACACCATCAAGTAATTCTACAGGTTTTTTAAGCATATTCTTACCTATGTCAAGTATAGCCTCAATGGTTTTATGCGGTACATTATAGTTTGATAATTCTAAAGCAGACTCAACCATAGATAGCACAAATGCCTTAACACCATACCCATAAACAGGCAAGTTGGCCATTTCCATTTTAAACAATTCTTGATCTATTTTGTTAGGCGTTTCGTAATCTGATAATAGCTTACCAAATGTTTCTTCAGCCTCTCGAAAATAGGTCTCATTTACCCAAAGTGTGTCATCTGCGTCAAAGCCTATAACCTTAATATCTTCGTATCCTTTTGTCAATTTATTTTCATTTAATATGTCACTGAAACAAATTCAGCTTAGATTATTTCCATAATTTCTTGGCACGTTCTAAATCTTCTGGTGTGTCAATCTCGACACCTTGAACATCTGTTTCTACCATTTTAATTCGTTTTCCATATTCCAAATAACGAATACACTCTATTTTTTCTGAAGCTTCTAATGGTAACATTGGGAGCTTATAAAAATCCAGTATGGCTTCTTTTCTAAAGGCATAAACGCCTTTATGTTTATAGTATTTTACGCCTGTATTCTTTTCTCTCGGATATGGGATCGGACTCCGAGAATAATAAAGCGCAAAATTTGATTGATCTACAATCACCTTTACGGTATTTGGATTATTAATCTCATCAAGATCGGTAATATGAACCATTAAAGATGCCAAATCTATACTTTTATCAGGGTCATCTTTAAATACTTCAATTAGTTTAGCTAGCGACTCCCTATCTGTAAATGGTTCATCCCCTTGAACATTTATTACAATATCCACGTCCATAAACTCGACAGCCTCTGCTATTCTATCACTACCACAATCGTGCTCTTTTTTACTCATCATAGCTTTCCCGCCATTATTTACAATTTCATCATAAATAATTTTGCTATCGGTAACAACAAATACGTCATCAAACAAATTAGTAGCCACCGTAGCTTCATAAGTACGCAATATGACCGTTTTTCCCCCTAGGTCTTGCATAAGTTTTCCTGGAAATCGCGATGCACTATAACGCGCAGGAATCATTGAAATTATTTTCATAATTATTAAGGTCAGAATCTAATTCAAAAATATGATAATTATTATTAGGTTTTGGTTTATGCATCTTAAACTTTTAAACAACACAAAAAATAATAAAACAATATTAATAATAACAGATTTTGAGAATACTACAACCTCATGTAAATACTAGATGAAGAAACGGCGACTGAGACTGAAACTAAACTTAATCTTCCTCAAAAAACTCATCCTTAAAACCAATAAGATACAATTGCTCTTTAGCTCTGGTTACCGCGGTATATAACCATCGTAAATAATCTTTATCAATACCGTTTGGCAAATAAGGTTGCTCTACAAAGACAGTGTTCCATTGACCTCCTTGAGATTTATGGCAGGTAATGGCATAAGAAAATTTTACTTGAAGCGCATTGAAGTGCTTACTCCCTTTTACTTTTAAAAACTTTTTATATTTACTGGATTCACTTTCAAAATCTTTCATGACTTCTTGGTATAACCTATTGGAATCATCGTATGATAATGACGGTGTTTCAGCATCAATAGTATCCAAAAGCAAAACTGTTTCGAAAGGTCTCATTTTAGGATAATCGATCATTCGTATCTTCACTTCTGCAAAGCGAAAACCATAAAGTTCCTGAATACTAAAAATTTCGAGAACTTCAATAATATCGCCATTAGCAATAAAACCAGCCTCTGTTGTTGGTTTAAGCCAAAAATAGTTATTCTTAACCACCATTAAATAGTCTCCTGCCGAAAGTTCACTTTCGTTAAATAATATTCTATTACGTATTTGTTGATTATACAAGTTAGCACGCTTATTGCTTCTAACTATAATAGCAGTATCCTCTTTACCTAAATCACTATAGGCATCATTGATAGCATCCATAATCTCATGCCCATCAATTAATCTAATAATATCTTTAAAACCTGCTAAATCAAATTTAAAACTATCATAAATATTATGCGACAACGCTTCTCTTAACACAGTAGCATTAGCAAGAATACCAGAATCTTGACCTTGTCTTACAACTTCGTCCAATTCCATTCTTGTAACCTCTTTATTGTAATTTAAACCCAAAGAGTCTTCATTTAAAGCTGGGCTTAGATCCAGCTTAACAGGCGGCAATTGAGCTGTATCTCCAATTAAAAGTAATTTGCAATGATGACCAGAGTACACATATTGCATTAAATCATCCAATAACGAGCCATTTTCAAAAAGTTTTGATTCTCCAGGTGTGTCTGGTATCATAGATGCCTCATCAACTATAAAAACGGTATTTTTATGCTTATTAGGCTGCAATACAAATTTAACACCGCCGTTTTTTTCTTTCTTAGGAAAATATATTTTTTTATGAATTGTAAACGCTTCCTTTCCAGAATAATTAGAGATGACTTTAGCTGCTCTACCCGTTGGAGCCATTAATACAGCACTTTTCTTTGCTTTCCATAAATTAGTAACGATAGTTCCTACAATAGTAGTCTTACCTGTACCAGCATACCCCTTTAACACATAAAGCGCGTTTGGTGTTTTGTTAAAAATGAATTCTGAAAGCTGTTGTAAAACAATATTTTGTTTAAGCGTTGGTTTAAACGGAAACTGCTGTTTTATAAGGAAATAAAATTCGGATGATGTCATTTGAAGCTTAGACAAATTAAAAATTATTCAAAGATAGAAATGATTTTTACTCTCTTAGGTTTTTACGGTTAAAAAAAAATTGTAGATTTGCGAAAAGACTTTTAATTAAAAACATCCTATGTTGACATTTATTCTTATCGCAGTAGCAGTGATACTGGTTACAATTGGCTTGGTAAAGCTGGTTGACAAATTCATACCTTCAAAATTCAAACCTATTCTAACAATTGCACTTTGGGTGTTGATCGGTTTTTTAGGCTATCAAACATATATGTCTATCTATGAGCCCATTCAATTTAACAAACTTAAAAACAAACGCTACAAACAAGTTATTGAAAGTTTAATTGACATAAGAGACTCTCAACTTGCTCACAAACAAGTAACTGGAAAATTTTCTGGTAATTTTGAAGGCTTAATTAAATTTATTGACACCGCAAAATATACCATAACACAGCGTAGAGACTCTACGATTATAGATGAAGAATTAACTAAGTTATACGGTGTAGACACATATAAAGAAATAGTTTTAATAGATACTTTAGGATTTGTTTCTGTAAAAGATTCTTTATTTAAAACATCTCAGCGCTATAAAACTATGATGCAAGTACCTGTGGGAGAAGTTGGATCTAAATTTAAATTACAAGCAGGATATTTAGAACAAAATGACATACAGATACCTGTTTTTGAAGCTTCTGTAAAAAAAGATGTTATTTTATTTGATCAAAATCCAGACCTTACCATGCAGGAAAACCAAGTTGTTTCTGTAGATGGTGTGAATGGAGATGTATTAAAAGTAGGATCTATGGATGAAGTCAAAACAATAGGAAATTGGCCAAAAACTTATGGCTCTGCCGAATAAAAATCCTGACAAATTAACGAATCTAGAATTGTCCATTCAAATAAGTTTGAGTGGACTTTCTTTTTCTATACTACAAAAAGAGACCCATACCATCTCTGTACTAAAGTACGTTGACTTCAATAAAAAACTCACGCCTTTAGAACTTTTAGATGCCTTTAAAAATGTTTTTAATACAGAAGCTGCACTACAAGAGTCGTTTACCAATATTTGTGTGATTCACGATAATGAACTATCTACTCTAGTACCAAAACCACTATTTCAAGAAGACAACTTAGCAGATTATTTAAAATTTAATTCTAAAATTCTAAAATCCGATTTCATTACCTACGACGATATCGTCTTAAATGATAGTGTTAATGTTTATGTACCATACATAAACATCAACAATTTTATATATGAAAAATTTGGTTCTTTTATCTTTAAGCATGTTTCTACTGTTTTAATTGAAGAAATTTTACTTATTGAAAAAAACACCAATACCCCAAAAGTTTATTTAAATGTAAACAAAAATCATTTTGAAATTATCGTCACAGAAAAAGGAAAACTTTTGCTTTATAACACATTTGAATATACTACAAAAGAAGACTTTATTTACTATGTTCTGTTTACTGCAGAGCAACTTAAACTAAACCCAGAAACATTAAATTTAGTTTTTATAGGTGATGTGCATAAGACAGACGATTTATATCAAATGGCATATAAATATATAAGAAATATAAATTTTGGTAGCAGAAATGACTCTTACACATATCTGGAAAACCCAAAATATGATTATTCAGATTTCACACTAATAAAAAGTTTTTAATGCGTATCATTTCAGGTATTTATAAAAGTAGAAAAATTATCGCTCCAAAAAATCTGCCAGTGAGGCCAACTACCGATATGGCCAAGGAATCTTTATTTAACATTATAAATAATCTGTTTTATTTCGATGCTGTTTCCGTTTTAGATTTGTTTGCTGGTACTGGAAATATAAGTTATGAATTTGCTTCCAGAGGCACCCAAAATATTACCTGTGTAGATCAGGATTATGGCTGTATCAGATTTATAAATAAAACAGCTGAGGCCTTTGAAATGCCGATAAATACAATTAAAAGTGACGTTTTTAAATTTTTAGAAAAGTCTAACTTACAAACCAATATCATATTTGCAGACCCACCTTATAATTTTTCGGAAGAACAATTTGCTAAAATTCCAGAATTAGTTTTCCAAAACAGTATGCTGCTAGATGATGGTATTCTTATAATTGAACACTCTAAGCATACCAATTTATCTAATCTTAATCATTATAGCTATTCTAAAAGTTACGGTGGTAATATGTTTAGTTTTTTTAAACTAACTTAAACCCACTTCTTTTTTTTGTTAATTTCTTTTTTTTCAGTACCTTAGAGACTACTCCCCTAAGAGTCCCAGACTCTATTCATACTTTATCTCATCAAAAAAAGCTCCTTTTTTGCATTTGCTTATGGTTCAATTTGAACACTAACTTTAAAACCATAAATGAAATGAAAAAACTTCTTGTATTACTATTGGCAGTGATTCTTTTTATCGCTTGCGAAAAAAAGCCCCAACGTTACTTTGCTGAATCGGCAGAAATTGAAACCTTAAAATCTGGAATAAATGCTTACGAAACAGGCAATTGGGACAAATGGAAAAGTCATTTTTCAGATACAGCAAAGATATTTGTTAATTCTACAAAACCATTAACTGCAGAAAAGAGGCTAGAGGATTTAAAAGCCATGACCAGTGCTATGTCTGCTTATGGTTTTAACCATGACAAAGAATATATTGAAATGGTTTTAGATAAAGAAGACGAAACCTGGGTTTATTATTGGGCCACACATGTAGGCACTTTTGCTGCAAATAAAAAAGAATTATCTATACCTGTCCATTTGGCCGTACAATTTGTTGATGGAAAAATTGTAGAAGAACATATCTACTTTGATGGTACTGCCATGAATTCTGAATTTGCAGCCATGGCTGCCGCTGAAGCAGAAGCAAAAACCGCAACCGAAGTTTTAGAAGACTAAAACCACTAACTAACTAACTAACTAACTAACTAACTAACTAACTAACTAACTAACTAACTAACTAACTAACTAACTAACTAA
>CANMXP010000025.1 GCA_947501845.1 uncultured Flavobacteriaceae bacterium | reverse complement strand
AATCTTTTCAAATAAATTTAAATTTATTGAGACATACGGATTTAAGGTTGTAGTCCGTGAAAAGATAAGTAAAAACCACAATGTGAAAGTTGTGGTTTTCTATGCAATATATTCAAGTTTTACAAATTTATAATCTAGGCATTTAACAAAGACTAATTCACTTAATAATCAATTTCATATAAGTTTTAAACTAGCAGTTAGTCAGCCTCAACCTTTTCCGAATTCTCATATTTTTTAGCAAAATCTGAAGGCGACATTTTATAGACCTGTTTAAAGCATTTACTAAAGTATTTTGGATCGTTAAATCCTGTTTTTATACAGACTTCAGAGATTAATAAACCAGAGTTTTGTTTTATTATTTGTGACGCTCGTTTTAGTCTATAGTCTCTAATAAATTCGTTAGACGATTTTCCTGTGAGCTGTTTTAGTTTTCTGTATAATCCAGAATGGCTCATATTCATTTCTTTTTTAAATATCTGGGCCGTAAACTCAGGATTGTCAAAATTCTTATCCAAAACATCATAAGCCTTTCTTATAAATAAATCATCAATAGAATCTATGCTCTTGTCTTTAGGGATAAAATTGACTTTTGTTTTAGATTTTTCCGATATTTTCTTATTCGTTTCTATAATATTGGTGATTCGCGATTCTAGAATATGATAGCTAAATGGCTTTTTGATATAATCTATAGCACCAATGCTTAAGCCTTTTAGTTTAAACTCATCAGAGGTCCAAGCACTAAGAAAAAGAAAAGGAATATGGCTGGTTTTTTCATCGTCTTTAACCTGTTTACAAAACTCAATCCCATCCATAATAGGCATTAATGTATCACTTAAGATTAAATCTGGGATATGTTTAATGGCTTTAGCCAGACCTTCCTTACCATTAGCAGCTTCTATGACCCTAAACTTTTCAGATAAAGATTGAGCGACATAAGTTCTAATATCCAAATCGTCCTCAACGACTAAAATTCTAGGCGTATTTTTAGTGTGCTGTTTCGTATCGGCTTGAATTTCGGATAGCTTTTCTTTATCTAAGCTTATAGCTTTTATTGGTGTTCTTTTTTGTACACTATTCCTAATGTTTTCAGGTTTATAAAATGTTTCTTTTATAGGAATTGTTATAGAGAATGTTGAGCCTAAATCAACCTTGCTTTCAACATGTATAGTCCCCTGGTGCAGTTTTATCAATCGGTTTACATAATCAAGACCAATACCAGCACCATTAGGATTTAAAGATTTAGCAGATTCTGACCTTACTTGGTAGAAACCTTCAAATATTTTTGAAAGTTTATCTTCAGAAATACCTATACCATTATCCCTAACACTAATAGTTACATAGTCTTCAGAGTCATGGGAATAATCCAGATGAATCGTAATAATACCCCTTTTTAAAGTGAATTTAAAAGCATTAGAAAGTAGGTTATAAATAATTTTTTCAATTTTATCTTCATCAATCCACCCTTTCAAAACTTCCTGTTTGCTAATAAATTTAAATGTAATTTCATTTTGGATGGCAAATTCATGAAAAGCACTGGCAGTATCTTCAATGCACTTAACAATATTTTGATTAGAGACCTGTAAACTTAAGGTGTCACCCTCTAGTTTGCTTATATCTAAAATTTGGTCGACTAGTCTTAAAAGGCGAAAAACATTTTTGTTGATTAATTTTAATAATCTAAAATCGTGGTCACTTTTATCTTTTCCACTTTTTAACAATTGAGAAACAGGCTCAGAAATTAAAGTTAAGGGTGTTCGTAGTTCATGCGACACATAAGTAAAAAATCGGAATCTCATTTTATTAAAATCTTCTTCGTTTTTAAGTTTTAACCGCTGCGATTCGTTTTCATTTTTTTGCTTGGTACTTATAATCGTATATTTTTTATAATAGTAAAGTAGCGTAGTAAAAATGATTAGCATCAAAAAGGTAAACCACCAAGTAGCATAAAATGGAGGTTCAATAGAGATATTTAAAGATTTTTCATTTCCATCAGAAGTGTTGTTAAGTACTTTGACCTTTAATGTATAATCACCATGATTAAGATTTGTGAAACTTACAGATCTTCTGGAGTCTATGTTGGCCCACTCATCCATATAGCCCTCAAGCATATAAGCATATTTGTTGCCTTCAAGATTATTAAAATCTAATGCGGTAAACTCAATAGAAAAGTCATTTTGATTAGCCTTTAGTAATAAATTATCTGTTTTGGATATGCTCTTGTTTAAAGGAGATCCCTTAGTATTCATACTTGCATCTTTATTGTCTATCTTTAAAGACGATAAAACTATAATCGGATTTTTTTTACTATTATAAATACTGTCTGGATGAAAAATTACTAAGCCTTTAGAGCCTCCAAAACCAATACAGTTATCAGGTAGGATTACAGAAGCCTTGGGCTGAAACTGTTTGGAAGGAAGTTTATGAGAATCGCCAAAATTCTCAAAAGTTTTATTTTTTTTGTCAAATTTCACCAAACCTTTATAGGTACTAACCCAAAAAGTATCACTATCTATAGACACAATACTTGATACAAAGTTGCTGGGTAGACCATCATCTTCAGTAAAAAAAGTAAATTTCTGATTATTTAAATCCAGATACCCCATCCCTTTACCTTGCGAGCAAAACCAAATACGTTTCTCGTTATCGTCTAGATAGACTTCGCTTAAAGGAAAGGAAATTAGTTTGTTCGAATAGAAATCTTTAAAGGTTTTTGTTTCAGGGTTAAAAATAGCAATACCGCCCATAGTTGCTATGACTAGGGTATTGTTTTTTGCAACTTTTATGTCCCTAACATCTACATGGCCGTAGGTTTTAAAACTATTTTTAATTGGATCATAGAGGTTCAATCCTGTTTGTGTACCTATCCATAAATTATTTGATGCATCCTCAGCAAAGCAATATATTTTGTCATCGTTAATACTATTATTATCGTTTATATTGTGTTTGTAGTGGATGAAACTTTGTTTGTTTGGTTTCAATAAGTTAAGCCCTCCAGAATAAGTTCCAAACCACATGTTGCCCCTAAAATCTTCAAATATGGAAGTTACAGTATTAAAACTTAGGGAAACGGGATTTTTGGGTTCGTACGAATAAGATTTATATTGTTTATCATCTGGATTGTATACACTTACGCCTCCCCATGTACCAAACCATAAATTATTTTTGCTATCAAGAAACACACTTCGTATACGGCTTTCTATGATACTGTTATCGTCATGGACCTGATGTCTTACTAATTTAAATAAGCTATTTTTAGAAGTATTAAAACTAACGCCTTCAGCATACGTACCAACCCATAAAATACCTTCACTATCTTCATACACAGAATAAATAGAATTAGTTGGTAAGCTTTGGGGATGGTTAGAGTCATGTATGAAATTTGTAAAAGAATGATCTTTTTTGTTTATTTTACTAATCCCTCCACCATTTGTTGCAACCCAAAGATAGCCTTCAGAAGTTTGAAAAATATCAAAGATTTCATTGTGGGGAAGCAGGCTGTTTTCTGTGTTATACGTTTTAAACTGTTTGCTGTTTTTTGAGAGAAAAGAAATCCCCCCTCTTAGCGAACCAACCCATAAATCTCCTGTTTCATTTATAGAAAGTGCAGTAATAGTATTTCCAGAAACAGAATTTTCCTTATGCTCTTCATAAAAGTAATTAACAAACCGTTTGCTTTTTTTATCAAAATAGTTAAGTCCGTGTTTAGTCCCAACCCATACATGATTGGAATCATTGGCTAGTGATAGTACTTCTGAATTTGATAATGAATTTGGGCGTTCCGAATTATATCTGTGGTGCTCAACGATACCTTGATTAAGACTGTATAAAACCAAACCTTCTGAAGTCCCAAGCCAAGCAAGAGAATCATTTTCTCTTTTTATACAATTAACGTTGATAGGCGTATTGAAATTTTCAAATAAATTATATTTTTTTACAGTCTCTGTCACAGGATTATAAATTTTAAGACCGTTATCTGTACCAATCCATAACATGCTTTTTTCATCTTCATATAGATCAAGTACTTTCTTTCCATTCGAAGTTTCAGATTTATTTTGATTTATATCTATAACTTTTATGTCGTAACTATTGTATCTATTTAACCCATCATCAGTACCAAACCAGAGATAACCTGTCTTGTCTTTTAAAATGGTGTTCACCGTATTTTGAGATAGCCCATTAGTTGTAGTGAGCATGGAGAAGTCATTATAAGATTGATCCTCAATATACTGAGCGTTTAAAGGGCCAGTGCAGATAAAAGAGAAAAGAACCAGAAAGATTGTTTTATTAAGCATTTTTATAAATAAAATTTAACCGATTAAGCAATAAAACACTTAACAACTAAGTGTTTTTATATTATTATAGTCACATTATAAAAGTCAAAAAGACAAATAATTAAAAAAACACTGAGTCTAAATGTACAAATTTTAAGTAAATAACTAAAATGAGTATCGAGTGAAAAAATAGTGTTTACTAACATTCGTTTTGACATATCTGTCTACCTATAATTAAGCTTCCTAAACTAGTTTTAAGCTTAGTAAAACCCTTTGTTTAGTATGTTGTTATAGTGATTTTCTAATATTTAACAATCTACTGCATATGTTATTATGCTAGGTGTACGTATAGTTCAAAATAGTCGCTTTTTTGAACATTCTGTCTACTTTTTCCTGTTGATGAACAATTCCTGCACTATTTAAGGCATTAATTCTACCTAAAATCAGTGATTAATCAAGTAATTTGAAATTCGCATATTAATGATTAAAGGGGGTAAAATTTAGAATATCATCAGCTTATAATCTTAATTAGAATTTCTAAACTCAAATTTTAGTTGAGAAATATTTTATGAGATGATGATGCGCATGTATGTACTCCAAAGTTCATTTATATAAATGTTTTAAAAGAAAACCCATAAATCTGGTTCTTTTAAAACATTTTTAAAATTTTATATATAATTAAATCTAACCCAGGGTCATTCCTGAATTTTTTATGAAATCATATTTGTTTTTTTGTTATTTATTAATAGGGATTATTCCAACATGTATTCAGGCTCAAATAACTTATGTAAAACCTGTTCAGCAACCCGAAAACAGTCTCGTTATATCCAAAAAAGAGAATATATACCATAGCAATTGGATAGATTTTAATAAAAATGGTGTTAAAGATGTATTTGAAAATTCATCAAAGCCAGTTAACAAAAGAATTGAAGATTTACTATCTAAAATGACCTTGGAAGAGAAAAGTTGTCAAATGGCAACACTCTACGGTTTTGGAAGGGTTTTAGAAGATGAGTTACCTACTTCTAGTTGGAAAAAAGAAATATGGAAAGATGGTATTGGCAATATTGATGAACAGCTTAATAATTTAGCTTACCACCCTAGATCTGCAACAGATAAAGCATGGCCACCATCAAATCATATAAAGGCCTTAAATGAAATTCAACGCTTTTTTGTAGAGCATACACGTCTTGGTATTCCGGTTGATTTTACAAATGAAGGCATTCGGGGTTTATGTCATGAAAAGGCAACAAGTTTTCCTTCTCAAATTGGAGTAGGATCAACATGGAATAAGGATTTGGTAAGCCAAATTGGGCATATCACAGGAAAAGAAGCAAAATTATTAGGTTATACCAATGTATATGCGCCTATTTTAGATATAGCAAGAGACCCTAGATGGGGAAGGACTGTTGAATGCTATGGAGAAGATCCTTATTTAGTAGGAGAGTTGGGATATAACATGGTCAAGTCCATACAAGAACAAGGTGTCGTGGCAACCCCTAAGCATTTTGCTATTTATAGTGCGCCTAAGGGCGGACGTGACGGCGATGCAAGAACAGATGCACACATTACAGAGAGAGAATTATTTTCGTTATACCTACACCCATTTAAAAGAGCAATAAAAGATGCTGGTGCTTTAGGAGTTATGAGTTCTTATAATGACTATAATGGTGTACCAGTTACTTCTTCGAGTTATTTTCTAAAAGATATTCTTCGTGATTCTTGGGGCTTTAAAGGCTATGTGGTTTCAGATAGTAGAGCGGTTGAGTTTATAGCGGATAAGCATCGTGTCGCTAAAGACCATAAAGAAGCTGTTTTAAAAGCAGTGGACGCGGGATTGAATATTAGAACCGATTTTACTATGCCAGAAGATTACATTATTCCTATTAGGGAATTAGTAAAAGAAGGTAAATTAAGTATGGAAACGATTGATGATCGTGTACGTGACATTTTAAGAGTTAAATTTTGGCAAGGTCTTTTTGACAATCCTTATGGAGAAGCATTTGAAAAAGCAGATAAAATAGTATCTAATGACGATTTTCAGAAAATAGCATACCGCTCGTCTTTAGAATCTATCGTGCTATTAAAAAATTCAGATAATATGCTACCTCTGGATTTTAGTAAATATAAATCTATATTAGTTACAGGGCCTAATGCCAAAGCAATAAACCACTCGGTAAGCAGATATGGGCCATCTAATATAGAAGTTGTTTCTGTTTACGAAGGTATAAAACAAAAGTTCCCAAAAGGTGTCGATATAAAATATGCCAAGGGTTGCGATTTTTTTGATGAAAACTGGCCAGATAGCGAAATTATTCCAACTGCACCTAGTGCTTCAGACCAAAAAGAAATTGATAAAGCTGTCGAAAAGGCTAAGACCGTTGGGTTGGCCATCGTAGTGGTTGGAGACGATGAGGAAACAGTAGGGGAGTCCAGGTCAAGAACGTCCTTAGATCTTCCAGGTAACCAACAACAGTTAATTGAGGCTATTTATAAAACAGGTACTCCAGTTGTGGTTGTTTTAATAAATGGGCGTCCTTTAACAATAAATTGGATTAATAAATATGTGCCTGCGGTTGTAGAAGGTTGGTTTCAAGGGAAGTTTGGAGGAGCAGCCATTGCAGATGTATTGGTTGGTAATTATAATCCTGGGGGAAAATTACCAATATCATTTCCCAAAACAATTGGTCAGATTCCTATGAATTTTCCATCAAAACCAGGAGCACAGGCAAATCAACCAGCTAAAGGACCTAATGGTTCTGGTAAAACACGAGTTGGCGGTTTTTTATATCCCTTTGGTTATGGGCTAAGTTATACGACTTTCAATTATTCCAATTTAAATGTAAAATCTAAAATTAAAAATAATAAAGGTAAAATATACGTGTCTGTAGATGTTACTAATTCAGGGAAAAGGAAAGGAGATGAGGTCGTACAGTTATATTTTTCAGATGAAACTTCAAGTGTTACGGTTTATGAAAAGCAATTAAGAGGGTTTGAGAGAATTTCTTTAGAACCAGGAGAAACTAAAAAGGTGAATTTTGTTTTAAATCAAGATGATTTGTCACTTTATAATCAAAACATGGATTTTGTTCTAGAACCTGGGGTATTTGAGATTATGGTCGGAAGTTCTTCAGAGGATATTCGTTTAAAACAAAACATTAAAATTGTTGACTAGATAAGTTCAATAAAGCAGAATAGAAAGGATTAAAATAATAATTAACTGAAACTTACTAGAACGCAAAAACGATTTTATCTTAAAATGAGATTATTTTAAATGTTATGTTTAAATAATTTCATTTTTTTTGTTACACGTAGCCTAGAGTCTAAAAAAATATAATAAATATTATTTTATGTAGTATACTGTTCTTTCAGATACGGGTTTAGGTTTTTTATAAGATGAATCCTCCTGATTGGAAACTCAGATAAGTTAGTTAAAAATATAAATTAGAGGTTTAATGTGAGATAACTAAAAAAACAATAAGACTGCATTTTCCAGAAATAAAATGAAATATTATAAGGCTTATTGGTTGTTGTTAAAGTTATTATAAAATAATCAAAAATAGAAAAAAGTAAAAATGAAAAAAGTCATATTATTATTTGCACTAATTATAAATGTTAGTTTTTATAGTTTCTCCCAAGAGAAGAAATATGAGGCTAATTGGAAATCTATAGATAGTCGACCAATTCCCTCTTGGTATACAGATGCTAAATTTGGAATATTTATTCACTGGGGGCCATACTCTGTGCCAGCTTTTTCAAAAGTAGGTGCCTACTCAGAATGGTATTGGATGAATTTGGTTAATCCAGAAAGAGTAAAAAACGGTTATAATGAAACCAATGAATTTCATAATAGGGTATATGGGGAAAACTTTACCTATCCTGACTTTGTTCCTCTGTTCACAGCAGATATGTACGATCCTGATCTATGGGCAGATATTTTTAAGAAATCGGGTGCAAAATATGTTGTTTTAACCTCAAAACATCATGATGGTTATACACTTTGGCCTAGTAAGGAGTCTGACAAATCATGGGGCAGACCTTGGAGTTCTACAAACTCTGGTCCAGGAAGGGATTTACTTGGAGAACTTACAGAGGCCGTTAGAAAGACCGATTTAAAAATGGGACTCTATTATTCTTTATACGAATGGTTCAATCCACTATATACGGCTAATGTAGATTTATTTGTCGAAAAGCATATGGTGCCGCAGTTTAAAGATGTAGTGACTAAATATTCGCCTTCTTTAATCTTTACAGATGGCGAATGGGGGCACCCACATACGACTTGGAAAGCTACCGAGTTACTTTCTTGGTTATATAACGATTCTCCAAGTAAGCACGATGTTGTAATTAACGATCGTTGGGGTAAAGAAACACGCCACCATCATGGCGGGTATTATACCACCGAATACGGTTCTGGAATGCCAAATGCCGATGTGCCTTGGGAGGAAAATAGAGGCATGGCACACTCATTTGGATTTAGTAAGACAGAAAACTTCAAGGATTATAATTCAACCCAAGAGCTATTATATATGCTTATTGATATTGTGAGTCGTGGTGGTAACTTTCTTTTGGATATAGGGCCAACTGCAGATGGGAGAATTCCTGTTATCATGCAGGAACGCTTATTGGAAATAGGTGACTGGCTAGAAGTGAATGGAGAAGCCATTTATGGTACGTCAATTTGGAAAAATACATGCCAATGGACAAAAGGACAAATAAAAGATGCCAAAAGAGGACATTATAAAGTAAAATATGATGTCATGAAACTAACGGTGAACCCAGAACCTGGTTTTGCATCAAAAGAAATATTCTTCACAAAAAAGGATAAAACACTTTATGGGATATGCCCAATATATCCAGAAGGGAAACTCATAGTAAAAGATGTTAAAATAAAACCGAATGCAAAAATCACCTTATTAGGCTATAATGAGTCATTAAAATGGGAAAAATCGGGAAAGGATATTGTAATAAGTATGCCTTATTTAAGCCCCTCTAATGCACCTTGTAAATATGCATGGACAATTAAGATTAATGGGATTATTAAATAAATTTATTGATTCTCTTAATTAATCATAAAACGTTTGTTATGCTGAAAGAAGTTCGGCCTGATGTATAAATAAGAGATTTGAGAAACGGATATACATAAAACTAATTTAAGAAAAAAGAGAAAAATATATTATGACAATGAGACTAATTACTGTTTTTAAATTTTTAATAGTGTGCTTCTTTGGTTGTTCTGAAGGTGGAGTGGAGTATTATGTATCCACCAAAGGGAATGACAATAATCCAGGAACTAAAGAGGAACCTGTAGCAACACTTATAGCAGCAAGAAACTTAGTTAGAAAATACAAAGCAAAAAATGAAATTCCTAAGGGCGGTATTACCGTATGGGTTTCTGGAGGTGAATATGAACAGGAATCCTCATTTGTTTTAGACTCTACAGATTCAGGAACTGAAGGGGCTTTAGTTACTTGGAGGGCCGTGGAAGGAGAAAAAGCAAGTGTTCTTGGTGGGGTTTCTGTTGATGCTAAATTATTTTCAGAATTAAGAGACAATGCCGTCAAAAAACGATTTTCCCAAGAAACATCTCAAAATGTATTGCAGTTGGATTTAAAATCTATTGGTATCACTAATTTTGGAAAACATACTCAATATGGTCACGCATTGTCGGTGACTAAGGCGCCTTTAGAATTGTTTATTAATGACGAGCCTATGACGCTTGCACGTTATCCAAATGAAGGTTTTGTTGCCATAGGAGAAACTTTAGATAGTGGTTCTAAACCAAGAAACGGTGACTATTCAGAACGAGGTGCAGTTTTTAAGTACACAGATAATAGACATGAAAATTGGCTTCTTAATTCAGATATCTGGTTACAAGGTACGTTTTGGAATGGTTATGCCGATGATAAAATCCGAGTAGAAAAAATAGATACAATATCTAAACAGATAAAGTTAGCCACACCGCATTTATATGGTGTTAGGGGCGGGCATGATTATAACCATTATGTCGCTTTAAATATACTGGAAGAATTGGATGTGCCAGGTGAATGGTATTTAGATAGGGAAACAGGCATATTGTATTTATGGCCAATTTCCAATATAGAAAATGCCCGAATAAAAATATCAATTTTAGAAGATCCCATTGTGAGTCTTGAAAATACAAGCCATGTTGTATTTAGGGATTTTACTGTTGAAGTAGGTCGGGGCATAGGAATATATTTAGAAGGAGGAACAAACAATATTGTTGCAGGCTGTACAGTTCGTAATGTAGGGACAAGCGGTATTTTTATGGGGCAGGGGGCTAGACAAACCTTTCCGCATATTACACATGATGATTATGAAGGCATGCCAATTTCAAAGCGTATAGGGAATCTTCAAGGGCACATTTATAAGTATACAACTTGGAATCGTAAAGCAGGTAAGAATCATAAAATATTAAGTTGTGATGTTTATAATACAGGCAGTGGAGGCATCTATTTAAGTGGCGGAGATAAAAAAACATTAACTCCAGGGAATAATATTGTAGAAAATTGCAAAGTACACGATTACAACCGTAGAAATAAGTTTTTGTGGTCGGGGATTAATATCGATGGTGTAGGAAATAAAATAAGACATTGCGAAATCTATAATTCCGATTTTCAGGCAATTTATGCACACGGAAATGAACACATTTATGAGTATAACAATATTCATCACGTTACACAGCATTCCGATGATGTTTCGGTATGGTACTTGGGAAGAGATCCGAGTGACAGAGGGAACATAATTCGCTATAACTATTTTCATGATTGTGGCAATAAAAAGCGTATGAATATGGGAATTTATTGCGATGATTCTACAACGGGAGTAACGGTTTTTGGTAATGTTTTTTATAACATGCAAACTGCACATGGTGTATTGTATAGCAATACAGGGTGGGACCTAACCATGAAAAACAATATTATTATCAATCCGAGTACATTTACAGTTGTTTTGAGTCCTCATTATTATACATGGTATAAAGGTAGAGCACCATTGGTTTTTGGAAAAGATAAACTTTTTGAGCAGCGCTTGTTTAAAGATTTGAATATATTAGAACCGCCTTATAGTGAGCGCTATCCAGAATTGCATAATTATATGGATGTCATAGAGGAAGGTAAAGAGTGGGAAGGCATGCGTTCGCGTCGAAATGTGTTGTCAACAAATGTCATTATAGGAGGAAGAGAGAACCCAATACGAACCCGAGGTGGAAAATATGGTGTTTTTAAGAACGAAAATAATTTTCAAACTAATGACGACCCTGGATTCGTAGATTTTAAAAATGGAAACTTTATGCTTCGCCAAGATTCAGAGGTGTACAAAAAGCTGCTGGATTTCGAGCCTGTTCCATTCGATAAAATGGGATTATATGTAGATGAATACCGAAAAGTAATAGATTAATTATCATGATGAAAAATACATTTGGAAAAATTTCAATTATTAGTGTATTGTCTTTATTGGTTTTTGCCAGTTGCATAAGTTCAAAGATTTATGTTTCTCCTTCTGGAGGAAATACCAATACTGGCACTAAATCAGATCCATTGTCTTTAGAAGCAGCAATAAATCGTGTTTCAAAACAATTAAAAGAAGAAGGGCTTCCTGGTAAAGGAATAAAGATTAATGTACTTGGTGGTATTTATCATTTTAGCAAGCCGGTAACATTAGGAAGTGAGTTTAAAGGAACCGATAAGAAGCCAATTGTAATAAAAGCCGTTGAAAATGAAACCGTTTTATTTGATGGGAGTAGCTTAATCAATCCTCAGGCATTTACTCATGTTGATGATCCTGCCGAAAAAAGAAGGCTGGCAGCATCTGCTGCAGACAAAATTAGAGTGACGACAATTTCCGATCCAATGATGATTGCTAGGTTTAACCAAAGCCTTATGCTTAATCTGAGTTACGGAGGCAAAGAATATTTACCATCGGTTTTTCCTAACGATGGATATGCTAGTTTTAAAGAAGAAACGGTGGCACCTGAAGTTTCGCCTCCTGGCATACCCGTGGGAAAAGAAGGCTATGGCGTAAGGGCAGGACATGTGCCTTTTTTGGAAGAAGGAAAACCTAGAGCATGGAAAGGATCTTTAAAGGAACCTAGAGGAGCTCAGGCTAATTTTTTGGATAAAAAAGATCAAATGGCTGGTACTTGGTCGCAATGGGAGACCGAAATAGCACGAAATAATACTAGAAATCAACTCACTGGGTTCATAGAAGCCAGCTGGCTGTTAAGTTCTCAGCCTATATACGCAGCCCATGCAGAAACAGAATCTGTTCATCTTAGTAGAGCATTGGCATATGGTTGGGCATGGAGAAAAAACGATAAGCCTTTTCGGGTATTTGGTCTATTGTGCGAATTGGACCAACCGGGAGAATGGCATTTTGATACCCTTACAAATAGATTGTTTATTTATCCACCAGAACCATTGACTGAGAATACTGAAATTGGATTGGCAGTTGCCGATGGGTTCTTAACGATGGATGCTACAAGCTATGTTCAAATCATAGGTTTGTCTGTTAAAAATATAGGCAGTGGTAGTGCTTATAAAATTGGTGGAGATCATAATTTAGTAGCATCGGCAAGAATAACAAACTCTACAGCAACAGGTATCGAAATAAATGGAAAATATAATAGTGTTAAAGGGTGTGATCTTGTAGACTTGGATGTTCATATTAGATTAAATGGCGGACTTAGGTCACCAACTGAGATTACGGCTGGTAATAATAGCGTGGAGAATTGCCATATTTATCAAAAGAACTTTGAGCACGAAAAAGTAAATATAGGTATGAATGGTGTCGGGAATATTTTTCGCAACAACTTAGTTCATAACTCTTTAGGTCAATCTATGATTGTTAGAGGAAATGACCATTTAATTGAATTTAACGAGCTTTTTAATATAGGTTATGATGAAGGAGATGGAGGAGCTATCTATTCAGGAGCCGATTTGGGAGGTTTTGGAAATACATACCAGTATAACTTTTTTCATCATTTAATGCATGTTCCAGGGAAAGTAGAGCGTGCAGGTTTGCATTTAGACGACGGGCAATCGGGAGCGACTTGTATTGGGAATGTATTTTATAAATCTGCTTCAAAAGGTATTTTCATGTTTGGAGGTGCAGGTCATACTTTAAAGGATAACGTATTTTTAGAAGGCGATAGAGGGGCTTATTATGTTGTAAGTTTAGGGCATAAAATGTTTGGAATTCAAAAAGAAATAAAAGCAGATCCAAATCATCACCGCCGTGGGACAAAAGAAGACTATATTGGTAGAGTAGAAGATTATACTGGGGTTAATGGTTGGAGCAAATCACCTTGGAAAGACAAATACCCTCTTATGAATACCATATTGAGCGATACGCTGGAGTTTGGGCGTTTGTGGCCTATACATCATTCTATTGAGAGTAATTTTTATTATAAAAACAAGAGGTCTTTTGATAAAATTATCGATTACCGTGTACCGTCTGAGGTTATTGCAAAATCAAGTGTAAAAAATAATAAATATGTATCTTCAAACGATTTTGAAGATTATGAAAATATGAACTTCAAGTTCAAGGATGAAACCAAACATCCAAAAATTCCATTTAATAGAATAGGGTTATATACAGATGGATATAGAAATCAAGTACCCGATAAAGATAAGTACCGTAAAGCAATCAAGAAATTCTTTAAGGACATACCTAGTAGCCACCCAGGAACAAAAAAACGTTTTAATTCTGCAAAATTAATAGAAGAAGAATCTAAATAAAGAGGTTTAATACGATAAATTTAACTAAAGAAAATTAAAACAATTACATATGATAAAGCATAGCAAATTAACTAAAAACCTTGCAGTAGTACTTTTACTTGCGTTAACCGTTAATAGCTGTAAAAAGCAAGTTTCAGATCAGTTTGATATAGATGCTGTTATATCAAAAACAGAATTACAATTAGAACATGCTTGTAAAGTTGTCGAAACAAATACTAAAGGAAAAAAGATTTTACCTAGATCAATAGATGGAGATCGCGTAATAATGGTATCTTCAAGTGATTGGACAAGCGGTTTTTTTCCAGGAGAATTATGGATGATGTACGATTTAACAGGGCATGAAAAGTGGAAAAATAAAGCAATTCAGTATACCGAATTACTTGAAAAAGAACAATACAATACAGGGACTCATGACGTTGGTTTCATGATGTATTGTAGTTATGGTCATGGATACCGTACAACAGGAAATCCAGAATATAAAAAAATACTAATCCAAACAGCTAAATCATTAGCAAGTAGATATAATGATACCATTAAATGTACCAGATCATGGGACCATAACCCAAAATTATATACATATCCAGTAATCATTGATAACATGATGAACATGGAATTGTTGCTATGGGCAAGTAAAGAAACAGGAGATAATACATTTAAAGACATAGCACTGAACCATGCCAATACAACTATAAAAAATCATTTTAGAAAAGACAATAGTTCATACCATGTGGTTGATTATTCTCCAGAAACAGGAGAAGTAATTAAAAAAGTGACAAACCAAGGTTTTGCAGATGAATCGATTTGGGCAAGAGGCCAAGCTTGGGGCTTGTATGGTTACACGGTTATGTACAGGGAAACACATGATCCAAAATATTTAGATCAAGCGAATAAAATAGCGCAGGTTGTTTTATCTTATGATAAGATGCCTGAAGATAATATTCCTTACTGGGATATGCATGCACCCAATATTCCAAATGAGCCTAGAGATGCTTCAGCAGCAGCCATAACAGCTTCCGCATTGTACGAACTCTCTACACACTCTAAAACAAATAAAAAAACATATAAAGAAGCAGCCGATAAGATCATAGAAACACTTTCTACCAAAAACTATCTTGTTAAGGTAGGTGAAAAGCAAGGTTTCTTATTAGATCACTCGACAGGAAACTGGCCAAGAAACTCAGAATTGGATGTGCCTATTGTGTATGCCGATTATTATTTTTTAGAAGCATTAAAACGTAAAAAAGAACTAGAAGGAATAAAATAAACAGTTTTTTTATACGGCACCTACATGACAGTGAGTTTCAGGTATTAAATCAAAGAATTGAATCACTATAGATTTTTGATATTGAGCCATAATAACTGTTAATAACTTCTATGTAAGTTTTGCGTCAAAAATTCTACTTTTGTCTTACTAAATAATTAAGGTTATGTCAGAAGAGATAGAAAGAATAAAGTGTTTAATTATAGGTTCAGGGCCTGCGGGTTATACAGCGGCTATTTACGCGGCGAGAGCTAATATGGCACCTGTGTTGTACCAAGGAACACAACCTGGAGGGCAATTAACAACAACGAATGAGGTTGAGAACTTTCCTGGATACCCTGAGGGGGTAACAGGACCAGAAATGATGATGGAGTTACAAAAACAAGCAGAACGTTTTGAAACAGATGTGCGTAATGGTTGGGTGACTAAAGTTGATTTCTCTGGAGATACTCATAAAGTTTGGGTTAATGATACTAAAGAAATTCATTGTGATACTGTAATAATTTCTACAGGAGCCTCTGCTAAATATCTAGGATTAGATTCCGAACAAAAATATTTAAAATTAGGTGGAGGGGTTTCTGCCTGTGCAGTATGTGATGGATTCTTTTATAAAAATCAAGAAGTCGTTATAGTAGGAGCGGGAGATTCTGCTTGTGAAGAAGCACACTATTTGTCTAAACTTTGTACAAAAGTGACCATGCTTGTTCGTAGAGATGAATTTAGAGCCTCTAAAATTATGGCTGCAAGAGTTAAGAATACCAAAAATATTGAAATACTGTTTAATACAGAAACAGATGAGGTTTTAGGAGATAATCAAGTGGTTACTGGTGTTCGGGTTATTAATAATAAAACGAATGAAAAGCACGAAATTCCTGCAACAGGTTTTTTCGTAGCAATTGGACATAAGCCCAATACAGATATTTTTAAAGGTTTCTTGGATTTAGATGAAACAGGTTACATTATTAATGTGCCTGGAACTTCTAAAACTAATATAGAAGGCGTATTTGTTTCTGGTGATGCTGCAGATCATGTTTACAGACAGGCTGTTACAGCAGCAGGAACAGGATGTATGGCGGCTTTAGATGCAGAACGTTATTTAGCAGCAAAAGACGCTACTTTTGATGTGTCTACTTCTACTTATAACTAGTTATAAGTTTTAAAATAAAAATGGTTAAACCAAAGTAAGCATATACTTTGGTTTTTCCTTTTGTATTTATTCTAAAAATTGTTTTCTTTGAAAACCAAAATTTAAACGGGACGTGGCGCAGTCCGGTTAGCGTACACGGCTGGGGGCCGTGTGGTCGCAGGTTCAAATCCTGTCGTCCCGACGAACCTAGAAATAGGTTATGCAAAAACACTGATAATCAAATAATTAACAGTGTTTTTTTTAGTTTAATATCAGTTAGTGTATAAAGAAATAGGCTTTAAACAAGAGATGCTCGGCAGTATAGAAATTATTACAGAAGATTTACATTTAACAGAATGTTTCTTTTATTAGTTTAGAAAAGCATTGAAACGTTAAAATAGATTATATTAATTCATAGATTTTAACCTCAGGTTTGATTATCGTTTTTTATTACAAGTCTAAAACTTGCTCTCTTAATGTACTATAAGATATAAAAATATAATGAGCCCAAAAACACTTATACATATTTTGTGTATTTGATTAATTGTCAAAATAATCATTCAATTAATTGTAAAAACGCAATAATTATGATGAAATTTCACGTATATTTAATATAATTCATTAGTGTTAATGATTTGTAATAAATAAAAATTGTTTAATATTGAATGATTTTTTAATTAAAAATCTGTTCGCGATAGGGGAAAATCTCAAAAAACAACTAAATCTCCACGCAATAAAATAGTGCAAATAGATAAAGATATACATAGCGACAAATTATTAATTGAGCAGGTTAGAGAAGGAAATGAAAAAGCCTTTCGTAAGCTGTTTGATACCTATCGAAACGATTTGTATAGATTTAGCTTAAGCATGGTGGTTTCTAAAGATTATGCAGAAGAAATCATTCAAGATGTATTTTTAAAGGTATGGGTAAAAAGAATAACTTTAAATCAAGAGTTATCTATTAAGTCATACTTATTTACCATGACACGGAATAAAAGCATCTCCTTTCTTAAAAAGGCAGCTAATAATAGAAAGTTGCGAGAAGAAATCTTTTATAAAAGTCAAAAATCTGTCAATCCTACAGAAAAGTATATTCGCGAAGCAGAATTAGAAATCATAAAACAAGATGCATTAGATTTACTACCACCTCGTAGACGATTAATTTTCGAAATGTCTCGTAATGATGGTAAAAACTATAAAGAAATTGCTCAGGAATTAGGTATATCCCAAAATACGGTTCGCAATCAAATGAGTATGGCTTTAGAAACTCTTCGTAATTTTATATTAAACAACCGTGATGTGGCATTAGCTCTACTGCTGTTTTCAAGAAATTGGATGTAATACAATACCAAACAAACGTCAAAATAACCGATTGAATCCATTTCTATACCCTTTATATTCTCTATTTCATCCAAAGAAAATATAATTCAAATTTATTACCAATCATTTTAAAACTCAATTTAACAAAACTAAAAGTATTTTTTTTCAAATAAATTTAACAGCTTAAGCCTTGTATTTATTAGGTATAGAGTTTTTATTTAAAAAAAACATAAGAACAAGATGGTACTCTAAAGCGTCTCAAGAGTATTATAAGTGTAAAGTAGCATAATATAGCATAGTAATGAAGGAGCTAAAACAAATGAAAGAACTTTTTATAAAATTTATAAAGCGTGAATGCTCACAGGAAGAAGTGCAGCAAGTCATAACCTATTTAAAAACCTCACAAGATTTATCTGATGTCCCACATATTCACGAGGTATATAAACTATTGGATGCATATCCTGATATGGCGGATCATGTTGCCAACCGCATCCATAATAATATACTAGAGACCGCAGGACAACGAGAAAATAAGTTATCTAAAAAGAAAGTCCCTGTTTGGCGTTACGCAGTTGCGGCGGTAGTCATGGGAATTCTTGCTACCAGTTATTTCTTTAAGAGCAGCAACTTCGATAATTCCACAGAGGCTAACCGGATAGTAGATACTACTCCAATAATAACTCCTAATAATATTGAAGCAGGTACAGATAAAGCAATTTTAACACTAGAAGATGGTACAAGTGTCGTGTTAGGAAAGGGGAATACCTACCAAACAAAAAACACCAATAGTAATGGTGAACAAATAATATATAATCAAAGCAAACAAAAATCATCAGTGACTGCATATAATTATTTAACCATACCTAGAGGCGGTCAATTTCATATTATTCTATCTGATGGCACTGAAGTATGGTTAAATTCTGAATCTCAATTAAAATATCCGGTATCATTTATAGAAGGAGTTACCCGCCAAGTAGAACTTGTTTATGGTGAAGCCTATTTCGATGTATCTCCTAGTACAGCACATAAAGGTTCGAAATTTAAAGTATGGAATCAATTCCAGGAAGTAGAAGTAATAGGAACAGAATTTAATATCAAAGCTTATAAAGATGAGACAAATATTTTAACCACATTGGTTGAAGGTAAAGTAGCCATTGGAAATAGTGATTTTAAGCAAAACCTAAGTCCAAATCAACAATCAAATTTAAATACAGAAGATAATACTATTAAAGTTGCTAATGTTAATGTAGAAGGTGAGGTTTCATGGAAAAAAGGGATTTTTAGTTTTGAAGCTAAATCATTAAAAGATATTATGAAAGTACTGTCAAGGTGGTACGATGTTGATATTGTTTTCGAAAATGCAGATTTAAAATCGGTGAAATTCAATGGTATTTTAGATAAGCGTCAAAGTATTGAAGAAATTTTATTAATCATGAAATCCAGTTCAATAAATAATTATGAAATGAGCAACAAAACAATAAAACTAAAATAAAAAAGAACTATAACGAGGCGAGTTAAACATACAAACCTCGTAAGTAATTTAAACTAAATATTAAAGCATCTAAATTTTTAGCCTATGACATAAAATAACTATGACAAAAATGAGGATAAAGTTTAACCCGCAAAAGTAAAAGCTCTATCCCCTAAGAATTATTATCAATTAATTAAAAATATTTAACTAACTAAATAATACACAAATTTATGGAAATTAAATTAACTGATGCCCGTTTTCTATTCAGAAAATGGCTCTTAATGATTATTATGAGGACATTTATTTTCTTATTCTGCACAACCATTTTTGCATTAACGCCTAATAATATAGTATCGCAAAATTCTAAAATTAAAGTAGAAGAAGATAAAACGTTAACAGTTGATGAGGTATTCAAACTTATCAAGAATCAGACAGACTATAGATTTTTTTACGAAGAAGGTCTATTTAAAAATTTTCCTAAAGTACATCTTAAAAGAGGCGTTATAAGTACAAATAAGTTGCTAAAGCGAAGCTTATCACAAGGGAATCTTAATATTACAGTAACAGCTAATAATGCTATACTTATAAAAGAAAAATATCCAAAACCGACTATTAATAAGCAAGAATATCAGGTTTCTGGAACAGTCACAGATAATACTGGTCAGCCTTTATCTGGAGCTAACATTTTGGAAAAAGGAACTATTAATGGTGCTCAAACAGATTTTGATGGAAATTTCACTTTAATACTGAAAGACGAAAATGCGGTTTTAGTCATCTCCTATATCGGATATAAAACTCAAGAGATTTTTGTTGATAATAGAGCGGAAATTAATATCATTCTACAGGAAGACGCAGCTGCTTTAGACGAAGTTGTAGTTGTTGGGTATGGTATACAGAAGAGAACCGATCTAACAGGTGCTATAGCTTCAGTAAAAGCAGAAGATTTTACCCAAGGCGCAAATTATGATGCGGTTCAATTGCTTAATGGTGCAGCATCTGGTGTTAATGTAAGTCAGGTAAGTTCAGCTCCAGGAGCTGGGTTAAAAGTGCAAATTCGTGGTGCAGGTTCTATAAATAGTGATAATTCTGTACTTTTTGTTGTAGATGGATTACCAGGCGTAGACCCATCATCATTAAGCCCTGGAGATATAGAATCCATTGATGTTTTAAAAGACGCCTCATCTGCTGCTATTTATGGTACGCGAGCCTCAAACGGTGTGGTATTAATTACTACTAAAAAAGGACGGGCAGGTAAAACAACCTTATCGTATAGTGTGTATACTGGATTTCAATCTGTAGCTAAAGATTTGGATGTGTTAGGCGCTCAAGACTATGCAAACCTAGTAAACCTTAGAACTCCAGGAACTTATTCCCCTACAGATATTGCATCTTTTGGGACTGGAACGAATTGGCAAAATGAGATTTTTCAAAATGCAACGGTTCAAAATCATCAAATATCCATGTCTGGTGGAAATAACAAGGGGAATTATTATTTAGGTCTTAATTATTTTGACCAAGAGGGTATAGTGAAAAGTTCCTCCAGCCAGAAATACAATATTAGATTGAATATGCAAACCAGACCTTTAGAAAACTTATTGGTTTCGGTAAATGCAAATTATACGAGACAAACCAACAACAATATTTTGTTCTCTAATGATGCCAATGAAGGAGCAGGCCCTATTAACTCGGCCATTCAATTTGACCCAACACTTTCTTCTGATTTTGATAATAGTGGGCGTTATTTTAGAAATGCTTCCATAGCATTGGATAATCCATTAGCATTAATAAACGGAATAGACAATCAAACCGTTATAAATAGGTTTTATGTTTCATTGAATGCAGATTATGAAGTTGTGAAAAATGTTACCGCGACACTACGTTTGGGGGCAGATACAAATAATTCGCGTAGAGATCTTTACAATAGTCGAGTAACCAATAATGGTTTAGCACAAGGTGGCATTGCCGAAGTAAACTCTCTTGAAGGCTCGCATTGGTTAGTAGAGGCTTTATTAAAATATAGCAATACGTTTAATGAAGATCACAATTTTTCCATTTTTGGAGGTGTTACCTTAGAAGAGTTTTTAATACGTGAAGTTGGTGCTAGTGGTGCAGGTTTTCTTTCTGATGCCACAGGAACCAATTTATTAGAAAGTGGGAATGGAGATTTAAATGATGCCATTTCAAGTTCTAAAATTAAAAATCAATTAAATGGTTTTATTGGACGAACAACTTATGATTATAAAGGTAAATATCTATTAACGGCATCTTTTAGAGTAGATGGTTCTTCTAGATTTGCCGAAAATAATAAATATGCTTTCTTTCCTTCAGCATCAGTTGGATGGAAAATAAGTGAAGAGCCCTTTTTAAGCGACAATAGCACCATTAACAATCTTAAACTTAGAATTGGTTACGGAGAACTAGGTAATCAAGGCATTGAGAATTTTGAAACCAGACAAACATTAGTCTCTGGTGGTAATAATGCTGTTTTTGGGGGGAATATTGCACAAGGTGTTGTGGCTGCAAGATTACCAAATCCAGATTTAAAGTGGGAAACCACCAAAGAAATAAATATTGGTATTGATTACGGGCTGTTAAACAATAGAATTACGGGGTCTATTGATTATTTTAATAGAAAGACATCAGATCAACTCTTTAATAAACCCTTACCTTCAGTTGTCGGTTTTAGTAACGTACGAATCAATTTGGGAGAAGTACAAAACAAAGGTTTAGATTTTAGTCTAAGAAGCATCAATATCGATAAAGAAGATTTTAAATGGACAACTAATTTAAATTTATCATTCTTAAAAAATGAAGTCACAGAGTTACCCGATTTTACTGAAGAAATTATAGGAGGCGAGATAGGTACTTTCATAACCCAATATACTATTGTTAGGGAAGGTGCTCCGCTTCAGGCCTTTTATGGTTATGAAATAGATGGTATTTTTCAAACAGGTGATGACATTGCAAATTCACCAACGCCAACATTTTCAGCTGGAATGCCGCGTTTTGTTGACCAAGATGTGGATGGCGATATAGATGCCAATGATAGAGTCGTATTAGGCGATCCATTTCCAGATTTAACGTTTGGGTTTAACAACAATTTTAAATATAAGAATTTCTCTCTTGAAATCTTTTTACAAGGTGTACAAGGTATCGAATCTTTAGATGCAAACGTTACCGAATCTTTGTACCCAACAAATTCAGCTAGAAATTCTATATCTCAATACTATCAAGACAGGTGGACAACATCAAACCCATCAAACAGTTTACCATCAGGAGAGAACTCAGATGTATATGGTGGTGCACGTAAAATAAATTCATTAACAGTTGTGGACGCTTCTTTTATCAGGTTAAAAAATATAACGCTTGGTTATAATGTCCCTGTAAAGGATGATTGGGGAATCTCTTCTCTAGGTTTCTTTATTGCAGCAGATAATTTATTCACTATAACAGATTTTGAAGGGTACGATCCAGATGCTAGTGCTGAAGGGACTGGAGTTACAAGAAGTAGTTACAATAGCTACCCTCTAGCAAAAACGGTTAGACTTGGTTTAGATGTTAAATTTTAAAAATAAAGGCAATGAAAAAATATATATTTAGCATAATAGTAATTTTTACATTAACGAACTGTGAAGATTTTTTGGAAGAAGAAGTCTTTACAGAATATGACCCCAGTGTTTTTCTACAAGACCAGGCAGGTATTGATGCTCTGTTAACAGGCGCATATAGCGAATTGATTTTAACAAATTTTGAAGCTATTGATTATTTCGTACTAACGCAGTTGCCTACAGATGAAACATGGGAAACAGGCGGAGGACTTAACGGTCGAGTGTTGCCAATAATAAATTTTACATGGGACCCTTCGGCGGCCTATTTTAACAATCAATATAATAGATTTTATGAAGCTATAGCAGCAGCAAACAATGTAATATCCGTTGTAAATGGTTTAGATGGTCTTGATGTAACAGCATCCAATAAAATAATAGCAGAAGCTAGATTTATACGAAGTATGGCTTATTATATTCTTCATAATTCGTTTGGGCCTACACCAATTATTGAAATTCCAGATGGTGCAACACTAGATGAAATAGAGGCTATCGGTAAAGAAACCCCGAGACCTACAGAACAAGAATATAGAAGCTATGTAGAAGCAGATTTTATGTTTGCAGCAGATAATTTAGATGCAGGAGGCGTTTCTAGTAGAGCAAACAAAGGAAGTGCTTATGCGCTTTTAACGAAGTTTTATTTAAATAACAAAGAATGGCAAAAAGCAGCAGATGCAGCACAACAGGTTATAGGGCTAGGGTATGAACTATACGGTGATATAACAAAACTCTTCTCGGTAGAAGGCGAAGATAATAATGAGTTTATTTATACTTTTGAAAGCTTGGTTGGCTCTAATCAAAACAATGTTTATATGCCACATGCATTTCCTCCTAACTATCCTATACAGTCCAATTGGTCTAACTTTGGGGCGCAATTTAGAACCTATACAGCTTTTTACGAAACCTATGAGCCAGGAGACCTTAGGAGAGATCATTTTATTACAGAGTATACACCAACTACTACTGGTGTTTTAACGCCCCTAGACAGAGATTCGGGTGGTGCTGCTTTAGATGATATTCGCAGTTTTAAATACACTCCAGACCCAAATGCCTCTGGAAACAATCATGGAAATGACGTACCGTTTGTTAGATTGGCAGATATTATTCTAGCAAATGCTGAAGCATTAAATGAATTAAACGGACCAACTCAAGCCAGTATCGATTTAATTAATGCTATTAGAGATAGAGCTGGTGTACCTGATGTATTACTGGCAGATTTCGCATCCAAAGAAGCTTTAAGAGATTTTATACTGGCAGAAAGAGGGCGTGAATTGAGTATTGAAGGATTAAGGAGAGAAGACCTAATAAGACATGGCAAGTTTATACAGAGTGCCATTAGCAGAGGTAAAGCCGCCCAATCTCATCAAGTTCTATATCCAATACCTCAAGCGCAAAGGGATAATAACCCTAATTTAGATCAAAACGCAGGATATCCAGAATAATAACCAAAATTTTACTCCTCTGCATAGTGTAGAGGAGTTGTTTGCCAAAGTTTTTAAAAACTAGATAATCAAACAGAATTTAAACATGAAAAAAATAGCTTGGTTTTTAGTCAATCTTATGCTTGTTTTTAGTATAGGGTGTAAATCTGATAAAAAAGAAAATACCGAAAACAAAAATACATCTCATGAGAAGTCTCACAAGAATATCGTCTTTATATTAGTTGACGATTTAGGGTGGACAGATTTAGGATGTTACGGAAGCAGTTTTTATGAAACGCCTAACATTGATAGATTTGCAGCGCAAAGTCATGTTTTTACGAATGCTTATACTCCAAACCCAGTTTGTTCACCAACTAGAGCTGCTCTTATGACAGGGAAATACCCCTCCAGAGTTGGGATAACCGATTGGATACCTGGTCATGATCTAAACAACAAAAAGTTATTAGGTGTTACAGATTTAAATCAATTACCCTTAGAAGAAGTTACCATTGCAGAAGCTTTAAAAGAACATGAATACAAAACTTTTTTTGCTGGAAAATGGCATTTAGGCGATGTTGGTTTTTTTCCTGAAGATCAAGGCTTTGATATTAATATAGGAGGGCATCATATGGGGCAGCCACCAGGCGGTTATTACGCTCCATATAAAAACCCTAAACTCACCGATGGTCCAGATGGCGAATATCTAACGGATAGATTAACCAATGCATCTATCAAATTTATAGAAGAAAATAAAAGCAATCCATTCTTACTGTACTTAGCTTATTATACTGTACACACACCTATTGAAGCCAGTAAAAAGCACATTGCTAAATTTAAAGAAAAAAGAAAACTATTAATAGATAGTTTACCCATTACAAAAGCTGAAGGGCATTCCATAACAGTACAAAATCAGTACAGTGATGCATATGCCTCCATGGTATATGCTTTAGATGAAAATGTTGGAAGGCTCTTGGATAAAATAGAGGATTTAGGACTTGATAAAAACACACTTATCGTTTTTACTTCAGATAATGGAGGCTTGTCAACAACAGAATCCAATTGGATACCTCCAACCAGTGTAAAACCTTTAAGAGCTGGTAAAGGTTGGGCATACGAAGGCGGAATAAAAGTGCCTCTAATTATAAAAAAACCTAATGAAAATATTGGAAGGAAGATTGATGCTCCTGTAATAAGTATGGATTTATTTCCTACTATATTAGATGTGTTGGACTTGCCAAAACAACCAGAACTCCATAAAGATGGTGTAAGTTTAAACCCATTGTTAATGGGCAATCAAAATACCGTTCATGACGTCTTGTTTTGGGATTATCCGCATTACCATACTAGCGGATGGACACCAGGGCAAGCAGTAAGAAAAGGTGACTGGAAATTAATCTATTTCTATGAAACAGATACCTACGAACTTTATAATTTAAAAGAAGATATATCTGAAACAGATAATTTGGTAAGCAAAAATCCAGAAAAATTTAATGAATTAAAAAATGAGTTAATCAAAATGAGAGATAATTTGCAAACAAAAGTTCCTCAAAAGAATTTAGATTAACAACATTTTAAAAATCGAGTTAGTTTAGTTTAATTAGTGTATTTTATAGAGAATGGAAGTAAAACGCCATTCTCTATAATTTTATTAAAAGCATTATACTATATTCTTGTCTTATTCTACAACAACTACAATTCATTTAAAGTACAACAACTACAATTCATTTAAAGTACAACATATGCTATGAAATTTAAAAATAAAATACCATTAGGATTCATACTAACACTATTTTTTTTTAATAATTTAATAGCACAAACAATTCCTGAAAAATATACCAACCCAATTTTGTCTGGGTTTTACCCAGACCCGAGTATATGTAGCGTTGGAGATGATTTCTATTTGGTAAACTCATCCTTTGAATGGTTTCCATGCATCCCCATTCACCATAGCAAAGATTTAGTAAATTGGAAATTAATAGGCTATGGTATAACACGTCCAGATCAAGTAAATATACCAAAAGAAGTTAATGATTCAAGAGGGGTTTATGCCGCTACAATTCGTTATTATAAAGGGACTTTTTATATTATTAATACCTGTGTAGAATGTGGGGGTAATTTTTATATAACAGCCACAAATCCTGCAGGACCTTGGTCGGATCCCATTTGGTTAGAAAATGCTCCTGGAATAGATCCTTCCTTATTTTGGGATGACGATGGCACATGCTATTATACGGGCAACGAAAATGTTGGCAAAAGTGAAAGATGGATTGGAGAATCTTTTATCTGGCTCCAAGAATTAGATTTAAAAACTGGAAAACTAATTGGAAAAAGAAAAACATTAACTTTTGGTCATGCTTCTAATGCCAAATGGACAGAAGGGCCTCATTTATATAAAATAAATGGTAAATACTTGCTTATGGTTGCAGAAGGTGGTACGTCTTTTTATCACGCAACAACGGTATTTCATAGTGATAATATTTGGGGGCCTTATGTCCCCGACGATGTCAATCCTGTTTTTACACACAGGCATTTAGGAAAAGAATACCCTATTTGGGCAGTAGGACATACCGATTTGGTTCAAACTCAAAAAGGCAATTGGTGGGCTGTTTTACATGCCAAAAAGCAGGTAGATGGATATTCCATTTTAGCTAGAGAAACCTATCTAGTTCCTGTTACATTTCAGGGCCGAACACCTGTTTTTAATTTAGGTTTTGGGATTTTGGAAAAAGAACAAAAGCGACCCGATTTATTTTGGACACCCCATCTTAAAAAATCTGAAAAAGATGATTTTAACGGTACTAGTTTGGGGTTGGAATGGAATTTTTTAAAAACGCCCACTCAAAAATGGTATAACCTGAAGGATAGTAAATTAGTTATTGATATCCGACCAGATGTTATTGAGAAAAAGGAACAGCCAAGTTTTATAGCAAAGCGGGTATTAGATCATATTTTTACAGCGTCAACTTCGTTCACTTCTGGCAAACTAAAACCCAATGAAAAAGTGGGTTTAGTACTTTACAGAACGCATGATTCTCACTATCAGCTCTTAAAGAATGCTAATGAAATACAGTTAATAAAGACGACTATTAATGGTAAAGAGATTGTTGCAACAGAATTATGTGATAAAAGATCTGTGGTGTTTAAAATTAATACCCAAGAACATAATAAAGCTACGTTCAGTTTTAGTACAAACGGAATTGATTTTGAAACTATTGGAAATCAGCAAGACCTTTCCAATTTAGCAGATGAGATTTCTTTAAGATTTAATGGGCTTTATGTAGGTATGTATGCAACTAGTAATGGGGTGCCTTCCAAAGCGAAAGCTATTTTTAACTGGTTTGAATATGAATAAAATATAAAACAAGTCTTAACCTATAAAGTATCCAATGATTAGCCAGAGTTTTCCATTCACTTTTCTTTCATAGAGGTATAATACAAAATTTTGATTTTTAAATAACCATCTATAGTACATAAATTTTAAAAATCATTTTTTGCTAGACATTTGATTTATCATCTCCTCAAGATCAGACCAAGTGCCGCCATTATATACGTTTTTAAAGCCTTTATCTTTAAGTATTGATTCAACTTTGAGACTTCTCAGCCCGTGAGAACAACAAGTAATATAGGTTTTACTAGTATCAAGTTCAACATATCGCTCTCTCATTGTGCCTAATGATATGTTAACGGACCCTATAACATGCCCCATCTCATATTCCGTTTCTGTTCTTACATCTAAAATTACAGCGCCGTTTGCTATTTTATTTTCTAGCCCGCTATCAAGTGTAGCATAACGAAGACACGGTACGAAATATATATAAGGAGTATAATACTGAATACAATTAACAAGTTTCTCATAATTTGCTTAATATTTAAAGGTCTAAATTATAACGGAAACACTTTTTGAGATAAATGCTTAAATAAATAATGATACAAAGATAATTGAAAACATACTATTTGGTATGTTTTTTAAACAAAAATAGATTTATAAATTATACTTAATTACCAAATAAAATTTTGAAAGGGAATCATGGTACTTTTTTCAAATATTTAATATACAGTTAAACTTTTCTTTCCATTAAAAATTCTAATAACTGATAAATTGCGCCTATAATATTAAGCTATATGTGCGATAATGAACTTTACAAACGTATTCAAAACAATAGCGAAGAAGCTTTTACGGCCCTTTTCGATAGATATTATGGGCGATTAAGTAATTTTGCATTCCAGTTTTCTATTTCAAAAGAGACAGCAGAAGAATTGGTTTCAGATGTTTTTGTGAAGTTATGGGATAAAAGGAAAGAGACTATTATTCAGAATCTACGTCCGTTTTTATATACTAGTGTTAAAAATGCCTCTATAAATGCGTTAAAATCAGAAAAAAATCAGTTAAAAGATACATTTGATTGCAATTTTTTTTCTGAGGTAGATATAGCCAACCAAGAGCATAAAATGATTATTCGAGAAAAGCTCAATTTGGTACAAAAGACTATAGATAAAATGCCCCAAAATCGCAGGATTATTTTTATGTTAAATCGTTTTGACGGGCTTAAATATAAAGAAATAGCTGAGGTTTTAGATATATCCTCAAATACCGTACAAAATCAAATGGTTGAAGCTGTTAAATTCTTGCATATGGAATATCCTAATAAGAAAAGGTCGATTTAAGTTCAAAGTTTATTTTACATTTCCTTAACCTTTTTATAACCTCTTTGCATAGTAGATAATTCTATTTCTAACTGTCTTATAAGTGTAAAACTATTAGAAATGGAACAGTCTTTTTGGGAACTGGTTACTAAATATTTGTCTAACGAAATTAATGAGGAAGACATAAATACACTTTTTGTGTTATTGGAGAGTAATGATGATAATAAAAAAGCTTTTGATAGCATAGCAAAAAAATGGAAGGAAACGGGTGATTTAAAATCAATAGCTTTTAGTTCAGAAAGCGCTAAGGAGAACGTATTAAATCAGATCAAATCAAAACCTAAAAAAAATAGATTATATCCTTTCAAAAAGCATCCATTTATTTTAAAAGCAGCTGCATCTATAATTATTTTATTAGGTGTGTATTTTATTTACAATTTCTTAGGTTTTAATGAGACGTGGAAAGAGTTTAGGACTGTAAATAATGAAAAATCAAGAGTTTTATTACCAGATAGTTCTATTGTTTGGTTAAATGAAAATTCCATGTTGTCCTATAATTTTTCTAACCCAGAGATAAGACAAATAGAACTTGAAGGAGAAGCCTTTTTTAAGGTAGCCAGAAATGAAGAGAAGCCTTTCGTAGTCTCAAGTCCTAATTTTACAACAACCGTTTTAGGCACAAGTTTTAACATAGATTCTAGAGGTAGAAAACCTTCTGTAAGTGTTATAAAAGGTAAGGTAGCTGTTAATAAAAAAGAAAGTGAGCAAATTTATTTACTAGAAAAAGGTGATAAAGCTGTTTATAATATGGCGTCCAAAAAATTCTTTAAAGAACATACAAAAGGAATCGAAAATGAAATGGCATGGGTAGATAGAAAATTTGTTTTTGATAATATGCCATTAGAAAAAGCACTCGAATACTTGTCTCAAAATTATGGTGTTACATTTCAATTAAAAAATAAAAACCTTAAAAATTGCTATATCAGTGGCACTTTTCATAAAGTATCATTAAAAAATATTGTAAATCTTATATGTACTTCATTGGGGAGTGAATACAAAATAATAACAAACAATCTTATTGCTATAAGTGGTGATGGATGTGAAAAAAAACCGGAGGATACTGGTAATATCCACCGGCTAAAAACCAATTAATTAATTTTTAATTTAAATGCATTTCAAAAATGAAAAAAATTATTCTCAAACAAAAGAAATGTCGTTCTTATTTTAAAAGAACATATTTTCTTTTTGTGCTAACCAGTCTTTGGTGCTTAAACACCTATGCAGATCCTTTCTCTCAACCTACAGTTTTAGAAACTAAGGTTTCGGTATCTGCAAAAGAAGAGACTTTAGAAGTTTTACTTAAAAAAATTGAACGGGCTTCAGATATAAGCTTTGTATATAGCAAAAGTAAAACACCATTAACTAAAGTACTCACCAAAACCTATGAAAATAGGACAATCAAATTTATTTTAACAGACGTATTGCCAAAGACAATTACTTACGATATTAGTGATAATATGGTTATCCTTAAGAAAAAAGCGAATAAAAAAGTTTCACTTTATGAGGCTAATGGAAAGATTTCGGGTACCGTGTTTGATGTAAGTGGCAATTTTTTGCCCTATGCCACTATAGTAGCAGTAGAAGCCAAAAAAGGAACAATCTCTGGAGTTGACGGAAAATTTACTATGGAACTTCCAGAAGGCGACCATACTTTAAGAGCTGAATACATAGGCTACGCCGATAAGGAAATAACCGTAACAATAAGAGGTGGGCAAACGACATCTATGGATTTTATCCTTCAAGAAAATGTTGAGTCACTTGGTGATGTCATGATTTATGGCAGTTTAACACGTGGCCAAGCCAAAGCATTAAATGAACAAAAGAATGCTGAGAATATTAAGAATGTAGTGTCTTATGAGCAGTTTAGCAAATATGCAGATCGTAATGCCGCCGAAGCCTTACAAAGAATTCCTGGTATTGCCTTGAGTCGTGATCAAGGAGAAGGGGAACTTATTTCTATAAGAGGATTATCCCCAAGGTTTAACGCTATACAGGTTAATGGTTCTCGTGTTCCAAGCCCCGATCCAGATGACGATCGTGCCGTAGGTCTTGATCTTCTACAAGCAGATTTAATGGAATCCATTGTAGTTAATAAAACACTAACCCCAGATATGGATGGCGATGCTATTGGAGGAACTGTAGATTTTAATCTAAAACAGGCACCAGATAAACCTCTTTTAAATGTTTCTACAAGTGGAGGGGCTAACCAACAACAATCAGAATTTGAAGATTTGGGTAAAGATTTGCAAGCTTTTTCTTTAGTTGCAGGCCAACGTTTTTTCAATGATAAATTAGGGCTGATCGCAGCAGGTAGTTATTACAGAACGAATCGGGGCTCTTTATTAAACCAATATTTATATACAGACGACACCTCAGTAAACATAGAAGAAAAAAGAAATAACGATTATGATGTGAGAAGAGTGCGTTATGGAGTGATGTTTAGTCCAGACATCCGTTTCAACAAAAATAATAGTCTTAAGTTTTTAATGAATTTTAATATTTATTATGATGATGAAATTAGAAGAAAAGTAGATTATTTAGTTGGAGATGGAGAAGAAGAACGAGAAATACGTAATCGGGGTGAGTACCAAAAACATTTTTTATATCAGCTCTCAGGAAAGCATAACCTATCTGGTTTAAAAATTTCTTATCGTTTTAATTATACAAAGGCTGAAGAAGAAATGCCTTTTAGATCCTATTGGCGTTTTGCCAGAGATGTAGATTATAGTGGTTTTTCAAATGAACAATTAACAAATTTTGGGGTAAAGAACAATGTTGATACTAACAGTCAATTATTCTTAAACCGTTTAAGATTTGATAATAATATTACAGAAGATAAAAACTTTGAAAGCCGTTTAGATGTTACCATACCGTTTAACCTTTTTGATATGGATCATAAAATTAAAGTCGGTGGAAAATTTAGAAACAAGGATAGATTAAGAGATCAACAGCGATCGCAGGTAAATGTGGATGATAATGAAAATCCAATTCCGCTTGATGGAGGTGCATTTAGATTTGTAAATGTTCGTGCTAACGACGATGAAGTTACGGCTTTGGGGTTAGGTGAATTTAAATTAGATGAAGATCGTGGAGACGGAGCAGATTATAATGCAAAAGAAGATATACTGGCGACTTACATAAAATTGACAACAAAACTTACCGATAAACTATCGCTTGTTTCTGGTGTAAGATATTCACAAACCAGTAATAAGTATACGGCTATTCGTGCAGACGATTTTAATAGTGTTAACAAGTTTACATATCAAAACTTCTTACCATCCGCGCAAGCTAAATATAATTTTAATAAAAATACACTGTTACGATTGGCCTATAGTACAGGTTTTACAAGGCCTCCTTTTGGTTCGTTAATTCCTGATCCAGATGTTATAGATATGGACGAACGAAGAATTAGCAGAAAGAACCCAGAAATTAAAGCGAGTAGAGCAAACAATTTTGATATTATGTTCGAAAAGTATTCTAAAAATTTAGGGTTACTATCTATTGGTGCATTTGGAAAATTTATAGATAATCAAATACAAAGGCAACGAACTTTTGAGGAAATAGATGATATCCTGTATACCGTTTATCAATCTGTTAATGGTGAGAGTGCAAAAGCGCTTGGTGTAGAAGTGTCTCTTGTGCATAAATTTTTGAATGATGATATGCCTTTCCTTAAATGGTTTGGCGTTAGTACTAATTATACGTATGCTTTTACAGAACAAAAAATTTCTGCTGAGGAAGGTGATGAAATTATAACCCGTACCTTACCTTTTGAAAGCCCTAATCATATTTTTAATCTTGGTCTTTTTTACGAAAATCCTAACCTAGGATTGTCTTTTACAGCTTCGGGGGTTTACAGGGATGCTATTTTGATAGGTTTAGGAGATGGTGAACTAACAGATGTTTATTTTGGCGATGAGTTTCATTTGGATATTTCTGCAAGCCAAAAAATTACTAAAAATCTATCGGTATTTCTTCAGCTTAATAACTTAACAGACCAACTTGAAAAAGAGGTTTTTGGAGACCCAAGCAAAGATTTTTCAAGAATACACCAAACCGAAGGTTATGGTTTTTGGGGATCATTAGGGCTTAAATTCGACTTGTAAAATATGTTGTTTGCCCGCAAAATATTTAAAAGTGTTGCTTTTACAGCATTTTTCTGCTTCTTCTTGTGCAATCTCTCGGCACAGAGCAAGTTAGGAACACCAAGACTTATGCAAGGTCCTATGTTAGGAGCTACATTACCCAACTCCATTTATATTTGGAGTAGGGTAAGTGGCCCTTTTCCAGTACAGATTGAATATTCTGAAACGAAAGATTTTAAAAAGGCCAAAAAATCGGATATTATTAGTGCAGAAAAGTCGAAAGATTATATTGTAAAAATTAATCTTACCAATTTAAAAGCAGAAACCTCATATTACTATAGAGTTTTGGTTAATGGCAAGTTGGAAAAATATTTAAAAGACGAATTTCCTTTTCAGTTTAAAACAGCACCTTTATCAAAAACAAATTCAAATTTTAGTATAGCGTTTGGTTCTTGTGCGCGATTTCTCTCGGATAGGGAGCAATCTATTTGGAATGCCGTTTATAAAGAACATCCTGATTTATTCTTTTGGGTAGGGGATAATATTTACGGCGATGCTTTAGATTCAGATATTTTAAGGGAGGAATATTTACGTCAAAGAGATGTTGACGCACTGCAATCTGTGATTCGCAATATTCCCAATTTGGCAACTTGGGATGACCATGATTTTGGTTTGAACAATCATGATAAAACCAATCCAATTAAAAAAGAAGCACTTGCCGTTTTTAAACAAGTTTGGGCAAATCCAAGTTATGGTGAAGATGATAATGCTGGGGTATATTTTAAGTATTCATATAGTGATGTAGATTTCTTCTTTATAGATGGCAGATATCATAGAGGCCCTAATGCTAAGCCAGATAGTTCAGAAAAAAGCCTTTTAGGAAAACGTCAATATGAATGGTTGACTAAAAATTTAGCAGAAAGTAAGGCCATTTTTAAATTGATTATTTCTGGAAGTGGCTGGGCGTCTACTAAAGGAATTGGTAGCGATTCATGGTCTTCATTTCTTACCGAAAGAAACCGCCTTTTTGATTTTATAACCAAAAACAAAGTAGGAGGCGTAGTGCTTTTATCTGGAGATACCCATGTAGGAGAACTTAATGCTATTCCATGGTCCAAAAATGGCGGATACGATTTTTATGATTTGGTAGGATCTCCGCTTGCTCAAAGTACGGGTAGAAATTGGATGGAAGGAAAACGTGAAATTAGAATAAGGCCAGTGTATTTTAGTGGGCCTAATTTTGGTCGGGTTACATTTCATCTAGATACCAAGTCGCCCTATTTAGAATTTACATTAATCAACCCTAGAAATGAAATAGTCATGAAACCTCTAAGACTATATGCTAAAGAGTTGCAGAATGGTATATCTACCTGGGAAAAAAAGCAACAAAAATGATGATCCGCTTTAAAGAAAAATTAAAAATGTATAAAAATTATTTTCTATTAAATACTGCTTTAATATTGTTCTTAGCACCATTAAATGCTCAAGAATTTAAGGTTGCTAAAACCTATAAAGTGCAACAAGCTAAGCAAGGCGTGGCGGTAGATAAAGATTACTTCTATGTAGTTAATAATTCAAATATTGTCAAGTATGCTAAAGAAGATGGCGGTCAGATAAAGTTCTGGGAAGATACCTCAGGAGCTATTAAGCATTTAAATAGCGGGGTTATTATAAAAGGGAAATTGTATTGCGCAAATTCCAATTATCCAGAATCTCCAATGGCAAGCTCTCTAGAAATATTTGACCCTGAAACGCTCATGCATATTAATAACGTGAGTTTAGGTATCTACATAGGGTCTGCTACCTGGATAGATTTTTATAATGGGCATTGGTATGTTGCATTTGCACATTATACAGGAAGAGGAGCAACAGAAGGTAAAGCTAATAGCTGGACACAATTAGTGAAATTTAATAAAAATTGGCAACGCGTAGAAGGGTGGGTTTTCCCAAAAGCGCTTATAGAAAAATTTGGTACACGCAGTAATTCAGGTGGCTTCATAGCCAAAACAGGTGCTATTTATGCTACTGGTCATGATAATAAAGAACTTTACAAACTAAATTTTCCTAAAATAGGGCATACGCTAATCTGGGAAAAAACATATTCAATTCCATACGAAGGACAAGGTATTGCGCTAGATGCCTTTAACGAAAAAAGTTTAACACTTTTCGGTATTATAAAAAAAGATAACAAAGTGATAAAAACAATTTTAAAAAAATAATAGATATGCAATTATCAAAATATATATTTAGCCTCCTATTACTAGGATTAATAATGGTTTCTTGTACCGATTCCATTGAACATGAAATAGAGTCTCTTCAACCAAAAGAATTACAGTCAAAAGAAGTTCTGTCGAAAGCAAGCTCCCAAAACATATTGAGTTTAAACAACGAGCAGCGAAGAGAATTTTTAAGGTATTATTCGCCCATTATATTTAAACAGGCACATGAATATAGCAATGATCATTTAGGATATGATTGGATTACTAATTTTTATTTCGATGGAGATAACATCCTTAAAAACAACAAAAAGAACTGGTCTAAAGAACTCGATTTTTTCATTGATAAATCAAAGCATTCCGATTGGCAAATTAGACCAACCTTATATACTTCAATTATAGAGTTTTACGATAATGAACTTGATACAAAAAGCGTCATTCTATTGTATCACGTATACCATGCAAAACAAAGAGGTTCTATACATGATTGGGAGCGTATAGAAATTAGGGTTGATAATGTACAAGGAAGCCCAGGGGCTGAGGAAGCCATAAATTATGTAGTTATTACAAGGCACGGCTTGCACAATGCAAGAGAATATCCAGATGAAGATCTTAACTTTATGGATACAGCTAACGGAAAGCATGTTATGATCTGGCAGGCAGACTGGGATTATGGTATTATTGGTACGGCCGAATTGCGATTTGTTGAGAATTCTTGGAGTTCTATTAACTCAAAAAATAATAATAACAAAAATGCAAAAGTAGATATTAATGGTTCTGGCGATAATAGATTTCATTATATTTTCGCTTTTGAAGGGGATGCGGCGGCTGTAAGCTATTGGAATGCTCAAACTTTAAACCAAAACAATGCGGCAAGCTTGGCATCAGGGAAATCGCAGAGTACTACAGTTAAATTTAATAGTACAAAAAGAATTACTTACGAGCTTCAGGATATAGCAGATATTATCCCAACCCATTTAAGCAGTGCAGATTGGAAAAAAACAAGACAGGTAAGTTTAAGTACGCCTGTACTTAATGAAGATGGTTCTTCGGCTATTGCTTCTGGGACAAAGACATTTTATTATGAAGCTTTAGATGTTGAAGACGATGATGAAGATAGAGATGGTTTTATAAGAAAACATTGGTTTTGGGGCGTTTATTATTATGGAGAAGAAGGCGATTACTTTTATGAAGAATTAGACCCTCAACCTTGGCAACAGCATATTTATTTTGCACACAACGGAACTCGAGGAAATGGTACGAAAGCAGACGAATTAGCCAATAGAGGATTCTTTTTGGGAAAAGGAAGTTATACAAATTGGTTATCTAATGGAGGCTTTGATGGTCGCTGGGTACAATTGTTTCAGGATTAATACATAATTATAAGTTTATTGAAATAGTTTTTTTGTTTTTTTTCGCGTATTAGTTTGTTTAGTTAAAACCGCAGTATTCTTCATACTGCGGTTTTTCAAACTAAACTAACATTAATTTAAAGGGAGAGAGCACAATGCTTTATTAAAAATTTTAGCACTTCATGTTTTACTTATCTATTAATTCAAAAATGACACTAACATCATAGACATATTCTCCTATATTCAAATTATAGTATATAGGTTGATTTTTTATTTCGACGTTTATAAGATTGTTATCCTCAACTTTTAGAATGTCTCCTAACTTTTTATTAGCAATTTCGGCTATAATTTTGGCTTGTTCTTTTGCATTTTCGATGGCTTTAGCAATTACAATTTGAGCTTCGTTTTTGGAAATAACTATAGAGTATCCGTTAGTAATAAACTGTAAACTAAAAGATTTTGATTTTAAAAATCTATTAAACTTTTCTACAGAAGTTGTTTTAAAATTATACAATGTACCAGCTTTATCTTGGCCTAAATAAATATATCCACTAGGATCTTCTTTTAAATCAGCTAAAGAAAGTCCGTTTTGCTTCAAGGCATCATCATATCTAGATTTCATTTCTTTTAAAGATATAGCATCAGAGGAGTAACTGGAGTATGTAGCATTTAAAGAAACAGTACTTTTAAAAGTTAATTCTTTATCTATGTGAATAGCTCTTCCAGGTACTTTAATTGTCTTTTTTTCTTGAGCTTTTCCTAAAAAGGGTATTAGAAAAAATATAAAAAGATAGATTGTTTTTTTCATAGTAAGTTTTATTAATAAAGTGACTTTAAAACCCCTCCTTGTAAAGGCTTAACGAAGGAGGGGTGCCTAATTAATTATTCTGGAATATTGAATAATTCTAAAACTTCTTCATAAGATAATTTGGTGTAATCAACCTCCTTAATATTATTTTTACTGGTACCAGCACTGTTTGCTTGTACGCTTCCTGGAATAAGTATATAACGATATTGAGAGAAGTATACATTATTAAAAAGATCTTCAGCCCCAGTACCTGTTCTGGCAATGACTCTTATAATTCTAGCTTCATCTATTCTGTAGGAGTAAGTGACTTCATGTAAGCTATTACTAAGAATTGTTGCTAATTGGTATACTATATTTGAAGCCTCAGGAGGGAGTTTTCCATATACCAACACGACACCTTTATTCATAATACCTTCATCAAGATCTGGGGCATCCATAGTAAAGGTTTCTGTTCCTGTAGGCATTTGTTGTGGAATTTCAGAGTCTATCCAATCTGAATATATAACATTGGCAGATCCTGGGTTACCTCGCTCTCCCTGTTCTCCTTGTAATCCTTGCTCACCTTGTAATCCCCGTTCTCCTTGTGGGCCAGTGTTTCCATCTTCTCCAGAACAGGACGTGAAAGAAAAGGTAAGGCTGACTACTAATACGAATACGTTAATTAATTTTAATACTTTCATAATTTTACTTTTTGGGTTCATATTTATTTAATTACTATTTTTTTATGATACTTTTTGTTTATAGAATACATGTATAGGAGATAACCCCCTTTTGGTAATCTATTAACATTTATGCTATTTGTATTTGTTCTTTTTAAGACCTGTTTTCCTAAAAAATCATAGAGTTCTACTTTTTGTATAAATAGATTCGTTTTTATGTTTATAAAATCTGATGCAGGATTTGGATACACAATAATGTATATGTCTTTTTCTTTTATATGAATAGCTCCTAATGCGTTAAAATCGACGGAATTAATAAAACCTTCCGATACAGAAATAATACCTGTATCGAACTCTTGTACATGTACTTCTCCAACAGTGTATAAAATATCAATTCCATCTTCTATGGTTCTTGCTCCTCCGCTGTCGATACTAAAATTTGCAATGGTGGATTGAGCCTGAGAACATGCCAAAGCAGCTAGGACGGTTATAATCGTTAAAAACAGTTTCATTATTCTACTGTTTTTAGTTGTTCTTCTAATATTTTTATGCGCGTATCCATTGTCTTTAATTCTGCCAATTCTGATGTTAAATTTTCTACCTTTAACTTTTGATTATTAATAATATCCTGTTGGTCTTGTATGGCTTTAATGAGTACAGGAATTAAATCGGCATAGTAAACACCAAGTCTATCGTTTTTCCCTTTTGTATCTGGCTTTATAACCACTTCTGGTATAATTTCAAGTAGATTTTGAGCGATTAAGCCTAATTTTGTATCATTATTAGATTTTGTTTTCCAATTGAAACTGACTGGATTTAACAGTAGAACTTCATCTAAACCATAACCAATTGGTTCTATATTGGTTTTGTCGCGTCTATCTGAAGTATTAATAGTACCATCCACAGACCAGACTGCTTGCCATCTATATGTTTGGTCTCCCAAGGCCATCACACTATCTTCATCTGGTAATAAACTGGCATTAAAAGAAAGTTGATTACTTCCTGTATCTTCTATGGTTTCTGTTCCTATTTTTAAGGTTCCATCAATATGTAAGCGTTCATCTGGTGTATTGATACCTAGCCCTAAATTGCCATTTTTTAATACAGTCAAGGCGTCACTTCTATTATCATATGTTCCATTACCAATTGTAAATAATGGGTCAGTGGCAACCCATTCTTCAGAATTACCAAAAGGTATATTATAACGCCCAATTACCATTTGATTAAAAGCTTGAGCATTTATTTGAAATCCTAGAGAAAATGAGGAATTTCCAGATGCAGTTCCTCCTCTCGCGAATGAATTCCGCCCTGAAGCTGCTCCCCCAAGAGCGACTGAAAAATCTCCAGAAGCTGTTCCTCCTAGAGCTCTTGACCGATATCCAGAAGCTCTGCTTTCGTGCCCAATAGCTAGGGATTTTTCTCCAGATGCCTCTGGACGTTCTCCTATGGCAATTGAATTATCCCCAGAAGCTTTTGCTCCATATCCCATTGCTATTGCATTAAGCCCAGAAGCTTCTGTATTAAGTCCCATCGAAGTTGTGTTCTCACCAGAAGCCATGGTTTGATTTCCCATGGCCGTGGCATTTTCACCCGAAGCAATGGTTTCATATCCTGTAGCTATCGAATTATCTCCCGAAGCTTCTGTATTGAGACCCATTGCCGTTGCGTTCTCTCCTGAAGCAATGGTTTGGTTTCCCATGGCTATTGTATAATCTCCCGAAGCTTCTGTATTAAGTCCCATCGAAGTTGTGTTCTCACCAGAAGCCATGGTTTGATTTCCCATAGCTGTTGCATTACTTCCTGAAGCAACTGTTGCATGTCCCATAGCCGTTGCATTGACCCCTGAAGCAACTGTTGTATGTCCCATAGCCGTTGCATTGACTCCTGAAGCAATTGTTGTGTTTCCCATAGCTGTTGAATACACACCAGAAGCTTCTGTTAAGTTTCCCATAGTAATTGATCCGTATCCTGAAGCTTCCGTATCTACTCCCATGCTTATAGCATTAATACCAGAAGCTTCAGTATTGAGTCCCATAGATAGTGATGATTCGCCTGAAGCTTTTGTCCCAAATCCTAATGCTATTGAATAATTTCCTGAAGCAACATTATTAAGCCCTATAGCCGTTGAAATATTCCCAGAAGCCATGGTTTGAAACCCCATGCTTGTTGAATTATCACCTGAGGCTATTATTTTATTTCCTAAAGCAACAGCATATGTTCCAGTTGCTCCGTATATATTTGAAGGCACATCAGAGTGGCTTAAATCAACAGCTTTATTTCCTATATTGCCATAGTTATTGGCGTCTTGTCCTATTAACCGCCATCCTTTACCATCAATTTCATTTGTTTTACCATTGATGGCATCTATAGTTTCTAAACCAGTAACATTAGCAGCTGTGTTAGCATGTTTTGCATAAGGAACATTCATAAACTGTGTCGTCCCTAAATCTACCAAGCCATTGCCTATATCTATTTGAACGTTTAAATAATGGGCATCAATTCCCCAATTGATTAAGTTAAAATTACCAGATATAGATTCGCCCTCTCCAATGTTTACAATTACAACACCATTGGCATCTGTAGTAGCCAAATGTGTTTCTTGATATATGTTTGTTGCATCTTGCAGTATTGTAAACTGAATCTCGATAGGGGTATTAATAATAATTTTACCATTTTTATCTTTAATTAGAGCTTTATAATTAATACCGCTTTGAGAAAACCCTAAAGTTCCTGTTATTAATATAATTATAAGTATAATTTTTGCTTTCATATTCGTTTTTTTGTTTTGTAATCCATAAAAACAAGACTTACTTCAAGGTTTTCAATTTAGATCTATAGCGTATAGTCCTATTTTATTTGTAATAGAGTCTCCTAGAATGAGATATAATGTTGCGGTTTGGGCATTAAAATCGATACCTCGAACATAGCCATGAAAAGGTATATTGGACGTTTCGTTATTAAGGTAGTTTGTTGCCAAACTATAAGAGATATCATGAGAAAACTGGACTATATTTGTTTTCTGATCATTTTGTTTTGCTGTAAAAATGTGAATGTTTGCAGGGTCTGCAATAAATAATAAGTTTCGAGTTAATAAATAATCTAAGCCAGTAATACTAATAGCAGGATCTAATTTTTCAATGAGATTTATATCCCTATTAAAAAACAAATCGATATCGTGATATTTTAAGTTACCTGTGTCTTTATTGTAAGTAACCATATCGTAGCTATTAATTATGTTAGCATGACAGGTAACATTGCTAGAGACAGAAAAATCTGGACTTACCGATGTTGCTGGGTTTGCATTATTATAGATTGTATAAGTATCTGTACTGGAATCTAGAGCAGATATTAAATTATTAGGACCATTAAGGTCTACAATAGCAAGTGAGGTCGCATCTCCTATGCCATATGCAACATCTTTTACCGTAAATGTTTTCTGGTCAACCCTAATGTATCTTTGATTCTCGGTATCTGGAATGTAAATGTATTCATCGTCGGAATCAATATTCATCGTACCATTAGCATCCACATTTATGATATTGCTAATATCAATATATTTAAAGGTGTCATTTTCTATATCTATAGTAAAAACAACCTCATTTAATTTTTTAATATTAGGGTCTTTTACTAATCTTTTTGGTACACCACCAAGAGGTCCAAAAGAAACATCAAGAATTTCTTCTCCTTTGTATTGAAACCCTTCCGAACCGAAAAAATTATTACTAACCTTATTATTTTCATAAGAGTATTTCGACAATAAAGGACCTGAATGTATACGTGTCATTCCAGAAGGATGAATATCTATGATATAGGCAATAGAATCTTTTGAAAAATAAACCGCATCAAATAATGACTCACTGGATTGATCTTGTATGCGCCATAGACCTGTTAAGTTTAAAAAATAATCTCCCGACTCTATAGAATCATCATTTTTTTTACATGCTAGAACACTAATAAGCATGATTATTGCAATTGCTAGTTTTTTGATAGTGTTAAGTTTAAAAATTAATTTCACCTTTTTTATTTTTTGATTAATACGTTATTAATACTTGTAGTTTCTGTATGTGCTTTTAAAATATAAATGCCAGATGGCAGATGTGCTACATCTATTTTATTGGTGCTTTTTACTGTCATCATTTTTTTTCCTTCGATGGTGTAAACATCAAGTAGTTTTATCTTTTCAAGAGTATCGATGTTAACTGTATTTATAATTGGATTTGGAAACACGCTAATAGCTGCTTTTGTTTTAGATTCTGTAGAGAGTGTGTTATGGTTAAATACACAATCTGTTATAGCATCATATTTTGGGGTATGTTCCTCATCCATATATTCTTTTATTCCCCAACTACCAAATCTGCCGTAAGGTTGGTGCGAAGAAAAGAAAGAGAGCACCCCCCCTTGAGTGGTCTCATACCAATAATTAATATACTGGCAATACATACCTTCCATTCTAGGGTCTCTGTTGGCTTGCGTTAGTTTAGCTGTTAATATGTCGTTTTGTTGATAGGTGCCTTGAGCCACTAAATGCTGACCCGCTTCATAAGCTATAAGTTCTAGATTGTGTGTATTTGCAACAGCTTTATTTTGATCCATTCTATCATAGGCTGTAGCTAGCTCATTTTCTAATAAATCCAAAATTTCGGAAACCGTAATTGTGTTTATTTGTCCATTGTTTCCAATGGTATTTCCAATACCATTACCAAAATAAGGAGCTATGGCAATAGCATCTGCAGTGACTTGATTTGGATTGTAAAAAGGGTCGTTAAAGTAGCCTATTATTTCGTTGGTAACATTTCCGTTAGAAGCTCTGCCTGGAATAACTTTAATTAGACGATCGTTATTTTGAAAAACTGTTTCAAAACTGTGAAAAATATCTGCCGATCGTTTGGCTGTATATTTTCTGGCTCTTTCCCATTGGGTTCCTGTATAGCCTAAATTTTCGGCAAAAACAGCAGTTTCATTATACTGTGTGAAAGTAGCATTCCATAGCTCGTTACTATACTCAATATAAATTTTAAGATTTGGATTTAGGCTATCTCTAAAGAGGGTTGCTAATTCAGATATGTAGTTGTCATCTGCTCTATGTGGAATATTGATCCATGCATTTTTTTGTGCGGTATTACATAAATCAATAACATATTCCCAAGCTACCCCAGCTTCAACAGCTTGAGTGACATTGTTTTTAGGAGTTCTTTCGCTCCAAATTTCGTTTTCAGAAAAATTAGTTTCGGACCAGTCCATAAAACGAATGGTTTGAAAGTCTTCGATAAAATCTAATATTTCAGTAGTAAATTGTTCTGTTTGATAATTATCTACATACTCGGGAAGTATAAACTTAATATCTGTTATCGGATTTGCTTGTAAAGATTCTTCAATTTCTATAAACACCCTTCCGTGAGTAGCGTCTACAGGGATCAGTACATCTATTGGAGTTGTGTATACGGCTTCGGTTGCTGCGCCCCAAACGCGAACTTGTCCGCTACCAGAAACGATAAGACGATATGTTCCTGATGGATTATGGCCATTTGAATCTGTAAATAAAATGGCTCTTGCAATTTGGGGAGGATCTATTCCATTATCAAAAGGAATTACGGTTGGATACCCGTTTTCATCAACAGGAATTTCAACACCACTATTCCAAACAGAACCAGGAGCAGGCTCGTGTACGACCCATGCTCTGGACTGTTTGAAGGCATCGGTGAAAACATATTCTATTGAATAATAATTTACGCCTATTAAATTAATCCCAGATTCTCTTTGTATTTGTGAATAGCAGGTATAGGTATATATTAGTAGAAACGAAATAATAATTTTTCTTAAAATCATGGCATTAGTAGATTTGGTTACGGAGGCAAAACTAATTTGAGGCTTATAAAATGGCATGGTATATTGTTTCGGTAATAAGCACTATTGTTTCAAAAGGCTACAAATGAATGCTACTGTTTAATAAACTTGAGTGTTGTTACCTTATTGATTGAGAGAAGTTTAATAAGGTATATGCCTTTTGTGTAATGACTTGTATCTATGTTTAGATTTTGGGTATTGGTATGGGTTTTCGAGTCTACTAGTTTTCCTAGGGCATCATATATATTTAGGCTAACTGGGGTGCTAGCTGCATTTAAATTCAATGTAATATGACCACTGGTTGGATTCGGGTATATTGAAAAAGCCTTACCGAAATCATTGCCCTGGGTACTCAATATATCAAGGTTACTATAAATACGAGCATGCCCTAAATTGAGACCACCAGCATCGTTTAAATTTGCTCCTATGGCTAAAATACTTCCGTCGTCACTTATACTTATCGAACGGCCTGAACGATCGCTAAGAGCTTCTCCATCTATGTCGTTATCTATTTGTACCCAATTGGACGATTGATTTTTGTACACTCTAACGTGTCCAGCATCTATATCTGTCCCATCATTAAAATAACCACCAACAGCTACAATATCGCCCTCACCATTTAGACTTATTGAGATACCAAAATCGTCGCCTGAACCTTCCCCGTCGATATCGCTCCCTATTTGTACCCAAGTGCCTGATTGATTTTCGAACACACGTGCGTGCCCAATACTATTATTATCGATAGCACCAACGGCTACAATAGTGCCCTCGTTATTTAAACTTACCGAAATTCCAAAGCGGTCATTATTGGCTTCCCCATCAATATCGCTCCCTATTTGTACCCAAGACCCTAATTGATTTTCGTAAACCCGAACTTGTCCGTTGCCAGATCCAGCCCCATCATTAAAAGGTGCTCCTATAGCAACTATACTCCCGTCTTGATTTAAACTTACAGAATAACCTGAATTGTCGTCTGCTGCTTCTCCATCAATATCATCGCCAATTTGAGTCCAGATTCCTGATAGATTTTCATAAATACGCACATGTCCACTGTTTCCAATAGTTGTATCGTTATCAGGTGCTCCAATGGCAACTATGTTTCCATCACCGCTTAAACTAACAGAAAATCCCGAATGGTCTGATAAATTTTCACCAATAATACTGTTACCTATTTGTGTCCAGTTTCCCAGTTCATTTTTAAATACCCGAGCTTGCCCAACTTCAAATTTTCCTGGAAGAGTATGGTCTGGTGCTCCAATGGCAATTGTAGAACCATCATCACTTAAACTTATTGAAAAACCAGATTTGTCACTTGATGACTCACCAGATATATCATTTCCTAACTGAATCCAGTTTCCCGATTGGTTTTCATAAATACGAACCTGACCTGAAGTGCTTCCAGCTTCACCGTTAAAAGGGGCTGCTATGGCTACGATAGTGCCATCGGCATTTAAACTTAATGAATGGCCAAACTGTTCATTGTCGGTTTTTCCGTCTATATCTAATCCAGATTGCACCCATTGTCCAAAAGTTATAAAAGGAATAATTAAAGCTAAATGTGTAATTTTTTTCATAAGTACTACTATAATATATGTTAAGTAGCACCAAAACTATAGTGTAGGCCAAAAGGAGGATTACACTATTGTTTCTAATATATGGCCTATTGTTTCAATAGCCCGTAATCATTAGTTTTTAATGTGGTTTTCTCTAAAAGAAGTAGGAGAGACGCCAACAACTTTTTTAAATGCTTTAGAAAAATATGTAGGTGATTCAAAGCCTGTTTCATAAGCTATTTCACTTACATGGAGCGATGTTGTAGCTAGAATTTCTTTGGCTTTCTCAATACGGACAAAATTGATGTAATTGGTTATGGACTGTCCTGTTAAAGATTTTATTTTTCTGTGTAATTGTGATCGGCTGGTTGATAACTTTTTAGCTAATTGATCAATGGTTAAACGTTGTTCTTTATTTAAGGCATATTCTTGTATCTCTTTAATAAAATCTATATCCAATTTATTAATATCAATATCTTTTTTATCGGATTCCTTTAATTGTAGCAACTCACTAAAATATTCTATTTTATGTTGTTGTTTATCAAATAGATTCTTTATAATCAACAGTAATTCTTCTTCATTGAAAGGCTTGAACAAATAAGCATCTATGCCCAATTTGTAGCCTTTTATTTTATCTTCTACTTGGGTTCTTGCGCTTATAATAACAAAGGGGATGTGCGAGGTTTTAAGATTCTCCTTTATATGCTTACAAAATTCAAAACCATCCATTTCGGGCATCATAATATCACTTATAATAAAATCAATTTCTTTATTTTCGGCTAGCTTTATACCCTCTTTACCATTTTTGGCTGTATATATAATATAGAATTCACCCAAGAGCTCTTTTACATAGTTTCTTATTTGACTGTTGTCTTCAACGATTAAAATAGAATGCTTTACTTTTTCTGTAATTATATATGGATCGTTATCATCATCATCGTTTTCAGAGTTGTTTCTATCTTCAATAAAAGGTAATGTATAATTTAATGTTTCTTGTGTTTTAACAAGATTCTTTATTGGAAGCTGAATACTGAATTGAGTTCCTTTGTTTAATTCACTTGCAACATCAATACACCCGTCCATTAATAGTACGAGTTCTTTTGTTAGGGACATTCCAATACCACTTCCTAGGTTTTCATCTAAATCGAATGTTTTGTAATAACGATTAAAAATATGGGGCAAGTCTTCTGGTTTAATTCCTTTTCCGGTATCTGAAATTACAATTTTTAATGTATTATTTTGTTGAAAGACGGTTACATTTATAGCCCCATTTTCTGGTGTAAATTTCAAGGCATTAGACAGTATATTGTTTAATGCTTTTTGTAATTTATCATCATCAAAATCCATTTTAATTGATGGATGTTGCGAGTTGAATTTTAAATGTATTTGCTTTGATTCTGCTAAGGGTTTGTATAAAGAAATAGACTTTTTTAAGAAGTTAATAATGTCGCCGTTTTTATAATAAACCTCCATCTTTTTAGCATCTAAAGAAACTAAATCCAGCATTTGATTAACCAAATGTAATAATTGATCACTGTTTTTTTCTATATTTTTGACCTTATAATCTATACTTTCTTCTAATCTAGATTTACCTATGTTTTTAGAAAGTCCTTTTATTATAGTAATAGGTGTTCTAAACTCGTGCGAAATATTGGCATACATTTTAGATTGTAACTCATTGATTTCTTTCGTTTTTTGAGTTTTTAATTCAGCAACCTTACTTTTTACAAAAAGATATAGCACTAATATAATACCAGATACTATAAGCAGGGCATATAAAATATATGCGAGTGTTGTTCTATACCAAGGGGGGGGAATTTGAATATTAATTTGAAGTGCATTGGTAAAGTCTGATTCGTCCAGATAGGCATTGTAAACGGGCTTTACCTTTAAAACATGATTTCCGTAAGAAATATTAGAAAAATAAGCTGTTTGCTTTTCGGTAGTTTTCCATTTGTCAGATCCCAATTTATAGGCATAATTGACATTGGAAATATGGCTATAATCGAAGTTAGAAAAACGAAGGGAAAAATCGTTTTGTAAATAAGATAATGTTATTTTATCTTCAAAAGGAGCTTTAAAATTAGATAAGTAGTCTTTGTGTTTTCCATTTATTAATATATCGGTTATTATAGGTTTTGGTTTTTCTTTATAAATAGGGTGTTCTTTTACATCAATACTTTGAACACCCTCATATCCGCCAAAATAAAGAGTCCCAATTTCTCTATCATAATAAGCAGAAGTGAATAAATATGAGTCAGATGCAAGTCCATCACCTGTTTTGTAATGTGTGAGCCGTTTTGCCAATTGATTATATACATAAATTCCATCATTGATAGTGGACATCCATATATTATTTTTAAAATCGCACCTTACTGCCATTATTTTTTTATCAAAAAGCTGTTTTTCATTCCGTAATCGAATAAAGTTCTTGTCTTTTTCATTGTATTTTGCCATGCCATTTTCTGTGGCAATCCAAATGTTTTCTTCATTATCTTGCGTTAAGGAAAACACAATATTTGAGTTTAATGAATGGATATCTGTACTTGTATACGTATAATGTTTAAAGGGAAGTGGTTGTTTGTTTAGATCTTGCAAAGATACATTTGGTAACATAAACACGCCATAAGTAGCAGTAGCAATCCAAAGGCGATCTTTCGTGTCAATAAGCATTTTTAAAATCTTGGATTCTCCTATATCTGAACCCGTAGGTAGTTTTATACGTTGAATTACTTTTAGGTTTTCATCTACAATGCTAATGCCAGAAGACCAAGTTCCTACCCAAATTCTATTTAGATTATCCTGCTCTAAGTCGTAAATTCTAAAATTGGTATAATTAGTAGACTCTTTTAATGAAATATTTTTATAAACACTGTCATTTTTAATCTTAAATAGATCGCCTTGCACATTGGCGGCCCATAACCAATTTCCGAATTTCCGTAATGCCAAAATATGGTCGTCAAGTATCGTTTGAGTTTTTAAACGATTATCTGATTTGTATAAACCTTTGCGTCCTCCTAAATATATAAATTGATCGTGCTTTTCAATAGTTCTTGCTATAAAAGGAATGGAGGGCTTTTTAAATAAAGGAAGCTTTAAAGACTCTTTATAAATACCTTTTGATGTGCCTATCCATAAATTGTTTTGGTGATCAATAAATAAGGTATTTATACGAGCTGTATGGGTTGGTATATTTGATGTTATTTTTGCAATTTGACTTTTTTTAGAGTTAATGGTGTACAAATTATGACTAGAAGCAAAATAAACTAAGTTATCTTTTTCTATAGAATAATATATTTCATCTTCGGTAGCCACTTCATTATAAAATTCATTACCATTATAAAATAGTAGTTTGTTATTAAATGATAAGACTAAATTTCCATGTACGATGCTTATCATTTTAATAGTATCATCAAAGGTTTGAGTGAATTGTATTTCATCGGTTGCAATACTATATTTATAGAGTACTTTTCTATTGGTAAACCATAAAAAATCGCCGTCCACAGCCATTAGACTAACAGTGGCGCCTTTATCTATTTTTTTTAGATTCTGTGTTTTTTTGTTAAAAGTATAAATCCCTTCATCTGTAACCATTGCAAGTAAATTAGAAGATACCTTTTGAATTCTGAATATAAGAGGAAACATTTTGTTGTTACGATTCACCACTTTTTTAATCTCCTTTTTTTTAGGATTAAAAACGTTTAAACCACCTCCTTGGGTTGCTATCCAATAGCTATTATTGGAAAGAATTTCTATTTGATTAATTCCATTGGCAGAAAGCGAATTTTTATTTTCTATAGAACGACGAAGCGCATCAAATTTATACCCGTCATATCTAAAAAGACCATTATTAGTTCCTGCCCAAATAAAGCCATAGTCATCTTGTGCAATCGAAGAGATATATTCGTTACTTAAGTCTTCTATTTTTTGAAAGCGCTTTTCATTTTGAGATACTCCAGCAGTAACAATTAAAAAGAATAAAATGGAGGTTAAAATATTATGGGGCATATTTTAAAATGGGTTATTCATCTATTTTGGATATTTTGAAGACAATATTTTGTTCATTTTAATGAATGATAAAAATAAGTATAATTCTTAAAATGCACATAATAAAGATTATACAGTATAAAATAGTTTACTAGAAGTAGTTTGTGGTGTATATTGATTTTAAGATTAGCTTTGGTACTTATGTCAATAAGAATACAAAATTCATTTTGATGATTCTTCTTTTTAGTATGCTAATTGGTAAATTATACAGAACTGATAATTGTTAAAAAATATTGATGACCAATTAGTTGTGAAGTAATAGATATAAATCCACCTCTATTGAGAGTATTTCAAAACAAAAATGTATTTTCTATCAAGAAAGAATTTCTTAAGCTTGCAATACTTTTATTTTTATAAGTGAGTGTTGAGAATATCTCTGTTAATTTTGAAAATTAAAATCTTTTTTTTGTGATACTAGATCTACGATTTCTTTAAGTTCAGACCAACCTCCGCCATTATATACTTTTTTAAATCCTCTTTCTTTAAGAAGTGATTCAACTTTAACACTTCTTAGTCCATGAGAACAACAAGTAATATATGTTTTACTGGTGTCAAGTTCTACATATCGTTCTCTTATCGATCCCAACGCTATGTTTATTGAACCTTTAATATGTCCCGTCTTAAATTCTATTTCTGTTCTTACATCTAAAATTACTGCGTCGTTTGCTATTTTATTTTCTAGCCCGTTATCAAGTGTAGCAAAACGAAAGATACGGTATGAAATATATATAAGGAGTATAATGCTTAATATAATTAATAGGTTTTTCATAATTTACTTGAAATTTTAAGGTCTAACTAAAATGTAAATATTTAAATAGACAATAGGTACAAATATATAAAAAACATACTATTTAGTATGTTTTTTTAACACAAATGAATTTATCTATTATACCTAATTGTCAAATAGAATAACGAAAGTAATTCATGCCTTAATTCTTTACTATAATTATATAATTTGTACATTTATCTCAATAAAAAGAGCCTATATTGTTTTTACCGTTCTATTTGATTTTAGTGTATAATTTGGTGAACTATACTAAATTAAATTTTTTAAAATACTGTGAAATAATGAGTTACGGAGAAGTAGATAGTTCTGTTATTCAAACAGTTTAATTATAGATTAAATCGAAGCACTGTTAATTGTATGATTTTCAGTGTTTTGTTTTTTGTGTAATCCTAACTAAAAAAATTTATAATCTGACACATTGTAAAATGTTTATTAAAACAATGAGTGGAGATAAATAGTATCTTTTAAAATACGTATATATATTATGAATTTACGACATTTAGTTTCATTAATAATTGTTTTTGTTTTAACCCTGCCAATGCATGCCCAAATAGTTCTTTTAGGCGATAATGCACCATATAAAAACGTAAATGATGGAGACTTTTCATCTATATGGGGCTACTGGAGACAAGGAAAACAATCGCCATTTTGGACAACTCGCGGTATAAAAGGAGACAGTGAATATCCTATGGGACTTCATCATGGAACTTTGTTTTCTATGTATGAAGTAGCTGTAGCCGAATCGAAAATATTAAATACAAATCCAGAATACCAACAACCCAATGCAGATGATGTTTTAAATTGGAGTTTTGGAGCCGATTTAGAGTATATAAGTGATGGTACTATGACTGTAAGTTTGGTTTTTGGAGAGCATGAGCGTATTCTTGCAGAAAAGGTGAAATTAAAAGGGTCGGACAAGATTGTAGAACATTTTAAAGGGACTTATACCTTAACAAAAGAAGATGCTAAGGCAGGCCTACCTTTTGTTAGAGCTACTTTTTATTCAGGAGAAGGTGTTAAAGTGTATTTACATTACGTAAATATAAGCGTAGTGTCACCTGAAAAAGCAGGGCCTATATTAAAAGCAAATACCTCAGGCACTGGAATACAGTTAAATTGGGATGATGAAAAAATAGAAACAGACACTAAGTTTAAAGTATATAGAGGTCGTGAATTTGAAAAAGGTATTGCTTACGATTTAATAGGTGAAACAGCATCAAATAATTTTGTAGATAACAATTTTATAACTGGAGTTAAATACACTTATGTTGTTACCCGATTTAATACTGAAGAATCAGCAGGCTCTAATAAAGTAAGCATAACAAAGTTTGATAAAGAAGCACCAGCTCCCCCTGCAAGCTTAAAAGCAGAAGTGTTTGATGCAGAGTTAAAAATTACCTGGACAAAAAATTCAGAGACAGATATTAAAAATTATGCGGTATATCGAGGAGATGCAGGAGGTGAAAATATGCAGGAAATTGCTCATGATATAACGGGGAATGGATACTTAGATTTTACTCCAATAAAAGGTGTTGAGAATACCTATGTCGTTTATGCTAAAGATTTCAGTGGAAATAAGAGCATGGCATCAAAACCCGTAAAAGCAAAGGTTAAAATGGTTTCTGGAGCATCTTTTAGTGATTTAATTCGTCCAATGCCAATTCATAATGAACTACGTTCAGATTTATGGGGAGCAGAAAGTGTCCTCCCACGTGATCCAGATAATGGTATCGAGGATCCTGATTGGAGTTATTGGGGAGGTCGTCCAGTAAAAGATAAAGACGGTAAATATCATATGTGCGTGACACGCTGGCCAGCCAACGCTACAAAAGGACACTGGGAATGGCCTAGCTCTACAGTAGCTCATGTGATATCAGATAAACCAACTGGGCCATATACTGTAAAAAGAGAAACAGCATATGATTTTGCAAATGGCTATGGTCATAACCCAGATATCATTTTATTAAATGATGGCACTTATCTACTTTATTCTCTCATTAATTGGAAAGCAACCTTATTTACTTCAAAAACGATGCATGGCCCATGGAAACGACTTGGCATTATATCAGTTAATACAGAAACAGCTGATGAGTTACCAGAAAGGTTTTATCGTTTTTATAGAAATTTGTCTGGAGTACATTTGGATGATGGTCGTTTTCTTTTCGTAACAAAAGGAGGAGCAGTGATGCTAAGTGAAGGGACTAATCCCCTTGGACCATATAATGTACTAACCAAACCAATAGAAGGAAACCCTATTATTCCAGAAAAATACCGAAATTCAAACTATGAAGATCCTGTATTATGGAAAGATGAGGTACAATATCATATGATGATAAATGCGTTTTGGGATTATCGAGCCATATACCTACGTTCTCCAGATGGTATTCACTGGAAATTTAACCCAGGAACGGCTTATACGCCTAATAACACTTATTATGAAGATGGTACACAAACACATTGGTATAAATTGGAAAGACCTCATGTTTTACAAGACGAGTATGGACGAGCAACCCATTTGTCTCTAGCTGTTATTGATGTGCCTAAGGCAGATGATCTGGCTAGGGATAAACACAGTTCAAAAAACCTTATAGTACCGCTTACACTTCATAAACGTATGCAAATACTAAATAAAACTTCAGTTAACAAGGACACTAAAGTGATAAAAGTACTTGTGATTTCAGAACCAGGATTTGATGCGCAAAAGGATATTGATATAGCATCATTACGTTTTGGAGCTTCAGAGGAAGTTAATTATGGAAGAGGATCGAGAGTTATAAAAACAAAAAAAAAAGGAAAACACCTTATGGTTGAATTTGAGGGCAATGGCCATGGTATTACTAAGGATAACTTTGTATGTAAGGTGCTAGGTAAAACAAAATCAGGAGAATTATTAATTGGTTTTACCAAATTATCTGTTGAGTAATGTCAAACGGATGTGCTTAACTTTCAAAGGCCTTAGGTTATTAAAAAACTGATGTACTTTGCTAAGTCTGTTTAATTTTGATACTTTAGTCATTAAAGTAAATTGTTTATCTCATGTTTGAAAGGAAATTCAAACTTTCTATTTCATTATCACTGTTCTTTTTTGCATTTAATTTATTTGCTCAAAAAAACATTTTAGAGCACTCGTCTAATCTTACAATTTCTGACGGATTATCACATAATGGAATTACTTCTATTTTAGAAGATTCTAATGGATATTTATGGTTTGGAACATACGAGGGATTAAGTTTGTACGATGGGTACGAATTTAAGGTTTACAAAAATAGAGTAGATGAAAAGTCTCTTGTTAGTAATCGAGTAAGAACATTATTTGAAGATGAAAAAGGGAAAATTTGGATTGGTACCGATGAAGGGATTAGTCTGTATGATCTCTCTACACAAAAGTTTGAGAATTTTTATTCAAATAAATCGATAAAAAAAGGATTTAGTGGTCCGGTTGTTAGAAATATAATCTCGAATAAAAATGGATTAATTCTATGTGCCACTGAAGAATCTGGTATTTTGGTTTTTGATGATAATTATAATTTTATAGATAAATATGTTCCCGAAGAATCGGCTTCTCAAGATGTAGTACAGTTTTTTGAAGGTATTGTACTAGACGAATCCAGATATTTATATGCAACATCTGAAGGGCTTTTTGTTTTTAATTCAAAAAACAAAGACTATACAAGAGTATTGGAAGATAAAATATCCCAAAGTTTTTCAATTTCTATTTTCGATAAAAAAACATTACTGGTAACCATATCTTTAGGAGCAGCCATAATTGAAATAAACAATACTGATGTGAATGAATTTACATTCAAACTTAAAAAAAGAGAATTAACCAATTACAGATTTAATAGTAGCCTGGTTGATTCTACAGGAAAGCTTTGGTTGGGGGTATTAAATGATGGTATGGTACGGATTAATGACTATAATGATTTTATAAATACAGATAGCTATAAAAAAACATACTTCAAGTTTAATATAGGATATGTAAAAAGTAGTTGCCTTTTTGAAACAACCACAGGAGATTGTTGGCTGGGGACTTATAATGAAGGCCTTTTCAAATTTGAGCTCAATCAAAACCCATTTAAAAAGTACAATACTCAAATGGGGTATAAGTATGGTGTTAAAGCCAATGACATAACTAGAATTTCTCCTATTGACCACCAAAGCGTGTATTTAAGTGCAAGTGGTGGGGGTATTGCTATTTTTAATACAGAATTTCAAAAGTTTGAACCCATTAAAAATCCAGTGATAGATGGAAAAAAGATGGAATTGGAGAGTGCCTTTTATGATTCAAGACAAAACTTATGGTTTAGAATAAATGATATTGGATTATGTCGAATAAAAAAGAATGAGACAAATATAGAGGTAGTAAACAATGCGGAACCACCACTTTTTAATTATATACATATTCAAGATTGTACAGAGGATAAGGATGGAAACATATGGATAGTTGGAAATTATGGTGTTTTTAAAATAGTTTTAAATGACCAAAATGAGATTACTAATGTTGAAACTATAAATGACAACCCGTATTTTGAGTCTGAAAAACTAACATTTGTAAGATGTATTTATACAGACCCTTTATATAATTATGTATGGATAGGAACAGATAAAGATGGGCTTTTTAGAATAAATACGAAAGCGCCTTTATATAATACAAAAATAGATCAATATATTAATGAAGAGGGAAATACAGAATCATTATCAGACAATTTTGTAAGCTCGATCATTAGATTACCTAATAATGAACTATGGGTTGGAACAGAAGGTGGTGGGATTTGTAAAGTATTAAACAGTAATACCAGCCCTAAGTTTACTACTTTCTCAGAGAAAGAAGGATTGTCAAATAATGTTGTAAAAAGTATTTTATACGATAATGAATATAATTTGTGGATTGCAACCAATATTGGCTTAAACAAATTTAATACAAAAGATTATACTTTTAGAAGATTTACAGATTCAGACGGGTTGCCTTTTGAAGATTTTTGGTATGATTCAGAACACTTGAAAAATGGGTATTTAATGTTTTCTGGTTTAGATGGTTTTTGTTATTTCAAACCAGAAGATATTCTTAATAAAGAGCCCCTACCTAGATTTGAACTTGAAAATCTTAAGTTATTCAATAGGCAAGTATCTGTTGGGGATTCTATTAGAGGGAGAGTATTATTAAATAAACGATTAGCAGAAGTAGATGAGGTGAAATTAAAACATAATGAAAACGTGTTTTCATTAGAACTTACAAGTTTACATTTCTCAAACCCTAAGAACCATCATATAAAATACAAATTGTCACCCTTAAATGAAGATTGGGTTGAAGTACCATCCAATCAAAAAACAATTTACTTTAGTGGGTTACAACCTGGTGAATACATTTTAAATACTTCAGCTTCAAATTCTTTAAATGAATGGACACCAGTAGAATCTTTAAAAATAACAGTTTCTACTCCTTTTTGGAAAACAAAATTGGCCTATTTTTTATATTTTCTAGTAGGAGCACTTCTTGTTTTTCTTGTTATAAAAGTAATTTTTAGAATTCAATCCCTAAATCATAAAGTTGAGATAGAGCAAATAGAGATTGATAATGTAAAGCACTTAAATGCTGCAAAATTGAGATTCTTTTCTAATATTTCGCATGAGATTAAAACACCATTAACACTTATTTCAGGACCTATAAATTTATTAATGCAAGAATTTGGAAAGAATTTTAATGCAGTTGAAAAACTAAAACTTATTCAGCGACAATCTAAAAAAATGCTTCAGCTTGTAGATCAGGTACATGATTTTCAAAAAGCCGATTTCGAACTTCTTAAGATGAATTATTCGCATTTTTATTTTGATTCGTTTATTGATGAACTTATAAAAGACTTTGAGTTTTTAGCTAAAAATGAAGGTAAAGAATTAACTATAAAGCATAATGCCAGTAATGTTTATGTGTCTGCGGACAAGGAAAAATTAGAAAAGATCTTTAATAATTTACTTAACAATGCCTTTAAGTATACGAAAAAAGGAGATTCTATTGTGTTAGAGGTTAATAAAGATGATAAAGATTTAATCGTTTCAGTGGTAGATACAGGTCGAGGCATAGATAGCAAAGACTTAGAACATGTTTTTGAGAGGTTTTATCAATCTCATAAGCGGCATGAATCTTATATTGGAGGTTCTGGTATCGGATTAGCATTCTCAAAACGTCTTGTGGAAATGCACTATGGCTATATAAGTGCCGAAAGTAAAATAAACAATGGGACTACTTTTACCGTAAGATTACCAATTGTTAAAAAGGAAAAAAGCAATAATGAAACGAAACAAAAAGAAATTCTACTTACAGCAGAAAAAGAGTTAGAAACCAATACCATGTTAATTGATAATGATGGTATCGCAGATATAAAGGTGAATTCGGAGTTTTCAAATGCCACAATTTTTTATGCTGAAGATAATTTGGATATGCGTATGTTTGTTTCAAAATCATTATCAAAATTCTTTAATGTAACTACTTTTGTTAATGGTCAAGAATGTCTGGATGCTATGGAAGATGAATGGCCAGATATTATTATAAGCGATTTATTAATGCCCGAGTTAAATGGATTAGACTTGTGCAAAAGAGTAAAGTCTGATGTGAAAACGAGCCATATACCTGTAATATTGCTAACAGCTTGTGTAACTAGTGAAGATAGAATTCAAGGATTAAGAGATGGCGCAGATGCTTATATTAAGAAACCATTCAATATGGAACATTTAGTAACTAGCGTAGAAGCTTTATTACTAAATAGAAAACAGTTGCGAGAACGTTATCAAATAGGTATACCATTAACAAAAGAGAATAATAAGAACAATGCTAACGATAACGCATTCTTGGAAAAACTCTATAATCTAATGGCAGAAAATTTAGATAATCAAGATTTAGATATAAATCAATTTGCTAGAGAATTGTTTTTAAACAGAACCTTATTTTATCAAAAGGTGAAAGCACTTACCAATCATACCCCATTTGAGTTGTTAAAAATGTATAGATTAACCAAAGGGGCAGAGTTTTTGGTTCAAGAAAAACTATCGGTTAAAGAGGTCGTTATGCGAACAGGGTTTAAAAGCAGAACTCATTTTACGAGATTATTTAAAGAAAAATACGGTACTACTCCAGGTATCTATGCTTCGGAAATTGAGAAAAAATATTCTTAACTAAAAGAATAGACCTATTTATTCAGTTTGAAATTAATATATAATATATCGCATTTTATCAATAGAAAGTAGTGTTATTTAATTAGTCATAAAGTATTTGTCTTCTCTAATTGAAAAGAGTTGATGATAATTTTGTAGCTAAATACTTAAAAATCTTATTCTTCTAACCATTTATTATTCTCAGGCTTTCAATAATTATTCTCAAAGACATAGTTTTTAAAGTTAAATGTTTGATTTGTAATTATTAACTAATTAAACATTTATGATATGAAATTAAAATTACTTAATTATCAATTGTTAGTATTATCAATTGGTTTTACTTCGTTTTTATGCACCACATCGGGTGCTCAAGTAGACGGTTTTGGTACCACAGATTGGAGTTTTGAAGGTGTTAATGATCCTGGTGTAGAATGGGCTCAAAATTTAGGGTTTGCTAGGTCTACAGAACAAGTTGCTGAGGGTACATATAGCCTAAAAGCAGGGATAAATACTGGGAATAATGATCAAAAATTACAAACATGGAAAAATAATGGAAATGCTGATGGTTTTTTTGATATCCAGAGTGCAGGAGACTACATTTTAAAAGCGAAAATTTACATAACAGGAGCTGTTCCAAATTGGTTACAATTTAGGTATGAAAATATTGTTTCTGTCAATGGAGCAGTCGATCTTTCAACTTTAACAGCAGATCAATGGAATGACGTAGAGATAGTTTATTCCGTTGCTACAGCTGATACCAATAGTTGGTTTACTGTCGAATTTTTTACTTATCCAGCAACAGGAACTGGAGCAGTATATATTGATGACGTAACTTTAGAATTAGATGCTACGGCAGGAGTTGAGAAGAACTCGGCTTTTAATTTTAAGGTTTACCCTAATCCAGTCAATGATGTATTAACTGTAGACGCTCCTTTGGGTAGCAATATAGCTGTATTTAACACTCTTGGAGCTAAAGTGAAGTCTTTTAAAAATAATCCTAAGGTTTTAAAATTATCTGTAGAAGACCTGACCCCTGGCCTTTACATTATGGAAATTGAGTCTGAGGGAAAAAAGGAGAACTCTAAGTTTATCGTTGAATAATATAGTTTTATACCATTATATATAGTTATTTCATTATCACGTCAAAATTAAAAATGGTTTAGTTCATGTTTTAAGGCGTGATCTGAGATTATAGACTTAAAGCTTAAGTAGAGCGCGTAAATATACATTGTTCGTACTGTTGTACACAACTATTTTACCCGTAGGCACATCTTTCTTGATAGATTAATGGAATTTTATATTGTCTAAAACAAACAAATTAAATGCTAAAACAAAACAAATTAAATTCTAAAATTCTAGTTGCAATCTTTTTTCTTGTTCTATTAGTAAGCGTAGGATGTTTTGCTAGAAAGATAAATAGAGAAGCGGTTATATTTAATATAGATATTGCCTCAGATGCAACTCCTGCAGTTTTAAATAGAATTTTGGAAGCTACAAATTCACCAATTTCAGAAATTAAATTTGAAAAAGGCGAATATCATTTTTATCCAGATAAAGGTTTAGAACAATTCTGTTACATATCCAATCATAACGATGTTGTGATCAAGACTGCATTTCCTCTTTTTAATATGAAGGATTTAGTGATTGATGGGCAAGGATCGACTTTTATCTTTCATGGAAAAATGATTCCGTTTCTTATTGACGAATCTCAAAATATTTCTTTGAAAAATTTAAGTATAGATTGGGAAGTGCCTTTTCACAGTGAAGGCTTGGTGGTTGCAAATGATTTAAAGAATCGCACTTTCGATTTGAAGATTTCTGATATATATCCTTATGAGATACGTAATAGGCAATTGTATTTTATAAAAGAATCTTATGAGCATAATTTGGGACAAGCAATTTTGTACGATCCAGAGCGAAAAGCTATAGCATATAATACTGAGTCTTACACACCATTAACACTTTACCATGATATACCAGAATATATTAAATCTCCAAAAATAGTATCAAGTTATAAATATAAATTAGATCCTATTGCTCCAAGTCAGCGTATACTTGGGAGAGAGTTTAGATTACAGGTAGAGGAAATTGAGCCAGGGGTCGTTCGAGTTTTTAACCATGGAAAAAAGATGCCTCCAATCGGTGAAATTTTGGTTTGCAAAGGGGAGCAACACCTTAACCGATTAGCACCAGCAATTCGATTAACAGATGTTTATGGATTTAATGCAACAAATGTTAATATACATCATGCAGGAGGTATGGGGGTGATTGCAGAAAATTCTGCAGACTTGATTTTAGACAATGTTAATGTGACTCCTTCGCATGGACGTATGGTTTCAACTACAGCCGATGCAACTCATTTTGTAGGGTGTAGAGGTAAAGTGGTATTAAAGAATTGCACATTTAATAATCAGTTGGATGATGCTACAAATGTTCATGGAACTTATCAAGAAGTTGTAGATCTATTAGACGAAAAATCAATAGGAGTTAAAATGGGACACTTTCAACAACAAGGATTTGTGATAGGAAAGCCTAATGACACCATTGGTTTGGTAAGATTAAGTGAATCATTCTTCCCATACGATGAGTTGACAATTAAGTCTATTAAAAAGTTAAATAGCAGATATCAAATTATAATGTTTAATGAGAATTTGCCTGAAACAATGAAAACAGGAGATTTAATCGAGAACCTATGCGGTTATCCTGAGGTTTTAATAGAGAATTGTAACATTAGTAGAAATAGGGCTAGAGGGCTTCTATTGTCATCTCCTAAGAAAACAATAATTAAGAATAATTTTTTTAGTACAGAAATGGAAGCGCTTTTAATACCTGTAGAAAGTGGCCATTGGTATGAGTCTGGAAATGGGTCAAATATAACTATTGAAAATAACACGTTTCAAGACTGTAATCATAGCGGATATGATCGAGGGGTCATTCGTTTTGTAACAGATGATGATAATGAAAATATTGCTTTTAATAATATAAAAATAATAGGAAACAAATTCAATCATTTTGATAATCTGATTCTTGAAGTTGCTAATACAAACAATCTAGAGTTCTCAAATAATACAATTTCGATATCGAAAACGTTTCCAAAACTTTTTAATCAAAATTGTGCAATAACAGTAAAGTCTTCAAAAAATATAGAATTCAAGAATAATATGTATAAGGGTGAAGCACCTCTCATTATAGAAACAGAAAAAGGCATGCCAGAACTAACATTTAATTAAAACTATAATTATGAAGAATACCAATATTGTAAATCGCTATTATCCTATTAGATAGGGTTTAAAACTTGAAAATTAACTAAACTAAAATTTTGAAATTAATTCACAAACAAATGAGACAAAAAAAATTATTGAGATCAAGAAAACTCTTAAGGGGCAAGTACCTAATGTTTTTTCTTTTTATCTACTTGGGTGTTATTAACATTCAAGCGCAAAATATGATCATAACTGGAGTTATTAGTGATACTAGGAGTGGACTGCCAATACCAGGGGCTACTGTAATTGTGCAAGGTACTAGTACGGGAGCAGTTACCAATTTTGACGGAAAGTACTCAATTAATGCAGAAATTGGAGACATCCTTTTGTTTAGCTACTTAGGGATGGAAGAGAAGGCGGTAACTGTTACTAAAACGACTATGAATGTGGCTCTCAATGAATCTGTTGAAGATTTAGACGAAGTAGTTGTTATTGGTTATGGAACCGTTACGAAAAAAGAGTTAACTGGGGCAGTTGGAAGTATAAAAGCTAGGGATATCGAAAATATAGTGACTTCAGATGTTGGAAATGCATTGCAAGGTCAGGTCGCAGGGGTAAATATTATAAGTTCTGCTGTACCAGGAGGGCAATCAGAAATATTAATTAGAGGAATTGCCACTATTAATGGAGAAAGTACTCCTCTATATGTCGTAGATGGAATTCCTCAAGAAGGAGACCCAGGGATAGCTCCAAGTGATATTGAATCGATAGATATTTTAAAAGATGCAGCCTCTGCAGCAATTTACGGATCTAGAGGTGCAACAGGTGTGATTTTGATTACAACAAAGAAAGGTGAAGCAGGAACTTTAGCAGTTAGATTAAATGCATCTTATGGTTTAAAAGATATAACTTCAGGTACGCCATTAATGAATAGAGAAGAACAAACTTATTTTGATTTAGTGACTAATAGAAATACTATAGGAGTTACAGATGATGTTTCTGTGTTAGGATTATCTAGAAATGTTGGAGGCTTTCAAAATAATACAGACCTATCAGAATTAGTATTCATAGATAATGCGGCTTTTCAAAATTATGAGATTAACATTTCTGGAGGGAGTGATGATATAAGATATAATGTTTCTACAAGTTTATTCAATGAAGAAGGTATAGTAATAAACTCAGACTTTAGACGATTCAATACTAGGGCTAATACAACATACAGTAAAGGCAAGTGGAATATTTCAGGTATTGTAGGTTTAACTAAAGAAAAAACTTCAAGGTCTCCAGGAGGTATCATAACACAAACTATAAGATATCTTCCTACGCAACAAGGTTTGAATTTGGACTCTGATGATCCTCTACTTAGTTTAGGTGGTGACGAATCAAATAGACTGGGATGGGTTATCGATAGTTTTGATAATACAGATATACAGAATATAACTAAAGCGTTTGCAACCTTTAATGTAAACTATGAAATTTTTAAGGGTTTAAATGTTTGGTCTAGAGTTGGTATTAATGAGGTAAACGGTTATCGCGATAGGTTTAATGGATACACACCTGTGTTTAATTCATTAACGGGAGAGCTTTTAAGTAACCCATCAAACAGTTTTGCTGATAGTGCTGCTTTTAGGAGATCATCATTGGCTTGGGAAACTATTGCAACATTTAAAAAACAAATTGATGATCATAGTCTAACTTTTACAGGTGGTTATACTAGGGAAAAATATGAAGGTCAAGATTTTAGTGCTAGGAAATTTGGAGTTGTAAACAATAATATAAGAGTATTAAATGGAGCTACAATAAACCCAGATGCACGATCAGGAACATATTATACCACAACACTAATAGGTATTTTAGGAAGGTTACAATATAATTATAAAGGCAAATATTTTTTAAGTTCTAGTGTAAGGAGAGATGCTTCATCTGTTTTTGGAGAAAAGAATAAATGGGGGGTATTTCCTTCTATATCTTTTGCCTGGAATGTTTCTGAAGAGAAGTTTTGGAAACCAATCAAGTCTGTAGTTAGTAACTTTAAACTTAGAGCGAACAGAGGAACTTTAGGAAATAATAGAATTCCAAACTATTCCTTTTCTACAGGTATTACGTCTGGTATAGATTACGCTTTTGGTGTAGGAGATGGTATTTTAGCTCTTGGGTCTGTACAAAATCAATTTGCTAATGCAGATGTGAAATGGGAAACCAAAAAAGAGACTAATTTTGGATTAGATTTAGGGTTATTTAAAAACAAAGTAACATTTTCTGCTGAAGTCTATGATATTAGTAATGAAGACATGTTATTTCCTATACTTGTTCCTGGGTCAAATGGTGGTGGGAATAATTCTATCGTACGTTTAAATGTTGGTAATATGACAAATAAAGGGGTAGAATTATCTTTTGGTTATAAAGATCAAATAGGAAAATTAAACTTCAGAATGAATGGAACATTTACCACTAATGAAAATGAAATTACAAATATGAATGGAGCTGACTTTCGTTTAACTAATGACTTTGGAATAATAGACGGAGCTAGATCTAGTTCACAGGTAACAGCACTAGCTTTAGGTCATGAAGCAGGAGCATTCTTTTTATACCAGACAAATGGTATAGCAGATACACCTGAGAAATTGGCAGAGTATCAACAAATAGATCCTAATGCAGAATTGGGAGATCTTATATATGTTGATGCAGATAATAGTGGAGATCTTTCTGATGCAGATAGACAATATAGTGGTAGTGGTTTACCAGAATTTGAAGTAGGCTATAATTTAAGTATAGATTACAAAGGCTTTGATTTGTCAACTCAGTGGTATGCAGCCATAGGTCATGAGATAATGAATGGAGCTAAGGCAAACGCTTATGGTTGGGGAAGACATAAGGATTTAGTATACGCTTATTCTGATGCAAATACAACAACTACAATCCCTGCTTACAGAGGTAATGTGAAAAATCATGCTAATTTTAAAGGTTTTACAGATTTATTTTTAGAAAATGGAGACTATTTACGTTTAAAAAATATTACTCTAGGATATAGTTTACCTAAAAAATCTATTGAAAAACTTGGTATAACAAAGCTTAGACTATATGTAACAGGTCAAAACTTATTAACAATTACAGACTATGAAGGTTACGACCCAGAAGTGGGCGGAGGTATATCTGCGAGAGGTTTAGATAAAGGTAATTATCCAGTAACTTCTCAATTCATATTCGGCTTAAACTTAAACTTCTAAAAAAAAAATTATGAAAAAAAATATATACAAATACCTCCTTATCATGGGAGTTTTGTTCTTTGTTTCTTGTGATGAAGATTTTGTAACACAAGTAGATCCTAACGAACCTTCCACAGGAAGTTTTTGGCAAAACTTAGAAGAGACAAATGCTACTTTAAATGCTACCTATTCTGTAATGCTAAATCATTTTGTACTAAGTTTAATGGAAGAATCATGGCGTTCTGATATGGGGTGGCCAGGTTTTGGTAGACCTACACCAGATAATGGACAAGGAAGAACGTATTATTTTAAAACATATACAGATAGTGACGGTTCTATTGAAAATAAATGGAACGCACTTTATCAGGGTATATTTAGAGCAAATCAAGTAATAACAGCTTTAGAAAATTTGGAAGGTACTGTCAATGAAGAAGAGTGGACATTGCAGATGGCACAAGCCCGGTTTTTTAGAGGCTTATATCACTTTTATCTACATACATCATTCAACAATGGTGAGGTAATTATTAGAGATGCTGTACCTGCAACTCAAGAAAATTTTAATAAAGGGGTATCACCTGCAAATGAAGTTTTAGAGTTTTTTAGAGCAGATTTGCAATATGCTTATAATAATTTACCTGCTCAATATGAGAATAGAGATTCAAATACAGGTCGTGTTACAGCTGGTACCGCAGCAACAATCCTAGGAACTAGTTTTTTATACCAAGAAGAATATAATCAGGCCTTAACATTGTTTAATGATGTTATTGATAATCCTGATTATGGGTATGAGCTTGTTAATCATGATGTTTTATTTACTAAAGATGCAGAATTCAATAAAGAATCTATTTTTGAAATAAGTTATAATGTGGTTCATAGAGCAGAGCTGGGACAATGGGACGAGCTAAGCCAAACCAATAGGCTTGCAAATCTAATAGGAGGAAATTCTACAACAATGCCAGCATGGATTCAATATAAATATAAGACAGAACCAATGGATCCATTAGATGATAGAAATTATTATATAGATCCTGTAAATGGTCGAACACTTAGAAATGTACCTTTAAGAGCATCGCAAATGGTTACACTTGTAGAAGATGAACAAACATTATTCTATGTAACTGAAAATGTAAGTGAAGGTATGAGAAAAGGAGCTGCAGGATGGGGATTTGGACATTGTAAGAAATATTTAAACGATCATTTGGAAAGTGAAGATGATAATCCAGAAGGAAGTTGGAATTCAGGTAAAAATGTTATAGTAAACAGGTTGGCAGATGTTTATTTAATGAGGGCTGAATGCTATATTAAAACAGGAAATATAAATAGTGCATTAGCCGATATTAATACTGTTAGAAGAAGATGGGCCTTACAATTACTTGGACCTACGTTAGATTCTGATTATACTTATGATAATATTAGTTATACCGCTGAGTCTTTAATGGAGCATTTAATGTATGTTGAAAAACCCTTAGAATTGTCTGTTGAAGGACATTCTATACGTTGGACAGATTTACGTAGATGGGGCATTATCAAAGAAAACTTTGATAGATTAGCAAGTGAGGTTTATTATGGCGTAGATTATCAATATACTAAACTCGATGGTAATAATGAATGGACTGATGCTTCTTTAGTAGCAGGACCTGATGAACCAGTAGGAGGCTTTAAACTTAGAGTTGATTTTGAGTACGATTTAACTGCGGAAAATTATCTCCCAGAAATTCATGATTATTTACCAATTCCATTGAGTGAAACTTCGAATAATTCTAATATTGATTAACTTAAAAAAAATCAAATGAAAAATATAAAAATATTAAGTATATGTTTTGTCATGCTAATATTAACGGCTTGTCAAAATGATGATGATTATGTTGCGCCAGATACTTTATCAGATATTTCATGGTTTACTAGTGTGTTTTCTGGTGAAGATTTTAACAGAGCTGTAGAGCAGTCCATTTCTTTTATGGATGTATCACAAGGAGCAACCAGCCATGAATGGATTATAGATGAAGGTAATTATTTTTTAAAGTCAGGTTTTAATAGTGAAAAAGATTCTTTACCAGATTTTAAAAACCCAGACTTAGGTTTAAGGACAGAAGATAAGACTGTTCATGTCTTATTTATGAAAGAAGGAATTAATCAGGTATGTTTAAAAAACACTTTTAGTGAACAAGTTACTTTTCAATCTGTTGATGGACCTATTTCAGCTACACAACAGGGAGACGAATGGGTTTTTGAAAAGTGTTTTGATGTAGATGTTTATGCTAAACATATTAAACCTGCATTTAAAGTATTTCAAGATGGTAATGAAATCCTAAATGTTACTGCCGATCAAGAAATAAAAGCATCAGATTCTGATACATGGCCAATAGTAGATGTTGAAGTAAATAAAACATTAACTTTTGTTGATATGTCTACTGTAGGAAGACCGAATGAAAGAACATGGAGAATTGCAGGTACACCAGAGGTTTCTAACGATTCTGTTGCAGAAGTAGCTTTTTTAAAATTTGGAACTACAACAGAAATTGGACGTATAGAATCTTCTAGAATTGCCCCACGACCAAACAGAACAGATTGGAAATTGATTCCTCTTAAAGTAAGGGTTGTATCCTCATCTGCTCCTTTCGAAATTTTAAGTGGAATTACCGAGGATGCCTCAGAAAAATTGTCTTTTCAAGTTGCAGGAACAATAGATGCAGCATCTTTATTTGGGCAAAATGGTAATTTTACTGTAAACGTAACCAATGCAACTTCAGGGTTTAATCAAAATATCGCAGTACAAAGCATTGGCGTAAGTAGTAGTGATGCAACAGTTTTAGAATTAACTCTGGCAGAACCTATTTATAATACAGATGTTGTTACTATTTCTTATGCGGGAGGAGGAATTCAATCTTCAGATGAAAGAGCTTTAGAAGATTTTTCAAATATAACAGTGCAACCTCATTATGCAGGAAGTTTAACTGCACCAGATTCAAGGCTTAGTTTCGAAGTTGAAGAAGATAGAGGAGCTGGTGGTAATACCGCTGGATGGTGGGATGAACGTAGTTGGTTTTTTGGATCAATAGATGATGTTACTGCTGCAGATGGTATTCGTGTTATGAGATTTCAGACAGATACTTTTGAGACCGCGCCAGCTAACTCTAATCTCTGGGGACTTCCAGGAGGTGATTTAACAGCTTTAGTACCAGAAGCTGGCACTTATAGAGTATCTATCAAATTTTATAGAGAAACAGGCTCATCGGTCAGTAACATTACAACTATAGCAAGCCCAGATTGGATAGTGTCTTCTTGGGATTTTAGCGCTTCTAATGGTAATTGGGTTACCGTTGAAAATGATATTGTTACTACAGGAGGTTTAAATAGGTTTGATATACAAATGAGAGCAGGAGATAATCCAGGGGTAACTGGACCACAAACATTATATATTGATGATATACAGATTATACCTTTAGAGGTAAGACCTTAATAAGATTAAAAGCACCTGATTTTTTATAAGTTGGGTGCTTTCTATTTTCAATTTTATTGAATAAAAAAGTGCTGCTAAGCAGTTCAAAACCCATGAAAAAGAAACCTATGAAAAGAAAAACCAAATTAATACAAATACTTAGCCTTATAACTTTTCTGTTTGCAGTAGAGTTAATTTCAGCACAGGTTCGAGTACCAAGAATTAACATCGAAGATTTTTCAGGTACAGAAGAACAAGCAAATGATAAAATAACAACTTTAGAAAGCTTAATAACATCGGCTGAAAATGAAGGACTAGATACCACTAAAGAAAAAATGGCGGTTCAATTAGCCAAGATATTTCTTTTGTATGCGAATTGGGATGAGAATAATAAAAGCATAAACGAAAATTTTTTTGATGGTCTACACACATTTCATCAAACAACTCCTCAGAATTTAGCTGAACATTTAGCAACTTACGAAAGGAGTTCCATTATTACGGTTTTAGATGAAGCTATTGCAACTTTAAATGCAGTAATAAGTGGAGATATTGTGCGTAAACCTATTCCAAATATAGATTGGTCTCAGATAAAATATGATGGTAATCAATTAGTACAAGAAGGGAAACCAATATACATTTCAGAATACACTTGGCAACCAGAAAAAGCGGGTCAACATGATTTAACAGAATATTTTGGTGGTTTTGATGGGATTTATACAGAGCCTGGACATGTTTCAAATGAAAATGGTGATATTGTTCAATGGCTTAGAAATGATTTATTAAGTAAACCAACAGGAGATTTTGGAACCATATTTTTTGGACAAAGAAGAGTACCCGATTGGCTTAAGCAAAAATATCCAAACATAGAAGATGGCAAAGCCTTTTATACAGGTTACGACATTAGTAGTCCTGGTTCAAGAGAGATAATGGGAAAATTAATTGATGGTATTGTACCTCTTGTTGCTGGAAAAAATTATAGTAAACAAGGTTATATGCTTACTAATGAACCTCATTGGAATTTAGCAGGGACATGGGAGGTTGTAGAGTTTTCAGAAAATGCTAAAGATAGTTTAAAAACATGGTTGCAAAATAAGCACACTAACATATCAGATTTAAATACATTATGGGGCAAAAGCTTTGCAAGTTTTGATGCCATTACTATTGATGATTTTCCAATGCCTGATAGCGAAAGAGGAAAACCAATGTGGTATGACGTCATGCGTTTTAATCAAGAGCGAGTAACGAACTGGTTCTCATTTATGCATAATAAAATACTTGAGCATGATACAGAAGCTAAAACTCATATAAAGCTAATTCCAATGTGGAGTGGAAATGATAGACATCAAGGTCTAGATTTTGAAGCGCTCACAAGTTTAACAACAAATATAGGAAATGATGCAGGTGCAAGAAACTCGGTTAGGTGGGGAGGAACCCAACCTTGGGAATCAAGATACCATTATGATTGGAGAGATTTTTCTATGATTTATGATTTTTTCAGATCCGTTTCTCCAAATAAAGTAAATTATAATTCAGAGGGTCACTTTTTACAAGCAGGAGTTTTTGCAGATTTATTTTTAGATACATCTTATGTTAGGTCAGTATTTTGGCATTCTACACTCCAAGGTATGAATTCTTGTCAATCTTGGTTTTGGCCTCGTAAATCAGATGGTTCTATAGATTTAAATAGAAATGAAGATATAGCAGGTTCTTTAGTACAACAACCAAGAGTAGTTCATGAAGTTACTTCAACTTTAATGGATTTAACTGCGCACTCAGAACATATACAAGCGTTACAACATTTAAAACAGCCTATTCGCTTATTTTATTCAGAAACTTCGGCGATAAACAAACCTACCCATATGGATGATGTGTTTAATTTATATGAGTCATTGTATTTCGAAGGGTTATCTATAGGTTTTGCAACTGAAAATATTATAAAAAAACAGCAAAATTCTGAATGGGATGTTATTTTAGTTTCTAAAACGGAATTTGTTAGAGAAGCAGAACTTGATGCTTTACAATTGTATTTAGATAATGGGGGGACAGTAGTTGTTGATGCTGGGAGTTTGAAAAAAGACGAGTATGGTAGAAATCTAACCAAAAGTTTAAACACAAACAATGGAGGTGTATTATTATCGGCATCGTCTACAGCAGATTTTACAACTAAAGCATTAACTCTAGTAAGTGATAAGGGGCATTCTCCTAGTTTTACGGTAATGGAAACCAATGCAATTAATCAAAAAGGATGTTTATGGAGAAGTTATAAAAGTGTTGCAGGTGAAGAGGTTATTAACATAATCAATATAGGAAAAGGAGAAGCAACTGTAGAATTAGGTTTAAAAGGCGCAAGTAACTCGCTTATATGCACTAATTTGTTGACTGGTGAGAAATTAGATGCAACTTTTACAATGCAACCAGAAACAGTTTATTTACTTTCTGTAAGAGAACGCACAGCCGAAGATAACCGATTTACTATTACTACAACAGGGGAAACTTGTCCAGACCAGAACAATGGACAAATTCATATTCTGGCAGATGCAGAGCAAAATTATACAGCAACGTTTAATGGAGTAGATACTAATTTTACTAAAGAACTTACTTTAGAAAATATAGACCCTGGAACTTATGAGTTGTGTATAGATACAGAAGGGCTTGCAACGAGCACATGTTATAATTTGGAAATTAAAGAAACTGCTTCAATAGCGGGTAAATCAAGTGTAGATATTAAGTCTAATAAGATGACTGTTGAAATAGAAGAAGGAACTGCTCCTTATACTGTTTCTATTAACGATATTGATGTCTATCAAACAAGTACTTCCTCATTTAATATTGAAGTAAGCCAAGGAGATGTAGTCCAGATAAAAACAGGAGTTGATTGCGAAGGAATAATGGTTAAAAATGTAGATTTTATAAACAGTATTAGAGCTTATCCCAATCCAACATCAGGCCTAATGGAGCTTGAAATACCTGTACCTATAAAATCAGTATTTGTCAATATATATGGTTTACAATCTCAATTAATTTCTTCAAAAGTTTATCCCGTAGTTTCAGGAAAAGTGAATATAAATATTCAAGATAAGCCAGATGGTATTTATTTTGCAGAAGTTTTACTCGATAGACCAGTAAATGTGAAAATTGTAAAAAAATAAAATAGATCATAATGAAAACGATAAAAATAATAGCCCTTACTTTTTCAATAACCCTTTTGTTTTCCTGTGGAGGAGGTGGTGACGATTCACCATTGCCAGAGGAAAACAAGGCGCCAGGGAAAGTAGAAATACTAACATACCCAACAAACAATTTACTTTGCATAGACAATACGCTGGACTTTCAGTGGGGAGCATCGACAGATCCTAATGGAGACGCTGTAACCTATACACTTGAAATAGCGACCAAAAGTGATTTTTCTGATGCAGAGACTCATTCGTCAACAGTCACGACCAAGACTGTAACTCTGGAAAAAGGGAAGGCCTATTACTGGAGGGTTCAGGCCAAGGACGGCAAGGATTTGGTAAGTGATTATTCTTCAATGTACCAATTTTATACAGAAAGTATAGGGGAAATAAATCATTTGCCCTTTTCACCAGAACTGATAGCTCCCGAAAATGATTCGAGCACCTCGAATGCATCCATAGATTTGAAATGGAATGCAAGCGATGTCGATGACGATACGCTGACGTATGATGTTTATTTCGACATAGTAAACCCACCAGTAGCAAAAGTAGGGGATAACCAATCGGAAAAACAAAGGAATGTATCATTGAGTGCGGCAACGACCTATTATTGGCGAGTTATTGTAAAAGATGGTAATGGCGGAGAGTCCATAGGGCAGGTTTGGCGTTTTGAGACCGATTAAAGTTAATATTAGTTAAGTAGTTAGTTTTATTAATTATTATTTAGTTGTAAAGTAGAGGTGCTATCAAGTCCCTCTACTTTTTTATTCATGATGATGAATTCATGATAAATACTGATAAAAAAACATATAAAGCAGCCTTTGTTTTTAAAATTGAGTTTGTGACTAACCTTATAACAGCTAAAATCAATAAAAACAGTATAGCTTTTCTTGATTTAATTGAAATAAACTAAGAGATACATTTAAAGAACAGATGGAAACAGACAACCTATCTAATTGTTATTTATTTGACACTATAATTTTTGTTAATGACACATGAAATTAAATAAAAACACTCAATTATTTTTTAAATTACAAAAAGGACTTATTCTTGTTTTTTTGTTAATAGGACTAAGTATTAGTAATGCACAATCACTAGAAAAAGAAGCTAAGACCAAAATAAAAACACTTGAAAAGCTTATAGACAAAGCAGAAAAAAGGGGTATTGATGTACTAAAAGAAAAAACAACAGTGAGAACTGCCGAGATCTTTTTAAGATATGCCAATTGGGATGAAAAAAATATTTCGGAAAATGAAAAGTATTTCAAAAAAGTACCATTGTATAAGGATAAAGCTTTAGAAAAAGCCAAAGAGCTTCCTTATTTTGAGCGTAAAGATGTGGTACTGATGTTAGATGAAGCAACAGCGTATTTACAATTATTGCTAGATAAACAGGTTTTTAGAAAACCATCCCCAAAAGTAGATTGGAAAAGGGTTAGTGTAGAGGAAGACCAATTAATTTTTGACAATAAGCCTGTGTTTTTAGCAGATTATACATGGAAACCTAATACAAAAATGCTCACTGAGTATCATGGCGATCAAGATGGGTTTTTTATAACACCCTTGTATGTTAAAGAAGATGGTACTCTAATATCTGGAATTTGGGATAAATTAGTAAATAAATCAGATGGGACTCTAGGGTTTATATTTATGAATCATAAATCGGTTCCTAAGTGGGCACTTAAAAAATATGGGGACTCACTTGTTTTACCAACCGATAGATATACTGTTTATGATATCGATAATCCAGGAGCTAAAGACTTCCAACAAAAATTAATCAAATCAATAGTACCATATACAGCAGGAAAGAAGTTTTCAGAATTAGGATATATGTTATGTAATGAGCCTCACTTTTTTACCCAAAAAACAGGAGGTAAATTAGCTTGGGCGTCTGGTCCAGTTACAAAATATACCAAAGAAAAGTTTATAAATTGGCTAAAACTAAAGCATCAAAATATTCAAGTATTAAACACGCTTTGGAAAACTAATTTTAAAAACTTTGATGAAGTTACAATTGGTATTCCCATTGATACTGGCTTACAAGGAACTCCAATTTGGTATGATTGGAATCTATTCAATATGAATAGGGTTACCGAGTGGTATCTATTTTTAAAAAATGAGATTAGGAAATATGACCCTAAAGCCAAAGTACACTTAAAGATTATGCCAAATTTGTGGACCGAGAACAAGCGTTCTCATGGTATCGATTTAGAAGCATTAACAGAAATAAGTGGTATTATAGGAAATGATTCTGGAGCAGAACATAATAACATGTGGGGTGCGTCTTTTGAATGGGAAAAACATTATGCTTTTGAATGGCGAGAATTATGTATGGGTTTTGACTTTATGAAATCTGTGAGTCCAGAAAAAATTAATTTCAATTCAGAGTTACACTATCTATCAACAGTAAGGTCAAGAAATCTGTATTTAGACCCTCAATATGCAAGAGCCACATTTTGGTTGGCACATACTTATGGAATGACAGCCAGTCAAATATGGTATTGGCCTAGAAAGGAGAATGGGGCTATCCCAGAAAAATCTGGAAACGGGTATGCAGGTTCAAATAGTCAGCAACCAAGAGTCACTAACGAAGTAGCAACAACCTTAATAGATTTAAATGCGAATGCAGAAGATATTATGGCCATGCAACGCCAAAGAAAGCCAATTCGCATTTTTTATTCCAAAACATCTGCAATTAATAAAGAGAAACATATGGATGATCTATATCGTCTGTATGAAAGCTTACATTTTGAAGGTACACCATTAGGCTTTGTTACCAAAAATATATTAGAAAAACAGGATCATAATAATTGGGATGTTGTGTTGATACATAAAACGCCATTTGTTACTCAAAAAGAATTTGATGCCATTCAAAGTTATCTTAACAAAGGAGGTCATGTTATAATTGATACCGAAAGTTTAAAAAATAATGAATATGGAATACCATTCACTAAAACTTTGAAATCAGGAAAAGGAAGTTTAATTAATTTTAATTCTTTAAAGGGTCTAAAAGAACAAGCTATAGCCTTAATTAAAGACAAAGGATTATTATCCAATATAATAATTGAAGAAACCAATAAGTTGGATAAAAAAGGATGTATTTGGAAAGCAGTGAAAAATGAAAAAGGGAATGATGTTTTGTCAATTGTTAATGTAGGGAAATCTGATGCCAGTTTAAAAATCTCATTAAAAAACGATAAGAAGTTTGTTTGTATGGATATTATTAAAGGTATTGAAGTGAGTTCAAACCCTATTTTAAAACCCTTTGATGTCTATTTTGTTGAGTTAATTAAACTGTAATACAAATTATGGGAATATATCTAGGGCAACATATAATTTACTTATATTTAAGTTAAGTCTTATATAATTGATATAAATAATTAAAGGTAAAATTTAACGACACATTAAAAAATACCTTAACTATAAAACTATGAGTCTCTCACATATATTTACTGATTAATATATTTATTAAATAAGAGGTAATAACCTTAAAGTTATTATCTCTTATTTTTATTGAAGCCTATTTCTGATTGCTTCATAAATAATTCTTTTTGAATAGATTAAAATCCCTAAATTATCATAGTTACTATGAGACACATCAATTGAACTCATGTAGACATGTTTTTCGTTGTTTATGTTTTTATTCGTGTAATAAATTAATTACCATGACATTTAAAAATATTTCAAAATCAGTATTAAAATTTGTAGTCCTTTTATTAATGGTATCTTCTTGTGGTCCAAAAATAGAGACAAAAACCTATAGCCCCGAGAAAGGAGAAGGTAAGTATATATTAACACCAGAAGTTAGTGATAAGCCAAAAATTCATGGACCTTCAGTTTTTGGAGTGAGACCGAACTCACCCTTTTTATATACAATTCCAGCAACAGGTAAACAGCCTGTTGAGTTTTCTGTTGAAAATCTACCTAAAGGGTTAAGTGTTAATAGCAAATCTGGGGTTATAAGTGGTACAATTGAAGGAGAAGAACTAAAAGATTATAATGTTACCTTCATTGCAAAAAATAATTTAGGAGAAGAAAAAAAGAATTTTAAAATAAAAGTAGGAGAAACCATTTGTCTAACGCCTCCTTTAGGTTGGAATAGTTGGAACTGTTGGGGAGAATATGTTACTCAAGAGAACGTAATAGCTTCGGCAAGAGCAATGGTCGATAAAGGTCTCAAAAATTATGGATGGTCTTACGTTAATATGGATGATGGTTGGCAGTCGCACCGAGGAGGGAATCACAATGCTATTCTAGCAGACTCAATTAAATTCCCTGATATGACATCTATGTGCAATGAAATTCATAACATGGGTTTAAAAGTCGGTATATATTCTTCGCCATGGATTACAACATATGCTGGTCGTGTTGGTGGATCTAGTGATACTGAAGATGGATATTGGGATAAATCCATGGATGATAGAAAACTAAGACCTAATAGAACTAACACCCGAGTAGCCGAATACACTTTTGACACAAATGATGCTACTCAATGGGCAGAATGGGGAATAGATTACCTAAAATATGATTGGAATCCTAATGAACCAGCTAGTACAATCCGAATGGCTAAGGCTTTAGAGAATAGTGGGAGAGATATTATATATTCCATTTCAAATACAGCTCCGTTAGAACATGCAAATTTATTTGGAGAGGTAGTAAATTGTTTTAGAACATATGGTGATTTAAAAGATAGATGGGATGGAAAAGGAATACATAAAAGTATTAGAGACGAGTGGAAGGCACATAGACATTGGCTAGAAAATGGTTTCTTGGGAGCCCCAGGACACTTCCCCGATCCAGATATGTTGGTAGTTGGAGAAGTAAATACAAAAAGTAAAAATCCAATACCATCGCGTTTAACAGCAGATGAGCAATATTCACATATTTCTTTATGGTCTTTATGGGCTGCACCATTACTTATTGGATGCCCTATTGAACGAATGGATGAGTTTACGGTAAAACTACTAACAAATTCGGAAGTTCTAGATATTAACCAAGATGCCAAAGGTGTATCAGGGAAATCAATTTATTATGATGAAAACCTGGAGATTGTGGTTAAAGAATTATTTGATGGCAGTAAAGCTGTAGGATTGTTTAATTTAAAGGATGAAGAACAAACAATCACTTTAAATTGGAAAGACATAGGTGTTGAAGGGGTGAAAAATGTTAGAGACCTTTGGAGACAAGAAAATATTGGTAATTATAAAGATAGTTTTTCGGCAGTTGTGCAATCTCATGGGGTAATCTTAATTCGAATAGATTAATTTTTTGTGATAATCAACATCAACCAATAACTATTTGTTGCAATCTTACAAGTGAAGCGCAGAAATAACTTATTTAAAGTAAAACGAATTAATCTTGATAGCTCAATACGTTTTAAATTTACTCAGAGAAACATTTTAAAAACTTACGAAAACTTAAATAGATTTAATTTCTAATACTTTTATAGTTCCTTATTTAGATACTGAACTAGCAAACATTATTAAGGAAGGTAAATATACACATCATGCAGCAGTTATTTTGGTGTATTGGAAAGCAGTTAGAACAGTTGTTTCTAATAAGACAGAATTGTATAACTTACAGACAGATTTATTTGAAAAGACCAATGTTGCTGATCAGTACCCAGAGGTAATGGAACAAATAAATCAAATATTTCAAAAAAAGTGTAAAAAACAAACATTATCCTAATGCAGGAGGCCTGTTTAAAAAGTAACGTACTATGCAATTATTAAAAAAAGCAATTCTATCTGGACTAATTTTATGTGCTCTGCTATCATGCAAAAACAAGACAAATACCAATCAGATAGAACCTAAAGTTGAGGTTGAAAAACCAAATATTATTTGGTTGATGGCCGAGGATATGAGTATTGACTTGGAGTGTTATGGTATGCCAGATGTTAAAACGCCAAATTTAAATAAAATGGCATCAGAAGGTGTTTTATTTAAAAATGCATTTGTCACTAACCCTATCTGTTCTCCAAGTCGATCGGCCATGATGTTAGGTACGCATCAAGTAAAGGCTAATACACATCATCATAGAAGTAATAGAGAAGTTCCATTAGATGCGCAGTTCAAACCTTTCACCGCATTATTAAGAGAAGCGGGTTACACCACCATATTGGGGAACCATTCAGTAATGAGAAAAGGAAGAAAGATAGATGTGAATTTTAAACATGAACCATTAGGACCTTGGGATGGTAAAACACAATTTGGATTGTTTGATAAATATGATACGTTTGAAAAAGAAGACGAGCCCTTCTTCGCTCAGATCCAATTAGTAGTAACGCATAGAGGTAAATGGTGGAATGATGTTAGAAACCAATCAGAGCATCCAGTAAACCCTGAAACTTTAACATTGCCTCCCTATATGGCAGACCATCCAGCTATTCGATTAGATTGGGCTAAATATCTAGATCAGATAGAGTACATGGACCATGAGGTTGGAATGATATTTAAAGAATTGGAAGACAAAGGTATGGCAGATAATACCATTGTTATTTTTATAGGAGATAATGGACGTTGCAATATTCGCGGAAAAGGGTACCTGCAAGATCCAGGATTGCATATTCCCCTAATCATGTATTATCCAAATAAATTTAAAGGAGGCGAAATAAAAAAAGAAGTTGTAAGTGCCACAGATATAACAGCCTCTATTATTGATTTTGCAGGTCTTGAGGTACCAAATTATATGACAGGAAAGCCAATTTTTGCAGAAGATTTTAATCGGCAATATGTGTATGGTGCCAGAGATTTATGGGATGAAATAGAAGAGAAATCAAGAGCGGTAACATCAGGTGACTGGTCATATATTAGAAACGATAGGCCAGAAGTGCCCTATGACGCTCATCAGGCTTATTTAGAGTTTTACAGACCAGCAGTTCATGTAATGAGAGGACTTTACAAAGAGGGAAAGTTAAATGAGAACCAAAAACCATTTTTCGAACCAGCCAAACCAAAGGAAGAATTATACAATTTAAAAGAAGACCCACACCAATTAAACAATCTGGTAAATAATCCAGAATATAAAGATGTTTTAGAAAAATTACGGAAAGAAATACAAAAATATGATGAGGTAATGACACCAGTTAGTGATGCATATTATCCAAATAAAATGACTGGGCCATTGGTTATAGAATGGTTAAAAAAGGAAATGCCAGAGGATTATGCAAGAATGGTAGCAGGCGAAGAAATCGGTTATAATAGGATAACTAATCTTTATGAACAATACACACAAAAAAACAATTAACAAAACACCATGAAGTTTACTTTTTTTAAAAAGTCAGCAATTTGCTTATTTGCAATAGTACTAACGTTTAGCGTGCAATCCTGCAATGAGGACAATGTAAATGCAAAAATAAATTTTAATACCGATTGGAGATTTTATCGGACCGATGAAGGGTCTTCATCCGACAAGGTCTATGCCAACGAGGATTTTGATGATTCAAGCTGGCCGTCTGTCAGCCTTCCTCATACTGCGAAAATAGAGCCCCTGGTGGTCAACGACCAATGGCAGGGGATCTGTTGGTACCGCAAGTCATTTGAACTGCCGAATCTCAACAGCGACAAAAAAGTGATCGTAGAGCTGGAAGCAGCGATGAACCATTCGATGGTCTGGGTCAACGGGGAAGAGGTTGCCGTACACCAGGGGGGGTACCTTCCCGTGGTCATGGACATAACGCACCACGTCAAGGGAGGCCAGGATAACACCATTGCTGTGCGGCTGAACAACACGGACAACCCCATTACAGGTCCCAAGCCACTAAAAAGGTTGGATTTTAGTACTTATGGGGGCATGTATCGCAATGCCTGGTTGACCATAAAAGAGAATGTTTACATATCGCACCCGATTTTAGCAGAAAAAAGTGCAGGAGGAGGCGTATTTGTAACCACTCCAAAAGTTTCAGAAAAACAGTCCGTTGTCAAAGTAAAGACGCATATCGTAAACGAGAGCAGGCAGCCCAAA
>CANMXP010000024.1 GCA_947501845.1 uncultured Flavobacteriaceae bacterium | reverse complement strand
ATCTCAAAATCATCATTATGAGATAAATGAAAAATAAATATTAACTTTGAAGAACTTGGCTAGTGCTTTTCATAGGAGCCAATGTTAGGCAAAGTATTTATTCGTCAATGATTTTAAAATAACTACCGCTTTTTACCAATATTCCTTTTTCACTTATAAGCGGATGTCTTGTTCCCCACCAATTGAACTGCAAATAATAGGCATTACGGTTATCAGGTAAACTAATTTCAAATTCAACTGTCTTTCCATTTTCTGTCCAGTTTAGGTTGTTTTCAAAACTATTTAAGTGAATAAGTTTTCTTAAATTTTTTCCGCCCTGTAAAACCGCTGTTATTGTGTCAGTTTTTTTCATTGGCTCTGAAAATGAAATAGCGATTTTAGTTTTCTCGGAAAAATTGGTGGATGTAGAATCCTTTGGTGAGATTATTCTCGGTTTTGATAAGTCTTTCTGAATTTCAGAAGTCCATTCAAGCATTTTAGGATATAAGTCCTTCAAAGTTTCTCCTTTTTCCTTTTGATTATAAATGCTCAAAAACTGTTGTGTGAATAGCTGAGCATATTGAAATCCTCTGCTATCGTTTTGAAAACTCCAGTTTAATCCAATCTCGTCTGCATATTTTGGAAAATACTTTTTTAAAAATATATCGTAGACTGCCCAAGTCATATATTCGTTGAATACAGCACTGCCTGAATTGTCATAACCATTACTTCTATTATAACCGCTTTCATTGTCCCATAAGTGGGCATTGAAACTTTTGTCAACTAATTCCTTATACTGATTTGTAGTAGGGTTAACATATCCGTGGTCCATTTCAGTAAAAAGATTATGTATAGAAGTCGCAATGTCTTTCTCATTTGTTGTAATAGTGTCGGATAACACATAATTGGGAATTGTTATAAAATCTGCCACAGTGGTTGAATCAATATCCCTATGGCAATTCATTCTATAAACAAAAGGGGAAAGAACAACGTTATATTTTTCATCATTTGAATACTGTTCGCCAAACTGGTTTATTAAGAATTCCCGCATTTCGTTTAAGTACTGCGTTTTTTTGTACTTGTCAGATACAGCATTATAATACCTCTTGTTTTGAGCAAAAAAATCTCTAAAGTTAGACTTTTGAACAAAGTCATTTATCAAGTCCAAATGGTTATCAAAAGGTTGAAACCCTTTGTTTGCATAGAAATCAAACTTTCTTTTTAACTGATTATTCTCATCAAAAGTGAATGCATAAGAATCCGTTCTAAAGCTCAGATATTCTTCCCATCTTTCTCTTGAGTAGTTTACAGAATCTAATAAAGGATGTTTATTTACTGGTTTAAAATAATCTTGAACTTTATTGTAATAATCGAAGTCTTGTCTAACTTCCCATTTATCCGTTTTTCCATATTCGGTAAGTGCCAAAACAATATTTGCTAATTCATAAGTTTCAGGGTATTCAACTCTTATTATTTCATTCGATTCTTTTCTTTCATTTTTTGAGTTTTTACAAGAAAAAGTAAAAACTGCAAGTGATAATGAACAAATAATAATTCTAAATGATTGTCTTATCCTCATTGTTGGTTTTATATTTTGCCTAACGTCTAGTATAAGAATAGTTGCGGTTTTGTGTGCAAGGATTTTCCGCAGGAAAATCAGACGTAGCAAAATAGCAACTACCTTTATTTAAGCCTAAAACAGCAATTATTTTTATACCATGTTAGGCATCTGGCTTTTATTTCTTTTTAACTCTCAACTTTTTAATTTCTTCAATCGATAGTCCTGTAAATAAAGCAATTTTTTCAACATCTTCATTTTCTCTTTTCATGGCTTTAGCAATTTCGACGGTTTTCTTTTTATTGGCAATTTCAGTAGCTTCTTTTTTAAACCTCTGTTCTAGTACATATTTAGGAACATACTTTGTGCTTTTTTTCAATTCGTCTAAAAGCCCTGTATCAGCAAAACTTAAATAACTTTTGTCAGATATTATCAAATGGTCAAGAACCTCGGTATCCACAATAATTCCGACTTGAATTAATCTGTCAGATACATTTTTATCCCCTTCTGATGGTTTTAATTCTCCACTTGGATGGTTATGGCATAAAATTATTTTTACTGCTCTTTTTTGCAAGGCAAAGCTAAAAACCTCCATGGGCTCCGCCAATGTTTTATTTACGGTTCCTAAACTAACAAGTTCTATAAAAAGAATGCGATTATTGTTTGCCAATCCAATAACCCAAAAATGTTCTCTGTTTTGGTCAATTTTGTTTTCCCGAAGTAGAACCTTTTGCATGATTCCGTATATATCATCGGAATTCAAGATTTTAATTTTTTCCTCTTCTGTCAATTTTATGTCCATAACGTAAAAGTAGGATTTTTTTGAGATATAATTTGAATCTTAATTTTCATTACTATTTATACCTTCTATTTTTTCTAATCTTTTTTGTAATTCTAGAAACTTAACTGCTAAAAACTTTAAAGATTCGTTTTCTTTTTCAAGTTTTTCAACCTTTTCTTTTTGCAAAATAATTTCTTTCTGCTGTTGAATAGTATAAAGGGTTAACTCCTCAATTTTTTGCAATAATTTTGAATCCATTTCTCCAAGAAAAATTCCATTTTCTTCAACTTCTTTAGCACTTGGAATATCTTTCAAATGTCCTTTTTCTTTAATATGGTTTTCTACTTCTTTTAAAGTGGGCAAGTTGTAGTTTTTTTCAAATACGAAATCTGACCATCCAGTTTCTACTTTTATTTCTTTGGCTCTGATGTTTCCATTCACTGCCAATTTCCATCCATTCGTATTATTTGTTCCTATGCCCAAATTTCCACCAAAGGGGTTTATAAGTAAATCAAATTTTGCTGCTGTTGAAGTCTGCTGTGTTTGGATAAGTGCTTTCAAATTGGTGTTGTCAACTCCAAACCTGAGACTTGCATCATTTCCATCATTATCAGCCCTTATTATTAGGCCACTATTTGGTATCGTTATTGACGTAGATAAGTCTGCATTTTTTAAAATTTCTAGTTTACCAGAAGGATTGGTTGTTCCAATTCCGACACTACCATTGCTAGTAATCCTCATTTTTTCAAAATCGCCACCTCTGGTAGAGAAAATCATAGCTCCTGCACCTAAGCTAGTATGTTCCACAGCTAAGGATCCATATTTTGTACTGGTTGTGGTCGTTACGAAGTCAATTACGGACTTAGTCCCAATTGTGGCATTTTTGTTCTTAATAGTAATTCCAATTTCTCCTCCTGCATTTGTGTCTTCAATTTGTAATTTGGATATAGGACTTGTTGTTCCAATGCCAACTTTATCTCCAGTATCTGTAACTTGAGCTACCAACCCAAAACTTATTCCAATTAATACGATTAATAATATTTTTGTTTTCATAGGGTATAATTTGTTTTATAGTTTATATTTTGTTTAGCTTGTGCCTAACGTCTCGTATAAGAAACGTAGGGCGGGTGATAAGCAATACGTTTCGGATTGGTACTAAGCCAAATATAAATATTTTGCTTTTATCTTTTTTCTCGTAAACGCCAAATTTTATATTTGGCGACTTTGCAAATAAACACAGTCCATTCAATTAAGCCCAAAAGCCCTATGTTTTCTTATACATTGTTACCTGCTGGCTTTTACCATATAACGTTAATGTCGTTAAAGCTATTTGATGGAGTATATTTTTCATTTGATCCAAAATATATTTCTGATTCGTGATAGAACAATAAAGCCCAACTAAGAGATTCATCAATAACAGTTAAATCATCAGATCCGCTATAGTAAAAATCATCAAAATACTTAATTAAAATTTTCCAAGGAACTATCATTCCTTCATCAGGCTGCCAAGACAAGTAAACTTCCCTGTCAAACGGAAAACCTCTTTGGTAGAGCCATTTTTTAATTTCAGATTCATTACCATCAGATATTTTCGCTTTATCAATGGTTTTGAAAAAATTATTCTTGAATGGAGTGTCTTTGTGCAAATCAACCGTCATAATGTGATTCCACAAAAAATTAGAAGCGCCTTTATTTAAGGGCTTTAATTGTTTCAAGTGTTCATTAGGTAAAAGGTTATAATTTTTATCCGTGAATCTCCATTTCAAACGAAAATCATTTATATCAATTAAGTTATCTTTTATGTTATCAAATCCAATCATCTCTCTTGAAAATATTCATAAGCGTAACCTTCTATTTCTCCACTTAATTGATTTCCTTTTTCATCTTTTAAGTCATACATTTCTTGGATTCCTCCGATAGAAGCAGAACCATCTAAACCTAAAAGAATAGTATAAAAAATATCAGTCAAAGATGAGTTCAAGACTTTTTTCATTATTTCAGTCTGTTGTTCAGTCAGATTAAGAGACTTAATTAATTCTCCAACTTCGGTTTCCGATTTTTCAGATAGATATTCTTTTAGAAAATTCTGTTTTTCGGAATAAAATGCTTTTACGAATTCTTCTGTGTTCATTTTTTTTGCGCTTGCAGGTAACGTTCTTGTGTAAGATTTCGTTGCGTGAATTTAGTAATTAACTTTGCAAGTACAAACAGACAAAGGAAAAATCAGAGATTTTTCCGAGTAGGCAAGTAACAAGCGATGAATTTTACACCTTGTTGGGCGTAGTTATTTTTCTTCTTTTTTGTCGGTTAGTTTAATAGTCAGTTTATTTTTTTGTTGCTTAATTTCAATTCCTTTTCCGATTTCAAATCCAAGTTCTCTCAACCATTTTCCTTCAAGCCGAATTTCAGGAACAGCCGCGTAATTACTCCATTTACGAGGTTGAAATTTTTTATAAATCTTTAGCTTTCTAAATCGGTTTATTGGCATAATGTTCGCTATTCCGAACACAATATATAAATAATTTATCGAAATTCGGTATAGTGAACACGAAAGAAGAAAAATATTTTCAAAAATTAGGTGCTAAAATCAGGCGATTAAGAGAAGAAAAGGAGATTGACCAAAAGTCATTTGCTTTTGATTGTGAGATTGGTAGAACTCAATTGTATATGATTGAAAATGGAAAAACGAATCCACGATTACTAACGTTGATAAAGATTGCCAATGGATTAGAACTTTCTGTTTCAGAACTTCTTAAGAGTTAATTAATTTTATTGACACTTATAACTCTGTCTTGAATTTCCAATAAATTTACAAATGACATAAAGTAAACTGATTCAAAAGTTGTATTCTGAAACCTTTCATGTAAAGCCTTGATTATATGCTTTTCGGTGTCCATGAATTGCCTTTCATCTCCCCAAATTATAAGAATTTCCGAATTTCCATCGTTTTTGTCGTTATAAACTTTATCTGCAGTTTCTTCAATGTCCTCTTTAAATATTAAAACATTATCGAATCCGTAATCGATATAAATATTATTGTTTCCAAAGAAATTTGATTTTCTTCCATTTGGAATAGGATAGAGGTTGTAACTTTCTGCTATATCTTTTAAATCTGTATTGGTATTGTTAAGATTGAAATTTAGATATTCGTTTTTAGAAGTCAATTCTCCAATGTTTGCAGAAATTTTATCAGCTATTTCACTTGCTAATTTTCTATACTTTTTGATTGGCGCTTTTGGAACTTCATCACTATCCCAAGGTGTGCATATTTGGACATTTACTTTAATTGGAGGGGTATATATATCACTTATGAATTGAGATAATTTTTCGCAAATTCGTTTTGCTTGATTAAATCTTGACAAGTATTCACGCAGGACAAATTGGGTAACTTGTACTCCAAAAATTTTTCCATCTAAATGGACAAATAGGTCAGGGTTTTTATGGTCGTCTTTTGGATTTAGTGAGTAGTAAAGAACTTTTCTTTTTTTTACTTTTCTCAAATAATCTACAAATAAGTATCCAATTAAATTTTCAACTTTTTCCGTATCGTTTTCATCCACCCATTTCGGACGGTTGTGCAAAGAACCGTCAAGAGAATACGGTAGTTTAAATCCACCAATCAGATGAGTTTTTCCTTTGTTAAGATTTTTATTTAGTTTCAACATTTACGTTCTGATTGGCAATTACGCCCAACGTTCTCGTGTAAGGAAAGTACGGGTTTGTAAGCTGTGATTTTCCGAAGGAAAATCAGAAGCAAGCAAATAAGTACAGACCTTTCGATTAAGAAATAAAAATAGTATTTTTTTTACACATTGTTAGCTTTAGTTATTCTTAATTTCTCAAGCTATCACTAATTTTTTTTAAAGCAAAAACAACATTTTGTATATCTTTTCTATCAAAAGTATCCTCTTCTATATAAAACAGCATTTCAACTCCCTTATCCAAACATTCTGCGAATTCTTCAGGAGATAGAAAGCAATCATCAACTAATTTTGAAAAATCTATTTTTTGTTTTTTCATAAAACTTGTCATATATGGCATTAACATATGCAAATATAAACCTTTTATTGACTTGTCAAATATGGCAAGTATGAAAAAGTCAGAAGTTTTAAAAATTGTTGGTCAGAATATAAAAAGAATTAGACTTGAAAAAGGTTTAACACAGGTGGATTTGGTCGGTAGAATCGAGGCGAGAATTGATACAACAAATATTTCAAGAATTGAGCAGGGAAGGACTAATGCTACTATTCATACGTTATTCAAAATAAGTCAAGCTTTAGAAGTTCCTTTGTCAGATATTTGCAATGTCCACTTTTCAGAAAGAGATAATTCGTAGTTTTTTATTTCACAAAGTTGCTTCTAATTAAAGCTAACGGTTTGTGTATGGTTAGTTGCGTGGTTAAGCGACTAAATTAGTAAACAAATACAAGCCAGAGAAAATTCCGAAGGAATTTTGCAGATAAGCACTTACCAAAGCAATTAATTATACACCGTGTTAGGCAACGTTATTTTTTATAAACCATATTCAAAATATCCTCAACAAAAGCTTTAACTTTAAAAATTTCAGGTTTATAAGTCGAGGGATGTCCACATTTATTCCTTAATCCAAGACAAGTATTTGTCAACTCGTTTTTCTCAAATTTACCATAAATCCCAAGTCTCTCACTCAACAGTAAAGTGGTTTCGTCTTTTATATATTCAAAACTGTCAATGTTCTTTATTTTTCTTGGCTTATTATCAATCAAGGAAAGTTCTTCATTTATTTTTTTTAAGTCCGCCTTATCAATAATTTTTTGACGAATATTCCGAATCGAAGCAGACCAAATAAAAATTACTCCTGCTCTTAAAGCTCCACATCTAAAACATTCCAGACCTTCAATTAAATAATCCACTTCATTTTTGTCTTCCAATTCGAAAACCAGGTGTTCCAAATCTTTAAAATCTTCTATTTCTGTATCTTCATTTATCTTTTTATCTATCGGTGAAAACATGATGTCAGATACACCATGTATTATCTTAGAGTATTTTAAATGTGTATCGAAAGCGTTTAATTCCAAGTCACTTAATACTTTTATTAAAGGCACGCCTAATTCAGTCATATGCTTCATGTAAGTATGTCTAAATGACTTAGATTTTAGTAGTGGATTTAAATTTAATTCAGAAATTGAGTCATCAATTAGTTTTCGGATACTACCAGCAGTATACTGCTTATCCTTATCAGTAGCGCCATGAAATAACCAATTTTTTGGTTCATATGCAAAGTAGTACTGTCTTAAAGTGGGCAAAATCCTTTTGGATAAAAATGCTCTTCGTTTAAGTTTTCCAGCCTTATCTACTATTTGAATATTCGGACGAGTTTCATTCGAACGAATATGTTCAACTCGAAGGTTTATTATATCACTGGCCTCTAAGCCACAAGAATACATAAGTAAAATAATCGCCTTATGTTTTAAATTAGTTTTATGCTCAATCATAGCGAGAACATCAGCTTGTTTGAAAAACTCAGTATGTTGTTCTTTCTCTGGCGGCAATTTTACTTTATAATGGCCATGTTTTTTATTGTTCAATTCATCGTAATAAAAGCTACATGCGTAGAACAACGCTCGTATTGTTGAAGCAGAATAATCTCTTGAAATCAAAGATTGTGCGTATTTTGTAACTTGCTTATTTGAGATTTCAATAGGTGGAATAGATGGATAATATTCGAACAACTTAAACAATCGAGAAGAATAAGAAGTTACCGTAACATCTTGGTATCCTCTTTTTCTCAATGCTGTTAAGATTTCTTGTCTCAGATTATCATCCATAATTAATAGCTCTTTGGTCTGAGCGAATGTTGCCTAACGGTTTCGTATAAGAATAGTGCGGTTTTGTGTCCGAGGATTTTCCGCAGGAAAATCGGAGTGACCAAATACGCACTAACCTTTTGATTAAGGATAAAACTAAGCATTATTTTTATACAATGTTAGCCACTGGCTTTTATTATACTCTATCTAACTTTGTAAAAGGTTTTTTTGGTAATTCAACTCTGATTTCATTTCCAATTTTCACTTCTCCTCCTTCTAAAACTATTCCCATTATTCCAGCTTTTCTAATTAGATTCCCTTGTTCATCTTTATCCAAAACAGCCTTCATTAATCCTTGTTTAATTGAGTCAAGTTGTTTGCATGGGTTTCTTAATCCAGTAATCATTACTTTGGCTGTCTCTCCAATGCTTAAAATAGTATCTTTAGGGAGTTTTAGTAATTCTATTCCTCTTGTAGTTATGTTTTCACCAATTTGTCCATCTTGTATGTCAAATCCTTTTTCTTTTAGTTCATCAAAAAGTTCGGAATGAATTAGGTGAACCTGTCTTAAGTTCGGTTGAGTTGGGTCATGTGCGACTCTTGAACGATGCTTAACTGTTTTTCCCAAATGTGCATCACCATCTACTCCTAATCCTTTAAGTAGTAATATTTTTTTGCAATTATATTTACTAAAGGTATGAGAACTACTTTTACTTACTGATTTTACTATTGCTTTCTTCATTTTTCAGCTTGTGGCTAACGATTTGTGTATGATTTGTTGCGTGAAAATCCGCAGGGATTTTCAGATTAAGAAACGAAGATAGCAAAAGTGCGAGGATTTTCCGATAGGAAAATCAGAAGCAATGAATTATACATTTTGTTATGGAGCGTTCTATTTTTTTGTTCTGATAAGTAATTCAGTAATATCTACATCTAGAACGATTGCCATTTGTCTGAGAAATTTTAAAGATGGTTGAGAATCGTTATTACATATTCTTGAAATAGTATTTGGGGTCTTTGAAACCATATTGGCAAAGTCTTTATGACTAATATCTTTTTCGGCTAGAATTACTTTTATTCTGTTGATTTTTATTTTTTTAGTCATGCTAAATATGTGTTTATAACAACAAATTTAGCATTAAATAATATATTTTAAGTATAATAGCCTAGTTGTCAATTCATTAAGAATTGTTAATATCAACATATTATGAATTATTTAATACATAATATGTTGATTATAATTCTTTTTACGTATATTTGATTTGTTAAAAATAATTTAATCATGAAAATCAAATATCCAAAAAGCTCACTATTAGTCAAAATTCCTGAAGAAGCGGAATTTACCATATTCATAATCAGACAAGAATTAAAAAGTCAAAAATTAACCAATAGCTTCGATAACATGGGATTCGATGGAAGTATTTGTATTTCTGACTTTAGTGAGCTTATATTTTCAATGATAGGTCTAAATGATAGGTCAGATGAGTTTTATGAGTGGTATGTAGGTCAGCTAAATATCTTTTGCAAGGGAGTTGATTTGTCCGATGGGACAACCTTGTCAAAACAAGCTTTTGACTTTTATGTCCATTTATTGATTGAGAAAAGAGGTCGGGGAGAAAGGAGATAATTTTGCGAGTAATACATTTATAGAGTGTCACATTGCAAAACGTTTTTTTAGTTTTTAATATTCATAACAGGTAATGAAATAGGTATTTCAATTTCAATTCGATTTGTTACAGTATTTATATCAGAAACCTTACTAGATAGTCCAGCTGAAAAGACAGAAATTATTCCGATTCCACCTTTCATTTCAGAGTTTTCAACGGCGTTTACGGCAACACTCATCTTTACTTTTTGCAGGCTTCTAAATTGATCTTCATATCCAGAACGTATATTTTCACCACTATGTAGCCCTTTTGGGTTTATATATGCTCCAGAATCTTTAATGCTTTCTTGAGCTTCTTTTACTCCATTCGTTATTTCAATTAGAGTTTGTTTTATAAAATCTTTTAAGTCCATTTTAGTTCTGGTTTTAATGCTCCATAACGCTTAATGTATGGAAAGTGCGTATTTTATCGAGGCTGATTTTCCGCTAGGAAAATCAGCCGTAACAAATAGCCACAGTCCTTTGTTTAGGTACTAAAATAAGCATTTTCTATACATATTGTTAGCGAGCGTTACTATTATTTACAAGAGATAGATTTTAGAGTGCTGTTTAGATATTTTGCACATGAGTTATTGTCCGATGTAAAATTTGCGCCATGTCAAAAATCAGTCAGAAATTTAGGGTTTCTAGAGGTCAGTCGTGCGTTATGCTTGCGTTTTGCTTTAGGTCAGTTTTTAGGGTTTACTAGGGTCAGATTCACGTATTGTTTACAGGATAGTTTTGTTTTTTACACGTGTTGATTGCGAATTGTTGATTTTTTGAGCAAGAGTGGCATGCTCGCTAACAATTGGATATAGTTACTATGGTAACTATATTTCCATTATGTGAGTAGCTAAATTAGTAAATCTTTTAAGTTTTTAAACTTTTTTATAGCAACATGTGTATAAATTTCAGTTGTTTTGCTGGAATTGTGTCCTAATAAGACTTGTATATATCTCAAATCTATTCCTTCTTCTAATAGATGTGTAGCAAAACTATGCCTTAACATATGTGGATGTACAGATTGATTAATTTTAGCTTTTTTGGCAGCCTGATTCACAACCTTTAAGACACTGGTAGTACTATATTTTTTTTCAGGTTCTATGGCTTCAAATAAATATAGTTTTGGTTTGTATGCTTTGTAGTATTTTCTAAGACTATCTAGAACAGCTTGATTAAGTACAGTATATCTATCTCTATTTCCTTTAGCTTGTCTTACTTTGATAAGCATACTTTTGCTATCAATATCTGTAATTTTTAAGTCTAATAATTCACTTCGGCGCAGTCCAGAAGAATATAGCAGGCTAATAATACATTTGTGTTTTAGATTTTTTGTGAGATCAATCATTCTTAGGATATCTTCTTTAGCCAATATACTTGGAAGTTTCTGCTCTTTTCTAGGTCTTTCGATACTGTAAAATCTATTAGGCATTGCCATTACTACTTCATAGTAGAATTTGATACTATTTATAGCTTGATTGATATAACTGTTAGATTTTTGTTGCTGTATAAGCAATTGAAGGTAATTCCTTATTTCTTGTTCTGATAATTCAATAACGGGACAATCTGGATAGTGGTTGATAAACTTTTCAAATTGTAATATATAGGTTTTACAGGTGTTTAGAGCATATCTTTTCAGTTCTAATTTCATCAAATATTCTTCTGGGACATGTCTATACGAAGCTGTTTTAGGTCTATTACGATACCAATTAATATCAACTGGGTGGTTATCCCTGATTATTTTTTCTTTAAAAAATGAATTTCCATTTACCCAAGCCACACCTTTAAATTTCTCAAAGACTAGATGTAGGTTTTCTTTGTTGTTTATAATATACACCATCGAAAATTTCTTGCTCCACTTAGGGTTAGGGAGCTCCTTAATTAATGCCTGAATGACCTTATTAGGATGAAATTGTATTCCGATCATCTTTTGATTACCAATCATCAAATGCTTAAGAGTGATGTGTTTTCTGATATTCATGATACAAAAGTGTTATAATAAAAAGATATAAAAGTATATTAGTCGGATAGTATTCGACTAATATATATTTAAAAGAGATTATGAGCATATGTCCGTATTGCAAAACTGAAATTATAGGAAGATCAGACAAGAAGTATTGTTCCACACACTGTAAGTCTGCCCATCAGTATGAAACCCGTAAGCAGGAAGATGTCCTGTATTACGCGATTGACAAACAACTAAAAACGAACCGAAAACTCTTAAAAGTGTATAACAAATCAGGACTGTCTACTATACGTAAAGAAAAGCTACTATCCGAAGGTTTCAACCCTAATTACTTTACGCATTATTGGAAGAATAAAAAAGGGCAGGTATACTTTTTCTGTTATGAATACGGTTTTCTGAACCTAAAAAAACAAAACCAGAAGGAAAAATACCTTTTGGTAACATGGCAGGATTATATGCATGGTTAACCACTTAACTCATTTTGACTCCGTATTCAAATAAAAAAGAATTAGCATCTCCTATTGGCTAATAGGGAAGGGGTTCTCCCGTAAACGGATTCTATCAGCTTATACTTTTGGCTTCAATATCAACAGCTCTAATTAGGCCTTGTATCCGTAGTGTTTCCTCATTTTGTCCATTGCCTGAAAAGATTGATAATCTTTTCATTGTCTTCAAAGAGGTTGATTTGATAACCACCCTCTACCAAATGACTGAACTTTACCCCGATAAGTCTTACCAATAATCGCCGTCTATCAATCTTTGGTGAATTTTATTGAGTTTATGCTTAAGATTATCAATGTGATTGTTTATTTCAGTTGCGTCACGGTTTGTACCCATAATTTTTTGGGACTTGTTACTCCAAAATTTTGGATAGATCTTTCTGCTAATACTGTATTCAGTACGCTTGTTATTAACTGTTAATCGTAAATAAATAGGAGCTAACCCTTTACTATTTGTTTTTGAATTAATTAGGTGAAAATGTATAGAAAAGTCTGTTTTCATAATTATATAGTTTTTAGGTCTCGTTAAATCACTAAAAAGGTAATAAATTAATACCTAGTAACCTAAAGAGGTGGTCTTGTAAATTATTGAAAAATCAGTAGGATATTGTGCTTGTCGAGACCTGTTTGTAAAACTCAAAAGAGGTCACCGAATTGGTCTCGATTAGGATGGTTTTATATGATATCAAATGAGATTGAATAAAATGCAAAGCCCTGTAAATCATAAACTTACAGGGTTTTTGATGCGTTTTGATACGCAATAAGTGGAGTCGGAGAGAATCGAACTCTCGTCCAAACAAGTAACCAAAGAGCTTTCTACACGCTTATTCTTTTCTTGGTTTTTCGATTATAAGCTGGTTAAAGACAACCTACTTATAACTTATCTTTTTTAGTTTCAAAAGGGCATCAAAGCGCTACCCAATTTATGTTAACATTTACGATGCCTCAAAATAGAACGCCGTTAACAAAGGCTTTCTGGAGACATAAAGCTTGCACACCTTGTGTGCCTAGGCTAATCCTACTATAATTCGGATTATGCAGCTAAAGCGTAGTTATTCTCGCCGTTTAAAAGTTGATCTAGCCTTTAACGTGTTTCAATATCATTACACGACGTGCTTACCGTTCAATTAATCTCGCTGTCAAAACCAGTCGACCCCTTAATTAATTTGTCATTTAGGGTGATTTTCTGTCATATCAAGTGTCATTGAGATAAAAAATCATACCAAGAAGTGTTTGTTATCCTATTGTTTCAAATTATAGGTTGCCTCTCATAACAAGGCGTTCTAATGCCTTAACCCTTAATGTGGACAGCAAAGGTATCAAAAAGTTTGTATAACCATGCAAATCCTCTTATTTTCGTGCAAAAATTGTTCCAGCATTAAATTAACTGCTTGTATTAGTATTAATTAGTATTTCTGGGACAGTTAACCAACTAAACCAATAACCAAATGAATATCCAGTTTGCTATTATAAAAGAGCGCAAAACTCCACCAGACAGGCGTGTGGTATTTTCTCCGTTAAAGTTAGTTGAAGCTCAAAAAGAGTTTACAGAAGCGACTTTTAAAGTTGAATCTAGTGATATTCGCGTGTTTTCTGATGCGCAATATAAAACAGAGGGATTAGAAGTTGTAAGCAATATTGACGACTGCGATGTGATGATTGGTGTAAAGGAAGTACCAATTGAAAACCTAATTCCCAATAAAAAATACTTTTTCTTTTCTCATACTATAAAAAAGCAGCCCTATAACAGAAAACTTTTAAAAGCAATTTTAGAAAAAAATATAGAGTTGTACGATCATGAAACTATTGTAGGGAGCAATGGGTTTCGTTTAATAGGTTTTGGTTATTATGCTGGATTGGTAGGGGCATATAATGGCTTTAGAGCTTTAGGGTTGAGAGATGGATTATTTCATTTACCAAAAGTAGAAAGTCTTGCAGATTTAAATGCTGTAAAGGCAGAATTAGATAAAATAAAACTGCCTAATATAAAAATATTACTTTCAGGAACTGGTAAGGTTGCACGCGGAGCAAAAGAAATTCTAGATCATTTAAAAATAAAGCAAATTAGTGATGCCTTGTATTTAACATCTAAGTTTACCGAACCTGTTTACTGTTTAGTAGATGTTATGGAGTACAGCAAGCGTAAAGATGGTAAAGTGGGTAATACAGAAGAGTTTTATCAAGATGCAACAGGTTATGAAAGTAACTTTATGCCCTATGCAAGGGAAACGGATTTTTTTATAGCTGGTCATTTTTATGGTACGGGGGCGCCTTATTTATTTACGCGAGAGGACGCTAAATCACCAGATTTCAATATAAATTTAGTGGCAGATATTAGTTGTGATGTAGATGGACCTGTGGCGTCTACATTAAGGGCATCAACTATAGCAGAACCATTTTATGGTTATGATCCGCTATCTGAAAAGGAAATTGCTTTTAATGAAGAGGATGCAATAACGGTTATGGCAGTAGATAATTTGCCATGTGAGCTTCCAAAAGATGCTAGTGAGGGGTTTGGCGAACAATTTCTTGAGCATGTCATTCCTGCATTTTTTAATAATGATGCTGATGGTGTTTTAGAACGGGCTAGGATAACAAAAGATGGAAAACTAACAGAAAGATTCTCTTATTTACAAGGTTACGTGAATGGTGAAGAGTAATTTCGAATTACTAAAATGATATGATGACTAAAACAGCTTTAGTAACTGGGGCTGCTTCGGGATTGGGATATGAATTAGCGCTTTTACTAATAAAAGATGATTATAATCTTGTTTTAGTTGATATTGATGCACCGAAACTCAAAGAAGTAAAACAGTTTTTTAATAAAGAGTATAAAAATACGGTAACCATCTTGGTGAAAGATTTAAGCCAACCAGATGTAGCTCAAGAGATTTATAATGAGGTTAAACAGTTACCTATAATAGATGTACTGGTAAATAATGCAGGTTTTGGCTTATTTGGAACATTTGCAAATACAGATTGGAAACGTGAGTCTGAAATGCTGCATCTACATGTTTTAACAACAACACATTTAACAAAATTAATTTTACCAGCTATGATCTCTAGAAAATCTGGTAAAATTTTAAATATTTCATCTTTAGCAGCTTTTCAGCCAGGACCAATGATGTCTATGTACTATGCATCAAAATCTTATATATTATCTTTTTCTGAGGCGATTGCGAACGAGCTAAAAGGTACTGGGGTGACAGTTACAGCTTTATGCCCTGGGCCAACAAAAACGTTATTTCAACAAACCGTTTCTAACAATTGTTCTGAAAACAAAATTAGCTTTAATATGGCTTGTGCTTCAGATGTAGCATTATATGGCTATAATGCCATGAAAAAAGGAAAAACAGTGGCGATTCCAGGTGTTTTTAATAAATTTTTATCAACGATTCCGCGTTTTGTTACAAGAAATATGGCTACAAGGATTGTTAGAAATATTCAAGAAAAGAATAGGACTGTATAATATTAAGGTCTATATAATACCTTAAACATCCAAAATCCAATACTTAAAAAAACACCAAACAAAAAGGTGAACAACCAAGCTTCCAAATGTTGATTAGGGTGTAAAATAATATTGAAAATATCAGTAAAAAGACCTGAAGGATTCTGAATAATTTCCCACGAATTATAACGTAAAAATCGTCCCAGATAAACGCCAAATCCGCTTAGAAAAAGTATGGCTATTATAGCAAAGGTTATTGTTTTTCTTTTTAAATATTGGTTCAATAATGTTTCCATGTCTAGTAGTGAAAACGAAAACATTAATAATCCATTTAAAGCAAAAGAGCTAACAACAAGCACATCTAGCCACAGTAAATGGCTAGCGCTTATTTTTAAGTGTAATAAATCTGTAATAATATAAGGAGCATTTGGCAAAAAGAGCAGCCATGCACTAAACCATATGATAAAACCTATTTTATTAAGCTTTTGGAAACTTGTTAAATAGGTTGTGATAGCAAAAGGAATGACTGCTAAAAACAAATTCCAGACTAAAAATAAGTAGAAAAAGGAATGCGTTAATTTCATCCTTATCATTAGTAATACGATGCTTAACGCCATTGAAATACTTAATAGGGAAAATATTTTAAACCGATTGATTATGAGTGTTTTGATAGTGTTCATATGTTATTTGTTTTTTTTAGAGCTAAGAAGATTATAGTGTATTCAATACTTAAAACAGTGAGAATACCTAAGGTATAAGCAACTAAATCTGAAATTTGAAATGTGCTCCCAAGAATAAGTTTCAATAAGTAATTATTATTGAGGTTTAGCATTCCTAAGATATTTACTAATTGTAATAATTCTATGATATATGAAAATATTAAAACAGGAATAGCAGCAATAAGAGGTGTTGTTTTAATAAAACTTTTAATAAAACAATAAAGTAATATAACAACCAAATAATCACCAAAGGTGTGACGTATAAAGCCGAATTTTAGATATATGGCTATTAAGGTTTCAATTACTAATAGGGCTAGTGCAATTATAAAATATATTTTGTTGAATTTAAGTGTCATTTTATGTCTATTTTTTTACCTAAGAATTTAGGTTTTACATTAAAAAGAATATCGATTGATGCTTTTGTTCTTGCCATGTATTCCCTTAATTTGGTTTTCATACCATAGCGTCCTCTTATATCTTTAGCATTATATCCAATAGCATTAATTTTAAAGTTTTTAGCTAGATATATGGCGCGCTCATTATGAAATTTCTGAGAAATAATTGTAACAGAGTTTACCCCGAATACTTCCTTCGCCCTAACTACAGAGTCTAATGTTCTAAATCCTGCATAATCAAGGAATATTTTATTTTCTGGAACTCCTTTTTTTATTAAGTCATTTTTGAAATCTGTAGGTTCATCATAACTTTTTCTTCCGTTATCTCCACTAATTAAAATGAATTCTATTTTTCCTGATTTGTAAAGTTGATAGGCGGCTTCCAATCTATATTTATAGTATAGATTTATATGGCCGTTTGATACAAATTTACTTGCACCCAAAACAAGTCCGACCTTATTCTTTGGAATAAGAGATGTGTCGTTATAGGTAAGACTTTTAGCTTGATGTGATATCCAAACATTTGTCATTATCATATAAATAAGTGACAAGGTTGCTAAGCCTGCAATTTTTTTTAAGTACTTCATATTAATTATTGATTGTTTTTTGCGAACCAAATCCATGATTGCATTGTTGTGAAAAATACCGAAATAAAGAAGCTAATAGCAAATGAAAATTTAATGGTTCCATAAAGACATAAACTAAAAGTTGTTATAGCATAAAAGGGAAAATATTTATTGAAAATAACTTTATTCCTATGGACTGATCCATCACTGGACGCTTTGCCATGAAACCAAAAAAATGGTGCAATTGTTAATAATATGGTAAAAGCACAACAAAGGGAAATTGGAATTATTGATAGAAAAACAAATAATATCATATCACTCTGAAAATCTTTAGACATAATAGGTATCCAAAATAGACAAGTTGCTAAAATGGTTGATTTTAAAATGACTGAAGGAGTATTCATTGATCTTTTTTTATTTTAAAATTATCATAATGTATTTCTTGCCATTTTTTACTTTCTAATTCAGTCAAATAGGCTTCATATTTTTTTTCAATTAAAGATTTCCTTTCCGCTGTCAAGTTATTTCGATCTGCATAGTTTTTAAGAAGAAATGTATTGTTATCAGATAACTCTAATAGATAATTAAAATCCATGGATTGCGCATAATTAAGGTTGTAATAAGTAATATAATTATCCCAGTTGATTGTACTCGATACGATCAATATAGTAAAGGCAGTTAGCGTATTCACTCTAAATAAATACCAGAAGTTTTTAATTTGTTTTACTTTAATTGAAGTGGTAAGTAAACCTATTATTGTAAGTAATAAATAAATTAAAACGCCTATTCGCTTGTATGTAAAACCAAAATAATAGATGTATTGACAATCTTTTATTACAATGTTTATTATAAGCATTAGGTTAAGTATTATCCAAGCATATGTTACGGTTTTAAGGTTTTTATTGTCTTTGTAGAAGTTTAGATTTCCTCTGAAAAAGTATAGTATAATAATTATTGCAATAATAATAGAGGCAATTAAAGTGTTAATGCCATTATGAACTTGATTTGAAAAGGCAGAAGCTCTTAAATCGTTGGTAGAAATTAAATAGGTAATGTCTGTAATAATAAAAAAGACGATGAGTATGTTTAAAAGTGCAATTAAAATAAAACCTAATTGATTTTCTTTTTTGAGTTTTTCTTCTGCAATGTTTCCTTTAATGCCTAAAGAATTCCCAGTGTTTAAATCATAAGTGGTTGCAGGGTCAACCCGTACTGGTTTAGAAATATTGCTTAATAAATAATAACCGAGAACGGAAACCAATAACCATTGAATATTAATAAAGCTAAAATCAATTTTAGAAATTAATTCGCTAAACATAGGATTTCCATTTTTATATAAGCTTATAAAGATTATAACTGTAATTAGTGGAATACCTATTATTTTTATTAAATGTAGATAGTCGACTTTTTGCTTTGGTATTGCTTTTTCATCTTTTTCATTTGTATTAAAGTTTCGGTGAAAGATTCCTGCAATAAATGTGTAAGCCCCATTTAGCCAATTTACGTAAACAGACGAACCTTCTTCGGACACATGTCCAATTAGTGTTAAAAAGGCAACTATATATGCTGTTATGGCTAAGCTGGATCTGTAGAAAAATGTTGTGATAGCAGTTATAAGAAATACGATGCTAAATATGATAGTACTTTTTTTCTTGAATAAATTTTTGTTATGGATTAGGAGTATAATAATTGTTAGCAAACTAAATAAACTGAAATTTAGCCCAATGTCTTGTTTGTAAAAAAGTATGCTGAATAAAAAAGCTCCGATTAATAAAGGTATATTTTTCATTTTATATTAAATTATGAATTACTATTTGGTAGTACAGAAAAGCGATAGGAACGTTAAAAAGTATGATACCTATTGATTTTATGATCTCTATTTTGTTTTTATTTAAGAGCAGTACAGATAATAGAATAATTAAGATTAAAGAGTTAACTATTATGGCTAATCCAACATAGTAATAGCCTATTATTGTTACACTATTTAAGCCTTTGTTTATTATTTGTAATAGAAATAAAATAGTTCCTATGCTGAATGAGATCAATGCAATTTTGTATGAGTTTTTAAATATGTTTATATCCATTTAAACTTGTATTAATGTGTTAATTTGTGATTTTGAGAATATGACTTGCCTAAAATCATGTATGGAAATCATTAATAATTCTTTATAGTCAAAATGATGAAATGAATTGGCGTTTTTCCCAATACAGTATGATTTATAATAATATTTGTAGTAATCAGGTAAAATGATTGTTCCTAGTATCATAACTCCATAGAGATAATAGCTTCGTTTACCATTCCCGTAACATAAGTATTGTAAGGCAATTTCATCTTCAACTTTAGTACCATAGCCTGTTAGAGTATGATAAGCATCATGCCTTTCAACTTTTGGAATCAATTCAAAATTATTTTCATTTAAAAATAATCCGAGGTGTTTTCCAAAAGAGTTTTTGGGATAGGTTAGTAATTGCTTTTTACTAATTTCCCAAGGGTGTTGACTCTTGAAAAGATTTGTGTAAATCTTTTTAGATTTTTCAAATAACCATTCTATAAGTTTTTTTCTTAATCTCATTTAAAAAGTACTTTGAATTTCAAAGTATATATTTAAAAAAATATTTATTGTTTCTTAATTAATTTTTCAAGGGCGTTAATGTGTTTTTTAAATTCGGTTTCTCCTAATTTGGTAGTGCTATACCTCGTATTGGGTTTTCTGCCTATAAATTGTTTCTCCACTTTTATATATTCAGCTTTTTCAAGAGCTTTTGTATGGCTAGCTAGGTTGCCATCTGTAGCTCCCAATAATTCTTTCAACATATTAAAATCGGCATATTCATTCACCATTAAAATAGACATGATGCCTAATCTAATTCTATGATCAAATACTTTATTTATGTTAGTTATGATGCTCATATAATTTCCTAAAAAATAGGAATAGTCTTTTTAAATTTCTAAGTTACCGAAAATAGCAACCGTATGCTGTTTACTTTTTTACATCATACTTAAAATGCATCCATGTGCCATAAATAATATGCATAACCCCAAAGCCCAAAGCCCAAAGCCAAAATCCATACCCAGGTAACCAAGCGCAAATTAAGCCTAAAATAATTTGTATAAAACCTAAATAACGGATATCTCCAATACTATATTTAGAAGCATTCACTAAAGCTAACCCATAAAATAAAAGCATTAAAGCTCCAGTTTGCCCATATTTTTGTTGATTTAGTATAATCAATATGTAAATACCGCCAGCTATTAATGGGATTAAAAAATTTATTACCAAACGTCTTGATGAGCTATCCCAAATATTCGCACCATTTTTTTTAGCTTTTCTTGTGGTCAAAATGATACCGGTAACCACACTAAAAAAAGCAATTAAGCACAAGTCTAACATCACTAACCTATATATTTTGCCATCTAATACTAATGTGCCATTACTATATTCTGCAACCAGCCAATAGGCAACGGCAGCTCCTATAAGTGCATAAATGCCTGCTAATATTCCAGATAAACCACTAAGTGATATAAAACGAGAGGATTTATTCATTAAATCTTTTATCTCGCTTATGTCTTTTAAATAATCTTTTGACTCCATATTAAAGTACTTTGAAATACAAAGTAAGTAAATTATTTTCAATTAGGCATCATAAATTTTTGTTAAGTTTGAGATTTCTAACACAAACCTGTTTAAATATTGAAGCCCGTAGACGAATATTTTTTTAATCAAAAGGAGCCTTATCAATCTATTATGCTTTATGTTAGAAGTGTGATACTAAATACACTTCCAGAAGTAGAGGAACGGTATAGCTATAAAATTCCGTTTTATAATATTGGAAAAAAACCAATGGTTTATATAAATGTCTTAAAGGGTAAAGATTATGTAGATGTTGCTTTTGTACAAGGTATTCTGTTGGAAAAACGATTTCCCATTTTAAAGAATGATAATAAACGTAAACAAGTACGGTCTATTCAACTAAAAACCATCGAGGATTTAGATCATGAAAATTTTGTTGAGTTATTGCATGAAGCTTCAAACTCATTAAAAAAAAGTAAAAAAGCTTGGTTTATTTAAAGTCTAAATATCCCTCCAAAAGAAATAACACGCTGTAAATAAAAGAAATGCTGCGATGCACTTTCTATCGTATTACTGGTCGTTCGTATGTCAGGCATGTTTATGTAACCACCTCTTAAGTCTAATTCTACAAAAAAGTGTTTAAAAAATGTCATATTTAGACCAGCATTAAGAGATAAGCCATAACCTGCTAAATGAAACTGGTCATACCTGTCTTTTTGAAGTAAGGTTGTATTTGTTTTAGGGTATAAGATTCCAGCACCTAGGCCTTCGGTGATATTTAGTTGAAATTTATCAGTATTTTGAATGTTGAATATTGAAGAAATATCATCAAACCTCGAAAATTCAGCATAAACATAGTTTAGACCGTTTGTGTGCTCAAACAATAAGAAATCCTCGGAAACAAAAAAATCTTCATTATCATAATTTCCATTGTATTGACTCCCCAATTCATTGTTGGGTAAATTAATATACCCATCAATAATTTTATTTCTATTGTTGTTCATTACATACTTCATATGATCGACACCAAGCGAAATAGCATATTTGTCAGAGATGAAGTAGCCAATTTTTATATTGGTTTGCGGAATAGTAATTTTTGTAGGGTTAAAATAGTCTATATGCCAGCCTTTGGGTTTGTCTTTAGCAGAGACATCTTTTATGGTAAAATCATAGTTGACACCTTTAAATCTAATATCAGATCTTGAAAAAGATTCTCTATTACCTCCCCAACTTATAAAAAATTTACCTTTGTTGGATCCAGTATATTTTAATGGGTTACTTGTCGTGTTTGTGTTGCTTGTGTTGTTTTTTTGAGAAAAACTGTGCTGTGATAAAGAGCTTATAATAAAAATTATTATAAGCTTAATAGGTTTAATATTCATTAATGCTTTTTGATTGATTTGGAAAAAAAATTTTATGGAATAAAAAGTCTATTCCTTAAAAAAGTTTTTAATTTTTTTTGATTGATTTGAAAAAAACTAGAGTGATTGAACCGTTTTTCTAATGGTAACTAGGTTGGTGAGTAATTTTTCTAAATTATCCAGATGTAACATATTGGCGCCATCACTTTTTGCATTAGCAGGATCGTAATGAGTTTCAATGAATAGTCCATCTACATTATTAACTACACCTGCTCTGGCTATGGTTTCAATCATATCTGGTCTACCACCAGTTACACCAGCGCTTTGGTTAGGTTGTTGTAGAGAATGCGTTACATCTAAAATGGTTGGAGCATATTCACGCATGGTAGGGATGCCCCGAAAATCTACTATCATATCTTGATAGCCAAACATGGTACCTCTATCTGTTATCCATGCTTTGTCGCTTCCAGAATCTTTAATTTTTTGTACAGCATGTTTCATGGCTTCAGGACTCATAAATTGTCCTTTTTTCAGGTTGACTACTTTACCCGTTTTTGCTGCAGCAACTACCAAATCTGTTTGACGGACCAAGAATGCTGGAATTTGCAATACATCAACATATTGAGCGGCCAAGGTTGCGTCAGAAATTTCATGAATATCAGTAACTGTTGGTATATCAAAAGTATCTGAAACTTTTTTTAGGATTTTTAAAGCTTCTTCATTACCAATTCCTGTAAAACTATCAATTCTACTACGATTTGCTTTTTTAAAACTACCTTTAAAAATATAAGGAATTTCTAATTTATTAGTAATTGTAACTACTTTTTCGGCAATACGAAGTGCCATATCTTCTCCTTCAATAGCACATGGGCCACAAAGCAAGAAAAAATTGTTTGAATTAGTATGTTTTACTTTTGGTATATTTTGAAGCGTCATAAATTTTTTCGAAAAATTATATTACAAAGATACTATTAATGGCGAATTAATGAGAGTATCTTTTTAAATAGAATTTAAGTATTTGTGTTAAAAAATGAGACTGTGCGATTTAATGTTTTTTAACAGTTTAATAACGAGAAAGATATAATGAGAAGTGCTTCTTTTTTTGTATTTTACAAAGAAGGAATATTCAAAAAAATAATATTACATAGTTTATACATTATTTATGGTTACATTTGCACGCTTAAAATAAGGCACTATTATGACTAAGATTAAAAATATTGCAATTATTGCTCACGTAGATCATGGTAAAACAACTTTGGTTGACAAGATTATGTACCATTGTCAGTTATTTCGCGAAAATGAAAATACAGGAGATTTAATTCTTGATAATAATGATTTGGAGCGTGAAAGAGGGATTACAATTACTTCTAAAAATGTTTCTGTAATCTATAAGGACACAAAGATCAATATTATTGATACACCTGGTCACGCCGATTTTGGAGGTGAAGTAGAGCGTGTATTAAATATGGCAGATGGTGTTTTATTATTAGTAGATGCTTTTGAGGGACCTATGCCACAGACACGTTTTGTGTTGCAAAAAGCAATTGATTTAGGTTTAAAGCCTTGTGTGGTTGTCAATAAAGTTGATAAAGAAAACTGTACACCTGATGAGGTGCATGAAAAAGTTTTTGATTTGATGTTTGAATTGGGAGCTGAAGAATGGCAATTGGACTTTCCAACTGTTTATGGTTCGGCAAAGAATAATTGGATGAGTGATGATTGGCAAAAAGAAACAGAAAATATCGAGCCATTATTAGATATGGTTATAGATCATATTCCAGAACCAAAAATTGAAGAAGGTACGACTCAAATGTTAATTACATCTTTAGACTTTTCTTCTTTTACAGGAAGAATTGCTATAGGTCGTTTAACTCGTGGTGAATTAAAAGTTGGGCAAAATATATCTTTAGTTAAACGTGACGGAAGTATTGTTAAGTCAAAAATTAAAGAACTGCATGTTTTTGAAGGCTTAGGACGTAAAAAAGTAGAGGAAGTACAGGCAGGAGACATTTGTGCTATAGTTGGACTAGAAGGTTTTGAAATTGGTGACACGGTTGCAGATTGGGAAACACCTGAAGGTTTAAAGACTATTGCTATTGATGAGCCAACAATGAGCATGTTATTTACTATTAACGATTCGCCTTTCTTTGGAAAAGATGGCAAGTTTGTTACTTCTCGTCACATAAAAGAGCGTTTAACTAAAGAATTAGAAAAGAATTTAGCACTTCGTGTTAAAGAAACAGATAGTGCAGATAAGTTTATGGTATTTGGCCGTGGTGTCTTGCATTTATCGGTTTTAATAGAAACCATGCGTCGTGAAGGTTACGAATTACAAATTGGTCAGCCTCAGGTTATAATTAAAGAAGTTGATGGCGTTAAATGTGAACCAGTTGAAGAAATGACTATTGATTTACCAGAAGAAGTTTCAGGTAAAGCTATAGAGATGGTAACATTGCGTAAAGGAGAAATGCTAAGTATGGAAGCTAAAGGAGACCGTATGGTTTGCGAATTTATAGTGCCATCCAGAGGTATTATTGGATTACGTAACCAGTTATTAACGGCCACCGCTGGCGAAGCTATTATGGCACACCGTTTTAAAGAATATCAACCATTAAAAGGAGGTATTCCTGAAAGACAAAATGGTTCTTTGGTATCTATGGAAAAAGGTCAGGCTATTCCTTACTCTATTGATAAACTACAAGAAAGAGGTAAGTTTTTTATAGATCCAGGTGAAGATATTTATGAAGGTCAGGTTATTGGAGAAAATTCTCGTGGTGACGATATGACGGTAAACGTAACAAAAACTAAAAAGCTTAGTAATGTACGTTCTTCTGGAGCAGATGATAAAGCAAAAATTGTACCTGCAATTAAATTTTCGTTAGAAGAAGCTTTAGAATATATTCAAAAAGATGAATACGTAGAAGTAACACCAAATCACTTACGTTTGCGTAAAATCTATTTAACAGAAGTAGAACGTAAACGAAACAAAACGATATAAGATGGAATTCTTTGGAATTTCTGGTGTAGAATGGGTTGGATATGCTGCTATGGCAACTGTTTTAATCTCATTCTTAATGAAGTCGGTTAACAAACTACGAATAGTAAACTCCTTAGGATGTTTACTATTTGTGTTTTATGGCATTTTGTTACATCCGGTTTCAATGCCAATTATAATAACTAATACAGCTATATTTTGTATTAATTTATATTACTTATTGCAGAAAAAAAATTAAATCCATTTATTATTTATAGTGATTGGTGAATTCTTACAATTGTAGCTTAAAAAGAAAGAAAAGTTAAATGATTTTGTATATTTGGCTTCTTTATAAAAAGCATAGAAGAATAATATGCTTTTTTTAGCGTTTACAGGTCATGTATTCAATTTTAAGTAATTTTATTTACTAAAAAATTCATACTTAATTGAAAAGGTTAATTGATTATATAAATAGTAAGGTTTTAGTTAAAGTTACTTCGTTACAAACAGCTTCCGTATTAACAAGAATAATAGCAGGTATATTAACTTCTAAGGCTATTGCTGTTTTTATTGGCCCCGTTGGGTTGGCGTTAATTGGAAATTTACAAAACTTTGTTAGCTCTTTTCAAACAGTTGCAGTACTTGGGTTTTATAAAGGGGCTGTAAAAAATGTCTCGAAATTTAAGGATGATGTTGTAGAATTAAGTAAAGCAGTATCAACCATCTTTTACATCGCATTTATATCGACTATTTTAGTATCGTTTTTTTGTTATTTTAATGCAGAATCAATCAACAATATTATTTTTCCTATCTATAATAACTATACTTATGTTATTCAGATTTTTGCAATAGTATTACCTTTTTATGCTTTGAACATGTTTTCATTTTCTATAATGAATGGTTTCTCCAAGTATAAAATTCTTATTGTTATTAATATAATTGGACAAGTACTAAGTGTTTCTGTCGCCTTACTTTTAATTTATCAAAATAAGATCGACGGTGCTTTAGTATCTGTAGTTATTGCCGAAGCATTAATATTTTTAATCACTTTGGTTGGTATTATTAACAGACGTAGTTTAGTGCCGCTTATACGTGTTAATAGGGTGGATTTTAGTTTTTTTAAAAAAATGAGTTCTTATTCCTTAATGGCTCTTTTTACTGCTGTTTTTCTTCCTTTTGTTGCTATTGCTATCAGATCATATATTATAGATAATATTGGTTATAAAGATGCTGGCTTTTGGGAAGCTATGACAAGAATATCCAAGTATTATTTAATGCTGGTTAGTTCATTAATTGCGTTATACATTTTACCCAGATTTTCTGAGATTGATGACGCTAAAGAATTTAAAAAAGAGGTGTTTAGTTTTTATAAAACGATCATACCTGTTTTGGCTATTGGTTTGTTTGTTATATATTTATTGAAACCTTTTATAGTATCATTAGTTTTTTCCAATGAGTTTGAGCCTGTTGAAGATTTATTCTTATGGCAACTTTTAGGGGATTTCGTTAAGATTTTGTCTATTGTTATTGCATACCAGTTTTTAGCAAAAAAAATGTTTTGGCATTATATTTTAACCGAAGCCTTTTTAATAATAACGCTTTATACGACGAGCATATATTTTATAGATTTGTTTGATGGTGTTAAAGGAGCGGTTGTTGCGCATTTTGTAAGTTATGTGATGTATTATGGCATTATTTTGCTAATATTTGGGAGTTCGCTTTTTGGTGTGGAGAGTGAAAAGAATACATAAGGATTCAATTACTTTTTATAACTTTTACCAGGAATAAAGCTTATCAACTAGAAAAACATGAGGGCCAATGGAAAATTATAAGGTAGTTAAATATTCTTCCTTGTACTATGAAGAATGGAATACCTTTGTATTAAATGCAAAAAATGCTACATTTCTTTTTCATAGAGATTTTATGGAATACCATCAAGATAGATTTGAAGACTATTCATTGATGGTTTTTCGTAATGAAAAATTAATGGCTATCCTACCAGCAAATATAAAAGGAAAAACCCTTTACTCTCATCAAGGTTTAAGTTATGGAAGTTTAGTTTTACCAGATAGAACTTCATTTCAGAATGTTTTAGAATGTGTTCTTGCGCTTTTAAAATTTCTTTATGATAATAGTGTTAATGTGTTGATTTTTAAACAACTGCCTAAAATATATAATTTAAGGCCTTCAGATGAAATGGATTATCTTCTGTTTATTTTAAAAGCTAAGCTGTTTAGGAGAGACGTTTCGATGACAATACCATTAACTAATAAATTAAAGTTTTCAGATTTAAGAAAACGACAATTAAAATTGGCCAATGACTTTGATTTGAATTTTATTTCAAATGGAGATATGGGTTCTTTTTGGAATGAGATCTTAATTCCAAATTTAAAAGAAAAGCATGGTGTAGAACCAGTACATACACTATCGGAGATTATAAAATTACATAAAATGTTCCCCAATTATATAAAGCAATATAATGTGTGCTTTGAAGGAAGAATATTGGCTGGGTGTACCGTTTTTGAAACAAAAAATGTGGCTCATTTGCAATACATTTCAACGATAAATAATAAAAAAGGGGCTTTAGATTATCTTATAAACCAATTGGTTTATAATGTATATAAAGATAAAGTCTATTTTGATTTTGGAATATCGAATGAAAATCGAGGTAAGAATATTAATGAAGGTTTATTGCAATGGAAACAAAGTTTTGGAGCCTCACCTGTTGTTCACGATTTTTATGAAATAGAGGTGGCTAATTATAAACTTCTAAAAGAGGTGTTGATATGATTAAATTTTTAGATTTAAAGTTAGTTAATGAAGATCATGAAGCCGAATTAAAAAAAGCTTTTGAAGATTTTTTAAACTCGGGACATTATATCTTAGGAGAACAGGTTTTAAAATTTGAAAATGAATTTTCTTCATATTGTGGGACAAAATACTGTATAGGTGTTAGCAGTGGTCTTGATGCGTTGCAATTAATTTTTCAAGCATATAAAGAAATGGGAGTCTTATCAATCGGGAACGAAGTTCTCGTGCCAGCAAATACGTATATTGCATCTATTTTAGCAGTTAGTAATGTAGGCTTAAAACCTATTTTAGTAGAACCAGATATAAAAACTTTTAATATAGGAATAAGTAAAATTGAGGATGCTATTACAGATAAGACAAAGGCAATTTTAGGGGTTCACCTTTATGGACGACTATATGATGTAAATGAATTAGAGAAATTATCTGAAAGGTATAATTTGTTGTTAATAGAAGATGCAGCTCAAGCACACGGTGCGGTATCTGCTGATGGGCGTAAATCTGGAAATGTATCGGATGCAGCTGCTTTTAGCTTTTATCCAACAAAAAATTTAGGTGCTTTAGGAGATGCTGGAGCAGTGACTACTAATGATGAAGCGTTAGCCGAAATTATTTATAAACTAAGAAATTATGGAAGAACTTCAATTTATAAAAACGATATTAAAGGTTATAACTGTAGGTTGGATGAGTTACAGGCTTCTTTTTTAAGAGTAAAATTAAAATATTTAGATTCTGACAATAACATAAGAAGGAAAATTGCTAAATACTATCTTGAAAATATCAATTCGAATAATATGGTGTTGCCATTTGTTGATGATATAAATCAACATGTTTTTCACCTTTTTGTTATTAGAAGTGAGAAAAGAGATGAACTTAAAGATTATTTATATAAAAACGGTGTAGAAACGTTTATTCATTACCCTATTCCCGTTCATCAACAAGAAGCATATAAGAGATATGCTAATATTAGTTTACCAATTACAGAACAAATTCATAATGAAGTTTTGAGCATACCATTAAATCCTTTACTAAATTCTTCTGATGTCGATAGGATAGTAGAAGTCATTTCTAACTTTAAGTAGTTTTGAAAACTGACAAAAATTCATATATACAAATATTAAAGGCTACTTCTTTATTTGGAGGGGTAAAGTTTTTCAACATATTAATATCAATAATTAAATCAAAAATAATAGCAATATTATTAGGGCCAACTGGTATTGGTGTAATGACTTTGTTTAATAGCACTTTAGCAGTAATAAGTAATGCAACAGGTTTTGGTTTGGAAACCAGTGGTATTAAGAATATTTCTGAAGCTTATGGTTCTAAATCGAATGAAAAATTAAATAAGCAAATACAGATTTTTAAATACTTAATTTTTATTACAAGCATATTAGGAGCCCTAATAACATGTGTTTTCTCCTCATTTTTAAGTCAGCTAGTGTTCAATAATAAAGATTTCACTATCGCTTTTATCTGGTTAGCTTTCGCTATTTTATTTAGGCAACTATTTTCTGGTTGTTTAACGGTTCTACAGAGTTTAAGAAAACTACAACAGTTTGCAAAGGCAAATTTAATGGGTAATTCTGTGGCTTTATTAATAGCAATTCCATTATACTATTATTGGAAAATAAATGCAATTGCTCCAGTAATTGCAATTTCTTCATTTATAAGTTTTTTATTTGCTTATTTTTATTCTAAAAACTTTTTCAGGATAGGTGAAAAAATATCATTGAGAAAAAATTTAAAGACAAGCAAACAAATGTTAGTTTTAGGTTTTGCTTTAAGTATAAGTGAGTTAATTCGATCTTTAAGTGAGTATCTTGTTCAATTTGGTATAAATTTTTACGGAGGTGTAAATGAAGTTGGTTATTATGGCGCTGGTCTAGTAATATTGAATTCGTACGTTGGAATAATTTTCGCGGTTATGAGTAAAAATTATTATCCAAGGCTGTCAGAAATTTGTAACCAAAATGTAGAAATTAAAAAATTAGCTTTTCATCAATCATTCATTTCAATCCTGCTAATAACTATTATAATAATTGTTTTTATAATTTTTAACCCCTTGATTATAAGAACTCTTTTTTCTGTAAAATTTGATTCGGTTACTAATATGGTTTCCTGGGGGATTTTAGGTATGCTTTTTAAAGCTATATCATGGACTTTAGGATATATTATTATAGCTAAAGGAGATTCTAAGATCTTTATAAAAACTAGCTTAGTGTTTAGTGTTTTGTATATAATATTACTTCTATTGGGATATTATAAGGGAGGTTTATTAGGGCTTGGAATTTCCTTTTTTGTATATTACGTTATACATTTTTGTGGTATTATCTATATAGTTTCTAAATATTATCATATATCCTTGGATAGAGAGATTTATTCTATTTTTACTAGATGTTGTTTTTTGTGTATGATTGTTTTTCTATTATCATTTTTGCCTTGGGTATTTTATAAGTACTTATTTATGGGTTTAGCAGGAATATTATCATGTGTATATATACTTATATTGTTTAACAAAAAAATACCCATAAGAGAATTATTTGTTTTATTGTTTAAAAAAGATAAAGATGTTTAATTTAATTTATAAACGACTGAAGAAGTTGTATCATTGGATTAAATTTCAGCGTTCAGTTAACTGGTATAAAACAATTTATTTCAATTTAAAAAAATTCCCTATAAAAATAGCTTTAAAATTTCCAGTATATTTTTATGGTAAAGTGAAATTTACTTCATTAAAAGGGGGTATTTATATTAAAGCACCTATTAAAAGAGGTATGATTGGTTTTGGCCAAGCTTATGAAATGAAAAAAAAAGCTAAAGGTATTTCGGAATTTTATCTAGGAGGAACTTTGGTTTTTAAAGGGCATGTTCAATTTGGAAAAGACTGTTTTATATACATAGGAAAGAATGCTTATTCTGAGTTTGGTAATATGGCTTCTTTAGGGTCGGATGGTAAGCTTATATGCACTTATGAAATTGTTTTAGGAAACTATGCTAGGCTTGGTTCTGAATCTCAACTTATTGATACTACTTTTCACCAACTTATTAATACACTTAATAATGAAAAATACCCAATGACCAATCCAATTAGTATCGGCGATTTCAATTATATTGGTAACAGAGTTTCTATTATGGCGAAAACTGTTACGCCGAATTATTGTACTATTGCTTCGAATAGTGTTACTAATAAGGATTACAAATTTTATGGAGAAAATGTTTTGATTGGAGGAATACCTTGTAGGTTGATCAAAGAAAATATTTCAAGAGATTGGAAGGGTGAGCAAGAAACAATGGAAAATCTTTTAATTTTAAAAAAATAAAATGGGTTTAAACAGAGTAAAAATTATAGATATTCCTAAAATTGTTGATGTAAGAGGGAACCTATCAGTCATAGAAAAAAATATTTTACCCTTTTCCATTAAACGTGTATACTATTTGTACGATGTACCCAGTGGGGTATTTAGAGGAGGACATGCTCATGTTAATCAACAAGAGTTTTTGATAGCCTTAAGTGGAAGTTTTAATGTCTCTTTATACGATGTAAACAAGGAAAAACAAGTTATAACTTTAAATAAACCAAATCAAGGAGTTTTAATACCAACTATGATATGGCGTGAGCTTGATAATTTTTCTTCAGGATCAGTTTGTTTAGTTATTGCTTCAGATATATATAAGGAAGAAGATTATATCCGGGATTATGATGTGTTCACTAAAATTTAAAAACGCATTTTAAATAATTGATATAAGTTTCCTAAATAAAGGATATTGACTTGCCCAATAGTGGATATAATCCTTAATGCTTTTTGATTTAATTTTAGAATATATCTCATTGCCAAACGCCTTTTTTTCATAAAAACCAGCAAAGAAAAGTAGCTGTTTTAAATGGTTAAGATTGAATTCTTCAATAATATCGTTTTTGAATTTGTACTTATCACAGAAATAATCAAACAGTTTTTTCATTTGAAGACTCGAGAATCGGTTTTTTTCAAAATCTCTTTTATGCGAGAATGACTCATCATGAACTCTATATATATGGAGAGATTCATTAATTCTATGAAAATCAGTATTCATTATTAAATCTATAAGAATAGGATAATCCTCGATGGTAATATTTTTTTTTATGTAACTATCAAAATCAACATATTTATAAAGGGAATCTTTGTTATAACAAATACCAATTGGAGCTATTTGACCAAGCATGATTGCTCTTTTATAATCATAGTTAGAAGAATTAATTGCTTTTTTGTTTTTAAAAATTGTTGTTGTATTTTTTATATCATTTAAACTATCAAATCCACAATCAATGAACCCCAAAGTATTATTATTACGGAATACATCAACCATTTTTTGCATAGCATCTTCTGTTTTTAGTAAATCATCTCCTGCAATATCAAAAATATATTTGCCTACACATCTATCAAGAGTCGCTTTAAAGTTCTTTAAAATACCTAGCTGAGATTCATTTTTTTGTATTTTAAACAGCTTAGGATATCTTGTTTCATATTGCTTTATTATAGTTAATGTTTTGTCTGTAGAGCAGTCGTCTCCAACAACAATTTCATAATCAAAATCTACTTTTTGTTTTAAGATAGATTGAAGCGTTTCTTCAATATGTTTTTCGTTGTTGTATGTTATAAGGTGTATAGAAAATTCAACCATAAATGACTTTGAGGTTTTATAGTATTTTTTATAATCTAGAAATTTAAGATAAATAGAAACAGAATAAAAAAATAAACACTTATTTTTGAAAAAGTCATTTAAGTGTTATAATGAAAAAAAAAATAGCATTAGTTGGTTATAGATTAAATAAAGGAGGTGCAGAGCGGGTAATGGCTATTTTGTCTGTCTTTTTTGAAAGCCAAGGTATTGAAGTACATAACATAATAATAATAGATGATATTGCTTATCCTTATTCTGGGGCTGTTGAAAACTTAGGAAAGTTGAAGAATAAAACCAATGGTGTCTTCAATAAAATTAAACGTTTAATTGCTCTAAGGAAATATTTAAATAAACATGATTTTGATTTTATAATTGATTTTAGGTTCCGAATCAAGCCTATTCAGGAATTATTGGTTGCTAGATTTGTATATAATGCCAGAACTATTTTTACAGTGCATAGTGCTAAATTGAACAGTTACATGCCAGATCAATCATTTTTGACTAGAATGATGTATGCAAATTCTTTTAAAGTAGTTTCAATAACAAAAGACATGCAAAAAATGATTGAAGAAAAGCATGGTTTGAAAAATGTGATGACTATTTATAACCCTATAAATATTCAGGAAGTAAAAGAAAAAGCAACTGAGGAAATTTCTTTAGACTTTGATTATATCATAGGTGTAGGTCAGTATGATACCAATGTTAAACAATTTGATAAGCTTATACATGCTTACTCTAAATCAATACTTCCTAATAAAAATATAGCTTTAGTCATTCTTGGAGATGGTGCTAAAAAAGAAGCATTGATAAATATTGCTCGTCAAAACGGGGTCGCTAATTTAGTTCATTTATTGGGTTTTAAAAATAATCCATATAAGTATATAAAAAGAGCAAAATTTTTTGTTTTATCGAGCTCACATGAAGGTATGCCTATGGTGATTTTAGAGTCACTGGCTTGCAAAACTCCCGTAGTATCTTTTAATTGTAAAACTGGACCTAGTGAAATTATAATAGATAGAGAAAATGGTTTGTTGGTTGAAGACCAAAATATGGATAGCTTAACAAGTTTTATGAACTTATTTATACAAGATAATAAATTGTATAAACGATGTAAATCTCAAGCTTTATCTAGTGTTGAAAGATTTTCATTGGAAGGGATAGGTGAGCAATGGTTAAAATTAATGGATTTAGATAAAACGTGTTAAGACTACTGTACATAGCAACTAATTTAAATACTTCAGGAGGTGTAGCAAGGGTGCTTTCTGTAAAACTAAATTATTTGGTAGAAGCATTTCCTTATGAAATTCATATATTAAATACCTACGGCAATACTAATAAGTTGTTTTTTTCTTTTCATGAAAAAATTCAAATCCATGACTTGGATAGAAAAAGCCAAAAATCACTGGATTTATTTGATTATAGAACTAAGCTTAATAAAAAAATAAACACTATAAATCCAGATATTATTATTAATTGTGATAGTGGATTAAAAGGATCTCTATTACCTTTTTTGTTGAAGAATAGAATACCATTGGTTTATGAGAACCATAATAGCAAAAATGCTAAAGAAGCTGATTTGTTCAATAACATAAAACTTAAACTGTCATTTTTCTTTTTTTCTTTAAGTGTAAATAGATACACATGGGTAATAGTATATGAACATGCAAATAGAAATAAAAGAACTAAGAATTTCAAGGTTATCCCTAATCCTATAGGGTTCGAAATACCCGATATCCCTCATTCTTTAGAAAATAAAAAGGTTATTGCTGTTGGAAGATTCTCTTATCAAAAAGGCTACGATAAATTAATTAAAATATGGTATTTAGTTTCTAAGAAGCATCCAGATTGGATTTTAAATATGTATGGAGAAGGTGATTATGATGATTTAATAAAACTTGCTAAAGAATTAAAAAATTTATCTAAAATAGAATTTCTTAAGCCAGTAAAAGATATAAAAAGTGTTTATTTAGGAGCATCGATGCTCCTAAATACATCTAGATATGAACCTTTTGGTTTAGCTGTAACAGAAGCTATGGCTTGTGGGTTACCCGTGATTGCTTTTGAAAATACTTTAGGTCCCAAAAGTTATATTGATAATAAAAAAAATGGTTTTTTGATTCAAAAGGATAACTTTGAAGACTACGCAAATAGAGTGAGTATGTTGATTGAAAATAAAAATGAAATGAAAAGGGTTTCAAAAGCAGCAAAAGAAAGTATGAAAGCTTATGAGTTAACTGGAATTATGAGACAATGGCATGAGCTATTTCAATCATTTTTATTAAATAAATCAAAATAACACATATAAGTTATTTTGAAAGCTTGAAGAATCTTAATCGAAGGATTTGAGCTAAGTAGATTTTGTATCATTAAGTTTTTAAATATTTTATGCCACAGAGAAAAAATAAGATTAAGTTTTACTTTTTTAAAAAAAAGAAAAGTTTTTAATAAATCATTTTCGTGCAGGTTTATTTTTTTTTGATAATGCAGGTTTAAAAGTGTTTCAACAGCTCGTTGTGTTTTTTTTATGTAGGTAACACTTTTTTCAAGGCCTAAATGATAAACTCCATTATCTATGTGCAATACAGGAATGTTATTGAATTTCAACTGAGGGCCAAAAAAAATATCCATACCATAAGAATCACCTATACTATCTAAATAAAGGCCTTTATAAAGCTCTTTTTTTATCATCATATTTGCAGCAGAAGTTATTTTATAAGGATGCTTGTTTCTTTTGTTGGCATCTATAGCTTCACACCGCATACCATATTTCCATCTTAACAGGCTATTTTTATTAGGGGTTTTATTTTCGTATGAAATACCTCCAAAAATAACTTTATATTTATATGAGATAGCATTTAAATAGTTCTTAATATAAGAGTTATTTTTTAGTTTAACATCAGCATCTAACAGTATTATCCAGCTGTATTTTGCTTTTTCCATTAATGATTGACGCGTAATAGCGATGCCGTTATTTTTTTTAGATAGTAAATATGATGTGTTCGATAATGTATTTATTATCAAATTTGAAGCTACGATTTGTTTTTTAGAATTATCGTCTAAACAAATAATTTCAAATTCTGTTTTAGAAGCTGTGAGTTGCTTGTGAATATTATCAACTAAATCACAAATATTATAATTGTAGACAGGTATTAAAACAGATATCATAACTTATTAAAATATATCATTTTTATACACGCCAAAAATATAATCACTTTTATTATGCTGTAGATACCCATCTTCAAATTTGAACAATTGTTCCAGTACTAATTCCTTTTCTTTATCAAGTGTAATAAAATGATGGCCTAAATCTTTTAAGGCAGGAATTAAAAGGTTGCCTCCAAAATCACTTTCATAAATAATACTAAAATGATTATGAATAGATGGAGTTATATTTTCAGATTCTATACATTCAGAAGGATCGGCAACAACCATTCTAATAAGCCCAGAACCATAATATTTATTTTTAGTTAAGTTTAATTTAAAGCGTTTTTTAAATTTTTTCGGTATGAGATTCAGGCATTCGTTAATAGCTTTTATTTGATGTTTTGGGTATTGAAGCCTATTAGATCCAACATATTCATTGATTATTAATAACCCATTTTTTTTAAGGGTATACTTTACTTTACTTTTAAGAAAAACCTCAATATCTTTAAAGTGATGAAGTGATGCATGAAAAAATACAATGTCAAAATAATTTTCAGGAAAATTATATTCATAAACATTTTGAACTTTAAATATAATATTCTTTAAGTTATTTTGTTCTGCTGTAACTTTAGCATTTTTAATCAATTCATCACTGATATCCATACATACTATTTCTTCAAAATTTGGATGTTTAGCAAATTCTAATTCATGATGGCATTTTCCACTTCCAAGAGATAACATTTTTAGGCATCTTTTTTGATTTACAAAATTTGCAATGATAAATTCCTTAAACCCCTGTTGAGAGTCTCCTGTGATAAATTGATTCCATCTTTCGTGCATTTTCGGAATAACCCAACAATAGGCCGAATCAATACTTATATCATTAAATGCACTTTTAGTTCTTTTAGTGGCATTAAGGTTAAGCTTAGATAAAATAAAAGGTAGCCCTCTTAGTTTAATTTTTGTATATAGATCAATAATATCATCAAGTGTTATAATACGAACCATTTTTCAATAATAATTTAATTTTTCCACATGTTATCTCATAAACTTCATTCTCGTTATACTTTAATGTTTAATTAATTATTTGGGAATAACAAATTTTTCATTTACTGGAAACTTTCCCAAAGCTAAAAGAATTAATGGAATAAAAATGCAAATTACTTTTTTGAACTGAAAAAGATAGTAATTAGAATCGATAAAATTACGGGTTTCCCGTAGTTATATTTGAAAAAAAGAAAGTTTGTCTAATTTTCTAATGTTTTTTTATTTTATAAGAAATACTAATTACTTAGTTTTAATCTTATAACTTATAATATGATCTATTTATGAAAAAACTAGTCTTATTAAGCACTTTAGTTACGACGCTTTCTTATTCACAAGTAACAGATGAAAATGGGGTTCTTGCCAATGGTGCAGGTGGTGTTGACCTAAATGGTAAAATTATTATTGGAAACCCATCTATTGGTGGTGACGATGTGGACCCCAATAATAAAAATGTTGTATTTAATGTCAATAATAAATCAGCCATTTTTAATCTGAGTGATATATACCTCTTTGCAAATTCAAGTCTTCAGTGGGAGGGTTTGTATATGAACAATAGAGGTTTTGGTGATATAAGATTAGCATTAGGAGCTGGAGGTTCAAATTGGTCTTTTGGTGTAGATAATAGTGATGGAAGTAAGTTAAAAATAGAAAATGATACCAGAGTTACTGATAATGGTTATGCTATCGGAGTCGATGCTAACGATAATGTAGATTTTAAAGGAAATATAGGTATAGGAACAACAACTTACATAGATGCTGCTGACGGAAACAAAGAATATAAGTTATCTGTAAACGGGCATGTAAGAGCTGAGTCTGTAAAAGTGTACACCAATTGGGCAGATTTTGTATTTCAAACAGATTATAAATTACCACCATTAGAAGAAGTTGAAGAATACATTAAAGAAAATGGACACTTAAAAGATATCCCAAGTACTGAAGAAGTTGAAGCTAACGGTATTGAACTTGGTGAAATGAATAAGCTTTTACTCCAAAAAATAGAAGAACTTACACTTTATACCATAGAACTTAAGAAAGAACTAAAAAGTTTAAAATCTAAAATAGATAACCCCAGATATTAATGTTTTTTATCTTTTTTGGGTTTTGCGGAGGTAAATTGAAATAATAATAAACTGCCTGATTATTTGAGCAGTTTTAACCTTTTCTCTGCACCACCTCATAAACTGCATTCTCATCACACTTAAGTGTTTTGCTAGGATACTTAAGTAGTAAAGCATAATCATGAGTGGCCATTAAAATGGTATTTCCATTTTTGTTAATATCCTGTAAAACTTCCATAACTTCCACGCTGGTTTGCGGATCTAAATTCCCTGTGGGTTCATCTGCAAGAATAAGCTCTGGGTCATTAAGTAGAGCTCTAGCTATAGCTATGCGTTGTTGTTCGCCGCCAGATAATTCATGAGGAAATTTAAAGCCTTTGGTTTTCATATCAACTTTTGTCAAAACGGCTTCAACGCGCGTATTCATTTCATCCTTATCTTTCCAACCTGTAGCTTTTAGAACAAACAATAAATTATCATTAATAGTTCTGTCGGTCAACAATTTAAAATCTTGAAAAACAACCCCTAATTTTCGTCTTAAAAAAGGAATGTCTTTTTCTTTAAGGTGCTTTAAATCATAATCTACAATATGTCCTTCGCCTTGCGTTAAAGGTAAATCGCCATAAAGCGTTTTCATAAAACTACTCTTGCCTGTTCCTGTTTTTCCAATTAAATATACAAAATCACCTTTATTGATTTCAACATTAACGTTTGAAAGTACAAGACTATCACCTTGAAAAATAGAAGCGTCTTTTAATTGTAAGATAGGTTTAGACATAAAAGAGTAAATTTAAAGATACAAGTTTAAAGTTTAAAGTTTAACATAGCAAACCATAAGTTATAATTTTTATTAGTGAAACTCAATTTTGAAAGCTTGCAAAGCAATATTTTCAAAATTGATAGCTGAACTAATCCTGCTTTTTTAGTGGGATCTTTGGGTCAAACATCCTCAAACTTGCTTCTGAATATAAAAAATAATTATTTTGTGTTTTGCTTTTTATCCTTCATCTTCAAGCTTTTTTAACATTTATAAGCCATTTTATAATTATGGCACGATTATTACGTTATAAAATTTATAACCAAACAAAAATAACCTCTTGCATATAATATGTTGAGGTTTTCATTAAGTTTATCATTCTTGTGAAATCGGGAATACAAAATAAAGAATTCTTTATCTATCTTTGATTTTAAATTAAAAAACGAATCGTTAATGACTAAAAAAAGCATTGTTTCCCTTTTGGTAGCTATTAGTTTTAGTTTACACATCATAGCACAACAATCTGCCACTTATACTAGTAATTTAGTTGATTATCAAAAAGCCTTATCTCTTTATAACAATCAGCAGTATCTGGCTGCTCAATCTTTATTTATGAATGTAAAGAAAACAGCCAAAGCAGAAATTTTACAGTCCGATTGCACATATTATATCGCTAATTGCGCAGTACGTTTAAATCAACAAAACGCCGATCAATTAGTGGAAGACTTTGTTGAAGATTACCCTACAAGTACAAAGCGAAATACAGCATATGTAGATGTAGCCGATTATTATTTCGAGAATTCTAAATATGCCTATGCAAGGAAATGGTATGATAAGGTAGATGAAAATGCTTTGGGAAGAAAAGAGAAAGAAAAATATAATTTCAATAATGGTTATTCGGCATTTTCTGCTAAACAATACAAAGAAGCAAAAAAATATTTATCACGTGTAGAAAGTTCTCAAGAGTTTGGTTCGCAAGCTAAGTACTATATAGGTTTTATGGCTTATGAAGGAGATGATTATGACAGAGCCAATGAATATTTCGATCAGGTAAGTGATCAGGAGCGTTACAAAGAAAAGCTATCCTATTATCAGGCAGATTTGAATTTTAAATTGGGGAATTTTGAAAAAGCTATTGCATTGGCCAAAGATAGATTAGATACGAGTGATGAGGTAGAAGTATCTGAATTATCAAAAATAATAGGAGAAAGTTATTTTAATTTAAAAAAGTATGCCGAAGCAATTCCGTATTTAACCGAATATAAGGGAAAAAGAGGTAAATGGAACAATACAGACTTTTACCAGTTGGGATATGCATATTATAAGCAGAAAGACTATGAAAATGCTATTTCGGAATTTAATAAAATAATTGGCGGGAATAACTCAATTGCTCAAAATGCGTATTATCATTTAGGAGAAAGTTATATCAATCTTGATAAAAAACAAGAAGCGTTAAACGCTTTTAGATATGCCTCCCAAATGGATTTTGATTTAAAAATTCAGGAAGATGCTTGGCTTAATTATGCAAAGATTAGTTATGAAATAGGAAACCCATATCAATCGGCTCCTCAAGTTTTAGCAAGCTATTTAGATAAATATCCAGATACCAGTTATAAAGAAGAGATTGAGACCCTATTAATAGATTCATATATTACCTCAAAAAACTATAAAGAGGCTCTTAGATTATTAGAAGGAAAAAAGAGTTTTGAAAATAAAGTAGCTTATCAAAAAGTAGCATTTTATAGAGGTCTGGAGCTTTATAATGAGAATAACTATTTAGAGGCAGAATCTCTTTTTGATCAATCTTTAAAAGAACCGAGGGATCCTAAATATACAGCTCGTGCAACATTTTGGAAAGCAGAAGCCGATTATAATTTAGCCAGTTATGATGATGCGCTAGTTGGTTTTAAACAGTTTCAACAAGAACCATCATCTACATCAACATCAGAAGTTGAAAATATAGATTATAACTTAGCTTATGCGTATTTTAAATTAAAAAATTACGATCAATCGACTCAATATTTCAATCAATTCATTTCTAATAAAAAAGAAGATAAAGTAAGGCTAAATGATGCTTATTTGCGATTGGGAGATGGACATTTTGTTTCAAGTCAATACAAAAGCGCTATTAAAGCTTATAATAATGCCATCAAGTTAAATGAAATAGATTCTGATTATCCATTTTTTCAAAAAGCAATTAGTACTGGCTATAGTGGACAAACTTCAAAAAAAATTAAAGAGCTAGAACAGTTTATTTCAGACTACCCCAAGTCAAAATTACGAGATGATGCCATGTATGAGTTGGGTAATTCTTATGTTAAAGCTAATGAAACAGATAAAGCAATCACAGTTTACAACCGTTTGAATTCAGAATATAGAATGAGTTCATTTGTACCAAAATCATTGCTTCGTCAAGGATTGGTTTATTATAATGGAAGTGAAAACGAGCGTGCCTTAACTAAATTTAAAAAGGTTGCGGGCGATTATCCTAATACGCCAGAAGCCGTTCAAGCCGTAGCAACAGCTAAATTGATTTATATAGATTTAGGCCGTGTTGATGATTATGCAGTTTGGGTTCGAACTTTGGATTATGTTGAGGTTACAGATACCGATTTAGATAATGCCACTTACGAAGCTGCCGAAAAACAATATTTAGATGGTAATACAGATAAGGCCATTAAGCAGTTTAATGGCTATTTAAACGAATTTACCAACGGATTACATGCATTACAAGCGCACTTCTACATAGCACAATTGTATAATAAAAAGGATTTAACAGACAATGCTGCCCCTCATTATAAATATATTGTTGAGGCTTCACAGAATGAATATACAGAAGAAGCACTATTACGTTTATCGCAGTACTTTTTAGAATCCAAAAGTTGGAATAAAGCCATGCCGTTATTGAAAAGGCTTGAGGAAGAAGCCAACTTTCCACAAAATGTTGTATTTGCGGAGTCTAATTTGATGAAAGCTAATTATCAATTGAAAAATTATGAAGCAGCGGTTTCTTATGCAGAAAAGGTATTGGGAAGTTCAAAAATCGATAATAAAATAAAAAGTGACGCACACATTATTATAGCACGTTCTGCTATAAAAATGGGAGATGAGGAAAAGGCTAAAGCAGCGTATACTAAAGTAGAAAAAATAGCTACTGGAGAAACAGCCGCAGAAGCCTTATACTATAATGCTTATTTCAAAAACAAAGAAAGCAAGCATGAAGCTTCTAATAAATCGGTTCAAAAATTAGCTAAAGATTTTTCGGGTTATAAATATTACAGTGCTAAAGGTTTAGTGATTATGGCGAAGAACTTTTATGCTTTAGGCGATGCATTTCAAGCAACCTATATTTTAGAAAGTGTTATTAAAAATTTCGCCGAGTTTGATGATGTCGTTTCAGAAGCAAAAGATGAATTAAGAAAAATAAAAATAGAAGAATCAAAGACTAATTCATCTATTCAACCAGAAGATTAGTTTTGTTAAAAGTTAGAATGTCATGCCGATTAACTTGTATTTAGCGACACAAGCCGAAACAAGTAGAAGCATCTCATCAATCATAAATCAAAAGAATAAATATGCGAAAGCACATAAAAAAGATATTAATTGTGGCAATCTCATTGAGTGTTACAATGTCCTTTTCTCAAGATAAAATAAATGATACGATTAACACGGGGGTTATCGATGTTGTAAAGCCATATACACCAACAATATCGGATGCATTTAAGGTCAAAGAAATTCCGTCGTTAGAAGATGAAACTACCGAAACTAAAAAAGAAATTAAATACAATATTTTTTCATTTCCAGTAGCATCAACATTCACACCAGCAAAGGGAAAAGCTGCTGTTGTAGAAAAGAGAAAACCAGCAGTGTTATTCGATAATTATGCTACTTTAGGAGTTGGTACCTATACAACTATTTTAGGCGAAGTGTATTTAAATCATGCTATAAGTAGATCAGAAAGTGTGGGGGGCTATATAAGTCATCATTCATCTCAAGGGGGTATTGAAGGTTTGGCTTTTGACGATAATTTTTCTAATTCTAAGATTAATGTGAATTATTCTAGCCGATTAAGAGATTTAGCTTGGAATGTTGAAGGTGGATTTAAACATCAAACCTATAATTGGTATGGCGTGCCACAGTCTCAACTTGTGGCAGCAAGTACTAATGGTATAGATGTAGAACATTCTTTTTTTAGTGCTCATTTTGGAGGGGATATTACTTTTGAAGATACTTATATTAATTCAGGAAGCTTCTTTTTTAGACGTTTTGGAGATAATCAAGGATCTGGAGAAAATAGGTTTATAGCAAAAGCAAAAATTGATGTGCCAATAAATGATGTAGAGATTTCTACAGATATTAAATTTGACTATTTAGGAGGTACATTTGATAGAAGCTATACAACCACTACAGAATTTAATTATGGGAATTTTCAAGTTGGAATCTCTCCAACTTATGAAATGAAACAAGACGATTTAACGGTGAACCTTGGTTTTTCTGCGTTTTATTTAAATGATAAAGAATCTGGTGAAAGCAAATTTTATGTTTACCCTAATGTTACAGCAACATATAGGTTGGTAAATGATGTATTGATTGCTTACGGAGGTATTGAAGGTGATTTGATTCAAAACTCATATTATGATTTTGCTACCGAAAACCCATTCGTGTCTCCAACCTTATTTATCATGCCAACAGACCAATTGTACAATGCCTATATTGGGTTAAAAGGAAAACTGTCCAGTGACATGAGTTATAATATTAGCGGACATTATTTGGCCGATAGAAATAAAGCCCTTTATAAAACCAATGTTATAAGAAACCTAGCACCACAAACTAATTATGATTATGGGAATTCATTTGGAATTGTATATGATGATGTGGATACTTTTGGTGTAGCAGGAGAAATAAACGTGGATATAAACAGAAACTTTAAACTGGGTTTAAAAGCTGAGTATTTTACCTATTCAACAGAAGGTGAAGCAGAAGCTTGGAATTTGCCAGATATTAAAGGATCACTGTTTTTAGATTATCAAATAAACGAACACTGGTTTGCTGGTGCTAATTTATTTTATGTTGGCGGGCGTAAAGATCAATTAGAATTAGAAGTTGCTTTACCTCCAGGCCCCCAATCTACTACTGTTGTTTTAGATAGTTATTTTGATGCTAATACGCATGTAGGGTATCATGTTAACGAGCGATTATCGGTTTTTGCAAAAGCGAATAATATTAATAATCAAGCTTACCAACGTTGGCAAAATTTTCCAGTACAAAGCATTCAGTTTTTAGCAGGTGCCACTTATAAGTTTGATTTCTAATTCGGCAAAATAAATAATTACATGTATGAGAAAAATATTTTTTGTAATCTTAATTTTCTGTTTCAATCTAGGCTTTGCACAAAGTACGGTTCAAAAATTAACACTTTCAAATAGTGCTTTAGAGCTAACCAAACAGAAAGTTACCTACGATCCAAGCTATTTTTCAATTGATTACCCAAATGGAGATGTCCCAGGCGATAAAGGTGTTTGCACAGATGTTGTAATTAGAGCTTATAGAAAATTGGGGTTTGATTTGCAGAAAGAAGTTCATGAAGACATGAAAGCCCATTTTAATTTATATCCACAAATTTGGGGTTTAAAAACTACAGATAAAAATATAGATCATAGAAGAGTCCCTAACTTGATGACATATTTTAACAGACAAGGCGCTAAAAAAGCGATTACTAATAACCCTAAGGATTATATTCCAGGAGATATTGTTTGTTGGAATTTAGGAGGCGCAATAACTCACATAGGTATTGTGGTTAATAAAAAATCGAATGATGGAAAACGATATTTGATAGTTCATAATATAGGCTCAGGTCAAGTTTTGGAAGATTGTTTATTTGATTTTAAGATTATAGGGCATTATAGATATAACCTATAAAGTTAACCTCGCTAAATAATCAAAATACTCACCTTCTAAAACTAATTCACATTTTAGTCCAATACTTTCAGAAGCTAAGTTTAAGGTATTAAAATCTAAATAGAGCCACTTCATCGGTACTTCTTTTTCACCTTTATAAGAAACGAAATAATCAAGTTCGCCATAATAACCAGAATTAGCGTCCATCCAATAACCACCGTCTTCGTCTTCGTACATATATTTAATATCAGAAGAATCAATTAAAATCTGTCCGTTAGGTTTTAAAAGGTTTTTTAGATGAGATAAGTATTTAGAAACAAGAGATAACTCCTGAAATATTCCAGTACCGTTCATTAGAAGTAAAATAGTATCAAAAGATTCGGTTTCATCTAAAATATGCTTTTCTTCAGCATGCACAATACCACGTTGTTTTGCAACACCAATAGCACCTTTAGAAATATCAATAGCTTTTACTTTTAAACCTTTTTTTTGTAAAAATAAACTATGACTTCCGGTACCGCACCCTACATCTAAAACAGAACCTTTAGCCAGTTTTAATGCTTTTTGTTCTAAGTTGGGCATGTTTTTAAAACTACGAAACAGATAAGAAAGCGGTAAAATGTCTTCGTCAGAAATACTAGTAGAAGTAACAATGTCTTCGGTATAGTTTCCGTTTTGATAATCTAATAAAGCTTGTCCGAAAAGGTCTTTCAAAAGTTATGTTTTGTGTCATGTTGAGCGCAGTGGAAACATCACGTAATAAATTAGATGCTTCACGTCGTTCAGAAAGACTAGTTTGTTTATTTTTACACCATGCAAGACGTCATTAAAAATCTTCCAAAGCTCGCCAAAGATAAGCATAACGAAAACAAAAAATTCTTTGCTAAGTTAAAAAAGAAGCCACCAAAGAATCTGGATTATATCATGCAGGAATTACATGATGACGAGTTTGAGCGTACCGATTGTTTAGAATGTGCTAACTGTTGCAAGACCACAGGCCCCTTGTTTACAGATAAGGATATTGAGCGTATTTCTAAGCATTTTAAGCAAAAACCGCAACAATTTATAAATCAATATTTACGTATTGATGAGGATAATGATTATGTACTGCAAAGTGTTCCCTGTACTTTTTTAGGAACCGATAACTATTGTTCTGTTTATGATGTAAGACCTAAGGCCTGCAGGGAGTTTCCACATACAGACAGAAAGAAGTTTCAGCAAATATCAAACTTAACATTAAAGAATGTGGCTATGTGCCCAGCAGCTTTTAACATAGTTGAAAACATGAAAAAAAGAATAAAATAGTATATTTAGTAAAAATATTCTATTGGAAACCATTTTAAATTACTTCGAAACAATTCCCCCATTACATAGAGGTATTATTATAGTGGGAGGGCTAACCTTCTTTTGGATTGTTGAAGGTATGATACCTTTATTCGGGTTTAAATATAAGAAGTGGAAACATGCCATCCCTAATATATTTTTTACGCTAACAACGATACTTGTAAACCTTCCTTTGGCATTTTTGTTTTTAAAATCATCCGATTGGGTTATGGACAATAATTTTGGAATTCTTAATTGGTTACCAGAAATGCCCATATGGCTGTATGGTGTTTTAGGGGTTTTTTTGATTGATTGCATAGGCGCCTATTTGCCACATTTAATTGAACACAAAGTAAAACCATTATGGATGGTACATTTGGTTCATCATTCAGATCATCATGTAGATACAACAACAGCGAATAGGCACCACCCTCTAGAGAGCATTATTCGATATATCTTTACGCTTTTGGGCATTTTTGTAATTGGGACACCCATAGCGTTAGTTCTTTTATATCAATCGCTATCGGTTGTAGCTACACAATTTAATCATGCGAATATAAAATTACCTAAAAAGATAGATCATCTACTAAGTTATATTATTGTGTCTCCAGATATGCATAAAGTGCACCATCACTATAAATTACCATATACAGATTCTAATTACGGAAACATTTTTTCCGTATGGGACAGGCTTTTTGGAACCTATATGAAATTAGATACAGATAAAATTGTATATGGTGTTGATTTGTTTCCAGATGAAAAGGAAAACAGTAATATTAAAGACTTATTAAAGCAACCGTTTCAGAAATATAGAAAACCGACTACATCTGTAAAAGAATAGGGTTTATTTTCAATCAAAATGTACCTAGCATAAAAAACATTAGTTGAATGGGAATTTGGTTTTAATCGTATATCAAATACTTGTCTCTGGTATTTTTAAACGTTTTCAAATCATCTTGCCACGTCACTTTAATCTCGGTTTCACTCAAACCAGCTTCAATTTGTTTCTGTAATTTATCTGTTCCAGCATGCTTAGTGAAGTTGTTGGTATTAAAGAATAATGACTTATCTGTCGAATTTTGATAGGCTTTAATAACCCATTTAAGTGTCATAATGCCGTTTAACTCTTCATTTTGTAAATCCTCTCCATAGCATAAGTTGTTTTTGTGCTTAGGGTATTTGGCACCAAAATTGGCAATAGGGGTATAGTTAAAAGGAAGAGCCTTTTTATCTAAAAAGGGAGCTCCATACCGTTGAAATTGAAACTCGGTACCACGACCAGCATTAATATGTGTCCCTTCAAAAAGCCCAAGACTAGGATATAATTTTATAGCTTGGTCGTTAGGTAAATTTGGAGAAGGTCTAATGGGCAGACTATAAAAAGTATTGTGCGTGTAATTTTTTATAGGAATGATGGTGATTTCGCACTGCGTGCCATTTTTCAACCATTTTTCACCATTAATCATTTGTGCATACTCACCAATGGTCATACCATGTACCAATGGTATAGGATGCATGCCTAAAAAACTTTTGTTTTTAATTTCTAAAGTAGGACCATCTACATAATGTCCATTAGGGTTGGGCCTGTCTAATATTAAAACAGGAATACCCTGTTCCGAACAAGCCTCCATGATATAATGTAATGTAGAAATGTAAGTGTAGAATCGAACACCTACATCCTGAATGTCAAAAACAACAATATCCAGGCCTTCAAGTTGTTCTTTAGTAGGTTTCTTGTTTTTCCCGTATAGCGATACAATGGGTAAATTGGTTTTTGTATCAATACCATCTTTAACTAATTCACCAGCGTCTACACGACCTCGAAAACCATGTTCTGGAGAAAATACTTTTTTAACAGCAACCTTTAAGGAAATTAATGAGTCAACTAAATGAGTCATAGTATCTTTCTCAATGATATGGCCAAGAGATTGTTCGTTGGTTTCTGGGCCAACAAGTATGGTTTGCTGTTTTTCTTTCCTAAAAATCACTGAGGTTTGATTAGCAACAATACCTACACGCTTTCCTTTTAATAATGGTAAATAAGCTTTGGTTTGATTGGCTCCAACAGCAATAGAACTATCATTTTGCACTGTAAGATCTGTCTCATCTTTTATAGCTATTTTACTTTTTGCTTTAGAAGCACAAGAAATCATTATAAAAACAAATAATAAAACTGTATTTTTGAAAATATTAAACCTCATTGAATAATTTGAATTACGAATTTTTTATAGCTAAACGCATTATTGGTAGTAAAGCGTATAAAAGTAGTATATCGGCACCAATAATAAAAATTGGTATTGCGGCGATTACTATTGGTATTGTCGTAATGATGGTTGCTATAGCAACGGGTATAGGATTGCAGCAAAAGATTCGTGACAAAGTAGTGGCGTTTAATGGGCACGTAACTATTACTAAATATGATAGCAATAATTCTCAAGAAAGTATTATTCCTATATCTAAAAACCAAGAGTTTTATCCTGAGTTTAAAACTGTGGAAGGTGTTGACCATATTCAAGGGGTAGCTGCAAAGTTTGGTGTTATTAGAACAGAGAGTGATTTTGAAGGTATATATTTAAAAGGCGTAGGAAAAGATTATAATTGGAGCTATTTTGAAGATTTTTTAATAGAAGGTGATCTCCCAGATTATTCAGGTAAAAGGAATGAAGACGTTTTAGTATCTCAATATTTAGCTAATAGGTTAAGATTGAAACTAGATGAAACGTTTCAAATGGTATTTCCAAAGGACGATCCGGAAAGATTAACAAATATTATTACCTATCATATAGTTGGGATTTATAATTCTGGATTTCAAGATTTTGATGCTAACTACATTATAGGAGATATTCGTCATTTACAAAGAATAAATAGATGGAAAAAAGACCAAATTGGGAATTTTGAAGTATTTATTAGTGATTATGATGAAATAGATGAAAAAGGCCCTGAAATTTATGAAAATATACCCTCTGAACTCAATGCGGAGACTATAAAAAATAAATATGCTTCAATTTTTGATTGGATTCAAATTTTTGATACAAACATTTATGGCATTATAGGTATCATGATACTCGTAGCAGGTATAAATATGATTACAGCATTGCTTGTTTTGATATTAGAGCGTACACAAATGATAGGGATATTAAAAGCGATAGGAAGCAATAATTGGAGTATTCGTAAATTGTTTTTATACAATGCATCTTACCTAATTCTTCTTGGGCTTTTATGGGGAAATATTATTGGATTAGGGCTTCTATTTACTCAGAAATACTTTAAATTATTTCCGTTAGATCCAAGTATATATTATGTTACAGAAGCTCCAGTCTATATAAGTTTGGGGTACGTTATAGCATTAAACATAGGTACACTTGTACTCTGTTTACTTATGCTTTTAATACCATCATATCTAATCACGAAAATATCACCTGTAAAAGCGATCAGGTTCCAATAATTAGGTGTTTCAGAATATATTTTCGTTGGTTGTATATTTCTTTACTTGTACATATCAGATGTAGATTATTATTAAAATCTTGGCATACCCAGAATAAGTTAGGCATCTTCATACTAAGCCTAATCAAAATCAAAGGATTGCAATCACCAATATAGTAGTCCCTATTTTTTAGTTTAAATTTGTAAAGTAAACTTATATTATGGAATACGCTGAAAACATATTAGGGACTATTGGTAATACGCCATTAGTGAAGTTAAATAAGCTTGTTGAAGAATTGCCATGCTTAGTTTTGGCAAAATACGAAACGTTCAACCCAGGTAATTCCGTAAAGGATAGAATGGCAGTAAAAATGATAGAAGATGCAGAGGCAGATGGGCGATTAAAGCCAGGTGGCACTATTGTAGAAGGAACATCTGGAAATACAGGTATGGGATTAGCTTTGGCTGCTATAGTGAAAGGTTACAAAATGATTTGTGTGATAAGTGATAAGCAAAGCAAGGAGAAAATGGACATTTTAAGAGCCGTAGGCAGCAAAGTTGTTGTATGTCCAACCAATGTAGAACCAGAAGATCCAAAATCATATTATTCTACTTCAAAACGACTAGCCGAAAAAACACCAAACTCTTGGTATGTGAATCAATACGATAATCCCAGTAATACGGCAGCACATTACGAAAGCACAGGACCAGAAATATGGAAACAAACAGAAGGGAAAGTAACACATTTTTTGGTAGGAGTAGGAACAGGAGGCACTATTTCTGGAGTTGGAAAATACTTAAAAGAGCAAAATCCCAATGTAAAAGTTTGGGGGGTGGATACCTATGGCTCTGTATTTAAAAAATACCACGAAACAGGTGTCTTTGATGAGAATGAAATTTACCCTTACATTACAGAAGGGATAGGAGAAGATATTTTGCCAAAAAATGTTGATTTTAGTGTTATAGATGGTTTTACTAAAGTTACAGATAAAGACGCCGCTATTTATACGCAAAAGCTGGCAAAAGAAGAAGGCATGTTTCTTGGAAATTCTGCTGGAGCTGCTATAAAAGGGCTTCTTCAACTAAAAGATCATTTTAAGAAAGGAGATGTAGTCGTAATTTTATTTCATGATCATGGAAGTCGTTATGTAGGCAAAATGTTTAATGATGAATGGATGCGTGATCGTGGTTTTATTGAAGACGAATTAACCTGTGCGCAAGACATTGTTAATAACCATTTAGATAAACCTTTAGTAACGGTAAAAACAGAAGAATTAGTTTCTCATGCTATAGAACGCATGAAAAAATATAAGATTTCTCAAATACCAGTAGAAGATTCATCGGGATTTGTTGGGGCAGTCGACGAAGCAGATTTATTACGTAAATACATTGAAAATAAAGATATTTCCGATTTACCAATTAAAGAGGTCATGCACAAACCATTTCCAATAGTCAGTAAAAATACACCTATTGAGGCTATTTCTAAATTGATCGATAGGGATAATAATGCCGTGTTGGTTGAGCTAAATGACGGAGCCTACCAAATTATTACTAAATATGATATCATTAGTGCTTTATAAGCGATAATTAAGTTATAGAAATATATAAAAAATCCTGAATAAATTATTCAGGATTTTTTTGTGCTTTTTTCAATGTTTATAACGATTTGTCTTACAAATGAATTAGTGATTTCGGGTTTTTTCTGTAACTCATTGTAAATAAAAACCTTAGTAAAAATTTTGTTTGTAATAAATTTTATTATATTTTCGATAAAACGTGTTGTTTTCACGATAAAATGCATTTGCCTTAAATATTAACTAAAGTATTAAATATGAACGTTCAACAAATATCCCTCCAACAGGATAATTGGCTAGAAGATATTTCTATTTTGAGTATTGAAGCTAATATATTTTTACTTTTCGTATCACCAGATTTTGTTTCTAAAAAAGAAGTACTCGATTTTATAAATAACAAGTATCCAAATGCAACGGTTATTGGATGCTCAACAGCTGGTGAAATATCAGATATTACAGTAAAAGACGAGACCATATCTTTAACGGCCATACAATTAGACAAAGTAACCTACAAAAAAGCATCGATTGAAGTTGTAGACATGGATTGTAGTTATAAATCAGGACAAGACCTGGCAAAAGATCTTGATGATAAAGAATTAAAACATGTTCTGGTTTTAAGTGATGGGCTTCATGTTAATGGAACAGAGTTGGTTTCAGGTTTAAAATCTATAATACCCAATGTTAGTATAACGGGGGGACTAGCCGCAGATGGTTCCAATTTTAATAAAACATTTGTTATTAATAATAATAAGATAGTAGATAAAACCATATTAGCTTTAGGTTTTTATGGAGAAAATTTAAAGGTATGTACAGGTTCTAGAGGCGGATGGGATAGTTATGGAATAGATAGGTTGGTAACAAAATCTAATAAAAATGTTTTATATGAACTTGATGGAAAACCAGCTTTAGATATTTATAAAGCCTTTTTGGGAGAAGAAGCTAAAAACTTGCCGAGCTCAGGATTGTTATTTCCGTTGAGCATGGTTAATGATGCAAACTCTAAACCTTTAGTTAGATCTATTTTGGCAATTAATGAAGAAGATAAGAGTGTAACATTTGCTGGAAACCTTCCCGAAGGAGCTTATGTAAGATTTATGAAGGCTAATGTAGATAGATTGATTGATGGCGCTGAAGAATCTGCTAGTTCTGCTGGTAAAATTTTAAGGAAAGACACTCCAGAATTAGCCATATTGGTTAGTTGTGTAGGGAGGCGTATGGTTTTAAAACAACTAGTAGAAGAAGAAGTAGAAGTTGTAAGGGAGGTTATTGGAGACAAACCTTGTATTACTGGGTTTTACTCTTACGGGGAAATAGGTCCGCATGATGAATTTTCACCCTGTGAATTACATAATCAAACAATGTGCATAACGACATTTTCAGAATGCTAAACGATAAGTTCCATAGACTGTTGAGAAGGCAGATTAAAAAATCTAACTTAGATATTTTGGATGATCCAAAGTACGCTGATTTTTTAGAGATGATCGATAATGCCTATAAAGGTTTTGATAAGGATCTTAGACGTATTGAGCACATTCTTGAAAAAAGCACCAAAGAACTTTTTGTAGCCAACCAAAAATTAATAAAAGAAAGAGACCATACCAACGAAAAATTAGAAAATATTGTAGATAATATTGGTGGCGTCCTTTTTGAGACAGATCTTGATGGGAACTTTACCTTTTTAAATAATGCCTGGGCAGAGTATTCCGGAATCCCTGTTAATAATGCTGTGGGAAAGAGTTATAGAAAGTTTTTGCATGGAGAAAATATAGACGGTTTTAAACGATTTGAAGATTTATTCTCTAAGGAAAAACAGCATATTAAGTTTATATTTAAACATAGGAGAAATGGCGAATTAATGTGGTTTGAAGTAAAATCAAAGCTTATTAAAGATAGTAAAGGAGTATCGACTGGTTTTATAGGTACGATTATAGATATAACAAATCTAAAAGAGACAGAAATAGAATTACAAAAGGCAAATAAATCTAAAGACGAATTTTTGTCTACAATGTCTCATGAAATTAGGACACCTCTAAATGCTGTTACGGGATTAGCTAATATTCTATTAATGGAAGAGCACTTGCCAGATCAGTTGGAAAATCTAAAAGCATTAAAGTATTCTGGAGAACATTTATTAGGATTGATAAATGATTTGCTAGATTTTGATAAAATAAAATCTGGTAAATTAAAACTTGTAGAGAAAGATTTTAGTTTAAATTATTTTTTAGAAAGCATAAAATCTCATTTTAGTTTAAGAACAGAGAAAAAAGGTTTAATATTTAATGTTATTAAAGAGAATGATGTGCCTGACAATATTATAGGAGACAAGTTGAAGCTTACTCAAATAATTAAAAATTTGTTGAGTAATTCTTTAAAGTTTACCGAAAATGGGTGTATTAATCTTAGTGTTAGAAATTTAGGTGTAAAAGAAAATAAAGTAAAACTTGTTTTTAAAGTTATAGATACGGGCATAGGAATATCAAAAAGCAGACAAGAATCCATTTTTGAAAGCTTTATGCAAGCAAATTCTGAAACATCCATAAAATATGGCGGTACAGGTCTTGGCTTATCGATTAGTAAAAAACTATTAAACTTACAAGGTAGTGACTTAATGGTGGAAAGCGAACTAGGTAAAGGCTCAACATTTTTCTTTGAGATTATTTATAAAATAAGTAATAGGCTTAGTGTTTACGAGCCAGATATGATTAAAATGCAGCCTAATTATGAGCCTATTGATATAAATGTTCTAGTTGCTGAAGATAATAAAATGAATGTGCTAATACTTAAACGTTTTTTTAATAAATGGGGGGTTACATATACCATAGCAGAAAATGGAGAAAAAGTGTTGGAGCTCTTTAAAAAGTTTAATTACGATTTAATACTAATGGACTTGCAAATGCCAAAGATAAATGGGTATCAAGCAGCTAAAATTATTAGAAAATCGGAAGATAAAAATAAAGCAAGCGTACCAATAATTGCTTTAACTGCTTTTGCTCAAACAGATATTAAAAAGAAAACAGAGCAATATAAAATGAATGGGTTTATGGGGAAACCTTTCAATCCCGAAGAATTATACAAGTTGCTAAAATCTTATAGTAAAGCATATAATAAAAAAGCCATTTAACTATTTAAATTTAATTGCGGTTAAGTATATCCAAATTATAAACAAAAGCTGTAAAGGAGCTCTAAACCATAAATACATTAGTCCATGCCCGTCATAAGTAGCTTTTTGATAATTTAAATGGTCAATAGAAGCTTTAATGTTAGCTGGTAATATAATAATAAAGAATAGTATTAATAACCATGCAGTTAATAATCTTAATTGAGGAATATGCAAGCCTATAGCTCCAAGAATTTCAAGAATTGCAGTGAAATAAATGATTCCTTTTTTAAAAGGAATTTTATCAGGAACCATTAAAGCCATACCATCTGAAAATAGAAAATGCCCTAACGCAGTGAAAAGTAGCATTGTAGACATGGCTATACGCCCAGATAGTATAAAGTCATATTTTCCATTAATAACTTTTATAGAAAATAGAGAAATAACAAAAACGACAATAAGTACAAGGAAAGGTTTCATCTTTTTTTAGGCAAATTTCTTCAAAGTTGAAATTAAAAACAATGAACTTAAGTTAAGAAATACGCTTTCTAATTCGACTTAATGCCTGAGGAGTTATTCCAATATATGAAGCCAAATATTTAAGGGGAATTTTTTTAATTAAATCTGGTCTTTCAATAAATAAATTTAAATATCTTTCTTCTGGTGTTTCGTTCAAGAAAGATTGCTCTCTTCTTAATTTTGTTAAATAAAGGTTTTCTGCTATTATTCTACCAATAACATTGCCTATTTGGTTTTATTATAAACATCTTGCAAATCTTGATAAGTAAGCCTCCAAAGTGTAGTATCCGTTAAAGCTTTAATTTCATATGTGCTGGGTTTTCTGGTTATAAAAGAATCATATGCACTTATAAACTCATTTTCAAAACAGAAACTAAAAGTAATATCATTTTCAAACTTTGGAATAAAAAAACGAAGCGCTCCTTTTTCAATAAACAAAATATGGTTTTCTGTTTCTCCAACCTTTAAAATAGCGGTCTTTTTATTGTAAACGCTTTTTTTTAGCTTAGAGGAAAATACCTGCCAATCTAGGTCGCTTAATTTAACAATTTGTTCAAAGCTTTCCCTTATTTTATGCATCTATATGTTTAAATTGTTCGGTTCGTTAAAAATAATACAACCAAAGATACTAAACGAAGTTAATTGTTTTTAGTTAACCAGCTTCTTGGAAACCTGTAAGTTATTTCTTTTTATTTGTTTGAATTAGACTACATATTTTTTATTTTAGCCATATGCAAGAAGATTTTTTACATTACATCTGGAAACATAAAAAAATTCAAATAAATCAACTTTCAACTATAGCAGGAGAAACTATTACAATTAACACTGTTGGGCATCATAACCTAAATTCTGGCCCTGACTTTTTTAATGCACAGCTTTCTATAGGAAAGCAGTTGTGGGCTGGCAATGTAGAGATTCATGTAAAGTCATCCGATTGGTTTTTACATAACCATGAGAAAGACAAAGCCTATGATAATGTAATTTTACATGTGGTTTGGGAACATGATACAGACGTTTTTAGAAAAGACCGCACGATATTACCCACTTTAGAGTTAAAAGATTTTATAGGTAAAGATGTTTTAAGCAATTATGAAAAGCTCTTTGCTAAACCAAACAGATGGATTAATTGTGAGTACGATTTTGCAAGTAGTGATGATTTTGTATTAAATAATTGGTTAGAGCGTTTATATTTAGAGCGTTTAGAACGGAAAACAAAAGAAATAGAATCCCTTTTAAAAGAATCAAAAAATGATTGGGAAGCAGTTCTGTTTAAAATGTTGGCAAAGAATTTCGGACTAAAGGTAAACGGAGATTCATTTTTTAGTTTGGCAAAATCTATTGATTTTTCAATACTTAGAAAATCCCAATCAAATCAACAAACTTTAGAAGCATTACTATTCGGACAATCAAGTTTGTTAAACCAAGATGTTGAAGAGGCTTACTCTATAAGTCTCGTTAAGGAATATCAATTTTTAAAACAAAAGTTTGGGTTAAAAAACAGTCATGTATTACCATGTTACTTTTTTAGGTTGCGACCATTAAATTTTCCGACTATTAGATTGTCTCAATTGGCTGGTTTGTATTATGAACATCAAAATTTGTTTTCAGAAATTTTAGAAACAAATCATTTAGATGATTATTATAAATTATTAAGAGTATCAACGTCAAAGTTTTGGGAAACACATTATACTTTTCAAAAAGAATCCAGAGCCTCTAAAAAAACACTCACAAAATCATTTATAGATTTGTTATTAATCAATACCATTCTACCCCTTAAGTTTTGTTACTCAAAGCAAAAAGGGGAAACCATTCATTCAGATATCATAAAAATTGCTATTTCTATTACTTCAGAAAAGAATAGTATTATTGACGCATTTAATAATTTAAAAAAAGTATCAAAATCGGCACTACATTCGCAAGCACTTATTCAACTTAAAACAGCATACTGTGATAAAAATAAATGTTTACAATGTGCCGTAGGAAATGCTCTAATCATTAAATAATAATAATTTAATGCTTTTGAAGTTTTTTTCAAGGTTTCAACTAATTTGTCATTACCGTGAAAGTGAGAATCCAAAACATATAATTTGTTAAATTTTATATTTAAATTGCAGCATGAACTATATCTATAAACCATTACTGTTTTTTCAGAAGCATGGCTATTATGTTTGTCAGCGTATAGCAGATAGATTAGGCATTAGAGCTAAGGTCGTTAGAACAACATTTATGTACTTAACGTTTGTAACTGTTGGTTTTGGTTTTGCACTATATTTATTTTTAGCTTTTTGGATAAAAATTAAAGATTTGGTTTACACTAAACGCACATCGGTTTTCGATTTATAATTAGATTGGTATAATCTATGAATCCACTTATAAAGTTTTTTAGAACCAAAATATATACTGCAGTATTTTTATTAGTAGTTATTTTGCTAGTAGGTGTTTCAGGGTATAAAATGATATCTGGTTATTCATGGATTGATTCAGTTTATATGACTGTTATCACTATGACAACCGTTGGTTTTGGTGAAGTAGTCCCCCTTGACGATCAATCAAAAATTTTTACTATATTTTTAATACTTGCAAGTGTGGTTATTGTAGGGTATGCACTCTCTATAATTACGGAGTATATTTTAAGCAAAAACGATGTTGAAGAATTAATACAGAAGAAGATGCAAAAAAAGATCGATAGTTTTAAAGGGCACATAGTTATTTGTGGCTATGGTAGAAATGGCAAGCAGGCAGCTAGAAAACTTTTAGCATATAAAAAGGAGTTTGTAGTTATAGAAAAAGATAAAGACATGGAAGAGCGCTTGCAAATGGATGATGTTTCATATGTTATTGGTAATGCCAATGAAGATGAAACACTTATGCTGGCAGGAATCGATAAAGCTTCTTGTTTAATATCCGCTTTGCCAAATGATGCTGATAATTTATTTGTTGTGCTATCAACCAGGCAATTAAATAAATCTATAAATATTATTAGTAGGGCTTCTTTAGAAACATCTTATGATAAATTAAAATTAGCAGGGGCAAATAATGTTATTTTACCCGACAAAATTGGCGGTGATCATATGGCTTCTTTAGTTGTGATTCCTGGTTTGATGGAGTTTGTGGATAATTTGTCAATCATAGGTAAATCAAATATAAATATAGAAGAGGTAGCTGTCGAAAAACTTTATAATACTAATAATAAGGAAGCAAGAACAATAAAGGATTTAGACCTTCGTAAAAAAACAGGTTGTACCGTTATTGGGTATAAAGATGAAAATGGTGAATATCTAGTAAATCCTGAGGCCGAACTAGAATTAGCAACAAATTCTAAAATTATTGTTTTGGGCAGACCAGAACAGATAGATGCCCTCAATTCTGAATACAACATAGATTACTGATTTTTTTGATTTTAACAACCATTGTTTTAAAAAATCATTTTTTTTTAGCATCTTGCTAGCTTTTAGTACGAATTATTCAATAAAATTAATAAATACAACTTTCTTATGAAGAAATTTCTTCTTTCAATTTCTACTTTAATATTACCCATTTTAACATTTGCACAAGAAGCTACCGAAAAAGGATTAGATCAACAAATAGATGAAGGTTTTAAGCCTGTTTCAGACTTCTTTAGCAACGTTATATTTTTTAAGGTTTGGACCGATCCAGACATTCCGTTTGTATTATTACTTTTAGTTGGAAGTGCTGCTTTCTTTACAATTTATTTTGGTTTTCCAAATATTAAATATTTTGGAAAAGCTATAAATACAGTAAGAGGGAAATATGATGAAATAGAGGGAGGGCATGAAGCTTCAGATACACCCATGACTATAGATGGCGATATTCGCGATACCATTCGTGATGAAAGTCAAGAAGGAGAAGTAAGCCATTTTCAGGCATTGGCAACAGCTGTTTCTGGTACGGTAGGTAATGGAAATATAGCAGGTGTGGCTTTAGCAATTGCATTGGGAGGTCCTGGTGCAACATTCTGGATGATTGTATGTGGCTTACTAGGAATGTCTACCAAGTTTGTGGAGTGTACTTTAGGAGTTCAATATAGAGATGTAGGAGAAGATGGTACTGTATATGGAGGCCCTATGTATTATATAACCAAAGGACTTAAAGAAAGAGGGTTTTCTGTATTGGGGAAAATAGCAGCAGTACTTTTTGCTATTTTTTGTATCGGTGGTTCATTTGGTGGGGGTAATGCTGCCCAGTCTAACCAAGCTACTGTTGTGCTAAAAGAACTTATGGGATTAGAAAGTACCAGTGCTGGAGCAGTCATTGGTGTAGTTATGGCGCTGTTAGTAGGGATAATCATAATTGGGGGGATTAAAAGAATTGCCTCGGTTACAGAAAAGGTTGTACCTTTTATGGCCGTACTATATATAGTAGCATGTTTGTATATAATATTAAGTAATTTTTCATTAATAGATGATGCCTTTGGTTTGATTTTTAGTGAAGCATTTAACCCTAGAGCAATGGGTGTTGGTGGTGTTATAGGTGTTTTGCTTGTTGGCTTTAAGCGTGCAGCTTTTTCAAATGAAGCAGGAGCTGGTTCGGCATCTATTGCACATTCAGCTGTAAAAACTAAATATTCGGCATCAGAAGGTTTGGTGGCGTTATTAGAGCCATTTATTGATACGGTAGTAATTTGTACAATGACAGCTTTGGTTATTGTAATCTTTAATACAGGTGGAATATTTGAATATGGTGGAGACGGAACAGGAGGTGTTATTATTGATGGCATGCGCTATGAGGGAGCAGGAATCACATCGCAGGCATTTGCTGAGTATATTCCTTATTCAAATATCTTTTTAACAATAGCAGTAGTGCTTTTTGCCGTTTCTACAATGATTTCTTGGTCATATTACGGACTCCAATCCTGGAAGTTTTTGTTTGGTAGAGGTAAGGTGGCCGATTTAACCTATAAGATGTTGTTCTTGCTGTTTGTTGTTATTGGAGCGGCAGCAAGTATGAAATCTATTTGGGACTTCTCTGATGCTATGATTTTTGCCATGGTATTCCCTAATATGGTTGGGCTATACTTCCTATTCCCAGTAGTTAAAAAGCAACTAAAAAGATATTTAGATGCTATTAAAGCAGCAAAGGCATAAGTCATTTTAAATGCAAAATTTTAAATCCCATTTCATGTTTACCAAAGAACAACGAAATGGGATTTTTTTATTGATACTACTTATTATTGGGTTGCAATGTGTTTTCTTTTTTGCAGATTTTTCATCTGAAGACATTTCGATAAACAAAGAAGAGATCGCTAAGTTTAATAATAAAATTGATTCATTAAGGTTGGTGAAACTTGAAAAAAGTAAACCAAAAATATATCCTTTTAACCCCAATTATATAACAGATTTTAAAGGAGCATCTTTAGGAATGTCTAATAAAGAGATTGATAGATTGCTAGCTTTTAGAAAGCAGAATAATTGGATTAATTCAACAAGACAATTTCAAGAAGTTACCAAAGTATCCGATTCACTTTTAGATCAAATATCGCCATACTTTAAGTTTCCAGAATGGGTTACTAACCCTAAACCAAAACAAGTCCCAGCTTTTAGTTATAGTAATACCCCAAAAACTTTTGCTCAAAAACAAGACCTGAATAAAGCAACAGTTCAACAACTCCAAAAAATAAATGGTTTAGGCGTAGTTCTTTCAGAACGTATAGTGAGGTTTAGAAATAAATTTGTAGGAGGTTTTATAAATGATGTGCAGCTTCAAGATGTTTATGGATTAACTTCAGAAGTTATAGAAAGAATAACAGACAATTTTACAGTAAAAACACCAAGACAAATTCATGAAATTAACATAAATACAGCAACCGTAGATGATTTGGTCACTGTTCAGCATATAGATTATGATTTAGCCTATCATATCATAGAGCAGCGCAATTTGATGGAAGGCTATAAATCCTTGGATGAATTAAAAAAAGTTAAAGACTTTCCAGTAAATAAAATCGATATAATTAAATTATATTTGTCGCTCGATTAAAAAATAGCTGCGTTTATGAAATACGTATTAACTTGTAGTTATTAATAATAACGAAAAAGTTAATTGCGAATAACATCTAACCGATAAAGAATAATAATTATAATAAATGAATAGTATGTACTTCACAGAAGAGCATAATCTTTTTAGAAAAAGCCTTCAAGACTTTTTAAAGAAAGAAGTAGTTTCTAATATAGAACAATGGGAAAAAACAGGGACTATAGACAGGTTTATTTGGAAAAAGTTTGGTGACATGGGCTTTTTTGGTATAAATTATCCAGAAGCTTATGGCGGAATGAACTTAGATTTATTCTATACAGTGATACTTCTTGAAGAACTTCAAAAAATAAATTCAGGTGGTTTTGCGGCTGCAATTTGGGCTCATGTTTATTTAGCAATGACACATTTAAATGCAGAGGGAGATGAAGCTATTAAACAAAAATATTTAGCGCCAAGTATAGCAGGAGATAAAATAGGATGTTTATGTATTACAGAGCCTTTTGGCGGCAGCGATGTGGCAGGAATGCGAACAACTGCTGTGAAAGAAGGCGACCATTACATTATTAATGGATCAAAAACCTTTATCACAAATGGTGTGTATAGCGATTATTTGGTAGTAGCAGCGAAAACAAATCCAGAATTAGGAAACAAAGGCATTAGCATATTTGTAATAGATAGAGAAGCTGAGGGGGTATCGGCAACGAAATTAGATAAGTTAGGATGGAGAGCATCAGACACTGGAGAAATAGCGTTTGATAATGTTAAAATACCAGCAACGAATTTAATGGGGGAAGAAAATAAAGGATTTGCCTATATATTACAGCATTTTTCTCTAGAACGTTTAGTTATGGGTATAAATGCACATGCACGTGCAGAATACGCATTAGAGTATGCATTACAATATATGTCAGAACGCCAAGCCTTTGGTAAATCAATAGATACATTTCAAGCATTAAGGCATAACATTTCGGATTTATATACAGATATGGAAATCTGTAAAGAATTTAATTATTCAGTTGCTTATAGACTGAATAAAGGAGAGTATGTTGTTAAAGAGGCTTCTATGTCCAAGTTGAAATCAACAAAAATGGCGGACGATGTTATCTATCAATGTCTTCAGTTCCTAGGAGGCTATGGCTATATGGAAGAGTACCCAATGGCAAGACTTTTAAGAGATAGTAGATTAGGGCCAATTGGAGGTGGTACATCTGAGATCCTTAGAGAAATTATCGCTAAAATAATCATAGATAAAAAGGAGTATAAGCCAGCAGTTGATTAGTTTATTGATATTTTGGGAAAAATAATAAAAGATTATCGTTAAAAAAGTAATGAACAAGCAGGAGTATATGCCTGTTGCATTATAATATCTACTTTTTAAAAATATTCAAGTATTTGAATTTTAGTTTTTTATCAAATTAATTTTGCTAGAGAAATTATTTGATAAAGTTATTAACACGAAATCGATTTCGTGTTGATGAGGGTTTTTTGTTTAGAAGTTTGTTTTATAATTTGAAGGAAATTTAAACTAAAAATAATGAAAAATCTATCAAAAATTATCTTACCAATATGTTTATTGCTTATTGGTTGTTCTAAAGAAAACCTATCAGATGATCACGCTTCTAATGATCAATTATTAAAACAGAAATCTTTATCATCTAAAGCTGTTTCAGCTAGTAATTTAAAGCCAGTAGGTTCGGGTGTTATGATGCAAGCCTTTTATTGGGATGTTCCAGCTGGAGGAAATTGGTGGAATGTCCTAGAAGGAAAAGTTCAAGGCTGGAGTCAAGCAGGTATAGATGCCATTTGGTTGCCACCTGCATCTAAAGCGCAAAATGGTGCTTTTTCTATGGGATACGATCCATTTGACTATTTTGATTTTGGTCAATACAACCAAATGGGGAGTTTAGAAACACGCTTTGGGTCTGAAGCTGAGTTAAAAAAGCTAATAACTTCTGCCCATAATGCTCAACTAAATGTTATTGCAGACATAGTTATTAATCACAATAGTGGAGGGCAGAGCGAAGTAAACCCTGTTAATGGCCAAAGTAATTGGACAAATTTCACACCCTTATCAGGTAAATTTACTCGAGATTACAACGATTTTCATCCAAATCATAATCATGGAAATGATAATGCTGTTTTTGGAGGCTTTCCAGATTTATGTCACCATCAAGTTAGAGTACAAAATGAATTATGGAAAAACACAGAATCTGTTGCAAAGTATTATAAAAATGTAATGGGGTTTGATGGTTGGAGATTTGATTTTGTAAAGGGGTTCGAACCATGGGTAGTAAAAGACTGGAAAAATGAGGTAGGAGGATTTTCTGTTGGAGAATATTGGGATGGTAATGCAGGAACATTAGATTGGTGGACTGGGCAAGCGGAGGTTAGTGCTTTTGATTTTGCATGTTATTATAAAATGAGAGATGCTTTTAGCGGTAATAATTTAAACAAACTAAATGAAGACATGTTATGGAAACGTAACCCTATGAGGGCAGTAACTTTTGTTACGAATCATGATACTGACGAAATTTTTAATGGAAAAATACTAGCTTATGCTTATATACTAACACATGAAGGATACCCGACTATTTTTTATAGAGATTATGAAGAATGGCTGAATAAAGAACGTTTAAATAATTTAATATGGATTCATAATAACTTAGCGGGTGGAAGCGCTAATATATTATATGTTGATGACAACGAGTATATAGCTAAAAGAAATGGGCATAATAATTCAGGACTAGTCGTCTATATAAATAATGCAGATACTTGGCAAGAACGTTGGGTAGAAACGAATTGGTCTGATACAATTATAAAAGATTATACAGGTCATTCTGGATGGGAACCGAGGACACAATTGGGACGTTGGGTAAAAATACAAGTACCTCCGAAGAGCTATTCGGTTTGGGCACCAAAATAAAAATAAAAAATTAGTTGTTAATTCTTGATTTAAAGTTATATTTGCACACCAAAAATTTAAAAGAGAGGAGGTTAAGACACTATGTTAATCATACCAATTAAAGAAGGAGAAAATATAGATAGAGCGCTAAAGCGTTTTAAAAGGAAGTTTGATAAAACAGGAACTAAGCGTCAGTTACAGGTGCGTAAGCAGTTTAACAAGCCTTCAGTAGTACGAAGAGCACAAATTCAAAAAGCTCAGTACATACAAACATTAAGAGATGCAGAAGATATATAATCTTCAGATATAGAATATTAAAATCCCACTTATTAGTGGGATTTTTTTTGTCCTAAATTCAAATAACAATAAAAACTTCGTACTTTTAACTTGATAGAAGAAAGACCAAAGATGCCGTTAAAACCATTCACTGATTATTTGTTACTTGAAAAAAACTATTCAGGATTAACGGTTAATGCCTATCAGAAGGATTTAGAGACATTTTTAGAGTTCATAAAAGTAGAATACGATACAGAGGGGATAAAGCATATAAATTATTCGCAAATTAGAAGTTGGATAGTCTATATGGTAGAAAAAGGATTGTCGAATAGAAGTATCAACAGAAAAATATCTGCATTAAACACCTATTATAAGTTTCTTCTAAAAACTGGAGATATAAATCAAAACCCTTTATCAAAACATAAAGCCTTAAAAATGAGTAAAAAAGTTCAGGTACCATTTTCTGAAACAGAAATGACAGCTGTTTTGGATGACCTGAATTTTGATGACGATTTTGAAAGTATTCGAAATAAGTTAATTATAGAACTTTTCTATTCAACAGGTATTAGAAGAATAGAATTAGTAGAATTAACCTTGACTAGTGTAGATATTGATAATAAAATGTTAAAGGTGCTAGGCAAGAGAAATAAAGAACGCATTATTCCGTTATTAAATTCTGTAGTCAAGACAATAAGTAAGTATTTAATTTCAAGAAATAAATTAAGTAGTATAATAGATACTAATAGCTTGTTTTTAACGAAAAAGGGATTTAAAATTTACGAAACACTTGTTTACAGAATAATAAATGAGTATTTTAGTGAGGCATCTTCAAAGGTGAAAAAGAGCCCGCATATTTTGCGCCATTCTTTTGCTACACATTTGTTAAACCAAGGTGCTGATTTAAATGCTGTTAAGGAACTTTTGGGACATTCGAGTTTAGCTGCAACTCAAATCTATACACATAATAGTATAGCTGAATTAAAAAAAGTGCACATAAAGGCACATCCCAGAAGTAAAAAATAGTATAGTAAAAAGATTATTAACCAAAAAACAAAAGGATGAAAGTGAACACGCAATCAGTCAACTTTAATGCTGACCAAAAGTTAATAGATTTTATTCAAAAGCGCATGGATAAATTAGATATGTTTTATGATAAAGTTATTAAATCAGATGTTTATTTAAAAGTAGAAAATACGAGTGAAAAAGAAAATAAAATATTTGAAGCGAGAGTAAGTGTGCCAGGAGATAGTTTTGTGGTAAAGAAGCAATGTAAAAGTTTTGAAGAAGGAGCAGATGTAGCTGTATCATCATTAGAAAGACAGCTTAAAAAGAGAAAAGAGAAATTAAGATCACATTTATAGTAAAAATTCTTAAAAAATGTTTTGATTAAAAAAATAAATCTATACATTTGCAGTCCGTTAGAAATAGCGGGCTTTTTTTATGCGTAAAAAGTATAGAAAATGCCGATGTAGCTCAGCTGGCTAGAGCAGCTGATTTGTAATCAGCAGGTCGTGGGTTCGAGTCCCTCCATCGGCTCTTGAAGTTTTGAAAAGTGTATCAGGTGATTAACTTAGTTTTTATTGATAAAACAAAAGTTAATTGGGACGAGAAGTTTATCCTGAGCGTTGTCGAAGGGAGTCCCTCCATCGGCTCTTGAAGTTTTGAAAAGTGTATCAGGTGATTAACCTAGTTTTTATTGATAAAACAAAAGTTAATTGGGATGAGAAGTTTATCCTGAACATTACTGAAAAGCAAAATGTTTTTGTTTTAGAAGTAGCAAACAAAATTTGTTGAAGGTAGTCCCGCCATCGACTAAAGTTCTTTAAAAAAGTGAAATAAGTTTAATAGGGGAGATACTCAAGCGGCCAACGAGGGCAGACTGTAAATCTGCTGACTACGTCTTCGCAGGTTCGAATCCTGCTCTCCCCACTTTTTTTAGATAGCCAATAAAATCTGGTGATTTCTAGAAATAAGAATTTTGAACTTAGAATTGTAAATAATTGCGAGAGTAGCTCAGTTGGTAGAGCGTCAGCCTTCCAAGCTGAATGTCGCCGGTTCGAACCCGGTCTCTCGCTCTAATATTTTAAGCCGGTGTAGCTCAGGGGTAGAGCGTTTCCTTGGTAAGGAAGAGGTCACGGGTTCAATTCCCGTCATTGGCTCTATTTTAAAGACTAAAAAGTAGAATACACTAATATTATTATATAACTAAGATTAAATTATTTAAAAAACATGGCAAAGGCAACTTTCGATCGTTCAAAACCACACTTAAATATTGGTACTATTGGACACGTAGATCACGGTAAAACAACTTTAACTGCTGCTATTACTAAAGTATTAGCTGATGCAGGTTTATCAGAAGCAAGAGACTTCGATCAAATTGATAACGCTCCAGAGGAAAAAGAAAGAGGTATTACAATTAATACATCTCACGTTGAGTATCAAACAGAAAATCGTCACTATGCGCACGTTGACTGTCCAGGTCACGCGGATTACGTAAAGAACATGGTAACGGGTGCTGCTCAAATGGATGGTGCTATCTTAGTTGTTGCAGCTACAGATGGTCCAATGCCACAAACTCGTGAGCACATCTTATTAGGACGTCAGGTAGGTATTCCTCGTATCGTTGTATTCATGAATAAAGTGGATATGGTTGATGATGAAGAGTTACTTGAATTAGTAGATATGGAAATTAGAGATTTATTATCTTTCTATGAGTATGATGGAGATAATGGTCCGGTAATAGCTGGTTCTGCTTTAGGAGCACTTAACGGTGAACAAAAATGGGTAGATACAGTAATGGAATTAATGAAAGCTTGCGATTCTTGGATCGAAGAGCCAATAAGAGAAGTTGATAAAGATTTCTTAATGCCAATTGAAGATGTATTCTCAATTACAGGTCGTGGAACTGTTGCAACGGGTCGTATCGAGACTGGTATTGCTAATACAGGAGATCCTGTAGAGATTATTGGTATGGGTGCTGAGAAATTAACATCTACTATTACTGGTATAGAAATGTTCCGTCAAATATTAGATAGAGGTGAAGCTGGAGATAATGCAGGTATCTTATTAAGAGGTATTGAGAAATCTCAAATATCTAGAGGTATGGTTATTACTAAGCCAGGTTCAGTAACGCCACATAAAAACTTCAAAGCTGAGGTTTATATCTTGAAAAAAGAAGAAGGTGGACGTCATACGCCATTCCATAATAACTACCGTCCACAGTTCTACGTACGTACAACTGACGTAACTGGAAACATTGCGCTTCCTGATGGAGTTGAAATGGTTATGCCTGGAGATAACTTAACTATTACTGTTGAATTAATTCAACCAATTGCAATGAACGTAGGTTTACGTTTCGCGATTCGTGAAGGTGGTAGAACTGTTGGTGCAGGTCAGGTAACTGAAATTTTAGACTAATACAGTTTTAAATAATAATAAGCTAAGGTATTCCGTTTTTCGGAATGCCTTGACTTATATTTACGGGTTTAGCTCAGTTGGTAGAGCACTGGTCTCCAAAACCAGGTGTCGGGAGTTCGAGTCTCTCAACCCGTGCGAAGCAAAGGAATGAGAGCGAGAAGTTTATGCAGAGCGTAGACGAAGTAAGTCTCTCAACCCGTGCGAAGCAAAAGATAAGGAAACGGAGTCGATCGAAGTCAAGTAAGCGTTTTTAATCATTTGCTTAATATGGAAAAGCTTAGAAATAAGTGTTTTTCATTTGAAATAAAATTAAAAGAGACAAAAAGTTTCTAAGTAAGTTTACACTAGCGTAGTCTGTGCTGAGCGCAGTCGAGGTAAAGTGTTCAAAAAAATAATAAATGGCTGGAATTGTAAATTACGTAAAAGAATCATTTGGAGAACTTAAAAATAATGTGAGTTGGCCATCATGGACTGAAGCACAAAGTTTAACAGTTTTAGTTGCTGTATTTTCAATTTTATTCTCCTTAGCAATTTGGGGAGTTGATACTGTGTTTAGCAAAGTTGTTAGTTATTACTTTGAGTTAATTAATTAATGATTAATGTTGATTTTATGTCAGAAGTAAGCGAAAAAAAATGGTACGTTGTTAGAGCTGTAAGTGGTCAAGAAAATAAGATTAAAACTTATATCGAGAACGAAATAGCTCGATTGGGTCTTCAAGATTATGTTGATCAAGTATTAGTTCCTACAGAACGAGTAATCCAAATTAGAAATGGAAAAAAAATCCATAAGGAGAAAGTATTTTTTCCAGGATATATAATGGTCCAGGCTAATTTGACAGGAGAAGTACCTCATATTATACGTTCGGTTACTAACGTTATTGGGTTTTTAGGCGAAACCAAAGGGGGCGACCCAGTTCCGCTTAGACAATCTGAAGTTAATAGAATGCTAGGTAAAGTTGATGAGTTATCTGTTGAAGAAACTGCAAATGTAGCTATTCCTTTTACTAAAGGAGAAACAGTAAAAGTTATCGATGGGCCTTTCAATGGATTTGATGGAACGATTGAAAAAATAAATGAAGAAAAGCGTAAGCTAGAAGTAATGGTTAAGATTTTTGGAAGAAAAACGCCATTGGAGTTAAGCTACATGCAAGTTGAAAAAGTATAATAATTGTTACACTATATAAAAGATGCGTTCTTTTGCTTCCAACTATAAGAAGCGTATCTAACTAAATTATTAAAAATGGCAAAAGAATTAGGTAAAGTAGTTAAGTTACAAGTTCGGGGAGGTGCTGCGAATCCGTCGCCACCGGTTGGACCCGCTTTAGGTGCTGCTGGAGTTAACATCATGGAGTTCTGTAAGCAATTTAATGCTAGAACACAAGATAAACCTGGTAAAGTATTACCAGTTGTTATATCTGTTTACAAAGACAAATCATTTGACTTTGTAATTAAGACTCCTCCAGCTGCAGTACAATTATTAGAAGCGGCCAAGGTGAAGAAAGGTTCAGGAGAACCAAACCGAAAGAAAGTAGCTAAAGTTTCTTGGGATCAGATTAAAACTATTGCAGAAGACAAAATGGTAGATTTAAATGCATTTACTACAGAGTCTGCTATGAAAATGGTTGCTGGTACAGCAAGATCTATGGGAATAACCGTTACAGGAAAATTTCCTAATTAATCTTTAAAAGACATTAAAAATGGCAAGATTAACAAAAAAGCAAAAAGAGGCTGCAGCAAAAATAGAAAAAGGAAAAATTTATTCTGTTGAAGAAGCGTCAGCATTAATAAAGGAAATTACCAATACAAAGTTTGATGCGTCAATAGATTTGGCCGTGCGTTTAGGAGTAGATCCTAGAAAAGCAAATCAAATGGTAAGAGGTGTTGTATCTCTTCCTCATGGTACTGGTAAAGATATGAAAGTATTAGCATTAGTAACACCAGACAAAGAAGCAGAAGCTAAAGAAGCTGGTGCAGATTACGTTGGTTTAGACGAGTACCTTGACAAAATCAAGAGTGGTTGGACAGATGTAGACGTAATTATCACAATGCCAAGTGTTATGGGTAAATTAGGTCCATTAGGACGTGTATTAGGTCCTCGTGGTTTAATGCCTAACCCAAAAACAGGAACAGTAACTATGGATGTTGCTAAAGCTGTAACAGAAGTAAAGGCTGGTAAAATCGATTTTAAAGTTGATAAAACTGGTATTGTACACGCTGCGATAGGTAAAGCATCATTTAGTGCTGATAAAATTGCAGGTAATGCAAATGAATTATTACAAACATTAATGAAACTTAAACCAACTACAGCAAAAGGTACTTATGTGAAAAGTATATTCATGTCTAGCACAATGAGTCCTAGTGTTGCTGTTGATACTAAGATTGGTTAATTAGTTAAAAACTTTTATTATGACAAGAGAAGAAAAATCACAAGTAATTGAGGAGTTAACTGGAGAATTAGCCAATAGTTCAAATATTTATTTGACAGATATTTCAGGATTAAACGCAGGAATAACCTCAGATTTACGTCGTGCTTGTTTTAAAGCAGACGTAAAATTGGCAGTCGTTAAAAATACATTACTTGAAAAAGCAATGGAAGCTTCAGATAAAGATTTTGGAGAACTTCCAACAGTTTTAAAAGGAAATACATCTGTGATGTATTCTGAAACAGGAAATGTACCAGCTAAGTTAATAAAAACCTTCCGTAAAAAATCAGACAAACCTTTATTAAAAGGGGCGTTTATTGAAGAAGCAGTTTACATTGGAGACGATCAATTAGACATGTTAGTAGATATCAAGTCTAAAGAAGAATTGTTAGGAGAAATAGTTACATTATTACAATCTCCAGCTAAAAATGTTATCTCTGCACTTAAATCAGGTGGAGGAACTATTGCTGGAATTATTAAAACACTATCTGAAAAAGAAGGATAGTATTAAGCAGTACGCACTTATTACAATTATATTATTATTAAAAAATTATTAAAACGATAGAAAAATGGCAGATTTAAAAGATTTCGCAGAACAATTAGTTAACTTAACAGTTAAAGAAGTAAACGAGTTAGCTACTATATTAAAAGATGAGTATGGTATCGAGCCTGCTGCTGCTGCTGCAGTTGCTGTTGCTGGTCCTGCTGCAGGTGGTGGAGACGCTGCTGAAGAGAAAACTGAATTTGATGTTATATTAAAAGCAGCTGGTGGTTCTAAATTAGCAGTTGTTAAATTAGTTAAAGAATTAACTGGTTTAGGATTAAAAGAAGCTAAAGGTTTAGTTGACGAAGCACCAAGTGCTATCAAAGAAGGCGTTACTAAAGATGAAGCAGAAGGTTTAAAAGCATCTTTAGAAGAAGCAGGAGCTGAGGTTGAGCTTAAGTAAGCTTAACAACTCAAAAACATAAAGGTTTAGGCCTGTCATGCTAAAAAGTATGACAAGGCCTAGACCATTTTGCGTATATAATTATTACATACGTTATCACTATTATTTTTTAATCATAATTCCGTCCATTGATGTTATCAACACAAGCTGAAAGATTAAATTTCTCGTCTATTGTAAATAGAACAGAATATCCAGATTTCTTGGATATCCAGATTAAATCCTTCCAGGATTTTTTCCAATTAGAAACAAAATCGGAAGAAAGAGGTGATGAGGGTCTTTATAACACCTTCATGGAAAACTTTCCTATTACAGATTCTCGTAATCAATTTGTTTTAGAATTTTTAGATTATTTTGTAGATCCGCCAAGATATGCTATTGATGAGTGTATTGAAAGAGGACTTACTTACAGCGTTCCGCTAAAAGCAAGGTTAAAGTTATATTGTACAGACCCTGAACATGAGGATTTCGAGACCATTGTTCAAGATGTGTATTTAGGAACTATACCTTACATGACACCAAGTGGTACATTTTGTATCAATGGAGCAGAGCGTGTAGTAGTATCTCAATTACACCGTTCACCAGGTGTATTCTTTGGTCAATCTTTCCATGCTAATGGAACAAAATTATATTCAGCTAGAGTTATTCCTTTTAAAGGGTCTTGGATCGAATTTGCTACAGATATTAATCAGGTAATGTATGCTTACATTGACAGAAAGAAAAAATTGCCTGTTACAACATTGTTTAGAGCTATTGGTTTTGAACGTGATAAAGATATCTTAGAGATTTTTGATCTTGCAGAAGAAGTTAAAGTATCTAAATCTGGATTAAAGAAATATTTAGGAAGAAAATTAGCAGCACGTGTATTAAACACTTGGCATGAGGATTTCGTTGATGAAGATACAGGAGAAGTAGTTTCTATTGAGCGTAACGAAATTGTGCTTGATCGTGATACGATTTTAGATAAAGAAAACGTAGAAGAAATTATTGAAGCAGAAGTAAAAACAATTCTTTTACATAAAGAAAGTGCTGAACAAGGCGATTACGCTATTATTCATAATACGCTTCAAAAAGATCCAACAAACTCTGAAAAAGAAGCTGTTGAGCATATTTATAGACAATTACGTAATGCAGAGCCGCCAGATGAGGAAACTGCACGTGGTATCATAGATAAATTATTTTTCTCAGACCAACGTTACTCTTTAGGAGAAGTAGGTCGTTATAGAATGAATAAAAAATTAGGTCTTGATATTGGAATGGATAAGCAAGTACTTACCAAAGAAGATATCATTACCATTATAAAATATTTAATCGAACTTATCAACTCTAAAGCAGAGATTGATGATATTGATCACTTATCTAACCGTCGTGTGCGTACAGTTGGTGAGCAATTATCGCAACAGTTCGGTGTTGGTTTAGCCCGTATGGCACGTACCATTCGTGAGCGTATGAATGTTCGTGATAACGAAGTATTTACACCAATAGATTTAATTAATGCTAAGACATTATCGTCTGTAATTAATTCATTTTTTGGAACTAACCAATTATCTCAGTTTATGGATCAAACAAATCCATTAGCTGAAATCACACACAAACGTCGTTTATCAGCATTAGGACCAGGAGGTTTATCTCGTGAAAGAGCAGGTTTCGAGGTTCGTGATGTTCACTATACGCACTACGGGCGTTTATGTCCTATTGAAACACCAGAAGGACCAAATATTGGTCTAATTTCTTCACTTTCAGTATATGCTAAAGTGAATTCTATGGGATTCATTGAAACACCTTATAGAAAAGTAACCGATGGTGTTGTTGATATAAAAAATGAACCTACATATTTAAGTGCAGAGGAAGAAGAAGAAAAACTAATTGCACAAGCAACAGTAAAAGTTGATGATAGCGGTAAAATATTACATGATAAAGTAATTGCCCGTATGGAGGGTGATTTCCCAGTAATAGAACCAACAGCTGTAAATTATACAGATGTAGCACCTAACCAGATATCGTCAATTTCGTCATCTTTAATTCCGTTCTTAGAGCATGATGATGCGAACAGGGCTTTGATGGGATCTAATATGATGCGTCAGGCAGTACCTCTATTATTACCACAAGCACCAATTGTTGGTACAGGATTAGAGCGTCAAGTTGCTTCAGATTCTCGTGTATTAATTAATGCCGAAGGAAATGGAGAAGTACTTTATGTTGATGCAAACGAAATAAAAATTAGATACGATCGTACAGAAGATGAAGCTAAAGTAAGTTTTGATAGCGATATTAAGGTTTATCAATTAGTTAAATTTAGAAAAACGAATCAAGGAACCTCTATCAACCTAAAGCCAATTGTGGTTAAGGGAGATACGGTAATTAAAGGTCAGGTTTTATGTGAAGGCTATGCCACTCAAAAAGGTGAATTAGCATTAGGTAGAAACATGAAAGTAGCCTTTATGCCATGGAAAGGGTATAACTTTGAGGATGCGATTGTAATTTCTGAAAAAGTAGTACGTGAAGATATCTTCACATCGATTCATATTGATGAGTATTCTTTAGAAGTTAGAGATACTAAGCTAGGTAATGAAGAGCTAACGAATGATATTCCTAACGTTTCTGAAGAAGCTACTAAAGATTTAGATGAAAACGGAATGATTCGCGTAGGTGCAGAAGTAAAACCAGGCGATATTCTTATAGGTAAGATTACACCTAAAGGTGAATCTGACCCAACTCCAGAAGAAAAACTATTACGTGCTATCTTCGGTGATAAAGCAGGTGATGTAAAAGATGCATCTTTAAAAGCATCTCCATCTTTAAATGGTGTTGTAATTGAAAAGAAATTATTTGCAAGAGCAGTAAAAGATAAGCGTAAAAGAGCTCAAGATAAAGATGATATCTTAGCATTAGAAGCCCAATACGACAGAAAGTTTGATGATTTAAAAGATGTTTTAATTGAAAAACTTTTTACAATTGTAAATGGTAAAACAGCGCAAGGTATCTTTAATGATTTAGGTGAAGAAGTATTACCAAAAGGTAAAAAATTCACACTTAAAATGTTAAATGCTGTAGATGATTATGCGCATTTAGTTTCAGGTAAATGGACAACAGACGAGCATACGAATCAACTTGTAGCAGATTTAATTCACAACTATAAAATTAAAGAAAACGATTTACAAGGGTCTTTAAGGCGTGAGAAGTTTACCATTTCTGTAGGTGATGAATTACCTGCAGGTATTATCAAACTTGCGAAAGTTTATATTGCTAAAAAGCGTAAACTTAAAGTAGGTGATAAAATGGCAGGACGTCACGGTAACAAAGGTATTGTTGCAAGAATCGTTCGTCAGGAAGATATGCCTTTCTTAGAAGATGGAACACCAGTTGATATTGTATTAAATCCACTAGGGGTACCATCTCGTATGAATATTGGTCAGATATACGAAACCGTATTAGGTTGGGCAGGTCAAAAATTAGGACGTAAATATGCGACACCAATTTTCGATGGTGCTACAATAGATCAAATTAATGGATTTACAGATGAAGCTGGAATTCCTAGATATGGTCATACATACCTATACGACGGTGGAACAGGTCAGCGTTTCGATCAACCAGCAACCGTTGGTGTAATTTACATGCTGAAACTAGGACACATGGTTGACGATAAAATGCATGCACGTTCTATTGGACCTTACTCATTAATTACACAACAACCATTAGGTGGTAAAGCACAGTTTGGTGGTCAGCGTTTTGGTGAGATGGAAGTATGGGCACTTGAAGCTTATGGAGCATCAAGTACCTTACGTGAGATCTTAACTGTAAAATCTGATGATGTTATTGGTAGAGCCAAAACTTACGAGAGTATTGTTAAAGGTGAACCAATGCCAGATCCAGGATTACCAGAATCATTCAATGTATTAATGCATGAGTTGAAAGGTTTAGGTTTAGATATCAGATTAGAGGAATAAAAAAAATAGTAAACAGTAATCAATATACAGTTCTCACTGTATGCTGAAGACTGAAAACTGAATACTATAAGAAATTATGGCAAGAAAACAAGATAAGAATACGGTAAAGAGATTTAATAAAATCTCAATTGGTTTAGCATCACCAGAGTCTATTTTAGCAGAGTCTAGAGGTGAGGTTTTAAAGCCAGAAACTATCAATTATCGAACTCACAAACCAGAACGTGACGGTTTGTTCTGTGAGCGTATTTTTGGTCCTGTAAAGGATTATGAGTGTGCTTGTGGTAAATATAAAAGAATTCGCTACAAAGGAATCGTTTGTGATCGTTGTGGTGTAGAAGTAACAGAAAAGAAAGTACGTCGTGATAGAGTAGGGCACATTAATTTAGTAGTTCCAGTAGCTCATATCTGGTATTTCCGTTCGTTACCAAATAAAATAGGTTATTTATTAGGGTTACCATCTAAGAAATTAGATATGATTATTTACTACGAACGTTATGTAGTAATCCAACCTGGTAATGCCAAAAATGAGGAAGGCGAGCCATTGCAAAAAATGGACTTCTTAACAGAAGAAGAATATTTAAATATTCTTGAAGAACTTCCTCAAGAGAACCAGTATTTAGACGATACAGACCCTAACAAGTTCTTAGCTAAAATGGGAGCTGAGTGTCTTATTGAATTATTGGCTAGAATTGATTTAGAAACCTTATCATACGAATTACGTCATAAAGCAAATACAGAAACGTCTAAACAACGTAAAACGGAAGCTTTAAAACGTCTACAAGTAGTAGAGTCGTTACGTGAATCTAATCTAAATAGAGAAAATCGTCCAGAATGGATGATTATGAAAGTAATTCCAATCATACCACCAGAATTACGTCCATTAGTACCACTAGATGGAGGTCGTTTTGCAACGTCTGATTTAAATGATTTATACCGTCGTGTTATTATCCGTAATAACCGTCTTAAAAGATTAGTTGAGATTAAGGCACCAGAAGTAATTTTACGTAACGAAAAACGTATGCTTCAGGAGTCTGTAGATTCATTATTTGATAATACACGTAAGTCTTCAGCTGTAAAAACCGATTCTAACAGACCGTTAAAATCATTATCAGATTCATTAAAAGGTAAGCAAGGGCGTTTTCGTCAAAACTTACTTGGTAAGCGTGTTGATTATTCTGCACGTTCCGTTATTGTTGTTGGACCAGAATTGAAATTATTCGAATGTGGTTTACCAAAAAATATGGCTGCAGAGCTTTACAAACCTTTTGTAATTAGAAAATTAATTGAAAGAGGTATTGTTAAAACTGTAAAATCGGCTAAGAAAATTATAGATAAAAGAGAGCCAGTGGTTTGGGATATCTTGGAAAATGTTCTTAAAGGACATCCAGTATTACTAAACCGAGCGCCTACTTTACATAGATTGGGTATACAAGCTTTCCAACCAAAATTAATTGAAGGGAAAGCAATCCAATTACACCCATTAGTATGTACGGCATTTAATGCAGATTTCGATGGTGACCAAATGGCGGTACACTTACCATTAGGGCCTGAAGCTATTTTGGAATGTCAGTTATTAATGTTGGCATCTCATAATATTTTAAATCCAGCTAATGGATCTCCTGTTACAGTACCTTCACAAGATATGGTACTTGGTTTATATTATATGACCAAGTTACGTAAGTCTACTCCAGAATTACCTATTAAAGGAGAAGGTTTAACATTTTACTCTTCTGAAGAAGTTGTTATTGCTTTTAACGAGAAAAAAGTAGATTTAAATGCAGGTATTAAAGTACGAACTATTGATATTAATGAAGATGGTAAATTAGCGCCAGCAATTGTAGAAACTACAGTTGGTCGTGTGTTATTTAACCAGCATGTACCACAGGCAGCAGGTTATATTAATGAAGTACTTACAAAGAAATCATTAAGAGATATTATTGGAAACATTTTGAAGTCTACTTCAGTTCCAGAAACGGCAGATTTCTTAGATGCTATTAGAACTTTAGGATTCAAATTTGCATTCCAAGGCGGATTATCATTCAGTTTAGGTGATATTATTATTCCACCAGAAAAGCAAGGAATGATTGATAAAGCCAATGGTTTAGTTGATGGTATTATGGGTAACTATAACATGGGACTTATAACTAACAACGAACGTTATAATCAAGTAATTGATATCTGGACATCAACAAATGCAGAATTGACTGAATTGTCAATGAAGCGTATTCGTGAAGATCAACAAGGGTTTAATTCGGTGTTTATGATGCTTGATTCTGGAGCTCGTGGATCGAAAGAACAGATTCGTCAGCTTACAGGTATGCGTGGATTAATGGCAAAACCTAAAAAATCGAATGCAGGTGGAGGAGAGATTATTGAGAATCCTATTCTTTCTAACTTTAAAGAAGGACTTTCAATTTTAGAATACTTTATTTCTACGCACGGTGCACGTAAAGGTCTTGCAGATACCGCTCTTAAAACAGCAGATGCAGGTTACTTAACACGTCGTTTAGTAGATGTATCTCAAGATGTTATTATTAATACAGAAGATTGTGGTACACTAAGAGGTGTAGAAGTTGAGCCATTAAAGAAGAACGACGAAGTAGTAGAAAAACTAGAAGAGAGAATTGTTGGTCGTGTGGCTTTAAATGATGTTTATAATCCTTTAACAGAAGAATTATTAGTAGCATCTGGTCAATTAATTGAAGATGATATAGCAAAAGCTATAGAAGCATCTCCAATTGAGAGTTTGGAAGTGCGTTCTGCTTTAACATGTGAAGCTTTACAAGGAATATGTGCTAAATGTTATGGTCGTAATTTAGCGACAGGTAAAATGGTACAAAGAGGTGAAGCCGTTGGAGTTGTTGCTGCACAGTCTATTGGAGAACCAGGAACACAGTTAACACTTCGTACATTCCACGTAGGGGGTATTGCAGGTAACATTTCTGAAGAGAATAAATTAGCTGTTAAATTTGATGGTCTTGCAGAAATTGAAGATTTAAAAACAGTTAAAGGTGAAGATGGTGAAGGAAATATTGTAGATATTGTTATTTCAAGAACATCAGAACTTAAACTTACCGATAAGCAAACAGGCATTGTTTTAAGTACCAATAACATTCCTTATGGTTCAACCATATATGTTAAAAATGGAGATAGCCTTAGTAAGGGTGATGTTGTTTGTTCATGGGATCCATATAATGGTGTTATTATTTCAGAATTTGCTGGTAAAGTGAAGTATGAAAATATAGAACAAGGGATTACTTATCAAGTAGAAATTGATGAACAAACAGGTTTCCAAGAAAAAGTAATTTCAGAATCTAGAAATAAGAAACTTATCCCAACACTTCATATTGAAGATGCCAAAGGAGAAACAATACGTTCATACAACTTACCAGTAGGAGCTCACTTAATGATTGACGATGGAGAGAAGATTAAAGTTGGTAAAATTTTAGTTAAAATACCTCGTAAATCTGCAAAAGCAGGTGATATTACAGGAGGTTTACCTCGTGTAACGGAATTATTCGAAGCACGTAATCCTTCAAACCCAGCTGTAGTAAGTGAAATAGATGGTGTTGTTTCTTTTGGTAAGATAAAAAGAGGTAATCGTGAGATTATTGTAGAATCTAAATTAGGAGAAATTAAAAAGTATCTTGTTAAATTATCGAATCAAATTCTTGTTCAAGAAAATGATTATGTAAAAGCAGGTATGCCTCTTTCAGATGGTTCTATTACACCAAACGACATCTTAAATATTAAAGGGCCTTCTGCAGTTCAACAATACTTAGTAAATGAAGTACAAGAAGTATATCGTTTACAAGGTGTGAAAATTAACGATAAGCACTTCGAAGTTGTTGTAAGACAAATGATGCGAAAAGTACGTATTATCGATTCTGGTGATACCATTTTCTTAGAAGATCAATTGGCCCATAAAGCTGATTTCATAAAAGAAAATGACGATATCTTTGGTATGAAAGTGATTGAAGATGCTGGAGATTCAACAAATCTTAAAGCAGGACAAATTATTTCTCCTCGTGAATTAAGGGACGAGAACTCAATTTTACGCAGAGAAGATAAGCAAATTGTAGAGGCTAGAGATGCAAAACCAGCAACGGCTACTCCAATATTGCAAGGTATAACAAGAGCATCACTTCAAACAAAATCATTTATTTCTGCAGCATCGTTCCAGGAAACGACTAAGGTTCTTAACGAAGCGGCTGTAGCAGGTAAAGTAGATAGTTTAGAAGGATTGAAAGAAAATGTAATTGTTGGTCATAGAATTCCAGCAGGTACAGGTATGCGAAATTATACAGACATCATTGTAGGCTCTAAAGAAGAGTTTGACGAAATGATGCAGGTAAAACAAGAGTTAAATTATAATTAAATGAACTCAAGTATTACGGAGCCGAAGGGGAAGTAAAACTTGTAAGTTGAATTTATGCTGAGCGTAGTCGAAGCATACTATAAAATAAAAGCCTTCATGTATTAACTTGAAGGCTTTTATATTTAAAAAAATTAAATTATGGCAAACGAAAAAGATAATCAAAAACAAGGTCAAATTAATATTGAATTAGACGAAAAAGTAGCTGAAGGGACCTATTCTAATCTAGCTATTATCAATCATTCGGTTTCTGAGTTTGTTGTAGATTTTGTAAATATTATGCCTGGAGTTCCAAAGAGTAAAGTGAAATCTAGGATCATATTAACACCACAGCACGCTAAACGCTTGTTAAAAGCTTTGGGAGAAAATGTATCCAGGTTTGAAAATGCTCATGGTGAAATAAAAGATTATGAGCAACCACCAATACCTTTAAATTTTGGTCCAACGGGTCAAGCATAAAATAAAAGCTCTTGAAATTTTCAAGAGCTTTTATTTTTATAGTTATTAACTATAGCTATAAAGAATACTATTAGTTTTAATGATGCCTGAATTGATTTTGGATTTAAATAAATGTATTTACAGGCTTGTTTTAAAAAGTCTTATACTAGATAAGTTTATAATTCAAAAGGAGCTTAATAACGCTTTATTTTAATTAAACTGATTATTTTACTTGATTTTTTACTATCAGATATAATAAAAGAATAAACTTAAGCAACTTCTTTATTTTTATTATAAAAAAATTGTAAGGCTCCCGAAGGACATTTTTTTATTTGTTTTATTATTTTCTCGCTTGTTTCTCCATCAAGGTCTATCCATGGAATAACAGAATCTTGAAAAACATTTGAAAGTTCTTTTGCGCAACGATCAGAGTGAACACAAGTAATGGGGTCAAAAGTTACAGTAATATCCGAATTACTGAAAACATTGTCTTTAGCTTTCATAAGTAGGTTATTTTTGGTTGTAATTCTATTTTAAATGTATTCAGAGATTAATTAAAAAATTCAAAAAATCGATTAAATGTAGTTAATTATCGATGAAATGCAAAATAATAATATAAAATATACAGAAATTAACTAAATTCAGAAGTCAAATGAAACTTAATACTAGGGTATTTTTGTTGTGTCATTTGTAAAGAAAAAGGCGAATCTGCCAAAAAAACAAGCTGATCCTGTTTGTCTTTAGCAAGAAAACGCTGCTTTACTCTAATAAATTCTTTATATTCCTCACTTTTAGAATCTTCAGGATCTATCCAACATGCTTTATGTACATTTAAGTTTTCATAAGAACACTTGGCTCCATATTCATGTTCCAATCTATATTGGATAACTTCATATTGTAAAGCGCCAACAGTACCAATCACTTTTCTACCGTTAAGTTCTAATGTAAATAATTGGGCAACACCTTCATCCATTAATTGATCTATGCCTTTGAATAGTTGTTTAGATTTTAACGGGTCTGCATTATTAATGTATCTAAAATGCTCGGGTGAAAAACTAGGAACCCCTTTGTAATTTATAGTTTCACCTTCAGTAAGTGTATCTCCAATTTTAAAATTACCAGTATCATGTAAACCAACAATATCACCAGGGTAAGAAGTATCTACGATTTCTTTTTTTTCAGCAAAGAAAGCATTTGGACTAGAAAATTTTAACTTTTTTTTGTTTCTTACGTGTAAATAAGGTGTATTTCTTTTAAATATACCAGATACAATTTTAATAAAAGCTAAACGATCTCTATGATTAGGATCCATATTAGCGTGTATTTTAAAAACAAAACCAGAGAATTTATCTTCATCGGGTTCTACTAACCGCTCTTCACTTTGTTTAGGTCTAGGTTTAGGAGCAATTTCAACAAAACAGTCTAATAACTCTCTAACTCCAAAATTATTTAAAGCAGAACCAAAAAACACAGGTTGTAAATGGCCATTAAGATAATCTTCTTTACTAAATTCAGGATATATACCTTCAACAAGTTCAATTTCGTCCCTCAATGTTTGGGCAGCCTTTTCGCCTACAAGCGTATCTAATTCCGAAGATGCTAAGTCTTTAACCTCAATTGTTTCTTCAATATCTTTTCGACTATCGCCACTAAATAGATTAATATTTTTTTCCCAGATATTATAAATACCTTTAAAATCATAACCCATACCAATTGGGAAACTTAAAGGCACTACTTTTAACCCCAATTTTTGTTCAATTTCATCTAAAAGATCGAAAGCATCTTTACCTTCTCTATCCATTTTGTTAATGAAAACAATCATAGGGATATTTCGCATTCTACAAACTTCAACAAGCTTTTCGGTTTGCTCTTCTACACCTTTGGCCACATCTATTACTACAATAACACTATCTACTGCAGTAAGTGTTCTAAAAGTATCTTCCGCAAAATCTTTATGTCCAGGAGTATCAAGAATATTAATTTTTATACCATCATATTCGAAAGCTAAAACAGAGGTAGCTACAGAAATTCCACGTTGGCGCTCTATTTCCATAAAATCACTAGTAGCTCCTTTTTTTATTTTGTTGCTTTTTACTGCTCCAGCTTCTTGAATAGCACCACCAAATAGTAATAATTTTTCAGTTAAAGTCGTTTTTCCGGCATCAGGATGCGAAATAATACCAAAAGTACGTCTGCGTTGTATTTCCTTTAAAAAACTCATAAATATTTTATGCAAATGGGTTGCAAATATAGTACTTATAAAATTGATTTTTATAGAAACTATTATTGTTAAACATATTTGTACTAGGCGTGTTAGTACTAATATTAATGATTATAATCATTTCCTTTTATTGTTTATTTAAATGAGAAGTATTATCGATAAAATGTTTCAAGAAATGATTTTTATTCTACAAGAGCTGTTTTAAAGGGCTTTACAAATTCTAATAAAGTATTTTGTCGTTTAAAGGCGTATAAATACGATATAATACGTTTTTGAAACAGTTATTATAAGTTTTATACCTATAAGTCTGTATGAAATTTTAGTCGCTTATTTTGTTAAATAAGTTTTTTCAATCATGAACTACTAAATGAACGAGAATTATGTAGATAGCTTAATCGTACTTATTAAGTTTTTTAGTAGGGCATTTCATATTTTTATTAACCAAAATTAACGAAAAAATTAATAATTGTTAATTTATTCAAAGTTAAATAAGTAACTATTTTTATTAATTTGAATGAATAATCTTTCGAAATAGTATCAAGTTTACAAACACTTTTTTTTACAGCCATTAGGACGGAAAATTTTTCTTAAAATTTTAAATGTTTTTAATAGATATTTTAAACTAACTAGATAATTTTTAGTTGTGTAAAAGAAAAATTTCCACGCTATGATTCATTAATTTTTTCTTGTTTAGAATGCCCGATTTTCATCTAAATTTTGTTGTCAAAAAGCAGATATGACAGTTTTTAATTCGTAGTTGTGAAAGTTATGGATTACAATAATTAACAAATGTTAAAAAAAAAAAACGATTTGTTTGTATAAGTGCATAAAAAATATATATTTGCATTTTATCGATTAAAATTGCATTTTGTCGATATAATTAAAATTAACCAACTAAAGAACAAATTCTATTATAAACTAAAGTTATGCTCTCAACCTCTCTAACTCTCAACCTCTCTAACGCTATGAATTTTTTTATTAAATCTCCAAATCAAAGGAAAAGCAATTATTTAGATAATAAAACCTCTCGTATATCAATTTTTGCTTTCATGCTATTACTTTCTATTATTTATTTTTTCGAGACAATAAAAATCAGTTAGACACTCTCACTCTTCTATGTGAATTGCTATTATCAATATTTCTAATAATATAATTGTAACTAACCTAATTAACTAACCATAACTCTCAGAGATGAAAACCTTTAGCCATTTTTTATTAAAAAGCAAAGAAGATTTACTTTTTAAAAGCGTTAAATTAAAAAAAGAACGATTAAAGCATTCTTATTTGTTAGTATTTGTGAGTTTGTTATTTTCATTCACTGCAATATCACAAACTAATATCAGCGGAGTAATAAATGACTACCAATCTGTTTCGGGTATTACCTTTCCAGGTTGTGGTCCTTGTGATACGTCTCCAGCATGTTTAAATGCTATTACCGTTGGAGATGCTTCTGCCTTTTCAATTGGAGATAATGTTTTAATCATTCAAATGAAAGGAGCTACTGTAGATAATACTAATACAGCATCAGGAGGTTCGATTACAGATATAGGTAATGCAGGTAACTATGAATTTTTTACCATTTCAAATATTATAGGTAACGTGGTTTATCCGAATGGTCCATTAGTAAATGCTTACGATGTACCTGGACTTTTACAATTAGTTAGGGTTCCCAATTTTGGTAATAATGTCAATGTAAACGGTACGGTTTCAGGTGTTCCATGGGATCCAGTTTCAGGAACAGGAGGCGTCGTGGCAATTTTTGTAGAAGATACGTTAACGCTTAACGCAGATATAGATGCAGGAGAAATGGGCTATAATGGTGTTACAGTAAGTGCTAATGGTTCTTCAGATAATTGTTCAGTTGACCCAGCTACTCAAATGGTTTTCCCTTCTACAAACACTGTATCTTCACCTAAAGGACAAGGCATTGTTGTAGATGACCCAAGTGCCAATAGAGGTAGAGCGCCCAGAGCAAATGGCGGCGGCGGTGGCGTAGCAGGAGATTCTGGTGGTGGAGGCGGTTCTAATTATGGAGCTGGAGGTATAGGAGGTAAACGATGGTGTAATACGCACCCAGGAGGATTGGATGCAGGAGGTCTAGGAGGCCTTAGCTTAGCGTCTTATTTGGCACAAAGAAGAGTTTTTTTAGGAGGTGCTGGAGGAGCAGGTTATATAACAAATTTAAATCCTGCGATAGCTACTAATGGAGGAGGCATAGTTGTAATACGTGCCAGACACATTGTAGGTAATAATCGCACTATTTTTGCACAGGGAGCAGATTCAACGGCACCAGGAACAGGAATAGACGGTGGCGGTGGCGGTGGAGCTGGAGGCTCTGTTGCTTTTGATATAGAATCATATTCAGGAACTGTAAATGTTGACATCTCAGGAGGAGATGGTCAGGATTTAGGAACAACCGTATTACATGGTCCAGGCGGCGGCGGCGGCGGCGGCGTATTTCTTCACAATTTATCGACACCACCAGCAAATATTATTATTGATTTACAAGGAGGTATAGCTGGGGTGCATCAAGCACCGCAGGATACAAATACTAATGGTGCTCAAGATGGAGCTATGGGAGGGATTATATCCTATTATACTATAGTAGAAACACCAGATAGAGATGGCGATGGCGTTGAAGATTTTTGTGATTTAGATAGTGATGGTGATGGTATTTTAGATACGGACGAAGCAGGAGGTTCAGCATTTGATCCAAGTGGTGATGATGATGGAGACGGTATAGAAAATTATTTAGATAGTAGTGATGTTACACCTGGTTTTCCAGCATTTACAGATGCTAATGGAGATGGTGTAAATGATTTATATGATAATGATGATGACGGTATTCCAGATTTTCTAGATTTAGATAGTGATAATGATGGGATATACGATGTTATTGAAGCAGGAGGAGTAGATGGTGATAATGATGGACTTATAGGAACAGGTGCATTAGTTGATACAGATGGCGATGGTTGGTCAGATATAGCCGACCCGACAAATGGAGGTATACCATTACCTCTAACGCAATCAGATGGGGATGGATCGCCTGATTTTTTAGATGTAGACAGTGATGGTGATGGTTGTTATGATGCTATTGAAGGAGCAGGAAGTTTCGTTGCAACCGATTTAACAAGTAGTAATAATTTAGCAGATAATGATGAAGGTAGCGTTGATAGTAATGGCGTACCTACAAATACAGGAAGCCCTCAAGCAACCAATTCATTTGTAACTACAGCATCAGCGTTAGGAGGCATTACAACACAGCCAAGTGCAAGTTCAATTTGTGAAGGTACTAATGCTACGTTTACAGTGGTTGATACGGGTGATGATTTAGTATATCAATGGCAAGAAAGAATAGGAGCAGGAGCTTGGACAAACTTGTCAAATGCTGGGATTTATGGTGGAACAGATGCAGCAACTTTAACTTTAACGGTTCCACCAATTGGTCATTCAGGAAGGGAGTATCGAGTTATTATTACTAGTACTACAAATGTTTGTAAGAATGTGACTTCGGATGAGGTTTTATTGACAATGCAAACCGCTCCAGATGCAGGAAGCAACGGAACTCTACAAATATGTGCAGGCGAGACAGTAACAGCAGCTGAGCTGTTCACCAGTTTAGGTGGGACTCCAGATGCTGGCGGA
>CANMXP010000023.1 GCA_947501845.1 uncultured Flavobacteriaceae bacterium | reverse complement strand
GTTTCTTCATTTTTCTAAGATATTTATTTAAACATAACTGTCTTAAATATCTGTCCGAATAAAAGTAGCAACTCCAATCCAAGCAGCAAGACTAAAAGTAAACACTCTAAAACCAGTGAGGTTGGTAAAAATAAAGCCTGTCAATACACCGAATAGAGCAAAAGCTATTAACAGAATGCCAAAATAACCAATCCATTTAGGAAACGTATTTGAGCGAACAATAATGAGTGAATATATAAGTATTGCTAAGCAACAACCCGTCATAAAAATATAATCTAAAGGTTTATTAATAGCAAAACCATAATGAACAATAGAGTCAATAGCAGCTTTGTATTGTTCTATATTATCCGCGTATTCGTTTAGAAAATAGGGAAGCGTAAGGCCGTTAATTAATGCCGCAAACATGACGGCTACAAAACTAAAAAGCAAGATTATAAATGCCAATATTGCTATTTTTATGGGGTCTAATAGTTTAAGGGTTAGTCCATAAAAACCAAATGTTATTATGGGAATAGATAAGATGGCTAATGCATGTGTAGTAATGATTGTATTAGAAATTTTAATAAGGTATTCTAGGTTGCCACCATGAGGGTGCATTACCATAGTTGCAATAATGAGTAGTGACCCAGTTATAAGGGAAATACCTGCTGTTTTGTAAAATTGATGTTCCATTTGATGTTTCGTTTTAAATTAAAACTCCAAATATCTATGATACCTTAAGAATGAGCACTTGATTGAAATCAAGAAATGCTTAACCCTTAGAAATACGATTGCGAACTCTACTAATTGTTTCTGGGGTTATTTTTAAATATGAAGCAATGAGCTTTTGCGGAAACTTTTGAATTAAATAAGGTTTGTGCTTTAATATGTACTGATATTTCTCGTCTGGAGAAAGATTGTTATCAAAAAAATTGAGCCTAGAACTTACCTCTCCAAAAGCTTTACCTAATTGAAGAAATGCTTGCGATTTTGCAATTAAATCGTGAATAGAATTAATAGTAAGTTCGTATAGGGTTGTGTCTTCAAAAGCCTCAATGTAAAATTCAGAAGGTTCACGAGATGTAAAACTTTCTTTGTTGATTATCCAGTCATTAGGTATGTTTAAATCAATAACGTTCTTTTCTAAATCAGTATTTATTTTGTACTGATACATAGTACCGCTAACTATATAGCAGAGAGATGAGCATATGTCATCTTTACTAAGTAATCGATCGCCTTTACGTAATTTTACAAATCGAAGCTCTTTTTTAAGTAGTAATTGTTCGTCATCTGAATAATAGCCTGCTTTAGTTATAAAATCATTTACGATGACGGGCATTTTTCTATTAGTTTACATTTCTTTATTTGCTGAAAGATAAAAAAGAATTACAATATAAAGTACTAATACGATAAAAGCCCTAACAATTAAGTTAAGGCTTTCAATTTATATATTAAATTTTTAGTATTCTTATTACACCAATAACAATTTGTGGAAAGACTTAATTTTTTCATCTTCATTAATTATTTTATCCATACAAGTTTCTAAAAACTTTAAGAACGTCTTTTTTTCGTCTTCATTAAAACCTTCAATAAGAAAGTTAATTACAGCTAATCTAGAAGGTTGCGTTTTGTTGACTAAATCAATTCCTTTTTTAGTAAGCTTTAAACGCTTTTTTCTTCTGTCGTTTTCGTCCTCGTATTGTTTTATGAGGTTTTTATCTAAAAGTACACTCAGAAGGTTTGTAATATTTGCTCTTGATACGTTTAAAGATTCGGCTAATTCGCTTGCCATGAGTGATTTAACATGTTTTTCTCTTTTGAAAAATGGCAAATTAGGGTTTGAAGATAGGTGTAATAAAATAAGCCATTGTTGGGTGGTAAGCCCTACTTTTTGGTATACTTCATCACCTATTTTTTTCAATTGGTTGGATAAATCAAATATGCTTAATACTATTGATTCTTCAATGCTTTTTTCTATCATAATTCTTTTTCATTTATGTTAAAGAATAACGCTGCAATATAACACATATACAGTTATTCTAGTAGTTTTTTAATAACGTTTAATTGGGTTTTTATAAATAATTCTTTATTTGGTTTTTCACCTTTAAAACTATTGGCAGGGTAATGTGTATAATCTGCATACGATTTTGCATAAAGTTCAAAGCGTTGTCTGGCATTATAATTTTGCATAGATACTTTAGAGCGGTAATCTCTTAAGGCTTCTATATCTATATAGCTATTGGCTACCATACTGCTGCCAGTACCAGCTTCAGCTAATACATGCCCCTCATAACTCACAATTTTAGAAAGCCCATCCGTAGAAGCAAACGGAAAATCTATTCCTGAAATACCAGCAGAATTTGAAGATACTACATAGCTCATGTTTTCAATAGCTCTGGCACGTTTAGCAATGTCTTTATGGGTTAATTGCGGGCTTCCTGCTTCTGAGGAAGCATGTAAAAATACCTCGGCACCACGCATCATTAAACACCTCGCTATTTCTGGATACATAATTTCTTCTGAAGCAATACAGGCTAAATTACCTAGTTTGGTTTTAGCCACAGGGAAAAGCGCATCATCTCCGTAATACTTAATATAATCATCTAAAACATCATGAGGTGTTGGTGCAAACATAGAATTTAAACGTCTGTATTTAAGTATAAGCTCACCTTGGTCATCAATTATAAAACTACTTTGAAAATACAACTCTGGGAAATTAGCATCCAGCTCATAAAAATTACCCGATAAAAAGATGGACTGCTTTATACAAAAGGCTTTCATTTCATCAAATAACGGATCGTCAACAGAAATACATGCTTTTTCTCTCCATTCATCAATAGACTCTCCAAACGGAAAGCTGGTTAAAAAATATTCTGGTAATACAATGAGTTTTAAACCTGGACCAATAAAGGCTTTAGAACCTCGTATTTCGGCTAGCACTTTTCCTAAAGATGCTTTCATCATTGTGTGAGCAGACACTCTGTCTTTTACAGCGTTAATTGCGAAACACTCTGTCTGTAATGCTAATGCTTTGTAACGTTTAATCAATGTATTTAATTTTTATTTGTAAAAAGATACTACAAAAATAGTTAATAATATTAACTATTTAGGTTAAAAAGTAAATTCTTATTATTGAATTCATTGATTTTAAAACACAATAATAAACACTGTTTACTCTTTTAAGTTAAACTTCAGTTCTGTTTTTGGTGTATTTTTTGGAGTTTGTGCTTTTTCTATGATTTGCCATGTTACTCCAGCTGTATCTCTTATAATAAAAGAAGTTTCATTAAATTCATTTTTTGTAACTGGCGTTATTTTTAATCCTTCATGTTTTTCAGCTAGTTTATAGACCAAGTCTAATTTGGGCGTATAGAATGAATGTAGCGTAATGCCTTTTTCACCAACACGTTGTTGATCCGATTTATTGGTTTTAGTTCCGTTTGGAATGAAGAATTTCATTTTTCCGCAGATATTATTAGGCGATACAAATCCTTGATACCAATGGCTAAACCCTGGTTCCATTTGAAAAACATGTTTAGGGCCTTTTAACCAATCACCATCTAATTTAGGTGCATCTTCGGCTTGTAACCCCAAAACAGAGCTTAAATAGTCCATTTCTCCCATAGAGGAAGCATTTATAATAAAATCATGATGTGTAAACTCGCTTGTTTTTAGTTTGGTATCATTTTCAATAGTGCCATACCCAGGTATTTCATAACCATAGCGTTGAAAGAAAATATGATTGAAAAATTCACCATACACTGCATTTTCTCTTACTAATATTGGTCTATTAAAAAAGTCTTTTTCACCAGTGTTCAATCCGAATAAATCATCGGCTATGGGTTCTGTAGGCAACCAGAGTTTTTTACCCACATCTCTAGCCGTTTGATAGATGTCATATAAACGAAAAATATCATGCGTCATCATTACCGCAATTCTAGAACCTATGGTTTCAACTGGAGCATAACCAATACCATCACCTAAAGGGGGTTCCCATTCTAAAATACGAACTAACCCATGGCTATCTGTATGTCCGTTTTGCAATCGGTAAGAGGTCAGTTTTGAATTTACACCATATAATTTGGAGACTTCATCTGCCGAAATAATGGCTTTTTTAACTTCTTTGAATCCAAAATCTGCAAAATATTTTTTAGCATACGCTGCATTATCTGTTCCTAGCATTACTTCATAAAGTCCGCTTATTCCTGTATCTGGTAATTGGTTATTCAAAATTTTTAATGTTTTAAGGCTTTAATAAATAATTTCATTTCTTCCATAGTCCCTACAGATATTCTGGACCATTGTCCATTCTTTTCATAAATTCTACTGCCTTTAATATGGTGTTGTTTTAACAGCTCTAAATAGTTGTATTTATAGTTAGCTAGTGAAAAATAAATGAAACTTGTATTTGAGGGTATGTACTTTATATTTAATTTTTCTAGCTCACCAATGGTATAAGATCTAGCATTTTGGTTTAATGTTTTTACCTTTTCTGTAAATGTTGTGTCTTTTAACGAAGCGAGTGCACCACCTGCTGAAACTGTGCTAATATCGCCACCGTTCCAGGTTAATAATTGCCCCAGTTTTTTAATAGTCTTTTCATTGGCAATGGCATAACCCACTCGAGCTCCTGCCAGACCATAAATTTTAGAAAAGGTTTTTGCTACAATGACGTTTTGATTTTCAATGGTGTAGCTAATTACAGATTTTAGGTCTGTAAATTCAAGATAAGCTTCATCTACTAGTACCAGAGAGGCTTTGCTAGCTTTGCTAATGAATGCTTTTAAAGCTTCTGGATCACAAACAGTTCCTGTTGGATTATTTGGGTTACAAATATATACTAGCCTTGTTTCTGGAGTTATGGCATTTAGCATAGCGCCTAAATTATGTTTTTTCTCAGTAGTTAGTGGAACAGAAATTTTAGTTAATCCTAATTTTTGCGCCATAAACCTCCAATAGTTAAAGGTGGGTTCTGCGGTAACAAAATTGCCTTTTTGTAAAGCAGCCAGTTTTACGCCTAAATCTAGAATTTCTGTAGACCCTGCAGTTATTAGAATGTTTTTTGTGCTTACATTGTTTTGCTGCGCTAATTTGGAAGCTAAATTAGAAATCACATGTCTATCATATCTATTCATATTGATATACTTTGCCATTTCTATTCTTGCCATAGGAGAGGGACCATATGGGTTTTCATTAAGTCCTAATTGAATAGGTGTATTCTCTAAATCTAAATATGGACTAGGTAATGTTTTAGCAAAAGTTTGAGTTTGAGCCAGTCCAAAACCTACAACTCCTAAACTAATTTTTTTTAACCAATCTCTTCTATTGTCCATGACACCTATATTTGAGTTTTTTGTTTAAACTTCTAAGATTAACTTTCCAAAGTTTTCTCCTGTGAAGAGCATTTGTAAGGCAGAGGTGAAGTTCTCTATACCTTTAACAGTATGCTCTTTTACGTATATTTTATCTTCATTAATCCATTGCGCTATTTCTTTTGCTGCTGCTGGCCACTGTTCCACAAAATCAAATACAATAATACCGTTCATTTTACCTCTTGCAGAGACAATTTTCATGTAATTTTTAGGGCCTGTAATATTTGCCATGTCGTTGTATTGAGATATGGCGCCACAAATAACTACACGGGCTCCTCTTGCTAAATTCATTAAAGCGATATCTAACGTTTCACCTCCAACATTATCATAATATATATGAATACCATTTGGAGCATATGCTTTAAGTTTAGCATCAATATCTTCGGTTTTATAATTAATGGCATAATCAAAACCACAAGATTCTGTTAGAAATTTACATTTAGAATCACTACCAGCGGAACCAATAACGGTGCAGCCTTTTAATTTAGCTATTTGACCAACGGTGGAACCTACAATTCCTGCAGCACCAGAGATATAGACAATGTCTCCCGCTTTTGGTTCCCCTCTTTTTAGGAGACCAAAATAAGCTGTCATTCCTGGCATTCCTAACACCCCTAAATGATGAGATGCTTTACTTGTAGAAACGTCAATTTTTCTTATGCCTTTACCATATGTAGTACAATGCGTTTGTACGCCTAGTAAGCCTTCAACATGGTCTCCAACCTTAAAATTATCATGTTTAGATTCAATAACTTTTCCTGCCGAAAATGATCGCATTACCGTGTCAATTTCTACACCTTTTATATAGGTCGTGCCTTCATTCATCCAACCACGCATTGCAGGATCTATTGAAATGGCTTCAATTGCTACTAAAAATTGTCCATCATTTAATGCTTCTATTTTTTCTTCTTCTACTCTAAAATTACTATCTTGAACAGCTCCTTTAGGCCTCTCGGTTAGTACTATTTTTGTGTTAACCATCATACTTTCATTAAAATTATATATAAATAGTTTATAAATTTAATAAAAAATAGTTAATTTTATTAATAATTAATTATATTAACTAAAATTTAATACCACTATTTTTGTGAAAACTAGTAAATACGTCATTGTAGATTCTAAAAAGCTGCATTTTCATATGTTAGGAAATGGTCCTGCTTTGGTGCTGTTTCATCCCTCACCACATACATCAGAAATCTTGTTGCCATTGGCAGAAAGATTAGCAGATTTTTATACTGTTTTTGTTATTGATACGCCTGGCTATGGTAAATCTAGTCCCTTAAGTTCTGAACCTAGTCAATTAAGTGATTATACCGATTTTTTGTATCGTTGTTTTAAAGCAATGAATATAAAAACCCCATCAATTTATGGATCTGCAACTGGGGCTCAATTGTCTATAAGGTATGCTTTAGAGTATCCAAAAAATGTAGCAAGTTTATTTCTTGATAACGCTGCTCATTTTGATGATGATTTTTGCGAGGCTATTTTAGGTCAATACTTTCCAGATTTTACACCGAAAAAGAATGGAAGTCATTTACCACAAGTTTGGAAAATGGTGAACCAGATGTTTCAATATTTTCCATGGTGTTTTAAAGAAGAAAAATATGCTTTACGAAGGCCGCAACTGCCTCCTCCTGTATTAAATGGTATAGTTTTAGATTTTTTAAGAGCTGGAGGCAATTACCATATGGCTTATAGGTTGGCCTTTAAGCATGAAAGAGCCAAATATGTTCAAGCACTAAAAGTACCAACTACCATTTTTAGATGGAACGGAAGTATTATTAAAGAGCACATTAATAATTTATTGGCTTTTGATTTACCCTCAAATGTGAAGACACTATTTATTAATGGAACACCAGATGAACGCATGCAATTACTTACAGATTGTATTACAGAGGAAGCGGCTGAACGTAAAAACTATGAGGTATCTAAAAAGATACACGCTTTTAAAGCGAATACTCCAATAGCTTATAATAAGGTTACCAAAGATTTACCAGAAATTACCTCTGATGGTGCACATTTAATAAAAGCTTGGGAATTATTAGTAGAACGGAACCCAAGTTTAAGTGCTGAAATCATACAATCTTGTCTTATAGATTCCTATTCATAAAATAAAACCAAAGTAATGAGATATTTTGTAGCCTTAATTATGGCAACTAGTTTGTTTATTAGTTGTAATAAAAACTCTGATAAGAAAACGAATTCCGAAGAAAAAAGTGAGATTGAATTTTCTGGTCACTATGACAATTTTTTGCAGTATTGGTTAGAAAATACCAAAACAGATATACATAGAGTTGAAACTGAAGAAAACCACAGGCATTTATCTGTCAATATTAAAGAAACAAATTCTGATGAATATAGTCTTGAGATTAGGGAAGGTAGGAATGGTAAAACTTTAGTGGAAAGTATAGTTGTAACTGAAAATGATTTAACACAAAATGTGAAGAAAATTGGAGATACTATTTATGTCTCAAATTTGAAGCATTTTGAGAACAAAACACCTTATAAGTTTATTAAAACCAGAAAATTTTCTGGATGGATAGAAGTGCCTTTAGAGCAATATGGAGATAGTACTTATAGAAAAAGTAATCTTGAAATTCATGATCAAGGTGGAATGGCAGAAATTGATATTGATGGTGTACAATACACCGCAGAGTTAACCCAATTGTTGTTTGGGAAAAGGTTGGCAATAATGAAACTAGCCATTTATAACATGCCTTTAGATCGTGTAGGTATTAATAGCAGATCTATAAGTTATACTTGGTCCAACCCAGACTCCAAACGTATTGGAATTAATTTACGAAAAGTAGTTTCTGGCTGGACCTTTATAGAACCCGGTTATATTAATTCTGATAACACAAATTTTAAAAAGAAATAATGACTTTAAAATCAAATTATTTAGCAAAAGGATATCATATAATAATTGTTGGTTCTAATAGCGGAATGGGTATTGCACTAATTAATAGTTTATTGCCCGCAGGAGCGACAGTTTTTGGTATAGATATTCAGAAAGATTCAACAACCCCAACAGCAGATAATAATTTTTATTTTCAAGTAAACCCTATGGATATAGATGCTATGAATAGGGTAAAAGCTAAAATTGAAAAACAAGCTTCTGTAATTCATGGATTGGTTAATCTTTCTGGGACTATTAAGAAGTTTAAGCCTATTTTAGAATTGGATATTAATGATTGGAAAGAGACTTATGATATAAGTTTTAAAAGCTGTTTTAATTCCTGTAAGGTGTTCAGCGGCTTGTTGAATAAAGCAAGTAGTGCAGCCATAGTAAATATGTCTTCGGGATTAGCTTTTGTTGGCCAGAAAAATTATGGGCCTTATACAGCAGGAAAAGCCAGCGTAGTAGCTTTTAGTAAGACATTAGCAGCAGAATTAGCACCTAAAATTAGAGTAAATACGGTTGCTCCTGGTGCTGTTGATACTAATTTTATTTATAAAAAAGATGGCACCACTAGGTTTAATAAAGATGCTTATATACAAATGGTACCTTTAAAATCAATTGCAAAACCAGAACAAATTAGCTCTGTAGTTATGTTTTTACTTAGTAATGAAGCATCTTATTTAACAGGACAATGTTTGCATGTAAATGGTGGCGCAGGAATGCATTAAAGATGAACTAGGTTTCATCTGTCAGTTCGAGTTGAGGCTTTTTAGCCGAAGTATCGAGAACTCTTATTCGATATGGGGAAGTTTGAGACATTATAAATATAGGTTTTGTCATGTCAACAGAACGAAGTATGAGTCCTTCGACTGCGCTCAGGATAAATTTTAGAGATATCTCAGAGAGATGAGATGCCTTCTCACACCTCGTTCTGGATGACATTAATTACTCTGCTTCTATAATCGTAAATCCAGAAGACATCGTTCTAATATTAATACCTATCTGTTTGGCATTAGGATTTGCCCAAACGTAAGCAGGTGCTTTTTCTTTACCTTCTTCATAAATGGCTAATTTAAGCACTTCTATTCCAGAGGTATATATTACTTTAGAAAGTTCTACAGCATATTTGGTTTTAGTACCATCTTTGTCATCAATAAGTTGCACTTTTTCCCCCTGATCATGTAATATTATATTTTTCATAAAATAATAATCTTTACTTTTAGGTGCTTTTTCTATAGCGATCCACCCTTTAAAAAATCTACACTTTTTTAATTTGTGTGGGATACCAGCTTTATTTCCAAAAATGTAATTCCCATCGGCATCTTCAGCTTCATCTTGTATCCATATTTCATCTGGTGTAAGCTTTAAGGTATCTGTAATATAAATTTCTTTACCACTTCTTCTAGAGGTGAAATGACATGCTCTATCTTTCATATACCCAACAAAATGGTCACCATTTTTTTTCCAATACACTTCACATCCACTTGTCGCTCTTAAATTTTCTACAGATATATCTTTAAGTAAAGAAGGGTTGTGATTAGCCATGGCATATTTTTTACCATCTTCAGGAGTCAAAAATGAATAGATGTCTAACTGAATGGCTTGTTCAATGTCATTAATGTGAAAGTTATAGATACGCTGACGATAAATATCGATAGTATCGCCGTTTTGAAACTGTTTCACATAAAAAACATTATTGCCAAGTTTAGAAGCATCAATTTTTTTAAAAATGGAATGGATGCGCTCATGGCGAATTTCTGGGTCTACATTATCTTCGTTTTCTTTCCATGTTTGTTGAAAATTGTCAAATTCGCCTTCAAACCATTGCATCATTTCTTCAAGATCTGCTTGTAAGTCATTATTCTGAGAATACATTCCGTTGATAGATAGTGTTAAAGCACACCATGCGGTTAAAATACGTTTTAAAATCATAGTTTAGTTAATTTAGTTAATTGTTAATATGGTTGATCATTTTTTGAATCTAAAAATATACTGATAATCAAATGTTTGATGTTAATTGATTCTAGTTTTAAGAAGTAATAATTCTTTTGTAAAGCTGAATAACGCCTATGGCTATTATACACATAACTATACCATAAACTCCAGCGGTGGCAGCCATTTTAGGTTCGTTTAATAGGTTTGTGGAAATAGCTAAAGTCATACCAAAAACATTGTTTTGCATGCCCGTTTCAATAGATATGGTTGCAGATTGTTTTTTTGAAATACCCAAACCTCTAGGTGAACAATAACCAATAGATAGTGTGAAAATATTTAAAAGTAATACACCAACAAAAGAGGCTTTAAAAAAATACCAACTATTGCCAATTTCTTCTAATTTCATGGTCATTAATACAAGCGCAAGAATTATTACTAATATTGAAACCCACTTAATTGCTGGTTTACTTTTTAATGAAAATGTAGGCCATTCATAATTAATTAACATACCCAACATTGTAGGAAGTGCTGTTAACTTAAAAATATTTAAAATGGTTTTTCCTAAAGGTAATTGAATGCTCTTAGAAGCTTCACCTAAAATAACATCTAAAGAAAAATTTATAATTAAAGGAATTGTAAAGATAGTAACAATACTACTTATAGCTGTTAGTGTTATAGAGAGCGCTACATCTCCTTTTGCCAAAAACGAGAACAAATTAGAAACAGCACCACCAGGACAGCAGGCACAGACCATTAGCCCCATGGCAATCATTGGTGGCATGGGCATAAATAAAACGATACCAAATGCTATTAGAGGTACCAAAATAATTTGATTAATTAACCCCGTTAAAGTGGCCTTGGGTGTAGCGCTTACCCTAGTAAAATCTTTAATTGTTAATGTCATTCCCATACCTAACATTATCAAAAACAATAAAACTTGTAAAATACTTGGAATATAAGACGATAGGAATTCAATCATATGTTTATTTTATTTTTGCGCTTTCCAAACATCTAAAATGTCTGATGCGGAGGCAGGCCAAACAGCGTTATGATTACTTAGCTTTTCTAATACTTGTTCTAAATATTTAATACGATGAGGTTGCCCTAAAACCCAAGGATGAATATTTAAACTTAATAACCTTCCACCACTGGTTTCCGTTTCTTTTAGTAAAAACTCAAAAGCATCTTCTATTTGATGTGCCCAATCTTCGGCTGAATGTAAATTATTTAAAATGATAAAAAAATCGTCTAATTCTGTAGCCAAGGGCATTGCGGTTAAATTACCATTTTTTGTTTTAAATTCATAAGGCATATCGTCATTTACCCAATCACTAAAATAGGTGATGCCGTTAGCTGCCAAAATATCTGGCGTGTTTTTAGATTCGTTTTTAGCAGGACTTATCCATCCTTTTATATCTTGATCAGAGAGTTCTCTAAGCGTATCTAGAGATCTTTTTACTAACTCTTGTTCTTCAGCAATGTCTTGTCCGCCATAATGTAGTTTATCCATATGATACCCATGACATAGAATTTCATTTCCACGTTCTTTCACCGTGCCTAATAAATAAGGATAGCGTTCAGCTAATCTTGTATTGATAGCAAAAGTAGGTGTGATATTGAATTGGTCTAAAGCTTTAAAAAAACGATACACCCCCACACGATTACCATAATCTCTTAAACTATAGTGACGTAAGTCTGGGTAAGGTTTTGTCATACCTCCAGGTACTTTAAATGGAATACCTTGTTGGTTTATTGGGAAAAACTGCAAACTTACATTTACCCAAAGCGCTATTTTTTTTCCGTTAGGCCATGTAATAGGTTTTCTATCATGAAGCATAGCCCAGTCATAACGATCATGATCCATTCCATAGGAACGCTCGGGGTATTTTAAGTAGTCGTTATCAAGCGTTGCCATATTTTTTATTTTTAGTTTCAATATCGGCTAAAACCGTATCGTAATAGTTATCCATAAAATATTGTGCTATTTCTTTACCTGTAGTTACCCAAACATCTGGGTGTCCAGTAATGTATTCTAATGCTTCTTCGTAAGCCTTAATACGGTGCGCATTACTTACTTGGTAATTATGAGTAGGTATACACATAATGGTACCACTTTCTGCACCTTCAGTATATAAACGGTCAAAATTATCCATGAGTTCTTTACCATATCTTCTAGGGGTGGTTTTTTGAACCAGATATGCTATGGTATCATTCATTTCTAAAGAATATGGAATAGATACAAACTTTTTACCGCTTTTTAAATGAATAGGAGTGGGTTGATCATCATGAAACAAATCACATGAATAGTAGCCAGCTTCATCGCCAAATAATTCAGTGCCCACTTCGGCAAATAAGTCTAAAGTATTCTCTGAGTGCGATAGGGCAGGTGCTAAGTAACCAGCACATTTCTGACCCGTATGCTTATATATGGTTTCAATAGAATCTTTAATCATGTCTCGCTCTTGGGCTTCGGTCATACCATAGGTATATCTGGTATTGTAAATACCATGACTAAAAAATTCCCAATGGCGTTCTTTGCATAATTCTATAATTTCAGGATGATGATCGCAAAGAGCAGTAGACAAAGATATAGAACCTCTAATGCCGTACTTTTCTAATAAATTCATTTGCCTCACATGACCAACACGATTTCCCCAGTCTCTACTGGTATATCCAGGCAACGCAGGATTAGATTGTGGCCAAGGTTTTCTATATGGATTATTTGGCGGGTTTAATTCGTAAAACTCAATATTAGGCGCTACCCAAAATGCTATTTTAGCACCATTGGGCCATTGTATTTTTGGTCTATTTTCATAGGGCCAATAATCATAATATTCTGGATCTTCTTTCATCTTTCTACTTTAAAGTATTTAGCCAATTAAAAACTTCTTTTACTTCTAAAACATCACAGTATTTTAATGATAAATCTGTAAGATTAGCATAGTGATAGCTTTCGTGCTTATCTGCTACGCATTCTTCAGGAATGATGGTTCTATAACCTCTAGATAGTGAATCTACACCAGCAGCACGTACACAACCAGATGTTGAGCCTCCTGTTAAAACTACTGTATCTACTTGATGCCATACCAGTAATGATTGTAAGGGTGTTTCAAAAAAAGGTGAAGGCATTTTCTTTTCGTAGAATACATCTGTACTTCTATCTAAAATTAACCGATCATCAAGTTCTGAACGTTCAGATTCAAATTTGATGTTTTGTAAGCTGTCTGGTGTGTCAGTTCGTGTGCCCCATACACCTGCATCTGCAGCGGTATCCATATAGGCAACATTGGTCCAAACAACGGGCCATCCCAGAGTTCTAAATTTTGCAGCTAATTCGTTTACATAATCTAGCTGTTTTGGATCAGATTCATAAGCTGTTTTAAAGAGGTCTGTGCGTGTATATGCTTTTTGAATATCGATATTTACTAAAGCTGCTTTTTTTCCAAAGCCAAAACGTTTTCTGGCAGGATTTGCTTTTACTTCAAAATAGAGTTCTTTAGCTGTTTTATTTGTTGTTTGCATATCTTATTCTCTAATTTTTACAATCATTTCTATTTCGCAGGCGGCGTTTAGTGGAATGGAACTCATACCAACTGCAGACCTGGCATGCATCCCTCGTTCTCCAAATACTTCGACCATTAAATCTGTAAATCCATTTATTACTTTTGGGTGGTCTTTAAAATCAGGTTCGGCGTTAACCATGCCTAATACTTTAATTATTTTTTCTACTTTATTGAGGTCTCCAAGTTCTGCTTTAAGTACAGACAATTGATTAATTGCAGTCAAACGAGCAGCTTTGTATCCTTCTTCAATGGTGAGATCACGACCCAGTTTCCCAACATATTTTTCACCTGTGGGAGAAAAAGGAATATTACCTGAAAGGTATAAGGTACTCCCGTCTTTAACAGCAAACGAAATTTTAATGCCTTTTGGCATTTTAAGTGTACTAAGTTCTATGCCCAATTCCTCTAAACGGTCTTCTACGTCATAGTTATAAAGTGGCTCTTGTTGCTTTTCTTGTTGAGGTGCGTGCATGCACGACACCAGAAAGAGGGTTATTAAAATGATTGAACCTTTCATAGTATTTAGTTTTTTGTTATTACGGTTTTGTTGTTTCTACTCCATTCACTCCAAGAACCTACATAAAGTTTAGGAATATCCAACCCTGCATGGGCTATCGCTAATAGAGAGTGACAAGCAGTTACACCTGAACCGCAATGAAAAATGATGTTATCTCTAGGGGTGTTCTTAAATATTTGAGTATACTTTTCTTTTAATGCTTCAGGAGATTTGAATGTACCATTATCTTCTAAATTATCTAAAAAAGGAACGTTTACGGTACCAGGTATATGTCCTGCTATTGAATCAATTGGCTCAAATTCTCCGTTATAGCGAGGTGTGGCCCGAACATCTATAACCATATAATCTTTGTCCTGTGAAACGTTTTCTACGTGGTCCATATTAACCAGTGGAAGTAGCCATGTGGTTACGGGGTACAATGGAGCAACTTTAGGCGTCACCTTATCTGAGTTTATAGGAAACTGAGCATTTTTAGCTTTCTGAATGCCACCATTTAGAACCTGTACGTTTTCATGACCAATAGCCTTTAACATCCACCATAAACGAGCAGATGCATTGGCACCTCCTTTATCATCATAAACAACAACATGACTATCTGGTGTCATGCCAAGGTTGGAAATAGTTTGAGCAAAGTCCTCAATTTTCGGTAACGGGTGTCTTCCTCCATGAGCAGGGTCTTCGTGTATTTCTGATAAGTCTTCATCCAAATCAAGAAAAAAAGCGTCATTTAAATGCTGTTTTTCATAATCGGACCGTCCGTTTGGACCACCACCGGCATTTATAAGAATAACCTGGTTTGAATGTACTAATTCAAAAAGTTCTGATGCATTAATAATATGTTTAAATGTTGTTTTCATAGTATTCTTATGTACTTTTAAGCTTGTTTCTTGTTGCGCACTGGTTTTGTTGAAAGAAACCAGAACAAATAATGTGTATAAAATTAGTTTTAAATTGGTCATTTTATTCTGTTTTTATAATGCCTTCTGCCACCATTTTAGCAATAGTGTCATCATCTATATTTAAACTTTTTAGGATCTCTTTAGTATGTTCTCCTATTTTAGGAGGATCTAAACGTTTTTCTACACGTGTTCCTTTATACTCCAAAGGGAACTTTGGTAACATGGTTGAGATACCATCGTTCATAGTTACCTCCATCAAACTATTACCTTTGTTTAGTTGTTCGTCTTCAAACAAATCTTCTGGTTTACTTATAGGAGCAAATGGAATATGGCCTTTATCACAACGCTCTATGATGTCACTTTTTGTAAAACCCTTAACTCGTTCATCTAAGGCTGGTAAAAACCAATCTCTTTCATCAATTCTTTGATTATTGGTTTCTAATCTGGCATCGGTTGCCCAATCACGCCATTCAAAAACTTCGCATAAACGTTCCCAGTGTTTTTCACTTATAATACCAATAAATACTTTGTCATTGTCTTTGGTATCAAATACTTTATATATAGACCAAGCACTAACACGAGAGGGCATAGGAGGAATTTGATAATCTATCTGAGAAGCATATGCCATATGTTGACCCATTAAAAAGGCACATGTTTCAAATAATGCAGACTTTACAAATCCTCCTTCACCTGTTTTTTCTCGTTCTAAAAGCGCTATTAATATTCCAATGTAACCAAACATACCACCTGTTATATCTATAACAGAGGTACCTGCACGTAATGGGTCTCCTTCGCGTCCTGTCATATAGGCAAGACCTCCCATCATTTGTACAACTTCATCCATGGCGTGACGCTTCTCATAAGGGCCACTTAAAAATCCTTTTAAGGAACAATATATAAGTTGGTTGTTGTATGTTTTAAGTTTTTCATATCCCAAACCTAGTCTATCCATGGTTCCAGGACCAAAGTTTTCTACAACAACGTCATAGTCTTTTACCAGCTTATAGATAAGCTCTAGTCCTTCTTTAGATTTTAGGTTAACTGCTAAACTTTTTTTATTTCTATTGTAAAACCAAAAATAGCCTGTACCAAACCCTTTTAAACGTCTGGTGCTATCTCCATTAATGGGTTCAATATGTAGTACTTCTGCGCCCATATCTGCTAACATTAAACCTGCACATGGGCCCATTACAGCATGTGTAAATTCTAGTACTTTTATATCTTTTAGTGGTGCGTTATTCATTTACTTTTTGTTTACGGATTGATAAAATGAATTTGGGGCATCCTCGATTTGAGTATTTAATGTTGAATTCCATCTATTTAAAAACCCAAACATTGAAATGACTCCAACAATTTCTACAATGCCTTCCTCGTCGAAATATTTTTTTAAGAGCTCAAAATCTTCATCGCTAGAGGCATTGGGTAATACACTTGCTTTTAAAGCTAAGTTCAAGGCTGCTTTTTCGGCTTCAGAAAATAACGATGAGGTTTTAAATTCCCATAGTTGTTCTAATTTTTCTTTAGATACACCTTGTTTGCCTGCTCCATACATGGTATGTGCGCTACAATATAAACAACCACTGGCTGCGCTAGATATATAACCAATCATTCGTTTTAATCCAGAGTCTATTTTTCCTTCGGCATATATGGCTTTAGCTAATTCAAAAAATGTAGTAAGCACATCTGGTTTGTGAGCCATTATAAGCCCATCATTGGGTAAAAACCCCATAAACGCTTCAGCATTTTTAAATAAATGATTAAGCTTGTCTTGTTCTATATGTTTTTTTGGTTCAATTCTACTCATAATTTATAGCGAATAATTTCCATGTTTAGTTAGATAATTGACGAGGCCTCCTTCATTTAAAATATCTATCATAATATCTGGAAGCTTAGTAGCTTTGTAAGTTATACCAGTACTAAGATCTTTTACAATACCAGTTTTTAAGTTGACATCTAGTTCTGCTCCTTTTTGAATATTATGGTCTGTAATTTCAAGTACAGGAATACCTATGTTTATGGCATTTCTAAAAAAGATACGTGCAAAATCTCTTGCTATAATAACAGAAATACCTGCTTGTTTTAATGCCAATGGTGCTTGTTCTCTAGATGAACCACAACCAAAATTAATACCAGCAACTAGAATATCTCCTTGTTGCACAATTTTCTTAAAATTAGGGTCTAGGTCTTCTAACACATGATTAGCTAATGTAGATAAATCTAGTGTTTTAGTGTATTTACCAGGTATGATACGGTCTGTGTCTATATGATCACCGTACACATGTGCTTTAGCTTTTATATTTGTTTGTACTCCGCTCATGTTAGACTAGATATTTTTTAGGGTTAGTGATATGTCCGTCAAGGGCTGAGGCTGCCACTGTTGAAGGTGCTCCTAAATAAATGTTTGAATTGGGGTTTCCCATACGGCCTCTAAAATTTCTGTTGGCTGCTGAAATAACTACTTCACCATCTGCGGGAACGCCTTGATGTGTACCTACACATGGACCACAACCAGAAGTTATTAATGATGCACCAGCTTCAATTAAGGTATTCATAGTACCACTATTCATGGCATCTAGAAGAACACGTTGAGATGCGGGGGCAATAATCATACGTACATCGGGATGTATTTTTTTGCCTTTCAGAATTTTAGCAGCTATATCTAAATCCTCTAAACGGCCATTACAACACGTTCCTATAAAGGCATAATTTATTTTAGTGCCTTCATAGTTAGAAATATTATGAACATTATCTGGAGATTCTGGTGCGCTTACTTGAGGCTCTAAGCCTGAAACATCAAAATTGAAAGTTTTAACATATTTAGCGTCTTCATCAGGAGCAATAGGATTAAAATCATAATCTAACTGTAATCCTTTAGGATGTACAATACCTGTTTTTGCTCCCATTTCAGAAGACATATTAGCTATAGTCATTCTGCTCGCAAGACTTAAACCTTCAAAAGCCTCGCCACAAAATTCAATAGCTTGATAAGTAGCACCGGAAACGGTTACTTTGCCTACTAGGAACAAAATAAGATCTTTGGCAGTAACTCCAGCTTGCAATTTTCCGGTGCAATTTATTTTTATGGTTTGTGGTACTTTTAACCAAATTTTTCCAGTCATCATGGTGGCAGCTAAATCTGTAGATCCAACCCCACATGCAAAGGCGTTTAATGCGCCATATGTTGGTGTGTGAGAATCTGCACCTATAAATATATCACCTGGTTTAACATATTGATTTTCCACCATAACCTGATGGCAAATACCTTCACCTATTTCAAACAAACGCATGCCTTGTTCTTTGGCAAAATCTCGCATCATTTTGTGTAAATTGGCAATACGTTCATTAGGTGAGGGCGCAGCATGATCTATAATAAAAGCACATTTATTGGGGTTAAATACTTTTTTGCCACCCATTTCATGAAATGCTTTAATAGTTAATGGCGCTGTGGTATCACTTGCCATTGCAGCATCTACTTTGCTCACAACTAATTCGCCTGCATATACTTTTTTACCAACGTGGTTTGAAATTATTTTTTCTGATATTGTTTGTCCCATTATATCATTTTAATATCATTGTTATCAACTAATTGGTACAACTGTCCAGGGAGTTTATGCTCTAAAGTTGCTTCCATTTCTTTACTAATAGTAGCTATTTTGTTAATGTCTAATCCTGTTTCGTAACCCATTTGTTTTGCAAAATGAGCGGTGTCTTCTGTAGCAATGTTACCTGTAGCACTTTTAATAAAAGGACAGCCTCCTAAACCGCCAAAAGCCGTGTCAAAAATGTGAACACCCGCTTGTAAAGCAGCATAAAAATTAGCATAGCCTTTGTTTTCGGTATTGTGCAAATGCAGTATTACAGGCATGTTACCTGCTTTTTCTACGACTTTAAACATTAAATCTCCTAACTCTTTTGGATTTCCCATACCAGTTGAATCAGCTAAAGCTAATTCATCTATTCCGGTATCTAAATGATGATCTACCATATCAAGAACATGTTGTTCGTCTATTTTTCCTTCATATCTGCAACCAAAGGCACATTGAATACCACCTCTTACAGTAATACCATGGTTTTTAGAAAGCTTTACCATAGCTTTAAAAGTGTTTTTAGCCTCTGCTAAAGTTAATCTTGCATTTTTTTGACTATGTGTATGACTAGCAGAAATGGAGCAAGCTAAGTGATTAAGATTAGCTTCAATACCACGTTCTACACCTTTTAAATTTAAAACCAAGCCACTATAAATTACACCTTCTTTCTTTGTAACTCGTTTGCAGAGTTCTTCGGCATCTGCCATTTGAGGTACCAGTTTAGGATGTACAAAAGAGGCAATTTGCAAACGTGTTACCCCAGCATCTACCAAACGATTTATATAATCTAATTTTTTTTCAGTAGAAATGACTTGTTCTAAGGTTTGAAAACCGTCTCTAAGACCTTGTTCTTCAAGAATTACTTTCATAAATAATGTATCTTTAAAAATCTTTTTCTAAATTGATAATCAGATATGTATATCTATTTGCTTACCTGAATTTTTAATTTAAAATATAAAAGTACAAAAAAATAAGTTAATATTATTAATAATTAACATAGTTAACTAATTTTTTTATAACTTTGGAATTAGTTATATTAATTAAATAAGACTAAAGCTTATGAAAATTAGAAACCCCAGAACTGGGATATATGATTATAACTTATTGGTTGACTCGAATGATGTTATAGTAGCAAAATCTATAGAAATTAGAAACGCTCAAAAAGCTTGGAATGAAAATGGTGTAGAAAAACGGGTCGCTACTGTGCAAAAGTGGTTAGAGAGTTTAAAAAAATATCAAAATGAAATAGCCGAACAATTAAGTATTGATACGGCCCGAAAAAGCATTTCAGCTGTTGAGGTTGCAGGTGTTTTAGGGGTATTGCAAGCATGGTGCTACAGAGCGCCTCAACTATTATCTCCAGCAGATGAACGACCATCAATGTCTGCAAATACTGTTATGGTGCAACAACAATGGATTCCTTATGATGTTGTAGGAGTTATTAGTCCGTGGAATTTTCCTTTGTTATTAGCATTAATAGACACAGTGCCTGCATTGTTAGCTGGTTGTGGGGTGTTATTAAAACCTAGTGAAGTAACGCCACGTTTTATGGATGGACTTGAAAAGAGCATTAATGAGGTGCCTGAATTATCTAAAGTTCTAAAAGTGGTACGTGGTGGAGCAGAAGCGGGAAAGGCAGTAGTACAAAATGCTGATGCTATTTGCTTTACTGGTAGTGTGCCTACAGGTAAAAAAATAGGTGCAGTTTGTGCGGAACGTTTTATTCCTGCGTTTTTAGAATTAGGAGGTAAAGATCCTGCTGTTGTTTTGGCTGATGCCGATTTAGAAGTAGCTACAGATGCGGTTTTGAGAAGCTGTGTTGGAGCTACAGGGCAAGCATGCCAATCTTTAGAACGTATTTATGTAGATCAAACTATTTATGATGATTTTGTGCATTTAATTACTGATAAAGCTGAAGAAGTCACTTTGACTATTAACCCTGAAGAAGGGCAAATGGGGCCATTAATTTTTGAAGCACAAGCCATAAAAATACAAGAACAAATTGACGATGCAGTTTCTAAAGGAGCTGAAATTTTAACAGGAGGTAAGGTTGAAACTATAGATGGCGGGTTGTGGTGCAGGCCAACGGTTTTAATACATGTAGATCATAGTATGAAAGTAATGACTGAAGAAACTTTTGGACCAATAATACCAATCATGGCTTTTTCTACAGAAGATGAAGCGCTAGAGTTAGCTAATGATAGTATTTATGGATTATCATCGTCTGTGTTTTCAACCAACAAGGAAAAAGCCATTGAAATAGCATCTAAAATGGAGGTTGGAGCCGTAAGTATAAATGATGGTAGTTTAACCAATAAAGTTTTTGATGCTGAAAAAAATTCCTTTAAAGAATCTGGAATTAATGGCTCAAGAATGGGAGATGCAGGTTTTTTAAGATTCTTTAGAAGGAAAGCCATGTTGATACAAACAGCAAAACCAGAAACCATGGCGAATTTTGAAGAAAAACAGTAGTGTTTTTAAAGTTTCACGACTACTTTCCCGCAACTTTTTCCAGCTAATAAATATTCTGAAGCATCAATAATAGATGCAATACCGTTAAACTTTATAGGGTCTACTTTTACTTTAAGTAGACCTTTTTGATATTGATTAAATAAAAAATCTCTGGCTTCAGGGTGTTGGTCTTTGTATAAGTGATTCATAAAACATCGTACAGAAGCCCCTTTCCAGTAGATACTTTCATAAACTCTGGGGGCTGTGATTTCTTCAAATTTACCTTCATTTATCTCAGTAGCTAAGCCACTAACCACTAATCGTCCTAAAGGCGCCATGTTTTTTAAAAAAGCATCAAACATATGCCTGCCAACAGAATCAAACCCCACATTAATTTTTGAAGCATAATTGTTATTTAAAAAGGAAGCTACATGCAACTTTTTATGGTTTAATATTAGATCACAACAATTAAGACTTTTAAGCAACGCTTCTTTTTCAGGAGAACCGCAAATGCCAACTACATGACAACCTTTTTGTTTAGCTAATTGTACAACGATATGTCCTAACCCACCTGCTGCTGCAGAAACTACAATGGTTTCACCAGATTTTAGCTCAGCTACATTTTTTAAAGCTAAATAAGCCGAAACACCTGTAGGGTTTAAAGTGAGATATTCTGGGGTAGCTTCAGGAATTTCTATGTATTCAGCTTCTGTGATTACTTGATATTGTTGGTAAGCGGATCCTACCTTAACTGTTGAAACGGCATTACCTACCTTAACGGTTTTAATATTACTACCTACTTCTATAACCTCCCCAACAGCTTCTACGCCATATACATAAGGAAAAACAACGTTAATATAAGGCACATTGCCTCTATATAACTCTCTATCATATAAAGCATTAATACCAACATACTTATTTTTAACCAATATTTCATTTGAACCTGTTTTGGGTATGGGGGTAGTAATTAAAGTTGTAGCGTTTCTAATATCATTTGAAAATGATGAGATGGCCAATTGTTTATTCATTGTTATAGATTTAGTGGTTCTGCTATTTTAACTAATTGTTTACCTCTGTTTTTTCGTTCAAAAAGGCGGTTTAAAGCGTTAGGCATTTGTTCTAACCCTTCTAAAATATCTTCTTGATAGGTGAGTTTGCCTTCTAAAATCCACTGTGTCATTTCTTTTTCTGCCTTATGAAATTGGTCTTCAAAATCATAAATAAAAAACCCTTGCATTTTAGATCTTGTGGCACCTATTTTATACCAATTTTTTAATGAATACTCTGGAGGGCTTTGTAGTGTTTTTTCATATTGTGATATTCTACCACAAATTACTACTCTAGAATAGCGCTGTAATTTACTCAAAGCTATATCTAGAATTTCACCTCCTACGTTATCAAAAAAAACGTTTATACCATCAGGGAAAAAATGATCTATACGTTCACTTACATTTTCTTTTTTGTAATTAATGGCTCCTATATATCCTAATTTTTCTGTTAGGAGCTTGCATTTTTCATCGGTACTAGCTAAACCAACAGCCTTAGCATTTTTTATTTTTGCCAGATTACCAATACTAGATCCTACGCCTCCAGTGGCTGCTGATACCAACACATGATCACCAGTTTTTAATTCTCCAACATGATAGAGTCCAAAATAAGATGTAAAACCAGTCATTCCTAAAACACCCAAAGCTGTAGAGTAGGGGACTTTGTTTTGTGTGATCTTATACATCATATGATAGGGTGTACCATCACAAATTTTATATTCTTGCCACCCACATTTTCCCTGCACAATGTCACCAACAGTAAAATTTGCGTTTTTACTTTCTATTACCTGACCTACACCACGTCCGCGCATGGTTTCTCCAAATTGTAAAGGCGCTTCAATCCCAGCACCATCTATCATGTAGAATTTCATTACGGGTGCCACAGATAAATACAAGACTTTAATTAGAAATTCACCGTCTTTTAAGGCTGGGAGCTCTACTTCTTCCATTTTAAAATCGGTATTCTTAATTAGTAATCCTGTAGGACGAGCAGCTAATACCAAGCGTTTATTTTTCATGCCAGATTATTTTTTAGTGAGTATAAATAGGCTGTCTGGTAATGTTTCGTTGACTTCAAAATCTTCCCAGAAAACTTCGTTTGACAGTTTATTATTGTAAAAAAGTGCTACTTTACCAGATTGGAGCCAATTATACCCTACCTTTTCAAAAAAATCTGAATAAATACGATGATGCCATCCTCTTGGTGTTTGAAACGCTACTTTTAAAATTTTGTAATCTTCTTTATCAATACCAAAAAAGGTTTCTCCTTTATTAGGGTCAATAACTTTTATATGATGAACTGGGGTTTTAAAAATAGTGTCATCTGGCATTAATTTAAGTTGATAGCCTTCATCTAGGGCATGCCTTATAACTCCAAAACCAAAATTAGAAGCCCAGCGTTTATCTGCACTAGATTGTTCTTGTTTGCCATTTAAGTCATAGGTGTTTTTTCCATCAAAAGAGACTATAAATACAGGTTGATCATTTTTAAAAGATTCTATTCTCACCTTGCCATTGGCCATATGAGCATTTTCTTTGGTTTGCTCGAAAACGCGCCACATATTATGCTTTTCATGAATAAATGCCGAATCATTTCTGTAAAATACACCATGACCTTTTAACGTTAAACTACTTGGTCTGCGCCAAAACTCGCCACCAGCTTTTTTATGTGCTTTTTCTATGATTTCTTTTGCTGTAATTTTAGGCTCATCTTTCTTTGCACTATTACAACTGAGTAAAGAAAGTATTGAGACTAAGGTTATAAATATTGTTTTCATATCGTTGCGTTTAATGGACACAATCTTTTTCCTTTAAATTTATGGTAGGGCCTTTATCATTCACTCCAAAAACCAAATTTCCTTTTTCATCAACAGCAGTGTCATCTAATAAAAGTGCATCTTTTCTTAAAATTAAGGTTTCGTTTAAATAGACCTGAGTATTGAATTTTTTTGAAAAATAACTACACGCATTGTTTTTAAGGTAGCCTTCAAATTGGTTGTTTGCTTTTTTCCAAAAGACATCACAACCAGGTTTTAAATAGAAATCATCTTTTTTTAAGGTTTTGAAGATTGAAGGGGTAAGGTGTGCGTTTATGAGTTGTTCAGAGTTTTTAGGTGTGTAAATAGTAAGTCTAATAGCACTCTCTTGAAAATCAATATTAAAAGCATAAATACGTTGTCTGTAGATATCATTTAAATTGTAATGCTGAGACTGTTGAGCGTATAATAGTTTTCCTGGAATAGATTTAATTTCAACAGGAAAGAAAATATGATGTGTTTGTCTATGCCGTTTTTCCTTGGGTGTATTGTTAATAGCTTCTTTATATACCTGTTGGTGATTGTCATATTCCCCTGGAAACCATGTTAAAAGTTCAACAATATCTTTTTCTAAAGAAGATTGAATTATTTCTTTTTTCTGTGCATGAAGTGTTGTATTCATAAAATGAATGCAGATGAAAAAAGAGATCAATTTAAGAGTGTATTTTATCATGCTTTTATTAATTTAATTCTAGGTATAAGAACCATAACTATTATGGCAGAAACTATATGTAATAGTGATACAATTACGAATACAGGAGCATAGGAAATCTCATCGACCAACCAACCTATAAAGGGCGTAAATAACATGGCTCCAAAGCTACCTGCTGAACCAGATATACCCCAAACAGAAGCTGCATCTTTTTCTGGAAATAAATCTATGGGTAATGTAAATAGAGCAGATTGTTTAAATTGAGTAGCAAAAAGTGCAAAACTAATTAAACCTATCGCCCAATAAGGGGATGAGATATATAGACAACCCAAAATAGGGAGCACGAGTATGGCTCCAATCCAAATAATCCATTTTCTGGAGGCATTTATTGATAGCCCCTTTTTTATGAGTGCAGTACCCGTCCAACCTCCTAAAAAACTTCCTATGTCTGAAAGTACAAAAGGAATCCAAGCAAATAGCCCTATTTCAACTAAACTAAAGCCTTTTTCGTCTGCTAAATATGAGGGTAACCAGAATACGAAAAAATAGAAAACACTATCTGAAACAAATCTTGATAAAGCTACACCCCAAACTTCTTTGTGTTTAAAGTAATCTAGCCATGGTGTTTTAGCTAGTTTAATAGTATTCTCTTTTTCTTTTGAAATATAGCTTAGTTCTTCTTCGGATATTTTAGGATGCCTTTGAGGCACATCATATATTTTTTGCCACAAAAACAGCCATAAAAAACCAATAGCACCAGTAATAACAAAAGCTATTTTCCATCCAAAGGAAAGTATTAACCAAGCCATAAGAGGCGGCGCGATGATGGCTCCCATGCCTGGTCCCATATTTAAAATGCCAACAGCCTTACTTCTTTCTTTTTTTGGAAACCATTCTGAAATGGCTTTCATAGCAGCAGGATAATTACCAGCTTCACCAATACCAAGTAAAAATCTAAAAGCACCAAGACTAAATACGCCTTTACTAAAAGCATGAAGCATATTGGCAATAGACCACCAAATTACGGCAATACTGAATCCTTTTTTTGTGCCTTTTTTATCTATAAAAATGCCAGCTACCAATTGTGTTATAGCATAAGCCAAAAGAAAAGCACTTACTACCCAACCATATTGTTCATTAGAAAGCCCTAGATCTTTTTTAATAACTGGAGCAGCTACAGATAAAGCTTGACGATCAATATAATTAATAGTTGTGGCCAAAAAAATTGTACCTATAATATACCACCTTAAATTATTTTTAATCTTCATACTTTTTACAATAAGAAGGTGCTCAATATTTTAAACACCGGTATTTGTTTAAATACAATGACGTTTTAAACTAAACAAAAAAGAATGGCACAAGTATGGACCATTCTTTTAAGACTCAAAATAAACAACTCTGATATGTAATTTTTATATAAAAAGCTTATTTTCTTGTACTTATCTTTTTAAAATAGGTCCAACTGGTTTCATTTGGTGATGAATATTCAGTTGGTGCATGTCTATATTCTGGATGTTTAGCCATGACGTATTCTGTTAATACTTTTGGCATTTTATCATAATCTGTCTCCATTAGTTTATACCCAGCTCCTTGGTAAACCATGTTTCCAGGTCTTTGTGCCATTTTTAACCATGGTAACCATGGGCCTAAGCGTGTCCAAGAAATTGTACAAGGTACACTAGCTTGATTAGGATCATTTATAGCTTTTTCAGAAAAAAAGAATTGAAATAATTCTGCAGCTTCATAATCATCAGATTGTGAATTTTCTGGAAAATCTTTAATTGGTAATGGCGATGGATATTTCAAAAATATATCTGCATTCATGCAAATTTGATCGTCTCCAAATTTTTGATGCGGTATCCCCCATTTACCATACTTACCTTCTAGAACCGCTTTTTGATTTACTGGCGAGTTCCAAACATGAACCACATCTACCGTTTTGCCAGTGTATGGATTATCAAATGTTTCTAATATTTCACCTGTTTTTAAATCTGTGTATAATAGTACTTCATTGGTTAACAGATCATACTGGTTTTCTCCTGTTTTAATATATTTTCCAATATTATACATTTCAAAACCCATTAAAGGTTTGTCTCTTTCGCCATCAACAAAACCATAAATTTTACCATTGGCATAGAAAACAATTTCTTCGCCATCTTTTAAAGACCCTCTTACTTTTATAAAAGCGGTCATATTATCTGCTGGTTTATCTAAATCTAGATTTAGTGATTTAGAAGCTTCAGCTAATTCGTTTGAGCTATTTTCTGCTTTTTCTTTACATGAAAAGACTAGAAATGTTACTAGAAGTAAAAAGATTGATGAAATTTTTTTCATGAGTTATTGTTTTAGGGATTTATGCTTTTAAGTTAGTAAAAGTTTGTTTGAATAGATAATAGCAGAAAAACTTAATTCTTCTGCTATTATCTTCAACACTTAAAAATTAGTTTTACCCAATATTTAAATTAATTAGAATTTATAACCTACAGTAAACACAACTCTTTTTGGGTTTTGGAATGTTGACCAAGCCAAACGTCCTGTAGAATCTGGATTGTTTTGTTTTTCTAATAATACACTATCATCACCACTTGATACAAATAAATCTTGTGGACTTTCACCATCAAAAATATTTTTAATTCTTAAGCTTAATCTTAATTCATTGTCATCCATTGGAAAAATAATATAGCCTCCTAAATTATAGATTGAAAGGTCTGGTTTGTCATAAAGGTTGAAAATGTCTGCATAAGCACCTGTATAAGTAAATCCGCCAAAATCAGCACCCCATCTTTGGGCTCTATACCCAATGTTGAAATTGTAGATGTTTTTTGGAGTTTCTTGAACTTGAAGTCCTCCAACATCAATAGCAGTTCCGTTTTCTACAGCCGATAAACCAAATAAATTATTTAAATCTGCATTGATTTCACCAGAATTATTTGTGCTTAAAGGAACAATAAAGTCTACATATTCAGAGTTTTGACGTGTATAACTAGCTCTTACTAAAAGCCCTTTTATTGCTTTAGGTTCATATGTTAATGCTATTTCTGTACCTAGAATTTTGTTTGATCCTGCAGGTCTTAAAATAAATTCTGCTAGGTCTGCATCAAAAATACTAGCTACTCTATTATTTATTCTTGTACTAAATAATGTAGCATCAACTGTTAGAGCACCAAGGCCAGCTCGATAACCAATTTCAAAATTATTAATGACTTCATTTTCTTCTGGCGCTTCTTGATTTACGTTAGTAACCGAAGGTAATGAGAAAGCTCTTAAGTAATTAGCATAAATAGCTGAAGATTTTCCTAATAGGTAATTAGTACCTATAGAACCAGATAAGTCGCTAAATTTAACTTCATTTTCAATGATTGTATCTGGATCATAATCTATGTTTCTAGTACGTATTTCATCTGGATTGTTTGAAAAAGTTCCTGTTAACCAATCATAGCGCAATGCTAAATTTATACTTAATTTTTCATTGATTACCATTTCATCTCCAAAGAATAGTGCTGTACTTTTTTCTTTTCTATTAGATGTTGTGCCAGAAATAGAAAACGTATTTGATAAAGGAGATGGTGGACCAAAAAAGCCTCCAAAGAAACTCGGTCTTGGGCTAACAGTAGATCTATATAAGTAATTTAAACCTAAGCGATCACGGTCTGAATCACCTATATAAAGACCAAAACTAATGTTATGTTCAACATTTGCACCTTCTATTAATTTAGACAATCTGGTTTCAGAGATTAGATCTCTTACTTGACCTTTTGCACCAGATTGAAATCTTAATATGTTACTTTCTGCTGTGAAAAATCCAGTTAAACCTATTTCATTAATATCATCAAAATTAAGATCTTGATATTTGAATTTTTGATTGAAAGACCAACCGCTTCCTAGATCAAAAGTAGCATCAATACCTATATGTCCACCTGAAACTTCTTCTCTGTTATCTGCTGGATTATTAATAATTCTATTTCCATTAACGTCTAGCACTGGTTGACCACCAGCTGCTGCATATGCACTAGGATTGTCTAGAGCACTTGGATCGTTATAGAAAGTATTATATGTGCTCCAGCCTTCAGCAATTTTATTAGTTGAAAGATCAAAAACGGCATCTGTAACATTCTGGAATTGGTTGTTTAAATAACCCGCATAAAAACGAATTTTAGAATTATCTGAAATTAACCAATCGAAATTAGCACGCACTTGTGCACCTACATCCTTATTGGCTTGTTCTTTTCTACCAGAATCATTAATAACATAACCACCTATATTGTAACGTAATTTATCATTTACAGGACCGTTAAAATTAAAATCTGCTCTGTAATCAACATCTCCGTCATACTGATGTCCTTCTCCAGATACATTATTATATTTTGTGAAAGATACCTCGCCTCCATGATCTTCTCCACCTGTACGAGAAATAATATTTACAGCACCAGCAGCAGCAGCTCTACCAAATAATGTAGCAGCAGCACCTCTAACCACCTCAATACGCTCTACATTAGGATCTATACCATAGAATTCTTGCGTACCAGCAGATAAATTAGAAGTATTAGATGCAGGTAAACCATCTATTAAAGTTGTAGTGTATACATTTCCTCCGGGAAAACCTCTAATTCTAAAGGTTCCTTTTCTACCAGAAGAATTATCTACTGTAATACCAGGCGTATTTTCAATAGCCTCAGTAAAAGATTCTGGTTTTATAAGGTTCATTTCAGCAGTACTAATGCTATTAATAGCTGTAGTGGCCTGTAATTTTCTAACAGGTTTTCTAGAAGAAGATATAATTACTTCGTCAAGTTTACTTAGATCAATTTCTAATACAACATTTAATGTTGTCCCTGTCACAGTTATCTGCTTAGTTGAATAGCCAACATAAGAAAATTGTAAGACATCTCCCTGTTTAGCTGCAATACTATAGGTCCCATTAAAATCTGTAATAGCTCCCGTATTTGTTCCTCTTACAGTAACGTTTACTCCTGCTAATGGAGCGCTGAAACCATCTGTTACTTTCCCTGCGACATTTTGTGAATAAACACTAGTTAAGCTGAAAAGTAAACTGATTAAGCAGACAAAATTTAATATTTTTTTCATGTTTTTAAGTTTTAAAATCTGTTTTACAGTGTTAGTTATTTGTTTTAGTTGTTTGATTGTTAATTAGTTACATGTATTTTAAAGTTGGTTAATGGTTAATAATTTGTCTAAATATAATGATTAATAATGTTAATTGTTAACTAAATTAACTATTTTTTTTCAGAAAAACAACATTAATATAAATTTTAAATAAAAATAATAGGTTATAGTGATAATAAGCAAAGTGAAATCTTACAAAATGATAATATTTTTAATTATCTCTTAGTTGAAGGTCTGCTATATAGGTGTTTATGTTTTTTTGAAAAAAGATTATTTAAAACATAAGAGAAGGTTTTTAATAAATATTCTCTTCTAAAGTGGGATATAAAAAAATTACTTACTTGGTTTCTTTCTTTAAATATTTAATTAAAGTGTCTTGTTGTTCTTTATTAGTTATACCTATAAAAGCCATTGTGGTACCAGGTAGATAGTCTGATGGTTTTTCCAGCCAATTGCGTATATGGTTTTCATCCCAAACTATATTTGAAGCTTTTAGAACATCTGAATAAATAAACCCTTTATAAGAGCCAGCTTTTCTTCCAAAAATACCGTTTAAATTTGGTCCCACTTTATTAGGTTCTCCTTTTTTAAGATTATGACAGGCAGCACACTGAATAAATAGTTTTGCACCTGCTGATAATTTTTTTATAGGTTCTTTTTTATCCGTCTCATTAAGAACAGCTTCCTTATATATAGGTGTTTCTTTTTTTTCAGTTTTGTTAACACATGAATATATAAACACAATTAATAATAAAAGTATTTTTGTAAGTGGTACATGCTTATTTTTGGTTAATCGTTTCATTTTTATATTATTAATTTATTCGGTTTTTTCGCAAACACATGATGCCCACCCCATTTGAAAACCTGTTTTTTTAGGGTTTGGTTCAGAAAGTATAATAGTTTTTGATGCTAGTTGTCCTTTTTCTTTAAATCTCATCATAAAAAAATCTGAACCTTCTTTATAAAAAGGATATTGTTTTTCACGTAGTTGAATACCATAGGTTTTACCATCAATTGGGTTCTTAAACCATTTTAATCCCCCTTGATTATGTATTAAAATATTATTGAATTTTTTATCTTTTTCTGATGGCAAATAATATGCTTTTTCATGAAAAGCTATGTTACAGCTGTAATAAGTAGCTTTTCTCATTTTGTGAGGAATGTTATTAGGATGTCCTTTGTGAAAGGAATCATCTTTTACTAGAAAAGTTCGATCTACACGCCAATATTGATTTTCTGAAATAATCATATCATGAACTGAGTATCTTTTAAGGTCATCTTTCCCAAATTGACACGTTTTATATTTCATGCTACCATGGTATTGTTCTCCTTTCCGCTTAAAGAAAACATTGCATCCATCCAGACCAAATAGATCTTCTTTTTTAAAACCTTTAAATATTTCTGGTGTTTGGTATGCTCCTAAGTACTTTTTTGAATCTTGTATAAAATACAATTCCATTTCAATAGTTTCTTCTGGTGCGTTGCTTTTAAAGGATACAATTCTTTGGCGGGTAATATTTGTAGAGTCTTCTCCAGTAAATTCTTCTATATAAAACACATAATCACCAATATCTTTTGCGTTAATACGTTTATGTACAGCATGAATACGTTCATGTTTTTCTTCTTCTTTTCCTGCCCAACTTCTTCTATTTTCAAACCAAATTTGTGAATCATTATCAAATGCTCCTTCAAACCATTTTGTTAGTAAGACCAAATCTCTTGCATTTGGGTCGTTGTTTTGAGCATAAAGTAAAGTTGTAAGAGTTGAAATGCTGAAAATGAAAAGAAAACTTAAGGTCGTTTTTTTTAATCGTGACATAATCTACATTTTAAGATTCCAAAATAATTTCAAGAGCGGCTCTTTCACCAGATTCGAAAGCACCTTCCATTCCTCGTTCCATAATGGCAGTATGTTCTCCACAAAAATGAATATTACCATGTCTAGAACGCATATGATTACCAAATTTGGTGACTTGCCCAGGTTGCCAATACACCCAATCTCCAGCTCCATGAATATCTCTTTCACAAGATTGAATGAGAATTGGTTCTAAAGCTTCTTTCATTGAAGGCCGCAATTGCGCCAATTTTATTTGGCAATATCTAAATACTTCCTCATCTGTCATTAATCTAAATTTCAATGATTCTGGACCGTTTATAAAAACAACCAATGCATCTGGATCTATTTTATTTCTTTTAGTTCTAACGGCTATTCTTTCCAGTTCCCCATCTGTCCACATATTAGGAGCCAAACCGTCTTTTTCCCAATAAGGTTCCATAACTTGAAAATGAACCTGAATAGATAAACCATATCCAACATGATCTATAGCTTCTGCAGTAATGCCTTTTATAAGAGGTTCAAACGTAACATTTTTTAGTACAGATATAGGAATACTACAAATTACATGGTCAGCTTTATATCCAGTACCATCTGCACAACTTATTTCTGTAACGTTATTTTTTTCTCTAAAAGCAACAACAGTTTTGTTTAAAAGGACTTCGTTGTTTAAACTTTCAGCCATAGCTTTAGGTAAAAGAGAATTACCACCTCTTATCATTTTCCAACCAGTACCATCTGGAAATTTTAACTTAGAATTAAAATCCATTACATGGTATCTTCTTAATTCGTTTAAAGCAGAAGTTCTATGCATACCACCAGAATGGATGGTGACATTCATTAATCTTATTGTTTCTTCTGTAACACCTTGAGACCTTAGGTATTCGTCATGAGGTATATCGTATTTTTGAAATTCTGGTTTTAACCACGCATCTAATGGTTGACCCTTAAGCGGGTTATTATGATTTGAAATAGTGCTTAAGTACTTACTGGGTAATAAATCTCTAAACTCTCCAGTTTGTGGGTTTAGTGGGTGAGACGCCCAATCTTTAGCGGTAATGAATTCCCCTTTAATGTGATACATCCATGGGCGATTATCATTGTTCATTTTTGGAGTAAACATTTCAAGCCCTAATTTGTTTACCATATTAATCATGCGGGCATAATTACCGCCAATCCATTCTCCAGCTGCTTCAGGTTTACCAGGAACATTTTCTAAAGTATATACTCTTCCTCCTAAACGTTTCCTGCCTTCTAAAACTAAAACATCTAATCCTGCCTCTTCTAATAGAATAGCAGCTTGAAGCCCAGAAAGTCCAGCGCCTACAACTATAACGTCATACTTTTCTTTAGCAGGTACTTTAGGTTGTTTTGGAGCTAGTGGTGCAGTTTCTTTAGTGTCTTTTTTAGAAGTTTCACAACCAGTGATACCTAAAACACCAATAGCCGCTGTTGTTCCTACTATATTTTTTACAAAATCACGTCTTGTTGTTTTCATGATAAACTTTTAAATAAGTTACTAATTATTAGTTATTTCTGCAGCTACTCGAAAACCTAGCATAAAGCTTTTGTAGTCAGTGCCATCTCTGGATCTAACTGCAGCTCTAGACCAGCTTATACCACTAATCCAACTACCTCCTTTGGGTGTTCTGGCTTTACATTCTTCCTCCGTTCCTATATATGTTGAACCGTCAACAGGTATATTGGTTAAATCTTTTTTAAAACAATCTGCTGTCCATTCCCAGGCATTTCCAATCATATCATATAGGCCGAAGTTATTGGGTTGAAATCTGCCAACTTTTGTGGTAAAAACATAACCATCTGTACAGGGGAAAGATGTTCTAGTTGGGAATTTATGGGCAAAAGTCTTATCTCCAATATTGGCATATTCGCATGCTTTCGAAGGGTCTGTTCCCCAGTACCACGGACTAGAACTACCTGCTCTAGACGCATATTCGAATTCTACAGCAGAAGGTACTCTATAATTGCGCCCTGTTTTTGAGCTTAACCAGTCTGCATAAGCTTTAGCATCAGTATAACTTACACATACAACAGGATCTGATTCGCGTTGTGGATACCCTGGATTTTGCCAATTGTGAACCGCTACATAGCCATAGCTTTTACCATCAAAATAGTTACAACCAACCAAAGGTTCTCCTTTATAGTAAGGGATATTAGATTTGTATTTGGTTTCTTTCATAAAGACTCTATATTGTGCTAAAGTAACTTCGGTTTTCGCCATAGCAAATGCTTTATCTATAGTTGCTAAAACTCTGTCTCGTTCTCCTTTTTTTCTTCCAATTTCTTCTTTGTATGACCCTATATTTACTTTCCCTTTAGGTATTATTACCATTTCTGGACACTCATTACAGTCTTTAAAGGTTGTAATGTTATCTTGGGCTATAGTACTTTTAGAAAAGAGCAATACGCCTAGCATTAAGAATATCATCAACCTTATTTTTTTCATGATTACACAGTATTTTTTTAGTGTAATTGTTTAAAATTCAGTGACTAAATATATAAAATATTTAGTTAATTTAATTAATTATTAATTAAATTAACTAAATTTATTGCATTTGTTTATAAATAGTTAAGTGAAGGAGTGTTTCAAATAAATTAACAATTGTATAATAAGTGAAATTTATAATTGTAGTAAAAATAACACGTTTTTGTGTTAATTGAATTGTTTAAAAGCGAAGGAAATATATAAGTTGCTAATTTGATTGCTTAATTCATATATATTATAATGTAACTCAATTTTGGGAGATTTGAGCCCTGGCAAATAATATAATAAGTAAAACAATAAAAATAGAGCGTTATGAAATCACAACTTTCCATTATTATTTTATTCTCATTTTTAATCACTTTTATGAGTTGTAAAGAAAAAGTAAAGACTATAGAATCTGTAGATAATGAAATGCTTGAAGCTCCTCAAGAAATGGTAGTTAAGTCTTCAGCTGGAGACATTGATATACATTACACTGTAGAAGGCACTGGGGACGCCGCTATTGTTTTTATACATGGTTGGTCTTGCGACCAGACGTATTGGAAAGAATAGGTAACTTATTTTAAAGATAATTATAAAGTGGTAACCATTGACTTAGGTGGACATGGTAAGTCGGGCGTTAACCGAACGGATTGGAGTGTTGCATCGTTTACAACGGATGTTTTAGATGTTGTTAATACATTAGATATTTAAAGCTTAAATATAATAGGTCATAAGTATGGGAGCTATGGTAGCTGTTGATGTAGTTTCATATGCAACCAACAGACGAAGCATATTATCAACCTTTGGGTTTCAAAATACATATTATAAAAGACACTGGTCACTTTATAATGATTGAAAAGGCTACTGAATTTAATACACTATTAAGTAAAATATTAAAGTCACAGAACTAAGTTAAAAAACGTTTAAATTTATTGGATGAGTTTTAATGATTACTCAAGTTTGTTGAAACGTTTCACAATAATATTATAGTAACATATTTGAAAGACTTAATCTTGTGGAATAATGACAAATTCCAAAAAACTATTGGTTTTCAAATAGAACTATTTATAATATAAATTTAATTAGATAAAATGTTTGTTTATACTTCAAGAGGTTTTCCTCTTAAACAAACAACAAAATTTAATTTCTCTGTTTTTGTTCTTTAGTATCTCTAACCTCAAAAAAATCTGATTTAAGATAGATTTAATCAATTCTTAAATGTCTTAATTACAGGCTATATCCCCTTGCTTAAGTGGCCTTTTTTTATAACTCATTATGGTTAGCGTTTTATAGTTTTTATAAAAAAAAACTGAATAGCTCCTCTTTTGTATAAAGAAAAACATAAAATTATATATAGTTAATTATATTAATTATTAATTATGTTAACTATTTTTTTTATATTTGAAACTCCTAACAAGAAGTAATTGAAAAAAACTAAACCATTCATTAAAGTTTATTATTATGATTATGAGTGAAATAACTAAAGATTCGCAGCAAGAATTAGAAGAATGGATAACCTCTTTGGAAGAATTTATTGATGACCAAGGAGATGAAAAAGCTGTAAGTTTGATACATGAGTTGCGTTCTTTTGCCCAAAGAAAAGGAGTAAAGTTAGCAGGTGAAGCTTTAAATTCACCATATATCAATACGATTAATGCTAAAGATCAACCTGCCTACCCAGGAGATACCGTTATTGAGAAAAAGATTGAAAATATTAATAGGTGGAATGCAATGGCTATGGTTCTGCAAGCCTATGATGGTGGAGAAGGATTAGGGGGGCATATAGCTACATATGCATCGGCAGCAAGTATGTATGAAGTTGGGCAGAACCATATTTTTAGAAAAAGATCTGAAGATTATGGCGGTGATTTAGTGTCTTTTCAGCCCCATGCAGCTCCTGGGATTTATGCAAGAGCTTTTTTAGAAGGTAGATTAACAGAGCAACATTTAAAAAACTTTAGAAGAGAACTTCAAAAAGAAGGCGGGTTGCCATCATATCCACATCCAAGAAGAATGCCTGATTTTTGGGAAATACCATCAGCTTCTATGGGATTAATTGGTGTAAGTGCCATTTATCAAGCTAGATTTCAGAAGTATTTAGAAAATAGAGGTTTAAAACCTAAAAAGGGCGGTATGGTATGGGCCTTTGTAGGCGATGGAGAAATGGATGAACCAGAAACCTTAGGAACTTTAAATATAGCCGCAAGAGAGCAGCTGGATAATTTTGTTTTAGTTGTTAACTGTAATTTACAACGTTTAGATGGGCCTGTAAGAGGAAACGGAAAGATCATCCAAGAGTTAGAACGTAGTTTTATAGGTGCAGGATGGAATGTTACCAAAGTTATTTGGGGAAGTGAATGGGATGCGCTTTTGGCACGAGATAAAGATGGTATTTTAGTTGATAGAATGGAACGTGCTTTAGACGGAGATTATCAATTGTATTCTGTGCTTCCAGGAGATAAGGTAAGAGAACACTGGGTAGAAGGTAATCCCGAGCTAGAAAAGTTAATGCAATCATTATCTGATGAGGAAATAAGAACTATTAGAAGAGGAGGGCATGATTATAAAAAAATATTCGCTTCTTTTAAAAAAGCCATTAAGCCTAATGGAAAGCCAAGTGTTATTTTAATGAAAACCCTTAAGGGCTATGGTATGGGAAGTTCTGGTGAGGGTAAAAATACGACACACCAGAAAAAGAATTTGAATAGAGATGAGCGTATTGAAGCGGCAAAGCGATTTGGTATTCCTTTAAATGAAGAAGAAGCGGCTAAAGCTAAGTTTTTCAAGCCAATAGATAATAGTCCAGAAATGCAATACCTCAGAAAACAAAGAGAGGCGTTGGGTGGTTATTTACCTGAGCGGAAAGATAAAAGTAAGCCAATTGCTACACCAGATGATACGTTGTTTGATGAGTTTTATGCTGGAACAGATGATAGAGAAGTATCAACAACAATGGTACTGGTACGTATCATATCTAAGCTATTACGTCATGAAAGTATAAAAGACTACATAGTACCTATAATTCCAGATGAAGCAAGAACTTTTGGTATGGACGGTCTTTTTAGACATGCTGGTATTTATCAACCTAAAGGACAGTTGTATCAACCTGTAGATACGGGAAGCGTTTCTTATTACAGAGAAAGTACCGATGGTCAAATACTACAAGAAGGGATCTGCGAAGCAGGAGCTTTGGCATCCTTTATGGCTGCTGGATCTGCATATTCACTGCACAGCTTACCTATGATTCCGTTTTATATTTTCTATTCAATTTTTGGTTTTCAAAGAGTAGGAGATATGATTTGGGCCTGTGGAGATATGATGGTTAAAGGCTTTTTAATTGGAGGTACATCAGGACGAACAACTTTAAATGGTGAAGGGGTACAACATCAAGATGGGCATTCACATGTATTATCAAGTATAGTACCTAATATGAAGAGTTACGATCCAACATTTGCGTTTGAGTTGGCAGTCATTGTAAAAGATGGTATCTACCGCATGTATGAAAAGCAAGAGAAGATTTTCTACTACATTACAGTTACTAATGAAAATTATGCAATGCCTATGATGCCAGAAGGTGTTACCGAAGGTATTATTAAAGGTATGTATCGTTACCAAAAATCTAGCAAGAGAATTGCCAAAGGAAGAAAAGCGCATTTAATGGGTAGTGGCTCAATAATGATGCAAGTTATAGAAGCTAAAGCACTTTTAGAAGATATGGGAATATCCACAGATATCTGGAGTGTGACTAGTTATACCGAACTCCAAAGAGATGCTCTTGCAGTTGAGCGAGAAAGAATGTTAAATACTAGCAATAAAAAAACTAAAAATTATTTAGAGACATTATTAGAGAAAGAAACAGGAGTATTTGTATCAGCATCAGATTATGTAAAACAATTAGGAATGGGAATTTCTAAATGGATACCTGGGAATTATCATGTGCTTGGTACAGATGGCTATGGACTTAGTGAAGGTAGAAACGATCTTAGAAATTACTTCGAAATAAGTGCAAAATACATCGCACTTAGTGCTTTACAGTTATTGCAACAGGATGGATCAGTGACTCTAAAAGAAGTAAAAGACTTTATAAAAGCGCATAAAATCGATACTAAAAAAGTAAATCCTGCGGAAGTTTAATCTCCGTTTTTAACAACGTAAAAGATACAATTATGATTGAACTTAAGTTACCATCGTTGGGAGAAGGCATAGAAAAAGGTACTGTGATTGCTATTTCTGTGAAAGTAGGAGATCTAGTAGAAGCCGAGCAGCCGCTCATGGAGGTTGAAACTGATAAAGTGGTTGTAGAAATACCTGCTGACGCAGCAGGAACAATTTCTAATATATTGGTGAATATAGGTGATGAAATTGAGGAGGGAACTCCAATAATTCAATTAATTGGAGAGGCCATAAATGAAGCAGCTAATGTAGTTAGAGAAACAGATCAGGAGGAAGAAGAAATAGTAATAAATGAAATTGAAGAACCAGTACAAGAAATAATTACAGATACTAACCAACCTATTGAAACGCAGTTAAAGCTCCCTTCTTTAGGTGAAGGCATTGAAAAAGGAACTGTAATAGCAATTCATATAAAAGAAGGCGATACCATTTCTCAAGAGCAGACTTTAATGGAGGTAGAAACCGATAAAGTAGTAGTAGAAGTACCTGCAGATGTATCTGGAGAAGTAATGCGTGTTTTGGTGAAAATTGGTGATGAGGTTGAAGCTGGAGTGCCAATATTAGATATAAAAACAAATAGTGCTGAAGCTGTAAAATCTAGTCCTTCAAAAAAGGAATCAAATAAAGTACTCGAAGTAGCAGAATCACCTAAAGAAATTATTAAAGAAGAAATAAAAGAATCAATTTCTAATGTAAGTTCTAGTAAAGGCAAGTTTAGAGCAACTCCATTAGCTAGAAAAATAGCACGCGAAATAGGAATAGATATTTCAGCAGTTACTTTGCCAGAAGGAAAGCGTAGAATAGCTGTTAAAGATGTTAAAAATTATGCGAAGCAGTTAAATGAAAGTAGAGAAACTGGAATAGTTGCTGCTCCAAAAGTAGAATTACCAGATTTTAGTAAGTGGGGCAATATTCATAAAGAAACCATGACTGGAATTGCTCAAGCAACCAGTAAAAATATGGCCACTACATGGAGTGAAATTCCACATGCGTGGTTACAAGAAAAAGTAGATATTACAGCTTTAGAAGCTAAAAGACAATTACATAAAAATAGTATTAAAGAACAAGGGGGAGCTCTAACAATAACAAGTATATTGGTGAAGGTTATGGCGAAAGCACTTGAAGAGTTCCCTCTTTTTAATACGAGCTTAGATAGTAATTCAAACGAAATTATATTTAAAGATTATATAAATATTGGAGTTGCAGTAGATTCAGATAGAGGTTTAATGGTACCTGCCATTAGACACGTTAATGAAAAAGGCATTTTAGAAATTTCACAAGATTTAGTAAGGCTTTCACAGAAAGTAAAAACTAAAAAGATAAGTCCTGAAGAATTGCAAGGAGCAACATTTACAATATCAAACTTAGGCGGTATTGGTACATCAGCTATATTTCCTTTGGTAAATCATCCACAAGTAGCTATTTTAGGAGTAGCAGGAAGTCAAAAAGAAGCAGTTTGGATAAATGAGAAGTTTGAACCAAGGTTGATAATGCCTTTAACCATAGGGTTTGACCATAGAGTTATTAATGGTGCAGATGCCGCTAAATTTTTAAAATATATAAAATCACTTTTAGAAGATTGGTTCCTACTGAACCTATAAATTTAAAAAACTATGACATTTGTCATGTTTATTAAATCTATAATAGTTAACTTTATTAATAATTAATATTATTAACTAAATTTTAAATAACAAAAACACAAGATTAAAATGAAAGAATTGAAATTATTTCCTAAACATGAAGGTATTTGGGAAGGAACTTACAGAAGAATTGATGCAAATGGGAAACTTGTTGACCAATGGAAGAGTAGATTAACGTGTGTTTTATTGCCAGATAATAAATATCATCAGGTAAATGAATACACATGGGACGACGGTTTCAAAGAATGTTTAGACTTTGGGGTTTGTCCTTTTAATGAAGAAGGAGAACTTATTTTTGAAAACCCTAGACTTTCAGGAAAAGCATGGGAATCGGGTAGAAGTGTTGTATTAATTTGGGAATATAAACATAGGCCAGGAATGATCTTGTTTGAACAAATAGACTTGATAGGAAATGACGACCACCGTATTAGAGTATGGAAATGGTCTGAAGGGGATACTTTTAATGGAATAACTATGATTGAAGAGCGAAAAGTCTGTGGAAAAGAGGGAATAGATCCTCAATTTTGGGTAGATCTACCTAAAAATAGAACCAACGGGCAAACATCTCGTTCTGATAACTAGTTTTATAAGTGTTGATTGAATTTAAAAAGAGGCTTTTTAAAGCCTCTTTTTTTATTAGAAATAATGACATAAGTATGCTTCGTATTTATTTAGCATTTTTTCTCTTTCTTCTTCAGGAACTCTAGAAACTCCAAACGAAACATGGCTTGGTAAAACTTCAAAGCCAACCAATTCTAAAACCCCTTTATTAATATTTAAAAGAATGTCATCTATGGTTCTATGGTGTCCATTATTTTCTTGATACAAAGACTCAGGGCTACCAGTAGTAACATTCAAAAATGATTTTTTGCCCGAAAACCTACCATTTGCCCCCATTTCATACTGGCCGCCATAGGCAAAACCATAAGCTAAAACTCTATCTATCCAGCCTTTAAGTATAGCAGGCATGCCAAACCACCAGAGCGGAAAATTAAAAATCAACGTATCAATATCTTCAAGGTGTTTCATCTCTTTCTTTAACTCATCACTAAAACCATCAATTGTAGTGGCATGCAATTGTTCGTTAGCATATTTATAGTGCGAAGTATTTGATAATTGAGTAAAATCATGTTTCCCTCCAACAGGATTAAATTTCATTTTATACAAATCTGAAATTACTACATGGTGCCCTTTTTCTGAAAAGAATTTTTGTGCTTTGTTTAATAATGCAGCGCAAAATGAATCAGGGTTTTCATGGGCATGTACAATTAATACTTTCATCTTGAATACAATTAACTATTATTCACCGAAATTCCGATATTTTCCTAAAAATAATAAAGGAAATGAACCTACTAAAAAAGCAATCATAGCATATCCTAAAATAGTATCATAACTTCCAGTATTTGCAAAAAACTTACCAAAAATTACGGGTCCAAAACCTGCTCCCATCGCAAAAAAGCCATAAAGAAAACCGTAAATGGCAGCGTAATTTTTCATTCCAAAATACCGAGATACTAAATAAGCCATTAAATCGTATTCTACTCCTGCACCAAAACCTAAGACTATAACAGCAATTAGGGCATTGGTATAACTTAAATCTGCACTTTGTAAAAGATAACAAGAAAGAGCTGGAACACTTAGTAAAATAAATGCAACAGCTGGTGCCCAAAACCTATCCAATAAATAGCCTCCAATTAAACGTCCTATTAATACTGCATATCCAATTGAACTTGCAAGAATAACAGCATCTCCTATATCAAAACCTTTACTGCTTAGTAATTTTTCTAAATTAGGAATGGGACCTCCTATAGCAAATGATATTAATATAAAGGAGAAGGCCAGTAGCCAGAACTTCCAGTCTTTTAAAGCTTGAGCAACACTTAAGCCCGTTTTATTACCTTTAGAATGATTAGGGACTTCTTTCTTTAATTTGGCAACTTTATCTGCAACCTTTGGGTCGTCTGTATCCCTAAAGAAGAAGTAAGCTACAGGTAAAGCAATTAAAAGAGGTAATAAGCCAACACCTAGGTACGCCATTCGCCATCCAAAATTTTCGATTAATGAATAGGCGTATAATTTAGCAAAAGCTCCAAACAAACCTGTTCCTAATAAAGAAAGCCCAAGAGCTAAACCTCTATTTTCATTAAACCAATTATTAATAGCTCTTGTCCAAGTCATAGGTAATGTTCCTGCTCCAGCAAATGCCATTGTTACCCATATGGCATAATATAATATAGGTGAGCCATTGTTAAAACTAAAAGCAATAAAGGTTAAACCAAATAAGGTTAATGACCATAGTGCAGTTTTTCTAGCGCCTATTTTATCTGCTACATAACCAATAAGAGGGCTAGAGAATAAAGCAGCAATAGTAAAAAAGGTTAAACCTCCCATTATTATATCCATACCCCAACCAAATTTTTGAGATAATGGTATGGCAAAGACTCCAATCGTGTAAAATGGCAATGGAGACATTCCTAATCCAATGCCTAAAGTGGAGGAAAGTATCACCGGCCATCCAAATTTAAATTCTTTTAAGTTTCGTTTTTTCAAAATATTAAATTTTAAGTTAGTAAAAATGATTTTAAGGAAGGCTATTTAAATGTACTAATTATCAGTTAGTTTCTTCCCTTTTTATGCGTAAATGTGGTATTAGAAAATTATTTTTTTGAAATAAACTTTTTTATTTCAAAAAAATGATTAACTTTATTAATAATTAATATTGTTAACTAAAATAAAATAAATATCTTAGACGACACAATTTTTAAATAAAAAATTTACAATATGGGAATGACCATAACAGAAAAAATTATGGCCCGCAATAGCGGAAGAGATAGTTTAGCACCAGGAGAGCTGGTATGGACAGATATAAATTCTGTAATGACTATGGACTACCTTGGTAAAACTTGTTTTGATAAGTTTAAATCTTTGGGGAAGAAGGAAGTTTTTGATAAAAACAAAGTGATTTGTGTTTCAGATCATCTAGTACCTCCACCAAATCAGAAGTTCGCAACCATGCTAAATGAGTGGCGAGAAGTAGTAAAAGAGCATGATATTACTAATTTTTATGATCTTGGAAGGCAAGGTATTGCTCATCAAATCATGGTTGAGCAAGGGCACGTGTTACCTGGAACAATAAGTATAGGTACAGATTCTCATGCAAATACCTATGGCGCTGTAGGTGCCGTTGGAAATGCAATAGGAGTAACCGATGCTGCGGTAGCTATGGCCACAGGAAAAGCATGGTTTAGGATACCACAATCTGTGAAATTTAATATTACGGGTAAATGGCAACCTTGGGTAATGGCCAAAGATTTAAGTCTACATATCATGGGTATGATGCATTGGAACGGACACCTATTATATAAGGCATTGGAATTTACTGGTCCAGCCATAGAAAGTTTGAGTATGGCAGGTAGAATGACCTTATGTAATATGACGGTAGATTTAGGTGCTAAAAACGGTATAGTTGCACCAGATAAAATAACAGAAAGGTATTTAAGAAATAGAACTTCCGATGCCTGGGAAATGATTACCAGTGATGAAGATGCTGAGTACGATCAGGTGTATAATATTGATGTTTCAGATTTAGGCCCAACTATCGCTATGCCTGGTAAATTAGATGATACGCAGCCTATAGAAAAATTAATAGGACAAAAGTTTAATAAAGCATTTGTTGGAACTTGTACAAATGGAAGACTTGAAGATTTTGCTGCTATGGCAGAAATAATGAAAGGAAAACAAGTACACAGAGATGTGAATATGATATTAGTTCCTGCCAGTCAAACAGTATATTTAGAAGCTTTAAGAGCAGGTTATATAGAAACACTTGTAGAAGCGGGCGCAGCTGTAGATACGCCTAGTTGTGCGGCTTGCGCGGGTATTCATACAGGTGTTGCGGGTGATGGAGATATTGTTTTAAGTGCTGGAAATAGAAATATGACAGGTAGAATGGGAAGCAAAAAAGCGGAGATTTATCTAACATCCCCATCGGTAGTTGCTGCTTCGGCAATACGAGGAGAAATAACAGATCCAAGAACATTTGATATATAAAATTTAATAGACTTTGAAACGTAGGATTTTTATAAAAAAAGCAACGATTGGAGGTATTGCAACAGGTCTATTACCATTAAGTTGTAATACAGCAAAGTTAGATACCGAATTTTTGATTTTAGGAGGCGGTATTTCTGGGCTTTTCTTGGCAAATCTTTTAGAAAAAGTAGGTAAAGATTATATGCTGTTAGAGGGGAGTTCAAGATTAGGCGGCAGAATGTTTACAAGAACAGATATTGATAGAGATGTTGGAGGCAGAGGTATTGGTGATAAGTATGATAATTTATTGCCATTAATAGAAGAAACAGGTGTTGAGATGATTGATATTACTAGTTTCATGAACGATCCAACAGTCATATATCTAAATGGTGAGATTAAACATCCTTGGCCAAAGGAAGAGGTGAAACCCTATATACATCAGTTTACGGCCCTTGGAAAATCTGATTATCTACCAAGTCTAGATGGTTGGTATCAGAACCCTAGTTTTGATGAACCGTACAGTGAGTTTTTAAAGCAAAATGGTTTATCGGATGAAGAAATTGCTTTAGCAGATATCAGCTTAAATTATAATGATGTTTATAAAACATCTGCTATTAATGCGCACCATAGTAGAGCTTTTGGTAAATATAACGGATCAAAAAGAGCTCTGAATTTTAAAGACGGCACAATTAGTTTTATTAATAAAATTGTTGAAACTTTAAAGAAACCAGTTTTAACAAATAAAATGGTTACTAGAATAGATGATTCTGATACAGAAGTAAGGGTTACCTGTTCAGATGGAACAAGTTATAGAGCTAAAAAAGTAATAAGCACATTACCGTTTACCACGCTTAGAGATATAAAACTTAATGTAAGTTTAAATAGCAATCAAGCAAAAGCTATAAAAGAAGTTTCATATACTAATATCACGCAAATTCATTTATCACATAGCGCTAATTATTGGGAAGATGATAGCATTCCTATAAGTATGTGGACAGATACACCTTTAGAGCGTATAATGAACATGAGTTCATCGCCAGCAGAGAAGAAAATAGCATGCTGGGTAAATGGTAAAGGCACTGCTTTTTTTGATAAGATGTCAGAAAAAGAAATAGCAGAGTATACCATAAAAAAAATGAATGAGATAAGACCAGCTTCTACAGGTAAAATAGAGTATTTAGGAGTTCAAAATTGGGGACAATATAAATACAATAAAGGTGCATATATTGAGTTTGCTCCAGGTCAAGCCTCCTGGTTTTTAGATATGATAAAACCTGCAGGGAATATACATTTTGCAGGAGAACATACAGCGCATGAAAATAGAGGTATGGAAGGCGCAGCAGAATCAGCAAATAGAGTTTATAAAGAATTAATAAGTTAAAAATAAATAAGAAATGATGAGAGGAACATGTTGGGTCTCAGACGACTACGTTATGGCCTACGATATTATAATTCAAGAATATTGGACATCTGCCATAGATCCAAAAGACAACAGTAAATGGGTTATGGCTGGGGTAAAAGAAGAATTCAATAAAGAAAACGCATTTAAAGACAATGGTTATACTTTTATTGTAGCAGCTCACAATTTTGCTGGCGGAGGAAAATCTATAGAGCATGTTATAACAGGTCTAATGGGAGCAGGGATTCAAGCTGTTTTTGCTACAAGTTTTGCCAGATTACAATTTAGAAATGCTATTAATTATGGATTGCCTTTTGTAACTTGTGATGATATAGATAAAGGTTGTGAAACGGGTGATGAATTAGAATACAACCCTGATACAGGAATCATAAAAAACATCACCAAAGGAACCGAGTTTCAATCTGTACCAGCAGCACCATTTGTTGCTGAAGTTGGAGAAGCAGGGGGCTTAATGAATTATGTTAGAGATAAGATAGCCAAAGGAGAAACTATTGAATAGAATAAGATGAGAGAAAATCAACTTAAAAAAAGAATAGCGGAAGGAAAAGCTGGTTTAGGAGTTATATCTCCCACCATAGATCCTACTATTTGTGAATACATCGGTCTATTAGGAATGGATTTTTATATGATTGATGGAGAGCATGGGGCAATTTCTGCTTCAGATATTACTAATTTAGTAAGAGCTTGTGAGCTTAGAAAAACAACACCTTTAGCCAGAATAAGAAGTGTAGATACAAAACTTATTCTTCAATACATGGATGCTGGTATTATGGGGGTTATGATGCCTACTATAGATAATGTTGAAGATGTAAAACAGTTAGTAGAAGCCATAAAGTATCCACCCTTAGGAAAAAGAGGATTAGGACCTGTAAGAGCTGCAGATTATATGCAAGGACCAATGAGTCAGGCAGCATATGTGAAGTTTGCTAATGAACAAACACTGGTTTTACCACAAATAGAAACTATGGAATGTGTTAAAAACCTTCCTGAATTATGTGAAATTGAAGGTGTAGATGGATTTATAATAGGACCAAGAGATTTAGCAATGTCTATGGGGTATTATGATGGTCCTGGGCATGACGAGGTAAAAAAGGTTTTAGACGAAATTTTTACAACCATTTTAGATTCAGGAAAATGGTTTGGTACCGTAGCAGGAAATGCAGAACAAGCAGAAGCACTTATAAAAAGAGGCGCTTCTCTTGTTATGAATTCTGTACAAGGTTTAATAAAAACATCAGGAAATGCCTTTTTAAAGGCAAGACAGTAATAAAATCAAAATAATATGGCAGCACTAGTAGTATTGTTTAATTTGAAAGATGAAAATGCGAGAGATGCGTATGAAAAATGGGCTAAGGAAACAGATGTGCCTACAGCATCAAGTATGGCTTCTGTAGATTCATTTAAAGTATTTAAGTTGGGAAATATCATGGGGACAGAAAACAATTCACCTTATCAATATTGTGAAGTTTTAGAAATCAATGATATGGCAAAATTAGGAGAAGAAGTGGGATCAGAAACCATGCAAAAAGTAGCAGCACAATTTCAGTCTTTTGCAGATAACCCAATGTTTATAATTTCAGAACAAATAGCTTAAAATGTATAATTTACAAGGAAAAACGGTTATTATAACTGGGTCTGGAAGACACCAAGGAATAGGAGAAGCTATCGCTTTAAGATTTGCTTCAGAAGGTTGTAATGTTGTAATTACAGATATTGGAGTACCATCGGGAGATAAGTTTAGTAAAGAACATATTGGTACATCAGGAGAGATGGAAGCTATTGTTGAAGATTGTAAAAAAGCAGGAGGAAATGCCATAGCCTTTGCCTGCGATATTCGTTTTGAAGATCAAGTAAAAAACTTAGTTCAAAAAGCAACAGAAACCTTTGGAAAATTAGATATTTTGGTAAACAATGCAGGTGTAGGTTACATCATGGAACCATTTACAGAATTTAGTGAAGCCAGTTGGGATGCCGTTTTAAATGTAAATCTTAAAGGAGCGTTTTTATGTTCTAAACACGCTGTCGCTACAATGATAGAACAAGGTCATGGAGGTGCTATAATAAATGTAGCAAGTCAAGCCGCCAAATCAGGTTTTCCTTATGCCGCAGCTTATACAGCTTCAAAACACGGAATGATTGGTTTAACACGTTCTAACGCTGTTGAACTTGGTAAAGATAAAATAAGAGTAAATGCTGTATGTCCTAACCATATAACTACAGGGCTTGGACATTGGCAAAACAAATTTTTTAGTGATAAACTAGGGTTGAATTATGACGATTATTTACAGAGTATTGTAGATAAAAATCCATTAAAAAGAACAGGGCTTGTTGAAGACATAGCTAAAGCAGTAGTGTTTTTAGCTTCAGATCAGGCCGATTATATAACAGGAGAGGCAATGAATGTCTCTGGAGGAGAAGAATATCATTAGTAACATTGGGAGATCTTAACCCAATGCCAATTTTAAACATATGAAACATCCATATATTAAAAGTTTAATCACATAGCGAAAATGGTTATATAGATGTTACATGTGACCTTTAAAGAAATGAATATAAGCACATGAAATTAGGAATAGATATAGGAGGAACGTTTACAGATTTTGTATTGTTCGATAATGATAGCAATCAATTATATTTTGCTAAAACATTAACAACATACCCAGACCCTACGGTGGGTATTTTTAATGGCGTGAAGGAAATTGAAACCAAATATGGTTTTCAAGTAAAAAATATGAGTGGTATTGTACATGGTACTACGCTGGTAACAAATGCAGTGATTGAGCGCAAAGGCGCTAAAACAGCTTTCATTACAACCAAAGGGTTTGAAGATGTTTTAGAGATTGGTCGTGAAATGAGATATGATATTTATGATATCTTTTTAACCATGCCAAAGCCATTAGTGCCTAGAAACCTTAGAATGGGAGTGGCAGAACGTGTCGATACGCATGGTAATATATTAGAGCCTATGAATAAAGAGGCTTTAAAAGATCTGGCTAAAACTTTAAAAGATAATGGCATTGAAGCGGTAGGTGTTTGCTTGCTAAACTCATTTGCTAATACATCTCATGAAAAGGCCTTAGGAGATTTCCTTTCTGAAAACGTACCAGATATTTATTATAGCCTGTCTTCTGAAATTATGCCAGAAATTAGAGAGTATGAACGTAGTTCAGCTACAGCTATGAATGCCTATGTGCAGCCCATAACAGATAAGTATCTTAAAGATTTTGAAACACAATTGAGAGTCTCAGGATTTGAAGGCAACATCAATATTATGATTTCTAGTGGTAAATTAACCACTATTGATGGCGCACGTAAATCGCCTATACATTTGCTAGAGTCAGGACCAGCAGGTGGTGCTATGGCAGGGGTATTCTTCGGAACACATTTAGAAGAAGAAAACCTGTTGTGTTTTGATATGGGAGGAACCACGGCCAAGGCTTGTGTGATATATGAAGGAAAGCCTGAAATCACCAATCATTTTGAAGCAGGGCGTGTAAAAAGATTTAAAAAAGGAAGCGGACTACCAGTACGTATTCCAGTAATAGATCTCATAGAAATTGGAGCAGGAGGCGGAAGTATTGCTCGTGTAAATAATATTGGTTTGTTAACGGTAGGACCAGATTCTGCGTCATCAACCCCAGGACCAGTGTGTTATAACAGAGGGGGAGAAGATCCAACAGTTACCGATGCAGATTTAGTGCTTGGTTATTTAAATGCCGATTATTTTTTAGGAGGCGACATGCGATTAAGTGTAGAAGCTGCAAGGAAAGCCATAGAAATAAAGTTAGCAAAACCATTAGGTATATCTATTGAAGATGCTGCCATGGGCATCCATAAAATAGTGAACGAAAATATGGCGAATGCCGCTAGAGTTCATGTATTAGAAAAAGGTATGGATCCTCGTCATTTCAACATGGTAGGTTTTGGCGGCGCAGGACCAGTACATGCCTTTGGCGTTGCTAAACTGTTAAATGTGAGACGACTGATTGTTCCTGTTGGAGCAGGGGTAACATCAGCATTAGGGTTTTTAGTATCTCCTGTAGCTAGTGAAAAAATACACTCATTTATTGGAGAATTAGACAGCTTAGATTGGAATGAGGTGAACACGTTCTTGCCAAATATGGAAGAAGATGGGTATCAATTCTTAAAACAATCTAGAATAGATAAAAAAGATGCTATTGTAGAGCGTATAGTTGAAATGAGGTATGCGGGTCAAGGTCATGAAATAACCATAGAATTACCAGAAGGTAAATTAGGAGTAGATAATATTTCAGAAATAGAAAGACGTTTTAAAAAGGAGTATGAGTTTAGATACAATCGTTCCATTGAAGGTATGGCTTTAGAAATGGTAACATGGCGTGTTGTTGTACAAGGACCAATACCAGAAATGAACGTAAAACAGTTTTCTACAGCCGCTTCAGATGCTGATGCCTACAAAGGAAAGCGTAAGGTGTATTTTGAAGAAACAGGCTATTTAGATTGTCCAGTATATGATCGTTATGCTTTAAAACCAAATGAAAAATTTGATGGACCAGCTATTATAGAAGAAACCGAAAGTACTACTGTAATTGGAATTAATAGTACTGTTCAGGTAGATAAAGACAAAAATATAATAATCGATTTAGACCAATAATGCAGTACGATATATTAATAATAGGAGCAGGAACCTCAGGTATGACATGTGCTATAACAGCAGCAGAGCGAGGCCTTAAAGTAGGGGTCGTTGAGAAGGTAGACTATGTTGGTGGTGCTTTGCATTGGTCAGGAGGCCATATGAGTGCAGGAGGTGTTAGATTACAAAAGGAAAAAGGTATTGAAGATTCACCAGAAAAACACTTGGAAGAGATTTATAAAATCAATAATAAATCTGGAGATTTAGACCTTACAGAAAGAGCTGTTTTTGAAGCACCAAAAACCATTGAATGGCTAGATGAATTAGGTATGGAATGGGCGCCTGAATGTCCAAGAATTATATACGGGCATGTAGCTTATGAAACACCTAGAACTATTTATGGACCAGAGAAAGCTTTAAGTATATATAAAGTGATGTTACCAGTTTGGGAAAAATATGTGTATAGTGGACATATAGATATTCATTTTAATAATAAATTTAAAGGTCTAGGGAAATCAGTAAATCGTTTTGATACGGTTGTCTGTGATACTCCTGAAGGAGAAAAACAGTATTTAGGAAACAACATAGTCATTACAACAGGAGGTTATGGTAGCAATCCGGCTTATTTTAAAGAAAAACATGGAGATATACCTTTAGTAAGTAGTTGTTATCCAACTGCTACAGCAGAGGGTCATAGGATTGTTGAAAACCAAGGTGGACAATTTAGGTTTGGAAAATATCATTTACCAAGCCTGGGTGGAATTGAACAGGAAGAAGGCAGTGGCCGTGTAGATTTCAATAAAGCTTGGGCTATGGTTTTAACATCTATATATCGTCAACCACGAGATATTTATGTAAATGCTCACGGAAAGCGATTTATAAATGAAGATGAAATAGATGCCGAAAAAAGAGAACTAACAACCATGAAACAACCAGATTGGTGTTTTTGGGTGGTTTTTGATGAAAAGGCACTGGTATCTAAAGATAATAATGGGAATCATAACCCTTTAATGATAGGTTGGTCGGTTGAACAAATGCGAGAAGAAGCTAAGAAAAATGTCGCTTTAAAAATGGCAGATTCCATTGAAAGCTTAGCTTTAAAAACGGGTTTGCCAGTTGATAATCTAAAATCAACTATAAAAGATTACAATCAAATGGTAGTGGATAAAAAAGACCCTGATTTTGGTAGAAAATATCTGGAAGATGCCATAACAGCAGCGCCATTTTATGCTTTAAAGGTGCATGCATCTGTATTGGTAACTTTTGGAGGAATTAAAGTAAATAAAGATCTTCAAATACTAAATTCCAAAGGCCAACCAATGGAAGGGTTATACGCAGCAGGTGAGTTTTTAGGGCTGGGAGCAACTAGCGGAAGTTCATTTTGTAGTGGTATGGCAATAACTCCAGCGTTAAGCTTTGGTAGAATTTTAGGAAGAACACTAAATTAAATAGAAATTAATAATAAGCAAAATCTATGCTGCAATAGCTAAGTTTTGTATTGAAAGACAGTTTTTTTAATAAAAATTAGTTAACTTAGTTAACTAATTTTAAGTAGTACTTAAATTATGCAAGTAACACAAACAAAATTTGATCCAATTGCCTTGAGTATTTTATGGTCAAGGCTCATAAGTATAGTAGACGAAGCAGGAACAACACTTCAGCGTACGTCTTTTTCAACAGTAACACGAGAATCTAACGATTTTGCAGTGGTATTAATGGATAAAAAAGGGAGGTCTATTGCACAATCAAGTGTTTCTGTACCCTCGTTTTTAGGTGTATTGCCTATGTTAACAAAGGCTTTATTAAAAGATTATTTTCCCGAAAACACATGGAAAGATGGTGATGTGGTAATGACAAATGATCCATGGTTGTGTGCAGGGCATAAACCAGATATTGGCATTGTTTCTCCAATATTTTACCAGAAAAACTTAATTGGTTTTATCGGCACCATTGCACATTCACCAGACATGGGCGGTGTGCTTTGGGGAGCAGGTTCAAGAGATTTATATGAAGAAGGACTTATGGTACCACCTACTAAATTAATTTCAGAAGGAACACCTAATGATACCTTGTTTAATATTTTAGAACACAATGTAAGAGCAGCAGACCAAACTGTAGGAGACATTAGAGCACAAATTGCAGCCAATGATCAAGGAATAAAATCCTTAATGAAGCTCATGGAAGAAAACAATCTAGAAGACCTTCAAGATTTGGCAGATGCTGTAATTAATGCTTCAGAAAAAGCTATGAGAGAAGCCTTATTAGAGGCACCAGATGGGAGCTACACTTATGAATATGATACAGACGGTGATGGACGCGGAAATAAGTGTCATTTTGAAATCACTGTAAATATAAAAGGAGACGAAATTCATGCCGATTATACAGGAACTTCAGGGGCACATCCTCTAAGTATTAATGCGGTACTAAATTACACCTATGCGTATACAGCGTATCCTATTAAATGTACGTTTAGTCCAGATGTTCCTAATAACGACGGATCCTTCTATCCTATAAAAGTTACAGCACCTAAAGGTTGTTTAGTAAATGCACAAAAACCATCGCCACTAGGTGCCAGAAATATTACTGGGAATATGCTACACTCAGTGGTTTTTGGTGCATTAGCCAAAGCAGTACCAAAGCAAGTGCAAGCAGATTGCGGTAGTGCTTGTTGGTGTATCGTACTAAATGGTGAACATAAGGGCAAAGAATTTGTAGAGTATTTCTTTTTAAATGGAGGCTATGGCGCTAGACCAAATATGGATGGCGAGCATGTATTAAGCTTTCCAACCAATGTTGCCAATGTACCCATTGAAGTGTTAGAAACAGATATTGCCGTTTTAGTTACCGAAAAATCACTAGTACCTAATTCAGGAGGACAAGGTGAATTTAGAGGCGGTTTAGGGCAACGTTTCAGTTTTAAAAATGTGGGAGAATATCCATTAAACATATCGTTGTTAACAGAGAAAACACAAACGCCTGCAAAAGGAATATTGCTAGGTGAAGATGGTCAAATGGGATCTATGGAGATTATTCCTAAAAGAGATTTTCCGCCTAAAGGATTAGATAAATTACATTCTGGAGAAGAATTAATATTAACTTTACCTGGAGGCGGCGGATATGGAGATCCTTCAAAACGAGACAAAAGCTTAATTGAAGAAGATAAAGTATTAGGTTACATCAATTAAAAAAAATAAAAATGGCTAAGAATATACCACCAGTTTGGAATAAAATTGCAAAACATGCAATGCTTCCTGAAACCACACACGATGAAAGAGCCAGATATAATTTTCTGGCGAATTTAAATAAACATTTGGCGCACGTTTCTCAAGGCAATAAAATAGCCTATGAAACACGAGTAGAGCCAAAATTTGAAAAAAAGCACGGTAGAGCAATAAGAGATACTAAAGAGCTAGGACAAGAAATAGCTAAAGACCCTCATTACCAAATATGGTCGTCTTTACGCAGAAGTACTATGGAAATGCGTCAGCAGGCAGGGCGCTCCATTGTATTGCGTCAAGCTGAAGCACTAAGAGATAAAGCCAGAACGCTAAATGCAGGCAAAGCCAGTTTAGTTTTAGATTCAAATTGTGAAATACCAGCATATTTGTTAGCCGTAGACAACCATTTAATGCCAGGGAGTTATCATACAGAACTCATTGAAGATGATGTAACGCCTGCTGCAAATTATGATTCTGGTATTTTTGTTACTACTGCAGGCCTTTTAGGGAGATATAACGATGGTGGAGGAAAGGCAATTACAAATTGGGTAAGGAAAAATGATCCCAATTTTAACCCCAAAAGAATATTAGATATAGGCTGTGGCATGGGGCATAATGTATTACCAATAGCAAGAGCTTTCCCTGATGCAGAAGTCATTGCAATTGATACGGGTGCTCCTATGCTTCGCTATGCACATGCAAGAGCAATGGATTTAGGAATTACCAACGTTAAATTCATGCAAATGGATGCAGCAAAAACTACATTTGAAGATGAATCTTTTGATTGGGTGCAGTCTACCATGTTTTTTCACGAAACAGGCGGAAAGTCTATTTATAAGATAATGAATGAGGTATATAGGGTACTTAAACCTGGCGGATTGACACTTCACATAGAGCAACCTCAATATACAGATGATATGAGTTTATTTGAAAAATTTATAAGAGATTGGGATGCTTTGAACAATTCAGAACCGTATTGGTCTAAAATGCATGATATAGAGCCATTAGATTTAATGAAAGCTTCTGGATTTAAAGAAGAAGATTTTATGCAAATAGGCGCAAAGGCTGAAAATGATTTAGACGATGGAAGTCAAAATGCAGAAGAACCTGAAGATCATGGAAGGTCGCCAATTTGGAACGTGTTTGGAGCTATAAAAAATTAAAAAGAAACAATTATGATTGATTATATAAAATTGGCCTCTAGCAAATCAAAAGGAAAACGCCCTTATTTTCATGATGATCCAGCTGTAGAACGTGTGTTAAACATTACCATGGCAGTAGCAGGTGAGTTGGCTGTGATGCGAGAGCGTATGGATAGTATTGAACGCATTCTTGAGAAAAAAGGATTGGTTTTAAGAGAAGAAATTGAAAATTACGTACCAGATTCAAAAGAAATAGAAGAAGAACGTCAAACTTGGCATAGTGAATATATTTCAAGGATACTTCGTATTGTACAGCAAGAAATGGAAGAGCTTGAAAATCCAGATAAAAGTATTGAAGATATTGCCAATGATATAAATGAAATGTAATGGCAGAACTTCACGATAGAATTACAAAATTTTTTAATGCAATTATAGATAGAGATATTGAAGAAATCAAGAATGGCTACTGCAAAGACGAAAAAACCTATGTGGTTTTAGAAGGACCACGATATAGTACAAAAGGATTTGACTTAATCTCTAAAGGTTGGTCAGATTTTACAAATTCTCCCATTGCTATGACCAAAATTGTATGGACAGAAGGACCTTTTGAAGAAATCGTTGGAGATATAGGATGGATTAGTGGTATAACAGAATTGTATTTAGACGTTAAAGGAGAAAAGGTTTTTAATACGTTTAGAGCTTCCTTTGTATTTAAAAGAGAAAATAACGATTGGAAAATTAGACATGAGCACGTATCTGCTCCCCATCCCGATCCTTATGGAATAGGCGATTGGCTTGAAAAATAAAAACTAACCAAACTCAATATGAAACCCATTAAGAAAATTATAATAACCCATCTTTTTCTAATGGGTTTTTTTGTGAGCAACGCTCAAGGTAATAAAAATAAGAAACCACTGTCTAGTTCGCCAGAAATGGGAGTCACCTCTAAAACAACACAAAAACGTTTAAAATCAAGTATACAAGCTAATAGAAAGTTTTCATATCCAGAAAGAGAACTAGATTATTTACTACATATTTGGGAGGGCGAATATGATAATGTTGAGCAGTTAGATTTTGATAAGATTCAGAATACGAAAAAGCAAAATAAGATACATAATCGTGTACATGTTTCAGTAAAACAATTTCAAAATTCAAATTTCGGAGTTGGGGCCGTATATGCTGAAGAATATCAAGATAATGACCCGTTAAATATTACTAGGCAATGCATTTATCAATTGATACCAGATGATGAGATTAAAGGTTTGAGGATAAAGGTCTATCATTTTAATATTAAAGAGCCAATACTATCTATGGGTAAAAGCTTTGACAGCATAAGTGTTTTGAAACCAGATTCTAAAAAATTATATGAAGGTTGTCCTTTAATATTAAAACGAAATGGTTATGGTTTTTTAGCAAAAACAGATCATAATCAATGTAAAAGTAAAGAAAATGAACATTCAGATTATCAATTCGAAATAACTGAAAATACGTTTAATTTTCTTGAAAGTAATACAGAAGAAAAAGAGTCAACACCTTTTATGTTAGAAAAAGCAAGGTGTTTTACATGTATGGTAGATTTTCCAAATGATACCAATGGCAGACCTACTATAACCAAACATTATATTGATATTTATGATCAGGGAGGAGAGTTCTTATTTAGTTATCCAGACGGACGAAATATGCTCTTGGGTATGCGAAATACATGGTCTTTTGGAATGCATAGAGAAACATTTGTAATTTATATTTTAGATAAAGCTACCAATAAAACATTAATTTATTCATGGGGAAACCCTGGAGCCGATCGTATTGGTTTTAATCCAGGATGGATTCGAGTTCAATGTGATTTAAAAACTCAAAGAAATATAAAATTACAACAAGAACTTAGGCCTGGTTCATAATAAAGTCTATTGTTCTCCTTTTCTTAGTTTTTTATAACTGGCATAGGTGCTACGTCTTCCTTTCCAAGGTGTTTCATCTTTAAAATAATTAGGCTGTACGTTGTCTACATATGTTTTCATGGCATCTGGTATTTCAGAAATATTAGTAATTTTTCTTCCAGTTGCACGCCACATAACAAACCCTTCTTTTTGTCTCATACGTAACCAAGGTTCCCATGAATTGACTGCAGTCCAGAAAAAGTTTTGATTGCATGATGCTAATGTGTCATCAAAGAGTTCATTAGCATTGGCTATATAAGTTGAGGAAGAGCCAAAATGCAATTGTTTACCAGCAGAAGAAATAGGCCATTCATCTGGTTGAATAGGATTTTTAAAACTATGTGATCCGTATTCATCTAGCCATACTTGATCTCCAGATTGCACCCAATTTGTGTTATAAGGTTTAAGACTTTCTCCGGACTTAATGCCTTTTGGAGTATAAATGGTTTTACTACCACCTCCGTACATAAAATGAAAAGGCTTAACAATTTCGTTGGTATATGGGTTTTTCCATGAACTCAATACACTGCCTTTTTCTAAATCACCAAAAAAACCTAGATCAAAACTTTCTTTAGTAATATGCTCACCTTCAACCCGCCAATTACTTTTAGCAAGTCCTTGTAAAGTGGTTAATGGTTTTGGTGCTTCATTTGGCACAATACCCCAAAGATGACCAGAAAACCAATTGTAAATTGTTGTAGGTTCTAAGCTACCCATTAAACGTATGTAAGTTTTAAATTTATCACTATCAATCTTTTTTAAAGGAGGAATGTTATTGGTGTCTTTGTTAAAAATAGAAGAACTACTTAAAGTAGGTATTGCAGCTAGTGAAAGGGCAGTAGTGTTAATAAAGGCTCTTCTACTAATATTATTCTTATCTGTTTTCATATTTGGAAAATTTTAATGTCATAAATATAAATAAATAATTAACATTATTAATGGTTAATTATGTTAACTATTTTTAGTATCTTGCTCTATAATTATTAATATGATGTTCAAATTAAAAACAATATTAGAGGTTGTATATAGTGTTGGTGATATGGAAAAAGTAACTCATTTCTTTTGCGATTATGGGGGGCTAGATGTTATTGGTAGCTATGAAACGGATAGAACAGTTTTAGATTTCTGGGATTTAGAACCTAATGTTACAGCTTCAGAAAAGCTAATAAGATTTAATAATTATGAAGCAGGCTCTATTAGGTTAATTAAATATAACAATGTAGAGCAAGAATACATAAGATCATCTCAAAACCCATGGGATATTGGGGGTATCATGGATATTAATCTTAGAGTACCAGAAGTAGCTCAAACGTTTAATGATATTAGAGAATTAGGTTTTCACGGATTAAGCGATCCGCTTCTTCAAAAAATGGGTCCATTTGAGTTGTATGATATATTAATGAAGGGTTATGATGATATTATCATAGCCTTTACACATAGAGTACAGCCACCATTAGAGTTGCTAGAGGGTTATAACATTCCATCACATGTTTACAACTCTTCCATAACGGTTAGAAATCTTGATGAAGCAAGAGATTTTTATGTGAATACTTTAGGTTTTTTGCTTTTAAACGAATACCAGGTAAAAAAAGAAGCCCCTATAGAAAATATGTTTAACATTCCTATAAATATGATTGAAGATGTAACCTGTAAAGTGAATATGTTCTCTTTAGATGGTACCAGAGATGTGATGTTTCAAGTATGTGAATTTGAAGGGGTAGCTGGAAAAGATTTCACAAAAAAGGCAGCCCCACCTAACAGAGGACTATTGTTGTACCGTTGTGAAGTTGAAGGATTAGAAGCCTATTACCAGTCACTTACTAAAATAGATGCTGAAATTCATAAAAAATTTCAAAGACTAGTTATTGAACCTTATGGGGAAGTTAAAGGCTTTTCAGTAGTAAGTCCCAACGGTGTTATATGGGAATTTATAGAGAAAATAAACTAAATTATATAAAAAATGAAGACTAAAATCATTCTACTATTATGTCTTGTGTTTGTTATGGGAGTGCATTCACAAGAAGCGACATTTGAAGGAGAAAAAGCTTTAGAGGTGAGACAAAAAATGTCTTGTCATACGCTTGAGGAAGGAAAGCCTATGTATAGCATGTGGGAAGGACGAATTTATAGCCGTGTACAAGGCGAGAAAGATCGTCATTTATTTAATGTTATTGGTTTTAATATACGCCAATGTGAGTGTCTAGAAGACCCAGTTAGAGGTAAAGGGTTTAATTTAGTTGGACGTGAAATTATGATGTACCTAGACCCAAAAACCAACGAGATAATTGATGAATGGGAAAACCCATGGACAGGAGAGATGGTTAACGTAGTTCACGTTGCTAATGACCCCGTAAACATGAGAAGTACAATTTATGAAAAAGATAAAGATGGAAACTCTACAGCAAAAGCTAGCTTTAGAAAATATGGTGAGATAGGGGTAACCTCCCATGAAATTCCTTTGTTTTATAAAAACCCTTTAGCTGGAGACTACCAAAAATATGTAGGAGGTACTTATCATGCTATGGAAATCTTTAATACATACTACAAGGCAGAAGAGTTAACCAATTCTAAAATTAAAAATATTAGTCAGTCTAACATTTCATGGCAACGTATGTCACAATGGTTACCATGGATGGAAATGGGAAGCAGACCAGGTTGGATAATTGCAAACGCAACAGGGAAAAGTGTTTTAGATAAAGAACAAATTTGGAAGCGAATTCAAAACATATTAGATGAACGTTACCCAAAATATAAAGCGCCACAAGCACTAGGAGATAAAAGACCAAACGAAACTTCTTGGACCGTTTTTAAGAAGTACTTAGAAGAAAATGAGGATAAAAGAAAAGCAGAAAAAAATAAACACTAATAAGTACAATGTCAGTATTACAAAAAGGAGATAAAGCTCCAAAATTTAAATTAGTAGGTACAGATTTACAACCAATAACACTAAGTGCTTATAAAGGTAATAACCTAATTCTACATTTTTTTCCGTTAGCTTTTACAAGTGTTTGTACAGAACAATTATGTACGGCAAATGGTGAAGAGAATGATTATACTTCGCTTAATGCCAAGGTTATAGGTGTTTCGGTTGATTCCCCCTTTGTACTTGATAAATTTTCTAAAGAAAATAATTTGAATTTCCCTTTAGGTTCAGATTTTAATAGAAAAGTGAGCTCAGATTATGGTGTTCTTTTTGATGGCGATTTTGCAGGTATGACAGGGTTTTCAATGCGTTCTGCTTTTGTTATTGATGGCAAAGGAGTTATTAGATACGCAGAAGTAACAGATGGGAAATCACTACCAAGCTTTGAAAATATTAAGGAGACTTTAGCTCAATTATAAAATCATACAATTACAATGAAATCAATGTGTTTAAATAAAACTATATCTCTTTTCTTCTTTTTTATGTTAATGATTAACATGGCATTCAGTCAAGAAGAAGGAGATACTATAAGTAGAGAAGTTCACTTGCAACGAAGTTCTATTTTGGTATCAAATTTAGAAACATCTCTATTAGTTTACAGAGATATTTTAGGTTTTGAAGTAGCAGCTATGGCAGAATCTGATAGCACATCTTATGCCTATACAGTTTTCAACATACCTAAAACTGCTAAAATTAAAATAGCCACTTTAAATTCTACAAATCAAAAAAGAATTATAAATTTAAAAGAAGTTACGGGTGTTAAATTACCTAAACCACCATCAGAACCTTATATGAGTACAGTACTTATTAGGGTAGATAACATTGAAGTAATAATGGATAAAATAAAAGATTTAGGGTTAAATCATACCGAACAACATGTTGTTAAAGGTTCTAGAATTAGCTATAAAGAGCAATCATTTATTGATCCAGATGGACATTTAGTAGCTGTTTATCAACTTTTATAAAGGTTGTGTGAATTTTGAATGAAAAGGAAGTAATAAAATTGAGAAAAGAAAATAAATGAAAACAAGATTAAAAATACCAAAAGGAATTGGCAAGGGAGCATTAACGAGCTATATACATACCGCCACACTTTGTACAACAGATTTAAATGGTTATAAACATTTTTATGGAGAGGTTATGAAAATGAGCTTTGATAAAGTGCCTTTAACTGACAAAAAGAAAGCACAGCAACGTGCGCTATGGAATATTCCTGAAAACATAGATTATGATATGTATCATTTCTATCGCCCAACGGTTCCCAGCTTAATTCAGTTACGGGTTTTACATTTAAAAACGTCAACACCGCATATACACAAAAGTTATAATTCTTATGAGCTAGGATCTTTCTCATTAGGTTTTCCAACATCTAATGCAAAAGAAATGGACAAAAGAATGCAAGATTATGATATTGATGCCATGGCGCCTATGCAATTAGGAGATATTGAAAACCCAGATGGTAGTTTTAGACATTACTTAGAAACCATTTATAAAGGGCCAGATTATTTACATTGTGTGGGTATAGAGCGTGTTAACCAGCAGCAATTAGCGCCTTGTGACCCAAACGATGGCTATGGAGGTCCAGGATATTCAGCCTTTGTAGCTAAAGATAGCGATGCTGAGGTAGCTTTTTATACAGAAGTCTTAGAACATTTTGTTTTGTTTGATTCTGTTTGGGAAGCAGCAGCAGATGGAGCTTTAGGTGTAAATCCAGGTACTCCATTTAGGTTTTGTGGTATTTATGCCCCCGAAGCACAACAAAATCATTATTTATTATTAGATTTTAAAGATGGAAATATGATTGATACAGGCGTGCAAAGTTGCGTGCCTAATCAGGGGCTTGGTATGTACACCTTCCAAACACAAGATATAGATAAAGTAGTGCAAAATGCTAAAAATAAAGACATCAAAATAATATCAGAAATACAAGATGTGTCAGATTATATTTTAGGAAGAGGAAAAGCATGTGTTTTAGAAACACCTAACGGATTTTATGTAGAAATTTTTCAAGAAGACTAATGGATAAAATATTAAAACGATTTACAGATATTCTTTGCGGAACATTAGATAATAAAGCGCAAATAGAAGCAGAAAAAAAAGCAGGGGAACAGGTACATCCCTATGCAAAACATGTTACAGATTTGTTTAGCCATAGAGTACTCAATAGGCCAAAAAAACACGAAGGTATTTATGTTTTAGAAGAAAGCTATTATACCTATCCTGGTGAGGAAACTTCTATAAAACCACTTTTGTTTTATTTGCGTTCCGATGGAAAACGTAAAGTCTTTTTACAATCGGTCCAAATACCCGAAAGGTTTAATTTAGAAGATGCCACAAATGCCAATGAGGCCTTTGTTTTAGATTATAATGAATTATCCATAAGACCTTTTGGAATAGCCGAATATGCACTTATGGAAACCGATGAGTTTACCACGAATCATATTGGTGTTGTAGGGCAGGGAATTACATTTCAGCTTACCGAAACACTCTCTGGTCATCAATTGTCGGTCATGGAGATTTTAAGAAAAGATGGTGTGAATTTAACACCATATGATACACCAATTATTTACAAGAAAATTTAAAGAAACGTATAATTTAAAAGAAAGATTTTGACAAAAAAAGACAAATCATTTATAAAGGTTTTAGGAGTAGCAATATTAGGGGCCATACTTTTAATTGTGACTAACGGATTGACATTTTCGGGTATTACAATTTTTGATGAAGCCATATTAAATGAATTTGGTTGGACAAAATCTCAACTAAAGTTTCGGGATCTGGTTAACTTAGTTTCTGCATCTTTCATAATGCCTTTTGTGGGGGCTATAATTGATAGGTATGGTGCAAAGAAAATGATGATTATTGGTTTAGCAATGATTGCCATTCTGTATTATCTATACTCTTTGATTCAAACGACGTTTCATATGTACGCCATTCATTTTGCATTTGCTTTTGCAGTTTCTGGTGCAGGAACCTTGGCGACCATAATCATGGTGTCTCAGCGCGTTACAAAACGAAGGGGAACCGCCATAGGAATAGCATTAGCTGGTACTTCTGCAGGAGGGATTATTATTCCACAAATAGGGAAACCATTATTGGAATCTGTAGGTTGGCGTACGGCATTTCAATATGAAGCTGTATTGCCAGTTATAGTACTCATTTTACTAGCCATTTTAGTAAAACCTATTAAATACAAAAAGACAACTAATAAAGAAGTTAAAAAAGATGAAGAAACGGGCTTAGTAGAAATCAAATTTACGCAAGCATTAAAATTACCTGTTTTTTGGGCCATATGTTTTGCTGGAATTTGTTGTTTTTATAGCATAATGGGCATTATTAGTAATCTATTCTTGCATTTGCGAGAACTTGATTTTTCGGTTGAAGGAGCAGCCAATGCGTTTAGTGTTTTCTTCGCTATAATTTTAGTAGCTAAGTTAACATCTGGTATGGTAGCAGAATTAATTAATGAGCATAAATTGTTTAAAATACAGGTGGCAATAATGGCATTAGGTACTGTAGGAATGGCAACGAATACAGAATCTTTAGTTTGGCCATCTTTGATAGCTGTTGGAATTGGCTGGGGTGGACTTTATACCTTACTTAATTACATCATAATAACCACTTTTGGTGTAAAATCTGCTGGAAAAATAGGAGGTATTATTTCTGTTTTTGAAGGTATAGGCTCAGGTTTAGGAGCATGGCTTACAGGAGTTATTTCAGATAAAACAGGAGATTATAGTACTAGTTTTTGGATAGTAGTAGTTTTGCTTTCCATAGCCTTATTGATAAGCTTTTTTATAAAACCTGTTACTTCTAAAGCTGCACTTAGCTAGTTCAACAAGATATGATTCGATATATCAATAAATAAATTAAGCTTTGACAAAAACATCATTCATAAAAGTTCTGGGAATAGCCATTTTAGGGACTATATTACTTATAGTATCTAATGGGCTAACACTCTCTGGTATTACTATTTTTGATGAAGCTATTTTAACTGAGTTAAACTGGACAAAATCTGAGTTGAAATTCAGAGATTTTATCAATTTAGCAGTCGCAGCTTTATGTGCGCCTTTTGCAGGAGTGTTTATAGATAGGTATGGTGCAAAACGGTTAATTATTATAGGATTGCTTATAATTTCAACCCTATTGTATTTCTATTCATTTATAGAATTTACATGGCACTTGTATTTAATACATTTTATGTTTGCCATTGCACTTTCTGGAGCAGGTTCTCTTACGGTTTTAATTATGGTATCTAAACGTGTTACCGAAAAAAGAGGAATAGCTATAGGAATTGCTTTAGCCGGTTCTTCGGCTGGAGGTATCATAATACCACAAATAGGTGTGCCTTTATTGGAAAATTTTGGATGGAGAACAGCCTTCCAGTATGAAGCTATACTACCTATTATGGTAGCCATACTGCTTATTATTTTTATTAAACCAGTAAAGTTTAAGGAGAAAATAAACAAAAATATAGCGGTTAAAGATAAAGATACAGGTCTAAATGAAATAATACTTAAAAAAGCTATCAAAACGCGTGTTTTTTGGGCAATTTGTATTGCCGGTGCATGTTGTTTTTATAGTATTATGGGGTTAATTACTAACTTGTTTTTGTATTTAAGAGAACAGGATTTTACAGTAGCTTCTGCAGGTAATACCCTGAGTATTTTCTTTATGATTATTCTGGGTTCTAAACTTATATCTGGAGCAATTGCCGAATATATAAATGAACATAGATTGTTTAAGATTCAAGTGATTTTTATGGCTTTGGGAGCGTTATGTATTGCTTTAGATGTATCAGCACTAGTATGGCCTGCTTTGATTCTATATGCTTTAGGATGGGGTGGTTTGTATACTATAATTAATTATATAATAATAACGACATTTGGCGTAAAGTCTGCTGGAAAAATAGGAGGAATTATTGCTGCTTTTAAAGGTTTTGGAGCAGGTTTAGGCGCTTGGATGACTGGTTTAATTTCAGACCAAACAGGTTCATATAGTATGAGTTTTTGGGTAGTGGTTATTATCTTAAGTATAGCTTTAGGTGCCTCTTTTTTAATACACCCAATTACCACTGAAAAATCTGCTGAACCAGTAAACAATAAATTTGAGTTATGATACCAATTTCAAAAGATAGAATAAAAGAAGCTATTATTTCGGAAACCGAATATGATTATGTTAGGTTGAGTGCTAATGAAAACCCTTTAGGACCTTCTAAAAAAGTAAGACAGGCAATGGTTGAGGCTTTTGATAAGTTATGCAGATACCCCTATGAAGAAACGGAAGCTTTAGCACATCTTATTGCTAAAAAAGAAGGGGTTTCTAGAGCACATATTGTTATTGCTGTTGGTTCTTCTGAAGCGCTAAATGCAACGGGATTAACGTATGGTATAAATGGAGGAGAAATTATAACAGCCGATCCTGTTTATGATTTTTTAATGACTTATGCGAACCGATTTGGGGCGTTTATTAATAAAGTGCCATTAACCAAAGAGTTAAGTCATGATTTAAAAGAGATGAAACGTAGAATTACAAGCAGAACATCTCTAGTTTTTGTTTGTAACCCTAATAACCCAACAGGAGACCTTATACCTAAAGATACATTGCTAGACTTTTGTAATTCGGTTTCTAAAAATACCGTTGTTTTTGTAGATGAAGCTTATTGCGATTACATTACTAAGCCAGACTATCCTTCAATGATAGAATTGGTTAAACAAGGAAAAAATATAATTGTTTCTAAATCTTTTTCAAAAGTATATGCCATGGCAGGGTTACGGATGGGGTATTTGGTAGCCAGACCCGATATTGCAGCTCGTATAAGAAAAAATATCATGGCACGCCCTAACATGATGGCTATTGTGGCAGTAAAAGCTTCTTATGAGGATGATGATTTTTATCAAATGAGTTTGAGTAAAAATATGGAAGCTAAGCAATATGTTTATAATTTGCTGGATAGTTTAAATCTTCAATATATACCATCGCATACAAATTTTGTTTTCTTTAAATCAGATAGAGATATTAATCAACTTCGTACTCAAATGCGTGCAAAAGGAGTTGCTATTGGTCGGCCTTTCGCTCCCTATTACCAGTGGTGTAGAATTAGTATGGGAACTATGGAGGATATGATGAAATTTGGCAATGCTTTAAGAGAAGTAATTACTGAATAAGCTTATTTTTTACTACTTTGATTAAGGGGTGTCTTTGTAGTGCAAATCCATAATTGGTCTCCTACACTTTTATTATTAGAATTAAAACCACCAATAACAATACTATTTTGAGGTATAGAATACGCTACACGACCAAATTGAGCGCCTTCTTTTTCAATGTATTGCGAAGCGATTGTGTCTCCAGTATTTGAAAACTGTACAAGTAAAGCATCAAAACTGGTTTTACCATTTTTACCAGAGCCAATAGCTACAAAAGTATCATCAGGCATTTTTTCAACAGCCATAAGATTATTAAATCCAGGTGCTTTTAATGTTTTATTCCAGATAATTTCACCTTCAGTTGATGCCACGCCTACCCAAGCGTCAAATTCGCTACCGTCAATATTTCGGGTATATCCTACTAAGGCTAATTGGTGGTTTGAGGCGAGTGCAATACCACGTAGAGCACCTGCATTTTCAAATTTAGGTTCTTTAGACCATATAGTATTTCCAGAGGTGTCAAATTTCATCATTAAAGGGCTGTCATAAAAACCACTACTTTTTCGTTTCTTTTCAATATATCCAATTGCTACAAAGCTCCCATCAGGAAGTACGGTGCAATCGGTAAAACGGTCTTTGCCAGAATTACCTATATGGTGCTGCCATAATACATCCAGATTATTAGATAGTTTCCCCGCCCATGCCTGTCGGTCTCCGTTAGGTTTTAAAGCGCTTTCTCCAACAAATACAAAACCTCCATCGGGGCTAGGGCGCATTATTTCAATAATATCAATACCTGCGTTTCCAAATTTGCGTTTGTTCAAAATAGTACCCTTTTGGTCAATTGTAATTAAAGCCACTTGTCCAGGGTCGTTTTCAGCAGGAAATTCCTCTACTACAATAAGAAAACCATTGTTTTCAGTCTTGAAAATATTTGTGATTCGGTTTCTGCCTGCTATAGTACTTATGGTTTTTTCCCATCTTTTAGTACCTCGTGAATCTATATTTAAAAGATATCCTTCGCCTACATGATTTTTTGAGGTTTGGTTTATCCATCCAGATAGTAAATAGCCACCATCTTCTAAAACTAATACATTTCTAAGACCATCTTTACCCTGTGTGCCGTAACTTTTGTCTATATAGTTCAGGGTGTTAGTTTGAGCGTAGCTAATAATGCTCCAACAAAAAAGGATACTGATTTTACATAAGGATATATAGTTATTCTTCATCTTTTAAAAATTTATAGTTTAACCAGCTTTCCTCTATTTTTGGAATTTTTAAAAACCACATTTGTTTTTCTTTGCGAGAAGGGCCACTTGTTCCAGTTAATATTAATGCGTCTTCATTGTAAAGTATAGCTCTAGCTTCTTGTTGTCCTACTTTCGGATAGTTATATCCCTTAATGTTTGAACCATTTTCTGAGAAGTTAACAATTAGAACGTCGTTTTGTGTTTCAGTATCAAAACAAACCCCAACTGCCGTAAATATGTTGTCTTTTTTAGAGACCACATCGTGAAAATAACTTGCTTTAGGAAGGTTTAAAGATGTACTCCAAGATAAATTACCTTTATTAGAGACATTACCTATCCAGGCATAGAATGTTTTATTTTGTCTTATAAATCCTGAGAATATAATATCCCCAGAATTGGTTGCTGCAATACCGCGAATTGAAGCTGCATGACTAATTTTAAAATTACAAGACCAAATTTCTTCACCTTTAGCATTTAATTTCACCAACAATGGAATTTGATGTTTATGCGAATTGTCCGCTCCAGGTGCGGTTGTATTTCCAGATACTACTATATCATTATTTGGAAGTACAATTACATCGGTAAGTCGGTCTCTACCTGCAGTACCTTTGCGCCATTCCCATTCTTTTTCAAAAGTGTTTGATAGTTTTATAACCCAGGCATCTTTATTGTCGGATTTTAGGGAACTTTCCCCTGCCAAAATATAGCCTCCATCTATGGTTACCTTAATTTTATCAATTACATCAGAACCAGTGCCTCCTATTGGTGTTTTTTGAAGCATTTCTCCTGATCTTGACAGTTGAGTAAGTATGACTTGCCCAGGTTCATCTTCAATATAAAATTCTTCAATAATGGCTAATAAATTGCCATTGGGTTGTTGTACCAGTGCAGATACTTGGTTTCGCCCATTGGTTGTTAAAACTTTTTTCCAGTTTAAATTTCCGTTGTTTGATACTGAAGCTATTAAACCTTTACTATGTGAATGTATACCTTGCATATCGTGCCAACCTGCCAGAATATAGTTGCCGTCTACAGATTGAATCATAACTCGCGCTCCATCATTTCCAGAATTTCCAATAAGGATATCTGTTTTTTCAGATTGACTACTCATTATAGCAATGCAAGAGATGCTAAAAACCAAAAGAGTATAATGTTTTAAATATGTTGTTTTGAATTTCATTGTATTGATTGTTACTATTAAATACCTTCATCTATCGAAGATTTTCCAGCTCCATGAATTAAGAGAAAGATGCTCATTGCTAGCATAACAGATGCTGGCATAGTTTTGCTAATACCATGACCTGCTGAAACATGGTAAACAAATACAGCTACCAAAAAGTAAATAACTTCAATTACAGCTGCAAACCTGACTTTCCAACCAATAACAATTAATATGTGAGCTATGAATAAACCATAAGAAGCAATGCATCCCATTAAAGTAGATGCAGGAATACCCATTTCGGCTAAACTTTCCCCAAACTTTTCAGCATTAGCTGGTAAATATACTTCAGCTTTAATCGCTAGAATGAGATATAGAAAAAATATAATTCTGATAGGTATAGACGCATAGGCTTTATAGGAATCTAGTTTGTCTAGCGTTTTGAAAATCATATATTTTATTATTATAAATTATCTAGTAATTTGTTAAACTCAACTATGTACCCATCTGGGTCATAAAAAATAGCTACTTTGGCCTTTATAGGATCACCACCATTGTATGAAGGGTACTTTATCAATCTAGGTTCTTTTATCATTTCTATTGTGGGTAACTTTTTTATCTCTTTTAGTCTGGCATCTTGGTCATTGCTATTGAATAATAAAATGGTGTTTTGAGCTGTAAAACCTTCTTTTCTTATAGGTTTAAGTGTTTTGTTAGTATTATCATAATCATATTCTATTAAACCAAGAACACCATTAAAATTACTGGTAGCTTTTAAGAATATTAAACGCACTATTTGATCTCTATCTTCTTCCTTGTGAGGCCTGGTAAGTTTATTGTCGTAAATAACTTCCATACCCATAATGTCTTTATAGAGCTCTAGGGACTTTTCGATATCTCTAACAATAAGTGTTGTTCTGCGAAAGATTAGTGGAAAATCTTTGGGCTGAGTAATTTCCATTTGATCATTGCGGTTTACGTTTTGAGCGTCTACAGTTTGCCCAATACATTTATATGACCCCAAAAGAGCTATTGAAGTTGCCATAACAAGAATGATTGTTTTCATAATACTATTTTTCTATTAATTGATAAAGAACAATTAAGTGCCCATCATAATCAACAAAGGCTTGCTCAATAAATTTTGCATATTCGTTTTCGTCTGTTTTTATAGCAGTAGTTTGTAAACCAAGTGCTTTGATTTTCGTAATCACATCATCTAAATCATCTACTTTTATAACCGATGCACTCATATGAATGCCATTATGTTTTGGCAATTCAACGCCTTTTACCTCGGTTAAACCAAAAGTACGTTCTTGAGTAGGGCTATCCAGGGTTGCAAAATTCAAATCAGCTTCATTTGGAATATTAAAAACAGGGTAAGAGAATGAGTCTTTTTCCGAGAGTTGAATATAGTTAACAGTAAACCCTAAAATATCTCTGTAAATTTTTAGTGATCGTTCTAAATCTGCAACGCAAAGTGTAATTCTTTTGTATAATACTGACATGTTTAAATAAATTTAGATTAGTTTGCTTTTTTAGGTGGATTATATCTACTTATACTATCCATAAGTGATTTCATTTCTACACCCGTTTTCGGTAGAGAAGTTTTATCCATATCCAAATGATTTATCGGAATTTCTTGTTTGTATTGTTCAAAAACAGGTTTAGTCATTTCTAAAGCGTAATTAGGTATGGTTCTATCTTTTCTAAATGAAGCAATTGGTATTTTGGCTTCAACAATGCCATCATCTTCTTTGCTTGGATGTTTAGCAAGTATGTCTCCATTTGGCCCTACAATTACTGATTCTCCAGCATTATAACCCGTGCTAACTGGTAATGTGAAATTTGCCATAGCGGAGTAAAAATCATTACTCCAAGCGGTAAATACCACATCTTCTTCAGCAAATAAAGTGGCAGTTCTAAGCATAATTTCGGTACCTCGCATTGCAAAAGCTGCATAAATAAAAGGATCAAATTGTACGGTGCTTACCGCAATATTTCCAAATTCTGTTCTAAGCACAGGAAACTCTTCTTCAATACCATACTTTTCTCTGTAGGCATCTCTAACAGCTTCAATAGTAGTAGTGGTAATCTCTCTGTCTTTATAAATGCGCTTTATGTTTCTAGATTTCCAGAATGTTTTAGCAACCTTACCATCACGTCCCATAACTGTATTGATGCTTAGTATATGGTCAGGCCAATCCTTATCACGCACATAACTGCCAAAAATAATATAGCAATCACAATCTTTTGCTAATTCGCCAATGCGAGCAGTTTCAGGACCTGGAATTTCAATAGTAAAAGGCAATTTTTCTTGTCTTGTTCCTGAAGAATAACCAGTTAAAGGGAATTCATGAAATAATATAATATCTGGCTTGTCTCCTTCGTTTTGCGCCTGATGTGCCATTTGTTCCATGTATTTAAGATTCTCGTCAAGACCTTCTTCAATTGAAGGAAAACTAGAAAGAGATTTTACTCTGGTTTGCATTACTTTTAAAACAATGGTGTCTTTTTCTAGTGGAATCTTTTCATAAGTACCATCGGGTGCAACAAGTGTTTTTTTATCTGAATTAGGTTCAATTTCTATTTTTTCTTGTGTTGTTTTATTGCAAGATGAATAAAGAAGTGTTAGAAATAGACTTAATAATAATGGATAGAATACTTTCATAAGAAAACTTTTAAATTAATTGTATAAATTCAATCCAGACACCATCTGGAGAAAGCACAGAGAATATTTTGAGTTGCCCGTAGGGTTCAATGGTCAAAGTTTGTACTTCACTATTTAATGTTACACCTTTTTCAATGAGTTCAGATGCGTAAGCATCAGCATTTCTAACGGGAAATCTATACATTAAAATACCAAGGTTAGGTGGCTTTGCTAAAGCAGAACAATTTTTCCCTTTTAATTCAACGGTTTCAAGTAACTCTAACGAACCGTCATTGTCACCGTTGGGGTGAATAATACAAACAGGCACAGTAATATCTCCATTAATATTGGGAGGAACACCAATTACGTTTGGTCCATGGCTTCTATCTGTACCTTCAGTTTCATAATAAAGTTTAAAACCTAGTATGTTTTTAAAAAAATTAAGTGTTGTTTTATAATCTCTACAAACGGTGGTGGAGTTAAATATTCTACTTGCCTTTTTAAACTCAAAACCCTCTAATGGAGGATTAAAACGTTGCATCATAGCAACTGTTATGCCGTCGGGTCCTTTAATAACAACTTCACAAACATCAAACTTGCCAAAAGTAAAACGTTTAGGGTCTGTGTATCCGTTCCAGCCTTCCTTTTGAAGCTTTTTGTACATGCTATTAATATCTTTTACACGCACATTTACGTCAAAAACACCTCCAGAATCCCAAATTTGAGTGCCAGAACGAATCTGTTCTTGCCCAACATTATTAAACTTTACTAAACGTAGAAAGCCTCTATTATCTTCTGGGTTTACCAAAAGCGCCTCTTTAATATTTACTGACGTATTTAAATGCCAAAGTTTTTTTAGCCCATCTGTACCGTTACCCTCATATACTAGATTCCAACCAAAAAGTTCTTTATAAAATGTTATGGCTTTATCTAAATTAGAAACACTAAAAATGACTTCTTGAAAGCCCTTTATAGCTTGGTCTAGATTAGAAAAGTTGAGATTGTGTTGTAAACTGCTCATATATATTGTGTTAATAAAAGATTTCAATTTTAATTGTCTTAATCTTTTATGATGTAAAGTTAACAAAAATAGTTAACATTATAAATGATTAATATAATTAACTAATTTTTTAATATATTTACACAATCAAAATAAAAGTTTGTTCATAAGATATAACCATGAATAATTATTTAATTAAAGTAAACGAAGAAGATTTCCCTGTAAAAAGGAGTGAAGTTGAAGTTTTGGATATTATAAATACAGCTGATTCTAGTTATCATTTATTACAAGATAATAAGGCTTATACTATAGAATTAGCTGCATCTGATTTTCAAAATAAAAAGTTAAGTGTATCTGTTAACGGAAACATTTATGACATTGAAATAAAGGATGAGTATGACCAGAAAGTCAAAGAAATGGGCTTATTTACGGTTACTTCACAAAAACTGAATTCTATTGAAGCACCAATGCCAGGACTCATAATTGACATTATGGTAGAGGCAGGACAAGAAATAACAGATGGCACACCACTATTAATACTATCAGCAATGAAAATGGAAAATATCATTCTAGCTGAAGGTGATGGTGTCGTAAAATCGGTTAATGTCGAAAAAAATGAGGCTGTAGAAAAAGGACAACTTATTATTGAAATGGAATAGCCATTTCAGTTTTTAAAACTATTAAATCAAAATGAAAAAAATATTAGTAGCTAACCGTGGAGAGATTGCTTTAAGAGTCATGAGAACAGCAAAGAAAATGGGGATTAAAACCGTTGCTGTATATTCTGAGGTAGATAGAAACGCTCCGCATGTAAAGTTTGCAGATGAAGCGGTTTTATTAGGTAAAGCCCCTTCGGCTGAATCATATTTGGTAATGGAAAAGGTCATTGAAGCCGCTAAATCCACAGGTGCAGAAGGTATTCATCCTGGTTACGGGTTTTTAAGTGAAAATGCCACATTTGCAAAAATGGTGGAAAGTAATGGTATTACATTTATTGGTCCAAAATCTCATGCCATAGAAGTTATGGGTAATAAGCTAGCAGCAAAAGAAGCTGTTAGAGATTATAATATTCCCATGGTGCCAGGTATTGAAGAAGCTATTACAGATATAGCATTAGCTAAAAAAATAGCTAATGAAATTGGGTTTCCTATTTTAATTAAAGCTTCTGCTGGAGGAGGTGGAAAAGGTATGCGTGTAGTAGAAAATATAGACGACTTACCTGAACAAATGGAGCGAGCTATTAGTGAAGCAGTAGCAGCCTTTGGAGATGGTGCAGTTTTTATTGAAAAATATGTAGCATCTCCTAGGCATATTGAAATACAGGTGCTTGCTGATACGCATGGTAATATTGTACACTTATTTGAAAGAGAATGCAGTGTACAACGTAGGCATCAAAAAGTAGTAGAAGAAGCGCCTTCTGTAGTATTAACACCAGAAATAAGAGCTAAAATGGGGGAAGCAGCAGTTAAAGTTGCCAAAGCATGCGATTATGTAGGAGCAGGAACTGTTGAGTTTTTACTAGATGAAAACAAAAACTTTTACTTCTTAGAAATGAATACACGTTTACAGGTTGAACACCCGGTCTCCGAAATTATTTCTGGAGTAGACCTTGTAGAACAACAAATAAAAGTAGCTAGAGGTAAGGAGTTGGCATTTACGCAAGATGACTTAAAGATTAAAGGGCATGCTCTTGAAATTCGTGTGTATGCAGAAGATCCTTTAGAAAATTTTATGCCTAGTATAGGAACGTTGTCTACTTATAAACCTCCAACAGGAGCTGGAATTAGAGTAGATGATGGTTTTGAAGAAGGTATGGAGGTGCCAATTTATTATGACCCTATGCTTTCTAAGTTAATAACCTTTGGAGATAATAGAGAAGAAGCCATTCAATTGATGATAAAAGCTATTGATAACTATAAGATTGATGGCGTGGCAACAACACTTTCTTTTGGAAAGTTTGTTTGCGAACATGAAGCTTTTACTTCTGGTAATTTTGACACCCATTTTGTGAAAAACTATTATTCACCAGATAAATTGAATACTAAATCTTTAGAAGAAAGAGAAGTAGCTGCTATGGCAGGGTTAAAAATATATCTTGATAATATGAAAACTCTAAAAGTAACCGCCGTTAAAAGTCATAATTGGAAGCAAAACAGAAGTTAGTTTTAGAATCTATTTTGAAAAGTAATGATGAAAAATAAGCAACAGATACTAGAAGATAAATTAGCGCAATCTAGATTGGGTGGCGGACAAGAACGTATTGATAAACAGCATGCCAAAGGCAAACTAACGGCTAGAGAACGCATCCATTTTTTATTAGATGAAAATTCTTTTGAAGAAGTAGGCGCATTGGTAATTCATAGAGCCAAAGATTTTGGTATGGATAAGCAAGTCTATTACGGTGATGGTGTAGTTACAGGTTATGGTGCTATAAATGGTAGACAAGTATGTGTATTTGCTCAAGATTTTACAGTTTTTGGAGGCGCTTTGTCAGAAACTCATGCAGAGAAAATTTGTAAAATAATGGACTTGGCAGTAAAGATAGGCGTACCAGTAATAGGATTAAATGATAGTGGAGGTGCTAGGATTCAAGAAGGCGTTCAGTCTCTTGGTGGGTATGCAGATATTTTTCATAGAAATGTACAAGCATCGGGTATAATTCCTCAAATTTCTGCTATTATGGGCCCCTGTGCAGGAGGCGCAGTGTATTCACCTGCAATGACAGATTTTACGATTATGGTAGAAAACTCTAGTTACATGTTTGTTACAGGGCCTAATGTGGTGAAAACGGTGACTAATGAAGATGTAACTTCTGAAGAGTTGGGAGGTGCTTCAACACACGCTAAAAAATCTGGAGTCGCTCATTTAACTTCCGCTAATGATATACAGTGTATAAATAATATTAAACAAATGATAAGCTATATGCCGCAAAATTGTGAAGATATAGCCCAAGATTTGCCTTATGAATTAAAAGATGAAACACGAGATGTTTTAGAAAGCGTTGTTCCAGAAAATGCCAACCAACCTTATGACATGAAACATGTTATAAATGGTATAATTGATGAAGAGTCATTCTTTGAAATTCACAAAGATTATGCAGATAATATTATTGTTGGTTTTGCAAGATTAGCAGGTAAGAGTGTTGGGATCGTAGCCAATCAACCAATTAGTTTAGCAGGTGTTTTAGATGTAGAAAGCTCAAGAAAGGCAGCACGTTTTACACGTTTCTGTGATGCATTTAATATACCATTACTAGTTTTGGTTGATGTACCAGGGTTCTTACCGGGAACAGACCAAGAGTGGAACGGAATTATTACTAATGGGGCTAAATTACTATATGCATTAAGTGAAGCAACAGTACCAAAAGTAACTGTTATTACTAGAAAAGCATATGGAGGCGCTTATGACGTAATGAATTCTAAACACATTGGTGCAGATATGAATTATGCATGGCCTGGAGCAGAAATCGCAGTTATGGGTGCTAAGGGAGCCAGTGAGATTATTTTTAGAAAAGAAATCATGTTGGCCGATGATCCTGAAGCAAAACTTGCTGAAAAAGAAGCAGAATATGCTAATAAATTTGCCAATCCGTATAGTGCTGCAGAAAGAGGCTTCATAGATGAAGTTATTCTACCAAAAGACACAAGGGCTAAGCTAATTAAAGCTTATGCCATTTTAGAGCATAAAGCAGTTGTATTGCCAAAGAAGAAACACGGGAACATTCCATTGTAAAAGATTGTTGAAGATGAGTAAAGATGCTTTTTTTGATAATTTCAGACCTATTTCTGCTAAAGAATGGGAGGAGAAAATTAAGATTGATTTAAAAGGTGCAGATTATAATGAAACTTTAATTTGGGAATCACCAGAGGGTATTTCTGTACAGCCTTTTTATCATGCAGATGATGCTATTGATATTCCTAAGATAGAAACAGCTTCATCATCATGGTTCATTTGTCAAGCCATAAATGTTGAAGATGATAATGATGCTAATACAAAAGCAAAAGAAGCTATTGAAAAAGGGGCAGAAAGTCTTCGTTTTATAATTGTTTCAGAAAAAATGAATGTTGAAATACTTTTAAAAGGAATCAACATCAAAAAAGTTCAGATTTATTTTGAGTTTCAGTGTTTTTCTGAAATGCTTTTGGAATCCATAACAGATTTTGCAGCTAATTCAAAAGGGTATATTCATTTGTGTATAGACCCAATTGGTCATTTTGGTAAAACGGGAAATTGGTTTAATAGTATAAATAAAGATTTAGAAATCAATAGAACTATCAATACTATAAGTGTTGATGCTTCTGTATATCAAAATGCTGGAGCAAATATAGTGCAACAATTAGCGTATACGTTATCTCATACCAATGAATATTTAAACGTTTTCTCTAACAAACAGAATATTGAAAAAATTCATTTTAAAGTATCTGTAGGAACCAATTATTTCTTTGAAATAGCAAAATTAAGAGCATTGCGTTTACTTTGGAAGGTTTTAGCAAGTGCCTATGATATTGAAGCCGATTGTTGTATTATCGCAGTTCCAACAAAACGAAATAAAACGTTATATGATTATAATACGAATATGTTACGCACTACTACAGAATGCATGTCTGCGGTTTTAGGAGGAGCTAATGTTATTAGTAATATGCCTTATGACGCTATTTATAAAGAAGAAAACGAATTTGGAACTCGTATATCTCTTAATCAATTATTGTTACTTAAAAACGAAAGTTATTTTGATAAGGTTAATAATGCTGCAGATGGCGCTTATTACATTGAAGATATAACACAGCAATTAGCAGAAAAAGCATTGGAGCTTTTTAAGTCAATAGAAAAAAAAGGCGGATTTATAAAACAGCTAGAACAAGGCGGTATTCAAAAAGAAATAACAGCAAGTGCTTTAAAAGAACAAGCGTATTTTAATAAGGGTAAAAAGGTTTTAGTTGGTACAAATAAGTATATCAATGAAATTGATAAAATGAGTGATACTATTGAGTTACATCCTTTTACAAAAGCTAATAGTAGTGAAACAACTGTAGAATCGTTGTTAGGTAGACGTTTGTCAGAATCTTTAGAACTAGAAAGGTTGAGTAATGAGTAGAAAAAATTTACAGCATTTAAGCTTAAAAGATTTAAAGGTTAATACTGAGAATCCAAAAGAAGATTCAAAGTCTTTGGAAATCTTTCAAACGGCTGAGCGCATTGAAATAAAGTCAACTTTTAATGAAAAAGATATTGACGGTGTAGAGCATTTAGATTTTGCAGCAGGTATTCCGCCTTATCTAAGAGGACCTTATTCTACGATGTATGTAAGAAGGCCATGGACCATACGTCAATATGCTGGTTTTTCAACAGCAGAAGAAAGTAACGCTTTTTACAGAAAGAATTTAAAAGGTGGACAAAAAGGATTGTCTGTAGCGTTCGATTTGCCAACACACAGAGGTTATGATAGTGATCATGAACGCGTTATTGGAGACGTGGGGAAAGCTGGCGTAGCTATAGATTCTGTAGAAGATATGAAAGTGTTGTTTGACGGTATTCCGTTAGATAAAATGTCTGTATCCATGACCATGAATGGTGCTGTATTACCCATAATGGCATTTTACATAGTTGCGGCAGAAGAGCAAGGTGTAGATAAATCGTTACTGGCGGGAACCATTCAAAATGATATTTTGAAAGAGTTTATGGTGAGAAATACATACATCTATCCGCCAAAGCCATCCATACAAATCATTGCAGATATTTTTGAGTATACAAGTAATTTTATGCCAAAGTTTAATAGTATCAGTATTTCTGGATATCATATGCATGAGGCAGGAGCGTCTGCAGATATAGAACTAGCGTATACGTTGGCAGATGGATTAGAATATATAAGAACGGGGCTTAAATCTGGTTTAAAAATAGATGATTTCGCGCCTCGTTTATCCTTTTTCTGGGGTATAGGGATGAATCATTTTATGGAAATAGCTAAGATGCGTGCAGCTAGAATGCTATGGGCTAAATTGGTGAAGCAATTCAACCCTCAAAACCCTAAATCTTTGGCTTTAAGAACGCATTGTCAAACTAGTGGATGGAGTTTAACGGAGCAAGACCCGTTTAACAATGTAGCAAGAACGGTTATAGAAGCTACAGCTTCGGTCTTTGGAGGTACGCAAAGTTTACATACCAATGCATTAGATGAAGCCATTGCGTTGCCAACAGATTTTTCTGCTCGTATAGCAAGAGAAACACAAATTTTTCTACAAGAAGAAACCAAGATTACTAAAACGGTAGACCCTTGGGCTGGGAGTTATTATGTTGAGTACTTAACAGACCAACTGGTTAAAAAAGCTTGGGCTTTAATAGAAGAAGTAGAAGAGTTAGGGGGTATGACCAAAGCTATTGAGGCAGGTATTCCAAAACAACGTATAGAAGAAGCGGCAGCAAGAAAACAAGCTAGAATAGATAGTGGAGAAGACGTCATTGTTGGGGTTAATAAATACAGATTAGAGCAAGAAGATGAGCTTCATATTTTAGAAGTAGATAATGAAGAAGTAAGAAGACAACAATTAGAACGTTTAGCATCACTTAAAAAAGAAAGAGATGAGGTAGCGGTTAAAAAGGCATTAGAAGATTTAACCAATCTAGCCAAACTTAAAATGGAAGATGATAATACCAATTTAACGCTAGAGCAGAACTTATTAGCATTAGCCGTAAAAGCGGTAAGATTAAGAGCCACCTTAGGGGAAATAAGTGTGGCTTTAGAGGTTGTTTTTGGGCGTCATAAAGCTATGGTGAAATCATTTTCGGGAGTGTATTCAAAAGAAATAAAAGAAGATAAAAGCTTTAAAGAAGCCAGAAGAAAAGCAGATATTTTTGCAGAACAAGATGGACGAAGACCAAGAATAATGATTGCAAAAATGGGGCAAGATGGTCATGATCGAGGCGCAAAAGTAGTAGCAACGGGCTATGTTGATATTGGTTTTGATGTAGATATAGGACCTTTGTTTCAAACCCCTAAAGAAGTAGCAAAACAAGCGGTAGAAAATGATGTGCATATTTTAGGCGTTTCTTCTTTAGCTGCAGGTCATAAAACTTTGGTGCCAGCGGTTATAGAAGAATTAAAAACCTATGGTAGAGAAGATATCATGGTAATTGTAGGAGGTGTTATTCCAAAACAAGATTATCAGTTTTTATTTGATGCTGGAGCTGTGGCTGTTTTTGGTCCAGGTACCAAAATTAGTGACGCAGCTATTCAAATATTAGATATTTTGATTGATTAAGAATAAAAAGAAAAAATAGATTTGAAGCAGATTATAAAATCCATACTTGGTAAAGATTCTAAAAAGATGAAATCCTCATCGTTAGAAGCGTATTTCGAAAAATTTCGAAATAACATCGTTGGCGGGAATCAGTATTTCGAATCGCCTTATGGAACGCAAAGAATTATTTATGCAGATTGGACGGCTAGTGGACGATTGTACAGGCCTATTGAAGAAAAGCTGCTAAATCAAATAGGGCCTTATGTGGCTAACACACATACAGAAACATCAATAACAGGGTCTTCAATGACTTTGGCTTATCATGATGCCAGAGCTATTATTAAAGAACATGTTAATGCTTCTCAAGATGATGTGTTAATTACTGTAGGTACAGGAATGACGGGTGCTATCAATAAATTTCAGCGTATTTTGGGATTGAAACTCAATGAAAATTTAAAAGAAAACACTACCATACCTGAAGAAAAAAGGCCTATAATTTTTGTGTCTCATATGGAACACCATTCTAACCAGACGTCCTGGTTAGAAACCATTGCAAATGTGGAGGTTATTCCTTTTAATGAAGAAGGATTACCTTGTTTAAATGGGTTAAAGAAGCTTATAGATAAATATAAGGATACACCAATTAAAATAGCAGCGGTAACAGGTTGTTCAAATGTAACAGGTATAAGAACAAATTACCATGAAATTGCAAAAATAATGCACAAAAATAATGGATTGTGCTTTGTGGATTTTGCATGTTCTGCACCTTATGTGCATATTAATATGCACCCAGAAAAGAAAGATGAATATTTAGATGCCATTACATTTTCGCCTCATAAATTTTTAGGAGGCCCAGGCGCATTGGGCGTATTAATTTTCAATAAAAAATTATATAAAAATCTTGTGCCAGATAATCCAGGAGGAGGTACGGTAAGTTATACTAATCCTTGGGGAGATCATGACTATATTGATGACATTGAAACTCGTGAAGATGGAGGTACCCCAGGTTTTTTACAAGCAATTAAAATAGCGTTGTCTATAAGGTTGAAAGAAGAAATGGGGGTTCAAAATATATTAGATAGAGAGCATGAACTTAATACAATTGTTTTTGAAAGGTTGTCTCAGATTAAAGATCTTAAGATTTTAGCACCAGATAATAAGGATAGGTTGGGGGTTTTTTCATTTTATATTGAAGATGTGCATTATAATCTTATAGTAAAACTTTTGAATGATAAGTTTGGTGTGCAGACTAGAGGAGGTTGTTCTTGTGCTGGAACTTATGGACATTATTTATTGAACGTAGATGAGTCTACTTCAAAATCAATTGAACAGAAAATATTGGATGGTTGTTTAATAGAAAGACCTGGGTGGATACGTATGTCTATACATCCAACCATGACAAATAATGATATTGAATTTATTTGTGATGCTATTAAATCTGTTTCCAAAAATCATGAGGAATGGAGTAAAGATTATCAGTATAATGCTTCTAAAAATGAATTTGAACACAAAAGCAATTCTGCTATAGAAAAAGAGATCACTCGAAATTGGTTTCAGTTTTAAAAATAATATTCAACAATTTTTAGAATAATTATTAAAAAATGCCACGTATTGTTATTTGTTCACAACATTTATAGGATTCCCTTCCAAAAACGCCCTTAAATTTTCCTCGGTAATTTGCATAAGTCTTTGCCTAGCTTCTTTTGGTGCCCAAGCAATGTGAGGGGTGATAATACAATTCTTTGCATTGAATAGCGGGTTGCTGTCTTTCATAGGCTCTTCCGAAATTACATCAATAGCAGCTCCAGCAAGTTTTTCCTCCTCTAGAGCTTTAGCTAAGTCTTTTTCATTCACTAAAGGTCCCCTTGATGTATTAATTAAAAATGCACTATTTTTCATTTTTTCAATGCTAGAACTATTTATAATACCCTTTGTTTCCTGAGTTAGTGGACTATGTAAACTAATAAAGTCTGAATTTTGAAATAAATCATCTAACGTCACAAATTTTAAATCCTCATTTTCAAATTCAGAATAAGTGGTTCTATTGTACACTAATATTTTCATTCCGAAAGCTTGTGCTAATTTAGCTGTTGCTTTACCAATTTTTCCAAAACCTATTATACCTAAAGTTTTTTCAGCTAACTCAATTAAAGGGTAATTCCAAAATGAAAAATCTTTACTTTTTATCCATTCTCCTTGCTTAACAGCAGTATTATGAGCCCCAACATGGTGACATAATTCTAAAATTAGTGCCATAGTAAATTGAGCTACAGATTTAGAACTGTAATCTGGTACATTTGTAACAGTAATGCCTTGCGCTTTAGCAGTTATAACGTCAACAATATTATAGCCCGTAGCTAATACACCAATATATTTCAATAAAGGAGCATCTTCCAGAACTTCTTTGTTTATGGGGGTTTTGTTAGTGAAAACAATGTCGGCATTACCAATATTTTTAATGATGTCATCAGTACTGTATGCAGTTCTATCGTAAACCATTACATCTCCAAGTTGTTGTAATCCATTCCAACTCAAATCACCTGGATTTAAAGTATGGCCATCTAAAACTACTATCTTCATACTATTTTATTTTGATGATAAAGATAATGTTTAAGAAAGAACTAGAAATGTAAAAACGTATTCTAATCGGGTATAATTTTCAGCAAAAATGGGATGACGTTCAACATCTATTTGAGTTTGGCTATATGTATATTTACCTAAACCATATTGAAACACAAATTCAGAGCTTAATGGATTTAGTTTCTATTGAAATAGATCTTTTTTATTTCATAAATATTCAAGATTCAAAAGCCAGTCTTGTGCAAAGATTACCATTATTACTCAATGTATCTTTATTAGTCTTATAAAGTTTTTATAATCAACAAAATAATTCCTAAGAAGAAGCCAAAACAAAAAGAGTACTTTAAAAAGGAACTGTTATTTTACTAATTTTTTGTTATGTCAAAAAGGAAGAAATATTATTCCTGAAATTTTCTCCAATTGGGATTTCAATTTGACCAATTTCAATATCGTTTTTTGTGTAAGCAGTAATTTTATTCTTGTTAATAATATAGGAACGATGTATTCTTATAAACCGATGGTCTAGTTTTTCCTCGAAAGCCGAAATACTATGTTTAGTAATGTGGTTTTCTCCCTCCAAATGAATTTTAATATAATCTTTTAAGCTTTCAATATATAGAATGGACTCCAGCTGTACTTTTACCTGTTTTCTGTCTTTTCTAATGTAAATAAAAGCCCCCTTACTTACAGAATCGGTAACTGTAATAGGAATCGATGCGGAGTCTTTTCGCAAAGCTCTAAACTTTTCAATAGCGTTAAAAAAACGTTGAAATGTTATGGGTTTTAAAATATAATCCACCGCGTTAAGTTCAAACCCTTCAATAGCGTAATCCCTATAAGCCGTAGTGAAAATAACTTTTGGTTTGTGCATCAAATTTTTAAAGAAATCTGTACCTTTTAATACAGGCATTTCAATATCCAAAAATAAAAGGTCTATAGACTCTCTTTGCAAAATGCTATAAGCTTCAAGAGCGCTAGAACAAGATGCTATTAACTGAAAACCATCTAACTGAGACAAATGCGTTTTTATGAGCCCTCTCGCTAATTCCTCATCATCAATTATTAAACATTTATAGATCATTTCGCTGGTAATTTTAAATGAACATTAAAACATTCTTTATCTTCTTTGAGGTCTAAATAATAGTCTCTACTATATAATAATTCCAGTTGTTTTTTAACATTGGCAAGACCTATGCTTTCTTTATTTGTAGACACCCTATTTTTTGCAATTGAATTTGTAATATCAAAGTGAATATAATTCCCTTCCAAAGCTATCTGGATATGTATATAAGCTTCTTTTAATTCTTGGGAAACACCATGTTTAAATGCATTTTCTATAAAAGTTAAAAGAATCAAAGGAGCTATTTTAACATCGTTTTCTACTTTGTTAGTAAACTGAATAGCTACCCGTTTACCATAACGCATTTGTTCTAAGGCAAGATAATTCTCTATTAATTCAATTTCTTTTTGCAGTGCCACATATTTATCATTGCAGCCATATAACATATAGTCTAACATTTCGGAAAGTTTTGCAATGACCTCTGGAGCTTCATCTGATTTATTTATAGATAGGGCATATAAATTATTAAGCGTATTAAATAAAAAATGAGGATTTAACTGATGTTTTAATGTGGTGAGTTCGGTTGACTTTTTTTGTTCGTTAAGTTTTAAATATGTTTGCTGATTTTTATAAAATTTTGCTGTCATCAATATAATAGCAGGGGTGAGGAATTTAACAGATTTACTTGCAAAAGTCTGGATTTTAAAAATATAATACCAAAATCTTTTATTAGAATCATACACGGCAAGTACATCATCACTTTCAAAATATTTAGGTTGATAATAAAATTCTTGAATGCATACAAAAAGAGCATAAGTAACCATCAATAATAGTAGTAAGCCAATTCCAAATAGGATATACCTTTTTGAAATTAAATATCGAGGGATTAAAAAGCGAAGACAACTATAGGCAGTAATAATTTGCATAAAAACCAAAATAGCTCTGGACTCAATCGCTTTTTTGTAGCTGCCAAAATATTCAATCTCTATCGTAATAATAAAATAGGTAAACACAGCAACCCAAAACAACAAATGCCGAACTAATTGGATGCTAAAAAATGTTGGTGTGTTTTTTAAACTGTTCATGTGCGCACTAAAATACAATTTAAATGCGCTTATGTGCTATTAGTAGCTGAAATGTGGCATGTAGATGTCGTAAATACAGTTATTATAGACAAAGTCATTTTTCTTCAAAAACTAACGCTCTACATATGGAAATTAGAGATTGGTCCACTATTTAAAACAGTAATACATTCTTCACATAATTTTGGCAAACACGAAGTTTAACTTAAGAATTTATAGATGAGAGGAATCGTTTTTGTTTTAATATCTTTTTTGAGAATTTATTCTACCCAAGCTCAATCTGATAAAATAGTTTTTAATAGTACTGATATCCAATTAGACGGAGAACTGAACGAACCTATATGGAATCAGCTAACGACTCAAAGTGGCTTTATTAAATATATTCCCGATAATGGAGAATTGGCTACTAATAAAACAGAGGTGAAAGTATTTCATAATGGTAAAAAGCTATACATAAGTGCGGTGTATCATGATACCACTTCCGATGTTCAAATAGGATCTTTAAAGCGCGATGACATTAGGAACTCGGGAGGAAATAGCGATTCTTTTGCTATAATTATCGATACCTATAACCAACAACAATCGGGTTATTTTTTTATTGTCAATATGGGCGGAGCATTAATAGATGCATTAGTTGCTAGAAGTGAAGATGGTTTTTCGATAAGCACCAGCTGGAACACCGTTTGGAATGCTAAAACGTCTGTAAAAGGGAATTTAAAAATCTTTGAAGTAGAAATTCCATTAAAAGCACTAGGCTACAAAGTAGATAATCCTAATTGGGGACTCATGTTTCATACAAGAAATATTAAAATCAACGAATGGACCACAAGTACATATATAGATCGTAATTATAGGCAATTCGATTTGCGCTTTTCAAAAGCTTTTGAGGTTGAAAATCTAGCCGAGAATAAATCTTCTCGATTTACGGTAACGTCATCTGCAACTATAAATCATCAAGAAGATGTGGCGAATAAAACAAAAAAGACCAATATAAAACCTAGTGTAGATCTTCAATACAATTTGAGTTCTTCTTTAAAGTTAGATGTCACAATAAATCCTGATTTTTCGCAGATAGATGTTGATCAACAAGTGACTAATTTGGGGCGTTTTTCTGTGTTTTTTCCAGAGCGTCGTAATTTCTTTTTAGAAAACAGCGATTTGTTTACAGGCTTAGGTGTAAGGGGGGTAAATCCTTTTTATTCTAGGCGAATAGGCGCGGAGAGCGAAATATCATTCGGATTAAAATTATCGGGGAATATTGCTAAGAAGACACGTTTGGGAGTTCTTAATGTAGCGACTAAAGCGAAGGACGATAATCCTGCTCAAAATTATGGAGTTTTTGTAGTACAACAACAATTGTCTGATACTTTTACAGCAACGACGTTTCTTATCAACAGACAAGAAACTGATGGTTTTTCTTTTTTGGATGATTATAATAGAGTAGGTGGACTTAATTTAAGTTATCAATCGAAAAATAATAAATGGACGGGTCTTGCAAATTACGCAGGAAGTTCTACCAGCAATATCTCGGGAGATCATAATTTTTACAATTTAAGTGTTTGGTACAATACCATAAATACGGCTTGGACTGCTTCTATAAAAAAAGTAGAGAACAATTATATTACCGATGTTGGTTTTGTGCCCCGTTTGTATAACTACGATGCCGTTAATGAAAGCACCATTCGAGAAGGGTATACTCAGGCCAGTGGTCGTTTTAGTTTGACGAAATTTTATAAAGATTCTAAAACGATTGATAATCATAAGTACCTCAATGTATCTAACAACACCTATTGGGATGCACAAAGAGTTGTTTCGCAATCTTCGAGTGCTCTTAATAATGATTTGTTATTTAAAAATATGTCTTCTATTTATGGAAGAGTAAGTCATCATTATGTAAATCTAAAATACGGATTCGATCCATTACAAAAGGGACGCTATATCGCCCCAGGTATTTATAATTATTACATCGCTAGTGGTGGATATAGATCCGCCAACAGCAGAAAGGTTCAATTTGGTGGTGATTTTCAATTTGGTGGTTACTATGGTGGACACAGAAATCGTTTAAGTGCTCATGTTCAATACAGATTAATGCCCTTGGCACGTTTACAAATTCGCTACGAAAGAAATGGGATAGATTTAAAGGAATTAGGAAGTGATACATTTCATTTGGCGAGGTTTACTGGAGAGATTTTCTTTTCTAACCGATTAAACTGGACTACCTATGTACAGTATAATACACAGTTTGATAATTTTAATATAAATAGTCGCTTACAATGGGAGTATAAACCTTTGTCTTATATCTATTGGGTCGTTTCAGATGATTATAATCAGAATATTATTCGTGAAAATTGGGGAGTAGCCTTTAAAATGAATTATAGATTTGATTTATAAGGATTGGTATTTATGACCTAAAAATACTAGGTCGGCTTGTAAATAAATTTCATATCTATTCACTATTTCTTTAGCTGTAACTATTTTTTGTTCTTCCTTAGGTTTTAGCCAACCTATTTCAAAGAAGTACAAATTCTAAATGCTTACACTTATAAATTAAACAACTACAATAGTTAAAATGCCTAGCGGCTATTGTTTTTATTTTACGTTAGGCACAGTTAATTATGATTAAAAGATTGCTAAAAGTTATATTATTTATTCCTGCTTGCTTAATAGCTGCACCTTACCTGCCAATTGCAATTATACAATGGGTAATAACAGGGAATTTTCCAAATGCACCCGTATATTATTTAATTAAGTGGTAATGCTTGTAAAGCGACATGGTTTTCACAAGTTAAAGATTGGGGTTTACGTACGAGGATTTTCAGCAGAGAAATCAGACGTAGAAAATTTGCAACGACCTTTGGTTAAGCCAGAAATTGGGAGATTATTTTTAAACGGTGCTATCTGATGTTATTTTTTAATTAATTGGATTGAGACACTTTTTAGCCATTTTATCATTACTCCTTATATACCCATAGTTCCCATAAAGCCCTTTTAGACGCATTGTGTCATTTTTCATTATTATGGTGTCCATTTCCCATCTTTTTTCCCAATAAATAATACCCTTTTTTAAAATTCCAACTGCATTATAAATTGATCCGTTCTTATCAACACGACATTGATAAACGAAATTATTGGGTTTTATTTCTATCCATACCATTGTCCCTGGAAACTCCCACATTCCGATAACATCTTTATTTTTAATTTTACGTGTTGAAGAACATCCAATTAGGATTAAGATAAATATTAAAATTATAAAATTTTTCATAGGGTTTAGTTAATGTCTAGTCCTGAAATATGGCTACAGTTTAAAATTGATTTAGGCTGATAATTTATATACCATATTCGGTGTTTTATAGTCTAAAGATAAATGTAATCTTATTTGGTTGTATAAATTAATTGCATTTTTTGTTGCTCTTTTAGCGTGAGCGACGTTATTAAAGGTTTGGTCAAGAAAGAATTCATCTTTTAAGATACCGTTTACACGCTCAGCCATGGCATTTTCGTAGCAATGATTTTCTTGTGTCATACTAATTTCTTGTGTCATACTAATATCAATTTTCTTTCTTTTGAGTATTTGTGTGTAAACATTGCTACAATATTGTATTCCTCTATCAGAATGATGAATAAGCCCTTTAATGTTTTTAGCTTGATAAATCGCTTTATAAAGATCTCTTACACATCCTTTTAGCTCTAAACTATCACTTAGATCATACCCCACTATTTTTCTAGAATACATATCAGTTATTAAAGCTAGATAACAAAATCCTTTTAGGGTTCTAATGTATGTTATATCACTTACCCAGATATGATTAGGTCTTTTGACTTCAAGATCTTTAATACTGTTTTTATATTTGTAGAATCTGTGTAATGAATTTGTAGTTCTAGCGTTGTATTTTTTTCTGAGTGTTAGCATTTTGTATTTTCTAAGCACATTAAATAAATGATCTCTGCCGACTTTCATGTTCGTTTTAGTAAACTGATTATCTAATGATTTTATGAGTTTCCGGACACCTTCTCTAGGAAGGGATTTACGTCTTTCTCTAACTATATTTATAATCAGTTGTTCTCGTTTTAAAC
>CANMXP010000022.1 GCA_947501845.1 uncultured Flavobacteriaceae bacterium | reverse complement strand
ATAAGGCTATTTACAGTATTCTCTACGGTTACCATAGCTGTTGCAGTAGCTGTTAAAGCACCTGAAGTGGCGGTAAGTTCAACCTCTACTGGAGTTCCTACATCTGCACAAGTAAAGGTGTCTTGGTTTAGGCTAAGCGTAATGGCGCTTGCTACCCCACTACAGTTAAAATTAGAACCATTATCTATATCCTCTGGTAAAATGGTTACTTCCCCATTGGTATCTAACTCTACTGTAATATCTTGAGCTACTGCTATAAGGCTATTTACAGTATTCTCTACGGTTACCATAGCTGTTGCAGTAGCTGTTAAAGCACCTGAAGTGGCGGTAAGTTCAACCTCTACTGGAGCTCCTACATCTGCACAAGTAAAGGTGTCTTTGTCTAGACTAAGCGTAATACCCCCTGCAACTGTACTACAGCTAAAAAAAGACCCATTGTCAATATCTTCTGGTGAAATTGTTACTTCTCCATTGGTATCTAACTGTACGGTGATATCTTGAGCTACTGCCACTGGCCCAGGTGCTGTTTTTACAACTACCTCTTTAGAGGCTAAATTGGGTAAACCTGAATCTACATTTAATACTGCTCTTTCAGGCACGCTTATGGTTATGTCATCATTGTTACTACATATAGATGTTGGTACAATGTTAGCAGTATACGTTAATGCATCAACCACTTCAAAATCTGTTACAGAGGCATTGGTTATAACTATATCTTCCTCACTAAAACCTGTAACACTTTTATTAAATTTAAAAGTTACCCCAAAAGCATCTGTGCTACTTACCGTTACTGGTGCTCCTTCAATATTTACATCACTTACGCCAATGTTAAACATCCTGATCCTCCCTTTAAATATTTGGGGAAAACTTATATCTAATTCTCCATCTCCATCTCTATCTCTACTACTTACTCTTCTCTCTATACCATAAAATGGAGCTCCCAAAGCTATCACCGTGCCATCTGGAGACACACTTAAACTATTGTCTTGACCTAAACGATGACCTAAATGTTCTCCTGTAAAATAATCATCTGAAACCTCAACCATCTGCCAATTACCGTTAGTATTATCTGGATTGTACTTGTAGACATGAACACTTCCTGCACTGCTTATATTATTAATCCTTGCAAATGCTTTTCCAACTATCAAAGTATTTGCATCATCTGATAAAGCAATACTTTCTATGCCTTCTTCTTTTAGTACATTTCCTCTTAAACTCCAATTATTATTGGTATCTCTGGTATATACACGTACAGTTTCATCTGCAACTGAATTTATTGCCAGAGTATTACCGCTACTCGTAAGACGTATTTGCCCTCTTTTATTCTTATTATTAACATGCACAACGCCTTCATTACTTATAACATCATTAATTATAAAATCATTACTTATAAAATCACCTATCTGAACCCAATTGTTATTCCTGTTTTCATACACTCTGGTTACTAAACCTTTAGTTTTATACTCTCTTCCTAAATTGTCTCCAAGATTAAGTCCAGCTATAGCTAAAATATTTCCATTTTGGGAAATACTTACACTGGTGCCAAAATGTTCAGTTTTTGATTGCCCCTTAATAGCATCACCAATCTGCACCCAATTATTATCAGCGCTTCTCTTGTATACGCTTACCTGCCCCGCATCTTCAAGATCATTATTAATATCAAAACCTTGAGCCCCTATGGCAACTACGTTACCATTACCAGATAAACTCACCGAAAAACCTGAAAAGCTGTTCTCTTGGGTACCATCAATATCATTACCTATTTGCTGCCATTTAAAACCACCAGGTGACGATGTATCTTTCAATTTTCCATATACACGTACATGTCCTGTATTTATGCCAGCACCATCATTTCCACTGGCTCCTATAGCCAAAATTGTTCCATCATCAGACAGGCTTAAGTCCCTTCCAAACTCTTCTCCATCATCTAATCCAGCAATGTTGGTTTCTGCCAATATAAAATCACCCACCTGCTCCCAATGAACACCCGCGACACTAGAAGTCTTTTTAGTATACACACGCACCTGACCATTATTGCCATGAACACCAATATTACGCCTAGCTGCTTCTGCTAGATTATACCTACCTGAAGCCCAACATCCTACAGCAACCGTATTACCATCTTCAGAGAGACATGTGGCTGCCCCTAACCCCAAACGATAAAATCCTTCTATATCGTTTCCTATCTGTTTTTGAGCATAACTATTTAAGCTTATTAAACCAAAGAGGACGACGCCAATTTTTAATATTCTTTTCATTTGTTTATTTTTTATTATTTTTTAATTGAATAAAGCAGTTCTAACCAGTATTATCAAACCAAAAAGAATGGTACTTACCTGTACAAACACCACCACATATAACAGGTGCAGTACTTTTATCTTTATCAGTTTTTGTGAGGTTTTAAATAATAATGTTATTGTGGTGTAATCTTTTTTGATATTTTAAAATTTTTAGATTTTTATTTAACTATTTTTTAGGTGGTATATAGGCTGCTCACTAATAAGGCCCCAACCTATTGTAGAAAATCTTACTTACTTTATCTAATTAACCTACTTCAATAAATAAGATTGGAGCAACCTAAACTCTCTCATTATACCACCTTTAATCTTTATATTTGAGTGTTTGCCCATATATTTGAGCTCTCTTTAAATCTATACATGCGTACATAATTTATACTTGGGGTTTGTTTGTTCTTGTTGCTTTCTTCTTCATAGGCGCCTATAAGCATTATTGTACTATCATTAGCAAGATTTATATTGTTAAACATCCCAGACAGGTTATGTCCCATTACTTTAGCATCTATATCTGCACCTTGCTGTGCCCAGGTATTGGATTTGTTTTGATATGTACGAACGTAGGCATATCTTTTCTCATTATCATTATTATATGCTGCTATGGCTACGGTAGTACCATTATTAGACAAGCTTATATTCCATCCTGAGAAATTACCTGTTGGCTCGCCTACAATATCTTTACCTATTTGCACCCAACGCCCCAATATATTTTTATAGACACTTACGTAGCCTGAAGGCGTTCCGCACTGATGCGCCCCTACAGCCACCATATTACCATTACTGGACAAACTGACACTAGCCCCGAAATAATCTTTTTCTGCTTTACCGTTTATATCTTCCCCAACCTGAATCCATTTTCCTGAATTATTCCTATATATTCTTACATGCCCTGAGTGTATACCGTTATCTCTATTAAGCACAGCACCTATAGCTACAGTATCACCATCTTGAGATAAGCTTACACTATAACCAGACCAGTCTCCTTGGGATTCACCATCGATATCTCCTCCTACCTGTTTCCAAACTCCTGACTTGTTTTCATACACGCGTACATGTCCTGAATTCACACCGTGACGCCCATGGTTACGTTTAGCACCTATAGCTACTGTAGTACCATTACCCGATAGACTCACACTATAACCTGACCAATCTCCTACTGTTTCTCCATTGATGTCATTACCTATTTGGCTCCATCCCTCTGAATTCTTTTTATATATGCGTACACGCCCAGATTTTGTACTGTTGTTATTGGCTTGGTGCGTTCCTATAGCTAAGGTTGTAGTATCATCTGATAAACTCACACTATAACTTGACAGATTACCTACAACCTTGTTTGTATTACTTGTTATTTGAGCCTTAGCACTACCTGTTATACTTAGCAAGCCAAAAAGGATTACCTGCATGTATATGAATTGCAGTAATTTCATCTCCATCTTAATTTTATAGCGAAGATCCACCGTATTTAGCTTCTCTTATAAAAAAAGTGCTGAAGTATGTTAAAATGAGGACTAAAAAGTGATTTTATGGGATTTTATAAAATTGTGTTTTGATGTTCTTTTTGCTTATGTAAAATTGTCCATGTGTAAGTCTCGGTAATCCATTCCAAGATCTTCTCTTTAGTATCAAATTTGCAGTATTATAAATTGTTAATCTATTGAAAAAAAGAAACCTAATTATGTGTTTAGGGTTTTCAATTCAATTATTTTCTAACTCCAAAAACAATAATTTTATGAAACACGCAAAGAAAGAAACCATTGGTTTATTAGTAACAATGAAGGCTAAATCGGGCAAAGAACGGGAAGTTAAAGACTTCTTATTTAGTGGATTACCACTCGTTCTCCAAGAGCCTAAAACGGTATCATGGTTTGGTTTCCAAATTGATGATAATACCTTTGGGATCTTCGATACTTTTGAATTAGAAGAAGGACGAAAAGCTCATTTAAAAGGCGAAGTTGCCAAAGCTCTGTTAAGTAATGCAGATCACTTATTAGAAAATTTTGATGCGAACGTAAGCATTGAATTTGTTAACGTGATAGCGTCTAACCATAAATATGGTACACAAACCAATGGTTTATTAGTTATTATGAACGCTAAAGCAGGAAAATCTGAAGCAGTAGAACAATTTTTAAAGGCAGGTAGACAATTAATTGATGATGAGCCCGAAACCTTATCATGGTATGCCATAAAAATAGATGATACTACTTATGGTATATTTGACACCTTTAATGAAGACCCTGGAAGAGATGCGCACTTAAATGGTAAAGTAGCTGCTGCACTATTAGAAAATGCACCCCTTTTATTGCATGATTTTAAGGCAACTGCTATTCAAAAAATAGACATTTTAGCTTGTAAATAATTCGGTTTAATATGGTAAAAAAGAGGGTGTCTAAAAAGTGTTATTTTAAATGTAGTTGTTATTTCGACAGAACGAGGTACGCGGTGCACTGAGCACAGTCGAAGTGAGTGATGAGAAATCTCATAATTTGGAGATTCTCTTCCTCATTCTTTGTCTGAATGACAAACATAATTGAATATACAACACGTACACTTTTGATTGTCAGTCGCCTATATATCGAAACTCACGTTAATTAAATAAGATTCTTCGCTTTGTACTTCGACAAGCTCAGTGACCACACACAGTGTGACACTCTGAATGACAAATATTAATGCTTTTTAGACACCCTCTTTTTTTGTATTAAAATTACATTTATTGTATAACTACAAAAGGCCTGCTTGCAATTTTTCAAGTTTAGCAAACCCCACTGTTTTTCTGTAGGTATCTGGTGAAACACCTACTTTCTTTTTAAAAAATCGACTAAAATAAAATTCGTCATCATACCCCAATGCAGCAGCGATTTGCTTTACTGGTTTTGATGTTAAATACAATTCCCTTTTGGCCGCTATTACAATTCTATAGGCTATTAAAGATGTAGGGGTTTGGTTTAAATATTTTTTTACTATTCCCGCTAAAGTTCTAGGACTTATACATAGTATATCTGCATATTCATTTGGTGCATGCAATTTGGTATAATTACTTTCTATGGCATCCATAAGGTTTTGTAAGATTTCTGATTGCCTGTCTGTAAATTTAAGCTCTGTATCTTTATCGAATTTCTTTTTCAACCTTACTGATTCAATAAGAAACACCTTTAAGAATGCCACTAACACTTCGTGCTGTGCAATGGAATCTTTATTCATTTCTCTTGATATTTGACTTATAAGGTTAAAAAACAACGCTTCTTCTGATAGTTTGAAAAAAGGCAATCCATGAAAATTACCAAAAAGGACACCTTCTGTTTCTATTTCATTTTGATGCCTGTATGTACAAAAAAAATCTGGGTGAAAATTCAATATAAATCCCGAACATTCTTCTAACGAACTCATCATAAACGGCTGGTAAGGTGATAAGCAAATGATATGATTCTCTTTGAGTTGATAATCTGAGAAATCTACTTTTAGATTAAAACCAGAGCTTTGTAACAGAATAATTGTATAATACTTATTTCTCTGTAAACTACTAAACTGCTCCAGATTGATAAACTTCTCTAACCTAAATGCCAATTCATTATTTTGCTTATTAATAATAGTTTGTACCATAATAATCTAGCTTGATTTTAGCTCAATAAATTTACTGCTTCTAGTGCAAATGCCGTACTAAGTTCCCTACTTCCAAAATAGGTATTGGATCTTGGCGCTATAAAAAGCCCATACATAGGCCAACCGCCGTCTGCCAATTGACTATCTAATAGTTTTAAAAAATCTATTCTGTTAACAATTCCCAGCTTTTTTAATGCAATAACTCTTAAAGCTCGTTCTAATGCAAATGATGAACAGTTTACACGCTCCAAGAGCATTTCTGTAAGTGGCTTATGAAATTTTGTAAATGCATCAGGAAAATCAACTACTAACCTGGAAAGGAAAAATAAAAAGACATCTGGAGCTGGATAATATCGCGTCCCCTTAAGGTATTCTTTACTCATTAAAAATTCATACACAAATGCCTCTGTTTCTTTTAATTCGTTTCTTTCTCCGTAACCTATTTGGTGCATTAAATACAACACATTTATAGCTACTATGGCATCTATTCTAGGTCTATTATCATCAAAATACACTTGTATAATGTCATCTTCATTTCTGTTATTTATCATGTTTTCTGCGACGGGCACTATATCATCTATATTGAGTTTATTATTACTTAATAGAAAAGATAACACCATGGATGTTGTATCTAAATCATCTGGAAATTTTTCGGGCCTAGCTTCGTTTTTGTAAAAGCACCAACGCAATTTGTTTTGTCCATCATGGTTAAGTATCTCTTGAGCCATGGATTCAATAATGTCATTAGGCAGTGACGTATAGGAATGTAAAATGACCGCAGTAGAAAATATTTCTTTAGAAAAATCTTCACTTCCTAGTAATTCTACGCCATTACTTACAAAACTCTTGCAAAAAGGAAATTTACGAAGTCTATTATTTAAATAGGTTTCTCCAAGTGTCTTCCTTTTACTCACTTCTTGATTTATATTTTCAAGACTAGGTATCTCTCTCTTTACAGGTGTATATTCAAAGTTAGCTTTTGAATACTTTACAGTACTTATCCCTAAGTTAGCTGCTTGTTGTAAATTTTCAGATTTATCATCTATAAAGACTGCATTTTTAGTATTTATATATGCACTTGAGATGATGTATTGAAAAATATCGAAATCTGGCTTTCTAAATTGTAATAATGCGGATACATATATACCATCAAAATACTTCCAATAATCAAAATGAGAATATAAATAGCTGAAAGATTCTAAATCTACGTTAGACAGGCAGTATATTTTTTTTCCCTTATTATATAAGATCTTAAGTACGTCTTGCATTGGCTGGTTCACTTTTAAACTAGCTACACTTAATTCAAGTAATTCTTTTAGTTTACTATAAGGTGTTTGAAGCTCACAACTTAGCATTGTAAGTGCTTGCTCTCTATTTATTAAACCTTTTTCTAAATCCTGCCAAATGGGATGTTTAACCATTTTTCTAACATCATCTATTCCTTTCGTTTCGGCTGTAAAGTGAATAGAATCCCAATTTAAAAGCACATCTCCGAGGTCGAAAATAATGGTATCATACGTATCTAATGTTTCTAATAATTCATGAAAACTGGTAATAAGTTCTTGGGCTAAAACTTCTTTCATCTGTTTAAATTTTATTGTTTTACATAGGTCAGATGTAATTCGCCATTAAACATTTTGGTGGGTATTACCATTTAGTTATTCTGGCTCATTTCATACTATTTTAATTTTTATTGATTGAATTTTTAAATGAAGAGGGTCTTCTTAACCTTTTATTCATTAGAAAAAGAATAGTTAAGATTCATTTATTAACAGCTTATGGTATTACCTTTTTCTTTGAACGGTAAATTTTGCAAGCTCTTCTAAAACCGTTACGCTTTCTTTTTCAAATTCGCCTAAACAGTCTATTGCCTTTTCTGATAATTTGTTAGCTTCTATTTGGGCATTTTCAACAGAACCAAAAAGTGATGGATAGGTTAGCTTATTTTCGTCTGCCTCTTTTCCTGCGCGTTTGCCTAATGATTGAGGGGTTTCTGTCTTACTAAGAATATCATCTTTGGCTTGAAATGCAAGACCTAAATAATATCCATAGTCCAGTAGTTTTCTGGTTTGCTGTTCAGACAATTTACTAGCAATACACCCCCCTAAAATAGCTATCTGTATTAAAGCGCTCGTTTTACCTGAGTGTATAAATTGTAAATGCTGTAATGATAACATGTCTTCTCTCCATGATTCAGCATTTAAATCTGCACATTGACCTTTATGCAATTGATTATTTAATTCTCGAAAAAGTTCTATGTTTTCGCAATATTTATGAAATGGATATAATCCTTCTTCAAAAAGCCTTGAAGCTGCCAAGGTAGCTGTATTGACATCAAATTTTATGTGGCATGTTGGAGCATTTCTTCTCATAATATCTCCATCTTGAATATCATCTATGATTAATGTATAGGTATGAATGAACTCTACTGCTTTGGCAAATTCAAATGCTTGTTGTTCATTCCCATTAAATGCTTCTGAAATAGCATAAACAATTGCTGGTCTAATTCTTTTACCTCCATCTCCTAAATTTAGCATGTAATGCATAGCTTCATTAGTAGATTCCAGTATATTACTGTTAGGGAATTTTATGTTTTTAAAAGAGGCGTCAATTTTTGATTTTGTTCTTGTTAGAGTAGATTTTAGTTTTTCCATTTTTATTGTTAAGTTTTTAGAATTGGGCATGCATTAATTTTTTTGTTATTAAATTAACACTCTTACAACCAACGTTAAATTTAGAATTAAATTTTACTTATTAATTTAAGGATCGGTTAATTAACTTATCCATTCACAAAACTATCTGACATAAGTATTCTAATACATGGATGATTTTTCATTTGGCATGGACAATTTTACGCGATAATCAAAATTTAGATTTTTCCTCTCTAATCAATACCAGATATGAGGTACACAATGAAATAAAAAGTTTAATTTGAAAAGGTAAAAGCAAATGAAGTAGCAAGAAAATTTCTTTTACTTTCTACCATAAATTAAAACAGGATTAAATATTAATATTTAATCCTGCTTCTCTCATTATTTGAATTAATTGCTATTTTTCTTTAAATAGATAACTATATTCAATCCTAATTTGAAAGGATAATAAGGCCAAATAAATTGCCAGTTCTTTTTCTTTATCACTAATTGCTCCAGAGTGCAAAATTTCCATAATTTTTGTTGAAATTGTTGAAGCTTCTTTTTGTATATCTACCGATAAAAAATCTTCCCTATTAAGCACTTGTAAATGAAATGCTCGTCTAAAGGCATTATACCAATTATTAACTGAAAGCTTATCAAAAATAAATCGTTCCATATTAGCATGAGCTCTCGTGTTATTAAAGCTTAATTTTTTAGCGATATCCTTCTTTTTCGCCCCTTGATATGATAGACTCAGATAGGTTAATTCTTTATCATTAAATAATTTTAACGTTTGAGATTGTATCATTTTAAAGCAATTTTCATTTGTTTTAATGTATTCGTAACTGTATAATCAAAATCAAGTAATGTACTCTGAGGAAGTTTATAGTCGTAGGGTACATCTTTAAAATCATTAATGATTTTTGACGCATACTCTAAGGCTATTTTTTTTACTGTTGAATCAACATAATCTTGTTCTTTTAAAACCCCAAGTTCAAAGGCTTTCTGTATTAAAGTAACCCAATTTTTAGTATTAAACTTTATTTTTAAGGTCTTTTTTATTTGACTTAAATCTTTCTTTCTAAGTGACAGAAAATCTGTAATAAATTGATTATCTAAATTGAGAACCGATAATCTTAAAAAGTACTTTTCTGTATTTGTCAATTCAATTGTAGTACATTCCATAAATTTATATTTTTACTTAGGCTTACTTAGTCCAAAGATGAATTGTTGATATAAATTTTTCTAAAAAAAGTGTTGAATCTGGTTTAAAGTGGGACGAAGAAGGGATTAAATGCAATAATAGAGAATAGTAAAATAGTCTAAATCTAGTAAAAATGTTGAATTATAGTTAAAAAAGGGCTATGTCGGTGTCACTAGATTTTAGGCCTCTTTTAAAGCTTATTAAAACTGCTAAAATAGGGTTTATGGATAGTTGCTCTTTATTTAACATCAAATTTAAGCATCGGTTTTTCCTCTTTCTTTCTTATTCTCTTTTACGATTTATTTTGGTAAGCTCTTTCTATGGATATATAAAATACTCCTCATTGCTGAAAATAATTATAAATTATTGATTATAAGACAATTATGTTGATTTAATTTGATATAGTTTGCACTAGTTACTTCCCGATACAAAATATATTTTATCAATGTTTATAAGGATTTAATATTATTGAGGTACAAATAAGGTACAAAACCGAACATAAAACCCACTTTTTCGTTAAAATTCCCGTTGGGAAGTTTCTTAAATGTTTTTCGGGAAGTAACAAAGATATTCCCTAACATTTCAACCTTATATTTTTTTGTTTTTAAAGGTGCATTTGATACACTTACTACATGAAATAAAAAGGGTGCAAATTTCTTTACACCCTAATATTATAAATTTATCTAAGTTCTAAACACCCAAAACAATAGAAGCATCAATACTTAATTTTTTGCTTATTTCCCTTGCTACTTTTAAAGTCGGTTCGCTTTTGCCTGTTAAATATTCACTTATTCTTGACGTGCTTACTCCTAAAAGTTCAGATAGGCGCTTTTGGTTCAAGCCCATTTCAGCCATACGCATTTTAACAACCTCAACCAATGAGGGTTTTTGTACTGGATAGGTTCGCTCCTCATAATCTGCGACGAGGTCGGATAATACATTTAATTCAATATAGCCTTTAGCTTCGGTGTTCTCGATGTTGTCAGTATCTTGTAAAAGTATTTCGATACGTTCTACAATAGCGTTATATTCTTTTTCTGTTTGTATCATAACTAAATGTTTTTAATGTCTTTAATCTTATCGTATTCCGAATGTGTACCTATAAACCGTATGTAAACCTTTTTAGCATTGAACGAAATAATAGCAACCAGTCTATAATCATTTCCTTTAATATTGAATACATATCGGTTGTTACCTACATAATCAACACTATTAAAGGTTTGTTTAATTTCGTTGAGGTTATTCCATTCTTTTACGGTTACAGTATGATACCAAAAGTTTAAAGGGTTTTCGGCATCTGCATACTTTTTTGAAAACTCCAGTATTCTTTTATAGGTAACTATTCGCATAAATTAAACTTCAATTAATGTTACGCAAAGATAATACCAAATTTTGAAAAACAAAACAAAATTACATTTTATACAACAAAATTAACACCCTAATATTAATAACCGCTCAATATCAGTAGCCGAAAAGCGTTCAGCTCTATTAATTTGTTCCATTAATTTTAAATAACGTTTGGTAGGTTTACCATTATAATATCTTTTAAAATGCTTGCTATGTAATTCTTTATAGTGTTTATCATTATCAAAATAACAACCATAAGTTTTTTCCATTTTTCTCCACTTTTTACTATGAGTTTGTTTTGAGTACATTCCACTTTTTAAGGCTGAACGGTGTATAAACTTACCACAAATCAAATGTAATATTCTGCATCTTTTACCCGTATAAGGACAAATAAAATACCATACTTCGCCCTTTCCTAAATTAGAGGGTAATGATTCTAAATAAACAGTAACATTATAAACCTCATCTTCACATTTATAATCAAGTATCAAGGTTTGTTCATTATCATTAAAAGTAACCTTGATATTAATACGGCTTGTAACTTCATTATATCTATTACTCCACGTTATTACTCCACTTTTTGAAGTACCTTTTTCTAAGTACTTCCATTTTATCAAATTAGAAATGCTAATGTTTTTTAATTCATCAAATAAATAAGGCAGCGAATGAGGTTTTGGCATTATGCTAAATTTTATATTAGTAGAAATGTTTCTTTAATAATTGACTACGTTCGCTACTGCTATTAATCCATTTCTGAAGTGTGATTAAGTGCTTTTTGTAACGTTTAGTTATTTCGCCTTTATAGTATTTTTTGTAATATTTTTTATTTGGCTCGTCAAGTATCTTTTGGGTTGTTGGAATATTAGGTTGTAATTGGAACATTTTACGCCAATATTTACTTTCTGCCTGTATGCTATACATTGCATTAACTAGGTTACTACGATGCATAAATCTATTATTGACAAATATTAAGTTTCTACAAATAGTTCCAGTAAACGGACAAATAAAAAACCAAATTAAACCTTTTCCTAAATTAGAGGGTTTAGATTCTAAATAAATAATTTGCTCAACTGGACTATCATTAAAATCATTATAACTCAATACAACCCTTTCATTTTCTTTTTGCATTATTACTGTAATTAAAATATCTAAATCCTTTGATTTATTTGAAGTCCAACCAGTTGAACCAGTTGCTATACAATCAGTTTTAAAGTAGCCACACTTCGACAAATAACCAGTAGTTAGTGTTTTTTCTTGGTTTATTAGTAAAGGTGCTGTGTAAGGTTTTGGCATTTTTAAATTTTTTCAAACCTAAATCTTTAGGGAACATTGTATTTTAATTAAATAATCTGCAATATCTAAACCCTGGTCTTTTTCGGGTTCTGTTGCCTTGTCTTTTAAAAGTGTTGAGGTTCTAAAGGTTGCTAAACTGGTAAGTTGTGGTATTTTATCATTCCATAAATCAAAACATTTAAGGTCGGGAAACAGTACCACGTTACGCCCTTTTAATACTTTGGTTTTTGTTTCGTTGAGGTTGTTAGCACTACCACACGCTAACCAAATAAATTCGGGCAAATACACACTTGAAATAATTGCCGTTTTTTCGCTTTCAACTATGGCAACGGGTTTACTGGCATCTTCATTTAAAAGGTGTTCGCCAAAGTAACATTGTTCTAAATTGAAGCTGTCAAGTTTTAAAGCCTTATGCACCCAGTTAATATGGTTGTAAGGCTCTTTTACCCTTTTGCCGTTAAAAGCGTTGTATAACATTATTTTTCCACTTCTAGCATTGTTCTTTTTATCTACTTGCCAAAATACGGTTGCACCTTGCCAAAATTTAGAAGTACCAATATTGTATTTATCTGCTAAATAATAAGCTGTATTATAATCCCAAAGTATAGCTAAATAATCAATAAAGTAATTAGGGCTTTTACTGGCTTTACTTTTACGCATAACCTCAACATCAATAAAACTGATTTTGGGTTTTGGTTTTACCCTTGTAGTAACCTTGCAGTTGATTGAGGTATCAAATGAAATATTATTATCGTCAAAATATTGTTTTGGCTTATAATGATAACCACACTTTACAAGTCTGTTACACTTACCTACTACATCGTTTAAATACTCATTGGTATGTAAATCAATGTATTTAGTAAACACTCCTTTTTTATTGCAATTAGGACAATGGTAACGGGTTTTCATTCCGTTGTATGGTTCTAATATGTATCGGTAACCATTCATACTGCTAAATTTTCTTTTTTTTAGAGGTACATTTGATACACTATCTACATTAATTGTCTTTCAACATAAACAGCATTACCATAAGATTTGCGTTCAACTGTAAAGCCGTTTTTTCTTAATCGACTTGAAAATGTACGATTGGAACACAAACGGTAACCACTATCTAAACAATAGGTTTTATATTCTGAATAAACATCTTTTAACGGTCTGTCGTACTCGACTGAACTTATGTAGTTTTCATCTTCTAAAAACATCATTACGCTATCGCTTTCCTTTTGGTATTGTAATACTTCATTTTGAACTATACTACTTTGTGTAAAGTCTTTATTTTTGAGTAGTCGGGTTAAGCCATTTAGTACCCAGTTAAACACGCCCGATAATTCACTTTCAATAATACGCTGTGAAAGTTCTTTGTCTTGTTTGTTTGGTGGTATGGTAACTCTAAAAGGTAAGATTATAAACCTGCGAAAAAAGGCGTTTGTATTCTCAACTTCTTTAGGCAACTCATTACAGTTAAACATAAACCTCGCATATTCTGAAATGATTTGCGTATTCTTATACAATAATCTTGCTTCTACTGGTTCGCCTGAAATAAGAAGCTTAAAAATATTACTTTCCAGTTTGCCATTAATCTCACTTGCATAGTTAAGTAGTTTGTTTACCAACATAGCCCTTGAATTACCGTTTTCAGCCGTTAAGGACTGCAAAGAATAGTTTGCAACATTTTGAGTACCTAACAAAGCCATAAGCACCTCAAATAAAACACTCTTACCATTTGCTCCAGTACCAAATAACAATAAAACCTTTTCGAGTTTTAAAACGCTGTTCTTTACAAAAATATAGCCTAAATATTCTGCAAGTATGTTTTGTAATTCGGGTTCGGGCAAAACCTCATCTAAAAACTTTTTAAACTGTGGTGCTGTTGCTTCACTATCATAAGCAAAGGGTAGTTGATAGGTTAAAAAATCGGACTTCTTAAAGGGGCTTAAAAACTGTTTCTTTGGTGTTATTTCAAAAGTGCCATTGTTGAGGTTTATTAAAGTAGTTCCGTTTGTTGGCTTAATCTCTTTAAGTCCTGCATCTGCAATAAACTGTTTATACAATTCGTCTTTAAAAAGGTGGTGCTTAGCATCAAACTTATCTACTCCCATTTTAAGAGCAACATCGCCTAAAAAGTCTTTAAAAACCTCATCGCTTACATTTTTCCAGTATTCGGTATTAAACAAATAGATAAACTCACTTTTACGACAAAGACTAAACCCGTTATTGTTTACAGTCTTTAGTAGTAACTCAATACAAGCTACTAAATAATGTTTCTTTTGTAGTTTGTCCTTATCGTTATCCAGTTTGCAATATTCCCTAAAATTTACTGGCTCGATGTATTTAAGCATTTCATTTAGAATATTCTCAACGTGGTTTTGCTTTAGGTTTTCTTTATCCATTTTTACAGCTTCTAAAAGGCTTTTAGTTTCGTTTAATATCTCGTCAATACCTATGTTTGTTTTACCTGTTTTCATTACTTAAATAAGCTTAATTGGTTATCAGGATTAAAACCCTTTATGGTTTTTAAAAGGTTTTCGTTTGTAGTTAAAAATTGAACATTGTTAGAACCAGTTGTAGGGCATCTACCAATTGTAACCACTTTTAAAAGGTTTCTACTTTCATAATAAGCTTTGCATTGGCATAAATACTTTTCAGGTATTCCAGTAGCCTTAAAAACACTTGCTACTGTAGTTGTGTGGTGATTCAAATATTCATAGAACCTATTACGGTACTCATCTTGAAATATGTATCTTAAAAAAGGTAAACCAAACTGCTTACAAATATTCGGTTGTTCTTTAATATCAATGTATTTTGACTGCTTAACAAAGTCTTTTAGTTGTCCGATTTTATGCGTATCTTGCGCTTGTCTTTTATTCGGGTTGTTATCGTGGTTTTCCATTATTTCAACCCTTTATTTTTATTAGACAAATATTCTTCTGCATCAGCTTCCAACTCTTTTAAAGTTTTCTGCTTTCCTGTTTTTATCCAGTTTTCTAAAATTTCAGATTTGAAAAAATAAAGTCGGTTTCCTTTTTTATAAAAAGGTATTTCGTTACGCTGAACGTAACCGTATAAGGTGGGAACGGTTAAGCCTGTAAGTTTTGCAACTTCTTTAATACTTAAAGGGTTGTCGGGTTCGGGTTGTGGTTCAGCCTTGTTAAGTAGTAAGGCTAAAATTTCGCTTTGTCCTTTTTGAAGTTCAGCGACTGCGTTTGGCAGATTTTCAAATTTTAATGTTTCCATTTTACACTTGTATTATTGTTACAAGTGCATAATTATCTGTTTGTTATGCTGTATTAAATTGAATAGGCTTTGCAGGTTTGTTTTTAGGTTTTAAAGCTAAATTTTAGGTTTGTTTGTTATCTTTTTACCTATTATTTTTTGGTTGGTCTTATTCCACTCATCAAAATCTTTAGCCTTATCAAAAAAATATCCAAAAGTCTCAAACATTATATTAAAATACTTCTCTTTCTTGTGTTTAGCTTTGTAATCGTAAATTGAACATTGTTCGTAAAATCTAAAAAACAAACTTCTAACATCTTTTTTATTATTCGGTTTGCCACAAAACTCTTGCGGTATTGGTTTTAAATCTATGAATGTTGCTTTGATAAAATTTAAAAGTTGTTTTTCGGTTAAGTAGTACTCATTGTTTTTATTTGTAGACTTTGTTAGTATTTCAAAATAATCATAAACATCTTCAATATTAACATTTGAAATCAAGTTGTTTATTCCATTTAAAATTTCTTCTTTATTTATTACTGTTTCGTGTTGAGGTTCTTGCTTTTCGGTTTTTACTATATCTCCAATATTTACAATTAAATTAATTTCATCAGTATTAATTGAAGTTTTAAGCATTTCTAAATGGGCATTAAACAGGTGTTTAAAAGGACTGTTTAACAAATCCATATTCAACCATTGTTTGAAATGTAAAAGCAAGTTTTCTAACATTTGTAAGCATAAATATCTAACTTTTATTGCTGTTTTGTATTTTTCATCATTAACTAAACTCCTAATGTAAAGCCTTTGATATTCAAGATTTGCAAACGTATGTTTTATATCATAAAAGCGTAAGTTTATATTATTAGTGTAAGATGCAGCTTTATTAATTTCATTTTCCCTTAAAGCTTTCTCATAATTACAAACAGCATCATAAAAACGTACGATATGCTCATACAAAAATGTACATAACCTATTTTCTTCTTTTAGTCTTTTTTTTGTTTTTAAATCAAAAAATGTATTTTCATCAATAATATTATTGAAAAGCTTTTCTCTTTCATAGCCTGTATTTCTGAAATAAGAAGTGTTCTTCTCTCCATCAGTTGATTTGAATTTAATTATACTCTCTATTGAATAAACATTGCAACTCTTGTAATATTCTTTTATTTTTTCTCTATCCATAAGAAAACTTATAAATCCAGCGTTATTTTATTTGTAGCCTGTCGCTTACTTTCATCAACTACTTTGGCGTAAATCTGCGTTGTCTTTAAGTCCTTATGCCCTAACATTTTTGAAACGGTGTAAATATCTGTACCGCCTTGAAGCTGTAGGGTTGCGTATGTGTGCCTAAAACAATGAAAGGTTAAATGTTTCTGTATTCCTGCGTTAATAACCCACTTTAACAAAATGCTATTTTGGTGTGCCGAATAGTGTAAACCCTCAAATACTTTTTGCTGTGGTTCTTTGGATCCGCCTAATAAATTATAAGCCTGTTCCGATATTGGCAAATACTCATTGCTTTTGGTTTTCTTTTGTTGGAACTGTATAAAATAGCCTTGTTGGTTAATGTATATTACTTCACTCCATTTTAGTTTTTCAATATCTGAAAACCTCAATCCAGTTAGTGCCGAAAATAAAGAAGCTTGTTTTAGTATCGGGTTCGGGCAATCGGCTTTTACTAACTGGTTTAATTCGTCAAGTGATAAGAAAATCCTTTTAGTATCTGCCTGTTTGATTGTTTCAATTTTAGCGTTTAAGTCAAATTGCAAAAGGTTATCCTTGAACGCTTGTTTTAAAGTGGCTTTGAACTTGTTAAAATAACTATGAGCTGTGTTTTGTGCTATGGTAGTACTATTACTTCGTTTGCTTTTGGCGTTAAGTAGATAGTCTTTATAATCATTGCAAAACTTTTCGTTGAGGTCTGTAAATTTTAAACTGCCATTAGTGAAGCTGTTTAAATAATGAAATGCTGAAACCCAAACCAAATAATTTTTGCCTTTGCGTTTTTCCATTTGTTGCTCGAAATAGGCAATAAAGGACAATTCGCCTTTTTCTTTAGCTTTGAGCTGTTCCAGTTCAAACGCTGTATAAACTTCGGGTTTGTTTAATTCGTTATCTCGCTTTTGTCGTATCTGTTCAGCAAGTTGTAAGGTTTGTTTATTGTCCTGCTTTTGAAGTGGGTTACTAGCTTTTTCATTTATGTAAAGCCCTAAAAACTCTCTGCGTGTTTTTTTATCTGAACCCGAAACGCTTATAGGTGGGTAAAAATCTAAATAAAGGCTTTTACGCCCTTTACTTATGGGCTTTTGCCTTAATGTTACTTTAATAGCCATTTGTCTTTTACTCGTTGTCTTTTATTCTTTACAATGTAGTTAATGTAGAAAATGTAGGTCTAATAAATAAAAATATTTTTAAACAACATTTCAACAAAAACTAATTTAGTGTAGCTTTCATTTCTTTAACCTGCTTATCAACTTTCATTTTGTCTCTATCAGAAAGTTTATTATACATAAAGTCAAAAATACCTTGTTGCTTATCAAAGTAAGATTTAAGTCTTTTTTCGTCATCGATACTTTTTCTTTTCAATTCATTTAACCTAACTTCTTGTTGCCTTTCAATCTCATTTAATTTTTGCTCTGTAGTTTTCATAATGTTTATTTTAAATATTAATGTGTAAATAGTTTATCAATTTCAGAACGTTTAACCCTTGTTAATCTTTGCCCTAAATTAACAGCTTCAATGTTTCCATTTTCAATATAATAGTAAACAGTCCTTATAGAACAGTTTAAAAGTTTTGATACTTCTTTAACCGTTAAAAACTCTTTAGCTTTAAGTTGCTCAATAGGTAGTGCTATAATTTTTTGAGTTTCTTTATTACTTGCTTTAATGAGTTCCTGTTTCTTACGTTCCTTATAAGCCCGTTTTGCACAATTATCACTACAATATTTTGTAACAGTTGTTTTAGCTGTAAACTCATTGTTACAATGTTGGCAAATACGTTGTATTCTAATATTACTACTCATTTATTAAATGCAATAAGTCTTATTAAGTATCATTAAGAGTATTTAAGTGCAATAAAGCACAAAATAAAAAGGCTATTAAGCCTATTTTTGTACCTCAACACTTCAAAGGTACAAATAAGATACAAATTTGTACCTTACAAACACATAATACTTATTAACAGATATTAAACAATAGCAATAAAAAAGCCCTAATTAAAGAACTTTATAGTGTTTCTTTACGTTTTTATTATTCTTTAAATAATGGTGGTTACTTCCCGATACAGAAATTAGCAAAAATATTTCCTAATAAGTCATCGTTTGTAATTTCTCCAGTAATTTCACCAAAATGAAATAATGCCTGTCGAATATCTATAGCCATCAAATCACCTGATAAGCCTGAATCCAGTCCGTCCTTAACCTTTATAATTTCTTCAAAAGCTTTTAACAGGGCATCATAATGTCTGGAATTAGCAACAATGGTCTCATCGTTACGTAAGGCGCCAGTATTGATAAGATTAGAAAGCGTGATTTTTAAATCTTCAATCCCCTTCCTGTTTTTAGCAGAGATTAGCTTAATATTAGAAACCTTATTAGTGAGTTCTTGTAGTTCTATTTCACTTATAGCATCCACTTTATTAGCAATTACGATTAATGGTTTTTGAGGATATTTATTCTTAATTTTTTCAATTTCAGTGGAAATAGTATCTATAGTCAATTTATGCGAAAAAATTGACTCCGCATCAAATAAATATACAACGACCTGCGCTTGAGCTATCTTTTCAAAAGTCTTTTGTATACCTATACGTTCTACAACATCTTGGGTTTCTCTAATCCCAGCAGTATCAATAAATCGAAACCCAATACCACCTATATTAAGTTCGTCTTCTATAGCATCTCGGGTCGTTCCTGCAATATCACTTACAATGGCTCGCTCTTCATTTAAAAGGGCATTTAAAAGTGTTGATTTTCCAACATTGGGCTCTCCAACTATCGCAACTGGAATGCCATTTTTAATAACATTACCTACGGCAAAAGAATCTATCAATCGTTTTAATACAAAAGTGATACGATTTATTAAATCCTTAAATTGTGTTCTATCTGCAAATTCAACATCCTCTTCTGCAAAATCAAGCTCTAATTCTATTAAAGAAGCAAAGTTTAAAAGTTCTTCACGTAGTTTAGCTATTTCAGACGAGAAACCACCACGCATTTGTTGCATAGCAATTTGATGAGATGCTTCATTATCACTAGAAATTAGATCAGCCACAGCTTCTGCCTGACTTAAGTCCAACTTACCATTTAAAAATGCTCGCAAAGTAAACTCACCCGCTGTTGCCATTCTGCATCCCTTACGCAAAAATAATTGAATAATTTCTTGTTGTATATAATTTGAGCCATGACACGAAATCTCAATAACGTTTTCACCTGTATAAGAATTAGGGTTTTTAAAAACAGATACCAATACTTCATCTATAGTACGATTTTCATCTATAATATGCCCCAAATGAATCGTATGAGATGCCTGTTTGCTTAATTGCTTTCCAGAAACCGACTTAAATTGACTTTCTGCAAAAGTTATAGCATCTTTCCCAGATAAGCGGATAACTGCTATAGCACCAGCTCCAGATGGCGTTGCCAAGGCCACTATCGTATCTTGATTAATCATGTAGCAAAAATACTAAATTTGAAATGCTAATGCCTATAAATTATGCCACAAAAAGATCTGCATTAAAACGTAAAATACGCCTTCTTTTAAAAGATTTTTCCACAAATTAACCTAGAAGTTATTTTACAAACATGAATATAAAATAATAAAATCACTAAAATGTTAATTATTCTACATTATTAAAGTTAAAATACAGAAAGCCTCTTAAACTTTAAACCTTTACTCAGAATTTTTAATAAAAATCTGATTTACAAATATTTAACTTTATTATATTATGCGCACATAGTATATTTGCAAGCTGTTTTTAAATTAAAAAACCAAAAATAAAACAGACGTTATAACTTCTAACTAACAAAAACTTAAAGAGGTATATAATTTTGTATAGATATGAAAATAATTGAATCTGATTTTTCAAATCACATCCTAAAATCTGTAAAAAAAGAGTTAGGAAACATATTTTTTTTCCAACATATAGCAGTTGTAGAATTTAATGAAGGTGTACATATAGAAATTAATAATTCATCAGAAATCTTTGAAGAACTTAAATCTTATTTTGGTGAATCGAGACCGTTTGGAGTCATTGCAAATCGTATCAACTCATATTCGGTCAAGCTATTAGATGTGGATTTATTCAGACAACAGATCAAAAATTTATGTGCTTACGCTGTGGTAGGACACAATCCAGCTAGCAAAATGAATGCTGAAATAGAAAACGGGTTTTGCATTTCTGAAAATATCAATTATGACACTATACACGAGGCTATAAACAACGTTTACAGCAAAGTGAAAAATGACATTTTATTTTCTTTAAATTAGATAGACGAATCGTTTAGAAAATACTAAATTTGAAAATATTAATACCTCTAAGTTTTATTGCAAAAAATCTATTTTTTAAAACAACAAAATCATAAACATTTAATAACGTTTCACAAAAAAGCTTAACAAAAAAGCAGCATACAATTAAATATAAAGAATTATCAATAATAATATGACTAAATATTATTTAACCTTGAATATTTTACACACACATGCTATATTTGTAATTATGTTATTTATATGACCGGTCAATTATAAATTGACAGAAATTATAACTTCCGTTCTCTCATTTTTAACAAAAAAGAAGTATATAATAGTATATGAAAATTGCTGAATCTGATTTTGCAAGCCACATTGTAAAATCTGTACATAATAAATTAGGAAACATATTCTTTTTTAATCACATTGCCGTTATAGAATTTAACGAAGGTGTTCATATTGACATAAATAATTCATCTGAAATTTTTGAAGAACTAACAAATTTCTTTGGTAATTCTAGGCCATTTGGAGTGGTTGCCAACAGAATAAATTCATATTCTGTAAAATTACTGGACGCAGAATTATTTAGAAAGAAGGTAAAAAACTTATGCTATTACGCTGTTGTTGGACACAATACTGCTAGTAAAATGAATGCTGAAATTGAGAATAGATTTTGTAAATCACAAAAAATAAGTTATGACAGTATTCACGAAGCTATGAATACTATTTATGGTAAGGTAAAAAAAGACATCTTACTCTCTTTACACTAAATAAATACCATCTGGTTTTATTTCAATTTGGCGTTGTTTATATAATGTACCAACAGCTTTTTTGAAATTCTTTTTACTCATTTGAAGCGCTATTTTTATAGCCTCTGGACTTGATTTATCCGTAAGATTTAAATAACCGCTATTATCATGAAGCTCATCCATAATACGTTGCGCATTAGGCTCAATGTTTCTATAACCTATTTGACCTAAAACAATGTCTAATTTATTTCCTGGACGGATTTTCTTAACTATACCTTTCAACTTATCACCAACACTTATATCTGAAAAAATAGCATCTTTATAAATAAGTCCAGAGTGTGTTTTATTCACAATAACATTCATCCCTATATCTGAAGGATGTGATACAATTAAATCAACCTCGTCAAATTCATTCACTGTAAGGTCTTTATTATCTAAAAATCGATTGGTTTTACTTGAAGCTACCAGTCTGTTGGTTTTTTCGTCTAAGTAACAATACACCAAATACCAGCCTCCAGGTTTCATTTTAAAAGCTTGCTCTTTAAACGGACAAAACAATTCTTTAACCAATCCCCAATCTAAAAAAGCTCCATAATCGGTTACTTGATTGCAACGCAACAATGCAAAATCATCACGTTTAATATAGGGTATATCTGTTGTAGCTACGGGGCGTTCTTCATTATCCAAATACACAAAAACCTCTAACTTATCCCAAATTTTAAACGCCTCTGGCACATACCTATTTGGTAATAATACTTCATTATCTTCTCCATCAATTAAATACACACCATGATCTGTTTCACGGAATATTTCTAACGTATTTATCTGTCCTAAATGTATCATGGGGCAAAGGTAATGATATTAGGTTGAGTTTTTGTTTGGATTCAAACGATTTTACAAATTAAAATGGGCATAAAAAGAAGCTATACAACTCGTGTAGTGCCTATAATATTTCTATATGTGAAAATTGATTAGAAAACAGATTCCCTTTTAAAATGCTTAGTCAATAAATAATATACAACAACTCTATATTTATTACGATTAGACTTACCGTACTTATCCATCACAATTGCAATACCTTCATCTAAATCAGCAGCATCATTTAACCCTAGTTTTTTAATCAAAAAGTTATTTTTTACCGTGGAAAGCTCAGATTCGTCTGAACTAGAAACTGTTGATGAATCTGGATTATAAATGGATGGACCACAACCAATAGCGACTTTAGTTAATAAGTCCATATCTGCAATAATACCAAATTTATCTTTTAAATCTAAAGCATACTTTGCTATAAGTTCGTCTCTTTTATTCATAATGAAATGTTTAATTTATTAGTTAAATATATATGATAGTTGTTTAAAGATATCTGTTTTTTAGACATAAAAAATAGGAGAATGTTACATATTATTTTAACCAATAAACTTAAAATAATTTAAAAGCACCTCATCATTAAGGTTTTTGGGTGTAAAAACCTCTAATAGTTTTGGTTGGTTTTCTACTGAATAGAATGAGTTTAACGACGTTTTTAATGCCTCCTCAGCTGATACAGCCTCATATTCAAAACCATACATCTTACACAAATGTTCTGCTGTTAATTGATGGTTCGTTTCAAAATAGGTGTCAAAATTTTCGGTGTTTTTATGACCTGGAAGAATTCTAAAAATTCCTCCTCCTTGATTATTAATTACAATGATTCTAAAATTATTAGGGATGTAATTATTCCACAAGGCATTACTATCGTATAAGAAACTTAAATCGCCAGTAATTAAAGTTGTTTGCTTATTGCTTGCAACGGCACAACCAATTGCTGTTGCTGTACATCCATCTATACCACTGGTCCCTCGGTTACAAAATACTTCTAAAGTCTTATTAATATCGAATAATTGTGCGTAACGTACGGTAGAGCTGTTTCCTAACTGTAAAATAGTATTATTGGGGATAGATTTTAAGATGCTATCAAATACCTTCAAATCACTAAAATCTATACGATTTAAGTAATCTTGGTGTTTAACTAATCTCAATTCTTTTATATATTTCCAATAAGGATTATAATCGCTTTTTATTGGTTTTATTTTTGGTAAGAATTCAGAAAAGAAATAATTAGGTGTTGTTTTTATAAAACTACTTAAACTAAAAAAGGTATCGTTCGCTTTATTTAAATCAATATGCCAATGCTGCTGTGGTTTATATTTCCTCAAAAAGGCCTTCACCTTTTTTGAAACTATTAATCCGCCAAATGTGAGTAAAATATCAGGTTGCAGCCTGCTAAAACTTTCATTATCCAATGGTGCTATTAGCTTATCTATACTTGGAAAAAACGATTCATGATGTAAATTTGATGTCGTTTCAGTAAAAACAATAATACTATCATCCTTAGCTAAAACATCTAACCACCGTTGCTCTATCTGGCTGGGTTGATTAACACCTACGAGCACCATTTTTTTTGAAGCAGCATTCCAATCTTTAACACAATCCTCTAAAAGAGAACCATCAACTTGCAATGGTCTATTTTCTATAATAGTCGCCTTTGGTTTTACTGTTAATTCATTTACCATATCATATAATGGCTCATCAAAGGGGACATTAATATGTACTGGACCTTTTTTAACTAGTGCAAGATTTATTGCCTTATCGATCTCTTCTTCATTATATTCTTGAATCCCTTTTTTTAAACCTAGTAATGTCTCAACTTTATTCTCAATATTTTGAAAAATAGGGATTTCTTCAACGGCATTAGCATCACTATCTTTTAAATCGAGTTTTAAATTTGAAGCGTATAAAACATGATTTTCAAAGACATTTTTCTGATTAATGGTTTGCCCATCACCAATACCTATTAAATGCTTCGGTCTATCTGCCGATAGAACAATTAAAGGAATATCACTGTAAAATGCTTCGGCAATCGCAGGGTAATAATTTAACAAGGCACTCCCTGAAGTACAAATAACTGCTGTTGGTTCTTGTAATTGCTGAGCAATTCCGAGCGCAAAAAAAGCAGCACAACGCTCATCTACAATACTATAACATTTAAAATAATCGTCATTAGAAAAACCAATAGTCAATGGTGCATTTCTACTGCCTGGAGAGATAACAATATGTTTTACACCTTTTATTTTACATAAATGTACAACAGTTTGTGCGAGCGGGATTTTTGGATAAATCATGTGGTAGTAATCTAATCACAAAAATAAGAAATAGGTAGAAATACTTAACTACAAAACGTTATTAATTACCCTTGGTCCTATTTAAACATAAATCTATAGTCTGGTTCCTATAATGAAGAATTAAAAAACATCTTCAGCAAGATTGGAAAAGTAAACGGTTTTTACAGTGGGTACATTTGTTATACTATTTAGGTAGCACAATAAACAAATTATTCACGGTAAAAAACAAGCTCGATGAAAATAACGTATAATCAAATTTTAAACAATATAAAGTCCAAAATTTTAGGTTTTAGCAACAAAAAATACTCGTGTTCTCGTAGACAAAGAATCTATCAATTCCATTCTTATTATATTCCAGGATGGGTTTCTTTAGCCCAAGTCTGGTTTCTCCTTTATTTTCCAGATTTTTGAAATGTTTAACTACAAAACATTTTTAATGACTAAAGATTTGGATACTGTTTCCTCCCACTCCCTTTCTGGATCGGAATGCTTTGTAATACCTCCACCAACATAAATAATCGCTTCGGCATTCTTTAATTGCATACATCTTAAGTTTACATATAATCGCGTGCTTTTTCTGTTGATGGTATAAGCTCTATTTTCAATATTACGTTTTGCAGATCTTGACTCTAATTTGGTTTCCATATTTAGCTCTCCTAAAAAACCTGTGTAAAATGTTCTATCATAGGGTTCATTCTCCAAAATAAATTGTTTAGTATCCTGCTTAGGCAAACCACAAACTGCGGGTGTTGGGTGCAAAACAGAAACAATCTCTTTTAAATTTGAATCTGATTTTAAACGAGCAGAAATCATCGTTTTTAAATGCAGCAAATTACCTGCTTTTACAGTTTCTACATCAGATATTCTAAAATTTTCAACTGATGGTTTTAAGTTATCTATTATAAAATCGGTAACAAACTGCTGTTCTTGCTTTTCTTTATCCTGCCAAACGACATCTAAAGTATTTTTATAATTCTGAGTACCAGCCAACGCCATGATAGAAAACTGATTTCCTTGTATTTTTATTAGTGTTTCTGGCGTAGCTCCCAACCACAGTCCTATTTTTGGATGATACCAACAATAGACAAATGCTGAAGCATAAGTTTTTAAAAGGTTTTTTAAAATGAATATAGGGTTTGATTCTGATACAGTAACTATTTCCCGTCTGGACAGTACCACTTTTTTAAATTGATTATTAGAAATAGCCTCGATTCCTTTTTTAATCAAATGAATGTGCTGTTGCTTTTCTTGTAAGTTTTCTTTACTCTGGTAGCCTTTTTTCCTTTTTTTATGGTCTATAAAATCTTCTATAGCAGTAGAGTCTATATGTAAGCTTTCAGAATTATCTAAAGGTATTAAAACTGTTTTCTCAGTAGCATCAAAAGGAGAAAACACAAAGCCTTTTTCTGAAAAATCACTTGTAAAATGTAAATCGTTTGTTAGTTGCAATAATGCATTTACCTGATTTTCATTAGGTTTTCTATACACAACAAAAGGTAATTCATTCTGGTATTGTGTTTCAATACGTTTAAAAAAAAAATTCAACGTCATTCACTATTTCTTTTTAGGTAAAGCAATCGTAGATAATTTACAAATTGAAATTAAATTATCTGCTTCATCTGTAACCCGTATATCCAATAATTGTGTTGTTCTGCCTTTATGTAAAAAAGTTGCTTTGGCATAAACAAACCCTTCCTTTATACTTTTTATATGATTGGCTGTTATTTCAATACCTCTTACGAAGAATTTTTCTGTATCTATAAAAACATGCGTTGCAAAGCTGCCAACACTTTCTGCTAAAGCTGCGGTAGCTCCACCATGTAATACGCCATCTGGTTGATGTACCCTGGGAGTTACAGGCATTCTTGCAATTAAAAAATTATCTCCATAATCGATAACCTCAATACTCAAGGTTTCCATTAAAGTATTTTTACAAGCTGCATTTGCTTGGGCTAAAACTTTTTCCTTAGATAATTGCATAGAATGATTTATTTTTAAAGTATCGAACAAAAGTACAAAACCAGTTTAATAAATGAATTCTAGCGAAAAAGAAATATCCTATCAAATAACAAATACTTATTCCACTTTAAATACATTAACTAATAAAACAAAATATGTTTGGCTGGTTTGCCATGGTATGGGTTATTTGAGTCGGTATTTTTTAAAATATTTTAGGCATTTAAATGCCGAAGAAAACTATATTATCGCACCGCAGGCAAGTAGTAAATATTATTTGCATTCTGAATTTAAACATGTTGGTGCAAGCTGGTTGACCAAAGAGAATACATTGGCTGAAACCGAAAATGTACTGTATTATTTGGATGCTGTTTTAGAAGCTGAAAACATACCTAAAGATAAAAAACTAATCGTTTTTGGGTATTCACAAGGTGTTAGTATCGCTACTCGTTATGTAGTTAGAAGAAAATTGCAATGCAGTCAACTTGTGATACATTCGGGAGGCATCCCGAAAGAATTGATCACCGAAAATTTAAAATTCTTAAAAGCCAAAGTGTCTTTAATCTATGGAACGAATGATGCTTATTTAAACAAAGAACGTATAGCTATTGAAATTAAAAAAGCTACTGAGCTATTTGGAGAAAACGTAAACATTATAACTTTTGACGGTGTGCATGAAGTCAATATGGCATTGATTAATAGTTTAGTATAAATGTTATCCCCTCAATTTAAACTAAACTTGTTTCAGTAATTTAAAAATATTTTTGATAACAAAATAAAGCACTCCTATACTCGTTTGCAATTAGTAATATTATTAATCTTCCAAAATTAGACATATAAATGAAACATCTTACTGCCGCTAAATTACCTTTACAACTTGTTGGTTTATATAACAATTCTCTTGATATCCAGATAAAAGAACACAGTTTGATTTTTAGTGAAAATGGACAGGAAGAAGTATGCACTATGCATGAGAACATAGAGAAAGCATATGATGCTTGGTGGAATAAAATATATAAACACTTACAAAGAGATTTTTTCGATACTGGTTCAGATTATATGAGAGCGTGCTATGCATCTATGGAAGATAAGATTTGTGATGTTAATTATTACTTAATGCATTGGAGAAGCTGGAACTCTGAAAGTGAAAAAATAGCTTCTTCAAGAATTTTGGAAGGTTTAGACAAAGGATGTACACCCCATGGAATTTGGGGAGATCCCGCTATTTTTATGGCTAGTGAGTTTCAACTTGAAGAAATTTCACAGAAACTTATAGAAAAAGGGGCAGATATAGATACCGTGAATACCGTAAATACGGTTAATAAGCTTTTTCAAACTCCAGCAAGTTATTTAGTTTCGCATAGTGTCCCCAATAATATAAATCTTAAATGGCTTAATAAGTTGCTTGATTGGGGTGCTTCTCCTGGTCTTACTGCTGAAATCTCCTTGGATTTTGTTTTTTCTATGCCTGATAATTTTGTAAAAAATGAAACCTCAAGATTATCTTCCTTTTTACAGGTTTTAGAAGGACATCCAGATTTTATAGAAGGAGACAATTTTAAAAAATGGAAAAAGACTTTTTAGTTTATTCAAGTGTAACTTATTCATTACAAATCTTCTGGAATACTATCATCAATTTCAAAAACTTCGTAATAGTTCATGACCTCTTCCGAACGTAATTTTGCTCTGTGTAAAAATACGTTGTCCGATTTATTCCCCAAAGCTATTTCTGCACGCGATACATATCCAAATAACCAAATCATTCGGTTTTTATTTGAAGGCTTACTATCTTGATTTTGCAATCTGGTAATAGCCTCTTTGAAAACTTCATAGGTTACTTCATTTTTTATTTCTGGCAGGTACTCTTGTAATGTTTTTAGACCATTTTTATAATCTAAGTCCGCAAGAGCAGTGGCAACCAGTTCTAGATTTTTTGTATGAGATTTATCTTGGAGATATTCTAAGGCCTTTTCTCCTTTATTGGTTAGAATCCAGAGGGCAAACTGAACACGCATTACAAAACTATCTCCCCTGTAGGTTTCTTCAAATTCTTTAACAAAAATATGCAAAGCATCAATTGGTCCAGTATAATCTAATGCCACAAGGTTAAGAGTTAAGTACGAGGCTGCCACATTCATTTCGTAATGTTGTTTTTTGTCTGAGGCAAAAATTAAAGCATCATAAATTTTAGAAGCTGTGGCTTTCTCTCCAATCATTGCTAAAGAACGACCAATACAAATAAATACACGATCGTTAACTAGACCATCATCTTTAGTATTGGAAATAACTTTAAAAAAGCCAGTCCTAAGAAGCTCTAGAACTCTTGATCTATGTTTGGGGATATTTGATAAATATACCACCCCATAAAAAGCAGAAAGATCAATATCTTCATCAACTCCCATATTGTAAGTTTCTAGTACTTGATTAAATACCATCTCTGTTGACTCCTCATCTTCTAATCGAGCAATTAGATCGTACCTAGCCCTTAATCCGCTATATGGGTTATCGAGGTTTTTATAAGGGCTAATAAAGAAATTGAATAGTTTTTTTCTAAGCTGTGAGTCATTACGCCATTTCCCAGCAGCGGTTATATATGCTTGTTCTGTGTGTGCTTCAATAAGATCATGAATTGGTTCTTGATACTTCCAGAAACCATCTCCAAAAACCTGTTTTGCTTTTTCTTTTGTACTATCCAGCATATCGTCTAAATCATGAAAAAGATCAATATAATTGGATGTGCTTTTAACAAGCTTATTTATCTGCTCTAAAGCTTCTTTGTAGAGTTTCTTAACTTGATTAGCGTCGTGAATATGATTTTCTTTGTCTTCCTTATTTTTATCTTGCATGAATTTTTTGTTTTATGCTCTTATTTATACTTCTAGATTAAAAACCAAATATGTACATGTAATTAACTTCTAATATATCAATAATTTATAAACAAAAAACACTTCCTAAAACTAGGAAGTGTTTATAAATTTTAAAACAATAACAGATCTATATTATCAAATCATTCCTCTAGTCGTTTACCTGTAATCTCTTGACCGCCCTGTAAAAGCGTAACACTAGTTATTTTACCTTCATCATTCTTATTAAAAGTGAGTTGAGCTTCAACTACTTTAAAATAAAATACATGATCAGATTTAGGGAAAACATCAAATATAGGTTGTCCCGTAGCTTGAGCCTTTAGTTGACTGCCTTCTCTTGTTATGGTGACAATAAAAGCTGGCATGAGTTCGTACTTTCCTAAATAGGTTTCTAAAATGTCTTCAGATACAATAACTTCTTTTACCAAATCGCTTACATCTGCTCCCAACTTCTTTAAATAACCTATTGCACTTTGGTTATTGGGGTTTAATTCAACAGACTTTTTATAATTCTCAATAGCCTGTTCGTCTTTTCCTAAATTCATAAGTGCTTCTGCATAACTATCATATACATTAGACGATTTTGGAAATGCATCAATATTGAGTTTAAATACTTTTGCTGCTGCTTCTACCTTACCAGAACTCATTAATTCATACCCAATTCCATTCATTTCTCTTTCATTTAAATCATAAGCTTCAGAATCTTTAATGGTATTGTAATGTGCCATTCCTGTATCGATGCCTTCTTTCTCTATAACATCCAAAAGATCTTTTGCTACCGACTTTTTAGGCAAATCATAATCTTTACCATATATAATCCCTTGAATAGCATTGGTTATTCGGTTAAGCGGAGCACCTCCTGTATTGTTTAAAAGCACAATTAATGATTTATCTGAAGGTATTCTGGAAATATTGGTATTAAAACCATTAATACCACCGCCATGACCTATGGTATAAATACTATCGGCAGACTTCCCTATTTTGTTATAACCTACACCCCAACCATATGCATAATGACTATTACCAAAAGCAGGTATGTAAGGCTTAAAATACATGTTCATATATGTTTTTGGTAATAGGATATTCGTATATAAAGCCTGATCCCATTTATACAAATCTTCAACGGTTGAATACATAGAACCAGCGGCATATGGGATAGACATATCCAAATAATTTGAATTTATGACCTTTCCTCCTCTTTTTTCGTAACCAGTGGCTCTGTTTTTCAAAATATCCTTATGATTATCATAACCTGATTCATTCATGTTTAGTGGTGTGAAAATTTTATCATGGAGCATTTGTTCATACGTTTTTCCAGATAATTTTTCAATAATAACACCAAGAAGAAAATACCCAGAATTGCTATAACTAAATTTTTCTCCAGGTGAAAAATCCAATGCTTTGTCTGCAAATTTTTTCACAAATTCATCTGGTGTATAGGGGTTACGACTTTCTTCTTGAAAAAACTTTGGAAATGCCGTATAGTTTGGTATTCCCGACGTATGCGTTAACAAATGATGTGTTGTTATTTTACTGCCGCTCTCTTTTGGGTAATCTGGTAGGTATTTAATAATAGGTTCCTGTAAATCTAATGTCCCTTCAGCTGCTAATTGTAATATGAGCATAGCCGTAAATTGTTTAGTAATAGATCCTAATCGATGTTTTGTGTTTGGCTGGTTAGGAATATCCCATTCCATATTTGCCATACCAAAACCTTTTTTATAAATAACCTTCCCATGATCTGATACTAAAACAGAACCGTTAAACTTACCGTAGGCCTCATACATACTCATAAGTTTATCGATTTGCTCTACTTTTGATTGCGCAAAGCCCACACTGCACATTAATAATAAAAAAAGTATTAAAAACCCTGTTTTGTGTAAAAAGTAATTTGAAATTGATTTCATAAGTTTAAATTTTTAAATTATTATGTTCTAAAAAATGGTTTGCCTAATAATAGTCTAACATAGATCTCCTTACATAAACAAACTTAGAATTTCCTGTACTTAAGTAATAATGAAATGATAAACTTTCACAAACTTTTCACATAATTTACATATCCAAAAAGTTTAGGTTTCTATGCATATTTTAAGAAATTATAAAGTTTTAATTTTTGACTGATTCTATTTAAATTCTAACATTTTAACGTATGACGGCGATATGTATTATAAGTTACATAAAAAATGATTAATTTTTTATTTTATATGATTGTGAAATTATAATAACTCAGCAAGTTTGGAAAAGTTTATATCTTAACTAGTGAATACATTTGCAACATCAATACTTTAAAAATGACACTGAAACAAACCAACAAGGCTTTTTATGAACAAAAACTAAATATTATTGTAGAATACATACATAACAATTTAGATAGTGTAATAGATATAAAAACGCTGGCCGAGATCTCACATTTTTCACCGTTTCATTTTCATCGTATTAGTAGAGCGCTTTTAGGTGAGCCTATTGGAGCATACATTTCTAGAACACGTGTAGAAACAGCTGCTAAAATGATTCGTTACACCACTTTAGATATGGAAAGCATTGCTTATAATGTTGGTTATGAAACACCATCATCTTTATCTAAAAAGTTTAAAAATCATTTTGGAGTATCTCCAACTGCGTATCGTAAAAACAAATTATTCACAATTAAAAAATCGAAGATCATGGAAACAATTTCCAGTACAGAACACAGTCAAAATTTAAATATAAAAAAACCAAAAATTATAGATATAGAAGATAAAAAATGTATCTATATCCGCCTACAGGGCGCCTACCAATCATTAAATTATTCAGGCACTTGGAAAAAACTCTGGGAACAAGTAAAAGAACAAAAACTATTTACCGCTGGTATAGAACACATAGGTTTGCCTTATGATGACCCAAAAGTAACCGACGAGGACAAAATTAGATACGATTCTTGTTTAATCATACATAAAGATGCCAAAGCCACTGGAGACATTGGAGTTAAAACACTTAAAGGCGGTAAGTTTGCGGTATTTTTATACCAAGGAAGTTATGAATATTTTGCCAATGTTTACGACTATATTTTTAACGATTGGTTGTTAAATAATGATTATGAGTTGCGTGATGAAGTTGCTAGAGAAAAATACATAAGCAACCCTGAACGTGTAGAACCTCATAAATTAAAAACAGAATTTTATTTGCCAATAAAATAGATTTTAGTTTAAAGTCTAACCTCTTTTTCTAAAGCTAAAAGATGTGTTGTAATATCATTACTATCTTTTAAAGGATAGACTTCAATACTACAATGATACATCTCTCCATTCTTTCTGTAATTAACAATACTTTCTTTAAAGTGAACCCCTCTTTTTAAATAGTTGCGTATATTATTCAAGGTTTCGGGAGATGTATTTTCTCCTTGTAAAAAATTAGGCTTCTTACCTTTAGCATATTTAAAGGAATATCCTGTAATTTTTGTAAATCCTTTATTTACCCATTGAATTTCTTGTTCAAGATCGGTAAGTACCAAAGCTTCAAATTTGTTATTGGTGAGTAGGTCTTCGACATCAAAAAACCAATCAAATTTAGCTTGGTACGTTTTTAAAATTTCAATCTCCTTTTCTTTATCAAAATTGATAGCTTGTTGTGCCAAATGCATGGAGTAAATATCCCAGCATTTTAAGGGGCCTTGTAAGGTGCGTGATTTTTGATTCATTGCTTCTATATTTTGTGCAGGATAAAAAGAAGCAAGACACCAACAATAACGTAATAAATTAGGCTTGTAGGTAATTACATTTGTCTTGACTTGGCTTTAAATCGCGAAAGCACGTTTGTCATTTTTTAAAGGGAAGTATCTGGCTTGTAATATTTTATATTACTTACAGTTGCGCGACAGCTTGTGATTTTAACACAATTCCTTATTATCTAGCTTCAGCTAAACCTTTAAATAATTATTCAAATATATAATTTTTATGATTAATAAGCACCTCGAACATATTGATGCATGTCTTCTGAATACAATTTTGATAAGGCTTGATGTGTTTCAGCAGATAAAGGTTCTATATTAGAAACTCCTACATTCGACAACACTTGTTTTACAGAACTTGCACCTGGAATGATACAACTTACGGCCTGGTGATCTAAAATCCAACGCAATGCTAATTCAACCATAGATAAGCCTTCTGGTAAAATAGTGCTGGAAATCGTATCTATAAACTCTAAGCCTTTCTCAAAAGGTAATCCAGCAAATGTTTCCCCCACATTAAACATTTCTCCATTTCTGTTATAATGCCTATGGTCATCTTTAGAGAAAGTTGTGTTCTTATCAAATTTCCCTGTTAATAAACCACTAGCCAAAGGTAATCTTACAATAATACCAACACCTTTTTCTTCTGCTTGGGGTAATAATTCTTTAACTAATTTTTGTCTAAAAACATTAAATATTACTTGCAGAGAAAGTATATCGTCGTGTTTTAAACATATTAAACCTTGTTCGACAGTTTCTACACTTGCCCCAAAATTTTTAATAAGCCCTTCTCGTTTTAAATCACGAAGCCAATCAAATATATCGCCTTCTAGTAACAACGATTCAGGTACACAATGTAACTGAAGTAAATCTATGGCATTAACACCTAAACGTTTTAAAGAACCTTCAACTGTTCTACGTAAAACATCTTTGGAATATTTATCTGGATAAGCATCTCCTGCCCTACCAAACTTAGTGGCTATTTGTATATTTTTATCTGTAATATTTAAAAATTCACCTATAAGTTTTTCACTTCTGCCATTTCCGTAAACGTCTGCCGTATCAAAAAAAGTAATACCATTATTAACTGCTGCTTCTAATATAGCTAAACCTTTTTCTTTTGTTATTGAATTTCCCCAGTCTGCTCCTAATTGCCAACACCCCAAAGCGACTTCACTTACATTAAATCCTTTACTTCCTAATTTCCTTGTTTTCATAAATAAATCTTATAAATCTTTTTTGTATCGTTTAATCATATCCTCCCTAGACTCTGGAGCTTCAACAGACCCTAACTGATCTTTTAACATCCGTCCCATAGTTGGAAATGACTCTCTATTAATTTTTGCTTTTTCATCCCATAATTTAGAACGCATAAAAGCCTTAGCGCAATGTAAAAATAATTCTTCAATAGTAACAATAATACATGCTTTTGGTGGGTTACTTTCTGAGGCAAATAATTCTAAATATTCAATATCAGTACTAATAGAAGCTCGGCCATTTATACGCAAAGTTTCATCTACACCTGGGATCAAAAATAATAAGCCAACTGTTCCTGTTTCTACAATATTTACAATACTATCCAATCTATTGTTTCCTTTGGCATCTGGTATTACTATTTCTGTTTCATGAACCACCTTTACAAACCCTGGTTCTCCTCCTCGTGGAGACGCATCTAATTTACCCGCATTATTTGATGTAGACATCACTAAAAATGGAGATCTTTCAATAAAATGAATCGTATGTTTTTCTAAACTAGAAAGCCCCTTATCTTTGGCTCTTCCACTAGGAAAACCATATAATTCACGGAGCTGTGATTCTGTTTTAATATGCATAATAATGATTATATATACCTCAAATGTAGACAATATGCTAAAAATATGAGCCTCTAATCAAATAAAATTGTATTTCATCAGATATTTATGAATCATATTGTAAATATTATATAAAATTACACTCAAGAAACTAAAAACCAATCATTTGAATGAAAACTACTATTGCAATTATACTACTGTCTTTCACAGGTTTATGTGGTGCTCAATCCATCACATCGGATCATAAATTACATTTTGGAGTTGGAGCTGTTATATCTGCAACCACATACACTGTAGTATATTCTGCTACAAAAAACAAGAAAAAAGCTTTTTGGTATAGCTTAGGTACTTCAACATTAGCCGGTCTGGCTAAAGAGGTTTTAGATAGCAGTAAAGAAAATAACCGCTTTAATACTGGTGAATTAGTTGCTACTTCGTTAGGAGGATTAACCGCTAGTGCTACTATTAGCTTATTTGTTGGGAAAAACAAGAATAAAAGGAATGCTAAAATTGCTTTGGTTAATTAACCAAACGATTTATAATGTCTTTAGTTGGTAGAATTTCCTTAGTGTACTCAATACTAGGCCCTGCTACCCATACGGTTTTATAAGTGGCTTTAGTAGCCGCATTTTTAGTGGCATTCATGCCAATTGAAAAGCGAATCATTTTTACCCATTTTTTAAGTCTTTTGTTTTTATTTAAAACAGATTCCAACCAAGTTTGCTTTGTCCCTATTTTTTGGACATAAGGTGTGTTTATCACCGTACATGGGGTGCCTGAAATACGCTCGGTCATAACAATATCATTCGCTCCATAATCAACACAGGCTTGTTTATACTCATTCGTTACACTGGATTCTACTGATGCTATAAATGGGCTTCCAACCGATACTCCTGCTGCGCCATAATTTAACATATTATCTATATCTGCTTTAGTACCAACCCCCCCAGCAGAAATTATAGGTATACGACAACTTTCACTTAATTCTTTAATTAAATTTTCTGGAGAGCTGTCTCCTCGATGACCACCAGCCTGATTATTTACAGCTATAATAGCATCTGCTCCAAGTTGCTCTACCTTTTTTGCAAACTTTAAATCGACCACATCACAAAAAACTTTTATCCCAACTTTATGTGCTTGATTAATTGTTTCCTCTGGGCTTCCCAAAGACGTAATAATAAAATCGCAGCCTTCTTCACAAAGCACTTCTAATTGCCCTTTATACTTTACATTAGATTTATTAACAATTAAGTTAAATCCAAAAGCCCCTTCCTCTACCTTATTTGCTTTTAATGCTTTTATAGCTGCCCTTAATTCTTCAAGAGTTCTGTAGTTTAATGCTGGTATACAACCCGCAATACCTCCTTTCATCGCTTCTGTTACCATGGCGACATTAGATACCAAAAACATAGGAGCTTGTATCACTGGGTGTTTTATACGAAGTAATTCGGTAAGTTTAGTAGCCATGAATAAAAGTTTGAACAAATATAACAAATATTATGCACGCATAGTAACTGATATTCAATTAGTTGTACAGATGCAACAAAAAAACATTTATAAAACACTGATATTATGATTTTTATCATTGTTTTATTATGCGTGCATAATTAATTTTATAGGTAAATATTCATAACTCAATATAGTTCGTCATGAAAAAAATACTTCTTGGTCTATTTATTTTTGGTCTTACCACCCAAGCCTATTCACAAACAATTGAATTACCAAATACTGTTATATCTTTAAATTATCAATATTTAGATGCTATAGATTCTAATAATATGCCTGAACGTGTTAAAAAGTTAGAAAAAGAAATTTTAAACTATGAACATAAAGGACTCTCTAAGCTTTACGATCATGCTGATGAAATTTATGAAGTATCCTTTTATGTGCCTCAAGGTAAAATAATTGCAGCCTATAATAAACACGGAAAAATAATACGAACTAACGAGAAGTACAACAATGTGAGACTACCATTGGTAGTTATGCAAGCTATTTCAAAGCGTTTTCCTAATTGGGGTATCGTTGAAGATGCTTATCTCATTAAATATCATTGCAATAAAGATTTTTTACAGCAGAAATACAAAGTCAAAATAACAAATAAAGATCAATCTATTATGGTAATCACTGACGAAAAAGGCACATTTTTATAAAACTTCTTCCGTTTAAAAAGATGTCGTTTAATTAAGGAATCTGTAATAGCCACATTTTAAATAAGCGCCCTCAGGAAAACTAATGGGATGGTCTATATCGTGATATGTATTTAAAATATTATTAAAGCGTCGTGATTGATTATTTAATACTTGTAAATTAATATCAAAAAAAGATTGGGCCAAGACTCTTGACGAACAAGACGCTAAGACCAAAAGCCCTTTGCTGGCAGTTAGTTGAGCCCCTAACTCTGCTAATTGGGCATATTTTTTCTTAGCTAATTCTATTTCGGAAGCTTGTTTTGCGAAACTTGGAGGATCTATTACAACAACATCAAAAGTCATATTGTTTTTAATGAGTTCTTTAAGCGACTTAAAAGCGTCTCCTACAATTGTTTTATGTTTACCAGCATAGGGGTTTAGTTTTCCATTTTGTATAGCAATTTCTAATGCTTGCTTACTTATGTCTAAACTTGTAACTTCTCTAGCATCATTGTATAACGCATGAACTGAAAACCCACCAGCATAGGAAAAAACATCTAGAACTGTTTTGCCTTTACTCCACTCACCTACTTGCTTTCGGTTAGCGCGATGGTCTAAAAAATAACCTGTTTTATGACCTTTAATAACATTGGCAGAAAATTTTACATCATGCTCAATAAACTGTACAACTTCATTCTCTAATATACCATAAACCACATCGCCATCTTTTAATTGATGGTTTTTAGATTGTTGCAATCCCCTACTTAAACGAATTACTATAGTATCTGCATTAGAAACTACTTGTAAGCTTTTTAAAATAGATTCCAAATATGGTAACCATATCTCTGAATATAGTTTTACGACTAAAACGGTATCGTAGACATCTGCTATTAAACCAGGAAACCCATCATTTTCTCCAAATAACAAACGGTAACTTGTCGTGTTAGTTTTTAATAAGTCTGATCGTTTTTTATAAGCTTCTTCTATCTTTCCATGAAAAAAAGCGGTATTTATTTCTGCTTTTTCAGCATCACTATGAATTATTTTAATACGAATGGGAGAATAGGCATCATACAATCCTAAGCCTATGACTCTGTTTTTATTCTTACTGAAGATAATCGCTAGATCTCCTGTTCTTGCTTTGTCATTAATCTTAACAATACTATTTGAAAAAACCCAGGGGTGCTTTTTAATCACAAACTGCTCCCCTTTAGCATTAAGTTTTACAGCTAAACGCTTAGGTTGGTAATTGGATTTTATTTGTGATGAAAATGACATGCCCTGCTATATTTCCGTCAAAAGTATCGGTTTTATTGCTATTAAAAAACTTATCGACTCCAACTCATAAAAAAACGCAACCAAATGATAGATTATCAATTGGTTGCGCTTGGATCAATAAAAATATTAACAGCTAGCTTTTTAAATCCTTTTTTATAACCTGATTGCCATCTATATTAATTTTTAGAAAATATAATCCATCAGGTAGATTTGAGATATCGACCCTATTATGGGTCACATCTTGCTTTATATTTATTTTTATTCCTTTAACATCAAACAGATCAACACTGTACTCTGAATGATTGCTTATTATATCTATGAAATCTTTTGCTGGATTTGGAACCACCGATATATTATTGGTTTGATGATTATTAGAATCAACATGTAACACATTGTTCGCAAAAACGCGACTGCTACCATCACTGTAATTAAACGCTAATAATTCATTCCAAATAAAATCTATAGTGCTTTGAAAATTATCTTGAACCAATGAGCTTACTGTACTAGGAATAGTATATGTAGCTGGCGCTTTTTCTTCATAAACTGCCATGTAAGTTATCAAACCAGCCAAAAAATAAAGTGTTGGTCTACCGTGCGAAGCTGAATCTTCGTATAAATCTAAAGCTGGTATTTGGTCTAAGTTTGTTTCTGTTAACAATTTAGATATTATTGGACCAACAGGAATCATTCTAATATTTTCATTTGGGCGTGCAGCATGAACAAAATCCTGATATTCAATCCACCAATCATGGAAAGATCCCAATGTACGTTCATGATAATTCTCAAGATCTTCTGATGTTGGTGGAAACCCTTGATTATGATCTGTGAAAATGGCTAATTCTGGCCAATTTTCATAAATATAGGTTATGCCATTGGGTTCTTGACTGTCTATCCAGTCCAAAATAGTTAAAGTTGCAGATAAAGGGGATACACTACTATTATAATAATTAACATTAGCAGGTTGCCCTTGAATATGAGATCCTGCAGTTAATAAGAAGGTATCAAAATTTGCATCTGTAAAATTTTCTGTATCCGATTCCCAAGCTGGTGTTACATGATCAAACCCCCATTGAGCAATAGGAGGTAAATCGTCATGTTGTTCCAAAAATCCATATTGCCCACTTACAGCAATAGAATTTCCTGCTTCATCTGCTAAAAAATGCAGCCAATGCGGAACGGTAGTTTCATTGCTGGGGGTTGATATCGCTGGAGGATCATGTACAATAAGGCTGTGGCCAAAAATGTACATGGTTTTGTCTTGTTGTGCAAATGTTGTAGAACTAAAAATAAGGCATAAAAACGCCAAGGTTGATTGTAATAGGTGTTTCATTTGTTATTTAATTTAACGATTTGGGTTTTATTATATAACAATCTAATTTTGAAAACTCCTACCTATTGATAATAAAAAAGCGCAACCAAAATGGTTGCGCTTTTTACTTTTAACTTTTATTTTTAAGAGCCTTCGACTTCGCTCAGAACAAGCTACTACTTGACTTCTTCAAAGTCTATCCTTCGACTTCGCTCAGGACAGGCTACTTGACTTCTTCAAAGTCTACGTCTTCTACGTCGCTTCCTTCTTCTGCTTGTCCATTTTGACTAGCATCAGGTCCTGGAGCACCACCACCTTGTTGTGCTTCTTCAGCTTGTGCTTTATAAATCTCTTCGCTTGCAGCTTTCCATATTTCATTAATATTATCTAAAGCTGGTTGAATAGTTGCTAGATCTTTCGTTTCATAAGCCTTTTTCAATTCCTCTAACGCACCTTCAATCTTAGATTTATTATCTGCAGATAATTTATCACCAGACTCTTCCAATAATTTTTCTGTTTGGAAAATCATAGAATCGGCTTCATTTAATTTTTGAGCGCTTTCTGCTGCTGCTTTATCTGCCTCAGCATTCGCTTCAGCATCCGCTTTCATCTTTTCGATTTCTTCTTCCGTTAAACCAGAAGATGCTTCAATTCTAATATCCTGTTTCTTACCTGTTGCTTTATCTTCAGCACTTACTTTAATAATACCATTAGCATCAATATCAAAAATCACTTCAATTTGCGGTGTTCCACGTCTTGCTGGTGGAATACCATCTAAATGGAAACGTCCAATTGTTTTATTATCTGCTGCCATAGCTCTTTCTCCTTGCAATACATGAATTTCAACCGATGGTTGATTATCCGCAGCCGTAGAGAATACTTGTGACTTCTTGGTAGGAATGGTTGTATTTGCTTCAATAAGCTTTGTAAATACATTACCCATTGTTTCAATCCCAAGAGATAATGGTGTTACATCTAAAAGCAATACGTCTTTTACATCTCCTGTTAAAACACCGCCTTGTATACCAGCTCCTAACGATACAACTTCATCTGGATTCACTCCTTTACTAGGCGCTTTTCCAAAGAATTTCTCAACAGCATCTTGTACAGCAGGGATACGTGTAGAACCACCTACTAAAATAACTTCATCAATATCACTTTTTGATAAGCCAGCTGCTTTTAAAGCAGATTGACAAGGCTCTATAGTACGTTTTACTAAATCGTCAATTAATTGTTCAAATTTAGAACGTGTTAATGTACGTACTAAGTGTTTTGGCCCACTAGCTGTTGCTGTGATATATGGTAAGTTGATTTCTGTTTGTGCAGACGATGATAATTCAATCTTAGCCTTTTCAGCAGCTTCTTTTAAACGTTGTAAAGACATTGGATCTTTACGTAAATCCATATTCTCTTCAGCGTTAAACTCTTCTGCTAACCAGTTAATGATTTTTTCATCAACATCATCACCTCCTAAGTGTGTATCACCATCTGTAGATAATACTTCAAATACACCGTCACCTAATTCTAAGATAGAGACATCATGTGTTCCTCCACCAAAATCAAAAACAACTATTTTTTGGTCTTGTCCTTTTTTATCTAAACCATAAGCTAAAGCTGCAGCTGTAGGTTCGTTAATAATTCTACGAACTTTTAAACCTGCAATCTCACCTGCTTCTTTAGTTGCTTGACGTTGTGAATCGTTAAAATAAGCAGGCACAGTAATTACAGCTTCACTAACATCTGCACCTAAATAATCTTCAGCCGTTTTCTTCATTTTTTGAAGAATCATTGCCGATAATTCTTGTGGTGTATATAAACGACCATCAATATCTACACGAGGTGTGTCATTATCTCCTTTTACTACGGTATATGGTACGCGTTCTGCTTCTTTTTTAGATTCAGAGTATTTATTACCCATAAAACGCTTAATAGAATAAACAGTTTTTGTTGGGTTTGTTACTGCCTGACGTTTTGCTGGATCACCAACTTTAATTTCTCCCCCTTCTACAAAAGCGATTACAGATGGTGTAGTACGCTTACCTTCTGCGTTTGGGATTACAACAGGTTCATTACCTTCCATTACAGAAACGCAAGAGTTGGTTGTTCCTAAATCGATTCCAATAATTTTACTCATAATATTTTATACTTTATTTGTGTTCAATGTTCTTTTTTAAACTCGTTTTGTAATAGTCAATCATTATGCCATTTGAAAAATACTGACAAGCTGTCATTTATTGTATCAATCTAAATAGAAAAGGACTCTTAATTTGATTAGAAACAGTTTATATTTGCTTTACTATAACAATTAGATAATTTATGGAGTGTATTTCTGTTTTTGATATGCTAAAAATAGGTATTGGCCCATCTAGCTCCCATACCTTGGGGCCTTGGAGAGCTGCAGAACGTTGGATTAAAGAGTTAAAAGACACTAATGAATTTGATGAAGTTAAGTCTATTTCGGTAGATTTATATGGCTCTTTATCATTAACAGGAAAAGGGCATGCAACAGATTATGCTGTCATACTCGGGTTAAGTGGTTTTTACCCTGAAACGATTCCTACAGAAACCATTACTTCCATTATTTCTGAAATAAAAAAAACTAAAACATTAAACTTTAACAATGAAATACCTATAACTTTTAATATAGAAACAGATATTGTATTTCATAGAAAATTTTTACCATTTCATTCAAACGGATTAACTTTTACTGCTACTGTAAACGGGAAACATATAACATCAACTTTTTATTCAATTGGTGGTGGTTTTGTAGTTAAAGAAGCTCTTGAAAACTCAAAGAGAAATTTTGAAATTAAATGCACTTTCCCTTACCCTATTGAAAAAGGTACAGAGCTTTTGCAGTTTTGCGAGACCTTAGATAAATCAATTTCTGAAGTTGTTTTAGAAAATGAAAAATCGATTCGTTCAATAAAAGAAATAGATAAGGAGTTAAAGCGCATTTGGAACACAATGCTTGAATGTATGTATATAGGCTGCCACACAGAAGGGAATCTTCCTGGTGGTTTAAATGTAAGGCGACGTGCTTTTGATATGCACCAAAATTTAAAAGGACATACTACATACACAACGCCTGTTGAATGGGTTTATGCCATAAGAGATACCGAAGTTAAATTTAGACAAATCTTAAAGTGGGTAAGCTGTTTTGCGCTTGCCGTTAACGAAGTCAATGCCTCCTTAGGAAGAGTTGTTACTGCTCCTACCAATGGAAGTGCAGGAGTTATTCCCGCAGTTTTAATGTATTATTTGGTCATCGAAAATCATGATGCCAATTTTGAAGATATTAAGCGGTTTTTATTAGTCGCGGGCGAAATAGGGAGCATCTTTAAAAAAGGTGCAACAATTAGTGCTGCCATGGGTGGATGTCAAGCAGAAATTGGAGTATCATCAGCTATGGCATCTGGAGCGCTATGTGAACTTTTGGGAGGTACTCCAGAACAAGTTCTTGTCGCAGCAGAAATAGCTATGGAACACCATTTGGGGTTAACATGCGACCCTATTGGCGGATTGGTACAAATACCCTGTATTGAGCGTAATGCCATGGGAGCTATTAAAGCCATAAATGCCGCTGAAATGGCTTTGGACACAAATCCTAAAAACGTGAAAGTCCCACTGGACAAAGTCGTTTCAACCATGTGGGAAACCGCTAAAGACATGCACACAAAATATAAAGAAACCTCAGAGGGTGGTTTAGCCGTTGGAGTGAATATGTCTGATTGTTAAATGTGTTCTGTTTTCGGTTGGCAGTACTCATCAGTAAGTAATAAGCAGTATTCAGTAATCAGTAATCAGTAATCAGTAAGCGGTTATTTATTGCTATCATAATATTCTACAGCTTACCGAGAAATAATCAATATCAATAAGTAGTTTCTTTTACACCTTAACGGCTTTGTGCTCTCTATTTACCACAAGTAGCCTTCCTCCTTGTATCAATTAAATAAATAATTTTCCACTGATCGCCGTCCTTAAACAATTGAAACGAATTAACACCGCAGTGGCTAAAAGCATCATTAAACCAAAACTCATAAGGCGTCCAAACATTTGCCATATTACCATCTACTTGAACACTATAATCCAACAAACGCTCGTCCCATTTCTGATTATCTGGTCTGTTTGCAATAGCATTTATAAGCTTTTCAGGTTCATCGGTAACCAAAACATCCTTTCCTTCTTTGTTTTTATAAGCTGTTTGCATGATTATTTTATCCATCATAACCGATTTCATAAGTGTGGTATCTCCTTTATGAAATCCTTCAAAAAATGTATCCACGGCCTCTTTTGCTTTAGCTTGCTCATCTTTTTGAGCATAAATCGTAGATGTAATTAAGACAAATAAATAGAATATTGTTCGAGCCATGATATATAAATTTCAACTAAAATAAAATAACATGCTTAATGATGCTACAACTTAAAGAAAAGTTTAACATATACACCTAACGAACTCATTTTTAAGTTTTTCAATTAACTGCCAAATGATTTTCTATTCCAATATTTTATTTTTCTCCTACGATGCATCGATGCTGTTTCTTGTAAAAAAGTGTTTATCTTGAAATAAGATATCTATTTTTCACTTCAATCAAAAAGCATTAAATGAGTTCAATTCATTACTTTTACATACTATTTCAAAATCGGAAAAATTATGTCTGTAGCTAAAAAAGAATACAAGCGCATCACAGTTAAAACATTGGTTGATATGAAAGCCAATGGAGAAAAAATATCCATGTTAACGGCATACGATTATACCATGGCAAAAATTGTTGACGAAGCAGGTATCGATGTGATCCTTGTTGGAGATTCTGCAAGTAATGTTATGGCTGGACATGAAACTACATTGCCTATTACTTTAGACCAAATGATATACCATGCCTCTTCTGTAATTCGCGCTATATACCGTGCTTTAGTGGTTGTTGACCTCCCTTTTGGAAGCTACCAAAGTGATCCTAAAGAAGCCTTGCGATCTGCTATTAGAATTATGAAGGAAAGCGGCGCGCATTCGGTTAAATTAGAAGGTGGTAAAGAAATAAAAGATTCTATAAAGCGTATATTAAATGCTGGAATTCCAGTTATGGGACATTTAGGGTTAACGCCACAATCGATATATAAATTCGGAACGTATACAGTAAGAGCTAAGGAAGAAGAAGAAGCCCAACGACTTATTGAAGATGCCAAGATGCTAGAACGCATTGGTTGTTTTGCGATTGTACTTGAAAAAATACCTGCTAAATTGGCCAAAGAGGTTGCCGAAAGTGTCAGCATTCCTATTATAGGTATTGGAGCAGGAAATGGTGTAGATGGTCAAGTATTGGTGTTACATGATATGCTGGGAATGACCCACGAATTCAACCCGCGTTTCTTACGTCGCTATATGAATTTATATGAGGATATGACCAACGCCATCTCCAAGTATGCTAATGATGTAAAAACTCTTGATTTTCCGAGTGATAAGGAACAATACTAGACTTCTTAGGTACTTGGATTATCAGATTATTAGAAATTTTATATGCATAGATTTAAAGACTTAGAAATTTGGAAAAAAAGTAGATTGTTTTGTTCTGAAATTTATAATATAACGTCAAAGTTTCCTGAATCAGAAAAATTTGGTTTAACCAATCAATTAAGGAGAGCATCTGTATCTATCCCTTCTAATATAGCTGAAGGTTCATCAAGACATTCAAATAAAGATTTTGCTCGATTCTTGCAAATAACTCTGGGTTCCGCTTACGAAATTGAAACTCAATTATTAATAGCATCAGATTTAGGCTTTATAAATGATGAAGAGTCAGAAAAACTTTCTAAAAACTTAGAATCTATTATAAAAATGACTTCTAAATTTAAATCTACTCTAAAACAATCAAGTTATCCAAAAATCTAACATGTCTAAGATTGTATCCAATAAATCCAACCTTCAAGTTTTATACGAAGACAATCACATCATTATAATCAACAAACGTGCAGGGGATATTGTTCAGGGTGATAAAACTGGTGACAAACCTTTAAGCGATGTTGTAAAAGAATATATTAAAGACAAATACAATAAGCCAGGAAATGTATATTTAGGGGTTGTACATCGTTTAGACAGACCCACCACAGGACTTGTTATCTTTGCAAAAACAAGTAAAGTATTACCACGGCTCAACAAATTATTTCTTTCAAAAGATATAAAAAAAACATACTGGGCGGTTGTAAAAAATGCGCCTCCAAAAACTGAGGATACATTAACCAATTGGCTTAAAAAGAATCCGAAAAACAATAAATCTACCGCTTATACTAAGGAGGTTGCAGACAGTAAAAAAGCCATTCTTCATTATAAATTGTTAAAAAAGTTGGATAACTATTATTTGCTTGAAGTTAATTTAGAAACTGGTAGGCATCATCAAATACGATCTCAATTATCAAATATTGGGTGCCCTATTAAAGGCGATTTAAAATACGGTTTTAATAGAAGCAATAAAGATGCTAGTATCCATTTACATGCAAGAGATATAGAGTTTATACATCCTGTTAAAAAAGAACAGATAGCAATTTCTGCACCACTACCAAAAGATGCTATTTGGGATGCTTGTTTCCCATAATTTGAATATCTTTATAAAAAACACTTTTGGATACCATACCTGAAATACTTTTAAAACAAAAGGCATTTTTTAAGACTCAAAAAACAAAAGAGGTCTCGTATAGGCTATCCCTTTTAAAAACTTTAAAACAAGAAATAATTTCTAATGAGCAAGCTATTTATGAAGCTTTAAAAAAGGATTTCAGGAAGCCAGAATTCGAAACCTTCATTAGTGAATTTGGCCTCGTTATTTCTGAGCTGAACCTAGTCATTAGAAACCTTAAAAAGTGGGCAAAACCTGAACGCGTAAAATCGTCTATGTTAACATTCCCTTCCAAAGATTACGTTTATAAGCAACCTTATGGAAATGTATTGATTATTGCGCCTTGGAATTATCCATTCTTATTAGCCATGGAACCTTTAATCATGGCCGTTGCAGCAGGAAATACTGTTGTTTTAAAACCCAGTGAACTGACTAAGCACACATCACAGCTTATTACAGATATGATTCAAAAAACATTTCCTGAAAGCATTGCTAAATCTGTTCAAGGTGGTGTTGAAACTGCCACAACGTTACTCGCCCAAAAATGGGATTATATATTTTTTACAGGCAGTGTGCCTGTTGGAAAAATTGTGGCACGTGCTGCTGCTAACCATTTAACACCTGTTACTTTAGAATTGGGTGGAAAATCGCCATGTATTATTGATGATACAGTTAATTTAAAGCTAGTCGCCCGCCGTATTTCCTGGGGAAAGTTTTTAAACGCTGGGCAAACATGTATTTCTGCAGATTATATTATTGTGAAATCTAATATTAAGGATGCCTTTATTGAAACTTTAAAAATCGAAATTGTAAAAAGGTATGGTAAAAACCCCAAAGAATCTCCTGATTTACCAAGGATAATCAACAAAAGAAATGTTTCTAGAATTGCAGACATGATGGACGAATCTCAAGTGATTTTTGGTGGTGATATAGATGTAGAAGATTGCTACATAGCTCCGACATTAATTGATTCTCCAGATTTGGATAGTAAAATAATGCGCGATGAGATTTTTGGTCCTGTCTTACCAATTCTAACTTATAACACCGAGCAGGACATAGAACATGTTATTTGGCATTACGATAAGCCTTTGGCGCTTTATATATTTTCAAATAATAATACTTTTATTGAACAAACCATTAACAAATATAGTTTTGGTGGTGGTGTGGTAAATGATCTCCTAATCCATTTTGGAAATCACAGATTACCTTTTGGAGGTATTGGAGCAAGCGGCATGGGCGCTTATCATGGAAAAACGGGATTCGATACATTTTCGCATAATAAAGCCATCTCTAAACGTGGAAATTGGTCCGACCCAGGTGTAAGATACGCGCCATATAAAGGGAAATTCGGGTTCTTAAAAAAAATGTTTAAGTACTTTTCTTAATTAATATGACAAGATTCAAACAAGCGCATTTAATATTTGTTTAATCTATTTTGTCATTCCTGCGGTATATGCTGAACTTGTTCCAGTAAAACAGGAATCCAATTAAAAGAATATCATGTTTATGTATAAAACCCAGAATCAATACTATCTATACATCCTAACTAATAAGACCTGTGGAACTCTATATATTGGAGTAACAAACAATTTGGAAAGACGTATGTTCGAACACAAAAATAAATTAGTTGAAGGCTTCACCAAGAAATATGGATTGTATAAGTTATTATATTTTGAAACTTATCAATACATTGACGACGCTATTAAGAGAGAAAAAAACATGAAAAAGTGGAAGCGTCAATGGAAAATTGACCTCATAGAAAAAGATAACTCTAATTGGAAAGACCTATCTAAAGACTGGTCTTACTTACTTGAATAGAGTTATTTAATTTACGAGTGGATTCCTGCCTTCGCAGGAATGACAAGCAATACTTAAATAAATAACGTGTTTGACACAATAAAAGAATCATCTAAATATTAAGTACAATACTATATGAAGCACTTCGATTGCCCTCAGTGTGACACTTGTTAAAATTATTAAGGTTTTATAACAATCTACAGCCTGATGAAACTTCTAATTAACGTGGGTTCGTCATAACACAAATGATAAATCATTAATTTTCAGATACATAAAATTTTCGATTGTCATTCCGAACGAGGAACGAGGAGGAATCTCATCCTTTTGAGATGTCTCAAATTTATCTTGAGTACTTCGACTGCCCTCAGTGTGACACTTATTAAAATTATTAAGGCTTTATAACAATCTACAGCCTGATGAAACTTCTAATTAACGTGGGTTCGTCATAACACAAATGATAAATCACTAATTTTCAGATACATAAAATTTTCGATTGTCATTCCGAACGAGGAACGAAGAGGAATCTCATCCTTTTGAGATGTCTCAAATTTATCTTGAGTACTTCGACTGCCCTCAGTGTGACACTTATTAAAGATTATTAAGGCTTTTTAGACAGTCTTATTAAACTTCTAATTATTTAGAAATAGGACTTCTCTCAAAAATACCTGTTAATTAAGAAATCGGATAATTTATGATCAATTCTACCCCTTCATTAGGTTTAGATGATAAATCAAATTCTGCATGAATCAATGAGGCTCTGCTCTTCATGTTTATTAAACCTGATCCTTTTTCTATGTCATCCATATCAAAGCCCTTACCATCGTCTTTCGCAGTAATTTTTAAATGATCTGTTTGATATTCAATCGTAATGGCAAGGTTTTCGGCCTCTGAATACTTTACCGAATTAGATAAAAATTCTTGGAGTATTCTAAAAATAATAATTTCATGTTTTCTGTTCTCAAAATCGATTTTATCACCTACTGTTTTAAGCTGAGCAGAAGCAAACTTCATCTTTTTAAGACGGTTTAACTCGTTGGTAATCGATTTTTCAAAACCTATATTTAAAACAACTTCATTATTTAATGTCTTTGAAAGTGCTCGTACTTCAGATAAACTATTTTTAAGTGCCTCGCTGGTATCCTTAAACTTTTCCTTAACATCATCTGTTACCTGCATTTTTAAAATACTTAACTGCATACTGGCAAATGATAATAGTTGCCCCACATTATCGTGTAATTCCCAGCCTATATTTTTTAATGTCTGTTCTTGTATTTCGGTTTGTGCCTGTGCTATTTCTTCTTCAAAAGCCTGTTGTTGTTTAATTTTATCTAACAACAATTTATTTTTTCTTTTTTGAAATACTATAAAAAAGATAATAACCAATGATGTTATAATTACTAAAACAGCAATCATATACACTAATAAATACCTTTCAGAAGCTGTACTCGCTAATCGTTCTCCGGTTTGCACCATATTAAAGCAAAAGTATAAGTTAAATACATAAATACATTAGCAAACAAATAAATTTGTCGCCTTAATATCACAAAATCCCAATCTTTATAAACTTCACGTTTTAACATCACAGAATCCAAGTTAGAAGAACTCTTGATATCATAAGTATAATATATATTGTAGAATACTATAGGGGTGATAATTATCCACCAAATAAATATAGCCAAGCTTATATAGAAATTTATGGATTTATAAAAAGTTAAAATTTTATCGCTTTGCAATATTTCAATAAAATAAAACACCGCACATAGTAATATAATAATGGCTCCCAGTATACTAATTACAGGAAAAAAACGGACAAAAAATCTATCCCAATTTAGAGCTATATATATTACTGAAAAAAGAAGAAAAATATAACTGTTGAATTTTATAATATTTCTAAAACGCTTTACTTTTAGAATTTTATAATAATAAAAGGCGAAAAACATAGTAGCCCCTATTTTCCAGTATAATGTAGACCACCAATAATTTTTCTCAAAAACAGTTCCTATAAGAAAACTTAAAAGCCTATCTGGTCTTACCGCTCTTGTATACATGCTAATAAAATCGCAAAGCGTCAGATAAACTAAAAAATAAATAAAATATTTAGCAGCTGTAGCTTTATACTTTTTATAAAATAATAAGCCTATTACAGCTGCCAATAATTCTATACTATGAGTTATAAAACTATAGTTTTGCCTTATAAACTCGTCCATATAATTTTATTAATAACCTCCAGAACCTCCTTCTCCATCGTTCAAAGGACGTATAGGAATGTTTTCATCATTTTCTCTTAAATTAAATGGAATCATACCTGCTTTATCATGCGATTTTTTTCCTCTTGGTGCTATAAACATCGTTGTTAAATTCTTTTTCTTTTTTCCAGCATTGTCTCCATATACTCCTAAGTAAACACGAAAACCAGTAATATCGTATCCTAATTTTTTTGCTTCATATTCAGAATAAATCACATATCTTTTAATTTGATCAACAGACCATTCAGTCCAACGATTATCTTTTTTTCTTCCTTGTTGCTGTGCTGCAGAATCTACCGCTGGCTCCCTGTACTCCGTCCAATTATTATTTAATTCCTGAGCCTTACTCATTTCAATAACTCCGTCTGGTGCATCTACTATGGGGGGTTCTGTGTCGCCAATATTTCTCGGACAAAAATAATACGTTAGTACTGCTCCAATAATGAATCCCAAAATAATGTAACTTAATTTTTTCATGTTGTTAATTGGTTTATGGTTAATAAATAGCTGACCAAAAATAAGAAAAAGATTTAATAACGTAGTCTTTTTAAGTAATTCGGTATGTGCTTCTAAAAATTACGCAGGAAAACCCAACATACCGCCCATACCTATTGTAAACAGCCAACAACCATAAACAGCATGCTCTATAGACACTAATAATGTAGACTTTGTATTTATATAAGTAATAGCGAACAGCAAACCTCCTAAAAATGTAAGTATAATGACTAGGCTGTTTTTAAAAAATATATGCCCCAAAGAAAATATAATAGCATTTACAAAAATAAATAACGAATCGTTTTTAAATAGCGCTTTATAACGTTCAAAATAAAAGGTTCTATAAATTATTTCTTGTGGGTATACCGAAAAGAAACTGTAAACAAATAATATAAACAGCCATAATTTAGGTTTATTCAGCAACACATTAAAAAGCGATTGACTATCTGTTAACCAAACAAACAATGAGGTTAGCATACCTATAATCACTAATTTAAAAAGAGTTTGTTTCCAGAATATGCGCCATTTTAAATCTGGAGCAATTTTAAATTTTTTCTTTTCAACCTTTAACAATATGTAAATAATATATAAAAAACCTATAAGACCAATTCCCATTTTTAGTTTTATCGAATAGTCTATAGCAAAACTAATTGGTAGTAAAATAAAAATTATTAAAAATTCAATACCCTTATAGACCGTTGTATTCATAATTACATATTAATTGCTGTTGTATGCTTCACTTCATTTATTACAAACATACTGTGTGTACTACCAATATGATTGATGGTCGTTAACTTTTCAACCATAAATCCACGAAACGCCTGCATATCTTTTACTAAAACTTTTAACAGGTAGTCGTAATCACCACTAATATGATAACACTCCAACACCTCTTTTATATTAGCAACCTCTTTTTCAAACTTTACAACATAGTCTTGACTGTGCTGGATAAGCTTGATATGACAAAAAGCCACAAAGGCCTTATCTACCCGTTCTTTATTAACTAATGCAACATACCCTTTAATATATCCTTCTCTTTCAAGTTTTTTAATCCGTTCATAAACGGCAGTTACAGAAAGATTTAATTTATTGGAAAGCTCTTTATTGGTCTGTTTACTGTCGGTTTGTAAGTAATGTAATAGTTTCCTATCGGTATCATCAAATATCATCATTGAAAATTTTTCATTAAGATATATAAAAAAGGATTATTAACCATAAAAAAAACTATAATAACACTATAAACAAGTTTTATTTTCTAAACATTATAATATTCATTGTTTTTTAATCTCATAATGGTGAATTTTGATTTAGTAATAATAAACTTAGACATGATGGCTTTTAAACCTGCAAACAACATACAAGACTTACAATATTTTGGCGAATTTGGAGGTGTAAACCCTTCCATTTCAGACTCTTCAACCTATACTTTTTTATCTGCAAAAACCATGTTTGATACTTTTGAAGGTAATGCCGATGGGTGCTATTTATATTCGCGTCACTCATCGCCTTCTAATTTATATTTAGGAGAAGCTTTAGCTGCCATGGAAGGTACAGAAACCGCTAATGTTTCCGCATCTGGAATGGGTGCCATTACACCTGTGCTATTACAATTATGTGGTACTGGAGATCACATTATTTCCAGTAGGACCATTTACGGCGGTACTTATGCTTTTTTGAAAAATTTCATGCCTCGATTTAATATTAAAACTTCTTTTGTAGATATTACCAACTTAGAAATTGTTGAAAACGCCATTACAAAAAATACGAAAGTATTGTATTGTGAGTCTGTAAGCAATCCGCTTTTAGAGGTTGCTAATATTAAAGGCTTAGCAGCTATTGCCAAGAGACATGATTTAAAGTTAGTGGTCGATAATACCTTTTCTCCTCTATCTATATCCCCAGCCATATTAGGTGCCGATGTGGTTATACACAGTTTAACAAAATTTATTAATGGATCTAGTGATACCGTTGGAGGTGTTGTCTGTGGGACTCAAGAATTTATAAACGAGTTGCGCAATGTGAATGATGGTGCTTCTATGCTATTAGGTTCTACAATGGATAGCTTGCGAGCTGCATCTATTTTAAAAAACCTAAGAACACTACATATTAGAATGCAGCAACACAGTTACAATGCAACTTATTTGGCTAGAAAATTTGAAGCAGATGGTTTAAAAACCGTTTACCCTGGGCTGGAATCCCATCCATCACACAAATTATTTAAAAGCATGATGAATGAAAAATATGGTTTTGGAGGCATGCTAACTATTGATGTGGGCTCTTTAGATAAAGCTAATGAACTTATGGAAATGATGCAAGATAGAAACTTAGGATATTTAGCTGTTAGTCTCGGGTTTTACAAAACGCTTTTTAGTGCTCCTGGCAGTTCTACTTCTTCAGAAATTCCAGAGGAAGAACAAAAAAAAATGGGGCTTAGTGATGGTTTGATTCGATTTTCTATAGGTTTAGATTCAGATATTGAACGTACTTACCAAACGATGCGAGCATGCATGGAAGCCTTAAATATTCTAAGGGTTAAAACTGAAAGGGTTAAATCCCTTTGATACGCTCCCATAAATTGGACATAGCTGTTTCAAAATCATCAAATTTAGGCTCGAAAGGTTTTATATTCAATCGATTATTGTCTTTATAAAGCGTTAAACTAAAAACAGATGAATTTGGGTCATTTTCATCTAGAATAGGGTACCGTAAATCATTGTACTGATATTCGTTGTCTTTTATCTTATAGACACTATAGTAGTAATTACTAAACCATGACAAATTTTTAATATCATAAAAATCGGTAGGTTTTAAATCGCGTTGTTTGGGTAATTCTTTAAAATTTAAAAATCTATTTTCGCTATCTAGCAACGAGTAGTTCGCTACAAAATATGAAGAGTCTGTTTCTACAATCCCATACCATAATACATTATTAAATATGGCTGGCTGAGTGCTGTACCGTTCAATATTAATCTTGTTTTCTTTCATAGACTTTCTAAATAGAGCATCTATGTAAAACTTGTTTCCTATAGTTAACAACATATACACGGAGCTTATACCTATGCCCAACTTTAGCCAAAGCATCCTCCTATTCGATTTTCTGTTAAAAAACATTAAGACAATCATACAAACCAGAAACGGCAATGTATAAATAGGGTCTACTACTGCAATATTGTTAAAGGCTACACGGTGATTATTAAATGGTGTAAATAATTGAGTTCCATATGGTGTAAAACAATCTAAAATAGGATGTGTAAATAATGACCAAAAGAACAACTTAATCCAATCATTTATAGTTGTACTGTGCAAACGAATGCCCGAGTTATACAACTTATAAGTAAACCACCCCAAAAGAAATGCAGCAAGAACAGAGAACAAAATAGAGTGCATAAACCCTCTGTGAAACAACATGGCATCAATTTCGTTATGATGCAGCAAACTCCCTACATAAACATCTAAATCTGGAATTGTACCTCCAATAGCTCCAAATAATAAAGCCTTATTTCCTATTTTTTTCCCCAGAACAGCTTCACCACAAGCAGCTCCTAAAACGATTTGAGTTAATGAATCCATGTATGCAGATAAAAATACAATTTAAACTGGAATACACATTATCTCCGTTAATATTTATATAGCCGTTTTTGGGTTCTATAGTAATTCATACGTTATGCTAAACTTGCTTTAGCCCTCTTAACAGTAAACAACAACTTATATAAATGTATCTGGAAACGAATTCTGGATGGCGAACGTTTTATTTTTAATTACGAACAATTAATATTTTAGTTCTTTTTGTAAAGACTTATAATAATTTATTTTTTGGGTTGTCCTTATTATATGCTTTTGAATATTCGTTTTGAACTTTAAAAGTTCTTCAAAATGGCTTTTACTACGCCTTTTTTCGTAATTGATTTCTATCACATAGATATATTCTAGTGTTTTTAAACTTTTTGATAATTGCTGATTATGTTTTTCCAATTTTAGCTTGATATCATTAATTTTAAAGGGGGCATTTTTGCTTGATATTACAGTCCGTTTCATTATATATTAACTCCAATTTTATTTAACTTAAGTAGAAGGGAGAGAGTTTATTAACAAGCTAGGTAGCAAATCTAACTTATGAGAGGATAGTTTTAAATTATAAATCTGCTCTATTAAAAATAATAGAGTCGTTGCAAAAAAAATCAAAATCATAAATTGCGTCATTTTATTATAGGAGTGACTTAAACCACTTTCATAATTAAAAGATTAATAATCTGTAGTTTATAAGACACAAGCTTTACAGAAAAGTCACATGAATTTTAACTCATTCATTATAGATTTTAATAAACATTTAAAAATCGAAGCTTAGCAATTTGCTAAAAAATAAGGATTATCGTAACATTACATGACTAAAAATTTTCCAAATGCAAGACGAAAACAATCTCTCCGAAATAAAAATAGAAGATCAAAAAATAATAGAGAATAAAGAACTTAGCATTTGGGAAGCACTCATTCCTGTGATAGCTTTAGTAGGCATGTTAGCATATAACATATATGTTTATGGTGACGATGCTTTAAGTGGCAGCAATCAATTTGTGCTATTATTGGGCGCAGCTGTAGCAGCTATAGTTGGCTTTAAAAATAAAGTATCATACAAAAGAATGCTTGAAGAAGTTTCCGAAAATGTAAAATCCACCACAGGTGCTTTACTTATACTACTGATGGTTGGATCGTTAGCTGGAACTTGGTTAATTAGTGGTATCATACCAACCATGATTTATTATGGATTACAGATATTAAACCCAACCATATTTTTAGCTGCATGTGTTATTATTTGTTCTATTATTTCGATAGCTACTGGAAGTTCCTGGACAACCTCGGCAACCGTTGGTATTGCTCTTGTTGGTATTGGTGAAACATTGGGCATATCTGTTGGAATGACAGCTGGTGCTGTTTTATCTGGTGCTTATTTTGGAGATAAAATGTCTCCGCTTAGCGATACGACTAACCTAGCACCAGCTATGGCTGGAGGAGAATTATTTAGTCATATTAAATATATGGCATTAACTACCGTACCCACTATAGTGGTAACACTTATTATTTTTATAATAATAGGACTGAATATCGATATAACTGGCACTCCACAAATAGATGATAAGCTATCTGCCATTAAAGGTGCTTTTAATATAAGCCCTTGGCTATTTGCTGTACCAGTTATAGTTATTGTTATGATCGTAAAAAAAACACCGCCTTTAATCGCTTTGCTCATAGGCTCTTTACTTGGAGGGGTAGCTGCTCTAATAGCACAACCAGACATTGTAACAAAAATTGCAGGAGCAGAGACATTAACATTTCAATCTGCTTACCAAGGTGTTATGAATGCTTTAACCGTAGATACCTCTGTTGAAACCTCAAGCCCAGAATTAAACGATTTGTTTACGGCTGGCGGCATGAAAGGTATGCTTGGCACTATTTGGTTAATTGTTTGTGCTATGGTCTTTGGAGGGGTTATGGATGCTATTGGTGCCTTATCCAGAATTACAAAATCTTTATTAAGCCTAGCAACAACAACATTTGGGCTTTTTGCAAGTACAGTAGCGAGTTGTTTGGCTTTAAATCTTACCGCATCCGATCAATATTTAGCTTTAGTTGTTCCTGGGAAAATGTTTAAACAAGCCTATAAAGATAGAGGTTTGGCACCCGAAAATTTAAGTAGGACACTTGAAGATTCTGGTACGGTTACATCGGTTCTAATTCCATGGAACACCTGTGGGGCTTACCACTCGAAAGTTTTATTTGGGTATGCAGGAGCTACAGCTTATATCCCCTATGTGTTTTTTAGTATACTAAGTCCTTTTATGACATTGTTATTTGCTGCTTTTTCAATTAAAATAAAACAACTGGCATCAAAATAAATCATAACATTCTCAGTATCAGATATTATAAACAAATACTATAAGTCTATAGTAATTTAAAATTTTATTCCTATTTCTTTTTCTCATGCTATAGTCTATTTTTGCTCACTTAAAATGAATATTAATTATAAAATTTAAATACAAATGGCATTAGTAGGAAAAAAATTTCCAGATTTAAACGTTGACGCAATGAATGAGATGGGAGATACTTTTAAAGTAAACGTTCTTGAAGAGGCAAAAAACAATAATAAAAAAGTATTATTATTCTGGTATCCTAAAGATTTTACCTTTGTGTGCCCAACAGAATTACACGCATTTCAAGCGGCATTAGGAGAATTTGAAAAACGTAATACTATTGTTATAGGAGCTTCTTGCGATACTCCAGAAGTACATTTTGCTTGGTTAAATACAGCAAAAGATAATGGTGGTATTGAAGGTGTTACATACCCTCTTTTAGCAGATTCTAACAGAAATTTAGCATCTACTTTAGGGATTTTAGATATCACTAACGAGCAATACAATGAAGAAACTGGTGTTGTAACTGTTGAAGGTGACAATGTAACCTACAGAGCGACATACGTAATAGACGAAAATGGTGTTGTACAACACGAAGGTGTAAACAACATGCCTATAGGTAGAAATGTTAATGAGTTTATACGCATTATAGACGCTTTAACACACGTACAAGAAAAAGGAGAAGTTTGCCCTGCAAACTGGGAAGAAGGTAAAGAGGCTATGAATGCCAATAGAAATGCAACTGCCGAGTACTTAGCTGCTCATGTAAATTAAGAAATTCTAACAATCAAAGTACCAAATTCCAATCACTTATGTTTTGGAATTTGGTACTTGGTTTATTGAAAATTCAAAAATATTATGGTACAAGAATTAAGTCAGGATAATTTAAGTGAATTAATTGCTAACAACGAGACTGTTGTTGTACAATATTCTGCTACATGGTGTGGTAATTGTCGCATTATGAAACCAAAGGTTAAAAAATTAGCTTCCGAGTTAACAAACATAACTTTTGTGATTGCTGATGCTGAAAAATTTCCAGAATCGAGAAAGTTAGCAACGGTTGACAATTTACCTACATTTGCGGCTTTTAAAGATGGAAAATTTGTGAATCAAACACAGACCAACAAATTTGATGTTTTAAAAGAATTGGTGAACGAAATAATCTAAATCTAAAGATTTCCGTCTTCGCGGAAATGGAAAAAATATTTTTTTATGAAAATACCTATCATAAAACATTTAACGCAATTCATTGAAGAAAATGATGAAGACTATATCGTCGAAACCATTGAAACATTAGAAGCTTTAACTGAAGTTTCGTCACTTAAAGATGAAGAATTAGATATTATAGGAGAACTTATTTCTAATATGTACGGTGCTATAGAAGTGAATAAAATGATAAAAGAAGGCACATCTCAAAAAGAAGCCTTAAATAGTTTTATGAAACGTGTTTTAGGTTCTATCGATACCTAATTGAAAAAGAGAAATTACCAGTTAAAAACCACTTTGCGAAAGCAAGGTGGTTTTTTGTTTAGATTCAAATTAAAGATTAAGCATAAAGTATCGTAACATTTTTTTATCTGTTTCGTCTTCTAAAAAAGTTATGCAAATATTACTAACAGAAATACAGATAAAATATGAGTTGGTTTTCAAAAATGAATAAAACTGAAATAGCGTTATTTATCCTCACGCTCATCGTTTTTTTTATAACCACAGTAGCAAGAATAATAGATCAAAATGATTTCAATCTGTTTTGGTTCTATATTATAGTCTATCTCATAACCTTCATCATTGTAACCATAGGTAGTATAATTATTCATTACATTCCATATATACCCCGTACAATTAGTGCCGTTATTGGCAGTATATTTATTATAATGATTTTGGGACTACATATACTTCCATCTATTGCACTTACATCTTTTGCGGTTGGAATAGCATATTATTGGAAATGTATAACCAGTGAATCTTTCAAAAGGCATGATAAATTCAATATTATTAAGTCTTTAGTCCTAATTTCTACACTTTCTTTATTTGTTTTTTTATCAGTTTATTTATTCAAAAATGGATTCTATAATAATTTGCCAAATATCGGCGATCGAAACACAACTATTGATTCCTTAGTAAATTTATCTGATGATGATGATAAAAAATACGAGGTACAAAAATTTACTTATGGTAGTGGAAAAGATAAATATCGAAGTGAATTTTCTAGTGATGCCAATATTATCACTAACAGCATAGATGGTAGTGCGTTTATTAATAATTGGTACGGTTTTCCTGGATGGTACAGAACAAAATATTGGGGGTTTGATGCTACTAAACTTCCTTTAAATGGGTATGTATGGATGCCTAAAGGTCATGGTGTTTTTCCTATAGTACTTATTGTACATGGCGATCATGCTATGCAGGATTACTCAGAAAAAGGATATGGATACATTGCTGAGCTCTTAGCAAAAAAAGGATATATAGTCGTATCTGTAGACCAAAATTATCTGAACCGCTCTTGGTCCGATTTACTGTTAACTAGTCCTTTGACTGGAGACCATAAGGCCAGAGGATGGTTATTATTAGAGCATTTAAAACTCTGGAGACAATGGAATAAAGACAACACTACTTTTCTCTACAATAAAGTAGACATGAACCATATTTCCTTAATAGGACATTCCCGCGGAGGTGAAGCCGTTGCTATTGCTGCAGCTTTGAATAATCTTAACAACTTCCCCGATAACCCTTCTATAGAGTTCGATTACAAATTTGGAATTAAATCAGTAATCAGTATTGCTCCCACAGATGGCAACTATCAACCACTCGGAAAAAAATTTATTGAATTAAATAATGTTAACTACTTATTACTTCAAGGCTCTCATGATGGTGAAATGGGTTATGTAGGAATTGGTCAGTATTCTCGAACTTTTTTACAAAAAGACATTGATAAACTAAAAACTTCCATATATATTTTTGGAGCGAATCATTCTCAATTCAATACGTCATGGGGAAGTAATGATCATGAGTTTTTCCACCCATTTTCTACTAAATGGGATTATCATTTATTATTATCTGATAAAAAACAAAGAGAAATTGCCAAAAATTCTATGCTTGCATTTTTAGAATTAACCATAAAAGGCAAAGAAAGATATAGACCATTACTTAATAATCCAATGTCTTATAATTCTGGAGTTATTTGTTTATCTCAGCACCAAAAAGCAAGCGACAACATAATATTTGAATTTGAAAATGGAAATACTGACTTTATCACAACCAATCACGTCACTTTTAAAAATGAAAAATTAGCCCATGGTGCAAATGCTTTAAAATTAGAGTGGCAAAAACAATTAGACCATAATAAAGATAAAAATTGGGTGTCGTTTGAAATCCCTTCAGCACCAATTATAGAAAGCCAAAAGCTGCGTTTTGATCTTTCAAATGGTACAGACTTGCCTATCGATTTTACAATTCAAATTTTTGATGAAAATGGAGAAAAAATCAGTTTCCTATTAAGTAGATCTGGAAAAATACTCCCAAGTAGATTTAAGAGAGCATTAAAAAAAGCTGATAACTTAAGCTCTAATATTACAAGTGAAATTGCATTTGAAACATTCTCTTTTGATCTTTCGAACATTAAAAAAGAAGTGCCAATTAATAGTATCAAATTTATTTTTGATAAGAACAAAAGCGGCATTATTTATGTAGACAATTTAGGATTTGAATACACCAAAAGACCTTAAAACTAAATTATTAAAGCATCAATGCAATAGCACTGCTATCTCCGTAAATCCCTTTTCTTCTGCATAACTCAAAGCTGTTTTGCCTTCATTATCTTTAATAGTCTTATCTGCTCCATGTTTTAATAACAATGCTACTATTTTAGTTTGATTGTACATAGATGCAAAAATTAAAGGTGTCGTTCCTTGATGGTTTTTAGCATTAATGTCTGCTCCATTTTCTATTAAATATTCAGCTAAAGATTCATTGCCTTTAAATGCTACACCTATCAAAGCCGTATTCCCTGAAGCATCTGTATCATCTATAGCTGCTTTATTTTCTATTAATACCTTAACCAAATTTTCCTTATCAAAATAAGAAGCAAAAATTAAAGGTGTAAACCCTCTGGAATCTTTAGCATTTATCAAATTAGGGTGAAATTTCATAAGTGTTTCTACACGGTCTTTATCACCAGATTGGATAGCACTATGAAAAAAATTTATATCATTCATATTATTTTAATTTCAAAATAAATAGGGACAAATGTAATTTAACACGAGTCCCTATTCAAATATTTATAAACCAATAATTAATGTCTGTTCAACATAAATTGTCCCATAAGAAACATAATTAACAAATTTAAATGTCTGGCATGTCGACAGAGCGAAGCATGAGTGACAAGACATCTCATCATGATTGGATCCCTCCTCGTTCTTCTTCGGAATGACATGCTTCTTTATTAAATCATTTTAACATACTAATTATCAATTCTTAATAAATCAAATTCACGTTAATTATTTTAAATCAAAACGATCCAAATTCATAACTTTTGTCCAAGCTTTTACAAAATCGTTTACAAACTTCTCTTGAGCATCGTCAGTACCATAAACTTCAGCAACAGCTCTTAGCTCTGTATTAGATCCAAAAATTAAATCGGTGCGAGTTCCTGTAAATTTCACAATTCCAGTTCGACGATCACTACCTTCAAATAAGACATCATCGGCTGTAGTTGCTTTCCACGTATAAGTAAAATCCAGAATATTAGTAAAGAAATCATTAGTTAAACTACCAACTTGGTCTGTAAAAACACCATGGCTAGAACCATCGTAATTTGTTCCTAACACACGTAAGCCCCCTACTAAAACTGTCATTTCTGGAATAGAAAGCGTTAATAAATTAGCGCGATCCACTAATAGGTTTTCTGCGGCTACTTTTAAGCCTGATTTTATATAATTTCTAAAACCATCTGCATGCGGTTCTAAATGAGCAAAAGACTCTATATCTGTTTGTTCTTGTGAAGCATCTCCTCTACCACTGGTAAAAGGCACGGTTACATCATGACCAGCATTTTTAGCAGCTTGTTCCACACCAGCAGAGCCACCTAAAACAATTAAATCTGCTATCGAAACCGTGCTGCCAAAATCTTTCTGAATACCCTCATATACTCCGAGTACTTTTGTAAGTTCCTGTGGATTATTCACTTCCCAATCTTTTTGAGGCGCCAAGCGAATACGACCACCATTAGCTCCACCACGCATATCCGATCCTCTAAATGTTGATGCTGATGCCCAGGCTGTAGTAACTAATTGTGATATGGATAAGCCAGAAGCCAAAATCATATTTTTTAAAGAAGCAACTTCTTCATCGCTCAATGTATAATCGACTTTAGGTATAGGGTCTTGCCATAACAATTCCTCATTTGGTACTTCAGGCCCCAAATAACGAGATATAGGCCCCATATCGCGATGCGTTAATTTATACCAGGCGCGTGCAAATGCATCTTCAAAAGCCTTATGGTCTTTATGGAAGCGCTTAGAAATTTCTAAATAAGTTGGATCTACTTTTAAAGCCATATCTGCATCAGTCATCATTAACGCTTGTTGCTTTGATGCATCTCCTGCTGTTGGCGCCATTTTAGCTTGCGACGCTTTCGTTGGAGTCCATTGACTTGCTCCTGCTGGGCTTTTGGTCAACTCCCAATCATAATTTAATAATACCTCAAAAAAATCATGGCTCCATTGAGTTGGATTTGGTGTCCAAGCTCCTTCAAGGCCACTAGTAATGGCATCATCTAAAACACCCGTGCCGTACGTGTTTTTCCATCCCGTACTCATTTGCTCTATAGAAGCTCCAGCAGGTTCTGCTCCTACATATTTATCAGGATTAGCAGCACCATGTGCTTTACCAAATGTATGACCGCCTGCAGTAAGCGCTACGGTTTCTTCATCATTCATAGCCATACGTCCAAAAGTTTCTTTCATGAGCTTCGCTGTACCTAATGGGTCAGATACACCATTTGGTCCTTCTGGGTTTACATAAATGAGTCCCATATGTGCTGCACCTAAATGTCCTTCTATATTTTCCCCTTCTTCAAATCGCTCTTCATTTCCTAGCCATTCTGTTTCAGATCCCCAATAAATATCTTGTTCTGGTTCCCAAACATCCTCACGGCCACCAGCAAATCCAAATGTTTTAAAACCCATAGACTCTAGTGCACAGTTACCAGCAAGAATCAATAAATCCGCCCAAGAGATTTTTTTACCATACTTCTTTTTTATTGGCCAAAGCAACAAACGTGCTTTATCTAAATTCCCATTATCGGGCCAGCTATTTAATGGTGCGAAACGTTGATTTCCCGTAGCAGCACCACCTCGTCCATCTCCAACACGATAGGTCCCAGCACTATGCCAAGCCATACGAATCATGAAGGGACCATAATGTCCATAATCTGCAGGCCACCAATCTTGCGAGTCTGTCATTAAATCAATGACATCTTGCTTCAAGGTTGAAAAATCAACACTATTAAATGCTTTAGCATAATTAAAATCCTCTCCCATTGGGTTAGACTTGACGCCGTTTTGACGAAGGATGTTTAATTTCAGTTCATTGGGCCACCAATCGCGATTTCTTGTACCGCTTCCAGCAGTTTCTTTATGAGCCCCACCCATAAATGGGCATTTACTTATGTCTCCACTTTTTGTATCCATTTATATTTTTTATTAGTTATTTAACTCATTTACACAAACTTAACTTTTAAGTATTAAAAATTAGTGTTTTTTTTATATTTATAAGCTATAAAATCATAATTAAAAACTATTAAAACACACAATAAAAATAGCTTTTATCAATGAATTAAATTATTTCAAAAATTAGTATTTCTAAACAACTTTATATGCTTACTTTTATTACTTAATTAAAAACATAAATAATGGCAAATATAACCTTAGGAGGTACCCCTGTTGAGACTTCTGGAAACCTACCATCTATTGGATCTCAAATTCCTGATTTTAAATTAGTAGCAATAGATTTATCTATCAAAACATTAGAAGATTTTAAAGGCTACAATTTAGTTTTAAATATTTTTCCTAGTGTAAATACTGGTGTCTGTGCAGCATCTGTTAGACATTTTAATAAAGAAGCAAGTCAATTAGAAAACACAAAAGTTTTATGTATTTCCAGAGACCTGCCTTTTGCTCAAGATCAATTTTGCGCTGCGGAGGGCTTAGAAAATGTTGTGATGCTTTCCGATTTTAAAACGGGAGCATTTGGAAAAGATTATGGTCTAATTATGGTAAATGGCGCTTTTGATGCCTTACTTTCTAGAAGTATCATTGTAGTAGATACTAATGGTCAAGTGACTTATACAGAGCAAGTCCCAGAAACAGGTCAAGAACCAAATTACAAAGCAGCTCTTGAAGCTTTATAAAATCTATTTAAACCTCGGTTTAATATTATGACCAAAAAAGACCCTTTTGTAATAAATCGGCTTAAAAGTATTGGTTATGCTTTTAAAGGTGCCTTGCTACTTTTAAAAACAGAAGCTAGTATTAAAATCCAATTTGCAATTGCCTTGATAGTGACATTTATTGGGTTTTATTATGAAATCTCTTCAACCGAATGGATGATTCAACTCTTATGTATTGGAGTTGTAATGAGTGTTGAAGGCGTTAATACAGCCATAGAAGCCATAGCCGATTTTATTCATCCAGAACATCATAATAAAATAGGTTTAATAAAAGATATCGCTGCTGGTGCTGTTTTTATCGCTTCAATTTTTGCTATCATAGTTGGTTTTATTATTTATATTCCGAAGATTTTTTAAAATACTATTCCCTTAGGATAAACGTTAGTAATTTGTATTTTTGTTTAAACTAACAACGCATTAATGGCGAAGAGACGAACTAAGACTAAAAAACCACCTAAACAAAAAATTAAAAAGCCAAGTTTTAAGCTATCAAATCAACAAAAGTTGGTTTTTGGTAGTTTACTTGTTATATGTGGTATTTGGTTATGTATAGCTTTAGTCTCCTATTTCTTTACTGGAGAAGCAGATCAAAGCGTCATCAATACATTTCCTTCCAGAACTTCAGAAACCCAAAATTGGGTGAGTCAATTTGGTGCTTGGGTTGGTGAGTTTTTTATACAGCGTGGATTTGGTATTGCTTCATTTATATATGCTGGCTTAATCTTTTTATCTGGCATCTATGTTTTAATGAATCTAAATAAAGCCAAATTAAGAAAGCATTGGTTTTGGGGTATTTTAATTACTATTTGGTTGTCTGTTTTTTTCGGGTTCTTTGGAACTAAAACAGATATTCTTGGCGGAACTATTGGTTTTGAAATTAATAATTACCTACAAGATTATATTGGCAAAATAGGCATAGCCCTCTTGCTTTTACTTGGGCTGATTACTTATTTGGCCATTCGTTTCAGAGTCACTTTTGAAAGTTTTACAAATATTTTTAAATCGGCGAAAAAAGATCTCGAAAATGAGATCTCCGATTTAAAGGATGATTTAATTGTCCCGTTAGACAATAATTTGTCTGAAGAAGCTGAAGCTATTAAATCTGCTTATGAAATTCCTTTACAAAATGATACTGCCCCAACACTTAAAGAGGAAACAGAAACTATTAAAGACATAGCGCCTCTTGAAGTTAAAGTTGTCCAGGAAGAAGAAAAGGAAGAGCCAAATCTTGAAATGGAAGTTGAAAAAGTGGCTGAAGAGGTTTCTGAAAAAAATAATCTAGCGGATAAATTAGTTGAAGATTTTGGACAATTCGATCCTACGCTTGAACTATCCCAATATCAATTTCCACCTCTGGATCTGCTAAAAAAATATGATTCTGAAAGCATTACCATTAATCAGGAAGAATTAGAAGAAAATAAAAATAAGATTGTTGAAACCTTAAGCAACTATAAAATTGGTATTGCCAGTATTAAAGCGACTATTGGTCCCACAGTTACTCTATATGAAATAGTGCCTGAAGCAGGGATTCGTATTTCAAAAATTAAGAATTTAGAGGATGATATCGCTTTGTCATTGTCGGCACTAGGTATTCGTATCATTGCTCCTATTCCTGGCAAAGGCACCATTGGTATTGAGGTTCCAAATAAAAACTCTACAATCGTTTCAATGCGCTCGGTTATTGCATCTAAAAAGTTTCAAACTTCAGAAATGCAACTACCAATAGCCTTAGGAAAAACGATTAGTAATGAAACCTTTGTGGTCGATCTTGCTAAAATGCCCCACTTACTTATGGCTGGTGCTACGGGACAGGGTAAATCAGTAGGTTTAAATGCTGTTTTAACATCATTACTATACAAGAAACATCCTGCCGAAGTTAAGTTTATTTTAGTCGATCCTAAAAAAGTAGAGTTAACACTTTTCAATAAAATTGAGCGTCATTACTTAGCCAAACTGCCAGATAGTGAAGATGCTATTATAACAGACAACACCAAGGTTATCAATACATTAAATTCTTTATGTATTGAAATGGATAATCGTTATGAACTTCTTAAAAATGCCATGTGTAGAAACATTGCAGAATACAACAAGAAGTTTAAAGATCGTAAATTGAACCCTAACGACGGGCATCAATTTTTACCTTACATTGTTCTGGTAGTTGATGAGTTTGCAGATTTAATTATGACGGCAGGTAAAGAGGTAGAAACTCCCATAGCGCGTTTAGCACAGCTAGCAAGGGCAATCGGAATTCATTTAATTATAGCCACACAGCGTCCTTCTGTTAACGTTATTACAGGTATTATAAAGGCAAACTTCCCTGCTCGTATAGCTTTTAGGGTGACATCTAAAATCGATTCAAGAACAATTTTAGATGGTTCTGGAGCCGATCAATTAATTGGTCGTGGTGATTTGTTATTTACGCAAGGGAATGATGTAATCCGTATACAATGTGCTTTTGTAGATACTCCTGAAGTTGAAAAAATAACCGATTATATAGGTTCTCAAAAAGCATATCCAGATGCTTATCTCTTACCAGAATACGTAGGCGAAGAAAGTGGCACAGGTATTGATATAGATATATCAGACAGGGATAAACTGTTTAAAGATGCAGCTGTTGTTATAGTTACAGCCCAACAAGGTTCTGCTTCGTTATTGCAACGAAAATTAAAACTAGGCTATAACAGAGCTGGAAGATTAATAGATCAATTAGAAGCGGCAGGCATTGTAGGACCTTTTGAAGGTAGTAAAGCCAGACAGGTCTTGATTACAGACCTAGCAGCTTTAGATCAACATTTAGAAAACGAGATATAATTTAAATTTGGAAAATGAAAAAGATTATTACATACTTATTTATTGCTTTTACAATTAGTGGCTTAGCTCAAAACAAAGCCAAAACACTATTAAACGAAGTTTCTAAAAAGGTAAAGAGCTATGAAAACATTTCAATAGACTTTAAATACACACTTGAAAATACTTCAGAAAACATAAAACAAGAAACCCGAGGTGATGTCATCATGAAAGGGGATCAATACAAATTAAACATCCTAGGTGTCATTCGTCTTTTTGATGGCAAAACTCTTTATACTATAAGTCCCGAAGATGAGGAAGTAACTATTTCATCAGAAAGTGATAATGAAGATGATGCTATAACACCTAGCAAAATGCTATCTTTTTATGAAGATGGATATATGTACTCCACAGATATTGAACAAAATATAAAAGGTAGAAAAATACAGTACATCAAACTAATACCTATCGATTCAAAATCGGAAATAAAATATATTCTACTGGGTATTGATGCACAGACCAAACATATTTACAATTTAATACAGCTTGGAAAGAACAGCACAAAAACAACACTCACTGTTAATTCTTTTAAAACAAATGAGCCTTTATCAAAAACCTTATTTACCTTTGATGCGAGTAAATATCAAGATTACTACATTAATAAGTTAGATTAGGCTATTATCTTGTGAAATAAGTATTAACATTTCAAAAACATCTTACCCTTTTTAAAGATTTTTAAATGAGAGCAAAATGGTAACATATGGTCGTAATTTTATAATTAGCTTGTTAAACACATGATTAGTAAAATTTAAACGTGCAAAGTATTTTATGAGCAAAAATTTAATTGCCAATGAAAATTATTATTTAAATCATCTGACTATAAAAAACCAATACGTGTGAGCAGATGAAAATATTAGACCGATACATACTAACCACCTATCTTAGAACTTTTATCAGCGTGTTTGTAATACTCATGCTGATATTTATTTTACAGACCATTTGGTTATATATTAAAGAACTTGCAGGCAAAGATTTAGACATTATAGTGATTGCTAAATTTTTAATTTACTTTATGCCCAAGTTAATTCCGTTGGTATTGCCACTTACCATATTACTGTCATCCATTATGGTATTTGGTTCTTTTGCAGAAAATTATGAGTTCGCTGCTATGAAGTCTACTGGTATTTCTCTACAACGTGCAATGTCTGGCTTAAGTATTTTTATTGTTATACTGGGATTTGTTACTTTTTTATTTTCTAATAACGTTATTCCATGGGCAGAACTTAACTCATTTAACCTACGAAGAAACATTGCCAAACTAAAACCTGCTATGTTACTAGCCGAAGGACAGTTTAATGAGGTTGGTACGTATAATATAAAATTTGCAGACAAGCATGGAGACAGAGATCAATATTTAGAGGATATTACCATACACATTAAAGGAAAAAATGGTAGAAAAAACGCTACGACTATAAAGTCTAAAACAGGAGAACTTGCTAGTGAAAAAGACTCTAATGTTTTAAAACTTATATTATTGGATGGTAATTATTACACGGATATTACCCCTAAAAAAACAAAATCAAGAGAAAAAAAGCCATTCGCAAAAAGTACGTTCGAAAAATATATTATTAATATAGATTTATCGAAACTTAACAATGTTGATTTTGATGAAAAATCGCAAACAGACAAGTATAACATGCTCGATATTTTTGGTTTAAATAAAACCATTGATTCGCTTTCAATAAAAAGACAATCTGACCAGCAATTGTTTTCAAAAAATTTATTTCAAAGATCTGGTCTTCAGAATAAACTCAAAGTTAAAGTCGTTAAAAAAGGAGTTAAAGACTCCATTTATACAGGGAATCTTTTAGACCTTTTTAACCCTACAAGAAAATCAGAATTAATCGATATTGCCAACAAATCAATAACAAGTGCTAAACAGATCATTATTTCAAAAGAAAAGACAAGAAAGAACTCTAAAATTATGCTTAACAAGCATGTCATTTCATTACATGAAAAATTCGCATTAGGTTTTGCCTGTATTATCTTATTTTTTGTTGGAGCACCATTAGGAGCTTTAATACGCAAAGGTGGTATTGGCTTGCCTATGGTAATAGCCATCCTATTGTTTTTAACCTATCATTTTATAGGTATTTTTGCAACTAATAGTGCTAAAAGTGGAAACCTTAGTCCTATTTTAGCCAGTTGGTTTTCAACCTTAACTATGCTTCCTCTAGGTGTCTTTTTAACTAAAAGAGCTACGGCAGATAGAGGACTGTTTGAATTGGATAATATTATCGATCCATTAAAGAAAGTTTTCAATATTAAAGAAAAAGGTGCTGTCGATTATAAATTTCTTTCTTCTTATAAAGATGAAGAACTTATCGATATAATTAGTAACTATAAAGCTCTTGGACATGATGAAAACATTCGCTATGAAGCTATAAAACTATTAAATAATCGAGGGCTTTCAATAGAACAAATTAGCAACAAAGGAATAAGCATCAATACTGATTATTATATTTCTGAAAATCTCGTAAAAAAACACAAAGGCCTATCTAAGTTTGCCATCATTTCGTATAGTATAGGAGCTATATTACTCATTCTATATTTTGTATGCAACAACAACAAGTTACCATCTCTAGCATCTGTTTTAATTAAAGTTAGTATTGGTGCTTTTATCATATTTGTAGTTTATTACATAAGGCTTTGGATTAATACATTTAGGTTTTATACCCATATCCAGAAAAAAGATAAAAGACCTAATTTTTTCTCTTTATTAATTGGAGGGCCTATATATATAATTTCATATGCATTCTTAAATGTGAAAATTAAGGAAGACTTAAGGTTAAATTATTTAAATTCCTTAAAATAAGCAATATCTTTGCATTATGATAGCAGATACTATGACACAAAAAACAACTTCTAAGTTTAAGCTAAATACCATACACGAAGCCATTGACGATATTAGAAATGGCAAAGTGATTATAGTTGTTGATGATGAAAACCGTGAAAATGAAGGGGATTTTGTTGCTGCAGCCGATATGGTAACGCCACAAATGATAAATTTTATGGCCACTCACGGTAGAGGGCTTATATGTACACCATTAACAGAAAATAGGTGTAAAGAACTTGAGCTTAATATGATGGTTCGTAATAATACCGACCCTATGGAGACCGCCTTTACAGTATCTGTAGATTTAAGAGGTAACGGTGTTACAACAGGAATTTCTGCCAACGACAGAGCAAAAACGGTTAAAGCTTTAATCGATCCACACACAAAACCATTTGAATTAGCGAGACCTGGACATATTTTTCCTTTAGTTGCTAAAGAAGGTGGAGTTTTAAGAAGAACTGGACATACAGAAGCTGCTATTGATTTTGCTAGATTAGCAGGTTTACAACCCGCTGGTGTTATTGTTGAAATCATGAACGAGGACGGCAGTATGGCGCGTTTGCCGGAGCTTATGGAAGTTGCTAAAAAACTAGATCTTAAAATTGTTTCTATTGAAGATTTGGTTGCTTACAGAATGCAACATGATTCTTTAATTGATAAAAAAGAAGATTTTCAAATTGAAACCCGTTTTGGAAGTTTTAGATTAAGAGCTTACAAGCAAACCACTAATAACCAAGTACATATAGCATTAACAAAAGGGCAATGGAAAGACAATGAAGAAGTCCTTACCAGAATAAATTCAACCTTAGTCAATAATGATATTTTAGGCACTCTGACCAATAATGTTGACAAACAATTAGTGGATATGTTTAAGGTTATTAATGATGAAGGCAAGGGTGCTATTATATTCATTAATCAAGAATCTCAATCTATGAATATTTTAAAACGTCTATCTGTTTTAAAAGAAAACCAAAACTCTAACAAAATATATAAAGCACCAAGAATAAATATGGATGCCAGAGACTTTGGAATTGGTGCACAAATACTGCACGATTTAAATATTCATAAATTAAGATTAATTTCGAATGCCGAAGAACATGCTAAGCGTGTTGGTTTAATAGGTTATGGCTTAGAGATTGTCGATTATGTGAAATATTAGAGAAATATAATTTTAAAGTTATTTTCTTAATTTCTAAAGAAATACAATGCTCATTAAGGTAAGAGAATTTATTCTTATTTGTTATACTGAGTACTTCAGATTATTTCGACTTTAGTATAACTTGAACATAGACGGAAGACTCTACATAAATTAAGTCGGAATCACATATCAATCTTATTCCCCTTCTCAGCCTCATTCGGGATAAGCGACTCACACACTTTTTGCTTAAGCAAAAAGGTGGTCATTATAATTCTATTTCAATTGATAAGATCCCTCGGCTTCGCTCGGGATAAGCGACTTACACACTTCTTGCTTTGGCAAAAAGTGGTCATTATAATTCTATTTCAATTGATAGGATCCCTCGGCTTCGCTCGGGATAAGCGACTCACACACTTCTTGCTTTGGCAAAAAGTGGTTCGCTGCTTACATATTTCTGCGATACTGGCCTCCTACTTCAAACAATGCGCTTGTTATTTCTCCTAAAGAGCATACTTTACAAACTTCCATCAATGCTTCAAAAATATTTTCGTTGTGAACAGCTTTCGTTTGCAATTCTTTAAGCAATACCTTTGTATCATTTGCTTTATGAAGGTTTTCTAAAGTTTTTATCTGAAACTGTTTTTCTTCTTCTGTAGCACGAATGACCTCTTTTGGAAGTACTGTTGGCGAACCTTTTGAACTTAAAAATGTATTCACTCCAACTATCGGGAAATCGCCATTATGCTTTAAAGTTTCGTAGTACAAACTTTCTTCTTGAATTTTACTGCGTTGATACATGGTTTCCATCGCTCCTAAAACACCACCTCGCTCAGTAATCCTATCAAATTCAAGCAATACAGCTTCTTCAACCAAATCGGTCAATTCTTCAATAATAAAAGATCCTTGAATTGGATTTTCATTCTTAGCCAATCCCAATTCTTTATTTATAATAAGTTGAATGGCCATAGCCCGACGCACCGATTCTTCGGTTGGTGTAGTAATAGCTTCATCATAGGCATTGGTGTGCAATGAATTACAATTATCGTAAATAGCATATAACGCCTGCAAGGTGGTACGAATATCATTAAAATCTATTTCCTGAGCATGCAAACTGCGGCCAGAAGTTTGAATATGATATTTAAGCATTTGCGCTCTGGTATTTGCACCGTATTTATGTTTCATTGCCTTAGCCCAAATTTTTCGAGCAACACGACCAATAACCGCATATTCTGGATCGATCCCATTAGAAAAAAAGAAGGATAAATTTGGTCCAAATTTATTAATATCCATACCACGACTTAAATAGTATTCTACATAAGTAAACCCATTAGAAAGCGTCAAAGCTAACTGCGTGATTGGATTAGCACCTGCCTCTGCTATATGGTACCCCGAAATAGATACGGAATAAAAATTACGAACATTATTTTCAATAAAATACTCTTGAACATCGCCCATTAATCGCAACGCAAATTCAGTTGAAAAAATACAAGTATTTTGAGCTTGATCTTCTTTTAAAATATCTGCTTGAACGGTTCCTCGAACCTGAGCAATGGTTTTTGTTTTTATATCATTATAAATATCTGCGGGTAAAACTTGATCTCCTGTAACTCCCAGTAACATCAATCCCAAGCCATCATTTCCTTCTGGTAGTTCACCATTATATTTTGGCCGTTCCTTTCCTTTATAAATAGTAGCGATTTTAGCTTCAGTTTCTTTTTCTAAACCTTTTTCTTTAATATATATTTCACATTGCTGGTCGATGGCCGCATTCATAAAAAAGCCCAATAGCATTGGTGCTGGCCCATTAATAGTCATACTCACAGAGGTCATGACATTTGCTAAATTAAAACCAGAATACAACTTTTTGGCATCGTCTAAACAACATACCGAAACCCCTGCATTTCCAATTTTTCCGTAAATATCGGGACGGTGGTCTGGATCACTCCCATAAAGCGTCACACTATCAAATGCTGTAGATAAGCGTTTTGCTGGCAGTCCCATACTCACATAATGAAAACGACGGTTGGTACGTTCGGGACCACCTTCTCCAGCAAACATCCGCGCTGGATCCTCCCCTGTTCTTTTAAATGGATACAACCCCGATGCAAAAGGGAATTCCCCAGGAACGTTTTCCTGTAAACACCAACGTAAAACATCTCCCCATGCCTGATATTTAGGCAATGCCACCTTCGGAATTTGAGAATGGGATAGAGATTCTGTATGGGTCTCTATTTTAATTTCTTTATCTCTGACTTTAAACGAATAGATTGGACTTTTATACTTATTCACTTTTTCATCCCAACCTATGATAACTTCCCAATTATAAGGGTCTAGATTCATTTTCACTTTATCAAATTCACTAATAAGTAATTTTACAAAGTCCTTATTATCATCCTGAACTTGTTTCAAGATCTCATCATGATTTATACCATTTTTGTCAATAAAGGTTTGCTTTGTTTTACTCGCAATGACATTTAATACAGATTCCAAAGTTTTATATATCCCATAAAGTTTTTGGGCCACTTCCACTTGACTATTCACTTTCTGGTCATAAGCTCGATTTGTTTCTGCTATCTCAGATAAATATCGTGTTCTTGAAGGCGGAATAACAAATATTTTCTCGCTCATTTCATCCGAAATGGCAAATGTTGATTTTAAATCTGCTCCAGCTTGTTCGACCAACATATCAATGACTGCCTTATATAGTGTATTCATTCCTGGGTCATTAAATTGCGAAGCGATAGTTCCGAAAACTGGCAATTTATCTTGGGGAACTTCCCACAAGTTATTATTACGCATGTATTGTTTTTTAACATCACGTAAAGCATCTAAAGCGCCACGCTTATCAAACTTATTGATGGCCACCAAATCTGCAAAATCGAGCATATCGATTTTTTCTAACTGGGTAGCAGCTCCAAATTCGGGAGTCATGACATACAACGACACATCTGAATGTTCTATAATTTCTGTATCCGATTGTCCAATACCAGAAGTTTCTAAAATAATTAAATCATATTCAGCAGCTTTTAAAACCTCTACTGCTTCATTTACGTATTTAGACAAAGCCAGATTAGATTGACGTGTCGCTAAACTACGCATATAAACACGAGGGGAATTAATTGCATTCATACGAATTCGATCTCCTAACAAAGCACCTCCTGTTTTCCGTTTTGAAGGATCAACCGAAACAATACCAACCGTTTTCTTCGGAAAATCGATTAAAAACCGTCTAACCAATTCATCAACCAAGCTCGATTTCCCAGCACCTCCAGTACCAGTAATTCCCAAAACAGGCGTTTTTGAATTCTTGTTCTTTAAATGTATTTTATCTAAAGCATCCTTTGCGACTTCTGGAAAATTCTCAGCAGAAGAAATAATACGGGCAATCGATGTTGGATGTCTTTTTTCTATAGTATCAATCTCTCCATTTAAAGTATCTCCAATGGCAAAATCTGATTGTTTAACCAAATCATTAATCATACCTTGCAACCCCATTTCACGTCCATCATCAGGAGAATAAATACGGGCAATCCCATGATTCATCAAGTCTTTAATTTCTAAAGGTAAGATAACGCCACCGCCGCCGCCAAAAATTTTAATATGACTGGCCCCTCTTTCCTTTAACAGATCATACATATACTTAAAATACTCATTATGTCCGCCTTGATAAGAGGTCAGGCAAATAGCATTTACATCTTCCTGAATCGCAGTATTGACAACCTCTTCCACACTCCTGTCATGTCCTAAATGAATGACCTCAACACCAGTTGCCTGAATGATTCGACGCATAATATTTATAGATGCATCGTGCCCATCAAATAATGATGCAGCAGTTACTATACGTACTTTATGTTTGGGTTTATAAGTTTCCTGTTGTTTCATTCGTAAAGAATCTAAGTTTTCAGTGTTGCAATTTACGAAATATTCAAAAAAATAAGCCGTTTACACAAAATTATCTAAAATTATAATGCCAATTATTTCTTATCTATTTTTTAAGCTAATTTTGAGCGCATTAATTGATTTTTTAATCACATGAATAAGATTACACTTTTAATCCACTGTAAAGACCGTCCCAACATTATTGCTTCTGTAACAAATTTTATAGCTAAAGAAGGCGGTAATATTGTTTATATAGACCAACATGTAGATAGGGAACAGAACATCTTTTTTATGCGATTAGAAAGTGAGTTTGATAGAAGTACCTTTACCACAGATGGTTTTAAAGAATCGTTTAAGAATACTTTAGCCAATGCATTTGAAATGAAATGGCGTGTCTACTCTTCAGAAACCAAGCCAAAAATGGCCTTGTTTATTTCTAAATACGATCATTGTTTATACGATCTGTTGGGACGCTATAATTCTGGTGAGCTTAATTTAGAAATCCCATTTATAGTAAGCAATCACTTAGATTTAAAACCCATTGCCGATAATTTTAAAATTCCGTTTCATCACATTCCCGTTACTAAGGACACAAAAAATGAAGCCGAAAACAAGCAACTGGAATTATTAGAAAAACACCATATAGATTTTATAGTTTTAGCAAGGTATATGCAAATTGTTTCTGAAAAACTTATAAGCAAATACCCTAACAAAATAATTAATATACATCACTCTTTCCTTCCCGCATTTGTAGGCGCAAAACCATACCATTCAGCCTATAAGCGTGGTGTTAAAATTATTGGAGCTACCAGTCATTATGTCACTGAAGAGCTTGATGCTGGCCCTATAATTGAACAAGATGTAGCGCATGTATCCCACACACATTCTATACAAGATTTAATAGCCAAAGGGCGCGATCTAGAAAAAATTGTTTTAGCTAATGCCGTTAAATTGCATACCGATAGAAAAGTGATGGTTTATAATAACAAAACTGTGATCTTTTCATAGAAAATTTTATTGTTTCTCAACAATAAAGGCCTTAATTACAAGTATTTTAAGTACTCTATGATATATTAAAATAATTTTAACAGTATTTTTTTAATAAAGCTGTGACTTTATTTTTATTTCGTGTCTAATATGCAGGTTTAAGATAAAAAGCCCATGACTTCATGTTTCTATGAAGCGCTGGTGGAATTATTTTAGTTTGCACAAAAGGCACCTTACTCTCACAAGGTGCCTTCTTTTATTAAGTATATTTGAAGATATTTTAACTTCTAAAACATATATTTGTTACACATATAAAACCCAAAACTATGATTCGTAAATTTTTAGCAATCGTCTTAATTTTTAATCTTACTGCGTGTGCAGAGTTACAACAAGTTGTTAACCAATTACCTCAAGGCGGTGGTATTGGCAATGCTGAAATTGCCTCAGGATTGAGACAGGCCTTAGATTTCGGGATAGATAAGCAAGTAACAAAGCTGACACAAACCGATGGTTTTTTTAAAAATGAATTAGTAAAAATATTATTACCACAAGAACTGCATAAAGTTGATAAAGCACTTAGAGATGTTGGCTTGAGCAAATTAGCTGATGAAGGCTTAAAAGTGCTTAACAGAGCTGCTGAAGATGCTGTAAAAGAAGCTACTCCTATTTTTGTTGATGCTGTTAAAGGTATTACGTTTGCAGACGCTAAAAATATTCTGCTTGGCAATAATGATGCTGCAACTCGATATTTAAATAGTAAAACCCAAACAGCTTTATATAATAAATTTAGTCCTGTTATAGAAAAATCGTTTAGTAAAGTTGGAGCAGACAGAATTTGGAACAACCTAATTAATAAATATAACAATCTTCCTTTTACAAATAATGTGAATCCTGACTTAACCGACTATGTTACAGGCGAAGCTTTAAAAGGGGTGTTTACCATGATTGCTGTTGAAGAAACTGAAATCCGAACAAAGTTTTCTTCTAGAACTACAGATTTATTAAAAAAGGTTTTTGCTTTACAAGATAATAGATAAACAAATAAACCATGACAATTTTTGAAACCGAATGTTTAATCATTCGGTTTTTTTATATAATCCGTCAAAAGTAACAGTAATATGGATCATTTTAATTAGTTCTTAAAAATTAATAAAGCTTTTTCTGCTAACAATATTATTAACATAAGTTCACAACCTCCTTAATATGAGCGATTTTCAAAGAAATAGTTTGAATATTCCTTTTAATTTTTGAATAAAAAATGTATATTTAGTTACTTTCTATTTTGTGAGGGACGCATGAAAAATATAGATGACATAAAAACACATCAAAGAAAACTCAATGAGCGTTACAAAATACTCATCGAGCAGGCTTATAATTTTCGTCAAACCGATTCTGCACTCAGTGATATTTCAGAATATAAAGCCATTAAACTCCTTGATGAACTCAATAGATTGAAATACCTTTCTAGAGAATTGCCTACTACTGTATAAGATTTAGCAATTCTTTAACTTTCTTCTTACATCCAAGACACGCTATTTTACGTACTTTATATTAAAAACAAGTTATGAGTACACATTTTTGTAGAGTTGGTAAAATAAAGCCAAACTTAAATAAGCTAATTAGCTTAAAAGAATTAGAAAATAGAATTGCAAACTTTGTAGAAGACACTACTAAGATTGATTATTCTCAAGATTTAGGCGCAAGTTTTGAAAATATTTAAAAGCTTTAATTAGCCTAGAACCATACCAGGAAAACATCTCACCGTCTGCCAACACAATATCAGCATTGGGATAAAATTCTTGTATGTCTTTTTTATGCTTTTCTTTAAACGGGTAAGGCTCGCTAGATAAAAGCACAATATTCACATCTCTATTTAAAGTGGAGTTACACAGTTCTACTTCAGGATAACGACTCTCCTTTTCAAAAACGTTGTCCAACTTATTAAGATTCATTAAATAATTGATAAACGTATTACTTGCAGCTGCCATCCAAGGATCTTTCCAAATAAAATAAACGGCTTTTAAAATCGACTTATTCTTTATAAATGCATTAAAACTTTGTAATTCCTTTTGAATGACATCAACTATACTAAAAGCTTCTTTGGGTTTATTAAAAATCGCTCCGTATTGATGAATTAATTCTAGACTATCGTCTATTGTGAAAATATCCGAAACATGCACAGTACAAAAAGCTTCACAAGTTTCTACTATAACTTTAGTATTTTCCTCTTTATTACAAAGAATAATATCTGGTTGCAAAGCTTTAATCTTTTCTAAATGAATTTGCTTTGTCCCTCCAACTACCGTAACATCTGTTCTAATATAATTCGGATGGACACAAAACTTGGTAACACCAACAAGTGAATTTTTCAAACCTAAATCACATAACAATTCTGTTTGGCTAGGTACTAGTGAAACAATTCGTTTTGGAATCTCTTTTAAGTGAAGTGTTCTGTGAAGCTGGTCTTTTATTGCTTTAGTTTTTGTCATCGATTTAAATAAGGCTTATCTATCTCATACATTACCTTTGATGTCTAGTATTTTTTTTATTTATTTGATTTTTATTTACTCTAAATATAGACAATGATTTATTCTTCTCGCTTCAATTCTAAAAATTTAATTCTAGTTCTTCTTTTTTTTACAACTTCCATTTCTCTCATTGCCCAAAAAAACAATGAAATTTGGGAAGCTCTTTTAAAAAACAATAGAAGTCATGCTTTAGAACTTGTTGGAGAATTGGATACAAACAATGATATAGAAAATTTAATTCTCAAGAAACTTGTCCAAATGGAGAATGGAATCATGCAAAATGATCCTAACTTCGTATCCAAAATAGCTGATTATTCAAATTATGAAAACTATTTATTTTCAAATTGGATGTTACCATATTTTTTTGATGACTATATTGAAAATGGGTTTAGCTCCAATACATATAAAGCTTCTAATCTAATTGACGCTTCAAAAATATCTAATTCTACAGTTAAAGGTGGGCTTTTTTATCTACAAGCCATTACAAAGAGGCACAGGAAACAATGGGATCAATATAGAGACCTACTTAAAAATATAAATGTTATTCATGATTGGGAATATTGTGGTGTTTTTGAAAACTTAAACTCAAGCGGAATTGAAATGCCATACCCTCCAGAAGAAATTGCAAATTCCGATACCATGTTCGATGCTCAAAGTAACGGAGATGCCATGTGGTATAAACGAAAAGAAAACAACGAAGTTTATAATTTTTTCATAAATCACTCTGAATACGGATCTGGTGTACACTATGCTCAAACATTTATCCATGCTCCAAGCGACAAAAGAGTTCATTTAAAATTAGGTAAAGGCGGATTGATTAGGCTTTGGCTTAATGATGTACTTATCTTAGAAAGCGACAATAAACATATTACTGAATTAGATTCTTATACTTATGCTGTCAATTTACAAAAAGGGGTTAATAGAATTTTAATTAAATCTGCAACCAGTGGAGAAACGCCGTACTTCATTTTGCGATTCGATGAATTAAACGGAAAACCATGTAAAGATTTTAATATTAATTTCAATGATAGAAAATATAACAAAAGCACTATTAATGAAGTAAACCCTATATTAATACCGCATAGCGTAGAAACTTATTTTGAGAAGAAACTTGAAGATAATAATAGTGACATCAACTTAAATCGATTTTGTCTTTTTCTATCTTACAATAGAAATGGTCGTATCAATAAAGCTTTAGAACTCTTAAAGAAATGGGAAAAAGAATATCCGAATAGTTCATTAATAAGGTCTTGTCTCGCAGAATGCTACACTAAAATGGGTGATAATAGCTCATTAACAAAAATTCAAAATAACATTTCAAGGTCAGATCCTGATTATTATTTATCATTGATGTTAGAATTTGAAAATTTTAATGAATTAATGAAGTTAGATATAGAAGAGTATGAATCGAAGCTAAAAAAAATTGGAAATTCTGTTGATTATTCATTCATGAATATTGCTGCCGAATTTATGATTTCGTTGCGTCAAAATAACAGAGATCAAATGAGGCAGAAACTAGATGATTTATTGAATGACAAAAATATACCATCTACATTCATACCTATATTTTCTGAATTTTATTCAAAATTATTTAATGACGATAATGAAACCATAAAAGTTTTAGAGAAATTTAATGAATTGAAATACGATTGGTCAACAATAACATATTTGGCTTATTATTACAAGAAGCTAAATAGAATTGAAGACGCCATACAACTTTACATTAGTTCGTTAGAAAAATTTGGTTTTGACAATAACGTCCATAACAATTTAATAAAGCTCTTGCACAACACGGGGCAATATCAACGTTCCTTAAAATATATTGAAACGGCATTGGAGAACTACCCTACTTCATATCTATTTACTAAACTAAAAGCTGATGCCTATACGCAATTAAATAAAAAAAATGAGGCAATCAAATTGTATGAAATAGCATTAAAAAGAAGCCCTTCCAATAAAGATTTAAGAACTAAAATCAATGATTTACGAAAAAGCAGTAACCCTCTTAACGAATTTCATATTGACGATGCTTATAATTATATAAAAGAAAAAAGAAATACCATTAACACTAATAATTATGGTCTAAATGTTCTTTTGAATCAAACTGATTTATTTGCTTATAAAAATGGAGGCGGTGAATATAAAACAACATTAATCTATGAAATAACATCTCAAAATGGAATAGATATTTTTAAAGAATACAACTTAGGCCTTACAGGGGATTATTTAATTAAAAAATCTGAGATCGTAAAACCAAATGAAGAAACAGTCCCTGCAGATCGTAACGGATCGAATTTAGTGTTTGATGAACTAGCAATTGGAGATGTTGTATATATTGATTACGAAAAAAGATATACAAGAAATGGTAGGTTTTATAACGATCAAATTTTAACTCATAGTTTTGGCGGTTATCATCCAACAATAAAAAACACCTATAGATATCTAACTCGAGACAAAAAGGTAAACCATGTTGTTACTAACGGTAAAGCTGAATATAAAACATATAAAAAAGAAAATCTTTATGTTCATGTGTGGTCTTTAAATAATACTCCTGGAATTCCGATTGCTGAAGATTATATGCCTCCTTTTAACGATGTAACAACAACACTTCACATAAGTACTGTAGATACCTGGGGAGAAATTGCGACTTGGTATTCAGATATAGTAAGAAATCAACTAAAATTTGATAGTGTAGTTGAAGAAGTCTTTAGTTCAATATTTCCTGACGGATATCAACAATTCTCTGAAGAAGAAAGGGCTAAAAAGATTTATTATTATATAACTAACAATATGAATTATAGTTCGGTGAGTTTTAGACAAAGTGGATATATCCCACAAAAACCATCTAAAACAATAAAAACCAAACTTGGAGATTGTAAAGATTTTTCTTCTTTGTTTCTTGTTCTTTCGCAACAAGCTAAACTGGATGCAAAAATGGTGCTTATTCTCACATCAGATTATGGTAAAAACGAATTGGTTTTACCTAGTTCAGATTTTAATCATTGCATTGTTAAAGTTAAAATAGATGGTGAAGAACAATTTCTAGAACTTACTGATAAGTATCTTCCTTTTGCAGCTCTACCTTTATCTCTTAGAGATGCTTCAGCTCTTGAAATCCCATTTGATAGTTCTGCAAAATTTACATCAGAATTAGTTCATCTTAAAAACGTATTGAGAAAACCTGCTAAATTCCAAAGCGATTACATAATGGATTTAGAGCTAGATATTTCAAAAATTAATATTAGTACTACTATTTCTGGAAATATTGCATCGTATTATATCGACCTCTTTAAAAACAAAAAAGGTCAATTGTTACAGGAAGCATTAGAAAAAGAGGTATCCAACAGATCTAGTGAGCTAATAAAATTAGTTGATATAGCCTCTTTTGAACATGATAAAAATAATGGCACAATTAACTTTCAGACTAATCTTACCACAGAATTAAAAGTGAATAAGGTAGGTGACATATTCACCTTCAAAGTTCCTTATTTTTTAAATCCATATAATAATGCCATTATTAAAAACGAGAGCCGTTCTTACCCTATTGATTACAAACAATATGAAAACACAGATTTCTATAGAGAAGGCATCCTTATAAAACTTAAAGAAAATCAGAAGTTTGTTGAAATTCCTTCAAATGTTGATTATCAATTTAAAGAACATACATTTTCAATAAAATATAGCACACCTAAATCAAATGAAATAAAAATAGATATTTTATCTAATGTAAATGCTAACACCATTTCTACTGATGAATACTCCCAATTTAAAGATTATGTAAAAAAAGTATTAGACACAAGAGAAATGATTATTAAATTTAGCTTAATAAAGTAGTAATCTTTTACAACCTCATATTTTAATTATCATAATCCGAGCCTGCCTTCGAAGCTTAAAAATCACATAACAATTCGTTTTGAAATCTCTTTTAAGCGAAGTGTTCTGTGGTGCTGGTCTTTAAGATTCTTTACTACCTTCTGAATGAATTAGTAGTTTAGAATAGTTTCCATTTCCTCCTGAAGTGCTTTTGCTTTCATTGCAGAAGCCTTGGCAAAATCAGTTTCTTTAGATGCATAAATAATACCGCGAGAAGAATTAATAAGCAACCCAATTTGGTTATTCATGCCATATTTACAAACATCTTGTAAATTACCGCCTTGTGCACCAACACCTGGCACCAATAAAAAGCTATCAGGGATTATTTGTCTAATATCAGCTAAAAATTCGGCTTTGGTGGCTCCAACTACGTACATCAAGTTTTCTGAATGTTCCCAAGTTTTAGAAGTCTCTAAAACTTGCTTATACAGTTCTTTGCCTTCAACGACTTGGGTTTGAAAATCAAAAGCACCCTGATTGGAAGTTAATGCTAAAAGTATGGTATGCTTATTTTCAAAGGCTAAAAAAGGTTCCACAGAATCCTTACCCATGTATGGTGCAACCGTGACAGAGTCGAAAGCTAAGTCTTCAAAAAAAGCTTTGGCATACATGGTACTTGTATTACCAATATCACCTCGTTTAGCGTCGGCAATAGTAAATATCTCTGGATGGTTTTCGTTTAAATAATTGATCGTTTTTTCTAATGCCTTCCAGCCTTTTAAACCATACGCTTCATAGAACGCTGTATTAGGTTTATAAGCAACACATAAATGGTGTGTCGCATCAATAATAGCCTTATTGAAAGCAAAAATAGGATCTTCTTCTTTTAAAAGGTGTGGTGGTATTTTATTTAAATCAACATCTAATCCTATACATAAAAAGGATTTCTTTTTTTTGATTTGTTGAACGAGTTGGTTTGTTGTCACTTAGTCTGTTTTAGCATTCCTGCAAAACAGGAATCTTTTAAATTGAAACTTAATCACGATAAAGTAGATTCCTGCCTTCATAGGAATGACAGATATTTATATCACATCATCACTAGCCTTCAACTTTTCAGTATTTTCAGCAAGCATCAATTCATCTATTATTTTTTGAATATCGCCATTTACGATATTACTTAAATCGTAAAGGGTTAATCCTATCCTATGGTCTGTTACACGGCCTTGTGGATAATTATAGGTTCTAATCTTGGCACTTCTATCACCAGATGACACCATACTTCCGCGCTTTGCAGCATCTTCTTCTTGTTTTTTAGCTAGCTCTAAATCATACAAACGAGAACGCAATACCTTAAAAGCTTTCTCCTTATTTTTATGCTGTGATTTTTGATCCTGACATTGTGCCACCAATCCTGTTGGGATATGTGTTAAACGTACTGCCGAATAGGTTGTATTTACAGATTGCCCACCTGGACCAGATGAACAGAAAAAATCTATTCTTACTTCTTTTGGATTAATCTCTACATCAAACTCTTCTGCCTCAGGAAATACCATAACCGTCGCAGCACTTGTATGCACACGTCCTTGAGTTTCCGTTTGCGGTACACGTTGTACACGGTGCACCCCGGCTTCAAATTTTAAAGTTCCATACACATCTTCGCCGCTTACTTCAAACTGAATTTCTTTAAACCCACCATTGGTTCCTTCACTAAAATCTACCGTATCTACACGCCAACCTTTACTCTCACAGTATTTAGTATACATTCTAAACAAGTCACCAGCAAAAATACTAGCCTCATCACCCCCTGTTCCTGCACGTAGTTCTACCACTGCATTTTTAGCATCTTCAGGGTCTTTAGGTATTAATAGCACCCTTATCTCTTCTTCTAGTTTAGGGATACCTTCTTTAGCTTCATCGTATTGCATTTTAGCCATTTCTACCATTTCTTCATCACTGCCATCTGCAATAATAGATTCGGCTTCCTCTAAATTATCTGAGAGCTCTATGTACTGTGCTCGCTTTTCCATAAGGATTCGCAAGTCTTTATATTCTCTATTAAGTTCTACATAACGCTTCTGGTCTGAAATAATATCAGGTTGAATAATTAAATCACTAACCTCATCAAAGCGTTGCTTTACTATTTGTAATTTCTCTAACATCTACCTTTTAATTGGGCATCAAAAATACGATAATTTATGAATTTTCAGTATGAATGCACCTGTCTATTAATGATAAGGTTAGAATAATATTCAACTTCTTACGTTTCTAATCATATAATATGAACCAATTATTTTCCATATTCGTTTTTTACAGACCTTTCATTTTTTGGTCTTTTGGGCTAAATATCATTTTTTCATTTTTAAAATACAGTATCATACCCATACTTATTGCCAAACTAATATTAGTCATTTTTCTGTGGTTTTTTATAAATGAGACCCACGCTAAACGAAAACTGATATTTTACAAAAACTTAGGTATTTCTGCCCTCAAATTGTTTTCGTTATTATTTATTATTGATCTCTTTTTGAGTATTCCTTTCCTACTAATTCTAAAGGAATTTGTATGATTGTAGAAGTTGATAACGTTGAGCTTTACTTCAATAATAAATCTATTTTAAATGGTATATATCTAAAAGCTGAAACAGGAGCTATCACTGGGATTTTAGGAAGCAATGGTTGTGGAAAAAGCTGTCTTTTAAACATTGTTTTTGGTCATTTAAAAGCCAAATATAAGTTAATAAGAGTTGATAAAAAGCCTATCTTAAAACCACTATACCAAACTAAATTGGTCAGTTATTTACCTCAGCATCATTTTATTCCTAATGAAATGAAAATTAAGACAGCCTTTAAACTTTTTCAGGTAGACTGGGATTTATTTGTCAATACGTTTGAAACATTTATTCCTTATAAACACTTTACTTTTAAAAAATTATCTGGAGGTGAACGTAGAATTATGGAAATTTATTTAACATTAAAATGCCCTAGAAAAATAGTACTTATGGATGAACCATTCTCGCATGTCGCGCCTTTATATATTGAAATAATAAAAACTCTTATTGAAGAAGAAAAACAAAAAAAAGCGATCATCATTACAGATCATATGTATCAACATATTATTTCTATTTCTGATACTACATATCTTTTGAAAAATGGTTGCACAAAGTTAATCGACAACTTAAAAGAATTAGAAGACTACAAATATTTGAGTATAGGCACCTTACCTTAAGCTGTTTAACTAATGTCCGCTGGTACTTCGACTGAGCTCAGCTAAAGTACTCAAACGGACATCTAAAAGCCTAAAAAATCTCTTTTAGCTATACAATCTAAATATTAACCACACTTAGAAGATCCACAATCCTTACAAGTCAGACAACCTTCTTGATATATTAAGTTTTCCGATTTGCAAGAATCACAGGTATGTCCTTTAACTTTAGTACCATCTGCGACATAACGCTTTAATGCACGCCCCACACCATTTTTCCATGTATTTATAGACTCACTATCTAATTGTAAGCTATTAATTAAATCGACAATTTTATCAATTGGCATACCATGACGCAGTGTACTGGAAATAAGCTTAGCATAGTTCCAGAATTCTGGGTTAAATTTATGGGACAAGCCTTCTATAGTTGTCTTGTAACCTCTCTTGTTTTCATATTGAAAATCGTAACGAGACGTACCATTTTCTGTCCTGTTTTTTATTATTAATCCGTTATTTACCCAACGTGGAATTAAAATGCCATCTTCATCATCTGTTAAACCTGTAAAAATCTCATAAGGCTTCTCATCGATAATACCTATAAAGGCAATCCATTTTTCTTTATTATTCTGAAAACGAACTACATCTGCTTCTAAAACCTGTGGGCGTTTTACTGGAAATGATGTTAATAAATCTTTTGATGCGTCCTCTTTTTTAGTATCATTAGATATTAATACGCCAGAACGTGAACCATCTCTATAAACAGTAACACCTTTACATCCTACTTCCCATGCTTTCAAATATAATTCACCTACTAAATCTTCAGAAACATCGTTAGGAAGGTTAATGGTGACACTTATGGAATGGTCTATCCATTTTTGAATAGCACCTTGCATACTCACCTTACTTAACCAATCCACATCGTTTGAAGTTGCCTTGTAGTAAGGTGATTGTTTTACCAAATCGTTTAACTCCTCTTGAGAGAAATTTTTAGTGGTATCTATCCCGTTTACTTCCATCCATTGTTTAAATCTATGATGGAAAACAACATATTCTTCCCAGGAGTCTCCAACTTCATCAACAAAGTCAACACGCACATCCTTATCATTGGGATTTACTTTTCTTCTACGCTTATAAACTGGTAAAAATACAGGCTCAATGCCAGAAGTTGTTTGCGTCATTAAACTTGTTGTACCAGTTGGGGCTATGGTGAGCAATGCAATGTTTCTTCTGCCATATTCTAACATTTCATAATACAACTTGCTATCAGCTTCTTTTAATCGCTGTATGAATGGATTATTTTTTTCGCGTTCTGAGTCAAAAATCGAAAAAGCACCGCGCTCTTTTGCTAAATGCACCGAAGCTCTATATGCTTCTACGGCTATTGTTTTATGTACTTTTAACGAAAAAGCATTACCAACTTCACTACCGTATTGAATGCCCAGTGCCGCCAACATATCGCCTTCAGCTGTAATACCAATACCTGTTCTACGGCCTTCTTCTGCTTTTCGTTTAATATTAATCCATAAATTTCGTTCGGTCGCTTTAACTTCATCCAACTCTGGGTCTGCATCAATTTTATGCAAAATAGCATCAATTTTTTCTAGCTCCAAATCAATAATATCATCCATAATACGTTGCGCTGCTACAATATGTTTTTTGAATAACGAAAAATCAAACTTAGCATGTTTTGTAAAAGGATTTTCTACATAAGAAAGCAAATTAATGGCCAAGAGCCTACAGGAATCGTAAGGACATAAAGGAATCTCTCCGCATGGATTTGTAGATACCGTTTTGTAACCCAAATCGGCATAACAATCTGGAATGGATTCATTTATAATAGTATCCCAAAACAAGATTCCTGGTTCTGCAGATTTCCAGGCATTATGGACAATTTTTTTCCACAAATCGGTTGCTTTTATCGTTTTAGAAACCTTAGGAGCTTCACTAAATACAGGGTATTTCTGAGTATAATCTGTGCCATTTTTTACAGCTTTCATAAAATCATCATCCATTCTAACCGATACATTGGCACCTGTAACTTTACCTTGTTCTAATTTTGCATCAATAAAGGCTTCTGAGTCTGGATGATTAATAGAAACTGATAGCATCAATGCACCGCGCCTCCCATCCTGGGCTACTTCTCTTGTAGAATTAGAATAACGCTCCATAAAAGGTACAATGCCCGTAGATGTTAATGCCGAATTCTTAACTGAAGAACCTTTAGGGCGAATATGAGACAAATCATGACCAACACCTCCCCTACGTTTCATGAGTTGTACCTGTTCTTGATCAATTTTCATAATGCCCCCGTATGAATCTGATTCTCCAGAATTACCAATTACAAAACAATTTGAAAGTGATGCTATTTGAAACGGATTCCCTATACCTGCCATAGGGCTTCCTTGCGGTACTATATATTTAAAATCTTTAATTAAGTTAAAAATATCATCTGCAGGTAAGGGGTTTGCGTACTTCTTTTCAATTCTTGCCAATTCGCTAGCAATTCGAAGATGCATATCATTTGGGGTTAACTCATAAATATTTCCTTGGGAATCTTTAAGTGCATACTTGTTTAACCATACGCGAGCGGCTAAATCGTCATTTTTAAAGTATTTTAATGATGCATTAAAGGCTTGGTCTTGTGTGTACATTTTTGGTGAAGTCTTAGTCACATTTTCATTCATTAGTAAGTTATATTTTGGATTATTTAATTACAGTATAAATAAACCAAAAGCTTACAACTTAAAATATGACAAAAATCATAAAGCTTACAAACAACCTCATTTAAAATACTAATAAACAGCATTTTAAATATTTATCAACATTAAAAAGTTAACAAATTTTTGGAATAAAAAAAGGAGGGTTATTTTAAAAATCCACAGCAAACCCTACGCCTAGAATCTGTTTCCACTGTACCTTGGCACCAGCTTCATCAAACTCGCCTTCAACTTCTGAAGGTTCTTTAGTTTTTACATCATCATCATATTTTATATGAGAGCCTAAAGTAGCCCTTATAAAACTATTGACTTTAAAATTAAAATCGATTCTCCAATCTAGATCTACATTTCCAAAATTATTTACGTAATCAGAATACAAACTCACAACATGCTTCATATTTACGTTATCTGCTACTTCCATTTCGTAGCTATTGGTCATTAAAATACCAACCTCTTTTCTTACGTGCTCACCTGGTGTAATAACATTACCGTCTGCGTCTAATACAGCGGGGGTTACACCAAAAGAACCTGTATTAGCTAAATCTTCATCTAATACAAAAGTCGCTTTTAAGGTTATTGGTGAAAAATAAAACGATAATTCTTCAATGTCTTTTCCATATTCCATACCACCTCCAAAGAACAAGTATCCAGGAGCTAACAACCTAGAGATTGGGACTTCTTTATTTGGGTATTTATAACCGTTTGTAAGCTGGGTTTTAAAATTAAGCCTAGCCGAATAAAACCAATTTGACGATTTATTAGGCTTATAACCCAAATTTGAAGTAATTTCAAACAGATCATCAGTTTTCCTAAGTTCTCTTGCTTGTTGTTTATTTATTCCATAACGTACAGAGACATCATTTCTCCATGCAAAAAATTTATCTCTATAATTTGCAGAAGACTGAACCCCTAAAAGGCCAGAAATAGAATTACTACCCCCAGAATTCCAATTAGCAAATGCCACTTGGCTTAAATCTACGGTAGCTTTATTTTTTTGTACCCATTGAGGTCCTCCTTTCTGTTTTTTCGCTTTTTTTTGTAAAAAAAGTGAATCTGGTTGCGAAAAAATCAACTGATAAAAGAAACAGAGAGAGATAAATAACACATTTTTCATGACTAATAGCTATAGGTTGATTAATTAATAAAATCTCCCATCAATAATCATTCCATTTTAACAAATAATACGAGATTTAGTAATTAAACTTCCCAAACTCCGATTTTATTGTTAATTTTTTGGATTTTGAAGCTTCAACTCTACCAATTATTTTAGCATCAACATTAAAGGATTTAGAAATAGCAATAATGTTTTCTGCTACTTCTGGAGCGACATATAATTCCATTCTATGTCCGCAATTAAACACCTGGTACATTTCCTTCCAATCTGTTTTAGATTGTTTTTGAATGAGTTTAAACAATGGTGGAATTGGAAACATATTATCTTTTATGATGTGAAATTCATCTACAAAATGAAGGATTTTAGTCTGAGCACCTCCACTGCAATGAACCATACCATGAATGGTTTCACTGTTATATTCTGATAATATCTTTTTAATAATTGGTGCATACGTTCTTGTAGGCGACAATACCAGCTTACCTGCATCAATAGGGGCATCTTCAACAGCATCCGTTAATTTTACAGCTCCAGAATACACTAAATCTTCAGGAACAGACGCATCAAAACTTTCTGGATATTTTTTGGCCAAATACTTACTAAAAACATCATGTCTCGCAGATGTCAATCCATTACTCCCCATGCCTCCATTATACGATTTCTCATAAGTTGCTTGCCCGAAAGATTCTAGACCAACTATAACATCACCTGCTTTGATATTGGCATTGTCAATAACATCGTCTCGTTTCATTCTGGCTGTCACAGTAGAATCTACAATAATCGTTCTTACTAAATCACCAACATCGGCAGTTTCTCCTCCTGTAGAATGAATGGTTACGCCAAACGATTTTAAGTCTTCCAATAATTCTTCTGTACCATTAATTATAGCAGAAAGCACTTCTCCTGGGATTAAATTCTTGTTTCTTCCAATAGTTGAAGACAACATAATATTATCGGTAGCACCTACACATAGTAAATCGTCAATATTCATGATTAAAGCATCCTGCGCAATCCCTTTCCAAACAGTAATGTCTCCCGTTTCTTTCCAATACATATAGGCCAAGGAAGACTTGGTACCTGCACCATCTGCATGCATGATTAAACAATAGTCATCGTCATTAGTTAAATAATCTGGTACTATTTTACAAAATGCTTTTGGAAATAATCCTTTATCTATATTTTTTATCGCATTATGCACATCTTCTTTAGACGCGGAAACCCCACGTTGTGCGTATCGTTTAGAAACTTCTTGACTCATAATATCTTATTGTGGTGCAAAGAAAAGGAATATTTTAAAATTAACCACCCATTAAATTGAGCATGTGTATATTTTATCAGAACCTCAGTACTAGATATTGAGCTCTATTTTGATTTAAAAAAAGGCTGTCTTAAAAATGCCATTCAGAACGTAATGAAGAATCTCTTAAAAACTAAACATTTGTTTGTCATAATGTTGAGATTTTTCGGCTTTAGTTTATGCTGATTTCTATGACACAACCAAACGATTTTGATAAAAAGTTTGGTTTCTAATTACGGCAAAAATACGATGGATGATTTTATTTCTTACTGCATTTAAAACAGACATTTTATTTTTGCCTTGATCGACCTTTCTTCTATAATAGATGCCTAGATCATTGTCAAGTCTTATAGCACTCAAAGCTCCCAGATGCAATACGCTTTTAATCGATTTATCAGCATAGTAAGAGACTTTTGGTTTTCTAGAAATAGAACTTCCCGACTGGTGTTCAAAAGGAACCACTCCAGAAAAGCATGCCATTTTTCTTGGATCAGTGATCTTTGTAAAGCCTTCGGTTTTAGCGAGCATATACCAGGATAACACCTTTCCGACACCAGGGACACTTCTTATTAGTTCAGCTTGGGCTTTAAGATCTTGATCTGCCAGGATGATGCGTGCTATTTTCTTTTCAAGAAAATCTATTTGGTTCTCTAAAGATTTGATCATTTGCCTGTTTAAGCGCAATAGTTCTTTGTCCAGTTCAATAGCACGCATCAGTTTATAATCGTGTTGTTGTTTTACTAAAGTTCTTTTTATTTTAATTCTAGAGTTACGCTCGGTAATTAGGACCTTCAGCATTTTTATGGGTTTGCTCACAGGTTTCCACAATCTGGTCTCGTTTTGGTTTTTT
>CANMXP010000021.1 GCA_947501845.1 uncultured Flavobacteriaceae bacterium | reverse complement strand
GAAATAAAAAAGGGAAAACTGAAGTTTCCGCAACATCAGGAAATCTTTCTGGGGATTTTGAATTTGAGATTAAATAAATTGATCAGCAATGAAATATATCACTTTTATCTTTGGATTGATTTTCATAATGCATACCCATGCACAAGAGTACCAGCCTGAATGGAGTTCTTTACTTGAGTATGAAGCTCCAGAATGGTACGAGGACGCCAAACTAGGGTTTTGGCCGATATGGGGTGTTTTTTCAGCACCAGCATTTAAAGGTAACCATGCAGCTGAATGGTATGGGCGTTGGATGTATTGTAAAGAAGGACAAAGTAGTAGAAATAATCAAGGTTTGGCTACTCATTTACATCATAAAAAAGTATATGGAAATCCTTCTGAATTTGGTTATAAAGATTTAATTCCACTATGGAAAGCAGAAAAGTTTGATGCTGATGACTGGGTTGAATTGTGTGAACAAGGAGGTGCCAAATTTATGACATCTCTGGCTGTTTTTCACGATGGAATTAATCTATGGAACTCTCCAACACATAGATGGAATTCGGTAGCTATGGGACCTAAAATAGACGTTGTGGGATTGCTTTCTAAAGCGGCAAAAAAAAGAGGGATGAAATTTGGAGTATCCAATCATTCGGCATGGAATTATGGATTTTATCAATGGAATCATATCAATCAATATGATGCAAAGGATAGAAAAAATCAAGATTTATATGGAAGTCCTATTTACCCTGAAGGTTTAGATACTGTTGAGGTAGGTAAAAATGAATCTCGTGCCTCTTTTTTTAAAAGAACCCGATGGCTTTTTGAGCCAAGTGAAACAGATTTGGATAGATGGTTAGAAAGAACTAAAGAAGTAACACGCCTTTACAAACCTGATCTTCATTATTTTGACTGGGGAATGAATTCTAAAATTTTTGAGTCTCGTAGAAAGGAATTCGGAGCTTACTATTACAATAAAGCGGTGGAATGGAAAAAAGGAAGCTTTGGAAAACCGAATGTAGTGATTAACTACAAAAGAGAAGGGACATTTGCAGACGGAAGTGCCGTAAGAGATTTTGAACATGGTGCTTTTGATGACATTAACCACATGGTTTGGCAGACGGATGAATCCATTTATTATGGACACAACTGGGGATACGCTGAAGGTGTGAAAATTAAGCCTACCAATATGATTGTAGATCAATTAATGGATATCATTAGCAAAAGAGGCGTGTTAATGCTTGCCATTGCACCCAAAGCAGATGGTACTTTTCCCGAATCTCAGAAAAAATTCTTAAAAGAATTAGGAGGTTGGTTAAAAGTTTGTGGAGAAGCCGTTTATGAAACAAGGCCTTATGTTATTTTTGGAGAAATAGGGAATCAATGGTTGGAGAAAGATGTACATGGGCTTAAAACCTACAAAACCACAAAAGAGGACATTCGGTTTACTAGAAATAAGAATAATAATATTTTGTATGCTACTGCGTTGGAGTGGCCAGGAGAAACTTTACAAATAAAATCCTTAGCAGGTGTAGAACTCAAAGACTTAAAATACATTAAGTTAATAGGTTCTAATAAAAAATTAAAATGGAAACAAACCTCTAAAGGACTTATGGTATACATGCCTAAAAAACCCAACTACGATTTTGCGTATCCAGTTCGTTTAGAGTTCAACAATATGATTCCTTCAATAAAATAATTAGCAAGATGCGGTGTCTATATATTTACTTTTTTTTCTTTTTATTTTTTTGTAAAGCAAGCAGCCAAAGTGTAAATAGTGCGGTAGCAACTAGAATTACTAAAAATTTTAACAAAAATTGGAAGTTTAAATTATCAGATAGCACGTCATACAATAATATTGATTTTGATGATTCAAATTGGAGAACATTAGATGTACCTCACGATTGGAGTATTGAGTTTGATTACAACGAATCCTACTCAGGAAGAAATGCTTGGTTGCCAGGAGGTGTTGGGTGGTACAGAAAAACGGTAAACATTTCAAAAGAGCAATCAAATAAAGAATTTAGAATAGAGTTTGATGGTGTTTACAAAAACTCGACACTATGGGTGAATGGACACTATGTAGGCAATCAACATGATGGTTATACCAGTTTTTATTACAATATCAGCCCATTTATAAATTTTGGAGGAGAAAATGTCTTTGCTTTAAGGGTAGATAATTCCATTCAACCCAATTGTCGTTGGTATTCTGGCTCAGGAATTTACAGAAATGTTCGCCTAATTACTACCAATAAATTAGCCATAGAACACTGGGGGACGTTTATTACAACACCTAAAGTAGCAAAAGAAGGAGCAGAAGTTTTAGTGCAAACGACTTTAAGAAATTATGATGATGCTTCTAAGATTGTTTTGGAAACAATAATTTGTAATATAAAAGGAGAAGAAGTAGGGGCAATAAAAACTAATGCTGAAATTAATAGAAAAACTACTAAAAAGATTCATCAAAAAGTAAATATTGAAAACCCTAGTTTGTGGTCTGTTAATTCGCCTGAACTCTATATAGCCAAGAGTAAAGTACTTGTAAACAATCAAGTTGTAGATATTTATGAGACAAAATTTGGGGTTAGAACTATAGATTTTGATGCTGAGAAAGGTTTTTTATTAAATGGAAACAATTTAAAGTTAAAAGGTGTTTGTTTACATAATGATGGAGGTGTTTTAGGAGTAGCCGTTCCTATTGAGATATGGGAAAGAAGGTTGGACAAATTAAAAGAAATTGGTTGTAACGCAATACGGGCAGCACATAACCCACCATCACCCGAATTTTTAGATTTGTGTGATAATAAGGGGTTTTTAGTAATGAACGAGTTTGTCGATAAATGGAATGCAGACAAGACTAATGATAAAAAAAGAAAAGGGTTAAATAATTTTTTTAATCCAAATGGTTTTGGAGATCCATTTTTCGAATATGAATGGCAAAAAAATTACAAAGCTACAGTAGAAAGAGATAGAAATCATCCTAGTATAATTATATGGAGTGTTGGTAATGAAAATTACCCGCCAGAAGCTAAAGAACAAACTCAGGGTTTAAGAAAATATACATCATTTGTTCGAAGTTTGGATGAGACTCGCCCTGTCATTTCTGGTATGGAAAGAGGTTTAGATAGTGATGTAGATGATAAAATTGATGCCATATTAAGTACTTGTAGCGAAATGGATTTAATTGCACTAAACTATGGGGAACAATGGTGCAAAGAAATAGGAAATAGAAACCCAAAGATGCCTTATATAAGTACTGAAAGTTATAGGTATTTTAATAGCTCATTAGAAAAGCGTTTTGCAAACATTGAACGTTCCCCTTGGATAGATGTATTGGAAAATGACCATAATATGGGACTTTTTCTTTGGGTTGGAATTGATTATTTAGGCGAGTCGAAAAAATTCCCAAAATTAGGGTCTAATAGCGGACTACTTAATATTGCAGGGTTCAAAAAAGTAGAATCATATTTATACCAGGCCTTTTGGTCAGAAAAACCAATGGTGCGTATAGCAGTTTACGAAGGGGATGCAGATGATTTTTCTACTTCTGGACGTTGGGGATGGCCGCCAATAAACGAGATATGGAATTTTGAAAATGGAGAGAAAAAAGATTTGGTAACCTACACCAATTGCGAATCGGTAAATTTATACCTCAATGATAAATTAATTGGAAACAAAAGGCTTTCAGACTTTTCAAACTGGATTATGAAATGGCAAGATATTACCTTTAAAAAAGGAACTCTAAGAGCAGTAGGTATTATTAAAGGAAAAGAAGTTTGTGAGTTTGAGTTAAAAACAACAAGTAAACCTCACAAAATAGGCTTTAAAATTTATGATAAGCTTGTTAATTCTGGAGACATTGTTCAAGTAGAGGTATCACTTTTAGATAAACATGGTGTATTAGTGACTCACGAATCTACAGATTTGCATTTTGAAGTAGAAGGAAATGCTGAAATGTTAGGATTTTCCAATGGTAGTATGTACGACATAACACCAACTGGAAATATAGAGACAAGAAAGACTAATAGAGGTACCTGTTTGGTTGTGCTAAAAACAAAAGCAACTTTTCAAGAAGGTAAACTTGTTGTAACAGCAAAAAATATTAAAAAAGGAGTTTTAAAATTAAAAAGCAATATATAAAATGAGATACATCCCTGCATTTATAATCACTACTGTGTTCTTAATTAGCTGTAAAAAGCAAATAAATACAGCCGAGAATACAACTTTGGAATCACAAACGAAACCTAATATCATATATATTCTTGCTGATGACTTAGGATATGGGGATTTGAGCTGCTACGGACAAGAAAAATTTAAAACGCCTAATATTGATGCATTAGCTTCCAGAGGTATAAAATTCACCCAACATTACAGTGGTGCGGCTGTCTGTGCTCCAGCACGTTCCTCATTAATGACAGGTCAGCATACAGGGCATACACCAGTTCGAGGTAATAAAGAAATAATGGAAGGTAAAGGAGGACAGGTACCTTTGCCAGCAAATTCTATTACAATAGCAGAAGTATTAAAAGACGCAGGTTATGTTACGGGAATGTTTGGGAAATGGGGCTTAGGGTTCAATGAAGGTGACCCAAATAATCAAGGCTTTGATGAGTTTTATGGGTATAACGATCAGAAACTGGCACATCGTTATTATCCACCATATTTAAATCATAATCAAGAGATTGATTCTCTAAAAGGTAACGATTGGACAAATAAAACAACCTATGCACCTGATAGAATTCAAGAAGAAACTTTAAAGTTTATTGAAGCCAATAAAGACAAGCCCTTTTTTGCATATATCCCATCTGTAATTCCTCATGCAGAATTAATAGCACCTAAAGATTCAATTTTCTTGAAATATGAGGATGGGTTTGAAGAGGTACCCCATATGGCTAGAGATAGTTATACATCAGATTATGGAGACCCTAATATGGTATGGTATCATTATTGTCCACAAGAGGAGCCATATGCTATGTATGCAGCAATGATTCATAGATTGGATATACAGGTTGGGCAAATTGTAGATAAGTTAGAGGAATTAGGCATTTCAGAAAATACAATAATAATGTTTGCAAGTGATAACGGACCAGCAAAAGAAGGAGGTGCAAATCCCAATTTTTTTAATAGTAATGGTGGTCTACGAGGTATTAAGAGAGATTTATATGAAGGTGGCATACGGAGCCCTTTTATAACAGTGTGGCCTAAAAAAATAAAAGCAGGAACTGTTTCAAACCATATTTCAGCATTTTGGGATGTTATGCCAACGTTGGCAGATATAGCAGGAATTGAAACACCTAAACAAAGTGACGGAATTTCTATGTTGCCAACTTTTTTAGATAATGAAAATCAAAAACAGCATGATTATTTATATTGGGAATTTAACGTGCGTGGAGGCAGAAAAGCCATTAGAAAAGGAAACTGGAAGGGCGTCTGGTACGATATAAACAAAAAGGAACAAGGTGATTTTGAACTTTACGATTTATCGAAAGACTTAGCAGAAGAAAATAATATAGCAGAAGATTATCCTGAAATTATAGAAGAACTCAAAAATTTAATGAATGGAGCTAGCGTAGCATCTAATTTGTTTTCTTTTTAGTAATAGTGGAATTTTAATTGAATTAATGATTATGATATTAAAAAATGAAATGGATCGCTAGGTTTTAGTCTAGTCTCTGCTCAAAAAGAGCCTTATCAAAAATTTTGATAAGGCTCTTTTTGTTTACTGGTAGAATATTGAACACTAAAAAAAGAGTTCTATGAAAATTAGTTAGATTTGTAAAACACACTTAATTTTTAATCCTAAAAATTCAAATTAGGCTAAAGACTTACAGTTTAGTTACTAATAAGTTGTAAATTGAATATTAGTATGGTAATAAAATTTAAATATTTCTCTCTTTTAATTTGTATATTTTTATTCCACAGTAAATTATATTCTCAATACACCCCATATTTTAAAAATTATTCTTTATCCGAATTCAATGCAGGTAACCAAAATTGGGGCGTGTCCATATCAGATGGTGGAAAACTTTATGTGGCAAATAATAATGGATTATTAGAGTTCGATGGTATTAATTGGAACTTTAATGAATTACCAAATAAAACAATTATAAGATCTGTTTTAGCCCATAAAGAGCTTATATATACTGGTTCTTATGAGGAATTTGGTTACTGGCGGAGAAATGATAAAGGAAAACTGATATATACATCATTAAATAAGTTAATTGAAAAACAACCACAACTAAACGAGGAGTTTTGGCAGATCCTATCCTATAAGGATGCTATAATATTTAGATCTTTTTTAAATCTTTATATATACCAAGACAAAGAAATTAAAACTATAAAGCCAGAATCGACTATAATATCTATTGATATTGTCGATGATATTATTTATGTATCCACTTTAAAACATGGTATTTTCATTTTGCGTGAAGATCATTTGCACCCATATATAAATGGTTCATTGCTTAAAGATACTAAAGTGATAAGTATTTCAAATCGCAAAGGCAAACTGTTTATTTCTACTGCTTTGAAAGGCTGTTTTATATATTCAGAAAACCAATTAACTTCATGGGATACTGAAATAAATGATATTATAAAAAAGCATCAGCTTAATAGTTTTTATAAATTAGAAAATGGTGATATGGTTTTCGGAACTATTAAAAATGGGGTTTATATTTCTAATAGTCAGGGAAAAGTATTATACCATATAAATAAAGAGAATGGCCTATTAAATAATACTGTTTTATGCCAAACAGTAGATAAACGATCCAAATTATATGTTGGTTTAGATAATGGTTTGGCCTCGGTTGATTTAAGTAGCCCTTACTCTTTTTTTAATGATAATTCGGGTAAGTTAGGGGCTGTTTATGATATAATCAATTATGAAGGCGCTACATATATAGGTAGCAATACTGGTTTATTCTATATTGATAAGAAAAATAAATTACAATTTATAGAAGAATCCCAAGGTCAGGTCTGGTCTTTAAATAAAATAAAAGGAGATTTGTTTTGTGGACATAATAATGGTACCTATTTAGTAAAAAATAAAAAACTCAGAAAAAAAATATCTAACAGTACTGGGGGGTGGACAATAAAAAAAGTACCCGAAGAGGATAATACATATATACAAGGCACTTATACAGGTTTGGTTAAATATGAAAAACTTGATGGCGAATGGCGTGTAAAACATTTAGGAGAACCTACTATTCCTATTAAATATTTAGCTTTCGAAGATCAACATACGGCATGGTTAGCACATGCTTATAAAGGCTTGTTTAGGGTGAAATTTGATGAAAATCATAATCAAATTATAAGTGCTGTACCTTATGAAAAAAAAGGGCTTAATTCTGAATTTAATGTTAGGGTTTATAAAATTAAAAACGATATATGCTTCAAAACTAACAAAGGATGGTTAAAATATGAATCATTAATAGATAGTATTATTCCTTTTGATTTATTAAACGAAAACTTTGGAGATGAAGCTTATTTAGTCTCGGAAGAGAATAATAATGAATTGGCAATTAAAAATAACAAGGATAAAATCTATATACAGTCATTGACAGAAAATGTAGATAATTTGCATATTCCAAGCGATTATTTTAAGGATAGGCTTATCGTAGGTTCAGAAAAAATTTCAAAAATAAATGATTCACTATATATGCTAAACCTATATGGAGGATTCATGAATGTTAATAAAAATAATTATTCTCACACAAACACTCTATATAAACCAATACTAGAGACTATTAAGATAGGAGATGATTTTATAGATGTGGCCCATAAAGTAACTTTCAATTTCCCTTTTAACGAGGATGTTAGTATAGCCATCTCTTCAGCCAAATCTTCAAATCATTTTTTTGAATACGCTCTAACGTTGAGTGATTCTGTAGAATGGATAAAAACTGAAAATGGAAGAATAAGGTTGTCAAATTTAAATAATGGAGACTATGCATTGCATTTTAGGACAGCTAATAGCCTAGGAGATGCTTCAGATACTCAAATAATAACCTTTACTATTTTGCCTCCATGGTATAAAAATAATATAGGTATCGCTTTATATGGAGCTACTGCTATTTTAATAATTCTATTGTTTTATAAACTACACAAAAGAAAGATAGCCAAAGAGCAAAAGTTTTTAGAGGAAAAATTCGCAAAAGAGCAGGAAGACATTTTGAAAGAAAAAGCTATAGAAAACGAAAAGAAAATTGTTCAATTAAGAAATCAATCTTTAAAAAACGAAGTGAAACTAAAAAGTAAACAATTGGCTAATACAGCGATGGCTTTAGTTAAAAAGAATGAATCTATGTTGGAAATTAAAAACGAGTTAGAAAGACAAAAAACAGGATTTGCAAATTCATCTGCATATAAACGTCTCCTACGTAAAATTGATAACTCAATAGGGCATGAAGACGAATGGGAAATTTTTGAATATAATTTTAATCAGGTTCATGAGGAATTTTTCAACCAATTAAAAAGTAAACACCCTCAATTAACTCATAAAGATTTAAAGATCTGTGCCTACATAAAAATGAATTTATTGACCAAGGAAATTGCGCCACTTATGAATGTGTCAATAAGAGGCTTGGAAACCCATAGATATAGATTAAAACGCAAGTTAAATTTAGAAAATGACAAATCTCTGGGTGATTATTTGAAAAATTTCAAATAAATCTGACATAAATCACTAAGAATTCATTTTTGAAACTACGTCAAAACTACGTCAAAACTGCTTTAGACCTAATGTTTTTGTTTGTTTATAACCTTCAAAGTATACGTCAAATAACTATTTTTTAGTTTTTTAATCCATGACGTAATTTATGTGTAATCCATTTTTTGCCAAGGTTTTTAATAGTTCATAATTTAGTACAAACTAACATCTAAATAAAAACTATATGAAAACAAGATTTACTTTATTGCTAATTCTTCTGTTTACAGTTCATGCTTTTGCACAGGAAAAAACTATGAACGGTATTGTCGTCGGTTCTGACGATAATATGCCGATCCCTGGAGTAAATGTTATTGTACAAGGAACAGTTAGAGGCGTAAGTACAGACTTTGATGGTCGTTATTCTATTAAAGTAAACCAAGGAGAAACATTAGAGTTCAGTTCCCTTGGATTTAAAACAGTATCAATCCTAATTCAAGATCAAACTCAAATAGATATAACCCTAGAATCTGATATTGCAACGTTAGATGAAATTGTGGTTATTGGTTACGGACAAATGAAGTCAAAAGATTTAACTTCTGCAATCACGACCATAAAGGCCGAGGAATTAGCTTCAGTGCCAACGGGGTCGGTCATGCAATCGCTTCAAGGAAAAGTAGCAGGTATGCAGGTTGTAAGCAATGGTTCGCCAGGACAAGGGCCAACTATTAGAGTTCGTGGTATTGGATCATATAATAATGATGCATCTGCGCCCCTTTATGTTGTTGATGGTATGTTTTTCGATAATATTGATTTTTTAAATACAGCAGATATTACATCAGTATCAATATTAAAAGATGCATCTGCAGCAGCTATATATGGTGTTCGTGCTGCAAATGGTGTTGTATTGATCGAAACAAAGTCAGGATCATTTAATAAAAAGGTAGAAATCACCTATGATGGTTACTCTGGTTATCAGGTAGCGCAAAACGTATTAAAAGTAGCTAATGCAGAGCAGTTTACAACGTTAGCTCAAGAGTCAGGTTCTGCTCCAGATGCCCAATTCATATTAAACGCTATGCAACGTTATGGCCGTAGTAGGGTAAACCCGAATGTACCAGATGTGAATACAGATTGGTATGACGAAATTTTAAGGCCAGGGTTTATTCAAAACCATAGCTTTGGTGTCACTGGTGGTGCCGAAAATGTTAGTTATTCGGTTGGAGCCAATTACTTTCAACAAGAAGGTATTTTAGATATGAAAAACGAATACGAACGTTTTAATTTAAGAAGTAAGATAGAATTTAAGGCTAACGATTGGCTTAAAGTTGGTGCCAATACCGTTTTAAGTAATGCTACGAGGTATGATGGAGAAAACTCGGCATGGCGTTTGGCATATTATGCGGTACCTATCATGCCTGTTTTTGATCCCAATTTGGCAGACAACCCGAATGTATTTCCAAAAAACTATGCTAATGCACAAGATTTAGGATATAGAGGCGGACAAAACCCCTTCCCATTATTGGATTTAAGTGAAAATAGAACTAAAATAAGAAATGTTTTAGCCAATTTTTTTGCTGAATTTACATTGGTACCAGATAAGCTCAAGTTTAAAACAGCATACAATCATAATTTTGAGACATTAGAGGCTAGAAATGTTGATTTACCATATTTTATAGGTAATCAATTTCAAAGAGAAGATGCAAGTATAACAAAAAGGAGTACAACAATTTCAAATCAGATTTGGGATAATACGCTGACTTATACAGGTAAAATAGATAAACATAATTTTACAATATTAGCAGGTACATCTTTTAGAGATGAGTCTTTTCAATTTTTAACAGCGCAAGGTCTAAACTTTCCATTATCTGGGGAAGAAGCATACTATTTAGATCAAGCTCAAACGATAGTGGAAGATAATGTTGGAGACGGTGGAGCCCGAGAGTATGGTTTTTCATATTTTGGAAGATTGTCATATAATTATGATGATCGCTATCTTTTATATGGAACGTTCAGAGCAGATGGAACCAACAAGTACCAGGAAAAATGGGGGTATTTTCCAGTTATTGGAGCAGGTTGGGTGATTTCTCAAGAATCCTTTATGGAAGATAATGGTATTTTCGATTTCTTAAAATTACGAGGAAGTTGGGGTAGATTGGGTAATGATAAAGTGCCTTCAAGTAACGGTTCCATCACTTCAACCGTAGTTGAAACTGCTTTAGGAGATATAAGATTTAGTGGTCTAAATACAGGAAGTGATTTCACAGCATTAAAATGGGAGGTTACGGAAGAAACGAATATTGGTCTTACAGCAAGATTATTGGATAGTGATCTGTCTATTGAAGCAGATTACTATATTAGAGATACACAAGATGCGGTGATACCAGTAGAAAGACCGTTAATACCAGGTGCCACGCGCCAAAATGTTGGAGAAATTAGAAACTCAGGTTTTGAATTTACAACATCATATAATAAAAGACTTTCTGAAAATTTTAGTTTTAATATTGGTGCAAATTTTGCGACGTTAAAAAATGAAGTTTTAAACCTTAACGGACAACCACATTTAGATGCTGGTAGTGCAGAATTTCGTCAACGATCCATTGTTGGTGAATCAATCTTTGCTTTTTATGGTAGAGAAGTAACAGGTGTTTATCAAAATCAGGCAGAAATTGATGCCGACCCCGTTGCCGTAGCAAATAATTTGGTTCCTGGAGATTTCAAATACAAAGAAAATGGTGGAGATCCCAATACTATTGATGACGATGATAGAGTTGTTTTAGGATCGTTTTTACCAAGCTATACGTTCGGTTTTAATCTAGGGTTTAACTATAAAGATTTTGATTTTAACCTAGTTGCAACTGGTCAAGGTGGTAATAAGATTTTAAATCGTAAACGAATGGAAGTCATCTTTACAAGTGATACGAATTGGGATCGCGATTTTGCTATAAATCGTTGGCATGGAGAAGGTACTACAAATTCTTACCCATCGGCAGCTGCTGTTAGAAAAGGTTGGAACCAGCGTTTAAACAATTACTATATAGAAGATGGAGATTATTTTAGAATTCAAAATATAACCTTAGGTTATACTATCAATAGTGATCGCAAAAATTCTGCCATTCCAAAAATTAGAGTTTATATGACTGCGGAAAGACCTTTAACCTTGTTTAATTACAACGGATTTAATCCTGAGGTTGCTAATGGAGTAGACAATCAAACATATCCAATTCCTGCGGTATATACAGTTGGAGTTAACGTAAAAATTTAAAAGCTATGAAAAAACTATTTAAAAATACTTACGCGCCTGTAATCTTGTTAACCTTATTTGCCTTGGCAATGGTAAGTTGTTCAGCTAGGTTAGATGAGCCTCAAGAAAATAATAATTTTGCAGGAGGAACAGACTTCACAAAAACGGAAGATATGATTCTTTCTATTGTTGGAGTATATGAAGCGTTTCAATCCAGAGGATGGGAACAGCCACTTCTAATTTCGGTAAGAGGTGATGATGTGAATTCTGGAGGACTTGGAGATCAGCAAGATTTTACAGAAACAGACCTTTTTAATTATAATAAAGATTACTGGATGTACAATTCCTTATGGGAAAATGTATATGTCGACGTTATTTCTGCGCATACAGGCATGGAGCAAATAACCAGATATCAAGAGTTTGCAGATGATGCTGGTAAGGCTTTAGGCGATCAATATATTGCAGAGGCTAAAGTGTTAAGGGCGATTATGCTTTTTGATATCTCTAGAGTATGGGGAGATGTTTTTATTCCAGAATCTTCCAATACAGCAGAATTATTGGATGTTACTGCAGTACCCACTAAAAATGAAGTCATGCAACATCTCATAGATCAAATGGATGAAGCCATGCCTTTTCTTCCAGATATGCGACCTAACGAACGTACCGATTTACCAGGAGGTGTGACACGTTCTACCGCACTCGCTATAAAAGCATTGGCAAGTCAGGAATTGAAAGATTATCAAGCAGTAGCAGACGCTACAGGACAAATTATAAGTTCAGGAAATTTTAGCTTATTCCCTGATTTTTATGAGTTATTCAAGACGCCAGGAAAACTAAGCAACGAAAGTATATTGGATTTACAGTATTCTGATTTTGGTCAAGGAGAAGGAGACCGAGAAGGTCATCTGTATGCACCTTATGGTCCACAAGGTTGGACACCCGCTGTATTGGGAGCTTCCAGTGGCTGGGGGTTTTATGAACCTAGCATGAAATTCATCAAGTTTATGTTAGACCGTGGTGAAACAGTTCGTTTAGAAACAAGTGTGTTGTTTACAGATCGGGGAATCGCAGAGCTTCAAACAGACCCAGCATATGCAACACTACCAGCTTTTGTTTCTAATACAACAAGAGATGGCGATAGAATAAATGATTATGCCAGAGCTTTATTTGCAAGTGGTAAGCATTATTTGCCATCAAATCAATTAATTTCAGGCAGAACAGCTTACGGTAGTAACAAAAACTATATGGTTATTCGTTATGCTGAGATTTTATTAATGTATGCCGAGGCATTAACGCAAGGAGCTTCAGGAAGTTCATTAACAGCGACACAAGCAGTTAATTTAGTAAGAGAAAGATCGGGTATGGCTGCTCTATCATCAGTGACTTTAGACGATATTGTCGATGAGAAGTTTGCCGAACTGGGTATGGAGTGGGGAAAACGTTATTATGATATGCTTAGGCTTGAACGTTACAGCGAATTAAGTTATGACGGAAGAACATTTAGCTCAGATAAAGCCTTTTTGCCTTATCCTCAAGGACAAGTTGACCAATTTCCAATTTTAGAAGGACTTACCAACTAATCAAAAAAATTAAAGAAATGAAAACATTTATAAATAAATTTTTCGGACTTATAGCTTTATTACTTGTGTTGTCTTGTGATAATGGTATCGATCCAATAACCAAGGTAGATCCAGGGGCAGATGCTGGCGCGCCACAAGTAACTTTGAAGTATCCTGTAGACGGAACAAAAATTAAAGTAAATGATCCTGTAGTAGCAATAAACATTGAATTTGAAGTTACCGATGATATTGAAGTGGATAACATATCTGTTTTAATTAATAATAGTGAAATTGCTTCCATGAGTGGTGATTTTAAAGATTACAGACGTGTATTGGCCGAAGTACCTTTTGATAATGTTACCACAGGACAACATGAGCTTAAAATTGTAGCTACCGATATTAGTGGAAATAATACGACTGCAACTGCAAATTTTGAAAAAGAACCACCATATATTCCGCTTTTTGCAAATGAAACCATTTATATGGATTTTGAAACAGATTACACGGAGTTTATTAGTGTTACTAGAGCAACAGAAGTTGGGAATCCAGGTTTTGCAGGGGAAGGTCTGGCAAGTAATAATGCCTATGCAGGAGCAGAAGATTCTTATTTAATATTACCAACAAGCACGATGCAGTTAGGAAATGAAATTTCTGCTGTTTTTTGGTATAAAGTCAATGCCTCCCCAGATAGAGGAGGTATCTTGGTAATTGGGCCAGAAGATCCTACCAATGCTAATTATCCTGAGAGTCAAAATAATAGAAATAGTGGATTTAGACTATTTAGAGAAAATGCGGGAGGCAATCAACGTATTAAATTGAATGTTGGGATAGGCGATAAAAATGTATGGGTTGATGGTGGAGATGCAGCCGACATAGACCCCAATAAAGATGAGTGGGTAAGTATTGCATTTACAATTTCTACCACAGAAGCCCGTGTTTATATAAATGGACAATTAGCAAAAGAAAGTGCTTTAGAAAGCCCTGTAGATTGGACTGGTACAGATATTCTGTCTATCATGTCTGGTGCACCCCGTTTTACTGGATGGAATCATAAATCGGACAACAGTTATATGGACGAACTCCGTTTCTTTAATGTAGCATTATCTCAAGGAGACATTCAAAATATACTTGGAGTAACAAATCCTTATACACCCGCAGAAGGAGAAACCATGTACATGGCCTTTGATGGTACATATAAAAACTGGGTAACTGGTGCTACAGCCACAACAGTAGGTAGCCCTGGTTTTGCTGGAGAGAGTAAGCTAGGAGCCGATGCCTATGCGGGTGTTGATGATGCTTATTTAACATTTCCAACCACAGAATTGCTAGCAGATGAATTTAGTGCTGCGATGTGGCATAAAGTGAATGCAACTCCAGATAGAGCAGGTATTTTGGTTATTGGACCAGAGGATACAGGAAATGCAAATTATCCAGATGTTCAAAATAATAGAGATGCAGGATTCAGGTTTTTTAGAGAAAATGCAGGAGGTATGCAGCGTTTTAAATTAAATGTTGGTACTGGTGCAGCAAATGTATGGGTAGATGGAGGTACAGCAGCAGATGTAGACCCCACTGCTAATGAATGGGTGCATTTGGCATTCACAATTTCTGGAACCAAAGCCATTGTTTATATTAATGGAGAGATCGCTGCAGAAAGTGATATAACCGGTGTTGACTGGACAGGCTGTGATATTTTATCGATCATGTCTGGAGCGCCTCGTTTTACAGGATGGAATCATAAATCAGATTCAAGCTTTTTAGATGAATTGCATTTATATGATAAAGCACTTACCCAGACTGAAATCCAGGATATCATGGGTAATTAATAACATTGTAAGTTGATTTAGTTTAGTTAATAGTTTGCAAAATTGAGGTTGTCTCAAAAGTACATAAGTTGTCATTTTTGAGCGCAGTCGAAAAATCTCAAAAACACTATTTGATTTTTAAGAGATTTATCACAACGTTTTAAGTACACAACACTTTTAAGACAGCCTCAATTAATTCACGAGCTAGCAGTACTTATTTTTATGAAGATAAAACTACTTTTCTTATTAGTAATATTATTTGTTCTTTACAATTGTAAAGACAATAAAAACGACAGTAATTCCAATTTAGGGTCTAACAATACCTCTGTTTTAGATGATGAGGCTTTGTTGGATACCATTCAAAAACAGACCTTTAATTATTTTTGGGATGGTGCAGAACCTAATTCAGGGTTGGCTCCAGAGCGTTTGCATATGGATAATATTTATCCTACATCTCCTAAGCATACAGTAACCACTGGAGGGACTGGTTTTGGAATGATGGCTATTTTAGTTGGTATAAAACGAGGGTTTATTACCAGAGAACAAGCATTCAACCATTTTGTTAAAATGGTAGATTTTCTTGAAAAGGCAGATAGATTCCATGGTGCGTGGTCTCATTGGATAGATGGACAAACTGGAAAAATGATGCCTTTTAGTAAAAAAGATAATGGCGGCGATTTAGTCGAAACCGCATTTTTAATACAAGGCATGCTAACTGTAGCCGAATATTTTAAAAACGGTAACAAAGAAGAACAAAAACTTGTTGAGAAGATTAATAAGCTTTGGAAGGAGGTAGAATGGGATTGGTATACTAAAGGCGAAGATGTTTTGTATTGGCACTGGTCACCTGAATATAATTGGGAAATGAATTTTCCTGTTGGAGGTTATAACGAATGTTTAATCATGTATGTTTTGGCCGCTTCATCACCTACACATCCAGTAAATGAGGCCGTGTATCATAAAGGTTGGGCTAGAAACGGAGACATCGTTTCTAACGAAAAATATTATGATGAAGATTTGGTACTCGATTATTACGAACATGATGAATCACCAGTAGGACCTATGTTTTGGGCGCATTATTCTTATATAGGATTAAAACCAAAAGGTTTATTTGATAAGTATGCCGATTACTGGAAGCTGGTTCAGAATCAAGCTAAAATTCATTATAAACATGCTATAGCCAATCCACAAAACTATAAAGGTTATGGAGATAGTATTTGGGGGTTAACATCAAGTTATTCTGTAAAAGGATACAAAGGTCATAGACCGGACAAAGATTTGGGAGTTGTTTCACCTACAGCAGCATTGGCTTCGTTTCCATATACCCCAAAAGAAAGCATGCAGATGTTGCACAAACTATACAAGGACCATGATAGTTTAATTGGTAAATACGGACCTTATGATGCCTTTAGTTTTGAACACAATTGGTATAACCCAAGATATTTGGCTATAGATCAAGGTCCAATTCCTGTAATGATTGAAAATTATCGCTCAGGTATGTTATGGGATCTATTTATGAGAAATGAAAATGTACAAGAAGGGCTCAACAAATTAGGATTCACTTATCAGAAAAGCGAATAAAATATGATTCGATATGCGTTAATAGTATTATGGGTTTTATGTTTCTCGTGTGGGAATGATGATGGACCTGGGTATCAAGAACCTTACGATCCCAATGCTATTGATGATAATCCTATTGTGCCGCTTACAGATGAAGAAATGATGGACTTAACCCAAAAGGAAACCTTTAAATATTTTTGGGATTTTGCGCATATCAATTCTGGTGCAGCAAAAGAACGCTACCATCCTAACGAACCCACATTAAATCAAAATGTGGTAACTACTGGTGGTACTGGTTTTGGACTAATGAGTATTTTAGTTGGTATAGAACGTAATTTTATCACCAGAGAACAAGCTGTTTCAAGATTTAGCAAAATACTCACATTTTTGGAAAATGCCGATCGATTTCATGGGGCATGGTCACATTGGATTGATGGAAATTCAGGGGATGCACTTCCTTTTAGTACAAAAGATGATGGAGGCGATTTAGTAGAGACGGCGTTTTTGGTACAAGGGCTCATCTGTATAAAAGAATATTTTAAAAACGGATCAGATACCGAAAAAGCTTTGGCTCAAAAAGCAGATGATTTATGGAAAGGCGTAGAGTGGAATTGGTACACCCAAAATCAAGATGTACTTTACTGGCATTGGAGCCCAAATCATGGTTTCGACATCAATTTAAAACTAACGGGCTATAACGAGGTTTTAATAACATATATTTTGGCATCGTCATCGCCAGATTACGCCATAGATAAAGCCGCTTACGAAAAGGGTTGGGCAAATAGCGGATCTATTGCGTCATCAAATTCGCAATATGGTTTTCCGCTTATTTTGAAGCATGCTGGCGGTTCAAATTTTGGAGGCCCTTTGTTTTTTAGTCATTATTCGTTCCTAGGTTTAAATCCAAAAAATTTAACCGATCAATATGGCAATTATTGGGACCTGGTGGTTAATCATACCAAAATCAATCGGCAATACTGTATTGCCAATCCAAAAAATTATATCGATTATGGTGAAAACTGTTGGGGTTTAACAGCCAGTTATTCTAGAAATACAGATGGAACTAGAGGCTATTCCGCACACAGCCCATCGAATGATAAAGGCGTGGTATCTCCAACAGCAGCAATAAGCTCCATACCATATACACCTACCGAATCTTTAAAAGTAATGCATTATTTGTATCAGAAAAAAGATAGAATGTTAGGACCAGCAGGGTTTTATGATGCTTTTAGCCCGCATTATAATTTTTGGGTAACCGATACATATTTAGCTATAGATCAAGGCCCTCAAATTATCATGATTGAAAACCACAGGACAGGTTTGCTTTGGAATTTATTTATGGAAAATGAAGACGTTAAAAAAGGATTAGATAAACTGGGCTTTAATTATTAAAAATTTATGCAGGATACTAAGTCCTTTGAATAGGGTATCCCAATAAAAAACTAAAATATGAATAAAAAACTAACTAGGATTTGCCTTTTTTTACTTGCCCTCGCTGTCTTTGGGTGTCATAATGAAATAAAAAAAGGAGGCAATACCGTTTCAAAAGAATCGCCTTTTGATACTAAGGTTGACTCATTGATGCATTTAATGACCTTACAAGAAAAAATCGGTCAAACCGTTATGTACAGTGGTGGTTGGAGTGTTACGGGACCAACAGTAAGTTCAAATAATAAAAAATTTATAAAAGAAGGGAATATTGGTGCCATGTTAAATGTGTATAGCGTTAAAGGCACGAGGGACTTACAAAAAATGGCAGTTGAAGAAACTCGTTTAGGCATTCCATTACTTTTTGGTTATGATGTTATTCATGGATTTAGAACCATATTTCCCATCAATTTAGGATTAGCCGCAAGTTGGGATTTAGAAGATATAGAAAAGGGGTCACGTATAGCAGCCGAAGAAGCTTCTGCAGAAGGCATTCATTGGACATTCGCACCCATGGTAGATATAGGAAGAGATCCGCGTTGGGGGCGTATATCCGAAGGTGCAGGGGAAGATGTATATTTGGGAAGTGAAATAGCGAAAGCTTATGTAAAAGGCTTTCAGGGCGACGACTTATCAAAAAATAATACTATTCTAGCATGTGCTAAACACTTTGTGGGCTATGGAGCTGCACAGGCTGGACGCGATTACCATACGGTAAATATGGGAGAAGATGAATTGCGAAATGTGTACCTACCACCCTTTAAGGCTACGATAGATGCTGGTGTGGAAACATTTATGACTGCCTTTAATGAGTTAAACGGTGTTCCAGCTACAGGAAATAAATTTATTTTTAGAGATATATTAAGAGAAGAATGGGGTTTTAAAGGGTTTGTAGTTACCGACTATACAGCAATTAATGAATTGGTAGAGCACGGATATGCAAAAGATGAAAAACACGCCACGAAACTAGCTATAGAAGCAGGGATTGACATGGATATGATGAGTAGCGCCAATCGTTTGTATTTAGAAGAATTGGTGAATGAAGGTGAAGTTGATGTAGAATTGATAAATGAAGCTTGCCGTAGCATTCTTTTGGCAAAATATAAGCTGGGGCTATTTGATGACCCGTATAGATATTGCAATGAACAGCGCGAAAAAGAAGTGATTTACAAGCCTGAGTTTTTAGAAGCCGCCCGTCAATCGGCTGCCATGTCCTCTGTTTTATTAAAAAATGATGCTAAAGCGTTACCTTTAAATAAAAATGAGACCATAGCACTTGTAGGGCCTTTAGCAAAAGATAAAGAAAATATTATAGGAAATTGGGCGGCTGCAGGTGATAGAAAAGGCAAAGCCATTAGCATACATCAAGGTGTTCAAGAATATTTAAATGCTTCTAAAATTTTGTATGCAAAGGGTTGTGAGATTGAAGGGGATGATGAAAGCGGCTTTAACGAAGCTATAAATATAGCAAAGCGAGCCGATAAAGTTGTGTTGGTCTTGGGTGAAGATTACGATATGAGTGGTGAAGCAGCTAGTAGAACCAATATAAAATTACCTGGGCGTCAAACCGATTTAATAAAAGCCATTCGAAAAGCAGTACCCAGCAAAAAAATGGTTTTGGTTTTGATGAATGGCCGCCCGTTAGATTTGTCAGAAGAAGATATCTTAGTAGATGCTATTTTAGAAACATGGTTCCCAGGAACCAGTGGTGGGTATGGCGTTGCAGATGTATTATTTGGTACGTACAATCCATCAGGAAAATTGCCAGTAACCTTTCCAAGAACATTAGGACAAGTGCCCATTTATTATAACATGAAAAATACAGGAAGGCCTATTCCCCCAAAAAACCCAAAGGAAGATTATAAATCCAATTATATCGATGTGCCTAATACGCCATTGTACCCCTTTGGTCATGGGCTAAGTTATACGACTTTTAAATATTCTGATGTTGAATTATCTGCAAACACGATTGGTTTTTCAGGTACAATAACAGCATCGGTAACTATTACAAATACTGGAGATTATGATGGTCATGAAGTTGTTCAGTTATATGTACACGATAAAGTTGGGAGTATTACAAGACCAGTAAAAGAACTTAAAGGTTTCGAAAAAATATTTCTAAAAAAGGGCGAAAGTAAAAAAGTGAATTTTAGCTTGACTGCCGAGGATTTAAAGTTTTATAACAATAAAGAATTTACGGTAGAACAAGGAGCATTTGAGATTAACATAAAAGGGACTTCAGATTTTGATTTTGAGCAGACCTTTATATTAGAATAATTGATTGCTAACCTCTTGGTCATTAAGTTAAGGATTAAATAAATGTCAACCTGACTGCAGTCTAAGACATTGAATCTTTGTTTTTATGACATTTTAATTTTAGTTTATACTGAAGAATATAGCTGAAATGTTTAATGTGACTAATAAAAATAGGTTCCCTTAGCTTAATGACATTTAGTAAAGTTGCGTAGTGCTTAAAATATTGAAGACTTGAATGATAAGTAAAACAATTTACCATTGAAAATAAATATGATGTTTAAAGCTAGATTTACTGTTTTTATGGTGCTTTGGGGGCTTTTTCTATTTAAAATAGAAGCCCAGACGGTCACAATAAATTCTGGTTGGCAATTTGTTTTAGGTGAAAAGACATCAACCGATTGGGAAACTATAAACATTCCGCATACGTGGAACAAGGATGACGCCTTTGATGATGTAAAAGGCTATCACAGAGGTGTTGGATGGTATAGAAAACAGATTTTCTTTTCTAAGAAAACAGAAGGTTTAATTCATTATCTACATTTTAAAGGTGTTAATCAAGAAACCGATGTTTATGTAAATGGTAATCATGTTGGGAATCACAAAGGAGGTTACACAGCATTCAATTTTAATGTGTCAAAATGGATAAAATATGATGCTTATAACCTGATTGAAGTTAAAGTAGATAATAGCCATAATCCAAATATTCCGCCCTTAGACGCAGATTTTACTTTTTACGGAGGTATTTATCGGGACGTACAACTTATTTCAAAACCCAAACAACATATCTCGTTATCAGATTATGCTTCAGATGGTTTTTATGTAGATTATTATCATGTTTCAGAAGAAAAAGCTGGCGTTTCGGTAAAAGTTCTAATTGATAATTTTGGAAGTTTTAATACTTTAAATGTTATGAAAGTATCCCTTTCAGATGCTAATAATCACGAGCTTTTCTCTAAGCAAATAAAGTTGAACCTTAGAGCAGATGTTTCCGAAGCCATACATATTAAACTCTCAGAAATATACAATCCCAAATTATGGTCACCCGAATTGCCTTATTTATACAAATTACAGCTTCAACTCTTAGATGATAATGACAATGTTTTAGATGAAAAAAGACAAAATATAGCTTTCCGTTGGGTAGAAGTTGATCCAAATAAGGGGTTTTTCTTAAACGGAAAGCCTTTAAAATTAATAGGTGTGAATCGTCATCAGGATTATGAGGGGTATGGAAATGCAGTCCCTATAGAACTTCAAAAAAAAGACATTCAGCTTATAAAGGAAATGGGTGCTAATGTACTTAGAAATGCACATTATCCACAATCCCGAGAGCTATACGATATGTGTGACAAATTGGGGATTTTGGTTTGGACAGAAATTCCTATTGTTAATAAAGTGACAGATACAAAAGAGTTTTTTGATGTATGCATAAACATGCAAAAAGAGCATATAAAACAATATTATAACCACCCATCTGTGGTTATGTTTGGCTATATGAACGAAATCTATTTAAGATTGGCATTCGATAATAAATCTACCGAAACAGAAAAGGAAAATCAGAAGAAAGCAGCACTCGATTTAGCGAAACAACTTGAAGATTTAACACGCACATTGGCACCAAACCGTATCACAGTTATGGCTGGGCATTTAAGCGAATTGTATAATAAAACGGGCATTGCCGATTTACCAATGTTGTTTGGATGGAATTTATACTTTGGTTGGTACGATAAAGACATTCCAGATTTGGGTGTTTTTTTAGATGAACAGCACAAAAGGTATCCAAATCGGTCTTTATTACTTTCTGAATATGGACCTGGGGCAGATGTTAGAATTTTTACAAAATCACCAAAAAAGTTTGATTTTTCTATAGAATATCAATCAAAATTACATCAATCATATTACGAACAGATCATGCAAAGGCCATATATGACTGGAATGACGGCCTGGAATTTTGCCGATTTTGGATCAGAATTTCGAGGTGATGCCATACCGCATGTCAATCAAAAAGGATTAATTCAGTATAATCGCGAACCAAAAGACATTTATTTTTGGTACAAATCAGTATTAACTAAAAAAGACCCCTTCATTCATATTGCTGCTAATTATTTAGATGGATTAACATTATTTGATGATGCTACTTACCCTGTTCAGATTTATTCCAATCAAAAAGATGGAGAAATCGTATTGAACGGTCAAAAACTTAAAAACATACAATTTAAAAACGGTGCTACAACTATTGATATGCCGTTTAAAAATGGAACAAATATTATTAAGGTCATTTCTGAAGGAATTTCAGAAGAAAAATCAATTCAGGTATCTAGAATGGGAGCCTTGAATTTTGAAACTCTCACTCTCTTAGGAATTAACGTAGGCTCCCATTTTCACTTTACAGATAAAGAACATCAAATAACTTTTATTCCTGATCAGTCATATAAAAAAGGAGCTTTTGGCTATGTAGATGGCCAGGTTTTTAATTTAAGTAACGATAAGCATCAGGGAATTCCCTATAGCATAAAAAACACCAATTCAGAACCGCTATTTCAAACCATGTTGGAAGGCTGCACCCAGTATAAACTAGACATTCCGAATGGAGACTATCTAGTTAGTTTGTTTTTTGTAGAGCCTAAAATAAAGCCTACAGAAAATATTTATAACTTGAATGCTAATGGTGAGAATGTAGATGTAAAAAATGAGCAGCGCATTTTTGATATTTATTTAAATGACGATTGTCTAGAAAGTCAATTTAATATGGCAGAACAATATCCTGAAAAGTATGGGATTCAAAAAACGGCTAAAGTTAACATCAAAAATAATGAAGGATTAACAATTTCTTTAAAACCAATTCAAGGGAAACCCGTAATTAGCGGTATTCTAATAAAAAAGATAAATTGATGAAGTATAAATTTTTAATAGTTGTTTTTTGTATAAGTGCTTTAGTGTTTTCACAAAATAAAGTAACATACACCTATGCTATTAAAGGGTTAGATTCATTAAAACTAGATGTTTATAAGCCAAATGATATAAAAAAAACAGATAGATTACCTGTAATATTATGGATGCATGGCGGTGGTTTTGCTGGTGGTAATCGTGATAACCCCGATGAGGTGAAAATGATGCAATACCTAACTAAACAAGGTTATATAGGTATTTCAATTTCGTATAGATTATTGCTTAAAAATTTAAAAATAAGTTCAGGATGCGATTGCCCAAAAATCTTTAAACTAGATATTTTTAGACAAGCTGCTGTTGATTATTTAGATGCAGCAAAGTATATAGTCAATAATAAGGATGAACTACAGATAGATCCTGCAAAAATAATAGCAGGTGGGAGTAGTGCAGGTGCTGAGGGCATCTTAGGAGCAGTTTACCAAAAAGATTTTTTTATAGAAGATGTTTCTAAATTTAAAGATGTAAACTTTGTTGGAGTCATATCATTGGCTGGAGCTTTGGTGAATCTCGATTACATTTCTAAAGACAATGCTGTACCTACCGTTTTATTCCATGGAACCGATGATAGGCTAGTCCCCATAGGTAAAGCACCGCATCACTATTGTACTACCGACAGATTAGGCTATTTAATTTTAAATGGTTCTGAAGAAATAGCCAATAAATTAAATGATTTGAGTACACCATATTATTTCTACAAAGTTATAGGTGGAGGACATGAACTGTGTCAAATACCATTTAAAGAGTTAGATACTGTATTAGATTTTTTTAACCAAACCATTTATGAAGGTACCATCATTCAAACTAAAAAAGTTATAATCAAACATGATTAATAGATTATTCTATATTTTCCTCATAATTGTAGTTTTTCAATCTTGTAAAAAAGAAAAGAACGAAGTTACTGCTGTAGAGCCCATTAAAAGACCCAATATTATTTTTATTATGGCGGACGATCATGCCACACAGGCCATCAGTGCATATGGTCACCCCATAAGTCAATTGGCGCCCACACCAAATATTGATAGAATTGCTGATGAAGGCGCCATTTTTAAAAATAACTTTTGCACGAATTCTATTTGTGGACCAAGTCGTGCCGTGATATTAACAGGTAAGCATAGTCATATTAATGGGTTTAGAATGAATGGAAATCGTTTTGATGGTAACCAACAGACCTATCCGAAATTATTGCAAAAAGCAGGTTATAAAACAGCCATGTTTGGAAAATGGCATTTACATGGATTGCCTCAAGGATTTGATTATTGGAACATCCTGCAAGACCAAGGCAATTATTATAACCCTAATTTCATTAAAATAAATGAGCAGACTCAAAAAGTGGATACCACTATGGTTATGGGGTATGCCACAGATATTGTAACAAAGGATGCTTTACAATATCTAGAGAAAATAAAAGATGATGAACGACCATTTATGCTCATGGTACAACATAAAGCACCGCATAGAAACTGGATGCCTGCATTACGACATTTAAACAAGTACGATAACACTGAATTTCCAGTTCCAGATACTTATTTTACGAGTCATGAAGGGTCTACAGCCTCAAAAGAGCAATATCAAACGGTTTATCGTGATATGTATGAAGGTCATGATTTAAAAATGACCAAGAAAAAAGGAAGTCCAGAATTAGATCATAACCCATGGACAACAGATTTTGAGCGTATGACCACAGCGCAATGCACCGCTTGGAATGAAGTGTATCAACCAAAAAATGATGCCTTTCACGATGCAAATTTATCTGGGAAGGATTTAGATTTATGGAAATTACAACGTTATCTTCAAGATTATTTGGCAACCGTAGCAGCAGTTGATGAAGGTGTTGGCAAAATTTTGGATTACTTAAAAGAAAATAATCTAGAAGAAAATACCATGGTAGTCTATACTACAGACCAAGGGTTTTATTTAGGTGAAAAAGGCTGGTTTGATAAGCGTTTTATGTATGAAGAATCTTTAGCGATGCCTATGCTTATGAAATACCCGAAATCGATCAAACCAGGCACCGAGGTAACGGCACTAACACAAAATCTGGATTTTGCAGAAACTTTTTTAGACTTTGCTGGAGTTGCTATCCCTGAAGATATGCAAGGGCAGTCGTTAAAACCATTGTTAACAGGTTTAATAGAAGATGACAATTTTAGAGAAGCCATCTATTACCATTACTATGATTTTCCTGCATTTCACATGGTAAAGAAGATGTATGGGGTGCGTACAAAAAGATATAAATTAATTCATGTATATGACGATATTGATGCATGGGAATTATACGATTTAGAAAAAGATCCAAGTGAAGTCAATAATTTGATTAATGACGAAAATTATAATGACGTTAAAGAAAAACTACATACTGAGCTGAAGGGGTTACAAGAAGAATACGGTATTAAACAAGAAGAATTTAAGCAATCCAATAAAGAGCAAGTTAAACGGAATTATAAAAATTTTGAGCGCTTAAGAGGAAAACCCATGAAAGCTTATGAGCATTAACTTTAAGTATACTTTTATGAAAGCTCCAATTATTAAATGTATAGTTTGCGTATTTCTTTTAGTGTCTTGCACATCTAAAAAGAGCCCTGTGGAGGCCACTGTAATTTCTCCTAATGGGTATACTAAGATTGATTTTTTTCTTACCAGTAGAGGTGAGCCATCATATGTGGTATATTATAAAAATGAAAAGCTAATCGATTCATCGAAATTAGGATTTGAATTGAGAGAATCATTACACCTAAGTGAAAATTTCAAAATTATAAACGTCAAAAAATCGACTACAGACGAAACCTGGGATATGATTTGGGGAGAAGATGCGCATGTACGAAATCATTATAACGAATTGATGGTTGAATTAGAAGAACATTCAGAATTAAAAAGAAAACTGAATATTGTTTTTAAAGTTTACGACGATGGTCTTGGCTTTCGCTATGAATTTCCTAAGCAAAAACACCTGAATAATGTTGTTATTACCGATGAGAACACAGAATTTAATTTGGTAGATGATCATAAAGTATGGTGGATTCCAGGAGATTGGGATATTTATGAGTACTTATACAATACGACCAAATTTTCAGAAATTAATGCTTTGAAGTACTATAAGCCAGGAACTCATTTAGGGCAGACGTACATTCCAGAAAATGCTGTAAATACACCAGTGACAATGAAAACAAATTCAGGTGTATACTTAAGTTTTCATGAAGCCGATTTAACCAATTATGCAGGAATGACTTTGGCCGTAGATACTTTGAATTTAAAAATGAAAAGCGAATTGGTTGGTAATAATCAAAACATAAAGGTAGTACGGGATCTCCCTTTTGAAACTCCATGGCGAACCATCCAAATAGCAGATAAGCCAGGTGATCTAATTGAATCCAAACTCATCATAAATTTAAACGACCCAAGTGTTATTAAAGACATGCCCTATTTCAAACCCATGAAGTATGTTGGTATTTGGTGGGATATGCATATTGGTACTGGCAATTGGGATTATTCTGGGAATTACCATGCAGCAAACACAGCATATGCTAAAAAAATGATAGATTTTGCTTCAGAGCACAATATTCATGGGATGTTGGTTGAAGGTTGGAATACTGGTTGGGAAAAATGGTGGGATAAAAAGAATAAAAAAATACACTTTGATTTTGTAACACCTTACCCTGATTATAATCTAGAAGACATTGTAAGCTATGGAAAATCGAAAGGGGTCGAGTTAATAATGCATCATGAGACCTCTGCGGATATTGTTAGGTATGAAAAGCAATTAGATACTGCTTTTGCTTTAATACAGTCACTAGATATTCATAGTGTAAAAACAGGCTATGTAGGTCGTGTTATTCCAGAAGGCGAATACCATCATGGGCAATACATGGTCAACCATTATCAGAAAGTTTTAGAAAAAGGGTTGAAAACTCAAGTTGTCATTAATGCACATGAGCCTATTAAAGCTACTGGCAAGCGTCGCACTTATCCTGTAGCAATTGCACGAGAAGGCGTTAGGGGGCAAGAATACAATGCTTGGTCGAATGATGGAGGCAATCCACCAGAACATCTAACTATTGTACCATTTACTAGAATGTTAGGAGGTCCCATAGATTATACGCCAGGTATTTTTAATACCTCGTTAAAACCTTATAAAGAGGATAACCAGATAAATACCACCTTAGCACATCAGTTAGCACTTTATGTGGTTTTGTATAGCCCAGTGCAAATGGTGCCCGATTTAATTAAACATTATGAAAATAATCCAGCATTACAGTTTATTGAAGATGTTGGTGTCGATTGGAACACAACGAAGGTTTTAGATGCTGAAATAGGTGATTTTATTACTGTAGTAAGACAAGAAAAAGGTACTCAAAAGTGGTTTTTGGGAACAATTACGGATGAAAATAGCAGAACTTTAAAAGTAAACCTTGATTTTTTAGATCCAGATAGAACGTATATCGCAAAATTATATAAAGACGCCCCAGATGCACATTATTTAAGTAACTCCGAAGCTTATCAAATTGAAGAAAAAGAAGTGGATAGTAAAACCGTACTTGAGTTAGATTTAGCTGCGGGCGGGGGATGTGCTATTTCTATAATACCTAAAGAATAAAGTATATGAAAAAAATAATTTGTTTTATGTTATTATGTCTCTTGTGTTTAGGAGTTGTAACTGGGCAGGAAGAAACAAAAGTGATGACCTATAACATCAAACTAGATCACCCAAAAGTTGGCCCTAATAGCTGGGATAACCGTAGGGGTTTAATTGTAAGTCAAATTAATTTCTACGAACCAGACATTTTTGGTGTACAGGAAGCTTTGCCTAATCAAATGCAGTATTTAGATGGTATTCTTGAAAATTATAATTTTATTGGAGTAGGGCGAGATGATGGGAAAGATGAAGGGGAATATTCTGCTATATTCTATAAAGTAGATCTATTCAAAGTTTTAGAAAGTAACACGTTTTGGTTATCTGAAACACCAGATGAGGTATCTATGGGCTGGGATGCGGTTTGCAATCGTATTTGCACTTATGCTTTATTGGAGAACAGAAAAACAAAGCAACGATTTTGGGTATTCAACACACATTTTGATCATGTAGGAAAGGTGGCTAGAATGGAAAGTCCTAAATTAATTTTGAAAAAAATGGATATCTTAAATAGAGAAAATCTACCAGTGGTTTTGATGGGTGATTTTAATTTAGAGTCTGAAACAGAGCATATTCAAATCCTGAAAAATAATCTTTTTGATGCTAAAGATGTTTCAGAAACTAAACCGTTTGGTCCATCAGGTACATACAACGGTTTTCATTTCGAAAAACCTGTAACTCGAAGAATTGATTATATTTTTGTAAGTAAGCAAAACATCAGTATAAAAAAATATGGAGTTTTAAGTGATTCTAAAGATTGCAAATATCCTTCAGATCATCTACCAATTATAGTTTTTATTCAATTTATTTAAAATTAATTTTTGTTCACTGTACTTAACACCTACATGTAATGTGTCTGTAGTGCAGCCGAAAGATAATTTATATGCCCCTTTCCCCTAAGGACTCCGACTGCGCTCCAGACATGTGTATTAATATGTTGAAAATAAATACAAAACACAAAAACTAATTGAATCCCCTAAAATGATTGTCCAATTTTCACAAGCTTTTCAGAATTTGTTTTGCCTAAATTATTTGTGGCTTTTATGATGTAAATACTGCTCGATAAGTTTGTTATATCAAAACTGTGCCCGCTTTGAAAATGTCCTTTAAATGTTTTTACCAAGTGGCCTCTTAAGTCGAAAATTGAAACTGAATTAAGATCAGTATTTATAGAAAAAGAGTTCTTTGTTGGGTTTGGATATATTTTAATAAAATTGGGATTCTCTAGATACTTAGTGGATAGCGATGCCGCTTGATTTCCATAAATTTTATATTCTCCAGGGGCTAAGTTTATTGAGGTTGTAGTACCAGAAATAGTTGCAGGATTATTAGACGTATCCATCAAATCGTACCAAGTACCTCCGTAAGGGAAATTTGGATTTACGTTTGTATTAGTCAATTCAAAATTGGCTATAATAATCACATTTTTTAATTCGGAGCTTGAAGTATTTTCATTTCCAGTGAAAATACTAATTCTAGGGGTTAAATTTCCTGAAGTAATATTGTAATCGCCTTCAAAAACAGGTTCATTAATTTTTAAATCATTAATTCTAGACCAAGCTTCATAAATTGGACTTCTATTAGCATCATTGAGCCAATTATTTGTCCATTGCGGTTGTGGTTTTGTATCTAGTTTACAGTCTCCAGAAGGCGAACCATTGTCTCCATTAGGTGGGGCATCGTCTGGTAAATTTAAACTTCCATTACTGCAAGTAAAAATGGAGTTTTCCATACCGAGCTCACCAAAATGCCATATCATTTTCGGACCAGGAATGGTTAAGGACACAGCTCCAAGTGCAGGAATTCTTGATAGACCTGTGTTTATGTCTTTTGTATCATAACCACCACTGCTGTTTCCAAAGCGCCAATTCTTTTCCATAATTCTTAATTCATCATGGCTTTCGGCATAGCCTAACAAGCGTTTGTCAGTAAACCCTGTACGTGCTTTATGCCCCATTCTACTTATATTGGAATTACTAGAATATCCCATAGTAAGTTGGTTATACGGATCTGTCATTTTTCCCCACATCATAATGCCTTTGGGAGTAGGATCGCCTAGTCTGTAATTAGCCCATTCTTTTTCTTCATTATCACTGCCTAGATGTTCAAAAATAACATAATGGGTTTCGTCTAAACTCCACGAATAGTCTGCATAGTCTTTTAAAATAGCCACACGATCGGCTTGGTAGCTATTCGTGCAGTTTTCGTCTCCAGAAGAACAGTTTTGTGTAAAGCCTTTGGTTAAATCCCAACGGAATCCATCAATTTTAAATTCTTCAATCCAATGTTTAACAACACGTTTTGTATACACTTTTGTGAATGCATTTGAATGGTTAAAATCTGATCCAACATTATAGGAATGCTTTGCTGTTTGGTTAAAATATGGGTTTTCTGAGCTAGGTTCTCCCCAGCCATCATTATCAGGGTCATTCATCCACATACGGACCATGGGATTTCTGCCAAAAGCATGATTTAATGCCACATCTAATATAATAGCAATGCCATTTTGATGACACACATCAACAAGTTCTTTAAACTTGTCTTCGGTGCCATAAAATTTATCTAAAGCCATATGAAATGCCGTATTGTATCCCCAACTTTCATTGCCTTCAAATTCCATAATAGGCATTAGTTCTATAGCATTGATATTTAGATTTTTAAAATAACTTATTTTGTCAATAATGTCTTGAAAATTTCTATCGGCATCAAAATCTCGAATTAATACTTCATAAATTACCAAATCTTCCTTTTTTGGTTTTGAGAAATTGGTAACCTGCCAGTTGTATGGTGTTTTACCCGTTTGTAAAATGCTAACTTCACGTTCTTGACCAGATGGATAGGAGGGTAGATTAGGATATGTTGAAGATGGAATTGAGGGATCATCAAATGGGGATAAGACTAAAGTTGAATATGGATCGGCTGTTTTAACTAAAGCAGGGGAGTTGACAATAGGTGTTTTATCCACTACCCAGTATTGAAATGTTTCTATTTGCCCAGAAGTCAAGCCCGTTAATGTGATCCAAAACTTGTTATCTCTTGATGGGTCTCGCTTCATAGCATACGAAGCATCTGGTTGCCAATTGTTAAAACTTCCAGCTACGTAAACGAAATCTTTTCCTTCGGCATATAGAACCAATGTGGCTTTTGTGGGGTCGTTTTCATCGTAATTAATACCGTCCATGTAAGTTTGTGGCATCACGCTAGAGTCACTTCCAGGATCAATTAAAACAGAGAATGTTTCGGTTTTGGTTATGCCATTTGCAGTTGCTTCTAGCACATAGTTTTTGTTTGTTGTGATATTCATATCGGTATACGAATATGACGATATACTAGACTGGGAATTTATGGTTGCACCATTGGCCTTCAAAATATAGTTTGCATTTCCGCCAGTATTAGTAGCAGTTATACTTAGATTTGAGCCTGAAGATAAAATAGTTTGATTGTTTGAAGGCGCTGTTAACGATAATTGAAAAGCGCCCACAGGAAAAATAAAATCTGCACAGTTATTATCTTTTAGCTCTTGATTTCCAGTCTCATTTCTGAAAACCATTCCCATTTGAGTCACATTTGCTTGTTCCATAGCAGAAAGGCTATAATAAGTGGATGGAACAAAAGTAATGCTCCAAGTACCATCTCCATTTGATGTCATTTGGCCAACGCCATCATCTTGTCCCCAATTACCAATGGTTTGTATTCCAAAAGCATTTGAATTATCTCCAACTCCAGAGTGTATATATACTTTGGATGGGGTACTGAAACCGTTGCAGTTTGTAGCGATACTATTAGCATCTACAGTAATAGTGATTTGCTGATTAAGATCATTTAAGTTAGGGCTTATAGTGACTTGACTATAGCTAACGATGGTAAATAATAATATTAAAAATGTGATTTTTTTCATGGCTTACTAAATTAATTTTACAAAAAAGGCTGATGTATATCAGCCTTTTTAATCAACAACTTAAAATTATTATTGTTTAATAATTAAGTAACTTCTGTCCAAATCATTGAACCATATATCATAGACTCCAGCTTCAGGAATACTGAAGTTATCTAGTGACCCATATTGTGAAATACCATAAGTTTGACTACTTCCACTATCTCCCCAGTTATCTGCCCAATCATCATCAGCTCTAAATTTCAATTGATTGGCAGTTAAACTAATACCATTAATAAACCATAGGTGTGGGTTATTAGGGTCTTGAGCCATATCTGTATCAGTTCCCCAGCCACCAGGTGTAGAATCACCTATAACACCAATAGTAGCATAGGTTGTTGCTCCTGATGCATCATAAGGTGTTACTGTAAAACTACCAGATTCACCAACTGTTGTTAAATTATAAGTATAGTAACCTGCTGTAGCAACGTTAAAGGTGCCTGGGTCTGAACCTCCTCCAGGATTTACAGCTAGTGTAGAACCATCATTGGTACCCCATTGTGGTTGCCATTGCCCTTTAATTTCCAATAACTTGAATGCACCTGCACCAAAATATCCAGTAAAGAAGTAATTATTTGGCACGTCTTGGTCTCTGAATATTGGTGTGTTATTATTATTGTTATCCCAACCAGGTGTTGTAGCATCTCCAACCATATAAAGGAATGGGAAAGATACATTATAAGGTGTAACAGAAACAGTAATAGCTTCAGAAGGACGTTCTAATGTATTTCCATTTGAATTGGTATTTCTAGAAACAATTCTCAAATCCATATCACCTGCTATATCTGGAGTTAATCCAATACCAATAGCAACTGCATTTAAATCACCGTGTGTTGAGGTAATAGAAGTTCCGTTCGTTGATGTCCCCACTGTTACAGGAGCGGCAAAATCAGTTCCAACAGTTGCAGCTTCAATTGTATATATAATATCAATTCCTAATGAAGAAGATAAAACAGGATCTGTCCACTCCACAGTCATAACTATTTCGTTTAGGGTTGTTAATGATAAAACAAAGGCATCATTATTTAAAGGATTTGATATTTGAGGTGTTTCATTTGGGTAAGTAGTTACTAAATATTGTACCGCATTACTAGTGATTCCATCAGCATTAACTCTTACATATATTGCAACATCTCTAAAAGTTGAAGCTCCTGCATTTCTTATAGCATTATTTAACTCCTCGACGCTGATAGTAAACGAGTTTGCGCTTACGTTCCCTAAGTTTACTGCTGAAGGAAAGTCAGCATCCAATGACATTTCAACATCATAAGAAGAACTACCAGTCACTCCATCATTCCATGACATGGTAATAGCTGCGTTTGAAGGTGTTCCAAAATTTAAGAACACATTACTTATACCAGGTTGTTGTAAAACAAAGGCTGGTTCTGGAGACGTTATCTCAATACTTTCTTCAGTTTCACAAGCAGTAAAAACAAACGCCAATGAAAGTAAAAGGAAGCCTAATTTTTTAATATATAAATTCATATCTATTTTTTTAATGATTATAAATTCAACGGTATGAGTATATAATGTCCTGTTAGGTCATTAAACCAGACTTCGTAATCGTCTTCAACAACTACGGGAATGTTTCCACCGTTTTCGGTAGCTGTACCAGAGAATTCTGTTGTGCTACCCCAAACCGAACCTAAGTTGGTTATAAACTGTAAATCTCCTGGTACTAGACGTACACTTGTTAAATACCAGATATGGCCATCAAAACTAGACTGTGTCATAGCTGTGGAAGTGATTGCAGAACCTTCTATACTTACACCTGTGTAATCTATAGCTCCAGAGGCATCGTAAGCATCATTTGTATATGTTTTTTTAGAAAAGTCTATGGTGAAAGCATAAAAGCCATCTGCAGCAACACCAAAACGTCCAGGATCGCTACTTTGTGTTCCAGGATTTCCAGCAATTTCGCCAGCAGGTTTCAGTACGTCACTACCTTCATCATCTGTTACACCCCATTGTGGTTGCCATAAGCCTCTGGATTCAAGTATTTTAAATCGCCCTTCGCCATCAGCACCAGATGAATTGGTGAAAAAACCAGTATAATAATACAGGTTAGGATTCGAAGCGTCTCGAAATAAAGGTGGATTATTATCATTGTTATTCCAACCTGGAGCTACGCCATTTCCTACTAAATAAAAATCGTTAAATTTATAATTGAAGAAAGGAAATATACTAAAACTAATACTGTTTGATACTACAGATAATCCTTTTTGAGTACCAAGAGAAGACGTTACCCTTGCATACAGAGTATTCCATGCAAATGGAGGTAAACCAACATTTCCTGCCGCAGCATTTAATTCACTTACCGAAAGTGTTACTGTGTTATTTCCTGTAACGGTAGCACCAATTACTGGATTTGTAAACGCTTCATCTGTAGAAAACTCAATACCATAGTTAATGGCTGTTGGTTGACCATAATCTGCTTCTGTCCAGTTAAGACTAACGGCTGGATTATTTATGTTTACAGGATCTAATTCTATACTGTTAATTACCAAATCGGACAATGTAACGGGGGATGTACTTGAAACTTCAAATGTGTCTGTAGTATCTTCGCATGAATTAAACAGTGAAAATACAAATGCAGCCAGCATTAAAATTGATATGTTTTTCAAATTTTTCATTTTGATTAGTTTTTATTAATACCCAGGGTTTTGGGTTAGATTAGGATTTGCAGCTATACTTCCTGTTGGTATTGGATAAACATCGAAATGTGCAGGTAATGAAATACCATTACTACCATTCCCTTTCCAAGCCCAATTGTAGTTACCGCCAGTAAATCTGCCATATCGAACTAAATCTTGTCTTCTGTGTGCTTCCCAATGTAATTCGCGGGCTCTTTCATCTAATATGAAATCTAACGTTAAATCGCCAGAAGCAATCGTATTTGAATTGTTTGCTCTTGTTCTTAAGGCATTTACATAATCAGCAGCCGTTGCTAAATCGCCACCTCCACCTCTTAAGTGGGCTTCTGCATACATTAAATACACATCAGCTAATCTAAATAAAGGGAAATCTGTATCAACAAAGGTTTCATCGACACCAAAACGACCAGAAGAGGTTGCATTAGAATATTTTTGTATGATGTAACCTGTATCCTTGTCTGAAATATCTATGATATCTTTAGGTCTTGACCCAGATATGATCGTGTTTCTGGCGTCATTGGCAAATGAGGCATCAAAAAGATCTACAAATTGTTTTCTTACTCTTAAGGCACCACCCCATCCTGCAGCACCAACACCAACTTCGGCACCGTTTACTTCAAGGCTTCCCACAGAACCATTAATCATAACCGTTGTAGGACCATAATTTTGAGTCGTTACACCATCTGAAACTATTGGGAAAATAATTTCATTGATAGCAGAATTTGTATTATTATCTGCCATAAAATTATGAAGGTAATCTGTTGCCAAAGAGTAGCCTCCGTTAATTATCTTTTCACAATAACTTAGGCAATCAGCATATTTGTTTTCGCCTATATAAACTTCGGCATTCAGGTAAATTTTAGCTAAAATCATGTATGCAACAGCCTTATCTGCTCTTCCATACTCATTTTGCTTAGCATTTACTAAGTCGGTATCAATGTCTTTTAATTCGGTTTCAATAAAAGAGAACAATTCTGCTCTATTAGCAACAGCAGGTTGAGAATTGATAGCATCATCTTCGGTCGCAAAATTTGCTTTTCCAAAAAGATCCATCATATAGTAGTATGCCATCGCTCTCATTAATCTCGCTTCAGCTCTATAGGCTGGTATTTCGCTTCTTATAGAAGTTGATACACCTCTTTCATCTAATTTAGCATCGGTAGTTTCTCTTAAAAAATTATTTGCTAACGCTATGGATAAATGTGCTCTACTGAACATTCCTAATAATAAGGGATTCTGTGCAGTCCATATGTTTCTTTGAATTTCTCTAGTACCTGGATCATTTTCATAAGACCAAATCATTTGATCTGCCGAAAGCGTTTGTACATACAATAGCACACGTCCAAATTGACTGGTACCTGCATCAATATTTTTAAGGTTTGAACTACCAGCACCGTCTGTACCTGTTAGTGCTAAATTCGCATAGATACCTGCCAAAACTTGTTTATAAGCAGCTTCATTTTCAAAAAGATCTTCGCTTAAAACGGTTTGATCATCATTGGGTGTAATATTCAAATCATCAGTACATGATGTTAATGCCAGAATAAAAAGCATTACCAACCCAATTGTTTTGTGTATTTTAAATCTTGTTTTCATAGTTCTTTTTTTAAAATTTAAAATTAGCTCCAACTAAAATAGTTCTAGGTCTTGGATACACTACGTTATCAATCCCTATAGATAATGTTGGTTCAGAATCATTGTCTGTTACTTCTGGATCTAATCCGCTATAATTTGTTATGGTAAACACGTTTTGAATGCCACCCCATATACGAATACTCTTTAGAGATTTAGATAAATCGTTAAAAGTATATCCCAGAGTAATATTGTCCATTCTTAAAAACGAAGCATCTTTAATATATATATCAGAAATAATAACATCTGATGTTCTTTGGAAATTGGTTTCTAATACAGATGTTGGAAGGTTACCAAGAACGGCATTATCAAGCAATTTTTCATATTGTGTTCTAGATGAGTTTACATTGTCATAAACATAATTACCAATGTTGGCTCTTAAATTAAATGACAAATCAAGGTTTTTATAGTTGATGTTGGATTGGAATCCTAAAATAACATCTGCTCCTGGGTTTTCCTTTAAATAGCGGTCATCATCGTTAATAATATTATCGCCATTCAAGTCTGCATAAGCACCTTCAATAGGATTGCCAGACGTATCATATAATTGTTTATAGACATTAAAAGAATTAGGTGCTTGTCCTTCTCTGTGGATTTGAATGTTATTTCCAGTACCACCAGCAATACCTCCAGTTCTTACATCTTGCCCCAGTGCTAGTTCTTTAATTTCCCTATCTAAAAATGTGGCGTTAAAGTTGAGGTCGATATTAAAATCTTCTTGTTTAATCACATCGGCATTTAATGAAAACTCTAAACCTTGAATTTGTAATTCACCAATATTTTGAATGACACTGTTTGAAAAATTGGTGCCATCTGCAACAGAAGCAGTAAATAATAAATCGGTCGAATTTTTCTGGAAGAAGTTTAAAGATCCAGAAAGTCTATTATCAAATAATCCGTAATCAATTCCGAATTCAATAGTAGTTGTTTCTTCCCATTTTAAATCTGGGTTGATTTCAGAAGCAATTAAAGATTGTACGACTGCATTTCCAAATTGATATTGTGAGTCTGTTCTGCCTCCTCTGTATCTGTTTAAGAATATGTCTTTTTCAGAGACTTCTTGTTGACCTGTAATACCATAACCAGCTCTCAATTTTAGGTTTGAAATGACTTTAGAATCTTTTAAGAAATCTTCATCACTAATATTCCATGCAATTGCACCAGCAGGAAAATTACCCCATTGATTTTCTTTACTAAAACGAGAAGAACCATCACGTCTGTATGTAAATGTTAGTAAATATTTGTCTAAAAAAGTAAGGTTTACTCTACCAAAGAATCCTATTAAAACAACATCTGGATCGGTGTAAAAATCATCAACACTTAAATCATCTTTAATATTTCTACCATTCTTACCTCCATTTGTGAATTTCTGATAGGAGTATCCAGCTGTTAATTCGGTTCTAAAACTATCAAATTCTTTATTATAAGTTAAGTAACCATCAAGCAGTTTATTAGTTCTTTTTTGATTATTGCGCCTTAAAGATCCTTTGAAAAGTTGATCTTGATCGGTAGTGGCAACCCTTGCATCCGAAATATCTAAACCTTTAGATTCGGTTTCGTCCATACCAATATTTAATACAGCACGTAACTCTGGAAGGAAATGAAATTTATAATCGATATTTAAATTTCCGTAAGCCCTGTTAGCATCACCCGTATTTGTTCTTTGTAATAGAGACGCTAATGGATTTGTTGTCCCATTTGCAACCAAAGTGCCATCTCTATGCTGATAAAACCCCCCAAAAGGAGACGATGGATCGTATACAGGTTGTGATGGATCGTATACCAATGCAGCGTTTATTTGTGAAGCATCAGCAAACCTATTATCTTCAAAAGCTAGATTGGCATTTAAGTTTACTTTTAAATGACTATCAAAAAAGGTTGGATTTAAGGCTAAGCTTAAATTTCTTCTTTCAAACTTAGAGGTTTGCAAAGTACCTTGTTGATTTGTAGTTCCAAATGAAAACCTTGCAGGTAAAACATCAAATAATGCACCTTGCATAGAAATATTATGTTGAGAGGATACGGTATTTCTAAAAATCTCGTCTTGCCAATTAGTACTAACGTTACCTAATAAACTTGTATCAATATTAGTCCCATTAATGGGTTGAGAATTGATTAATTGTCTAAAAGCATCGCCAGAGAACACATTAATAGTTTCAGATACTTCTGAAAAACTAAATTGCGTATCGTAAGTGGCACTAAAGGTCGATTTTCCTTTTTTAGTAACGATAATAATAACACCATTTGATGCTCTAGAACCATAAATAGCGGTAGCAGATGCATCTTTTAAAACGGTAAAGGAATCGATGTCATTAGGATTGATACTAGCCAAAACACCTCTAGATCCGCTAACACCATCATTAATAATAGGCAAGCCATCAATAATAATAAGTGGATTGTTAGATGCGTTGATTGAAGAACCCCCTCGAATTCTAATTTCTGAACCAGAACCAGGAGCACCACTTGTCGTGACGGTAACACCAGCTACACGGCCATTTAATAAGTTTTCTGGTGTAACAATATTACCTCTAGTAAAATCTTTTGAGGTTATTGCTTCCACAGATCCTGTAGCATCTTTCTTTGTTGTAGAACCGTAACCAATGACAACAATTTCATCTAACTGAGCAGCATCTTCACTTAATTCTATATCTAAAGTTGCCTGACCTGTATATATTACTTCTTGTGATTGATAGCCTATGTATGAGAATACAATAACATCGCCATTATTAATTTTAATCTGATAATTTCCATCAAAATTTGTAGTAGCCCCAGTTATCGTACCTTTTACGACAACATTAACTCCTGGAAGCGGGATGGAAGTAGCTTGTTCTGTTACCGTTCCTGTAAGCGTATTTTGCCCAAATATATATACTGGTAAAATAAGCATAAAAAACAATAATTTTTTAGTAAGTGATTTCATGTAATTTTGTCTAATTAAATGTTAGTTTGTTTAGTTTAATGTGTTTAGCTTGTTTAAATATATTTTCACTCCTCAAAATCAAAGCTATGTAAAGAAATTGTAAAGAAACAATTATGAATTACGAAATTCGTAACGAAAACGTTTTCGTGTTAACAACTTTTCAGCATTTGGTGTGTTTTTTGATAAAAACATATAGTTTTTTGCATTGGAAATAATGTGATACCTTTATGAAGTTCATTAAAAACTTCGAGATTTCCATTAAACTATCACCAATGAAAAGAAAGATAACATTGAAACAAATAGCTCGGGAATTAGATGTCTCAATTTCAACAGTTTCTAAGGCACTAAGTAATAGTAAAGAAATTAGTGAAGACACCACCAAAAAAATTCAGGCATTTGCTAAGTTGTATAATTATAAGCCCAATAATATTGCACTAAGTTTAAAGAATAGAAAGACAAAAACTATTGGTATTTTAATTCCAGAAATTGTGCATCACTTTTTTTCAACCGTTATTCGGGGCATTGAACTAATAGCAAATAGACGCGGGTATAATGTTATTGTTGGGTTGTCAAACGAATCATTTACTAAAGAAATTATAAACATGGAAATGCTTGCTAATGGTAGCATAGATGGTTTTATTCTTTCCATTTCTAAAGAGACCTTACTTAAGCAAGATTACCATCATTTTAATGCAACAATAAACCAAGGCATGCCTATTGTCATGTTTGATCGTGTTGTGAATGAAGTGGATTGTGATAAGGTGATTGTAGATGATTTTAATGGGGCTGTTAAAGCGGTTAAAAAATTGATTGATAATGATTGTAATCATATAGGGCTCATTACCACAATGGATTATGTAAGTGTTGGCAGACTAAGAACTCAGGGGTACGTAGAAGCTTTAGAAACGAGTGGGATAGATGCAAATTCTGATCTTATATTAAAGATTGATGATAGTTTAGATGTAGAAAATCATTTGGAGATTTTAGAAAATGAAATTGCTCAATTTTTTAAAACAAATAAAGAGATAGACGGTGTTTTTGCTGTCAATGAATTATATGCTGTAACGGCTATGAAGGTGGCAAGGAAGCTAGGTTTAAGCATTCCCGATGATATACAAGTTATTGGTTTTACAGATGGTGTACTTTCAAAACATGCCACGCCTAGTTTAACAACAGTGAGCCAACATGGTCAAAAAATAGGAGAACAAGCAGCGAATTTATTGATAGATAGATTAGAAGCTTCAGATGCCGAAAGTGACCAGTATTTCACGAACGACGAGAGAAAAACTGATTTTATAAAAGTGGTTATTGAGACCGAAATTATTGAAAGAGAATCGACTAAATAAAAAATATATTTGGAAGAATAAAAATCTTTTGTATATCTTTGACACGAAATCAGAACTTATATTTTCACTTCTCACATAAGTTTTGGTAAGCATACCGATGTAATTATCAAATGGTAAACAAAAACAAAGTTGTTTTAGTTACAGAACCTAATGATTCATTTTAATAGCCTTGCTATAAGAAGAATTGTAAACAAGGAAATGGTGCTAAAATAAATACGTTATTTATAGTTAAATTGGTATAAACCGCTTATCAAATAGTATTAATCTAAATATACTATTTATGCAAAAGCGTAAATTAAATTTCTGGGAAATTTGGAACATGAGTTTCGGTTTTTTAGGAATACAATTCGGAATGGCCTTAACAGGCGGATTCATGTCAAGAATTTTTCAAACTCTAGGAGCTAATATCGATGATATTCCTATCTTATGGGTTGCAGCACCTTTAACAGGGCTACTTGTACAGCCAATTATTGGTTACATGAGTGATAGAACATGGAGTTCAAAATTTGGAAGACGCCGTCCTTACTTTCTAATTGGAGCCATTTTAAGTTCTATTGCATTATGTTTTGTCCCACATTCTCCAACACTTTGGGTAGCTGCTGGATTTTTATGGATTCTTGATGCGTCTATAAATATTTCGATGGAGCCTTTCAGAGCTTTGGTGGCAGACAAGCTTCCAGATTCTCAAAGATCGTATGGGTTTGTCGTTCAAACACTAATTATTGGTATAGGAACTTGGGTAGCTAGTAGTTTGCCCTGGATAGTTTCTAAATTAGGAGTTAGTGATTCTGCCGATGTAGGCGTCATTCCTATGTCTGTTAAAGTAGCATTTGTAATTGGGGCGGTGGTGTTTTTAGTGAGTATTTTATATACTGTTTTTACGACATCAGAATACCCTCCTGAAGATATGGAGGCTTTTGAGAAAGAAAGACAAAAAAAGAATCAATTCATTCCAGATATCATAAAGAATATTGGAGATATGCCACTAACTATGAAAAAACTTGGATTGGTACAGTTTTTTAGTTGGTTTGCATTTTTTACAATGTGGAGCTTAGCTAATCCAGCACTTACAGAACATGTTTTTAATACACCAGCACCAATAGAAAGTGCTTTTGATATGACGAATATGGCACAAGCTCAAGCATATGATTTAGCGAATACCTCATTTCAAAAATCTTCAAATCAAGTTGGGAAATATATGGGTATTTATGGGTTGTCTTCCATGATATTTGCGCTTTTACTAGTACTATATACATCCAAAAGAAGAATAAATAGAAAGTATGTGCACATGATTTCTTTAATCTTAGGAGGTATAGGCTTTATTTCAATGTATTTTATTCCTTCGCCAGAATATCTCATTTTATCATTTACACTTATTGGTTTCTCTTGGGGAAGTATTTTATCCATGCCCTACGCGATGTTATCAAGTTCTGTAGATCCAAAAAAGATGGGAGTCATTATGGGGATTTTTAACATGTTTATTGTAATACCTCAAATTATAGCAGCTGTAGGAGGTATCAATTTTATTGCTGGGCTTTTTGGAGATGCAACCATTAACGCTATGGTAGTCGCAGGCTCAAGCTTAATAATAGCAGGATTGTGTAATTTTTTGATTACCAATAAAAAGGCAATTACTTACCAAATAGAATACTAAAAATAGAATGAGTACAATAGGAGTTATATTCGACCTTGACGGGGTTATTGTAGATACTGCAAAGTATCATTTTCTAGCATGGAAAAACCTTGCTAACGATTTACATATTGAATTTACAGAAGCGCATAACGAATTGCTTAAAGGTGTTAGTCGTGTACGTTCTTTAGAAATACTATTAAATATTGGCAATGTAACATTGACCGATGAAAGCAAGCAAAGTGCTTTAATAAGTAAAAATGAGGATTATCTGGAGTACATAAGAAAAATGAATGTTGACGAAATCCTACCAGGAGTCCATGATCTTCTTAATGAACTAGATAGTCAGAGTATTAGGTATGCATTGGGATCTGCTAGTAAAAATGCACCACTAATTTTAAAACAAGTGGGATTGTTGGAAAGGTTTGCAGGCATTGTTGATGGCAATAGTGTATCAAAAGCAAAGCCAGATCCAGAGGTCTTTTTAATTGGAGCCAAAAAACTTAATCTAAAACCAGAAAACTGTATTGTTTTTGAAGATGCTATAGCAGGTATAGAGGCAGCGAATAAAGCAAACATGATTTCGGTGGGCATTGGAGATAAAAATACACTCAGTGAAGCCGATTTCAATTTTAACAATTTAACTGAGATGCCTTATGATTTTTTTTCAAGGTTAACTCAGCAAAAGATTAAAAAATAATGAATCAAGATTATATAAAACCAGATAATTGGTCTATCATAGAAGAAGGGTTTGATGCAAACCGAGTGGAATCTTCAGAAAGTTTATTTAGTATTGGAAATGGAGCCATGGGACAACGCGCCAATTTTGAAGAGCATTATTCTGGCTCTACATTTCAAGGAAGTTATATTGCTGGCGTATATTATCCAGACAAAACAAGAGTTGGTTGGTGGAAAAATGGCTACCCAGAATACTTTGCCAAAGTACTAAATGCTCCAAATTGGATAGGGATTAATGTTTCTATAGATGGGGAACAGCTTGATTTATTTGCTTGTAAAAAAGTGACCGATTTTAGGAGAGAACTCAATATGCAAGAAGGGTGGCTGTCTAGAAGTTTTAAAGCAACACTAAGTAATAATATTGAAATTCAAGTTGAAGCAAAACGTTTTTTAAGCTTAGACTCAGATGAATTAGGAGCTATTCATTATAGTGTTACACCTATAAACAATGATGCAGAAATTGTTTTTCATCCATATTTAGATAGTGGTATTACCAATAAAGATACTAACTGGGATGATAAGTTTTGGGATACTGTAAAAGTTAGTTATGAAAATAACCAAGCATTTATTAAAGCTAAAACCATGAAAACAGATTTTTATACCTGTACGTTCATGGAGTCTAAAGTCTTTATAAATAATGAACCTGTATTAATAGAGCCTAGCATAAAAGCCGCAGCAAACTATGCATCTTTTAGTTACCAACATCAAGTCAAGCAAGGGGAAGCTTATACAATATATAAATATGGAGGCTATGTCGTTGATAGAAATTATGATAAATCTCAATTAGTTTTAAGAGCAAAAGAAGTACTGAAAAAAGCTGTAGAAATAGGATTTAATGAGCTTTTGAAAAAACAGAAACAAGCCTGGTCGGCCATATGGGAGCGAGCAGATATTACTATACGGGGAGATGTTAAGGCGCAACAAGGTATTCGTTTCAATATTTTTCAATTAAATCAGACTTATTTAGGTAAAGATTCCAGATTAAACATTGGACCGAAAGGTTTTACAGGCGAAAAATATGGGGGGAGTACCTATTGGGATACAGAAGCCTATTGTATTCCTTTTTATATGGCAACAAAAGACGAAAAAGTAGCCAGAAGTCTTTTAAAATATAGACATAACCATTTAGAAAAAGCTATTGAGAATGCTGAGAAATTAGGATTTAATAACGGTGCAGCACTATTCCCAATGGTAACCATGAATGGAGAAGAATGTCATAATGAGTGGGAAATTACATTTGAAGAAATTCATCGTAATGGGGCCATCTCATTTGCTATTTATAATTACTATCGCTATACAGGAGATTACAGTTATATAAAAGAAAAAGGATTAGAAGTTTTAATTGCAATAGCTCGTTTTTGGCAGCAACGTGCTACATTCTCTGAAGATAAAAACAAATACGTTATCTTAGGTGTTACTGGACCAAATGAATATGAGAATAATATAAATAACAACTGGTATACTAACTATTTAGCACAATGGTGTATTAATTATACTATAGAAAATATTGATAAAATTGAAACAGAATTCCCTGAAGATTTTACAAGAATAATAAATAAGGTTAAATTATCTAAAACAGAATTGAAAGCGTGGAAATCTGTTGCAGATCATATGTATTTCCCTTATTCAGAAACGCACCAAATTTACCTACAGCAAGACGGATTTTTAGATAAAGAATTAATTACTGTTGAAGATTTAGATAAGTCGCAAAGGCCTATAAATCAAAAATGGTCCTGGGATAAAATCTTGCGCTCCCCATATATAAAACAGGCAGATGTTCTACAAGGGTTCTACTTTTTCGAAGATAAATTTTCAAAAGAAGATCTGGAACGTCATTTCGATTTTTATGAGCCATTTACAGTTCATGAAAGTTCGCTATCACCTTGTGTGCATAGTATCCAAGCAGCCAAATTGGATAGAATGGAACAAGCATATACGTTTTATTTACAGACTTCACGTTTAGATTTAGATGATTATAATCATGAGGTACATGAAGGGTTGCATATTACTTCAATGGCAGGTACTTGGATGAGTATTGTTGAAGGCTTTGGAGGCATGCGCATTAAGGATGGAAAATTATTATTTGCTCCAAAAATTCCTGAACAGTGGAACGAATACTCGTTTAAAATAAATTTTAGAAATCATATCATAAAAGTTAACGTTACCCAAAAGCAGACTTGTTTTGAAATGTTGAGTGGTAATGCCCTTGAAATTTTGTTCAATAACAAACCTTTGCTATTAGAAAACAATGTACTAAAAGCAATAAGTTAATTGAACAACATAAGGTGTATTTATAAATTATAAGCTATAAAAAGATGAAATTAATAATAAAATTGGGTTTTCTAGTATGTCTTTTAGGGGTTAACTCTATGTTATCCCAGGAATTGAAATCTCCAAATGGAGAATTGCTGATGCAATTTTCTCTTAATAAGCATGGTAGTCCTACATATCAACTCGCTTTTAAAAATAAGGCTGTTGTTTTGCCTAGTACTTTAGGGTTAGAATTAAAGGGGGATAAAAAGTCATTATTAGATGATTTTACAGTTTTAAAAACTGAGGACACAACTTTTGATGAGACTTGGAACCCAGTTTGGGGAGAAGTTAAAGAAATTCGAAATCATTATAACGAATTAGCTGTAACCTTAAAACAAAATAAAACAGATAGAATTTTATTAATACGTTTCAGATTATTTGATGAAGGTTTAGGTTTCAGATATGAATTTCCTTCACAAGAGAATTTAGTTTATTTTGTAATAGCAGAAGAAAAGTCGCAATTTGCTATGACAGGTGACCATACGGCATTTTGGATCCCTGGAGACTATGACACTCAGGAATACGATTATACAGAATCTAAGTTGTCGGAAATACGAGAGAAATTTGACAAGGCTGTTACTCAAAATGCCTCACAAGAACAATTTTCCAAAACAGGGGTTCAAACAGCTTTGATGATGAAAACCGATGCGGGTTTATACATTAACTTACACGAAGCTGCACTGATTAATTATGCATGTATGCATTTGAATTTGGATGACAAAAACATGATTTTTGAATCCTGGTTAACGCCTGATGCAAATGGAGATAAAGGTTATATGCAAGCCCCTTGCAATTCACCGTGGCGTACGATTATGGTAAGTGATGATGCACGAGATATTTTGGCTTCAAAAATAACATTAAATTTAAATGAACCCTGTAAAATAGAAGATACATCTTGGATTAAACCCGTAAAGTATATTGGAGTTTGGTGGGAAATGATTACAGGAAAGAGTTCTTGGGCATATACTAATGAATTGCCTGCGGTACAATTGGGAGTAACCGATTATTCAAAAGTAAAACCGAATAAAACGCATGCTGCAAATAATAAAAAAGTAAAAAGATATATTGATTTTGCTTCAAAACATGGGTTCGACGGTGTTTTAGTAGAAGGATGGAACGAAGGTTGGGAAGACTGGTTTGGGAAATCAAAGGATTATGTATTCGATTTTGTTACACCTTATCCAGATTTTGATGTAGAAGAAATTCACGAGTATGCCAAATCAAAAGGTGTTAAAATGATCATGCACCATGAAACTTCTGGTTCTACTAGAAATTATGAACGTCATATAGATCAGGCCTATCAGTTTATGAAAGATAATGGATATGATGCTGTAAAAAGTGGTTATGTAGGCAATATTTTACCAAGAGGAGAACATCATTATAGTCAATGGATTGTAAATCATTATCAATACGCCATTGAAAAAGCAGCAGACTATAAAGTCATGGTAAATGCCCATGAGGCTGTGCGACCCACAGGGATTTGTAGAACCTATCCAAATTTAATTGGGAATGAATCGGCAAGAGGAACGGAGTTTCAGGCATTTGGAGGATCAAAGTCAAATCATGTTACTGTATTGCCTTTTACAAGGCTCATAGGAGGCCCCATGGATTATACGCCAGGTATTTTCGAAATGGATATTAGTAAATTGAATCCAGATAATGATTCTCATGTCAATAGTACACTTGCAAATCAGTTAGCATTGTATGTTACGATGTACAGTCCATTACAAATGGCAGCAGATTTACCAGAGCATTATGAGCAGTTTTTAGATGCGTTTCAATTTATCAAAGATGTTGCTATAGACTGGGAAGAAAGTATTTATTTAGAAGCAGAACCAGGAGATTATATTACGGTAGCTCGTAAAGAAAAAGGTGAAAATAATTGGTTTGTAGGAAGTGTAAATGGCACGACTCCCAGAAAGTCGACCATCAATCTGGACTTTTTAGAAAAAGGCAAAAAGTACCTGGCAACTATTTATACAGATGGCAAAGATGCACACTATAAAACAAACCCACAAGCTTACACAATTAAGACTAAAAAAGTTACAAGCAGGTCTAAATTATCTTTGATGTCTGCTTCAGGGGGTGGTTATGCGATTAGTATTATGGAAGTTAAATAGAAATATTATGAAGGGATGTAACCTAAAAAAACGAAAAAATGTAAAGCCATCACTTTTGATGGGGTTACTGTGTGTATTTGCTTTAAATTTATCTTGTGAAAACCAAAATAAGATTGAGCAAGAAATAGTAAATAAAGCCCCTTTAACAATTAATAAAAAAGATATTCGTCGTGTTGAACCCATGAATTGGTGGGTAGGTTTTAAATCAAAAACCTTGCAGCTTTTGGTACATCATCCCAATATTTCAAAAAGAACTCCCGAAATCAGCTATCAAGGCGTTTCCATAAAAAAAGTACACCAAGCCGATAGTCCTAATTACCTCTTTATAGATTTAAATATTTCTGAAATTACAAAAGCAGGTAAATTTAATATTGTTTTTAAAAAAGAAGGAGAAAAGGATTTAGTACATACATATGAGTTAAAAGCAAGAGAGAAACCAGCAGAAGACTACATGGGTTTTAACAGTTCTGATGCCATATACTTAATTACTCCAGACCGTTTTGCAAATGGAAATCCAGGTAATGATACGTTCAAAAATTTAAATGAAAAAACGATCAACAGAAAAGATGGATATGCCAGACATGGCGGAGATATAACAGGTATAACAAACCATTTAGATTATATTGAAGATTTAGGCTTTACAGCAGTTTGGTCGTGTCCGCTTTTAACCAACAATATGCCTCGTGGTTCCTACCACGGTTATGCTATTACAGATCTATACGAAATAGATCCACGTTTTGGAACGCTAGATGAATACAAAACTTTAGCCGCTAAAATGGCAGAAAAAGGTATGAAGCTAGTCATGGATCAAGTAGCAAATCATTGTGGCTTAGAGCATTGGTGGATGAAGGATTTGCCATTTAAAGATTGGGTAAATTATCAAGAAGTTTATGAAGCACATAGTGACTCTTGGACAAATGAAAAGACCATAAGCTCTAATCATAGACGTACCTCTAATCAAGATCTATATGCATCAGAAAAAGATAAAGAAGGTATGGTAAATGGTTGGTTTGTATCTGGAATGCCAGATTTAAATCAACGCAATCCATTTATGGCTCAGTACATTATTCAAAATAGTATTTGGTGGATAGAAACTGTTGAGTTGGGAGGTATTCGACAAGATACATATCCGTATCCCGATAAAGATTTTATGAGTAACTGGGCAGGAGCTATAATGAACGAATATCCAAATTTTAGTATCGTTGGCGAAGAATGGAGCTATAACCCATTGCTTATTGGTTATTGGCAAGATGGTGCAAATAATAAAGATGGTTACGATTCTAATTTAAAATCGCCTATGGATTTTGCCATGCAACATATCATTGTACAAGCTTTAAATGAAACCGAATCTTGGGATAAAGGCTTAGTGAAAATGTATGAAGGATTAGCTAACGATTTTCATTATGTGAAACCAAAAGATATTATGATTTTTCCAGACAATCATGATATGAGTCGCATTTTTACACAATTAAAAGGCGATATTGTTAATACAAAAATAGCACTAAGTTATTTGCTTACGCTGCCTAGGATTGTACAAATATATTATGGTACAGAAATAGTGATGGACGATTTTGAAAAACCTGGAGATCACGGTTTAATACGAACAGATTTTCCTGGTGGTTGGGAAGCTGATACAGTTAATGCATTTACAGGTGTTGGTTTAACAAAAACCCAAAACGAGATACAATCATATCTAAAAACACTTTTGAATTTTAGAAAATCCAGTAAGGCAATTCATGAAGGGAAAACAGTTCATTTTTCGCCTAAAAATAGTGTTTATGTATTATTTAGGATGACAGAAAATGAAACTGTTGTTCATATTCTGAATAAGAATGAAGAGGCAGTTGATTTAGACTTGACCAGATTCGAAGAGATTAATTTACAAGGAAAATCACTTAAAAATATTATTTCAGGGGAAACTGTAACATGGCATGATAATTTGAAGCTGGAAAACAAAGGAAGCATTATTTTAACTACCAAATTGTAAAAAATGAAAAAGCTAATAATCGTAGTAGCATTGTTAATGTTTATTTTTTCTTGTAAAAATGAAAAAACATTGTCCCCAGAATCAAAGACTGAAGATGCTAAAGTAGAATCAACCAATGAAGAGGAGGAAGTAGCAACTTTAGTTGAAATAGAACCAATTAATGATGCTATTTTAGAACAAGGAATTATTTACGAAGCTAATATTCGTCAATATTCATCAGAAGGGACTTTTAATGCATTTACCAAAGATATTCCAGAATTAAAGCAATTAGGAGTAAAAATTATTTGGCTCATGCCCGTATTTCCAATATCGCAAACCAAGCGAAAAGCTACAGGAGGTGAATTTGCAAGCTTAATTAAAGATGAAGCAAAAAGGAAAAAAATGCTAGGTAGTTACTATGCGATTTCAGATTTTACAAAAATAAACCCAGAGTTCGGTACTATTTCAGATTTTAGAGCCTTAGTAAATGAAGCTCATAAAAATGGTATGTATGTCATTCTGGATTGGGTAGCTAACCATACAGGTTGGGATCATGAGTGGTTAAAAAGTCATCAGGATTATTATACTCATAATGACCAAGGGGATATTATACACCCTGAAGAAACAGATTGGACAGATGTTGCCGATTTAAATTATGATAACAAAGAGATGCGTAAAACTATGATTGCCGATATGAGTTATTGGATTACAGAAGAAGGCATCGATGGATTTAGATGTGATGTAGCAGGTTCTGTGCCAATAGATTTTTGGCAAGAGGCTATTCCTCAATTACGTTCGAAAAAAGATATTTTTATGTTGGCAGAAGCTTGGGAGCCAGAGCTCTTAAAAGCTAATTTATTTGATATGGCTTATGCCTGGGATGGGCATCATTTATTAAATGATATGGCTAAAGAAGAAAAGTCTTTAAAAGATTGGGATACCTATGCAACAAAAGTAGTATCAGATTATGAAAAAGATGATATTCTTATGAATTTTGTGACAAACCACGATGAGAATTCATGGAATGGTACCATACAAGAGCGTATGGGAGATGCCTCGGAGCTTATGACGGTGTTTAGTTATATAATTCCTGGTATGCCATTAATTTATTCTGGACAGGAATATAATTTAAATCACCGTTTAAAATTTTTCGAAAAAGATTCCATTCCAAAAGAGAAAGGCAATATGTGGAATGTGTTAGAAAAACTGGGAGCGCTTAAAAATAAAAATGTAGCTTTAAATGGAGGCAAACAAAGTGCCTCTTACCTTATTTTTGAAACAGATAATGAAAATGTTTTAAAATATATTAGAAGTAAAGATGGTAAAAAAATAATCTTTATAGCTAATTTTTCTAGTGAGCCACAAACTTTTAAAATGACTGATGAAGGCATTTTTTTAGATTATATGGCTAATAAAGATATTCTTTTTAATAACGAAGGTGTAACATTAGCCTCATGGGCCTATAAAATTTTAATTGATTTATAAATGAGATGCTTTTTATTAATACTATACTGTTTAGTATGTCTTAATTCGTGTGGCATACAAAAAAATAAAACGGCTAAAACAAACGAAGAAACACCATTTATATGGGAAGCCGCGAATCTATATTTTTTACTTACAGATCGTTTTAATAATGCAGATTTTTCTAATGATATTAATTTTAATAGAACAGCAAAAACAGGTAAGCTTCGTGGTTTTAAAGGAGGTGATATAAAGGGAATAACTCAAAAAATTAAAGCAGGGTATTTTACTAATTTAGGTATCAATGCTATTTGGTTGACACCAATTGTTGAACAAATCCATGGGGGCACAGATGAAGGAACTGGATTAACCTATGGTTTTCATGGGTATTGGGCTAATGATTGGACTGCTTTAGACCCCAATTTTGGTATCAAAGAAGATCTGCACGAATTAGTTGACGCAGCACATAAAAAAGGTATTAGAATTGTATTGGATGCCGTAATCAATCATACAGGGCCTATTACAGATAAAGATCCTGTTTGGCCTAAAAATTGGGTTAGAACACATCCTAAATGTAACTATAAAGCATATGATGCTACCATAACTTGTACACTTGTTGATAACCTGCCAGATATAAAAACAGAAGTCAATGAATCTGTTGACTTACCAGCTCAACTTATAGAAAAATGGAAAAAAGAGGGACGTTATGAGCAAGAAGTAGCCGAATTAAATGATTTTTTTAATAGAACAGGATATCCTAGGGCACCTAGGTTTTATATTATAAAATGGTTAACCGATTATATTACCGAATTTGGAATTGATGGCTACCGTTGCGATACTGTAAAACATACCGAAGAATATGTGTGGCAAGAATTTAAGGCCGAGTGTGATTATGCCTTTGCTGAATGGAAAAAAAATAATCCCGATAAAGTATTGGATGATAATAACTTTTATTTAGTTGGAGAAATTTATAATTATGGAATAAACACAGGGCAATACTATGATTTTGGAGATAAAAAAGTTAATTATTTTAATAATGCATTTCAAAGTCTAATTAATTTTCAGTTTAAATGGAATGCTGCTCAACAAGATTATGAAAAACTATTTAGTAGTTATTCAAATTTCTTAACAACCGATTTAAAAGGGTTTGGTACCCTAAATTATTTAACATCACACGATGACGGGAAACCTTATGATGCGTCACGTGAAAAACCTTTTGATACCGCAACAAAGCTATTGCTCGCACCAGGAACTTCTCAAGTATACTATGGAGACGAGTCTGCACGGCCTTTAATTATTGAAGGTACAGAAGGAGATGCCACTTTACGATCTTTTATGAATTGGGATGCTATTAAAAATGATGTAAAAACAAAAAAAATATTATTGCATTGGCAAAAACTAGGAAAGTTTAGGGCAGATCATCCAGCCATAGGCGTAGGAATTCATCAAATGATAAACCGAGAACCCTATGTGTTTTATAGACGTTTTTTAAAAGACGATTATAACGATTTAGTGGTAGTTGGGTTAGGTTTACCAAAGGGAGAAAAAATACTAGAGGTACCAGCATTGTTTAAAAACAATGAAGTGCTTCGCGATGCATATTCAAATCAGAAAGTAAAGGTTAAAAATGGAAAAGTATTGATCGATTCCGAGTTTAGTATCGTTTTGTTAGAAAAGAAATAGGACATGGAGTAATTATACAGGGTTTCACAATACTACAAAATCCTCAATATGTGTTTTTGTTAGTCTTTAATAGAAGGTCTTAATACAGAGCTTTTGCTAGTAGGAAAATCTGATGCAACGTAGTTGTCTACCTCATTTCCGCTTAACCATTGCAACGACCGTGTCATACTTTGTTGAAAAGCAGCACAACGCATGCTAGGAGGCCATTCTTGATTATGCCATAAATGGCCATATGTTGAACAGTAAACTTTCCCTTTGCCATACTTAACAACCCATTCCATTGGGAAGTTTAAACCAGTTTTTTCATCTTTTGCATACGAGATTACTTCCAGATTTTGTTCAGTGCCTCTGCCATAACGATAAACCTCTATGTCTGCTCCTAGCCACTTTTTTGGCATTCCAAGATGAATTGGGTGATTGCCCAACCTAGTAATCAATACATCTCTACGTTTACCATGCCCTGTATTTTCGCCTGTTCCTTTAGGTATAATCTTTAACTTTTCAGATTCATCAATGGTTATAGCAATACCAAAATCTTTATTACGCCAACCTAAACCTATTATGTCATTGTAGGCCTGCCAGCCTTTAAAAGCATTAGTGGCACCATGGTACATATACACACCACCACCTTCTTTAACATATTTTTCAAATGATATTTTTACTGCATCTGGCCATTGAAGACTGGCTTCTTTATTAATATTATTACATGTTTGAATGATAACAGGGTAATTTGAGAAATTAGGACGCCATTTTTCCCATTCAGATTGATTCTTCATTTGGTTAGGACAGGTGCTAACAGTTACGTTAAATTTCCCACTAGCTTCCAATATTTTCTTCAAATACGTTGTATTCAATTGCCAATGATGATTGCTAAAACCATCTACTATTAGAACTGGTATTTTTTTTGGAGGGACAAGATCACTTATTTTTTCAATTCGAATGTTGTCATATAAAATACCCCCTCCAACGGTGAGTGCTGTAGAAAACATAGAAAGTTTTACTTTTCCATTTGGCGGTGCTATAAAGTCATAAGTAACTTCCTCCCAACGTGGTGCTTTTACTAGTTTATTGCGACTTAGACTCAATACTAATTTATCATTAAGAAAAATCTCGCCAGTAAGTGAATCTTCTTGATTCCAATATTTATGGCGAGCGTATAAAAACGATAACCTATAATTTGTTTTTGGAATTAAATCACTAACAGTTTGGGCAATGCCTCCTGGGCCATGCCCACCAAGATCAATAACCCATTTTCCGTGCGGAGTACCGTAATGGTCAATAGCAATAAGGTCGATGTTTTCTCTCATAATCAACCATCCAGGAAGTTGTTGACCAAAAAGATGGGGATTACTAGCATTGTTATCTACTTTCATCTCAAAACTTCCATTAACCAAATGATTGTTAACAGACGGCGCTAATGGTAAGCCTTCTTCTATTCGAAGATTATCAATTATTAAACCCATTTTTCCAATTGTAGTAGATACAAACTCTAGTGAGGCAACCCCTTTAGTTGATGATCTAAATGCAAAACCAATACCTCCAATATAGTTTGGAGCATGAGAAAGGTTACGAAGTGTCGTTATTTTTTCACCATTTACAAAAACGTCTGCAGTAGCCAAAGTTCCTGACTCATCACGATTTCTGGTTTTTTGATCTGCATATTCGAATTTTAAAGTGTAATCGCTATTCTTTTTTAAGCCTTTAATTGTTTGTTGAATGGCTCCAGGTTGATTGCCGTTTAAATCCAGTACCTGATTACCGTTAGCTGCAGAAAATACTGAGCCAGTAATTAATTCTACATTTCCTTTGCTTACTTTCCAACCATTTAGTTTTTTTACAATTTGCCTTTCAGACTTAATTATTTTATTTTCAAATGAAGCATTCTTTATTTGGGCATGCATAAATATCATGCAGTAAAACAAAGCAATGTTTAACGAGATAAGCTTTTTATAACAAATATTCTTCATGGTCTAAATTTAATATGTCTGTTGAAGTACTCCTAAGTTTTTTTAAGGAGACTAATAATTTACAAATAAAACAATAGTAATATAGAATAGCTATCTCTAAATTACCTATAAGTGACTATTTCTTGTCATTCGTACTCATTTTATATAATATTAAATATGAGTTGAAATGATAAGCAGTTGCATCTAAATAAGGGGAAAAAAGAAAAGTAAATAAGTATAAAAAACAATCAAATTTAAAGACCTAAGCACCATATTCTTTTTTATATTCTATTGGAGACCTTTTAGTTATATATTTAAACTGCCTATTGAAATTAGACAAGGTTCTAAACCCACTAGCATAACATGCTTGGGAAGCATTCATTTTTTTTTCGATAAGCAGTTTACAAGCATGACCAATTCTTATTTCACTAACAAAACTAGAGAATGTTTTATTAGAATGCATTTTAAAATAACGACTAAACGAAGTTGGAGTCATATTTGTTAATTCTGCCAACTCAGAAAGAACAATTCTTCGTTTAAAGTGTTTTATAATATAGGTATAAACGTTATTCATTCGTTCTGAATCTCCTTCTTTTAACGAATTGGTATAACCGACGCTGGCCAGAGTTTCTATTTCAGTACTTTTAGAAAGATAGTTTAATATATTTAGTAATTCTAAAACACCATCAAAGCCTTCTAAATATGGAAGATTTAAAAGCATTTTTTTTACAGCTTCTAATGTTTTGCCTTTAACTGATATTCCGCGTAAACTTAGCTTTAAAAATTGTTTTAATTTTATGAATTCTACTTTATTTAAAAAATTGTTGCTTATAAAATCTTCATGAAAATATACAACAATGCCTTCAGACCAATCTTGTGGGGTTTCGAAATCACTACGCCAAAGGTGAGGTAAATTAGGACCAGTAAAGGTGACACTTCCTTCTTTATACTGTTCTATGTTGTCACCAATGAATCGTGTCCCATTTCCTTTTAAAACAATAAAAAGCTGATATTCTGAATGAAAATGCCAATTAGGATCAAAAAAAGGCTGTTTTAGTACTTCAACTACATAGACCTGACTTTTTGGTATGGGCGATTTTTGTAAGGCTGATTTCATTTAGTATAGCGAATTTTTAAGAGGCAGCGAAGTTTTAGCTAATTGTGTCTTGAAAGATACTAATTTATCATTGAATTTAATAAATAGAAGATTTTATGATATAATAAAGTCTATTTTGGCTAAAAGACAGTCCTTTTTCTTCTAGGTATTTGAATTATTTTTGTATTTAAATAGCGAAACTATTTCCTGTAGGGTTGAATTAAAATTCACAGTTTTATGTGTCAAAATCATATTGTTTATATGTCAAAGTTGTATTATATAATTGCAAGGTGCCTAGTTATATTACCAATTCTTTTTATGGTAGGTTGTTTTGAAAAAAAAGAAAAGCCAAAGCATAATAGTAATGTTGCACACAAAACAGATTCGATACATAAAACAAATTATGTAGACTGGAATGTATACCGAGGTGATAAAAAAGGAAATCAGTTTGCAGAGTTATCTCAAATTCATGCAGCCAATGTTCATAAATTAGAACTTGCCTGGCAATATCGTACAGGAGATGCAAGTGAGCGCTCATCCATGCAGTGTAACCCCATTATGATTGATGGTTTATTATATTTTTCTACATCAACTTTAAAAGCTATTGCTTTGGATGCCACTACAGGTAAAGGAGCTTGGGTTTTCGAATCTTCAAAATATAATAAAGACAGAAAGGTTTTTAGAGGTAGAAGTCGAGGGGTTACTTATTGGCAATCAGAAGATGGTACAGACCGTCGCATATTCCATTATGTTAAAAATAGAGTCTATGCAATTAATGCAAAAACGGGAGAACTTATAGAATCTTTTGGCTCAAATGGCAAAGGTTTTATTGATTTGCGAGAACATTTGGATATGGAATTAGGTAAAGCTTCCATTGAAGTTACATCGCCTGGAATTGTATATAAAAATACATTAATAGTGGCATCTAGAGTTCCAGAAGGCTATAAATCTACACCAGGCCATATTAGAGCCTTTGATGCTGTTACTGGGCAATTCAAATGGATATTTCACACCATACCAAAAGAAGGCGAGTTTGGTTATGACACTTGGGAGTTTGTAGAAGGAGAAACTTATGGAGGGGCCAATGCCTGGGGAGGGTTTACTTTGGATGAAAAAAGAGGCTGGGTGTTTTGTGCAACAGGCTCACCAGCATACGATTTCTATGGAGGTCATAGAAAAGGACAAAACTTATTTGGTAATTGTGTGTTAGCTTTAAATGCTGAAACGGGGGAGCGTGTTTGGCATTATCAAACCGTACACCATGATTTATGGGATTATGATAATCCATCTGCCCCCATATTAGTATCCATAAGGGATGAAGGGAAGCAAAAGGATGCCGTTGTACAATTAACAAAAATGGGACTTACCTTTGTTTTAGATCGTGAAACAGGAGAACCAATTTTTCCTGTAGAAGAAATGGAAGTACCTGTTTCAACTCTTGAAGGAGAGGAGGCTTCTCCTACACAGCCAATACCTATTAAACCACTACCATTAACCCATTTGGGAATGACTGAGACTAATTTAACAAATGTGTCTCCTGAAGCAAGAGCGGCTGCACTTAAAAAGTTTTCAAAGTTAATACCTGGAGTTTTATACGAACCGCCTTCAGAAATAGGCACTATTTCTGCTCCTGGTACACTAGGAGGTGTTGAATGGCAAGGCGGGTCTTTTGATCCTTACTCTAATATTTTGTATGTGAATTCTAATAATGGTGCTTCTATTCTAAAGATGAAAAAAATAAAAGGTTCAAAGAATAAAAAGAAGCTATCAAAACTTCAACAAGGTCGTCAGTTGTATGTGCAAAATTGTGCATCTTGTCATGGTATTGAAAGGCAAGGTACACCACCTGTATATCCTAGTTTGTTAAATCTAGAAAAATCAAAGGAGGAACTTACCGAGGTTATTAAAAATGGACGAAATATCATGCCTGCGTTTCCTCAGTTTAAGAAAGAAGAATTTGTTTTATTGGTTGATTATTTGTCTAGTGATAAGGTTGTAAAAGATGATATTACAACTAATGAAGGAGAGGTAAGATACCACCATGCGGGTTATGCAAATTTTTTAGACCACCAAGGATATCCTGGAGTTGCTCCACCTTGGGGAACTTTAAATGGGATAGATTTAACAACGGGTAATTTTGTTTGGAGAAAACCTTTAGGTGAATATCCTGAACTTGTAAAACAAGGCATACGTAATACGGGTACAATGAATTATGGAGGAGCAGTAGCTACTTCTGGTGGTGTTATTTTTATTGCAGCTACGGCCGATGAAAAGATTAGAGCTTTTGAAAAAAGCCGAGGAAAATTATTATGGGAGTATAAGCTCCCTGCTGGGGGGTATGCAACGCCGACTATTTATATGAAAGATGGTAAACAATATGTTGTTATTGTTGCTGGTGGAGGTGGTAAAAACGGTACGCCATCTAGTGATCATGTTATGGCGTTTGCACTCCCTGATAACTATTTGAATGCCACTAAGGCAGATTTACAAGGAAAAAAGGATAATCAAGGTAATCAAGGCTGGATATCACTTTTCGATGGTAAAACGCTAGATGGTTGGGTGCATATGAATGGATCACATAAGTATAGAGTTGAAAACGGAGCTATTATAGGAAGAACAACTCCAGAAAGCCAAAATTCTTTCCTATGTTCATTGCAGGAATTTGATGATTTCGAATTTGAGTGTGATGTTATGGTAGATGATATTACGAATCAAGGCATACAATTTAGATCTTCGGCACGGCCTGTTACAGAGAAAGATCATAGTCTTTTTAGAGCTGGGCGCGTATGGGGACCGCAGCTTGAGATTAGACGTAAAATGGGAGAAGGCAAGGTGACAACAGGTTTAATTTATGGTGAAGCTATGGGAATAGGCTTCCTTTCTTCGGAAGAAAAAGTAAAAAACAGTCATGACTTTTATATTTCTGAAGGGTGGAACAAAATCCGTATAGTCGCAAAAGGGCCAAGGATACAAACTTTTTTGAATGGACATCAAATAGATGATGTTATTAATGAGGAAGTATATAAAACACACCCCAAAGGTTTTATAGCCTTACAAATACATGGAATGAAAGGTAAAAAGCAATTTACTATGGGATGGAAAAATATAAGAATAAAACCTATTTTATAGTTTCAATCTGATACATACGCTGCTATATGAGTTTGCTCGGGTTTGTTTATCAAGTATAAATTTAAATGTTTAACAATTAATAGCCATGGGTTTAAAACTTAGGAATATGACTCAAATTAACACCGAGCACTTCTAGACTAATCGCATTCAGATCTTCAAAAGAACCTTCAAAATGATAAGTTGTATGTTTATGGTACATCGTTTCATTTGTATTAAGTTCTTTTGCGCTAGATGATGTTTCAAACTCATAAAATGGCCAGTTTCTATCTAGGGGTTCATTAACTTCACCATTAAAAATATTAGTTACATCGCCATCGTAAGGCGTATCATTTTTAGGTAATGAGTTTACATACAAAGAATCGTTTTTAAAAGTGAATTTTACAATATTCAAAAGATTGTTTTTTTCAGAATAACTACCCATGATATTTTTAGATAAATCTGATTTTACACCAATCTTATTTACCCCATCTGCATCAGCTTTATAAAAAACGACACGATCTTTTGTAACTAACCTGTCTGAAGTTACAGGAGTAAAGTACCCAGTAACCGAATCGGTTTCTTTTTGAATAGGTATAATCACTCGATTATCAGGACTCGTAAGCATACATCCTAATTCCCAAATGCATAGAAGACCATTTTCTTTACGCCATTGTTCTCCTAAATTTTCCACATTTGTTTCAGCACTAAACCCAACAAAAGAAGTATGGTTGTTTAAAACAATATTTAAATCGTTTTCAATTTGAGATTTCGTTAAAAGTGAAATTTTTCGCTTGGCATTAATATTAAAAATATAACCGTAATTATTTCTTATTTGTAAATCGGCTCCATATGTTGCAGATAATTTGTCCTTTTCAATCAAAGAAAACTTTTTAGAGTCTAAATCGGGAGAAATTTTCATGTTTTCAATCTCTCGTTTTATCCCTTCATCAAAAAAAACAGAATATTTACCAAACTCGGGACCAAACCACAATCTGCTCTCTCCACCTAATTTAGACATGGTATGTTCATGGAGGCCTTCATCAAACAATTTCCAATTAATGTAACCATAAGATTTGCCATTCAAACCATTAGAAGAGCTTGTAAATACTTTAGCTTGGTAGCTACCTGAAAAAGCAATAGCAGCATTACCGTGTTCTAAAACTTGTAAGTCATTTATAACGGCAAGTTTTTTTATATCATCAGCAAAGCTTGTACTATTGAGAACTTTAGTTTTAGGGTTTTTACAATTTAAAAGTGATGTTATTACAAGTATAAGAAGTACAGAGTTGGTAATTATATTATTTTTTTGAGTCATTTGGCTTTTATTAAAGTAGACTAAAGATACATTTTAAATTCAAAAATTAAATAAGTAGGCTATTAATTGAGAAAATATGTATCAACAGTTCTGTTAGATGTTTTTAATAGCTACTTTATATTTTAAGGGCAAAATCCCCTTAATTTTCTTAAATGTTCTAATAAAATGGGAAGTATTATTAAAACCAGAAGTAAATCCAATTTCAGCAATACTCATTTGTTTTTCCTGCATTAATCTACATGCATAGTCAATACGCAATTCATTTAAAAAAGTTTTAAATGTTTTACGAGTGTGTTTTTTAAAATATCTACAAAAGGCATTTGGAGTTAAATGTGCTATATTAGAAAGCTGGTCGATAGATATTTCTTCGGTAAAATTGTTGGAAATATAGTTAATTACGTTATTGAGTCTAGTAAGGTTTTTATCATTAATAGTTTGATTTACAAATGCTGAACTTAATATTTGTTTACGATTATCTAAACTCAAAATTCTTAATATATCTATAAACTCAATTATTTTTTTAGAGTCTTTAAGATGTTCAAGATGCATCAATTTATTGACTATAAGTTTTGTTGTTTCATTACTAAATAAAATACCCCTATTAGATTCTAAAAGCAGCTTTTTTATGCTATGCATTTCAGGCATTTCCCAAAACAACTTCCCCGCAAAGTTTAGGTCAAAATGAGCCACAAAAGCCTGAGCTTTTAAAACGGAATTATTAGAAAAATATTTAGTATCATTTTTCCAACAATGAGCAAGCATTGGTCCTACCAATACAAGTTCTCCAGGTTTAAATCCAGACATATTATTACCTATAAATCTGGTTCCTGTACTTTTTATAATATAAGTTAGTTCTAATTTATGATGATAGTGAAAAGGGTTATAAAAAAAAGGGACGATTTCATTAGCTATATATAATGACGTATTTCCTTGTTTAGGTGCTTGAATGAATTGTGATTTCAATATAATTGTATTTTTTATTCAAAAATAAATATATAATAATTGATTTTAAGATAGTTTAGTGTAATTAATTGATATAAAAGGTTGATTATTGAAGTATGAGTTTTTTACTTTTGTATTATATGATTGTCAAAATATAGCTAAACTTTGGATAGTAAATACTATTAACAGTTTTTGATAAAACTATTGAAAAATAACCAACCGTGTAATTGTAAACTGAATATGAGTCAAAACACATTGTCAGTCCAGAACAAAAAATCGACTTTATATTTATGGTTCATTTGTATTGTAGCTGCCAGTGGAGGGTTATTGTTTGGGTATGATGCTGTGGTTGTATCGGGGACAAATTCTCAGGTAGTAGAACAGTTCAACTTTTCTAATTCACAATTAGGGTTTTACGTAAGTTGTGTGCTTTGGGGGTGTGCTATAGGGTCTGGAATTGCAGGGCTTCTATCCGATTCATACGGGCGTAAAAAAACGTTAATGATTACTGCCGTTTTAATTTTTATATCAGCAACTTGGTGTGGGTTAGCTATAAGTGCTGTTGACTTAATAATAGCAAGACTCATTGGTGGTTTAGGTATTGGAGCTGCCACTATGGTATGTCCGCTATACATTTCTGAAGTTTCACCAGAAAAGATAAGAGGAAGAATGGTTACTCTTTTTCAGTTAACCATTACAATAGGTATAATAATGTGCGTATTTGCTAATTGGGGCATTTTTAGTTTTGCCGAATCTAATGCCAAAGCAACATCTATTTCTCCTTTTTTGAAATCATTTGCTGTGGATGAAAATTGGCGTGCTATGTTTATGGCAGAAGCTATTCCTGGTGTATTGTTTTTAGTGTGTGTGTGTTTTATTCCAGAAAGCCCAAGGTGGTTAGTTAAAAAAAATAAAGGTGAAGTAGCAGAGGTTATTTTAACAAGAATAAACGGCAGTAAGAAAGCAAAAGAAGTTAGACAGGAAATTGAAGAAACTATGAAAGATGAAGGTCAGGTGAGATTTTCCGATTTGTTCGGTAAGTGCTTAAAAAGACCATTAATTTTAGCAGTACTTCTTTGTGTACTTTCAGAAGCTTGTGGTGTATCTGTGGTATTTTATTATGGCCCGCAGATATTTGAAAGTGCAGGCTTCAATTTAGGGAGCTCTTTAGGTGGGTTTGCTTCAATAGCTATAGTTAATTTCGTGGCAACAATTTTTGCATTGGGTTTTGTAGATTCTTCAGGAAGAAAAAAGCTACTAACAGTAGGTGCAATAGGTGCATTTTTCTCTCATATAGTTATTGGTTTTATGTTCATGAATGATATTACAGGTTGGCCAATTGTTATTGCTATAAATGCCTTTGTAGCCTTTTTTGCCTGTGCCATTGGACCTATTAAATTTGTGGTAATCTCAGAAATTTTCCCTAATCAAGTTAGAGGCAAGGCGATAGCTTTAGCAACCGTTTGTATTTGGGTTACCAGTGCTTTGATAGCTCAGGTTTTTCCAGTAATAGAAGCGGCAACTCCAAAAGGAACCATATATTTCTTTTTCGCAGCAGAATTAATTTTATTGTTCCTAGTAGCTAAATTTTTAATGCCAGAAACTAAAGGGCGTACTATTGAAGAAATAGAGCGTTCATGGTTAAGACATGATTTAAAAGAAAGTTAGATTTTAATAAACTATATTTATATATGAATCTTTGGAAAGACGATGATGAATTATTTCAACTAGCAAAGCATGAACTTTTTGTCGCTTTAGTTGGTGATGTTATGGATAAAATGGGGCTTTTACACCAATTTTTGCCTCAACAAATAAAACCTTTAAACCCAGATATGGTAGTAATAGGTAGAGCAATGACTGTACTGGAAGCAGATGTATTTGCCGAAAAATTGGAAGGGACAGCGAACCCAATTATGGCAAAACCATTTGGTATTATGTTTGAAGCTTTAGACAGTCTTAAAAAAAATGAGGTTTATATTTGTTCTGGTTCTTCATACAATTATGCATTGTGGGGAGGATTAATGAGTACAAGGGCTACGAAGTTAGAGTCTTCAGGAGCCGTGGTTAATGGGTTTTCAAGAGACACTAATGAAATACTAAGACTTAATTTTCCGACTTTTTCAGCAGGTACTTTTGCGCAAGACCAAGGGCCTCGTGGTAAAGTTATAGATTATGGATTGCCTATTGAATTTGGAGGTATTTCTGTGTCTCCTGGAGATGTTGTTTATGGGGATCGAGATGGTGTAATTATAGTTCCAGCTGATGCCGTAGAGGAAGCTTTCGCGTTAGCTTTAGAAAAAGCAAGGGGAGAAAAGACAGTTCAAAAAGCATTAGAAAACGGTATGAGTACTCTAGAAGCATTTGAAACATTTGGTATTATGTAGTTATGAGTAGTAATAAAGTTGTTTGTTTGCATAAATTAGATAATGTATGTGTTGCTTTATCGGATCTTAAAATGAGAGAAATTATTCATTTTAATGGTCATGATATTCAATTAATAGATACTATTTATTTTGGCCATAAAATAGCTTTGAAAACTATTGAAAAAGGAGAACCTATCATTAAGTATGGTGTACCTATAGGAAGTGCTACCAAAAATATATCAAAAGGGAGCCATGTACATACCCAAAATATGGAAAGCCTCTATATGAAACAATTTACAAAATAATGCTAAAGGGATATTTAAGAAAAAACGGTAAAAAAGGTATTCGAAATTACATATTAGTAGCTTATACAGTAGAGTGTGCGCATCATGTAGCTCGTGAAATTCAATATAAGTATAGAGATAAAGGTGTACACGTTATAGGTTTTCATGGTTGCGCTCCAAATACTTATGCTAATTCTATGATGAAAGCTCTTTGTACACATACTAATGTTGGAGCTGTGCTTATTGTTTCATTAGGGTGCGAAAATTTAGATATAGAAGGTTTGTACGGTGCCGTTCAAGATTCAGGTCGTGCAGTTAAAACCATTATCATTCAGGAATCAAAGGGAAGTAAAACGTCTATTGAAATAGGAAAAAAATGGATTAAAGAGAAGTTAATTACCCTTAATAAAATGCCTACTGTGCCAATGTTGGAGAACGAGTTGGTGGTGGGTACTATTTGCGGTGGATCTGATGGTACTAGTGGAATTACAGCAAATCCAGTAATAGGAAGCACATTTGATAGTTTACTAAAGCGAGGGGTAACAGCTATTTTTGAAGAAACAGGAGAGCTTATAGGTTGTGAACATATTATGGCAGAAAGGGCTGCGAGTCCTGAACTTGCGGAACAACTTATAAAAACAGTAGAAAAGGCAAAAACATATTATCAAAACATGGGATTTGGAAGCTTTTCAAATGGCAATGCTAGAGGAGGATTAACAACCATTGAAGAAAAATCTATGGGCGCCTATAGTAAAAGTGGAAACGCTCAAATTAATGGTATTATTAAGCCTGCTATACAGCCACCTACTAACGGATTATATTTACTAGATGTCGTGCCAGACGGCATACCAATGTTTGGATGGCCAAACGCAAATGATAATGTAGAAATAACCGAATTAATAGCGTGTGGAGCACATGTTGTTTTATTTTCAACAGGACGAGGTTCTGTTGTTGGTTCTGCTGTTTCTCCAGTAATAAAAATATGTGCAAACCCGCAAACATATAAAAATCTTGAAGAAGATATGGATATTAATGCAGGAACAATTTTAGAAGGGAAGGAGACTATAAATGAAGTATCTAAAAGCTTAGAAGCATGTATTATTTCGGTAGCTAATGGTAGCCCGACTAAGTCGGAAGCATTGCTACATCAAGAATTTCAGTTGGCTTATAAAAGGTTTAATAATCTGGAACCAGGTTGTTTACCCAGTTAATTTAATAAAATGAACATATCACAGTTTAGCCTTTCAAATAAAACGGCTATCATTACAGGCGGCGGTTCGGGAATTGGTTTAGGAATCGCGAAAGCCTATATTGAAGCAGGTGCTAAAGTTGTTATTTTAGGACGAACAGAAACGACATTACAAAATGCTTGTGAAACTTTAGGAATTAATTCATTATACTATGTTTTCGATATAACAAATCAAGCTGGAATTAAAGAATTAATCACTAGGATTGAAAAAGAACACGGTCCCATTCATATTCTAATAAATAATGCTGGAATTCACCTCAAGGCACATGTATCTGAAACCTCAGATGAGGCCTTTCTTAACGTCATTCAAACCCATCTATTGAGTTCTTTTACTTTGAGTAGAGAAGTCATGGCATCTATGAAGAGAAATGGAATTAAGGGAGCAATAATTATGATTAGCTCTATGACGGGTATCATGGCAATGACGCAAGTAGTGGCTTACACAACAGCTAAAACAGGAATGTTGGGTTTAATGAGAGGTCTTTTAGCCGATTATGCTCTTGATGGTATTCGGGTTAACGCGATAGCTCCAGGATGGATAGAGTCTAAAATGCTGCATAAAGCGTTAGACAATGACATAGACAGAAAAACTAAAATTTTGAATAGAATTCCGTTTATTGAATTTGGGGAACCAGAAGCTATTGGCAACGCTGCTATTTATTTAGGATCTGATGCCTCATCTTATGTCAACGGGGTACTGTTGCCCGTTGATGGAGGTGCTGCTATTGGGTTTTAATTTGATTAGTTAAATGATATACAAATGAAAAAACCATTTCAAACTTTTTAAGATTTGAAATGGTTTTAAAGTATAGTGGTTTGGTTGATTAAATCTATTGTTTTTTTACACTACCAGAAGAGTTATTGCTTGTATCTACTTTTTCTGGATTTCCATAATATTTTATATCGCCACCACTTGTAGCTTTTGCAGTGAGTTCTTTAGATGTGTTTACCGTAATATCGGCACCACTTGTTGCTTTTACTTGGCTGGATTCTGCCATTAAATCGGCTGCCTTAATATCACTACCACTAGTGGCTTCTGCGATAAGTTTTATTGTTTTTCCAGATAACCGTAAGTCACTACCACTTGTAGATTTGCAATTCAATACAGAAGTATCGACTTCAAGTTTCATATCGCTGCCACTGGTCGACATAAGATCTAAATTTTCGGTAGTTATAACATTTGTGGAGTATACATCGCTTCCGCTAGTAGATATAATACTTGAAATATCTTTAAAACTTACCAAGACTTTTTTAGACTTAGCGCGACCTATGCTTTTTTTGGTATGTATTTTTAAAACACCATTTTCAACTTCTACCATAATAAGGTCGTGTAAATTTTCATCAGCTTCAACCGTAATAGCTTCGCTATCGCTTTGTGTTAAATGTACATCTAAACCTTCAGTAGCTTTAATAGTTGAAAAAGGCTCGTTAATGGTTCTTTCTTCAGTTATAACATTTCCGTTTCCGCTAACTCCAGTACTGAAATTCATATCGAAGTTGCATGATAAGAGTGTTAAGCTTAAAATAGTTGCTAAAATAAATTTTACGAGTGTTGTCATAATTGTTCGCTTTTTGATTGATGATTTTTATTATTCAAAGATCTAATTAAATATAGTTGATTAGTAATTTAACTGTCTGAATTGTATGTTTTTATAGATGAATTGTTAATTGTCTTTTGATTTTATATTGATACCTTCTGAATCTATTTTAACTTCAACAGCATCATCTTCTCCTGTAACACCCTTTCCGTTTACTTTTATATTGACATCATCATCTTTTATTTCTAAGCCAGTACTGTCTATTTTGACACTGGATTTATCGTCATGAACATCAATTTCTACTTTATAAGGTTCTTCAACTGGACAATCCAAACATTTAATACCACCGTCTATGATTTGTAAATAGTGATTGGCATCACCTGACGATACAATATTTCCGTTATAGGTTCTATAATTTAAAAATGATTTGGTGCTATTACTAAAATTAACAATACTTCCTTCTGGTAAATAGAGAATAATAGCAATCTCTTGGTCACTAAATTTATTTTCAGAAAGTGTTGATAAATAAGAATCTAATAATAATTCGCTCCCATTAAAAGTATAGTTATAGTTTATATTTTTAGCACGTTTAATAGCTTTTTCATAATTACTTCCGTCGGCACTTTTCTCGATACCTATTTTCGCTAAGGTATCGTTAGTGTGTTTAACTATAATTCTTATGTCTGACCTATAAAGCGTTTTTTCTCCATTTTCATTATTTAATACCTTAAAGGAGTCGCTTCTATAGTGATTATTCATATAAAGATCGTTTTCTGTCATTTTGACTCTTAAAGTATCATTAGCAGCTATATTTAATTCCTGTTTTACAATAACACGTTCATTAAAAGTATGTTCACTCGCTTGTCTTAGTCCCATAACAACCAGACCAATAGAACCTATTATCCACAAGCCTAACAATGTGAATTTAGCAATGTTACCAATCGACTTTAAGTTGTTTATCAGTATTTTTAATCCTAGATAGAACAGAAAAAAGAAAGGAATCCCAACTGTAAAAAAGATGAATAGAGATACTAACCAAACAGGTGTGTTTCCTGCATTAAGAACATCTACCAGATCAAGACCAGGAATGTGAATAACATTAAAAACGCTCAAGGAGAACAATGCAATTATTAAGCATATAATGGCTATGGCTCCAGCAAACATAAGTATAACACCAATAAATTTTGCAAATACCTTAAGGAAGAACATGATAACCTCTCCAAGTGTATCAAAAAATGTTTTAGAACTGGATTTAATCTTGTTGCCTTGTTTCTGAAAATCTACATTTTTGGCTGCGTTTGAAACAGAGTCCGAAACATTTTTAGCTGCAGCTCCCACCGAATCGGTAACATTTTTAGCAACATCTGTTACGTTTTCAAAACCGTCCTTAATTTTTTTTTCAATGTTGCTAATGTTAACAGGTTCTCCTGTCATCATTATTTTCTCTGCTGTTGTTTTTGCTTCTGGTACTAAAACCCATAGTAAAATGTAAAGTAAAATACCTGTTCCAGCTGCGCTAAACAATATGATCCAAGCTAAACGAATCCAAATAGCGTCAATACCAAAATAATGCCCTAACCCAGAAGATACCCCACCAATATAAGAGTTGTTCGTATCTCTGAATAGTTTTTTTGAAGGTGATGTTTTACGCGTGTAAGATGTTTGAGGCTCATCCTCAAAAATTTCATCATCAACCAAATAATCTTCTGGTTGTCCCATGATTGAAATAACTTCGTCTACCTCTTTAATACGTATAACCTCTTTATTGTTTTGGATACGCTCATTAAAAAGTTCTGCAATGCGTGCCTCAATATCTGATATAATTTCAGAACGTCCTTGAGAATCTGTAAATGAACGTTTTATAGCCTCAAGATAGCGTTGTAATTTTAAGTATGCATCTTCATCAATATGAAAAAATATACCAGCTAAATTTATGTTGACAGTTTTATTCATTTTTTTGTTGTTTTTTGGCTTGTTACTATATTTACTGCGTTTTGCAATTCGCTCCAGGTTGTATTCAATTCTTTAAGAAACAATTTTCCAGTTTCTGTTAACCCATAATATTTCCTTGGCGGTCCAGAGGTCGACTCTTCCCATCTGTAGTTTAAGAGTCCTGCATTTTTAAGTCGGGTAAGTAGCGGGTAAATAGTACCTTCTACCACAAGCAACTTGGCGTCTTTAAGCGTGCTTAAAATTTCGGCTACATAGGCATCATCGTCCTTTAAGACAGAAAGTATGCAAAATTCTAATACACCTTTACGCATTTGTGCTTTTGTGTTTTCTATCTTCATATTCTAAAGCGTTTTAACATTAAGAAACTGTTCATTTTTTGATTGATTTTTGATGAAATAACTGAAACTAATTCAGTATGTATTATTTTAAAAAGTTGATGGTTAATGGATATTTATAAAGTTCGCCATCTCTGGCTTTTAAACTAGCGTTGATAATAAAAACAAGTTCTAGAATGAAGCCTATAATAGCTAAAGCACCTAAACCGCCGCCAATATAAAGTAGGGGAGAAGGCTTGCCAATATTAATATGGAAATCATTAAACCCATGAAAATCTATAAAATCAATACCATTAAAGATTTTAAAAATAAAAAATGGAATAGTTAAAGTCCCTAAAATTAGTGCATATAGTAAAATACTAATTTGAAAATTAATAGCTTGTTTACCATGTGTGTCTATAAACTCAGATTTATCTTTATTGGCTACCCAAAGAATAATAGGACCAATAAAGTTTCCAAATGGAATTATAAACCTGCTAAAGGTTGATAAATGAATAAATGTGGCGATGTTTTTTTGATGATTGTCTAGCATGATTTTAAATCATATAATAGTTTCTTATACAAATATATGTCTAAAAGAAGGTATTATGTTACGCATAGTACTTAATTTTAACATAATATTAACATTTAATACTGACTAATAATTTTATAACTTAGTAAAAAAATAAACTGGTACATAATGAATATAACACCCAGAAAGCTAAATACTTTCATAATATTTAAATTACCTGCAGCCTATTTTTGCGGGGTTAGAACAAAACATATTGATGACTCTAAATGCATCGTATCGATTAAGTATAGATGGATAAATCAAAACCCATTTAAATCTATGTTTTGGGCTGTACAGGGTATGGCGGCCGAATTTTCTACGGGTGCTTTGATGATTTCTAAAATTAAAGCATCAGGTAAACATATTTCCATGTTAGTAACCTCAAATAAGGCCATATTTACTAAAAAGGCAACTGGTAGAATAACGTTTACTTGTAATGATGGTCATCTTATAGATGCTGCTATAAAAGAAGCAATAGAAACGGGAGAAGGACAAACTATTTGGGTCAAATCTATAGGTGTCAATGAAGAAGAGGTAGAAGTCTCAACTTTTAATTTTGAATGGAGTATTAAAGTGAAGCAATAGTTTAGCGTTCAGTCCCAGTGTTCAGTGTTTCGTGTTTGGTATTTGGAACTTGAAATTTAAAATATTGGAATGTCATAAATAGTGTAACAAAACTTCAAAAAAATCAACATATTAACGAATCAACAAAAAATAATAAAAAATGACAGCACACGAAATTGATTATAGAATTTACGGAGAAGAAATGCAATATGTGGAAATTGAACTTGACCCACAAGAAGGCGTTATAGCAGAAGCGGGTAGTTTTATGATGATGGACGATGGTATAAAAATGGAAACCATTTTTGGTGATGGTTCTCAAAAAGACTCAGGGTTTTTAGGTAAAATATTAGGAGCTGGAAAACGTATTCTTACGGGTGAGAGTTTATTTATGACTGCTTTTTATAATAATTTGGTAGGTAAACGAAACGTTTCTTTTGCTTCTCCATATCCTGGAAAAATTTTGCCAATTGATTTAACAGCGTTTGGCGGGAAGTTTATTTGTCAAAAAGATGCTTTTTTATGTGCAGCCAAAGGAGTGAGTGTAGGTATTGAGTTTTCGAAAAAATTAGGAAGAGGCTTATTTGGTGGAGAAGGTTTCATCATGCAAAAACTGGAAGGTGATGGTATGGCATTTGTTCATGCAGGAGGTACCATGGCTAAAAAAGAGTTGTTAGCTGGTGAAACTTTAAAAGTAGATACAGGATGTATTGTTGGTTTCACACAAGGCGTAGATTACGATATAGAATTTGTTGGGGGGATTAAAAATACCATTTTTGGGGGAGAAGGTCTTTTCTTTGCAAAACTGCAGGGACCAGGTACCGTTTTTATTCAATCATTACCATTTAGTAGGTTAGCAGGACGTGTTTTAGCATCAGCTCCACGTAGTGGTGGAAAGAATAAGGGTGAAGGAAGTATTTTAGGAGGTATAGGGGATTTGTTAGATGGCGATAATAGTTTCTAAAATGTTAAATTTACATTAAACCAAAAAACTTATGTAATTTTTCATTAAATTTAGAGTTCACTAATGAAAAGACATAGCCTATTACAAAAATCTACTTTTACAAACCTATAAACCTTATAAACAAATTATGGCAAGAGCAATGCTAGAGTATACCAAAACTATTCTTGGTAAAGTTAGTTTTGATACAACGTTGTTTTGCAAAGAAGTACAAAAGGCAGTACAGCGTTTACTACCTTATGAGCTAGAAGAGCTTAAAATATATATTCTTTCTCTCGTACAGCAAAACCCAGAGTTAAATCAATGTTTAATTTATTTAAAAGCATAAAAAAGATTAAATAGAACAAAACCCCAAAAGAAAAACTTAAACGAGCTCGATGTATCATCGAGCTCGTTTTATTTTACCCTATCATTATTTTCGGCTAAAACAATTAGAATTTATTTAAAAAATGAAAACAAAAAAAGAACTTAAAAGCGAATACAAACAAATGAAATTTCCAATGGGAGTTTTTCAAGTAATGAGTATTTGTAATAATAAAAGTTTAATTGATTACAGTTTAGATATGGAGTCGAAGTGGAACAGGCATAAAATGGAACTTAAATTTAGGAATCATAGAAATAAGGATCTTCAAAATGACTGGAACGAATATGGAGAGGAAAATTTTGTTTTTGAAGTTCTATCTGAGCTTAAGGAAAAGGAAGGGGAAAATATAAATTACAATAAAGAACTAAAAACACTTCAAAGTTTAGTAATTGAAGAGCTTAGTGTTGAAAATTTTTATTAAAAAATAACTGCTTAAAAAGTTATAATTTATATAGATTTTGATACCAAAACCAAGGTTCAAAATATGTTTATAAATTCTGCCAAGTCTTTTTGATTTTATAGATAAAAGGATGAGGTTATTAATGGAGATTATTTAATATTCTTAATTCTCATGCTAACCATAACCTAGGCGTTATGAGAAATAATATAATAAATTCACTGAATTCGGGTTAGTTTAACTCATGTTCCAGTCATAAATTTGCTGTCATAAATCTAAATATAGTTATCATCAGCTCGATATGATATTGGACGCGTTTAAAATTAATCAAACCTCTTCAGCATATATATGATAAATTACGCGAAGTATGTAGAACTTTATATTCAGTTGCTAACTCTGTTAAAAAATGAAACAGATATCAGAACACATATTAAAGGCTTGGATAAAAGCTATTAAATCTATAGATGATAAGACTCTTGAAGATATTTATGTATTTTCATTTTTTGTGTATGATGATGAAGATGACCCAAGATATCCAACATTGACCATTGGATTTAATACGAATACTAGCTTTAAGAATGAAATCGGTAGTGCTTGGGATGAAGCTGAAGCTAAATGGAATTATGCTTTTTGGCTTCAAAATGAAATTATTGTTGTAGGTAATGAAGAAGACAAAGAAGGAAGGAAAAAGATAGGTGAATGGATTTCAAATATTGGATTGAATTATACCGATCAAGAAGAAGACGAAGATTTTGATGCTTGTATGGAAAAAGGTGCAGAAATAACAGAAAACTTCATCAAGATATTAATTGAAACGGTTCAAAAAATTCATAAAACTGAAATAACAACAAAACCAATCCTAATTCACGAACTAGAATATTACGACAAGATTAGAGACCAGAACATAGAGGCGAATGGAAAGGAACGAGTCATAGAGTTTACAAATTGGATAAATCAAATGTATAATTAGTATGAACCAATTAAAATATATATATATTTTCTTTTGATAAGTATAGTGGGAAACCCTTTCTATCAGATGATAGTTTATTTTATTTGTATTGAACAAGGTTTTGGAGAATATAGGGGAACCAATACTTATCAAGTAATATCCTAATCTAAGTATCTATCTTCTTGGCTCGATTACTTATTTACGCAGTCATCTTTACTTCTAAAGAATATCCATTTGGCGTAAAAGGAAATAATAGTTTTTTATACATCTTTTCCGAAAGACATATATTTTACATTATAGGTTTGCTGCCTCTATTAGTATGGACCTCTCCACTTGAAGGCAATATAATTGGTTTTATTGTCTTTCCATTAACCATTTTATTGGGTATGATAGTCTCAATAATTACTTTCATTCGACTCATAAAGACTAAACAAATATTGATAACAAAAAACGAATAGCATTAAAAAGGCTGTTTATTTAACAATAATAAAGAAAACTTATATTACCTACGAGCTGGTGAAATTTTTGAAACTAGGTGTCCAGTTTCCTAAGGGGATATAGTTTTGCAAAGTTTTTAAGTATTAGTACCAAGATTAATATATTAAATTCACTGAATTCAGGGTAGTCTGGTGAATACACTATTTTATAATTTTACAGCATTGAATCAATAAAAAATAATATATAAAATGGGGTCAGGTTTGGTTTTTAATTTAGGTTTTGGTTGGTTACCTGTAATAGATTGCTTGCCGCCTGCTCCATTTATACATATATGTAAATGGAGCAATTAACCACTGCATAAAGCCTTAATTGAAGAACTTCGTAAGCAAGAAATGAACAACGTTGTTGAGTTTATGTTTCAACATGAATTTTTATATGATTGGAGAAAATAGGGTACTTAAAAAGATACATTCTAACTAAGAATAAATAACAAGTAAAGATAGAGAAAAACAATGGGGATCATTTTATGCGAAACTCATGGAAGCCAAGGTTTCAGGGAAGTATGTGTACATATTTGGAACGAATTAGCTAAAAAGAACTTTCCGATTATGAGAACACTCCCAGGTTACAATGTTAAAATTTGTAATAAATGTTATCAAGAAAATAATGTTGGAGAATTGCAAAAAATAACTTTTGATGAATTGCTAGATTTGCCAGATGAAGAGTTTATCAAGTTTAAGGAAAAGTATTCCCCTAAGTATAAGAACTTAGACAGGAGGTGCAAATGTATAGAATGCATACGGCAAATCGAACTTATTAATACTATAAAAAATGGTGAAGATCCCTCGTTTGAGCCATTTGAGAATACTTTAATGTATAAAGACACCAAAATAATTGAGCAGTTAAGAGAAGTGCTTACAAGTCACTTTGAGTTTCCAAAATCCCAAAATAATTATAACAAATCTGTCGATGCATTTTTCATGAGAAGTGGAGGGGTTAGCTACCCCTTTTCAATTAAATTCTATTACATAACAGAGAAAAAAGATCAAAATAAACTACTTAAATTAATAGATGGCTTTTTTGAAACTATTCCTCAAAAGCAAAGACATATTAGTTTCTACGAATTCGAAAATTGGATAACAGAAGAGTTAGAAATAGGCATAAGGAGGTATAAAGGGGAAGAGAAATTACTTTTAGAAAATATGATAAAATAAAAACAACACTCTGGGGTCATAGTGTATAATATTCAAACACGAAGCCATACCCTTTTTCTTAAAATAAAAAAACAAGAAAGATATTTTTAAAGCCATTAAGATTATAATATGATAATCTCCAGGTCATTATAATAATGTAGAGTGTAGCAATTGAGATTCATATACAGTATACAAGAAATTATTGTAAAGTAAATTCACTGAATTCAGGGTAGTTTAGCATATATGGTATCTTGTAAATTAGCCGCAATAAACCAACAAAATAAAGAAAATGAAAAAAAAAGAAATAGAAGTAATACGTAAGCATATTGGAATACACCAAATTAATCTGGCAGGAGCAAGTAATGAGTTAGAATTAAAGGATGGCATGCCTATTTTTATTTTTGACTATTTGTCGATGGATAAGTATTTGCGTAATCGATTATCAAACTACACTTGTGAACTTTGTGGGTATAACCCGCTCTCATTGGATATTTTTTGGGTAGATGGACAAGATAAGTTCTTGAAAAAAGATTTGTCTGTTTTTTGGTTTTGGGATGATAATGGTCTAATTCCTTTTGCTTATATAGGAAAGGGAGCAGAAAAAGGGATTTTTAACGAACATGAAGGTGTTTTGTTTTTAAATACAACAAATCATAAGACATTTGAAGACATGCCAATTGTAATGCTTAATGTAGAAAAAAATAACGTTAAGCTAGTGTCTGTAGCCAATAACTTTAAAGCTTTAAACATCATTAAAAGCAAGACAGACCGCCAATTATCTGAACAAATAAAACAAGAAGGCAATGCGCTTTTTGGTGAAGGTGATTTTGAAACTGCCTCTAATAAATTTTATGAGGCACTACAAGCCGATTACACAAACCCTAACCCCTATAATAATATAGGAATGGTCTCTCAGGCTACTCAAAAAAATATGGAAAGAGGCGAAGCTTTTTTTCAATTGTCATATCTGGTAGATTCTGAATTTACCAATGGAATGAGAGGATATGGTAGTTTTGTTGCTAGTAGAGGAGGATACGAAAAGGCAATAAAAGTTATGGCTAAATGTGTTAAGATTGAAAAAACAGCGTTAAACTATGCTATTTTGAGTGATTTTTATTTAGATATAAAAGATATGAAAAATGCAGAAAAATTTTATAAAAAAGGAATGCAAATCGATCCTAATGATCCTATATTGCAAAAAATAGAAGAAAAGTTATTAGACCATTGATTTTAATAACACTATTAAAAATTGGGAAAAACTTATAATATTAAATAAACGCCGTAACAATGGCGTTTATTTTTTGCCTTTGTAAGGTATTATTGAAACGGTTTTAAGCAAATAGAAAATTAATAATTGAAAGATTGATACATTAAAATAATGACTCAAAACAAACGACTTAAAATAGGAGAAGGAAAAATTAGCGGCTATATATCAATCTTCTTAGCAATAGTATGCTTTGGTGCTACAATTTGCGCATATTTTCCTGATTATTTAACCACTGCCAATTTTCGTGAGTTATATAAACCTCTATATATTAAATGGGCATTCTTAATAGTTCTTGCTTTATCTTTTGGATTTGCCTTAACGAGTTTCATTTTAAGTAAAAAAACGAAACTTGGATTTTTTGCAATTTTAATAATTGGAGCTGCAATTTTTTTAGCTTCAGGTCTACCTGAACATCAAGATATAAATTCAAAATCATTTACAATTGGAATGGATTGGCTCTTGTTAGATATACTAATTTCTGCTTTTATTTTTATTCCTATGGAATTGTTTTTACCAAAAAGGCTTGAACAAACAAAGTTTCATGCAGAATGGAGGACTGATTTGGTTTATTTCATTATTAGTCATTTATTAATTCAAGTTACTGGAGTTCTTATCCAATTACCAGCTGTAGTTGCATTTTCGAACATAGGATTAGTAGGCTTTCAAACATGGGTTCAAGGAATTTGGTTCATTCCACAATTATTTCTAGCATTATTTGTCTCAGATTTGTTTCAATGGATAGGACATTACTTTTTTCACAAAATTCCATATTTATGGCGTTTTCATTCAGTTCATCATTCTACAAAAGATATTGATTGGCTAGCTGGCTCTAGAACTCATTTTGTTGATTTAATAGTAGTTCGCTCTGTTTCATTTCTACCTCTTTATGTATTTGGGTTTAGTGCTTCTGTTTTTACTACCTACATTGTAATTGTTTCAATACAGGCTGTATTAGCTCATGCCAATACACGTATAAATTTTGGCTTTTTACGTTATGTGTTTGTAACGCCACAATATCATCATTGGCATCATTCAGATGATCCCAAGGCTTACGATAAGAATTTTGCCATACATTTCCCTTTTATAGATATGATATTTGGAACTTATTATCCGATGGGGAAAACTTGGCCTGAAAGCACAGGGCTGGGAGATGTGAAATTTCCGAAAGGATTTATTCGTCAATTTGTTTTTCCATTTAGAAAAAATCCAGTGAGTGATAATTCAATCGAAAATCCAAGTGAACGGTAGTTTTTATACGCAACAAATCGTTTATAATTTATTGTTTATTATGTTCATTGTAAATCGTTGTTAAAGTGAGAAATGAAGAATCGCACCGCTATCGTTAAAATATTAAATAAAAAAAGCTACTTGTTAAAGTAGCTAGAATATTAAAAAAGAGTGTGTTGATTAGTTTTTACGAAGATAGGTACTTACTTCAATAGCAACATCCTCCCATGTTTTACTCACACCATCAGGACCTTTGTGCAAATCAAAACATGCTTTGTTTATAGATTCTAAAGCACCTAAAGCATCCCAATCTTTAAGATTCATAGTACCAGTCATACTTACACGTCTTTCGTCTGTTATGCTAACTTCTAAAGGTAAATCGTTAGTTACACCATTCATGGTAATAGAAGCAATATATGTACCATTAGCATACTTAATCGTGCCTTTTAAAAACTCAGTATCTAACATGGCACCAAAGAAAAACTCTTTTAATTTAGCATCACGACTTTCATCTTTGGTAATAAGACTACTTACAGGGATCGAGAAGCTTAAATTATTTAAAGCCTCTTGAGCTGTTGTACCTTCTTTATTTTCAAAATTTAGAGTGGTAAACTCACCGCCAACAGCTTTTTTTTCGCTAGTCTTGTAAGCCGTCCATTTAACAGAAGTAGCTTCAGGTTTTACTACAAATTTTTCTGCGGCTTCTACCTGGGTAGGAGTCTCTGTTTTAGTTTCTTTTTTCTCTTGTTTACAAGCGGTTGCTCCTAAAGAAATAAGTACTAATAAGGCAATTATTTTTTTCATTTTTTTTGATTTTTTGGTGATGTGAAATTAAGGAATAATAATCGAATTGCAAATATTAGCTATGACATATATCATATTTTTAAAACTCCACATACTGTACTTTTGAAATACAAATGTTAGGTATGTTAAATTCATTAGTAAATAAGTATAATATTGCTGGACCTCGTTATACGAGCTACCCAACGGTTCCTTACTGGAATAATGAAACGTTTTCTTTAAAGAAATGGAAGTCGTCTTTAATAGAATCTTTTAAGGAAAGTAATTTAAAAGAAGGTATAAGCCTTTATATTCACTTACCATATTGCGAGAGTTTGTGTACGTTTTGTGGGTGTAATAAACGCATTACAAAACAACACAGTGTGGAGTCTCCTTATATAGCTGCTGTTTTAAAAGAATGGGATTTGTATTTAGAATTATTTGATGAAAAACCAATAATAAAAGAATTACATTTAGGAGGAGGTACACCAACTTTTTTTAGTCCTGAAAACTTACAGCAGTTAATTCATGGTATTTTAAAACGTTCAACTCTGGCTAGTGCGTACGAATTTAGCTTTGAAGGCCATCCCAATAATACAACTAGAGAGCACTTACAGGTTCTTTATGATGTTGGTTTTAGAAGGGTAAGCTATGGCGTTCAAGATTATAATGAAACGGTACAAAAAGCGATACACCGAATCCAGCCTTTTGAACATGTAAAACGTGCAACCGATATGGCTAGAGCTATAGGTTATACATCGGTTGGTCACGATATAATTTTTGGGCTACCCTTTCAAACATTAGAGCATGTAAAAGAAACCATTTTAAAAACAAAAGCATTATTGCCAGATCGATTAGCATTTTATAGCTATGCGCATGTGCCATGGATTAAGGGTAATGGACAAAGAGGTTTTAATGATTCCGATTTACCATCTGCCGAATTAAAAAGACAGCAATACGAATTGGGAAAACAATTACTTTTTGAAGTTGGTTACAGTGAAATTGGGATGGATCATTTTGCTTTAACTACAGATTCATTATATGAGTCTATGGCTAATGGGAATTTACATAGAAATTTTATGGGGTATACGGCCTCAAAAACTCAGGCTATGATTGGCTTAGGCGTATCGTCAATTAGCGATAGCTGGTATGGATTTGCCCAAAATGTTAAAAGTATTGAGTCGTATTATGATTTATTAAAAAATAATATTTTACCTGTTTACAGAGGGCATATCCTTAATGGAGAAGACTTAATAATAAGAAAACACATCCTTAATTTAATGTGTCGTTTTAAAACAGCATGGAGTGAAAACAATCTTTATTTTGACGAAATATCAGAGGTTGTTACTCGATTACAGGAGATGAAAATTGACGGATTACTCAATATAGGTTCAAATACCATTGAGGTGACTAAAAAAGGTCAGCCATTTGTTAGAAATATTTGTATGGCTTTCGATTTATTACTACAAAGAAAACAACCAGATACCCAATTGTTTTCAATGACAGTTTAACTAAAGAAATACCTTAATGCTCAGCAAAATGGTGTTTTTAAATTAACCTTTCCTTTAAAAAGGAAATTTAAACCTACAAAACTATGAAGAAGATTATTGTACCAATTGATTTTTCAGAACATTCAGAATATGCTTTAAAAACAGCTGCTAGATTGGCTAAAAAAAACAATGCCGAATTATTGGCATTGCATATGTTGGAAATGTCTGAAGTCATGCTTACGGCTAGTGGAGAGGAACCTCAAAAAATAATCTATTTTTTAAAATTAGCAGAACAAAGATTTGAAGATTTTCTTAAAAAAGATTATTTAAAAGATATAAAAGTTATACCGATTGTTAAACATTTTAAAGTGTTTAGTGAAGTTAACGAAATAGCACAGAAGTACGATGCAGATCTTATAGTCATGGGATCTCATGGTGCCAGTGGAGTTAAAGAGTTTTTTATTGGCTCTAATACAGAACGTGTCGTAAGGCATGCAGATATTCCAGTATTGGTGGTTAAAAATGATCTCCCTCAAATTAATTTTGAAGTTGTTGCTTATGCCAGCGATTTTTCGGAAGAGTCTATTGAAACTTACCAAAAAGCAATTAAAATGTTTGAGAAAATGGGTTCTAGGTTGTATTTGGTTTATGTGAATTTACCAAATGATAAGTTTAGAAATTCATTAGAAATAGAAAGATTAGCTGTTAATTTCTTTACTAAAGCTGATGGGAATTTAGATAGAATGGATGATGTTTATTATACATCAGATTATACCGTTGAGGATGGTATTTTAAATTCCTCAATTAAAATAGGAGCAGATTTGATTGCTGTTCCAACCCATGGTAGAAAAGGATTGTCTCATTTTTTCCAAGGAAGTGTAGGGGAAGATGTAGCAAATCATTCAACGCTACCAGTAATAACATTTAAAATTTAGGTTAATAGTTATTAGCATTTATTTTTGAGAACAGATAGTCTACGGTATTCGGTACTCTTACTTTAGGCTGTCTGTTTGTTTTTATTTAGATTTTCCGAAAGCGTAAAGCCAAATAATAGAAAAAGGGAAATTTCAGTTTTATCACCTAACTTCTTTTTAAGTATAGTAAACGCCTTGGTAATATGAGCCTCAACAGTTTTAATAGAGATATTTAGGTATTCTGATATTTCAATATTGGTAAGACCTTCTTTTTTGCTAAGTGAAAAAATTTGTTTGCATTTAGGAGGTAATTTTTCCACTTCCTTGGTAACCAATCGTATTTTTTCTTCTAGAGTTTTTTCGTCTGTTTTTTCAACTTCCTGATGCAAAGATTCATAATATTTCATTTGTAAAAGCATGGTGGCTTTATCTTTTTTATAGGTATTTACAAATTCATTATAAACAGATTTATACAAAAAACTCTGAATAGTGAATTTATGATTTAGTTTTTCGCGATACTGCCAAGTTTTTAAAAATACATTTTGAACAATGTCTTGTGCTAAACTATGATCATCTACTAAGGTTAATGCGTAAGCATACAATCGCCTATGGTACTTATCCAGTAAAAACATATATGCTTTTTCTTCTCCTTTTCTTAAAGAATTAATAAGTGTTTTGTTTTCTGTTAAATCCATGACTAGAAGTTATATGAAAAATGATAATATAAATAGCAAAATAATGCGAATTTAAAAATTTTTTTTATAAAATGTTAGGGTATTGGTATTTTGTCTTGTATTATATTAAGAAAATTAAGATTGATGATTACTCCTGAAATTAAGACTTTATTGATTAAGTTTGTTAACAAATATGCTAATGGCAAAGATTTAGATAGACTTAATACTTGGGTTTCGGATCCCGATAATGATCATATTTTTAAAAAGTTTATAAAGACACATTACGCCATTACTATTAGTATGAACAACCCAGATCCCAGTGAAATAAGAAAGCGCTTGCTTGAAGAAATAAGAAAAGAAAAAAAGCCAGTCTACAAAAAAAGAGTGAGACCACTATTCAAGTATGCTGCCACATTAATTCTTTTTATTGCTATTGGATGCTTTTTAAGAAATGTTTTTTTAGCAAAAGGAGCTAATAACATAGTAGTGCCCAAGGAAGAGCTCATAACTCTAGAGCTTGAAAATGGAAATATTCAAGTAATTTCTGAGGATGGTACTTCAACGGTCGTAGATGCAAACGGAAATGTGGTTGGGTCTCAGCAAGGAGGAAAGTTGGTTTATGCAAATGATGACGATACTAAAAAGTTAACTTACAATAAATTAACAGTACCCTATGGTAAAAGGTTTGATTTAATTTTATCTGATGGTACAAGCGTCTTTTTAAATTCAGGAAGTTCTATAAAATACCCAGTGAAATTTATTAAAGGATTTAATCGGCAAGTTTTTCTAAATGGAGAAGCTTTTTTTGATGTAGCAAAAGACCAATCACATCCTTTTATCGTAGATACAAAAGAGTTGAATGTACAAGTTTTAGGTACAAAATTTAATGTGCAAACTTATCAAGAAGATTCTAATGTAGATGTAGTTTTAGTAGAAGGAAAAGTAGGCATGGATTCTCAAAAAACACTTGAATATAAACAAAATGAAGTTGTTTTAGAGCCTGGTTTCAAAGGGTCTTTTAACAAAAAGCGAAGAAATATTATAACTAAAAGAGTTAATACATCTATTTATACATCTTGGATGAACGGAACGGTTGTTTTTAGAAATACGCCGTTTAAAGAAATTGTAAAAAAATTAGAACGATTATATAATGTTACAATTACTATAAATAATAAAGATTTTATAGATAATGAGAGCTTTAATGCGAGTATTGAAGTAGATAACGAATCTATAGAACAGGTTCTAAATTACTTTAATAAAGTATATCAAATAGAATATGAAATTATTAATAATCAAATTTTAATTAACTAAATAACTAAATTATATGGAGTAAACTAACTTTTTCTTATTACTTAATTGCTCTTATAAAAAAAGATTGAGGAATGCAGCAACATCCCTCAATCTAAATAAGGCAATTTATTTACAAAACAAATTACCAAACTAATATTTTGAAATATGAAAAAACCACTCAATCCCAATGGTATTATACCTTGGGTAAACAAATTTAATTTAAAAATGAAGTTGTCACTTCTTTTTCTTTTAACAACTGCACTATCATTACAAGCAACCACTGATGTGCATTCACAAAAAAATAAGATCACCCTAGTTTTAAATAACGCCACTGTTTCCTCCATCATTGATGAAATTGAGGCAAATTCAAAATTTAAATTTATTTTTAAGACAAATGTAGTAAACTTAGATAGAAAAATATCAATTAATGCCACTAAAGAAGACATTGATAGTGTTCTTGATCGAATATTTAAGGATACGAAGACTTCTTTTGAAATAGATAATCGAAAGATATTACTCTATAAATCTAAGAAAGAAGCTATACCAGATAATGAAATTACTATAGCTATGCCACAGATAAGGGTTAGTGGTACTGTTATTGATGACCAAGGGATGCCACTACCAGGAGCCAGCATTGTTGAAAAAGGAACGACAAATGGTGTTACCACAGATTTTGATGGAAATTTTACTATAAACCTTAAGGGAGGAGCTCCTACATTGGTAGTGTCTTACGTTGGTTATTCTACACAAGAAATTGTAGTAGGTGATAAGACCCAATTAAATATTAAAATGCAGCAAGATTCTGCTGCTTTAGATGAAGTCGTTATTGTTGGGTACGGAACACAGAAAAGAGAAACCGTTACAGGTTCGGTAGCATCTGTTAAAGGAGGAGAGTTAGTTAAATCACCATCGGTAAACCTTACAAACACACTAGCAGGTAGAGTTTCAGGATTATTTGTGACGCAAGCAGGGTCAGAGCCTGGGTTTGATGATGCTCAAATTACAATTAGAGGAACCAATACATATAATAATTCTGGAGCCTTAGTTGTAATAGATGGAATTCCAGAAAGAGATGGAGGTTTAAGTAGAATTAATCCAGCAGATATAGAAAATGTATCTGTTCTTAAAGATGCCTCTGCAGCTATATACGGTGCACGTGCAGCAAACGGGGTTATTCTTGTAACAACAAAAAGAGGTAAAATAAGCAAAACGAAAGTTACCTATTCGTTTAATCAAGGTTGGGCAAGTCCGACACAAATACCAGATATGGCTAATGCTGCACAATATGCAGAATTAATTAATGAATTACGGGTTTTTGGATTGCCTTCATCCGAATGGCAAGCAGCTACTAATGGATTTGCCTCAACTGGATCTTATACACAATCTGGAGGAACCTTAGTTAATGCGCCTTGGACTCCTGAAGATATAGAGTTGTTTGGAAATGGCCAAGACCCTTGGGGACATCCTGATACCGATTGGTTTGATGAAACCTTTAAAACGGCAGCTCCACAGCAAAAGCATACTATACAAATGTCTGGTGGTAATGAAAATATACAACATTACAGTTCCTTAGGGTATCTAAATCAAGATGCTATTTATAAAAATGCAGCAACTGGCTACGAACAATACGATATACGATTAAATTTAAATGCAAAAGTTAGTGAACATGTTAAAGTGAGTTTAGGAATAATGGGAAGAGAAGAAATAAGAAATTTACCCACAGAGAACACTAATGATATCTTTAGAATGTTAACAAGGGGTAGGCCAACAGAAGTTGCTTATTGGCCAAATGGACTTCCTGGACCAGATATTGAAAATGGGCAACAACCTGTTGTAATAACTACAAGTGCCACGGGGTACGATAGGGAAAAAAGAGATTACTTGCAAACTAATGGCGTTTTAGATATAGATGTCCCGTGGATTGAAGGTTTATCTTTACAAGGCTCTGTAGCCATTGATAAAAGTTTTAGTAATAGAAAGGTATGGACAACCCCATGGACCTTATATGGATGGGATGGTACTTCTTTAGGGGCTGATGGCCTGCCAGTATTAGTACCTGGCCAAAAAGGACCACCAGAGCCTAATTTAACGCAAAGCACAGCAAACACGTTAAATATCTTCCTAGGAGCTAATATTAAGTATAAACGTAGTTTTGGAGATCATAATTTTAATTTCCTAGTAGGAACAAACAAGGAAACTATTGAGTTTGAGCAATTCAATGCTTTTAGAAGGTTTTTTATATCACCAGCAATTGACGATTTATTTGCAGGAGGTGATGCCGAAAAAGATAATGGAGGATCGTCAGATAGAGCAGCACGATTAAATTATTTTGGACGTGTTAATTATGATTTTCAGGAAAAATACTTGTTAGAATTTTTATGGAGGTATGATAGTTCATATTTATTTCCTGAAAATAGTAGATATGGATTTTTTCCAGGGGTTTCTGTTGGTTGGGTATTATCTAAAGAGAATTTCTTAGCAGATAATGCATTTATAAGTTTCTTAAAATTAAGAGGATCTTGGGGACAGCTAGGAAATGATAAATTTGATAATTCAAATTTTCCTGCAAATCAATATTTAGCCACCTATGGTTTTAATTCTTACTTCGTTAATAATAATGAGGTCACTACGCTTTCTGAAACTAAAGTGCCAAATAGTGCTATAACCTGGGAGGTTGCTCGAAATGTTAACTTAGGTATCGAAGCAAAGTTTTTAAATAACAAATTAAGCTTAGAGTTTGATGTGTTCTCAAATAAAAGATCTAAAATCTTAACGCAGCCAACCGCATCGCTACCTAGCTTAAGCGGAATTACGCCGCCTAGACAAAACATAGGGGAAGTAGAAAATAAAGGTTTTGATTTTTATTTAGGATATAGTGACAATATCGGGGATTTTAACTACAGTGTAAGTGTTAATGGAGGGTATGCTAAAAATAAGATATTATTTAATGACGAAGCAGAAGGCGCTCCTTTATGGCAAAGACAGACAGGAAATACTATAGGATCTTTTTTAGTGTATGGTTATGATGGCGTATTTGCTACACAAGCTGATATTGATGCAGAAACATTGGATTATTCTGCACTTACAAATAATCTTAGGCCTGGAGATATGAAGTTTGTAGATTATGATAATGACGGTGCAATAACCCCTAATGATAGATTTAGAACCGATAAAAATATTAACCCAACTTTTACAGGAGGATTAAATTTAAATGCATCATACAAGAATTTTGATCTAAGCTTGTTTTTTCAAGGAGCTACAGGGGGTAATATACTTTTAACGTTTACGGAAGCAGGAGAAATTGGAAATTATACTACGAGCACATATAATAATAGATGGACGGTAAATAATCCAAGTGCTGTGCATCCAAGAATAACAAATAGAGCAGATCAATATTTTAGTCAAAATAATACGTATTGGCTAGAGAATACAAATTATCTAAGGTTAAAAAACCTAGAGTTTGGTTATGCTTTCCCAGAAAGTATTATTGAAAAAATAGGTCTTACAAATTTAAGATTTTATATAAGTGGTTCTAATTTGTTTACTATATCAAATACTACGTTTGACCCTGAAGGAACGAATGGACCAAATGGAACAAATAATTCAGGTAGAAACTACCCTAATTCAAAAATAATTAATACAGGGTTTACGATCACATTTTAAACAAATAATTAAAAATATACATATGAAAAATTATAATTTTATATGCGTTCTGGTTTTGATATTTTTTACAACCAGTTGCAACGATGATTTTGTTGATATTACACCTTTGACTGAGGTTCCAGAATCTAGTATATGGACAGACGCTGGTTTGGCAGAAGCAGCAGTAACTAATGCTTACACTGGTTTAGGCCAGGGAGGATATGGAACAGCAATGTTGTCTTCTACAACAGATGAATCTGTATATACACATGCAGGGTCTGGAATAAATGTAGTAAATGAATCCCGAGCAAATTCTGCTAATGTAGGATGGATAAAGGGAGAAAATAACTGGCCTAATTTATATGCTGCTATTAGAGATACAAATTTAGCAATAGAAGGATTAGAAGGTGGAGATATAAATAATGATAATCTTAAAGATAGGTTATTGGGAGAAGCAAAATTTTTGCGAGCATTCTATCACCACCAATTAGTAAGGTTTTATGGAGGGGTACCTATAGCCGATAGAACTTTTTCTTTAGATGACGATTTTAATATTCCAAGAAATACCTTTGATGAATGCGTAGAGTTTATTGTAGCAGAGTGTGATGAAGCTTTTGATTTATTAGATGGCAAAGATTTAGAGTCGGGAAGAGCAAATGGAGCAGCAGCATTGTCTCTAAAAGCGCGCATATTATTATATGCCGCAAGCGACCTTCATGATATTACAACAGCTTCTGCTAATTCGTCTTTAATTTCTGGTTTTGCTAATCAGGATTTATTAGGGTATACATCAGGAGACCAACTAGCAAGATGGGATAGAGCAAAAAATGCAGCAAAAGCAGTTTTGGATTATACAAATGGATATAAATTTGGTTTAGGAAGTCCAGTTCCTTTTGATGAAGCAAAAGATAATTACATTAATGTATCTACAGCCAGAAATGGAGGAGAAGCAGATATATTATGGGAAAGGCAATTTATTGAAGCCGCAGGGAGTAACTGGGGAGGTCGTAGATTTGGCCTGTTTCATGGACCTAATGGGTATCATAACTGGGCAGGAAATACACCAACTCAAAATCTTATAGACGCCTATGCTATGGATGATGGTACAGATTTCGATTGGGACAACTCAGATCATAATAGTCAACCATATGAAAATAGAGAACCTAGGTTTTACGCTACGGTACTTTATGATGGTGCAGATTGGAAACCAAGAACAGCAGATGTAGCAGACAGAGACCCTGCAAATCAAGTACAGACGGGAGCCTATGAAGTCAATGGTAGCGGATCGGTTGCTACTCATTTTGGGTTAGATACCAGACAGAGCCCCATAGAAGATTGGAACGGAACAAGAACGGGTTACTATGTTAGAAAATTTACAGAACCAGATCCAACACACGTAGATCAAACAGATTTTCAATCTATACCGTGGCCATTTTTTAGATATACCGAAGCCGTATTTAATTACGTTGAGGCATGTTTAGAAACTGGAGACGAGGATGGTGCAAGAGCCTGGTTAAACCAAATAAGATATAGAGCTGGTTTACCTGCTATTGCTGCTGTGGGGTCAGATTTAGTAGAAGCTTATAGGCGTGAGCGTCAGGTAGAATTGTCTTATGAAGAACACAGATACCATGACGCCAGAAGATGGATGATTGCAGAGGGGACTTTGGGAGCCCCAGCGGGTATCATTAATATTTCTGGTACGTTAAAGCCAGGTGCAAATGTTACTGTATATGCATACAATACGGATAATTATGATTATACATATACTCCAGGAGTTTTAGATCCTGGTTTTGAGAATAGATTGTGGCTAGATAAAAGTTATTTTTTACCAATCACTAATGACGAATTACAAGCCAATACAAGTTTGGCTCAAAACCCTGGATATGAATAGATAAGTTAGTTTAGTTTTTATTAAACGACTCAATATCATTTTTTTTAATGACTTTGAGTCGTTTCCTTTGTTAGTTGTAAGAAAGAGGACCTAATTGAAAATGAGTTTAAAATGCAAAAAAAGAAGTACATCTGTATATTTATGTTTGTGATAGTATTTGGTTGTACTAAAAAATATCAACTTACCGGATTAAATCCAGAAAATGAAACCATTTTCACCAAACTCTCTAAAGAAGAAACAGGAATTGATTTTTCTAATGAATTAAAAGAGGATATTAAATATAATGGACTGCAATATGAGTACTATTATAATGGAAGTGGTTTAGCCGTTTCAGATTTTAATAATGATGGATTAAAAGATTTATTTTTTGTGTCTACTTTAAAGCAGCACAAATTATTTTTAAATCAAGGGAATTTAAAGTTTGTTGATGCAACAAGACTTTCAGGAATCATGTATAAGCAAAGGTTTTCAGGAGGAGTTACCATTGTAGATATAAATAATGATGGATGGATGGATATTTATATTTCTAATTCAGGGAAATATAAAGAAAAAGAAAAAAGAAAGAATAAGCTCTACATTAATATGGGAGCTAAAGGGGACTATAAAATACCAACTTTTTCAGAACAATCTAATAAATACGGCTTGGATATATCAGATTGCTCGACCCAAGCCACTTTTTTTGATTACGATAAAGATGGCGATTTAGATATGTTTTTATTAAATCATTATCCAAAAGCCTATCCCGCAACTAAAGCCATATCAGAATTATTAACTATGGATGGAACGGTCTCTAATGATAGATTGTTCAGAAATGATAATAATTATTTTACTGATGTAAGTGAGGAGGTAGGAATAATGCATAATCGTTTAGAATATGGTTTAGGTGTTGCCATTGGTGATGTAAATAATGATACTTGGCCAGATATATATGTTTCTAATGATTACTTGGGTAAAGACCATTTATACATGAACAATATGGATGGAACATTTTCAGATAGAATTTTAGAAGCAACAAATAACATTTCCTTTTTTGCCATGGGGAACGATATGTCTGATATCAACAATGATGGTTGGTTAGACATTATGACGGTAGATATGATGGGAGAAAGCAATTACGATATAAAAACAAGTATGAGCGGTATGAACCCTAAGGGTTTTCATGAAGCTGTAGATCTTGGTTTACACCATCAATATATGTACAATGCATTACAGATAAACTCAGGGTATTTAAATAAGAACAATACACCAATTTTTTATAATATAGCTCAATTAGCAGGCGTATCGAGAACGGATTGGAGTTGGGCGCCATTATTTTTTGACATGGATAATGACGGACTTAAAGACCTTTTTGTTTCTAATGGCATAAAAAGAGATTTCAGAAATAACGATTTTGTAAATTATGTAAATAAGAAGCAGGATACTATTCATCATAGGAAAAAATTTGATCCTAAAAAGTACATATCAAATGTTTTAGAGAAGATGCCAACAAGAAAAAAAGAGAATTTTTTCTTTAAAAATAGAGATGGGCTCAATTTTTCCAAAATGAACAAAATTTGGGGAGATCAAACCTTAACGAGTTCTAATGGGGCGGTTTATGCAGATTTAGATAATGATGGTGATTTAGAGGTCGTTGTGAATAATACAGATGATGAAGCTTTTATATTAAAAAATAATTCAAAAGAACTAGGACTCGGGTATTATTTGTCAGTTAGACTAAAAGGGGCATCTAATAATATAGATGGTATAGGTGCTCGTGTTGTTATAACAACATTAGAAGAAGAACAAACTCAAGAATTATATTTTTCAAGAGGTTTTATGTCTGCCATGTCTAGAGAAATGCATTTTGGTTTAGGAACATCATCTAAAGCATCTATTAAGGTTATATGGCCAGATAATAAATATCAGGTTATAAAAAATGTTGAAGCCAATCAATTGTTAATTCTGGATTATAAAGATGCAACAGCCAAAAAAGCTAAACAAGAAAATGTAAAACCAGTTAAGTCTATTCTTTCGAAAATTGTAGTTGAAGGCTTAGATTACTGGCATAAAGAGAATGATTTTGATGATTTTTCCCGAGAAAGCTTACTCCCTCATAAAATGTCTCATGAAGGTCCTTCTTTAGCTGTTGGAGATATAAACGGCGATGGCCTGGATGATATTCATGTGGGTGGGGCAGCTACAATGTCAGGTGCTATATACGTACAGGATAGTCATGGCTCTTTTTCAAAAACAAACACTAGGCTATTGAACGAAGAAGCTGGCTATGAAGATGTAGCGTCAGAATTTGTAGATGTAGATAATGATAACGATTTAGATTTATATGTAGTAAGTGGTGGTAACGAACATGATCAAGGAGCTTCTTTTTTACAAGATAGACTTTATATTAACGACGGTATGGGAAACTTTAAAAAAGCTTCGAATGCTCTTCCAAAAATAGCAATAAGTGGTTCCTGTATAAAAGCAGTAGATTATGATAATGATGGCGATAAGGACTTATTTATAGGAGGAAGGCAAGTACCAGGAAAATACCCAGCACCAGCAAAAAGTTATTTGCTACAGAATAAAAGTGAAAATGGAAAAATTGTGTTTCATGAAACTGAAGTAAAGATTAATAGTATATGGCAAAAACTGGGAATGGTTACAGATGCCGAATGGGTAGATCTTAATGATGATAATTTTTTAGATTTAGTTGTTACCGGAGAGTGGATGCCAATACGCGTATTTGAAAACGTTCATGGAAAAGATTTTATTGAAAAGACAGAAGAATATGGACTTGAAAACACGCATGGTTGGTGGTACAGTCTTGGTCTTTTTGATAAAGATAATGATGGTGATAAAGATATAATTGCAGGAAATTTAGGTCTTAATTATAAATATAAAGCTAGCAATGATGCCCCTTTTGAAGTTTATGCTAGCGATTTTGATGAATCGGGAAGTAATGATATCGTTTTAAGCTATTATGATGATAAAAAATTAGTGCCAGTAAGGGGGAGAGAATGTTCGTCCAGACAAATGCCATTTTTAAAAGAAAAATTTCCCACTTACGATGCCTTTGGAAAAGCAGCAGTACATGATATTTTTAATGCTGCCCAATTAAAAAAATCAATACATTTAAAATCAAATACATTTGCTACAACCTTGTTTGAAAATAAAGGAGGTCGATTTTTAGCGCAACCAATGGAAAATGAAGTACAATTTTCCTCAGTTAACGATATGTTGATAGGTGATATAGATGGTGATGGAAATATTGATGTCATAATGGTTGGGAATCTTTATGGTTCAGAAGTAGAAACCCCTAGAAATGACGCCTCTTGTGGCTTGTTTTTAAAGGGGGAAACCAAAGGTGGATTTAAGTTGATTAAAGCCAAAGAAAGTGGATTAATGATTGATGGAGAAGTCAAGTACATTAAAACCATTACTATCAATAAACGTAAAACTATTCTTGTAGCAAAAAATAATGATGCTCTTGAAATTATAGCCGTTAATCCAAGTTTACTTGACAATAAACAGAGTATTTTGAAATCAAAAAGTCACTAAATAATAGAAAGATAAACATTAATATATTATGAAATCTCCTTTTATCAAAAATTTAAAAACGATAGCTTTTATTGTTTTTTCATTCGCATTTTGTGCTGTAACCAATGCGCAGCATATTCCTTATCTTAAAAAAAGCAGCAATAAAACCCAGCTTATAGTAGATAACAAGCCATTTCTTATGCTGGGAGGTGAACTGTCCAATTCCGCTAGTGGAAGTATCGCATTAATGTCACCAGGGGATAAATACGTCCCCAGAAAAACCTACGCCATGGTAAATGGAAGTTTAGGAAACGATACAGCATATGATATGGCGTACAAAGGCTCCATTTGGCAGCAGATGGTCGACCTAAACGTAAACACTGTTTTAGCAGCAGTTTCTTGGCAGATGATAGAACCTGTGGAAGGTCAGTTCGATTTTTCAATTGTAGATGCGATGATCGAAGGAGCAAGAGAAAAAAATCTTAAGTTAATTCCACTGTGGTTCGGGTCATGGAAAAACGGAATGTCTGGTTACGTGCCGCTTTGGCTTAAGAAAGACTACAAAAGATTCCCAAGAACAAAGATAAAAGATAAAGGCAGTGTAGAAGTCGTTTCTACGTTTAGTGAAGAAGCTTTAAAAGCAGATGCAAAAGCTTTTGTGGCACTTATGAAACATATCAAAAAAGTAGATAGTGAGCATAGAACAGTGGTCATGATACAGGTAGAAAACGAGGTAGGTATCCTTGGAGACTCTCGAGACCGTTCCAAGGTAGCTGAAAAAGCATTTAATAGCCCCGTACCACAAAAATTAATGGACTACCTTATTAAAAATAAAAAATCATTAATTAATGATTTAGAAACTTTATGGGCTTCAACAGGCTATAAAAAATCAGGAAGTTGGACAGAGGTTTTTGGAGCAGGTGTTTGGACAGATCTTGTATTCACATCATGGCAGTATGCAACGTACATGAACCATGTAGCGAAAAAAGGAAAAGAAGCTTATAATCTGCCTATGTTTGTTAATGCATGGTTGGAGTATGAAGACAGGCCAAATCCAGGAGGATTCCCAACAGGAGGCCCATTACCTCGAGTTATGGATGT
>CANMXP010000020.1 GCA_947501845.1 uncultured Flavobacteriaceae bacterium | reverse complement strand
TTGCTCTTTCTCCTTTTTTATTAATTTGTCTAAATTAATTATTTAAAATTCTATCCTTTTACAAACATAGGATGACAGTAGGTTTTAAAAATACTTTGAGAGGCTAAATCTTAAAAAGCTGTCTTCTTGAAAATTAGATAGTATAAATTCGTTGGCATCTATAGAACTAAAAATTCTGGCTTCAACCTCTGCGGTCCAGCTGCTTCCAAAACGTCTGGAAGCTTCTACACTAAATATTTTACTGCTAGATTCTAAATCTGAAATACCACCAATTAAAATAGAGGTGTCCTGGGTATCGTTAAAGGCAATTCTGCTTCCAAAAAACACATCGTTTTGTAATGCGTTTAAGGCCAGCTCATCGCGCTCGTCATAAAGATATTCTCCCAATAAGCCAATGTCTAGTCCGTTGCCATCAATATTGCTAAAAGTAAACTCCAAGCCAGCAACCATAGCAAAAAAATCTTGTGCTTTTGCGTTTCTGTATATAGACTCCAATTTCCATAAAAATGCATTGTTGGTAATCTGTAAATCCAGCCCCGTTTGATTAATTACTGGATAAAATGCGTTGATATTGCCCTGCTGATCGAAAACAAATAATGGCTCTCTACCATTACCATAAAAATGAGTAAGCCCCACATCGAAAGCTCCAAAATAATGTTTCCACCTAAAGGCTAAATCTTGCCGCCACTCTTCTGCGCCGCTTTCGTATTGCAAATCGTCTTTATCTATAACTATTGGAAACCTTAAGCGCCCTTTTGCTCCAGAAAATGTTCGCTTTCTGTGGTATGGCAAATAAAAGAAATCGAAACTCCCTATTTTATTGGTCGTGTATGTAAACTGTACCATGGGCTGCCCCAACTTATCTTCACCATCAAACGATTCAACGGCATCTGTTTGGTTTATTATATCTACTAAATGATTGCTCTCGGTAACTCCCCAATACACTTTTTTAAGCCCTATGCTTAGTTCCCAGTCCTTTTTTGCTTTTTGGTAATACAGTTCTCTTATATCCCAATGGGTGCGTTCATCATCAACATCCAATCTAAAAAATCCCGTAAAATTTAACTGCTCGTAACCCTTGTTCCAATTTAATGAATATTCTGGTGTAAAAGCAATGGAGGGGAAGTGCTCTTTTTGATTATTAAATGCAGCGGCATCATAAAAGTACCTGTATTCTGCTTCTACTTCTAACTCGAAGTCCTGATTCATTTTTTTATCTTTATTTTGAGCATGTAATGCAACGGCACCCAAAAAAAGAACTAAACTAATGGTACTAAATATTATTTTTTGATTCATTCTGTTTCATTAAAAAAGCAACACCAAAAGACCAGCATCAATCTTTACTTTCAAATTAACCAAAAACGAAGAACATTTAAGAAAGTTCTAGTCTATGGCGTTGCTTTACCTGAGTTAGTCTAACCTCAACTTCTTTTTAAAGCAACTTGAGTAAAATCTTCATCTGTAAGATTTACATCAAAATTATAATCGCTAAATTCCAATATGGTTTCTTTTTTGCTCTGGTGATTTGTCATAACAAACCTAGATGCTCTCCAAAACTTATTTTTATACACTTTATAATTGCTATAAATTAATGTTTTTAATAGCGCATTTTTTCTGTCGTAAAATTCAATTTTTTCTAAACGGTATCCTTTATCTTTATTATAGGTTACAAGGCGTCTTGTGTATCCCGATTTTGGATCTACAGGATCTTGTTCCACAGTTAAAAGGCTCCCTTTTTCTTCAATAAACTTGTATTTGTATTTTTCTACTTCTTGTGATGATAAATCTTCATAAGCAAACTCACTTCCTACAAAAGGCCCAGATTTATTATTAGACGAAATTCTTTTTACCCGTTTAATTGATGGTAAAAACAACCATTGATCATCTGATCCCACTTTATGCGTAAAAGTTAACGTGGAAGTGCCTTTAACATCTTTAGGGCTATTAAAAACGATTAGAGATTTATCGCCATCTTCGGTAAGTTCTAATGTTTTTGTTGTTAACGAACGCTGGCTGGTTTGACCATTTTTATTTTTAAGGGTCATTTCTAAATTCACCGTAGAGCTTTTAAACCCTAGATCTGCCTGTTCTGCTGCTTTTGCAATTTTTAATCCGCGCGCTTCTGGTGACTGTGCATGTATTCCAAACGTGATTAATGCTGCTAGTGCGAAAACTATTTTTTTCATTTTTTTATGTTTAATTATTAATTTATTTATCGAAAGCTATTTGTGCTTTTTCCGTGTTTTTTGCTACAACTGCTTCTTTTCTGCTTGTTAGAATTAACAATGATGGTAGCAGGACAAAATCTATTATTAGTGCTGCTAAAATGATGATAACTGTTATTCTGGCCATATAACTATTTAGCGCAAATGACGAGGTAGAAAGGACAGCAAACCCAGCCAATAAAACAATGGTAGTGGTTACAAGTGCTTTACCTACAGTTTCAAAGGCATATACAACTGCTTGTTTGGCATCGTAACCTAACTCGCGCCTGGCTCTTAAAAACTTGCTCATAAAGTGTACCGTATCGTCTACTATAATCCCTAAGGTCATCCCAAAAACAATAACCATTCCTGTATTTATTTGTGCCTTGTAAAGGGCCCAGATTCCAAAACCAACCAAAACTGGGGTTACGTTTGGAATGATACTTAACAATCCTAATTTGAAATTTTTCAAAGCTAGCATCAACACTAAAGAAATTAATATAAGTGCGATAATATTTCCTTTTAACATGCTATCTGCTTGCCTAAACCCTAGTTTAGAGAACATTAATGTTGGACTCACCCCCATAGTATGCATGGCTTCTGGCGTGTTATTTCTTAGCCACTCTTCACCTTTTTTTGAAAAAGCAATCATTTCGGCACTTGAAACATTCTCAATGGTTACGGTAACTCTGGTTTCAGATTTATCTACATTAATTTGATTGTTTAAATCTAATCCAAAAGGCAAAGACAATTCATAAAGCAATAAATATTGGGCTGCTTCGTCCCTACTATCGGGAATACGGTAGAAACTCTCGTCGTCTCCATGCATCGATCTGTTAACACGACGGGCTACTTCGCTAAAAGCATTAACGTGTATCACTTCGGGTTGCCCATTAAGCCAATCTTCAAAGGCATTTAAATGTTTAAGATATTCTGGATTATTAATACCGCCACTTTCTCCACTTCCTACCGAATATTCAATATTGTAAATACCCGTTAAATTATCCTTTATATAGTCGGTGTCTGTTCTAAATTGAACTGTTTCGTCAAAATAGTTTACAAACTCATCATTAAACGTATTCTTGGTCGCTAGATAGGTAAGCCCACCAATAACTAAAACAGATATAATGGTTAGTCTAACAGGTTGTTTTACGACATAGTTCCCTAAGCCTGTATACCAATTTTTGCGTACTACTGTTGTTTCTTTTTTGGCTTTAGACTTAACGGGTAATATGGCCATTAATGCTGGTAAGGCCGTGGTTGAATAAAGGAATGCCATGGTCATACCAAACGCTGTGATATTCCCCAGGTCCCAAAACGGTGGCACATCACCAAAATTCATAGTTAAAAACCCTATGACTGTTGTTAAACTAGTAATAAATACTGGCATAAAATTTAAACGCATAGATTCTTTTAATGCCTCTACTTTGTTAAGGCCATCTTTACGCATTTTTTGAAGCATGGTAACAAGTATATGAATACTGTCTGCAACGGCTAACGTAAGAATCATAGTTGGAAATACTGCAGATGGCGGAGTCATTTTAATATCCATGATACCAACAAAACCTATAGCACTCATTATAGAAAACATCACCACAACTAAAGTCGCCAGGGTACTCCAAATATTTCTAGTTAAGATAAATGTTGTTATAATAACTATAATCAACATAATCATTGTTAATGCCATATCTTTCATTGAAGACTCAAAGAAAGCCGTATTCATAGGTATTAAGCCAGAGGTATGCACTTTAAAATTTGGGTGTTTTTCCTTAAAATCAGAAATCATATTTCTAACAAAAGGTGTTACCTCTCCAGGGATTTCATTTATATCCTCTCCAGGCAATCTAACCGTTATATTAATAGCCGTAACACTACCTGCCTCATTAAGAATTCTGTTAACGAGCAATGGTTCTTTTAGGGCTTTTTCTTTAATCTCTAATATTTCGGCATCGGTTTTTAAAGACGATTCATAAGATAAGTCGTCAACATACAAATCGTCGCCATCGGCACTTGTATGTTGAAAATTAGTTAAAGCATCTACTCTTGAGGAATATGGGGTATTCCAAGCTTCTGCTGTCAATTCTTCTATAGCAATAAGGTTCTCTTTGGTAAATAGGTTACCGTTAGATGGTGAAAGCACAATAATTACATTATCATCTTTGGTATACTTTTCTTGTAAAGCATCAAAAGCTTCCAATTCTGGGTTGGACTTGCTAAAGAAAACATGATAATCTCCATCAAACTCCATACTTCCTTGAGAGCCTAATCCCAAGGCTAAAATTAATGTAGCCAATAATACGGGCCATTTGTACTTTATTACGAAGTTGGCCCAACTTCTGGTAAAAACAGTGGTAGCATTTCTTGCCTTTTTAATTGCGTTCATATAGTGGTTTAAAATAATTGACCAGTCGACTATTTATTCGACTAATCTGGTTAATAATTATAATCTTTATATTAATGACGATTTATAAATCTATAACAGGGACAAAAAATTAAAAATTTTAATAGTTGACTGGTCAATTATTAAAATATTAAAAAAAATTACTGTAAAAGTACTTTTTTAACTACATCCATAAAATTATCAATAGATTCTGCACTTTTCATTTGTTTCATACTAATCATAGCACCCTTACCTGCATCCTCAATAAAAGCAGCAATAACACTAGCTTCCATAGGGTTCTTTATTTCTCCTAATTCTTGAGCCTTTTGAATAACTCCTGCTATTAACGATAAAACCAATTGCTCTTTTACTAAAATGGCTTTTCTTATATTTTCGCTATGCTCAGCCATTTCGTTAGCAAGATTGCAAGCCATACAACCCATTTTACATTCCATTTCGTCTTTTAAAATGCGAATTCTAAATTCATAAAAATTTAAAAGACGTTGCTTTGGCATTATAGATTCGTCATCTAAAATTCCTTTTGCAGGAATAAAATGCGTATCGAAATATTTATTTATAGCTTTAACTGCAAAATCTTCCTTAGACTCAAAATAAAAATAAAAAGACCCTTTTGGCACTTCTGCAGCCTTTACTATATCATTAACACTCGTCCCGTTATACCCTTTACTCCATAGTATTTCCATTCCCTTTTCTAAAAGGAAATCGGCTTTGGCATCATGTTTAACAGTTTTAAGCATAAGCTAAAATTCACAACAAAAATATGACCACTCGTCTAGTCAATCCAAATTTAAAATGTTAAAATTTTTATAAACACAAAAAAGGCTGCTCAAATAAGCAACCTTTTTTACTTCTAATTTAATCAAAAAAACTACTTGACTACAAGTGTGTATTGCGGTGTTTTGTTTAAAGGACAAAAATATACATACTCGCCTTTTGTCAATGTGGTGGTGTTAGATTTTTCAACCTTACCATCTTTAACAACTGTTGTTACATATGCTGTTTTAATATGGTTTTCTGGATTAGTCGCATCTTTTCCCTTTGGTACTAAAACGAAACCAACGTCTTTTCCAACATGGTTGTTTGCTATTTCAAAAATATAAGATCCTTCGCTTAATGTTAAACCTTTTTGCGTAAACTCGCCTTTAGTTTGTTCTAAGGATACTGTTTTTACATCTTTTTGCATGGCATCCTGTGCGTTCGTGTTGATTGTAAATGCTAATGCGATTACTAAAATTGAAATGATTTTTTTCATGGTTTTAAATATTTATTAATGTTTATTATTTATTAATTTACTTTAATTCTTGTATTTTATACAGTTGCGATTTCTAGTGGCTGCGCTACTGGAAAATCTACTGGTACTTGCGTTGTTTGGTGTATATAGTTAGAAATGGTTTTGTCTCCCACTAAAGAAATGGTATCAATTAAATTTCCTTTAGTATATCCTGCATTGAAGAAATTTTCTAAGACCGCTTCTCCCGTTTTTCCTCTGTTTTCTGTTATATTTTTAGCCAACTGCGCTAAAGCATTTAATTTAGAATCGAATGATGCATGACCAGCCCTTAATTCTAAGATTTGCTCGTCTGTAAAACCATTCATTTTTCCAATAGCAGTATGTGCAGATAAACAGTAAACACATTGATTTACTTCACTTACGGCTAAATTAACCACTTCTTTTTCTTTAGCTGATAATGATGTTTTTGCGTTTGAAAAGTTCAAATAGTTTTCTAACGCCGTATCACTGTGTGCATAGGTTGCGTATAAGTTTGGTACAAAACCTAAAGCTTTGTTTAAATTATCGAAAATAGCTTGATTGTTTTCGCTAACGTCTTCTCTTTTTGGTACATTAAATGTGCTCATAATCTTAATTTTTTAATATTTATTTTTTATAAAATTTTGTTGTTTTTATTCTGGTACAAAGATGCAACCGTATAAAAGGTTACACCATGTAAGTTCTTCCTTTTGAATTGTCGATTTTTCCCTTTATGATTTTGAATGTATGATGGAAGCATCTATATAAGGTGCTTCGGCATCGCAATAAAAATCATGGATGTGTTTTTGTTCGCAGTGTGTTTTAGGGCTTATCGTGTTAAGTGATTTTCTTTTATTATTCCTGAATATTTCAATTAAATTGAAAATGGATATGTGTTTTAAATTCATAACTTTCTTTGTTTAAATTATACACTACAAAGATGCGTTACAATGGGATATTATAAAATGAATGAATCTCCCTAAGACTTGTCAATTTTTCCTAAGAAGCGGATTTGAGCTGCTTTTTAAAGTCTGATGGTGATAAAGAGGTATGTTTTTTAAATAATCTGCTTAAATGCGAAGCGTCTTCAAAACCAATTTCGAAAGCAATTTCTTTGGCTGTTTTGTCGGTGTAAACCAATAATCGTTTTGATTCAAGAATAAGACGTTCGTGAATTATTTTTAACGGACTTGTATTTAATTTGGCAAAGGTATTGGATAAGGTTTTTGGTGATTTAAAGAGTTTATCTGCATAAAAACTCACACTATGCTCTTGCCTAAAATGTGATTCTACCATAACATTAAAACTTCTCAATAATTCTATTTTTGAATCTTTAGAGGTTGGTAGTACTTCTGTATCGTCTTTAGCTTTAAGTATACGTGTGCTTTTAATAATAAATCTGGCCATAAGCATACGCAACATTTCGGCTTGAATATTATCTTTAGTTTCTAACTCATCAACAAATACCTCATGGAGTATGTTAAACTTATTCTGTTCTTTTTCATCTAAATGAATAAGAGGTAGGTGTTCATTCCCAAAAAACAACAACCCGGCACAGCCAACTTCTTGGTCGTGGTCTTTAATACAATAAAACTCTCGGTTAAATTGATATACTACCAGATCTTCGCCTTTAATAAATTGTAAATATTGAATGTTGGTTAGGGCTAAAACACTGTGGGACTGGATGGTAAAAGGCATACTATCTACAACAATTTCTGCTCTAGAATCTTTAGTTCTTATAAACGTAAATAATTCTACCTGTTTAGATTGTTTGTACTGTTCTAAAAGAGATTCATTGCCTACTTTTAAAATAGCATCTGTAGAAAATTCAGAGAATAAATGTGCCATACTTACTAGGTCTCAAAGAAACTGATAACATTACAAATTGTTATGGTAAATTACTTTAAATGCTTAAAAAGGTTTATTATCTTGGTCTGTACATAATAGATATATAGTTAATATTAACTATATATTTTTGTTGTATGCCATTGCGGAAAAGCCAGCCGCACATTAAGCACATTTGGTTTTTGCCAGCACACAAGCCGACCCTAAAAAACCAAAAGAGCTTAATCTTCCCACCGCTCCCAAGGATTACGATTTTGACTTTCTTCTTGTTGGATACATGACTTGTTGCTCCTTAAATTGACCAATTTCCTCTCTGAGCGTTTGATTGATGTTTTGGATTAGGTCATTTTGGACTTTCATAATCCTTAATAAATCATGCATTGCGTTTAGATTATCTAATTGTTTATATACAATTTGTTCTAAATCAGCTTTGGTATATCTTTTGCTCATATCATTATACTTTATAAATAATTCTTTAGACTTTCTAAACAAATCTAATGATAATCTATCGAAATTCAAAACAAAACTTTAGATATTCTACATTTTTATTTAATAAGTATATATTTATCTCAACAAATTCAAAAGAATCATGACATCTTTAGGGCTATATCTTACTAAAAAATCTGTGAATAGAGCAATGGTTTCCAGACGAACAGGAATCAGTCAAGCTCGACTATCACAGTTGACTTCAAATGAATCGACAAAACTACGAGCAGATGAATTGTATTTAATTGCTTTAGCAATTGACATTGACCCTGGAGAAATGTTTAAAGAGGTTTTTAGTGATTTGAAATTAGAAAACTAAAAACATAATGATTCGCTTAATAATAAAAACGGAAACCAAATTTACATAAAAGCTTAATGAGTAACATAACATCAATAGTAAGATCCATTAGAAACATCATGAGAAAAGATGAAGGGGTTGATGGTGATGCGCAAAGGATTTCCCAAATGGTCTGGATGCTTTTTATGAAAATTTTTGCTGATAAAGAAGAAGAATGGAAATTATCAAGAAAAACATACAAAAGTCCATTACCTGAAAAACTAAAATGGCAAAATTGGGCAGCAGATGAAGATGGATTAACAGGAGATGAATTAATCACTTTTATCAATGACGAATTATTTCCAATATTAAAAACAATTGAACCTACTGATACAGATCAATCTGTTATTGTAAAATCAGTTTTTAATGACACATATAATTACATGAAGAAAGGAACTCTGTTCCGTCAAGTCATTAATGAAATAAATAAAATTGATTTCTCTAGTAAAAATAAAGACAGGCATGTATTTAACGATATTTATGAATCTATATTAAAAGAGTTGCAAAGTGCTGGTTCATCAGGTGAATATTATACTCCAAGAGCAGTCACACAATTTATGGTTGACATGATAGATCCTCAAATTGGTGAAACGGTTTTAGACCCGGCATGTGGTACCGGAGGTTTTTTAACTTGTACATTAGATAATTTGTCAAAGAAAGATGGATTTGATCAAGGTTCTCTGGTTACACAAAATTCTATTAGAGGGATTGAGAAAAAACCATTACCTCACCTTTTATGCACAACTAACTTAATACTTCATGGTATTGAAAAACCCGCAATTATAAAGGGTAATTTACTAACCACTCCTTACGACAACTGGAAAAACTCAAATCAAGTAAATCTTGTCCTTTCTAACCCTCCCTTCGGTGGGCAAGAGGAAGATGGTATTGAGAAGAATTTTCCAGAAGAATTTAGAACTAGGGAAACCGCTGATTTATTTTTAGCACTAATTATAAAAATTTTAAAGAAAAATGGACGTGCCTCTGTTGTTCTTCCAGATGGTTCCTTGTTTGGAAAAGGTATCAAAGTCAGAATTAAAGAAGAATTATTAACCAAATGTAACCTACACACCATAGTACGTTTGCCAAATGGTGTTTTTAACCCCTATACAGGAATTAAAACGAATTTATTATTCTTTGAAAAAGGAACTTCAACCAAAGAAACTTGGTACTATGAAATGCCATACCCTGAAGGAATAAAGAATTTCAGTAAATCTAAACCCATTGATATAAGGCATTTTGATGATATTAAAAAGTGGTGGAACGATCGTAAGGAGAATAAATATGCATGGAAAATTTCTCTTGATGAAATAAAAGAAAGAGATTTCAATCTCGATATAAAAAACCCTTATTTTCCTGAGGCAGAAAAAGTATATACAACAGAAGAATTATTAGTTAAAATAGATATTTCATTTCAAAAAAGTGCTACACTATTAGCCGAGATTAAAAAAGCACTTATATGAAAAACTGGAAAAAGGTAAAACTAGGATCACTTTTGACTGAATCAAAAATCGTTTCAGAAAATCCAAACACTAACAAAAGACTTAGGGTAAAACTAAACGTTCTTGGTATTGAAAAAAGACCTATTACAAAGGATAAAAAAGGAGCCACAAAATATTATATTAGGAAATCAGGACAATTTATATACGGCAAACAAAACTTACATAAAGGTGCCTTTGGAATTGTTCCTCATGAACTAGATGGATTTGAATCTAGTTCTGATATACCAGCATTTGATATAGACGACTCATGCCATCCTGAATGGATTTTTTACTTCTTTAAAAAAGGAAATTTCTATTTAAAGTTAGAAACTCTAGCAAAAGGGGTAGGTTCAAAACGAATTAATCCTAAACAAATCTTTGAGTTAGATATTTATTTACCTACAAAACAAGAACAAGAGAATATTATAAACGAGATCCATGCAGCAGAATTAAACTATAAAAAGTTAGAAAAAGAATTACTATTACAACAAAAAAACCTAACTAAACTTCGTAAGTCTATTTTACAAGATGCAATTAGAGGTAAACTAACTAAAGATTGGCGAAAACAAAACCAAACTATTGAATCTATAAATAAGTTGCAAAAACAAATAGAATCTAAAAAAAAGCTATTTATAAAAGAGAAAAAAATCAAGATACCGAAACCTCTACCTAAAATCCAAAAAGAAGAATTTCCGTTTAACATTCCTGTAAGCTGGGAATGGTCTAGATTAAAATCAATAGGTCACATTATTGGAGGCGGAACTCCATCTAAAAGGAACTTCAACTATTGGAATGGAAATATTCCATGGATAAGTCCTAAAGATATGAAAAGAGATTATATCTACGAATCTCAGGATTATATAACAATGGAAGGTGTAAATAATTCTAGTGCAAATTTAATACCTGAAGGATCTTTACTGATCGTTGCTCGATCGGGAATCTTAAAAAGGACCATTCCAATTGCTATCAATAAGGTTAAATGTACAGTTAATCAAGATTTAAAAGTTTTAATTCCGTATATCCCAAACATGAATGAATATATTCGACTTGGATTGAAAGGAATGGAATCAATACTTCTAAAAGATTTTGTTAAATATGGGATGACTGTTCATTCACTAAAATATTCAGAATTTGAACTTTTACCTTTTCCATTACCCCCAATTGAAGAACAAAAGGAAATTTCAAAAAAAGTAAAAAAATTGAATATAAATTGTGATAATCTAGAAAATGAAATTAATTCTAATAGAGAAAATTCTGAAAAATTATTGCAGTCAATTTTCAGTAAGTTACTAGGAGATGAAAACAATGTGTTAGTTGACCAAAAATCACCCAAGATATTGAAAAAAAATTCTTTAAGAGAAATAAGATATAATAGTAAAACCACACTTATGGACTTAGTAAAACTATTAAAGGAAAATGGACCATTGCACGCTGAAGACCTTTGGCGAATGTCCAAATTTCCAAGTGACATAGATGCATTTTATGCTGAACTAAAAAAACAAATAGAGCAAGAGAAAACTATAAAAGAAGGTGCTGAAAAAGGTTATTTAGAATTGGTATGAGAATAGATAAAATTTACATAGAAGAATTTAAAAATCTCAGAGACTTCTCAATTAATCTAAATGAAAACTATATGAGTACTGTGTTGTTAGGTCAAAATGCAGCAGGTAAATCTAATTTATTAGAAGCTCTTGTAATAATTTTTCGTGATTTGGATTTAGAAGACCAAACAACCTTTAACTATACCATTGAATATGAATGCAAAGGGAACCTTTTAAGAGTTAATGGTGGGCCTGATGTAAAAAATAAATATGGTCTTTTCATAGGTAAAAGAAAAGACAATGAAATTGATTATTCTACTATAGTTTCAAAAGCTGCAGTTAAAAGAAACAAGGAGAAGTATTTGCCTCGATATGTTTTCTCGTATTATTCAGGTGTAAGTAATCGCCTATTGGAACATTTTGACAAACATCAGAAACGTTTTTATGATTCATTGTTAAAAAGTGATAGTACTGACAATGTTCCTCCAAGACCATTATTTTATGCTCGATTAATACATAGTCATTTTGTTCTAATGGCTTTTTATGCTTTTCAAGAAGAAAAAATAAATACTTTCTTAAAAGATTACTTAAATATTATTGGCTTAGAATCTGTTCTTTTTGTTTTAAAAAAACCTCAATGGAACGGTGATAAGAAAAAAGGAGACCCCAAATTTTGGTATGCAAAAGGTATCGTTAAGGAGTTTCTTAATGATTTATGGGAAGCTTCAATAGGTCCAATTTATCATAAAACAAAGGTTAGAGAAGATTTCAATAAACATCCTGATCAAGAGCAACTTTACCTCTATATTTCAAATCAGGAAAAACTTGAAAGTATCGCAAAAAAGTATGGAACAAACACTAACTTTTTTAAAAGTCTAGAGAGCACCTATATATCTGACTTAATTCAAGAAGTTCGAGTCAAAGTAAAAAAAGTAAATGTCCATGGAGACATTACATTTAAAGAACTTTCAGAAGGAGAACAACAACTTTTAACAGTTCTAGGCTTACTCCGTTTTACAAAAGAAGATGAATCGTTGATACTTTTAGACGAACCAGATACTCACTTAAATCCATTATGGAAATGGAAATATATGAATTTATTGGAAGAATATTCTGGAAAAGAAGATTCAAGCCAAATTTTGATGACTACTCATGATCCATTAGTTATAGGTGGATTAACAAAAGAGGAAATTAGAATATTTCAGTCTATTAAGGAAGAAGATGAAGATGGAAAAGAGTATCAACATATAGAAACTTTCGAACCTGATTTTGACCCAAAAGGCTTAGGAGTTGCAGGTATTTTAACCAGTGAGTTTTTTAACCTCCCAAGTACTTTAGATGAGGATACTCAGAATGAATTAAATGAGTATCGTTCTCTAGAAGTCAAAGAAAAACAAGGTAATTTAACTAAAGATGAAAAATCTCTATTAGCCAAGTATACTAGGTATTTTGAGCAATTAGGTTTCAATAAGTATACTCGTGATCCTTTATATGCAAAGTTTATAGCTAGAATAGCTAATCTTTCAGAATTTAAATCCATTCCAAACACCAAAGAAGAGCGGCAAAAACAAGACGATTTAACCATTTCCATTTTGGAAGACTTACTAAAAGAAGATTCGGAATGAGAACTATAGACGTAAGCAACTTAGAAAATTTACTTCCAGATGGTTGGCTGGAAAATGCTGAAATTTTAAAAGCATCCTTAATAAATAAAACTAATGAGCAAAGAAGAGCAATTTTTAAAGCAAGCCCTATCTGGCAAGATTTATTGTTGGTATTAAAAAGATTATCTAACAATAAATGCTGGTATTCTGAAGCTCAAGAAGTCATGTCTGACATGGATGTTGACCATTTTCGACCAAAAAATGAAGCCAAAAATATAGATAATGAGGGTAAGTCGATAAAAAGAGAAGGTTATTGGTGGTTAGCCTATGACTGGAAAAATTATAGATTAAGCTCTATTTATTCTAATAGAGCTAGAAAAGACAAGCATACGGAAGAAGACAAATCCTTTGGGAAAGGAGCCTTTTTCCCATTAAGAGATGGGTGTAATGCAGCCACTTGTTTAGATGAATTAGATGATGAAGTAATTTATCTTTTAGATCCAATCAATCCCAATGATCCTGATTTATTATTCTTCACTAATGATGGAAAAGCAATTCCTTCTGTTGAAGAAGAAGATGAACCTTGGAACTTCTCCAGAGCTAAAGTCTCAATTGATATATATCACTTGAATCACACACCATTAAAAGATGCTCGCTTAGTAGTATGGAATCTTTGTGAAAGAAAAATCAATCAAATAAAAAAGATAAATAGAAAAACATATAGAACCGCAGGTGATAATGCAAGGATTGAAATATTAAAGCAAGAATTACGAGACATGGTCTCTAAAGATTCTGAATTTTCTGCTGTTGCAATTTCTTGTATAGAAAAAAATAAAATAAGAATGGCAGCATAAAAAATAGATCGGAAAATAGCCAACGCAAGTTCAAGCACATTGCAATCCTCGTTCCTGTGGTTGCAAAGAGCTTTCTCGCCAACGCTAAAAACGAAATAAATAAACTAAAAACAGCATACAACAAGGTATAAAATGCATAGTCACCCTACGGGATGGCTACGACATCTTATACAAAACGTTGTAAACCATAACTCAAAAAAAACCTCAATATGAAAAACTTATTTATTGTATTCTTTTTATTCTTTACTTGTACAAAATGTTTAAGCCAAACTAAAGCAGAAGCATTTCAATCTTTGAGTAAAAAAATAGATATGCATAAGCTATATGATAGCAAAAAAAACTATAACTATTTACTTCACGAAGCTGACTTTAATCATGAGAAAACGATTAAATTTATACAATTCTGTATAGATGGTGAACTTTGTTCAACTGCCTATTATTTGACTGCAAAAGAGTATTCAGAAATAACAGTTAAAGAAACAGATAAAAGAAAGTGCATTCAAATATTTTTTCCGAATAATTCTATTGAGACGCAAAAAATTAATAGAAAAACTGAAGAACATTTTAGTGGAGAAACCGCATCTAGTATAACTGTTTTCCTAGAAAAGAATACACCAGAAACCGAAGTGAATAAAATAAAAAAGGGATTTGCTGATTTATTAAAAATGTATCATATTGAAAAAAAGGATATTTTGAATTAAAAGCCAATTGTTTATAATGTTTATCAAAACTGTCGTTTAAATGGGCTATGTTTCTATGGAAAAAGAAACCCTTTGTTCTTGCCCGAATGTGTCGTTACGGATTTACAACAAAGTGTAAAAATAATTGCTTGGTTCTTACCTACTCTACTGATTCTAGTTCGGCCTCTTACACGGCTTCCCGATTCTATAACTGTTGGGGTTATTTCAACATAACTACATAATTGTGAAGCATTCTCAATCTTTAAAAAACCATCTGTGACCACGATTAAAAACAAAGCTGTTTTTACTCCTATTCCTGGGGCCTCTTTAATAATGTAAGCTATTCTTGCTCCTTCGGAAAATCATCGCATACAAAAACGCAACGTTACTTACACGTATTCCAAGGTAAAAAACAACTACTTTTTTAATAATTTGTTGCTGCAATATTCACAAATGGTGTTCCTCTTTTGATAACTGCAAAGCTACGTGCCAAAATTTTATTTCTAACGTTGTTTAATGCTATCATTTTATGTTTTCCTTCTTCCAATTTTCTCTTATAATAATTCTTTAATTCCTGATCTGATTGTATGGCGGAAACAGCAGCCATACTCAATAACGTTTTCATTTTCCTGTCCCCTATATAGTGACTCTGTTTGCGTCGTTTAATCGAACTTCCAGAACTATATTCAAATGGCGCTATACCACAATAACTAGAAAAACTACGCCAATTGTTAAAATTCATAAAGTTTGAAGTATGGTAAAGCAACTGGCAACTCAATATTAAACCTACTCCCTTCACTGATCGCAATAACTCGTAATTACGCTGCAAATTATCGTCTGTTCCTAATAGTTCCTTCATGCGGCTCTCAATACATAAAACTTATTTATCAATATGCTTTATACTGCGTTCTAACACCTTACAACAAGGATCCGTTGATGGACTTGAAAGTAAATGCTTTTGCTCCTTTAATGTAGATTTTAAACCACTGCGATCTCTTATTAGTTGATCGCGCAATGCTAAAAGCCTACCTAACTCTTGAAATTCCTTTGGCTTAATATTACTGGCCTCTAATTCTTCTCGATACATCCAGCCGAATCGCGCTATCATATAGGAATCCAACTTATCTGTCTTTTCTCTTGTAAGACCCGTACTGCGCTTAATACGCATAGGGCTTTCTTCTACATAAACCAGATTCATGGACGATAAAAAAATCGATAGCTTTAATGAGTAATTACCTGTATTCTCAAAACAGAAAAAATAAGAACCTGATTCTAACTTGGCACTACTCCATTCTAATAACTCTCGATAACCTTTGTCATCATTCGTAAAAACTGAGTGTTGCCTACTGTGATAAAACGTCACGTCTATAGTGTTTTTTGATACGTCAATTCCAATTACTTCTCTAACTTTTTTCATACTTTTAAAAAATCAATGATTATTGATGCTTGTAACTATTTCCTTTAATGAGCCACATAGGCTAGGTATTCCAAGTAGTTCTACTAAGCATCCTACAAGAGACAGAAAGGACTATTACGTGTAATAGGTAATGCCTAAAGACCGTTCGAGTTCTCCTCTCTGCTCTTCTAAATTTAATAACATCAAAGTAAAGAAGACCGTTAGCAACAATTCAAAAAAAAATCCGTTAGAAGGAAAACTTAAAAATAAAATTATGAGGAAAAACATTCTAACACTACTGCTTTTTGGAATTTCTATTGTGTCGTTTGGACAAAATTCTAGTACTGACCTGAAAATGTCACCTGATTATAATTTGAACAATAGTGATTTGCGGGATATTATAGGAATAGAAGGAATTCAATTTCAGAAAGCAATTTTTTCAGGAGATAGCTTAAAAGGAAAAACTTTTCATTTAAAAGTTAAAGAAATATGGGATGGAGAAATAGTTAATGACAGTACAATAATGAATAGTGCAGATTTTCCTTTAGACTATTTGAGAAAAATTGATGATAGTATATTTGAAATAAAAGCCATTTCTAAATTAACTTCAGATAGTAAATTAAAAATCAATTTTGTTTTTCCTGGATTTACTTCCCATACAAAATTTAAAATACACAAACCACAAGAGAATTCATATAGATTAAGAAATCTTATTTCTGAAAGTGACCTTCAAATAGGATACAATAAACCTTTTATCCTTTTTGCACATATACTCCCCTTCGAATTAGGAAATGGAATGGCTTCATATTGTGAAGTAGGACAAAATGGAAAAGATATTGATAAATGGGGTAAAAAATATGGAATTAAACATTACTTAGTATTTGAACTGGAATTTAAATAAAACTGTTGCTAATAACATGTAAAAAATAATGCATAAGTTTATTCCTCAATCGTAAGTCCGTGCAGATTTGTTCGCGTCCGATTTTCCTTCGGAAAATCAGCCCCTATCAAATCCGCACTATTCTTACACAAACCGTTAGGTGTCATTTGAAAAACAGAACTCAAAATTGAAAATTAGGATAACTGTTTTATTTTTAATCAGCATAATAAATCTCGGGTTTGGACAAAACCGAAAAGAAAGAGACTATGGACATTATAAATCTCTAAATTTGGGAATTGGATATAACTACAGTTTTGGAGACCATAATGAAAAGGACTTCCATCTTCTTGATATAGGAATTAATAAAACAAACTATGGAGGACTACACGGAAGCGGATTTCAATACGGAATCGGAACTGAAATCGGACTGAATACAGAAAAGTTTATCATTGGACCTAAAATAGGTGGAGTTATGTATCTAATGGGAATTGCAATTGGAACTGAATTAGTAACATACACGGATTTTAACAATTGGACTTTAAGACTTGTTCCTTTCATTGGAATTGGTGGAGAAAAAGGTAGGCTGACCATTAATCCTCATGTTATTCTGACTAATAAAAAATTTCGACCAGTTAACGAAGGGCTTTTAAACTTAACCTTTAATCTAAATTTAAACAGAAAAAAATTAGAATAATAAACAGCACCTACAAAGCGTAAAAATAATGCATAAGTTTATTCCTTAATAGTAAGTCTACACTATTCTTACACCAACTGTTAGCAAACAATAAAACAAAAAAATAAATGGAAGATCTAGAAAAAAAACACCAAGAACTATGGGATGCCCTTACATCTGACAACCTTGAACTTGTAAAAGAACTATGGAAAAACACTTCCATTTTAAACTATGCAGACGAACTAAATAAAGATAGTGCTTTTGTAGATTCTGGAGCTACTCATTATTTGTCAGCAGCTACTAATAGTGGTTCTGAAAAAGTGGTTGATTGGTTAATTGACCATCATAGCTTTTCACAAAAAGGTTTAGATGTTGGATTTTCTTATTCATGCTCTGGTAGAAACGGAAAATTAAGTATTGTTAAAAAACTTTATGAAGCTGGAGCAAATCCAATTGCAAAAAATTCTAATGAAGATATTTGGTATTATGCAAAAAACAATGATTATAAAAACATTTTAAATTATCTGAAAAGTTGTGGCGCTGAGGAAAAAAAGAAAGAATATTCCCAACTTCTAAATACGCAAAGAAAGTATTTAAGCGGATTGATAGGTGTTGAGCTTGAAAAGCATAACCAACAGGCAATACCAATTAGGATCTCTAGAAATAATAAAGTAAATCAAAAAACAAGTCACATAGGAGACCAATTTTTTTTACCAAAAGATATGAAAGTGCCAACAGATAAAGAGGGTAATGATTTAGGTTTTTTGATACAAATTAACTTTAAACATATTTCTTCCAAATCAGAATTGCCCCAACAAGGTATATTACAGTTTTTTATAAAAAATCAAGATTATCATTGGGATTATGATGGGTGTGTTTTGTTTCATGAAAACATAACAGATCTTGAGTGGGAAAGTAAATCTTCTGCTATAAAATTAGAAAATCAAGGCTTACAGTTTTTAGAAAATCAAACAACCTATCCAAACGTTAGAAGCAAGGAGGTGCAAGAAATGGAGAAGCTAATTGATGAAGAAAAAGTTTCCGAATTAGAATCAAATGACAGATTTGATGTGATTCGTAAACTTAGTAATAAAAAGAATCCACAAATAAAAAGTTACTTATGTGGGCATCCTAATTTTATTCAAGATGACCCAAGAGGACATACAGAAAAAATAAAAGATTGGGTGTTGTTACTGCAGCTAGATGGTTTTGATAAAAAAAGACAACTTTGGGGTAGAAATTCCATTGCTTATTGGTTTATTCATCCAAACGATTTAAAAGAGAAAAATTTTGACTCAGTATATTTCTGCTATCAAAAAGGATAATAAAATAGGCGAAATTCCAAATGAACAACCTCACGAAATTAAAGAGTATGAAAATTATTTCGAATTTGATATTATTGGAGTTGAAAAAAGAATATTAAAGAAAATAACTACTGGCAACACGGTCGTCCCTCTTTTTGCTAAGACTTAGCTAACTTACATGCAAACGTTATTATTTTTCTTTTAAAATATAAAAAAGCAGCACTAGAAAAATTTTCTAGTACTGCCTCTCTCTCAACTCACTCAATCAATTATAAAGTATTAATTTACGTTTACACCTTTAACTACCACATTGTCTAGAAAAATCATCTCAGAATTGGCTCCGTTTTTCATCTGTACTACAATATTACCATTGGCAACTTGACTTACAGGTATGGTACCAGAAGCTGCTATCCACTCGTTTTGAATGACATCTTCAAAAACGTATGATATTATGGGAGCTCCCAAAGAACCGTTAACTCGGTAGTAAATGTTTATGCCATCACCATCTTCATAAGATGTTTCTCCAAAAAAGATGGATGCTTCTATAGCAACAGCAACAACATTATTAGGATCTAAAGATATTTCATCAAAAACAAGCTCTAAAGTACCGTCTAAATCTGATGTGATATAGCCTTGGGTACCATCTTGAAAACGAGCAGGAAAATCATCAGGAGCAGTTTCCAGGTTTTCATTACTAAAAACGCCCATACGTTCGCTACCATCATCACCTATATCACTAGATAAAAATGAAGCATTAAACCCTAATTCGTTTCCTGTTGCAGTAAAATCTACATAGGGATCGTCTGCTAAAGGGTCACTTAATTGTATATTTTCTAGTTCTGTTGTACCTGACTTTGGGTAAGTAACATCCCCCACAAAAGTTGGTACTTCTTCAAAACTTGTATACGCTAATACCGTAGGAGGCGGCAAGACAATAGTAAAAATTGGCCCTGGTGCTTCTTCATTATTTGTTGTTACTGTAACCTTTCCCGTTGGTGCGGGAAATGGTACTTTTGCTGTTATAGAAGTTGTAGTAGCACTAAGAACTTCGGCAGTAACACCTCCAAAAGTCACTAAATTCTCTGAAGGAATTGCACTAAATCCTGTGCCTTGAATAACGACTTCATCGTTAAAAAATCCTTCATTAGTACTAAGGTTTTCAATTATCAACAATGTTTTAGCATTATCACTATCACAAGATGATAACATGACACATACTATCAGACATAAAGCCATGAATAATTGTATGTTATTTTTTATTTTATTTTTCATTATTATATATTTTTATTAGAAATAACTTATATCGGATTTTGAATAACCTCAGGATTTGCATCTATTTCTATTCTTGGTATTAAAAAGACCCATCTTTTATCTCCAGCAGGTACATTATCAATATTTCCAATAAACGAAGCTTGATGCGTCCCCGTATCGGCATCACCTACTTCTCTTACTAAATCTTGGTTTAAACGCTTTAAATCGTCAAAACGAAAACCTTCTGCCCAAAGCTCAACTCTACGATGAAACATAATTTCATCTATTAGTGCTTGCCCTGTGTTTGTAGATAAAGTATAATTATCGTCTCTAGAACTCACTAAATCGAATAAGGCTTGTGCTGCTTCGGTATCTGCGTTTCCTTTTCGAGCATTAGCTTCGGCTTCTATAAGATACATCTCGGCAGCTCTCATTAAAGGGATGTCTACTCGACTATCGCCATTATCCAGAACTAAAAATTTCTGACTTGTATAAGGGTGCCTTGAATGTCCTGCAGTTAAGTCAACCTCTGGATGATCGCCTGTAGGATCCCATAGTGTTTTACGAACATCGGTTGCAGAAATTTGATCATATAATACTTTAGTGATTGCTTTAGGGTTACTTCTAACAGCATTCCCATTAAAATTCCGAGACACGTAAGCTCCAAAATCTGTAAATCTTCTTGCCTGATCACCAGCTATAATTTGACTAGCCCACATGGGCTCACTATTTCCCTCAGAGTCACTTTTAAAACCTGCAGCATAGGTTTCTTGACTCATTAAATCAAAACCCTGTCTAGCCAAAGCTGCATTTTGTATAGCAACATCCCAATTACCTTGAGTAAGGTTAACACGTGCTTTCATGCCTAGAGCAACAGATTGGTTAATATGTGATTTATTATTTCTACCTATCCCAGCTAATGCTTCAATAGCGATATCTAAATCATCATTAATCATATTATATACTTCTTCAACAGTATTTCGGGGCACTAACAACTCACTATTCACTTTATAAGGCACACCTAATTGTGTATTATTTCCTCCTTCTGAATATCTATCGGCAAAAAGCTGAACTAATTTATAATGTGCAAATGCTCTGTACACCAGAGCTTGTCCTTTAACGTAATTTTTAGCTTCTGGTGCTCCTGTGGCTTGATCGATTCCATTAATAACAACATTGGCATTACCAATAATATGATAATAAAAAGCCCAAGAAAACCGAACATTTAAATCTGTATCGCTAGTACTTGCTGTCCATTGATAATGCGAGGTCCAGGTATTATTACTACCTGTGTTTATCATATCTTCACCAAGCAGATCATTTTGTTGCATTAAAGCCCCAATGCCCCCTCTACGGTTATTACCATAGCGATCATACATTGATCTGTGGATACCGTTAATAACAATTAAACCGTTTTCGGCTGTTTGTACTGCTAAATCTGCAGAGACTTGATCTGTTGGGAAAGTGTCTAAAAATTCTTTTTCACATGAATTAAATAAAAAACCCATCATGAATAATCCTAGTGTAATGTATATATGTTTTCTCATGATTTTGTGTATTAAAATGTTAGGTTTAATCCGAAAGTAATAAGCTTACTAGGTACAAAAACGTTGGATGTATTTCCGCTAAATTGTTGTTGTTGATTAAACCCCCTTCGAGCATTAATATTAAAGAGGTTTTCTCCATTTATAAATACTTTTGCAGACTTAGCTTTTATTTTCTTTAAAAAGACATCTGGCAAATCATAAGAAGCATTTACCTGTCTTAAACTTAAGAAAGAAGCATCTACCAGAAATCTATCTGATACGTCATCCCATTGCGTCGATAATGTTGCATCAACTCTGGGTTGGTCCGTAATATCACCTGGCTGTCTCCAACGATTGTTTATATCTTTATGCAAAGAAGCACCGTATGAGCCAGAATGTATTAAATCTCTATAACCGTTATCTAAATTATCGCCTCCAATTTGATAGGTAAGCAAGAACCCTAAATTGAAATTTTTATAGCGAAAATTAGAATTGATAGATCCATAAACATCTGGTAATACAGAGCCTAGATAATCTGTCTTGGCATTATTAGAAAAAGGCGTAACAGCTACGCCATCAATTGTTCTAACATTAGAAGCGTCTGGATCTTCTGCAACAAAAAGTCCCGACCCATCGGCAGGATCTACGCCATACCAATCTCTAATAAAATAATCGAATAAGCTTTTACCAACTTGTAACTGTTTGGTTCCATTTAAAATAGTTTCTTGACCTACAGGCAACTTTTTTATTTCATTTTTAATGGTTGATGCATTCACGGTCAAGGTCCAGTCCAGATCATCTTGTGCTAAAATATCGTAAGATAGAGACACCTCAAAACCTCTATTAAATAATTCGCCAACGTTTTGTAATTGCGCATGTTCGTTTGCAAAATCAAGCCCCCCTGCAGATAATGGTAAAGGAACCTCAAAAATTAAATCTTCAGATACTTTGTTAAAATATTCAAGCGTACCACTTAAACGATTAAAAAGTCGAAATTCTAAAGCAATATCTGTATGGATAGATTTTTCCCATACCAAATCTTCATTACCTAATGAGTTTACAACAACGCCTGGCTCTAATTGATTATTGTTCCCTAAAGCTAAAAGAGCCTGATATGCATATCTGTTAGTAATTCCTAAATTGGCATTCCCTAACTGACCATAAGAAGATCTTAACTTTAAATTATTAATCCAAGATACATCATCTAAAAAGCTTTCCTTATGAATACTCCAAGATCCGCCTACAGACCAAAATGTTCCCCATCTATTTTCTCGTGAAAATCTGGAATTTCCGTCGGTACGAATAGACCCGCTTAAAAAGTACTTAGTATTAAAGTTATAATTAAACCTACCAAAATAACTTTCTTCGTTTACCTCATCAACACGAGAACCAGGAACTCCTGGCACAGCAAAATTGTCTAACTCAATATTTCCTTGAAATATTTCTCCTTCGGCACCCCCTTCTAAAACAGTTCTTGTCCAATCCTGACTTTCATGACCAACCAGCACATCAAAATTATGAATCGAATTTATATCTATTTCATAACTTAATAATTGGTTATGCGCTTCTGTCTCGATTTTTATATAGTCTCTAGATGCATCTGCATTAGGCGCTCCATCTCCTATAAAGCCATTTCTATACCTGGTATTGTAGAAATTTTGAATCTCATAAGACATATTATTTCTAAATTTTAAACCCTTAGCAAGTTGCAATTCAATAAATGCTTTAGTGTCTAATCTATTTCTTTCATCTAAATCAATATCATTTTGAATTTCATAAATAATATGTCTTCCATTACTTGCACCAGGCCCCCTTACTAAAGATTCTGTCCTATTACCATTTCCATCTAAAATATAGGCTCCTGTTATTTGGTTATGAGCATGCACAGGATATATCGACCCTACTGTACGAACAAATCTAAATGGGTTAACGGTACTCGTGTTTTGTGTTGAGGCTGTTTGTGCTTGATTGCCTTTAGATTTTGTACCAGCTATATTAACTCCCGCCTTTAACCAAGACGTGGCTTGAAAATCGCCATTAACTCGTGCTGTTATTCTATTAAACCCTGTATTTACAATATAGCCTTCTTCATCAAGGTAACTTAATGATGCAAAATAACCTCCCTTTTCTGATCTACTATTAAAACTTATATCTGCATTTTTTCTAACCCCTGCTCTTGATATCGCTTTTTCCCAATCTAAATCTTCAGGGTACTGTAATCTGGCATTAGGGTTTATTCTACCATCTACACCCACAATTTGATCGTTGGGAACATTAAAAGGATTGTGCATCAAATCATTGAAGGTTCCTGCGGATGCTGCTATACTAGCTGCAGTCACATCTGCTTCACTATCAACACCAGGAACTGCTACAGCATTACGCCTAGCTTCCCAGTAAGCTTCATACAAATCGGCAGGACCTAATCTATCATACTCCCTAGTTCCTCTTGAAACTATAGAAGTAGAAAAATTCACATTGAATTCACCGTTTTTATTTTTGCCTCTTTTGGTTGTAACCAATATCACTCCATTAGCAGCTTTATTACCGTATAGTGCTGTAGAACCTGCATCTTTTAAAATACTAACACTTTCAATATCTGATGGATTTATAGTATTTAAGGAACCGTTAATTGGAATTCCATCTACAACATAAAGAGGGGCATTAGAAGACCCGAAAGAGCCAAAGCCTCTAATTCTAACATTTTGTCCAGATCCAGGTTGACCAGAGGGTGCATTAACAATAACTCCTGGTGTAGAACCTTCAACAACAGAGCTAATATTACTCACTGTCCTTTTTTCTATATCTTCTGTTTTTATTTTAGAAACAGATCCTGTTATAGCCTCTCTACTCGATGTGCCATAGGCAACAACCACGACTTCTTCTAAAATATTTTCCGACTTTAATGTGACATCTATAGTTAATAATGTGCCCACATTTACTTTTTGTGTTATAAAGCCAACAAAAGAAAATACTAGTACATCATTTGAACTAGCATTTATAGTATACTTTCCATCAAAATCTGTAGACACACCATTTGTAGTGCCTTCAATCAAGACTGTTGCTCCTGGCAACGGGAGTCCTTCTTCATCAATCACTAAACCACTTATCTTTTGTTGTATTGCGGCTGTATCATTGTTAATAGACCCTTTTTTAATAATGATTTGTTTTTCTAAATATTGAATAGATACATTAAATGTGCTTAATAATTTATTTAGAATAGATGAAAGTTTTTCTTTTTTAACAGATATGCTTACAATTTTGTCTGTTTGAAAAATTCCTTTTTCATAGAGAAACTTATAGTCTGTTTTATTTTCAATTTCATTGAAAACAGACCTAATTGTAGCCTCTTTCATATCTAACGTCACCTTTGTATTTTGAGAATATGTGTTAGCGTAAGACTGGAGTAATGATATAAAGAGGAAAAAATACGTAAGTTTCATTTTTAAACTTATTTTCAGGGGATTGAGCAGCAAAGCCCCCCCAATTATGATTTTTTTCATACTTTTGGTAAGATTTTAAATTAATAGTTACTCAATTTTAAATCACTTTTTAATCGGGAAATGGACCAACATTTTCCGATTTTTTGTAAGCCTATCTATTTTTCAAGAATAAACTCCTAAATACGTGATATTTTTAATTAGGCTATTTCTAATTAAGGGGAGGTTTTAGTAATAATGAACTCATAAATTTAGTTGGGTATTAGTTAATAATTATTTGATTATTTTTTAAAGTATAACTGAAAGAAGCCGATACACTTAAACTTTTCATGACTTGATCAATATTTTCCACATCAAACCTGGCAGTAAATCGTCTTCCTTTAAGTGTTTTATTATTGTTTATAAATGTTACGTTATATTGACGTTCTAATTTTTTTTGAATGCTCTCAAAAGAAACTTCGTCCAATATCAACTTTCCATTCATCCAAGCTGTGTAGTGTTCAACGCTAACTTTATTAATAGCTATATTTTTATTTTGCCTGCCCCAGGCTGCTTTATACCCTGGTTTTAGAACTACAGGGGGTTTTGAATTATCATTTTGCTTTCCATAAACTTCTACAGAACCTTCAACCAAAACAGTATTTATAATGTCATCTTCTGGATAAGACGTTATATTAAATTTTGTTCCTAAAACTTTAATATTAACATCTTCAGAATTAACTAAAAAGGGGTGTTTAGCATCTTTAACAACATCAAAAAAAGCTTCCCCGTCTAAAAACACCTCACGGCTTAGTCCTTTTAAAAACTTTACAGGATATTTTAATGAGGTTCCTGCATTAAGATGCACTTTAGTACCATCAGACAAAATAACCTGAAAGCGTTTACCATAAGGAACTGTTAGGGTGTTATAGGCTAATTTTTCTTCAGATATGTTATTCTCATACACGAGCACATTCCCTGCCTGTTTGCCAACAATTAAGCCTTTAGTATTAACAATATGATCATTCCCTTTTTCAGAAACCACTTTAACATCTCCATTATCTAATCTTAAGGTAATGACTTCTGAAGAAGAGGAGGTATTAGTAGAAATATTGGATTCGGCCTCTGTATTATCAAATTTTATGAAATTCGTATAATAAAAATATCCCGAAAATAAAGCAACAAAAAACACTGCAGCAACCCGATACCAAACAATAAAACTCCGCACAGGTTTTTCTTCTCCTATTTTTTCTAAAATTGCACCTAATAATTCGTCATTTTGAGGTAATTGTGTAAAGTCATTAAGGTTTTGCGCATTAAGATCCTCCCATCGCTGTTTCATCAGCGCCTTAATATCATCTTCTAAATCTAGTGTGCCTATATATCTAAAAAGCTCTTCAAATTCTGGCTTACTAATCGTATTGCCAATAAATTTTTGTAGCAATTCATTTATATATTGATCTTTACTCATGGCCATTTAATTGTGTATAATGATAGTACACCTGTATCTCTTAAATGTCCTTCAAAAAATCAAAAAAAGTTGAAAATATAAAATTGTCTTCTAATAATATTAGATAGAAAAATAGAGTAAAAACAGTTTTAAAGTATGGTTTATGTATGGCTGTAACTGCACTTTAATAGCATGTTTTGTTTTCCATAAATGATTCCTAACAGTTTTTTCTCTTAGCCCGAGTAAAGATGCTATCTCAGAATTATTTTTACCCTCCTCAACAGAAAGTCTATAAACAGAGCGTTCTGTTTGCGGAAATGATTTTACTATATCATCAACAATATCTTCATATTCTGAGTAAAACAAATCGCTCTCAATCTGTTCGTACTGTCTAGAAAGGTTGTTCCAAAGCTCCCTCTTAATAGATTCTCTCTTAGAGGCATCTCTTAAATAATTAAACGTTCTATTTTTAGCCAATACAAAAATATAGGAATGGAAAGACTTTTTTAGACTTATCTGTTTTCTGTTCTCCCATATTTTAATAAATATCTCTTGGATTATTTCTTCTGAAATATATTCTGATTTAGTAAAGGAGAATACGAAATAGTACAATCTCCTTTCGTAAAAAGCAAAAATATCCTTAAAAGCAGTAATGTCTCCTTTTTTAAGAGATTTAACTAGCTCTTTGTCTAATATATTTTTGTCAGAATTTTTCAAAAAACAATGAAATTTTATTAGGTTTCTATGAGACAAACTTAATAATTCCAAATGAAAACTCCTGATTTTTAATAAAAATCAAATCGACTAAAACGCTATTTTTAAATGAAAACCGATTGTTTTTTTAATGAAAAAGTCATTTTTTTATCCTAACTTAAAGACTAATCATTATGAACTAATCTACAATTACTATTTATGCAATTTTAACTGAATACGCTTTCTAGAAATATCAATTTCCAACACTTTTACTATAATTTGTTGGTGCAAACTTACATGTTCATTAACATCTTTCACAAAGGAATCTGACAGATTTGAGACATGAATCAATCCACTTTCTTTTATACCTACATCTACAAAACATCCAAAATTGGTAATATTATTAACAATACCTGAGAGTAGTTGTCCCTCTTTTAAATCTGAAATAGTCTTTATATTCTGATTAAAGGTAAATACTTTTGCCTGCTCTCTAATATCTAACCCTGGTTTTTCAAGTTCTTTAATAATATCTTGAAGTGTTGGTAATCCTATAGAATCTGTACAATATGTTTTTAAATCTATATTTTTAAGAAGCGTTGTATTGCCAATGAGATCCTGAACGCTCTTACCCAAATCTTTAGCCATTTTGGTAATCACAGCATAGCTTTCGGGATGCACAGCAGAATCGTCCAACGGGTTTTTAGCATCTTTAATTCTTAAAAAAGCGGCACCTTGCTCAAAGGCTTTTCCGCCTAAGCGTGGTACTTTTTTAATGTCATTTCTTGAGGTAAATACACCATTTTCATTACGAAAATTAAAGATATTCTCTGCTAGTTTCGGACCAATGCCAGACACATAACTCAATAAACTTTTACTTGCCGTATTGATATTAACCCCTACCGAATTCACGCAGTGTTCAACTACAGTATCCAAAGATTTTTGAAGTTTTGTTTGATCTACATCATGCTGATATTGCCCAACACCAATAGATTTCGCATCAATTTTAACTAATTCTGCCAACGGATCCTGTAAACGTCTACCAATAGACACTGAACCTCTTACCGTAACATCGTAATCTGGAAATTCTTCACGTGCTATCTTTGATGCCGAATAAATACTTGCGCCTGCTTCACTTACTACAAAAACCTGAATATCATTTTTAAAACGAATTTTTCTAACCAAGGCTTCTGTTTCTCTTGATGCGGTTCCATTACCAATAGCGATAGCCTCAATTTTATAGGCGTCTGCCAGTGAGCTTATTTTTTTCATCGCACCTACGGCATCACTTTTAGGTGGGTGTGGATAAATAGTTTCATTATATTTTAATTGACCTTGGGCATCTAAACACACCACTTTGCAGCCCGTTCTAAAGCCTGGATCGATTGCCAAAATGCGCTTTTCTCCTAAAGGTGACCCCAGTAATAATTGTTTTAAATTTTTTGCAAATACATTAATGGCAGATTCGTCTGCTTTCTCTTTAGCTATTTGCAAGGCTTCATTGCTTAACGATGGTAGTAGCAAACGTTTGTAAGCATCCTTAATGGCCAACTCTATTTGATCTGCACATGCATTATTGCTACGAATCATTCTGCTTTCTATTTTATCTAAAGCCCTATCATTATCAATTTCTATTTTAACACGAATAAAACCTTCTTTTTCGGCTCTTAAAATAGCTAATAACCTGTGTGATGGAATTCTACTCAAACTCTCAGACCAATCGAAATAATCTCTGAATTTTTGGGCAGCTTCATCCCTTGCACTAATCGCAGTCGAAGTGTCAGCTTTTGTTTTTACAACTTTTTTTGTAGAGATCATTGCAAAGCGCTCTAATTGATAGCGGATATTATTTCTAATATCGCTACGTTCGTTTATCCATTCGGCAATAATATGTCTTGCCCCTTCTAAAGCAGCTTCAACCGATTCAACATCACCTTTTATGTACTTAAAAGCAACCGATTCAAGATCGTTGGCATTTTGGCTCATAATGATTTTTGCCAAAGGCTCTAATCCGTTTTTACGAGCTGTTTCTGCCTTGGTTTTTCTACTTTTCTTGTATGGCAAATAGATATCTTCAAGCGTTGTTAAATCTTGAGCAGACACTATTTTTTCCTTCAATTCTGGTGTTAAAACAGCTTGTTCTTCTAAAGCTTTTAAAATGGCTTTTTTTCGTTTTTCTAAAGCTTCAAACGCTTCTTTATATTTTACGATCTCGCCAATTTGAACCTCATCCAAATTACCTGTTCGCTCTTTTCGGTAACGTGAAATAAACGGAACTGTACAATCCTCATTGAGTAATGCAATGGTGTTTTTTACAGATTGCTCTGGGAGCTGGGTTTGGGAAGTTATAAACTTTAAAATATCAATCATTTATTTATCTGAATTAATTGAGCGCATAAAAAAATCTCGTTTTCAAAAATAACATTGAAAACGAGATTTATGCAAGTTTAATTCTAATTTTAATTGTTCGCTTTTGCCTTAGCTTCTTCAATCATCTTTTCGTTAGGCAAAATAGCAATGTTAACGCGTCGGTTCTTTGCTCTTCCTTCTACTGTCGAATTATCGTGTACAGGTTGATCTTCCCCAAACCAATTCGTAGTAAATCTGCCAGAACTAAGCCCTTTACCCTTAAAATAGTTTGTAACAGCGTATGCTCTGTTTTTAGATAAATTCATGTTATAGTTGGCATCACCCGTGTTATCGGTATGACCTACAACTAAAATGTTGGTATCTGGATATTCTCTAAAAACACCTACCAGTTTATTTAACGTTTCCTGAGAAGAGGCATTGATATTATACTTATTTGTATCAAAATAAACGCCACTACCTTCATCAAATGTTACTACAATACCATTATCTACACGTTCAACCTCGGCACCAGGGATTTCTTCTTCTATTTTTTGGGCTTGTTTATCCATCTTGTCTCCAATAAGAATTCCTGCACCACCACCAATAACACCACCAATTACAGCCCCTAGTTCGCCGTTACCTCCTTTACCAATATTATTACCAATAATAGCCCCTAAAATAGCACCACCAGTAGCACCAATTACCGCGCCTTTTTGTTTGTTATTGGCATTTTGTACGGCTTTACAATTTGTTAGACTCATTGTTAAAATAAGTGCCAAAAAGATTAATCCGATTCTGTTTAAAAATGTCTTCATTATTTTATTGTTTATTAAAATTCATTGTAATTGTAAACGGTTTCCCATCAACCGATACGGTTTGTTCCCACTGCATCATGACATCTGACAATGAGGTTAATTTCAACCGAAAACCACGGTTGGTTTCAGATTTATACTTCTCATTAGTTGGCTTAAGTAGAAAATCGTAAAGCCCAGTCTGAGGGTCAATTTCTTGAATTGTAAAAACAAAATTTCGAATTCCGCTTGAACAACTAGCGCCATTAATGTTGTAAACTCCAGTATTATTGTTAGGAACAAACTGCCATGTACTTCCCTCAAAGCATTCTTTAGAAGTATCACTAAGCAAATTAACATTATAGGTTCCTTTTTCACTATAGGTTATTGAATTTAGCAACCAATCTCCCTTGATTACTTTTTTTGAATCCCTTACGGTTTTTGATGCTCCGCAGGATACTAAACTAATGGCAATTAAAAAAAGAAGTGTTTTTTTCATAAATTTATATTTAATAAAGATCTAAGGTATTTACGAATTAGAGCGCGTCTTCAGATGTTTTTTATATGATTTTTCTGAAGAATTTAAGCACTTAACGTAGATAACTTTAAGACACAGATTAAAGAGCTTAGTCACTTTTTTTAACAATAACTTTAAAAAATGTAATGTATTTAAAAGTTGAATCTTGTACTTCAACAAGTTAGAATGTAAGCGGGCTTTTTTAAGCCACTTTTTTAAGCAAATCGAAACAAGGGCATTTTTTACAGCGCTTGTTTTCGCCTTTTTTGAACTTTTTACAACAGCTGGTTTTTACCTTATCGGTTGTGATAACACCAATTTTTTGTAATTTTTTTATAGCCTTTTGCTTCTTCTTTTTGCCCAAAATAGAATCTAAGATTTAGATAACGCGGCAAAAATAGCTTATTTTTATTAAATCTAAATAAGATTAAGTGTTAAAATTATTCAGGAGTATTGGTTGCTGCAGTTGTGACTGTTAAATTTTCAATATCCCTGTCAAATAAATACAGACCTCCTTTATCGTCACCAATCATATTTATTTTATCAAGAATGGTACGTGCCACAGCTTCTTCTTCTATTTGTTCGGCAACATACCACTGTAAAAAGTTATGTGTTGCATAATCTTTTTCCTGAAGGCTAATATGTACTAATTCATTAATACTTTGAGATACATATACTTCGTGTTCGAATAGTTTTTCGAACATTTCCTTAAAAGATTTAAAGGTGATATTTGGTGCCGCCAACTGAGAAATTTTTGCATGACCACCACGTTCGTTTACAAACTTCACTAATTTAAGCATGTGTTCACGCTCTTCATCAGATTGCGCATACATAAAATTAGAGACCCCTTCCAAACCTTTTACTTCGGCCCAACATGCCATAGCCAAATAAATTTGGGAAGATTCTGCTTCTATTCTTATTTGATTATTTAAGGCTTCTTCTATGGTTTTTGATAACATAATATTCTTTTTATGTAAAGTTAACTAATTCTTTAATTTTTGAAATAATATTAAGATCAAAAATCAAGCTAATTGGCGGAAAACCCCTAACTAATCTGCAAGCCATTACCAACAGTTGAAGTATCTGGATTTACAAATACCAATTTACCTTCTGGTGTTTCGGTCATTAAAATCATACCTTCACTTTCAACACCTCTTAATTTTCTTGGTGCTAAGTTCACTAAAACGGTTACGCGCTTTCCAACCACTTCTTCGGCAGTAAAGCTTTCAGCAATTCCAGAAACAATAGTCCGTACATCAATACCTGTATCCACTTTTAAAACCAATAACTTTTTAGCTTTTGGCATTTTTTCGGCTTCTAAAACGGTTCCAACACGTATATCTAATTTTGTGAAATCTTCAAACGTAATGGTATCCTTTTGTGGCTCTACAACAGCATTTGCTATTTCATTTGCTTTTTTACTAGCTTCTAACTTATAGAGCTGTGCTTGAATAGTTGCATCTTCAATTTTAGAGAATAACAATTCTGCTTTCCCTATCTTATGATCTGCTGGGAGCAATATGTCTTTGGAACTGATATCATTCCAAGATGTTTCGACTGCGCTCGCCGTAACATTTAATATAACTTTTAACTTCGCTGAAGTAAATGGTAAAAACGGCTCACTCAATGTTGCTAAAGCTGATGCTATTTGAAGGGCTACATACATAATCGTTTTTGTACGGCCCTCGTCTACCTTAATAACTTTCCAAGGTTCTGCATCTGCTAAATACTTGTTTCCAAGTCGTGCTAAATTCATAAGTTCTTGCTGCGCTTCTCTAAAACGATACCGTTCGATAGAACTAGATATAACATCTGGATAGGCTTTTACCGCTGTTAATGTTTCTTCATCAACTTGTAATAATTCATTTGGAGCAGGAACATTTCCATCGTAATATTTGTTTGTTAAGACAACAACACGATTAATGAAATTCCCAAAAATGGCTACCAACTCATTATTGTTTCTTGCCTGAAAATCTTTCCAGGTAAAATCATTATCCTTCGTCTCTGGCGCATTAGCAGTTAAAACATAACGCAATACGTCTTGTTGACCTGGGAATTCTTCCAAATATTCTGGCAACCAAACGGCCCAATTTTTTGAGGTCGATAATTTATTCCCTTCTAAATTTAAAAACTCATTAGCAGGTACGTTTTCTGGTAAGATATATGACCCTTCTGCTTTCAACATCGATGGAAAAATAATACAGTGAAATACAATATTATCTTTTCCTATAAAATGAACCAGTTTGGTGTCTTTATCCTTCCAATAGGGTTCCCAATCTTTTCCTTCACGTTCTGCCCATTCTACTGTAGATGAAATATAACCTATAGGCGCATCAAACCAAACATAAAGAACTTTGCCTTCACCACCTTCTGCTGGTACAGGAATTCCCCAATCTAGATCTCTGGTTACGGCGCGAGGACGTAAACCATCATCTATCCATGATTTGCACTGCCCATAAACATTCGATTTCCAATCTTTTTTATGCCCCTCAAGAATCCATTCTTTTAAAAAGGCTTCATGTTTATCTAAAGGCAAAAACCAGTGCTTTGTTTGCTTTAAAGTAGGGGTATTTCCTGTTAGTGCTGACTTCGGATTTATTAAATCGGTCGCATTATGGCTTGTTCCACAGTTTTCACATTGGTCGCCATAACTTTCTTCGTTTCCACATTTAGGACAAGTTCCTACCACAAATCGATCTGCTAAAAACTGATTGGCCTCGGCATCATACAATTGTTCTGTCACTTCTTCAACGAATTCACCCTTATTATTTAAAGTCGTAAAAAACTCTGAAGCTGTTTTATGGTGCACTTTTGCTGAAGTACGCGAATAATTATCGTAAGTAATTCCAAAATCTTCAAACGATTTTTTAATAATCGCATGGTATTTATCTACAACATCTTGAGGCGTAACACCCTCATTTTTCGCTTTAATTGTAATGGGTACACCATGCTCGTCGCTTCCACCAATTAATATAACATCATTTCCTGTTAATCGTAAATAGCGCGCGTATATATCTGCTGGAACATAAACCCCTGCCAAATGGCCAATATGAATGGCTCCATTTGTATAAGGAAGTGCTGTGGTAATTGTATATCGTTTTGGTGTACTCATCTTATTATTTTTATGTCAGGTCGAGCGCAGTCGAGACCTAATTAAAACCTCTCGACTGCGCTCGAGGAAACAAAATTAACGTTATTGTGAAGTTTTTGATAAAAAATTGTGGCAATCTGTTTAATTTTAAATTCAATTAGAAAGATTCCCGCGCTTCACTCGAAATGACGAATTATTTTGAGTCCGTAAAAGTACACATTTTGGTTACGATTTAGAAAAAAAATGTACTTTTACATTATGTCTAAAATCTCATTAATTACTGCATTATGTTGTGTTGTTTTTTTCTTTGGAGGAAAACATCTTTCTGCGCAAAATGCGCCATCAACTAAAACAAATACATTGATACAACCACCATACTTAAAAGCAGGCGATACAGTTGCCATAGTAGCACCTTCGGGCGTTTTAAAAAACCGAACCAAAGAAGTACAACAAGCCAAAGCCCTTTTAAAGAGTTGGGGGTTACATGCTATAGTTGGTAAACATGTATTTAGCCAAGCCAATCATTTTGCTGGAACTGATGATGAGCGTTGTGAAGATTTCCAAAATGCATTGGATGACCCTAAAGTAAGTGCCATATGGTGCGCTCGTGGAGGCTACGGAACTGTTAGGATATTAGACAAACTAGATTACACCAAATTTAAACAAAATCCCAAATGGCTTATCGGCTATTCTGATATTACGGCACTTCATAATCAATTTCATAATGTAGGTACCGAATCCATTCACGCCATGATGTGTACCAGTTTACAGGACGATTTAAGCACTATTAAAGAGACGCTTTCAACATTTAAAGATGCTATTTTTGGAAAGTCTTTATCTTATACTATACAAGGCTCTAAATACAATAAAACTGGAAATGCTTCTGCTCCTATAGTTGGTGGCAACTTAACGATGTTGCATACCATGTTAGGTTCTAAAACCAGTATTGATACGTCTGGCAAAATTTTGTTTATTGAAGAAATAGGTGAATATAAATACCATATTGACCGTATGCTACAAAGTTTAAAACGGGCTGGATATTTTAAAAACTGTAAAGGTGTTATAGTTGGAGATATGACCAAACTTAGAAAAAACACCACGCTTTGGGGCGTTTCTATTGAACAGCTTATCTTAGATGCTTTGTCCGATTATAATTTTCCTATAGCGTTTAATATGCCTGCTGGTCACGAAAAAGATAATCGTGCAATGATTATAGGCAGAACCATACAATTGAATGTAGGCAAAGGGCAGTCTACGGTTGTTTTTAATGATTGAATAAAATGAAAAGATATTTATAACGCTTCTATGATAGCCCTCTTGTTATTAGATTTATAAATCTTAATGAAATCTTTGGGGTTTCCTTTTATTAAATTGCCCTCTTTATCAAACAAAGCAAACCTATTATTGTTTAGTGGCACTAATATTAAATGTTTCCCATAAAATGGAATATGTAAAGGGGTGTCGCTTAAATTTACTTCTTTTTTTTCAAATGCAACAGGCCCTTTGCCTACCCACTTTAGGTCTTGAATATTTTTAAAATTGGTCTCTTGTATTTGGGATTTTTTTCCATTTTTGTTCCAGACATGTATGTTTTTTTCATAACCTGCAATGGCCACCTTCTTATCGTTAGGGCTCCAAACAATTGTGTTTAAATTATGGTCATGCCCTTTTAATAGCACAGGGTTTATTATTTGGTCCTTCTTCATCTTCCATATAGAACCAGCACCATCGTTACTACTAAATGCTATATGGTTTCCCGAATGGCTCCAAGCTATATCTGTAATAGATCTGGAATGTTTTTTATAAGTTGACGAAGTCATTGAATTTAAATCATATAACCGAATATCACCATCTGCAAAGCCTAAAACAAGTAAGGTACTATCTTTTGAAAAACTTCTAGCTGTGATTTCTGTTGAATGACCATCAACAATAGAAAGCAGCTTTCCACTAGTATCCCAAATTCGTACTTTTCCATCGTTATGTCCCGAAACTATTTTGTCGCCTTTTGAATTCCAGTCAAGCGACCAAACTGGACTGGTATTTGTCTTAAAAACACTTATTATTTTACCTTCTTTATCCCAAAGACGAACAGTTTCTCCTCCAGTTGCCAAAATAGTTCCTTGAGGATTCCACGATAATGCTCTAATCTCTTTGTTATGAGAAGTCATTTGTTTTAGCAAAACACCTTCACGAGACCAAAATCTAACATTATTAATAGGATCATTGTTATTTCCATAGTCACCAGAAACCAAAAAATCTCCCGAAGGATGCCAATCTACAGACAAAACCGCTTTTGTACTTTGCAAGCCATTGGCAAAAATCAAACGCTTTTTTCTTTTCAAATCAAAAACCCTTACTGTATTATCCCAACAGGACGCGCCAATTTCATTATCATTTAACCAATCGATCCCTACGCATCCACCATTAGGGACATGAATATCTTTTACTAAATCATAATTAGCATTCCATATTTTTATATAGCCATCGTGACTCGTAGTAGCTAAAAAATCTCCGCTTGGACTCCATTTAACATTTCTAACTTGGCTTCTATGCCCTTCCAAATTGGTAGGTTTAGAAGTTTTTATATCCCAGACAACAACTTCGCCTTGTGGTCCTGAAGCTGCAATCTTTTTATTATCTGGACTCCAATCAATACTATTAATGGTTCCTTGTATACCATATAGCACTTTGTACAATACTAATGTTTTAGCTTCATAAATTCTAACCAACCCTGTTTTATTACCAATAGCTATAAACTGATCATCTGGACTCCAATTTAAAGACCAAATTCTTCCTCCTCTTGGTAGTACAGTTTCTATTTGGTAGATCGAATTATTCCCTTCAATGAACTCTTTTGTGAGGATTCCCGTAAAATCTTGTGCATAGCCTTGAGCTAGACTTAGAATTAAGAATATTCTTAAAACACAAACTAACATTTATCCTTTACAGTCAATTCAAGAATAACTTCAAACTCAATAGCATCAGAGATAATATCATCTTTAATACTACTAAGTAAAGCTTTCGATTCATATTTTATACCCCATCTGGTTCTGTCGATAATGAATTTTGAATGCATTTTATATTTATCGTCTACAACTTTAAATTTCATATCAAAATCAATAGCCTTAGTAACCCCCTTAATAGTTAGATCTGCTTTTACCTTAATAGTATTTACATTTTTATAAATCACTTCTGTAAACCTAATTGAAGCTAAAGGGTGTTTTTTAACATCAAAAAAGTCTTGATTTTTTAAATGTTCTACTAACATGTCGTTATATTTCCCATCGGTATTAACAATGGAATTCATATCAATTTCAAAATGACCTTCAAGTATCATATCGTTAGATTCTTTAAATATGGCACTGTTAGATTTTATAATCTGTCCCTTTAGAAATTTTACAGTACCAAAATGTTTATTATATTTAAATAAATTAGACCCTGTCCACTTTACAATGCTTTTAGTGGTATCTACTTCAAGAATTTCTTGAGCGTTAGCAATAGGTGAAAAGCAAATAATTGTTACTAATAAAATAATTTTTTTCATGATTTATATTTTTCAATAAAATTAGATGCATCACTTCCAATTTTTGTAAAAAAAATGTGAAAGAAGTGTGAAACGGATATAAAAAATTGAAAATTTTCATTTATTTAACTGCTTTAAATGTCTTGATGAAAAAAATCGTTTTTCCTCTATTTACCATACTATGCTTTACATGCCTAAATTGTAAAGATGACACTCCTCAGAATCATTTTTCTGAAACTGTAAAGGTTGCTCTAAGAGATGCTGGCCATACACTATTACTTGCTAATAATGATTCTACATCATTGATTCTGCCTGTTAAAAAATTAAATGACAACAAATATGAAATAGCATTTCAAAACAGACTATCTATAACACCAGATAGTTTAGTAGTCGCTGTAAGCCATAGTCTAGAAACTGCCAACCTCCCTAAACAGTATATCGTTGAAGTTATTAATTGTAATAAAGATGAGATATTTTACAGTTTTCAAATTAAAGGGACAAAAGAAAGTGATATTGTACCATGCCTAGGTAGAAAACTGCCAACAGATTGTTATAAGATTCAGGTATTATTCTTTGAAAAGAAATCGAATTTGATTGCCGTTTTTTTAATCTTACTTGCAGGTGTTCTTGTTTTTGGTTTTCTATACCTTAAAAAAAGAAAGAGAAAGACATCTATAGAAGATACAATCCCTTATTCTAAAATTGGTGACTACAAATTTTACAAAGACCAAAACAAATTAATTAAAGAGGCCATTGAAATAAAGTTATCTGCTAAAGAATGTGAGTTAATGTCTATGCTTAGCACCAATCAAAACCAAGTTGTAAAACGAGATGCCCTTGTAAAAGAAATTTGGGAAGACCGCGGTGTTTTTGTAGACAGAAGCTTAGATACATTTATATCGAAGCTTAGAAAAAAGTTTAAAGACGACCCTTCTATAAACATCGTGAACATACATGGTGTAGGTTATAAACTAGAGGTTAATTAAATATGGCATTCTACGATTTATCAAAAGAAGAACGAAACCAGCTCGTTGAAAAAATCAATCGAGATATTACGGATGATTTAATTTCAAATGAAATAGAAAATATTATTAAATATTTTTCTGATAAAGATACTTACATCCGTAAAACAGGCTATCTGGCCATAGGCAAGGCTTTTTATTCCAAACAGGAACTACAAAAAGCGATTCTTTCTACTTTAGCGGGTTTATTAAAATCGGACTCCGAAAAAGTACGTCAAACAACCATAAATGCTGCTGGCGAAATTGGCAAGTTTCATTTTGACAAGGTGCAATCTTTTTTTGATACAGGATTGTTTGACGACCACCATTCTGTTAGAAATGCCGTGATAGGTTCTGTGAAAAAAATGGGAGAGAAAAACCCCGAACCCGTTTTAATATGGGCAAAGACCTATTTAAAACATCCTGATAAAGAAGTTCGGCGAGAAATTTGTCATGGTATAGAATTACGAGGCCGTACCCACCCTCAAGATATTTTGCCTCTATTAAAAACAATGGAGTTTGATGAAACCAAACGTGTATCGGATACACTAATTCATGTTTTAGGGCAAATTGCTTATAAAAATGGTTGCCTAAAAACAGTTGTAGCACATCTAAACACCTGGAAAAACAAGCTCCTTGTTGAAAAAGCTTTAGATGAAATTGTTGATGTACACAATCGTTATAAAAAGTTTGCCGTATTAACGCAACAAGAGGCTATTGATTATATTGATGGGAATTATAAGCCTAAAAATTAAAACTAATTAAAACTTAATCATCTAGGATAAAAACTCTTCTGCTTCTTTAGACAGGTAAATTCTATTATCTTTTTTATATAACAAAGACAGAACATGGGCTATTATTCCAAATACTAAAAGAATAAAAGCTCCAATAATAAAGACAGTGTTAACACCTATTTTATTACTGTATTCAGCTATTGTTCCAGAAATCCCATTAAAAATCATTGAAGGAATTGTTACTAAAGACAAAACAATAGCTAAATATTTAGGGTTACTGAATTTAGTTATTAGAGAATTTAAAATTGGAGAGATAAGCATTTCTCCAGTAGAAAACAGAAAAGTAGAAAAGATAAAAATCATCAAACTTAAAGAGCTAGGAGTCTTTGGAATAAATAATAAAATCAGAAAAGATAATGCAGAAACTACCAATCCCAAAAAAATCTTAAAAAATGAATTTGTATAAATATAAGTCCAAATCAAAGCCAAAACTGAGATAATAATCATTTCAAAATAAGGCCCAAGCCCATTACTTAAATAAGTGTCTGGAATTATATCAATACCTTCAAAAACTTTTTCTTGTATTGTATACATACCCAAATACGTACTCTCAGAAATTATCAAATAAATACCAGAAATAATTATTACCGCTACAATGTATAACAATCTTTTGTTTAGATTTATTTTTTTATAATTAGACAACGAAGTTCCTTGATTTTCATTATTGAATAATATAAAAGTCATTGCTGGTATTATTAATATACCAGCTACTATAAATCCATAATTAAAATTTGACTCAGCTATATAGCCTAATATTAAAACCCCTAAAAATGAACCTATATTAATTGTCATATACAAAAGTGTAAAACCAGCATCCAATAATTTTGGAGTATTTATATATTCTTTACCAAATTGGGCTATAGCATTAGAGCTAAACAATCCATTTCCTAAAATAAAAACTACTATTCCAACATAAAAAGTTGTTAACGATTGATAACAGAAAATAAAGCAGGCCATAGCCTGTAACACTCCCCCAACAATTAGAGTCCTTTTATTCCCAATTAACAAATCACCTAATAAGCTCCCAATAATTTTTGAACCAATTATACTACCTGTAAAAATACCATATATCAAAAAAGCTTTATCTTTTGTGAGATTCAAAGTTTCATCTAACATGAATAATAATAGGATAGACCTAATACCATAATAAGATGCTCTTTCAACCCCAATTGAAAAAGCATATAAAATCGCCTGTTTTGAATGATACATTTCTATAATTAAAACCCATGCTCCTTCTGCAACTGCTCGTAAGCTTTTTGCACTTGCCTGAACTTTTCTTCGGCACCTACTTGATGCTCTTTCCCTAAGTGAATCACCTTATCGGGGTGATATTTTTTAGCCATTTTTCGATACGCTCTTTTAATCTCATCGACTGTAGCGCTCTTATCTATTTCCAAAATTTTATAAGCATTATCACTACTGTTGTAAAACATCGCTTTAATACTATCATAATCACGAGAACCAATCCCTAAATACCCTGCCATAGTGTAAATTTGGCGCTCCTCATCTTCCGTTACTATTCCATCTGCCTTCGCAATACCAAACAAGAAATGCATCAATTGTAAACGGGACGGGTGATCCATCATTTGTTTAATCTGTAAACAAACCTGTCTCGTCGAAATATTGCTTTGGTCATTAATATTTTTAAATAGTTTGAATGCATGATTGGCACGTTCTTTACCATACATATTTACAAATTGCTGACGCACATAGTCCAATTCTCTTTGATCCTGCTTTCCGTCTGCTTTTATAACTATAGATGCCAATATTAGTAAACTCACTTCAAAATCGCCCGATTGAGTTTGCGGGCGCTGTCTGGGCTGCGTTCTGTAAGTAGTCCTTCCACTTTGTTGTGGCTCACCCTGTTCTAGAAACGGGCTACCTTTACCATTTGAGAGAGAATCGACAAAACTCCCTATTGCTAACCCAATAATGGCACCAATAGGACCTCCAAAAGACCATCCTAAAGCACCACCTATCCATTTTGAAATACTCATGTAAGTAATAGATTTTAATTATGACCAAACCTACACATAAATTCATTCTCTTAAAAGAAGAAATTGTAATTAGTAGGTCACTCTGTCCTGTTTAGTAAAATAAAATTAACAGAGTAAATATAATATTTGTTAGTTGATTGATTCACAATTTTGTTACACAATTGGTATCTTTGCACTATAAAATTGTTAATTATAAAAATTTAAAAATATGTATCCAGCAGAATTAGTAAAACCAATGCGTGAAGATTTAACAAATGTTGGTTTTGAAGAATTACATACTTCTGAAGCTGTTGATGCTGCTTTGGCAAAAGAAGGCACTACATTAGTTGTTGTAAATTCGGTTTGTGGTTGTGCAGCAGCCAATGCGCGTCCAGGAGCAAGAATGAGTTTACAAAACGAAAAACGTCCTACAAATATAGTTACTGTTTTTGCAGGTGTTGACAAAGAAGCCGTAGACGCTGCTCGTGGTTATATGATTCCGTTTCCTCCAAGTTCTCCTAGCATGGCATTGTTTAAAGACGGTGAGTTAGTACATATGTTAGAACGTCATCATATTGAAGGTCGTCCAGCAGAACTTATTGCAGAAAACTTAGTAGATGCTTATAATGAGCACTGTTAAACATAACGCTAATAATTAAAAATTCAAACCACGATGATTATCGTGGTTTTTTTTATACGGTATACGCAACCTATTCGTCAATTCTTCATCTTTTAAAAAAAGACTTATGAAACTGTATTTAAAAACTACACTAGTTTTTACCTATGTTATTTTATTAGTTGTTACTGGATGTTCTTCTAACAATAATGACGCCCCAGCTTATGAAAGTGAGTTAACAGAACTCAGTTTACTAAAAGCAGAGATTGAAGCTTTAGCTAATACATCTGTTTGCGATGGTACGACCGAATGTAAGTTTATTGCTTTGGGGAGCAAACCTTGTGGCGGACCGTGGTCTTATATTACCTATACAACATCTATCAATGTTGAACAATTAGAAGCGGCAATTAAAGATTATAACCAAAAAGAAGACGCTTTTAATATAAAATGGGGTATTGTCTCAGATTGTGCACTCACTTTACGACCAATAAGCATAAGTTGCGAAAATAACACCTGTGTACTTACATATTAAAATTTAGTTTTTACTTATTTTTGCACATGCAAAAATTATTGTCGTACCCATTAACCCTCATTTATTTCCTTTGTTTTTTAATAACATTGCTCATATTCCATCCTATCCAATGGATCTGTTTTAATGTTTTTGGCTACAATGCTCATAAAAAAAGTGCCGATTTAATGAATATGTGTTTAATGCGATGCCTTCATATTTTAGGGACTCGATTTACATTTAATAACACACATGATATTGAAATAAATCAGCCACTCATTATTGTATGTAACCATCAAAGCATGTACGACATCTCCCCTTTATCTGTTTTCTTAAGAAAATACCACCCTAAATTTATTAGTAAAATAGAATTAGGTAAAGGCATTCCCAGTGTCTCTTATAATTTACGCCATGGTGGTTCTGCTTTGATTGACAGAAAGAATCCTCGACAATCCTTACCTGCCATCATGAAATTTGGTGAATACATTGAAAAGAACAAACGGGCTGCAGTTATTTTCCCTGAAGGAACAAGAAGTAAAGATGGGCATCCAAAACCTTTTCAAACAAAAGGTTTAGAAATTCTATTTAAAAAAGTACCATCTGCTTTAGTAGTACCCATTTCTATTAATAACTCTTGGAAAACAGTTCGTTATGGAAAATTCCCTATGGGCTTAGGAACTCATATCACTTTTACTGCACATAAGCCTTTAAAAGTTAGTACCTTTGCCGATAAGCAAGCGCTTATAAATAGTATTGAAACCACTATAAAAGAACATATACACCCTTAAAAAATATAGATGTCGTTAAAGAATGTTAGATTAGAAGTGATGAAGTTTTTGGAAAAAGACGTCGAATCATTAATTGAAAAGTACTTAATTCCTATTGAAAAAATTTGGCAACCAACCGATTTTTTACCAAATTCTGAAGGAACTACTTTTTTTGAAGAAGTTCAGGAAATAAGGGAACTTTCTAAAGAATTACCTTATGATTTTTGGGTCGTTTTGGTTGGCGATATGATAACAGAGGAAGCGTTACCAACGTACGAATCCTGGCTAATGGATGTTGAAGGTGTCGATCAAACGGATGGAGAAAACCCTTGGGCCAAATGGGTACGCCATTGGACAGGCGAAGAAAATCGTCATGGAGATGTACTTAACAAATACCTATACCTTTCTGGACGCGTAAATATGCGAGAAATTGAAAAAACCACACAATATCTTATTGCTGATGGTTTTGACATTGGAACCGATAGAGACCCTTATAAAAACTTTGTTTATACCAGTTTCCAAGAGTTAGCAACTTATATCTCTCATAATCGTGTGGCTAAAATAGCAAAAGAAAAAGGTAATAAACAGCTTGCCAAAATGTGTAAAATTATTTCTGGTGATGAAATGAGGCACCATCATGCATATTCTGAATTTGTTGAGCGTATTTTTAAAGTTGACCCTAGCCAAATGATGATGGCTTTTCATTATATGATGAAACAAAAAATAACTATGCCAGCTCATTTTTTAAGAGAATCGGGAAATAAAATTAGTACTGCTTTTGAAGAGTTTTCTAATACGGCACAAAGAATTGGGGTCTACACATCCAATGATTATGTAGAAATTTTGGAAAAACTAATTGCACGTTGGGAAATTGATAAAATCACAAACCTTACCGATGAAGCCGAAAAGGCCAGAGATTACCTTATGAAGCTTCCTGGTAGAATGTATCGTTTAGCTGATCGTATTAAAATACCAGAAAATTCGTTTCAATTTAAATGGGTTGAACCTGCAATTATAAAGTAACTACAAGTTATTTTGAAAGCATAATGGTTTCTAAAAATGATATAGAAAAGGATTATATCAGTCGAATAAATTTAGCTTTAAAATATATCGACAATAATCTTGATTTTGAATTATCATTAGAATCTCTTTCTAAGATGGCGCTTTATTCGCCATTTCATTTCCATAGAATTTTTAAAGCTCTAGTAGGAGAAACACTCCATGCATATATTATAAGAAAGCGCATTGAAAAAACAGCTTCCGTATTACTACATAAAAGACATATAAGTATTACAGAGCTTTCGCTACAATACGGTTTTAATAGCAACGCTTCATTTACCCGAGCGTTTAAGAGGTTTTATGGTATAAGTCCTTCTGAATTCCGAAAAGAAAATCCAGATAAATTTAGCAAGATAAGTACTGTTGAAAGCAAGAATGGTCAAGAAATTCAGGTTTTTGAAAAATACATTTGCAACATTAATAATCATTTAAATTGGATTAAGATGCATGCAAATATTGAAATTAAAGAGGTACCCGAACTAAAATTCGCCAGTATGACTCATTTTGGAGTACATGGGGTTGAAAATGTATTTGACAGATTGCTAAAATGGGCAAAATCAAAAGACTTAATGAAGAACCCTGGAACCAAAATGGCAAGAATTTTTCATGATAGCTTTAAAATAACAGACCCAAACAAAGTACGAATGAGTATTTGCCTACTAACTAATGAACCTTTTATTGTTAAAGGAGAAATTAACGCTGGAATTATTAAAAAAAGTAAATCTATCGTTGGTCATTTTGAAATAGCTCCAGATGATTTTGAAAAATCCTGGAGTAGTCTTTTTATTTGGATGAATGAAAATGGTTATAAAAAAGCAGAAGAGCATCCTTTTGAAATATATCATAATGATTTTCGTGAAAACCCAGAAAAAAAGTGTATTGTTGATTTGCATATTCCTATTGAATAAAAGCATTTCGATTTGTAAATTAGGACTGTTAAAAAGTGGTTTTGAGAAAGAGAAATTGCTGTACCAATCTGTTTACAACAAATTCAAAACCTAAATCAAAATAAACGATGAACAGATTTTTACACCGTATTTTTAGTGTCCTTTCAAATAACGATCTATTCTATTATTTTAACTTTTTAAGCAGCCTCTTTATTTTTAACTTATTATGACCTCAGAAGAAATTATACAAAAAACTACCGCCTTTGTTAAAGAACAATTAGCTAATGCTGAAGGTGGACACGATTGGTTTCATATTGAACGTGTTTATAAAAACGCTTTGCTTATTTCTAAAAGTGAAAATGTAGATCCTTTTATTGTGGCCCTTGGTGCTTTATTACATGATATTGCCGACAGTAAATTTCATAATGGTGATGAAACTGTTGGTCCAAGAATAGCTCGAGAATTCTTATTTAAGCTTAACATCGATTCTTCTGTCATTGAACATGTTATAAATATTATTGAAAATATTTCTTTTAAAGGAGGTAACGAAGCACAAAAGTTTCGCTCGCCAGAATTGGATGTCGTCCAGGATGCGGACAGACTCGATGCCATAGGCGCTATAGGCATAGCACGCTGTTTTAACTATGGAGGCTTCAAAAACAGAGCCCTTTATAATCCAGGTATTGAACCAAATCTTAATATGAGTAAAGCAGAATATAAAGCATCAACTGCGCCTTCAATTAATCATTTTTATGAAAAGCTATTGCTTCTAAAAGATAAAATGAATACGAAAACAGGAAAGCAAATAGCCTTAAATAGGCATACCTTTATGGAGCTATACCTTAAACAGTTTTATAACGAATGGAATGGCAATGCCTAATTTATTGTATAATTAGCTTTATCTCTTTTCTATATTGCGATGCACTTTTACCAGTTATTTCATTAAACTGCTTATTAAAATGTGAAAAATTGTTGAATCCACATTCGTAACAAATATCGGCAATACTTACTTGACTCTCGTTCAACAACTTAGTAGCATGCACTACGCGATATTCATTAACCAATTGTGTAAAAGTTTTCCCTGTTGTTTTTTTAAAATATCTACAAAATGCAGGTACAGTCATACTTACTTTATCAGCAATCTCATCTAAAGTTATATGTGCTTTAAAATTAGCATTAACATATTTATATATAATACTAATTTTATCACTGTCTTGCGGGTTGGTTTCTAAAACAATCCCGTCTGCATTTAATATGGTATAGTCATCGGTATTAGCAAGGTAATTTAAAATCTCTAAAAATTTTAAGACACGCTCCAAGCCTTCATAATCTAAAAGTTTCTTAATTTTTAATCCAATATCCTTTTTGGTTTCCATATTAAATCGAATGCCCTTTTTTGCTCTATCGAACAAAGCTGAAACATTTGCCATTTCAGGAATATTAATAAAGTCGTTTCCTAAAAAATCAGACTTAAATTGTACCGTTGTTTCTGTACCATTGGCTGTTAGTCTATCTGTAAAGCCGTTATGTGGCAAATTAGCCCCTATTAATATAAGCTGACTATTGTTAAAATAGGATAAGTGGTTACCAATATGTGTTTTCCCTTGTCCTTTATTAATATATATAAGTTCTAGCTCAGGATGAAAATGCCAAAAGGCATTATTCTTATCTACCCTCTCTACGTGCTGCTTCACCAATATTGAACTACCAAAACTTGGACTAAGCTTTTCTAATGTAGGTTTCTTAATAATCATTGTAGGCAATTTTAAAGCAAATTTACCAATTATTTTTCTTACAATATATATTTAATTACCACAATTATATGCTATTTTAACTTTACATAGATTTAACATTGATTTAACAGATAAAATAGCATATAAATTGGTCAAATTTGATGTTTTGAGACTTCTCTTTCCAACATACCTTTGTACCGTTGAACGATGTAAAAATCAAAACACTATGAAAAACGTAATTAAAACATTCAAAAAAAACCTATTATTAGTAGCAATGATGTTTACTGTTATAGTAGGTAACGCAACTGAAATTTCTTCTTTCAAAATTGGAAAAGATCTTAAAGGGATTGCATTAACAATTGATAATGTAAAAGAAGGTGATCTTCTATCTATTAAAAATTACAAAGGTATAATCATATATAAAGAGCTTATCCAATCATCTGGAACTTACACTAAAGGGTTCGATTTAACAGAGCTGCCAGACGGTAATTATTTCTTTGAGGTAGATAAAGACCTTGAAATCAGCACAATTCCTTTCACAGTAAGAGGTAAGAAAGTTGTTTTCGACAAAAACAAAGAGATTGTTATTTTCAAGCCTCATGTAAGAGAAAAAGATGATCTAATTTATATAACAAAATTTTCCCCAAATCTTGAGCCATTAAAAATAAGAGTTTACGGAGATTATGATGGAGGGTTCCATTTAATACACTCAGAAAAAATTGAAGGAGCTCAAATTGCAAAAAAAATATATAAACTTAGAGAAGGAGGAAATTATAAAATAGTTCTTAATTCTAATAATAAAGAATACACAAAATACATTAACAATTAACCCTTAGTTAATGTCTTATTTAGTTAGTTTAGTTTAAATTGGTAAAGAGTGCGGGCATAATGGTGACCCGCACTTTTTTTGTTAATTCACAAAACACATGAAAAACCTTCCCCTATCGTTATTAAGTTTAAATAGATCACATATGGTAATAAAAAAATATCTATTAAGCATTGTTTGGTGTATGCTTCACACAACGATTATATCGATTATTACCATAAAAATACAGGGGGTCTCTCTAGAGCTCATATGGCTTCCAATAGTTTTAGTTTATGTATCATTTTATTTGATTACAACTAGTATCTTTTTAGATAAAATCGTTCATAACGAAATAAAAAATACTGGTAAATAACTTAAAACAATTTTAATTGACCGTCTTTATATTGTTCATGCAAGTTCAGGTTAAGCTTTGGCATCACTTTATTTTTAAAATACTTCAGCCTAGCTAGCCTTACCAGACTATTAATTTGCTCAGCAATTTTTCCTTCACCTCGCATTCTGGTCCCATACCGAGAATCGTTTAAACGACCTCCGTGGCAGCTTTCTATTTGGTGCAATACTTTTTGAGCACGATCTGGCATGGTTTTATAAATCCAATCTTTAAAAATTTCGCCAATAGCACCATTTAATCTAACAATAGTATGAGCTATAGATAGGGCGCCATGTTCTGATGCTGTTTTTGCTAAGGGTAATATTTCATGACTATTTATAGATGGAATAATGGGGGCTAGCATCACATTTACGGGAATTCCATTTTCACTTAAAACTTTTACGGTCTCTAAACGTTTTTTAATGGTGGCCGTTCGAGGTTCTAAAATACGTCTTGTGTCCTCCGATAATGAAGTGATAGACATATTCACACCTATCAAATTATCTTTTGCTAATGCTTTTACAATATCCAAATCTCTAAGAATTAATGCGTTTTTTGTAATGATAGCAACTGGATGTTTATATTTTAAAAATACTTCTAAACATTGTCTGGTAATTTTAAACTGTTTTTCGGCAGGTTGATAACAATCTGTATTTCCAGACATAACAATGGGATGCGCCTTCCAGCTTTTCTTTTTTAGTTGTGCCTCTAATAATTTTGGGGCCGCTTTTTTTACCATAATACGACGCTCAAAATCTAGACCCGCACTATAGCCCCAATATTCATGACTATTACGGGCATAACAATAAATACACCCGTGCTCACAACCTTGATAAGCATTCATTGAGTATGACAGACCAATATCTGGACTTTCAACCTTGTTCACTATCGTTTTAGGAAACACTTCTAGGTATTGTGTTTTATTTTTATCGCTTTCTTCGCCTTCTTTGCGACAAAATTCGAGGAAATCGTCACGCATTTCGTGACTTAATTCAAAAAAACGATTGTGTACATTACGCTTCGCACCACGTCCTTTTATGGCAGATTTTGGATTCATTAGGTTGATTGCTCTTAGAGTGACTCTTTAAAATTACTTATAAATTATATTGAAAAGTGTTAAAGTAAAAATGGGTTATTAACAAACTCAATAAATCGATATTTGATTATTAAAAGGTTTAAATCACATTTTATAAAATTTTTCAACTAATTTCGTTTAATGTAAAGACAAAACTCTACTTCCCAGGAAAATTTGCTTTTCGTTTTTCAAGAAAAGCATTAGTACCTTCGGTAAAATCTTCGCTACCAAAACAATTACCAAATTCTTGAATTTCTATATCAAAACCATTAACGCCATCTTTAAAGTTTGCATTTACGGCTTTAATCGCTGCACCTATGGCAACCGAAGAATTACGTGTTATTTTACCAGCGATTTTCTCACAAAAAGGAAGCAATTCTTCTGGCGCCGTTACATGGTTTACCAAGCCAGAGCTTAAGGCGCTATTCGCATCAACCATTCCTGCTGTCATGATAAGTTCCATGGCACGTCCTTTTCCCACTAATTGTGATAAACGTTGGGTACCGCCATAACCAGGAATAACACCAAGAGACACTTCTGGCAATCCCATTTTAGCATTATCACTCGCCACTCTAAAATGGCATGCCATAGCCAATTCCAACCCGCCACCAAGAGCAAAACCATTTATTGCAGCAATAGCTGGTGTCGATAAATTTTCAACAAAATTGAATAGTAATTCTTGACCTCTAGCTGCCAGTTTTGTCCCTTCATCTACGTTAAAATGAGCAAACTCACTAATATCTGCTCCTGCAACAAAGGCTTTCTTTCCACTACCCGTAACGATAATAACTTTTATGTTTTTATCTAAATCTGCTTCTTTAAAGGCATCATGTAGTTCGTTAATCGTTTCCTTATTAAGCGCATTTAACTTTTTTGGACGATTAATAGTTATCGTAGCAATACCGTTATTTTCTTCTAATAGTATGTTAGCGTAGCTCATATGATTCAAAGTTTATAATGAGTTTATTCTTTAGGGAAAGTTACCGTAAACGTGGTTCCTTTATCTTTTTCTGATTTAAATCTTATTGTACCACTATAAGTTTCCACAATATTTTTCACCATCGCCAAACCTAGACCCATGCCACTTGTTTTTGTTGTAAACTTTGGTTCAAAAACCTTGTCTTTGTTCTCTTCAGCAACACCAGAACCATTATCAGCAACCGTAATGACAACATCATTATTCAAGGTACCTACATTAATAACAATTTTTGGTATTTTGTTTTCTGGCATAGCCTGAATGGCATTTTTAACCAAATTCGTAACGACCCTGATTAATTGTGTCCTATCAAATTTCGCAATAATTTCTTCGGCCTCTGCAGTGAAAAATATATAGTCTTCATTAAAAATATCTAATGCCAATTTTACAATTTTCACAACATTTAAAGTTTCACTTTGTTGCGCTGGCATCTTTGCAAAGTTTGAAAACGCCGATGCAATAGAACTCATAGTGTCTATTTGTTGAATGAGCGTTTTACTATATTCATCTAATTTTGAATGGATATTTTCATCATTCGCATCAAACTTACGTTGAAAATTTTGCACTGTTAAACGCATGGGCGTTAACGGGTTTTTAATTTCATGTGCTACTTGTTTAGCCATTTCCCTCCAGGCCTGTTCACGCTCACTACGTGCCAATTGTACAGCACTTTCTTCAAGCTCATCAATCATGCTATTATACGAGTTTACCAAAGTGGAAATCTCTTCGCTCGTATCATTTACCTCTATCCTCTCGTTACGTTTTTCTAATCTGGTCGTGTTAATCTTATCGCTAATCGTTTTTAAAGATTTGGTAATGTATTTAGACAGTAAAAATGCAATACCAATAGCCATAAGTAAAATAAACATGTATGCATATGCAATACGCCTTAAAAACTCTTCCAGCTCTTTTGAAAGGAAATCGTCTTTTTCTAAATAAGGTAAATTTAATATGGCGATGGGTTTAAACTTTTGGTCTGTGAGATAAGTATATGAGGATTGATATATTTCGCCATTTTCTTTATGCTTATCGACAAACCGATGCTCGGCAGTGTTAGATATTGGGTTTAAAACCTCAGCCTCAAGACATTTAGGAGTTGCATTAATTTGTAATTCTGCTTTAGACGATATTAACAAGCCCCCTTCCAAATCGTATAAATTAATTTGAAGCTTATGGATATCTGCAACATTATATATTTCTTCCTTATAAATTAAAGGAATATTCTCTGTTTTTACTTCCCAAGAGTTTTGCCTACCATTTAAAACACGCTTAAGGTGTGTTTGGATATTTTCTTCTTTACGCTTTAAACGCCCCTCATGATAATCCTGCCGTTCTTCTTTATATTGATAAATCGCTACTGTCGAAATAAGGATGGAAGCCAGCAAAACCAGCAATATCATTGCCAAAAAAATACGAGTACGTAAGGAGAGTTTTTTTAGTTTCATTAATAATTATTGTGCCTTTTAAAAGTTCAATAAAGATAGTAATAATCACACCAAATATTCCTTTTTAAAAAATTCTAAAAACCGAGTCACGAATTCTAAAAAAACATTTAAAAAGATTCTGGTTCTTTAATTTTGGAATTTAGCTTTTTAAGTTTTAAGTTTTGAGTTTTGAGTTTTGAGTTTTGAGTTTTAAAGTTAAGCATCGGGGTTTTTAGCTCGAATATTTTTATAAATTTTAAACCCTAACATGATAAGGATTCCTAAAACGATAATGCCTACTACGCCCCAAATCCAATTTAGGGCACTTTTTAAAATGACCAAAAAAACGACCGCAAAAAGAATAAACGTTGCTCCTTCGTTCCAGATGCGCATAAAACCTGATGTTTTTTTAACAACGTCATTTTGAAGCGCTTTATAAAACATATGCGTCTTGAGGTGATATATAATTAGCAATACAACAAAGACCAACTTTACTTGCATCCAATCTTGGTAAATCAATGTGGGGTTTAAATAAAACAGTACCAATCCAAATAATAAAGCTAAAATTGCCGATGGCCATGTAATGATAAACCATAAGCGCTTTGCCATGAGTTTTAATTGTTTGCCTAGTATTTCTTTTTCAGGTGAAGGTTTATGAAATGCTTCTATTTGATAAACGAACAGTCTGGGAATATAAAACAAGCCTGCAAACCAAGTGATAACAAAAATAAGGTGAAACGATTTTATATAATAGTAATATGCCATACACTAATTAATTTCAACAGATGTTTCTGCCCATGCTGTAATCCACTTTGAAAGTAGATTAACAAATGCGTCATCATCATTTAAACAAGGAACCGTTGTAAAATCTTTACCTCCCATTTCATGGAAAATTTCTTGTCCTTCTATGGCTATTTCTTCAAGGGTTTCTAAACAATCACTAACAAACGCAGGCGTGACAATGGCCATATTTTTAACGCCCTGTTTTCCTAAACGCTCAATGGTCCTATCTGTATAAGGCTGTAACCATGGGTCGAAACCTAAACGTGACTGAAAAGATGTTGAGTACGAACCTTCTTTAAATGCTAATTTTTCGGCAACAAGCCTGGTCACTTCATAGCATTGATGCCTGTAACAAAACTTATGAGCCTCAGATGGCGTTACACAGCAGCTACCATCTATTTTGCAATGTGATTTTGTAACATCACTTTTTCTAATATGGCGTTCTGGAACCCCATGATATGAAAACAATAAATGCTCATAATTTTTTCCTTCCAAATAATTTTTTATGGCATTAGAAAGTACTTCTATATAATCTGGTTTATTATAAAATGCAGGAACGGATTCTATTTTTAAATTCGGAAAATATTGCTGGCGTAATTCTTCTGCTAATACCGTTATGGTTTCCGTAGTTGCCATAGCAAACTGGGGATACAATGGGAACAACAAAACCTCATCTACACCTTTATCTACCAATGCCTGTATTCCTTTTTTAATGGTCATACTCCCATAGCGCATTGCTAATGCAACTGGAATATCAACTTGCTTTTGTATTTTACTTTGAAGTCTTTCTGATAATACAATTAAAGGAGACCCTTCTGCCCACCATATTTTTTTATAAGCTGCTGCAGATTGCTTTGGGCGGGTATTTAATATAATGCCTTTCACCAAAGCAGTTCTTGCGGCAAACGGAATATCAATAACCCGCTCGTCCATTAAAAATTCTCCTAAATACTTTTTTACATCTTTTGGTTCTGGACTATCTGGAGAACCAAGATTTACAAGTAAAATACCTTTCATAGTCATTTTGTTATTGCAAAAATACGATAGAAATCGCAAATTGAATAGTTAACGACCACTAGATCTCTTTATTTTTCCATTTGTTGTTGAAAATAGGTCTTTAGTCTTTTCTTATTATAATCGCAATCTTGAAAGATTCCACAGGACACATTTATTCGTGCTAAAGATTTTCCTTCAACATAGCGTTTGGATAAAGCTTCGATTTCTGGAGTTAAGAATTTCATGTCATTTATATTTAAGGGGTTAGTCAAATTTAATGCAAAATTCTTACATAGCCTTAATTTAATGGCATAATATAGTTTTTTGGAGTTGAACTATACGGAGGCATCTAACTTTGGCAAGTATCTTAATTCAACATGGAATTAAATAGATTATTTAGATTTAGGCTAAAGACATAACATATTTTTTAGGCGTTGTACCATATTTCTTTTTAAAAGCAGCAATAAAATGACTCGACGTGCTATATCCTACTTTATGCCCCACTTCATTCACATTGTTATCACCAGATTCTAATAGTTTTCTAGCAACTTCCATTTTGTAGTCGAATAAAAAGCTAAATACTGAATCTCCATAAATTTGTTTAAAACCCTCTTTTAGCTTTTTAAGATTTAATCCTATCTCATCAGCTAATTCTTGTAAACTTGGAGGTTCCGCCATACGAGCAATAACAATTTCTTTGGCTTTTCTGATTTTTATAACATTGGTTTCGTCTACTAAAAACGGACATTGCTCAACATCGGCATCTTCACTTCGGTTAAAATACAAACTTAAGAGTTCGTATGCTTTTCCTTTAAAATAAAGATTTTTTATAGATTGATTAAAATTATAATTTATCAATTGATTTAAAACAATAGCCATTGAAGGAGAAATGACACCATCTTTATAATATTTTTTATCCTTATTATCATCACTTAAAAAAGTAATATAATCAGCTTCTTGCGAAAATAACCCATGAAAGTTTTTAATGGATATTAAAATGGAGACCATCCAAGAATTAGGGTCAATTTGCAAATTAATTGGTAAATCGCGCTGTGGATTATACAATAACAATGAATTCTCCTCTAGAATGTTTAAGGTATACCTACCTTCATTAAAAACAAATCTACTGGCTCCTTTTACACAAAAATGAAATTGAATATAATCACTATCTATTTCTTTAGCAAGAGATTGCACCTCATTTGATTCATTTTTAAATGTTAGCACTAAAGCACCATCATCTACTTTTGTTTCATCAAAAGAACTTTGAGCGACATTTTTATTCTTGTTTATTTCATCATTCATAATGATTTTATTTAGATTGGTTCTAAATAGACTAAGCAAAAACCGCCTAATAATAGGCAAAAATATGACATTTATCATATAATAAGAAAAAACCACGTTAAAAAACCACAAACGATATTAAAAGTTCTTTGAGCGTTATTTTTTTTATGGCCATACATATATTTTTGCTTTGAATTATCAGGTATCAGCATGCAGAAATACAATATATCAAGAAGTAACTACTTTTATGCCATTGGTTTAAGTTATAAAAAAGCCGATGCAGACATAAGAGGTCGCTTTAGTTTGGATGAAGAAGGCAAGCAAGCTTTGCTTAACCAAGCTAAAGAAAATGATATTGAAAGTTTAGTAGTTACGTCAACTTGTAACCGAACCGAGATTTATGGTTTTGCCCAACACCCTTTTCAATTAATTCAATTGCTTTGTGATAATACAAGAGGAACAGTTGAAGAGTTTCAAGAGGTTGCCTATATCTATAAAAATAAAGATGCCATGGCTCATATGTTTCGTGTTGGCTCTGGTTTAGATAGTCAGATTCTTGGAGATTTTGAAATTATTAGCCAATTAAAATCCAGCGCACGCGCTTCAAAAAAGCATGGATTGCTAAATCATTTTTCAGAGCGCTTGGTGAATGCCGTTATTCAAGCCAGCAAACGTATTAAGACAGAAACCAATATTTCATCGGGAGCAACGTCGGTATCATTTGCCTCTGTTCAATATATTTTCAACTCGGTTAAAGATGTTTCAAACAAGAATATTTTGCTTTTCGGAACTGGAAAAATTGGTAGAAACACTTGTGAAAACCTTGTAAAACATACCGAAAACGAACAAATCACTCTAATTAATAGAACCAAAAACAAAGCAGAGTTAATTGCAGGGAAATTTGACTTGATCGTTAAGGATTATGCAAATTTGCAAGAAGAGATAAGTAAATCTGATATTTTAATAGTTGCTACTGGAGCTCAGCGCCCTACTATTGATAAACACATCATTCAATCAAAAAAACCACTTTTAATTTTAGACCTATCAATTCCAAAAAATGTAGATTCTAATGTTGAAGAACTAGGTAATGTTACTCTGGTTCATTTGGATCATTTATCTAAAATTACAGATAAAACTTTAGAAGAAAGGAAGAAGCATATTCCTTTAGCCGAAGCTATTATAGAAGAAGTAAAATTGGAGTTTAACCAGTGGTTAGAAACAAGAAAATTTGCTCCTACCATCAAAGCGTTAAAGCACAAGCTTACTAATTTTGCTACGGCAGAATTAGAAACTCAACGCAAAAAAAATGCTGATTTTAATGAAGCTCAGGCAGAATTAATTAGTAGCAATATCATTCAAAAAATAACCAATCACTTTGCGCATCACTTAAAAGATGACAATATCTCTACCGATGAGAGTCTGGAACTTATAAAAAAAGTATTTCAGTTAGAAGAACCAACAACGCATGTCTAAAATCATTAGAATTGGCACACGCGATAGTGAATTAGCACTATGGCAAGCCAATATCGTACAACAACAACTCGAAAATTTAGGATATAAAACAGAACTCGTACCAGTAAAATCTACTGGTGATTTGGTTCTAGATAAACCTTTATATGAATTAGGCATTACGGGGATTTTTACACGGACTCTAGATATTGCCATGCTAAATCACGATATTGATATAGCTGTACATTCCCTTAAAGATGTTCCTACTGTTTTACCAAAAGGTATCGTACAAGTAGCCGTTTTAAAACGCGGTAACGTAAATGATACCTTGGTGTTTAAAAAGAACGAAGAATTTTTAAGTTCAAAAAAAGCAACCATAGCAACAGGTAGCCTAAGGCGAAAAGCACAATGGCTAAATAGATATCCCACGCACAGTATAGAGGATTTACGTGGTAATGTAAATTCGAGATTACAAAAACTTGAAGATCATGCCCATTGGAATGGCGCTATTTTCGCAGCAGCAGGCATAGGCCGTATTGGAATAAGGCCCGACGAAGCTATTAATCTGGACTGGATGATACCTGCACCAGCTCAGGGAGCAATTATGATAACGGCTCTAGAGGAAGATGATTATGTAAGAACGGCATGTGCCGAATTAAATCATGAAGAAACCGAAATTTGCACCACGATTGAGCGTGCATTTTTAAATAGATTAGAAGGTGGTTGTACGGCACCTATTGGAGCTTTAGCCAAAATTAAAAACGAAGAAATACATTTTAAAGGCATTCTTTTAAGCAAAGATGGCTCAAAAAAAATAGAAGTAACCAGAACTGAAAAACTGGGCAAACATGAAAATTTAGCTGTTTTTTGTGCCGATTACATTATAGAACGAGGTGGTAAACGTCTTATGGACGACATTAAACATTCAAACCATCCAACAAATGTCATTTCAACCAAGTCTTTAACCGAAGACCAGCGTTTATTATTTCATGAAAAAGTAGTTGCAAAAAGTGATGATTTTATAAAAATAAGTTTGAATCGCATCCGACCACAAATCTTAAAATCTGAAATAAGAAATGTTATTATAACCAGTAAAAATGCCGTTGATGCACTGGTAACAAACTATTCGGCTGCCGAATTACAATTTAAAAACATTTACTGTGTTGGACGACGTACCAAAAAACTCATTGAAAATAAAATTGGCAAAGTAAAACACACCGAAAAAAATGCACAAAAGCTAGCAGAGCATTTGGTAGAATATCTTGAAGGCACCGAAGTAACTTATTTTTGCAGTAACATGCGATTAGATGCATTACCTACAATTTTAGCTGAAAACAATATAGAAGTTAACGAAATAGAAGCTTATCAAACCAGATTTAATGGACATGAAGTTGAAGAATCGGTAGAAGCTGTAATGTTTTACAGTCCGTCTACCGTACAAAGCTTTATGCAAAAAAACAATGCAGAAATTATCGCCTTTTGCATTGGAGATACCACAGCTAAAGAAGCAAAAAAGCATTTTAAAGATGTGAGGATTGCTAAAGTACCAACGGTTGAAAGTGTTATAGAGCTAGTAAATGAATATTATATTTGATGATTTATCTAACCGTTTTATTATTTATAAAAGAAGGAAAAGAGCGCGTCTTTAATGAATATGAATCATTAGTGCTTCCAATAATAAATAATTATAACGGAAAACTAATTTACAGAATTAGGCCAACACAAGATAGTTTTATTAATTCTGAAGAAGCATTACCCTATGAAATACATTTTATTTCATTTAATACTAATGAAGACTTCAGAAATTTCGTTAATGATGATAAAAGAAAACATTTTGTAGATTTAAAAGAAGACTCCATAAAGTCAACTTTTATAATAAAAGGTGAAAAACTATAAGACATGAGTTGTTATTCCTTTTTGTCGCACTAAGCGTAATTTTTTAAGTCTTAGTACAAACAGGAATCCACTATTTAAATATATAAGTTTCAATTAAAAAGATTCCCACCTTTACGGGAATGCCAAGAATATGATAAAGAACGATTTATTTTTAAGAGCTTTAAAAGGAGAAACTGTTAACCGTCCACCAGTTTGGATGATGCGTCAAGCAGGTCGTTATCTGCCAGAATTCATAGCTATTCGCGAGAAATACGATTTCTTTACACGTTGCAGAACACCAGAATTAGCTAGCGAAATTACCGTACAACCAATTCGCCGTTACGGCATGGATGCAGCCATTTTATTCAGTGATATTTTAGTTATTCCACAAGCTATGAATATTGAGGTACAGATGAAACCTAACTTTGGTCCGTATTTACCAAACCCTGTTCGTACTCAAAAAGATGTCGATAATGTAATTGTTCCAGATGTCACAACAGAATTAGACTATGTATATCAAGCTATAAAAGCGACAAAAGAATTACTCAATGATGATATCCCGTTAATTGGATTTGCAGGGTCACCATGGACTATTTTATGCTATTGTGTACAAGGCCAAGGAAGCAAAACCTTCGATAAAGCTAAAGAATTTTGTTTTACCAATCCGATTGCAGCACACCAACTATTACAAAAAATAACAGATACAACCATTGCTTATTTAAAAGAAAAAGTAAAAGCGGGTGTTAATGCTGTTCAGATTTTCGACTCTTGGGGAGGCATGCTTTCACCAACTGATTATCAGGAATTCTCATGGCAATACATCAATCAAATTATTGAAGCCCTAAAAGATGATGCACCAGTAATTGCTTTTGGGAAGGGTTGTTGGTTTGCACTTGGCGACATGGCAAAAAGCAATGCTTCTGCTTTAGGTGTAGATTGGACATGTTCACCAAGAAATGCTCGTTATTTAACAGGAGGAAACATAACACTCCAAGGTAATTTTGACCCATCTCGTTTGCTATCACCTCCTTCAGAAATAAAGAAAATGGTGCACCAAATGATTAATGAGTTTGGAAAAGACAAATACATCGTAAACTTAGGTCATGGTATTTTGCCTAACATTCCGTTAGATCATGCCAAGGCTTTTATAGATGCAGTAAAAGAATATAGCCCCTCTTAATTAATCTCCTCTAAGGGGAAAACTGCTATATATAAGTGGATAACTTAAAATTTTAATAGTTTAATAAATTTTAATAAGTTTAAACGTAATTAATTTCCTCTTCTAAGGAGAGGACTAAAGAGCGGCTTTATGATTAAAAACATAATATTAGGAATCAAAGCATACTTTGGTGCTTTTAGTTTAATCTCTAAACTAAAACTCTGGAAATATTTTGCAATCCCTATGCTTATCAGTTTTATAACAGCCATTCTTATTTTTACATCAGCTTATGGGTTATCTGATAATGTTGGTGCATTCATTTCTAAAATCTGGATTTGGGATTGGGGAAAAGAAACCTTTACAACCATTAGTACGCTTATTGGCGGACTTGTAATTATCGTTATTGGTTTAATTCTTTTTAAACACATTATCATGGCATTATCTGCGCCATTTATGAGTCCCGTATCCGAAAAAATAGAAGCCCATTTAACTGGAAACGCATCGCATACTCATAGAAATACAACATTTTCGCAACAACTTTGGCGTGGTATAAGAATTAATAGTAGAAATCTATCCATGGAGTTATTATTAACCATTCCTTTACTGCTTTTAAAGTTCATACCCCTTATTAATATTCTTTCAACCATATTACTCTTTTTAGTCCAGGCATATTATGCTGGTTTTGGTAATATGGATTATACTCTGGAGCGTCATTTCAAATATCAGGAAAGCACAGCATTCGTTAGAAAAAATCGTGGTTTGGCTATAGGGAATGGCATCGTATTTATTCTGCTATTATTAGTTCCTATTATTGGCATTATATTAGTACTACCACTATCAGTAACAGCAGCCACAACAAGCACTGTAAAAACACTTCAGTTAAAAAAACACCCTAGCAATGCTTAGTTTTAATGGATATCATATAGAACCTATTCAAATACAGGATGCGTGGAATTTATGCAATTTTATTGTTGCAAACGAAGACCGGCTAAAACGCTATTTTCCAAAAACCCTAGAGCAAAATTTAACTCCCGATCTGTCTAAATTCTTTGTAAAGAAAAAAGTAAAACAATTTGATCTAAAAGAAGAATTCTTATTTACTATTAAAAACAAAGAAGCTGGTGAGTTAGTGGGCTTAATCTACATCAAAGAACTTGACTGGGATAAAAAACAAGGTGAATTTGCCTATTGCATTGGGTATCCTTTTAAAGGAGAAGGAATCATGACTAAAGCCATTAATTGCCTATCAGATTTTGCTTTTTCTCACTTAGACTTAAAAACTCTTCAAATCATTGTTTATAAAGACAATATAGCTAGTGTAAAAGTTGCTGAAAATTGTAATTTTACATGGATTAAAACACTAAAAAACGAATTTACGCCTTCAGGAGAATCCCCTTTAAATATGGAGTTATATGAATTATACCGTGAGATAGAATAGAAAACAAGAACGTAGACCTGACAGGTCTCTAACGAAATAGAAAACTAATCATGCCACACTTTGTAATCGATTGTAGTAAAACCATTTTAAGCATTCAAGATTCAAAAACTATCTTGCAAGCTGTTCATTCATCTGCTGCAAAAACAAGACTATTTGACGAACCAGACATTAAAGTACGATTAAATACATTTGAAAAAGACTATCTAGTAGGTGGAAAAGAGCATGATTTTATCCACGTATTCGCAAATGTTATGGAAGGTAGAACCACCGAACAGAAGGCAAACCTTTCAAAACAGATTATAACACAATTGAAGCTTTTGTTTCCTAAAGTTCCGTTTATTGCCATTAACATTAGGGACTTTGAAAAAGCGACTTACTGCAACAAAGATATGCTTTAGATCAAATCTAGACCTGTCAGGTTTTAAAAACCTGACAGGTCTCTCAAAGACAACAAATGAAACAAGAAAAAATAGAAAAAGATCATTATTACCATATTTTTAATAGAGGAATTAATAGTGCTATTATTTTTCAAACCGAAAACAATAAGTCTTATTTTCTAAAATTAATTGATAAACACTTAACAGGTAAAGTAGATATTCTCGCTTATTGCTTAATGGATAATCATTTTCATTTGGCTGTTAAAATTATTGAAGAAGAATCTACTGTCACTCAGGCTTTTTCTAACCTCTTTAATGCTTATGCTAAAGCATATAATAAACAACAAAAAAGAACAGAAACTCTTTTTGAAAGACCATATAAAAGAATTCGGATTCAAAATGAAGACTATTTAAAAAAACTTATTCTTTATATTCATAAAAATCCAGAGAATCATAATGTGGTTAAAAGTTTTGAAAACTATGAATTCTCATCATATAAAAACTACCTTAATGATAGTAATAATATTATTGCTACAAATAAATTATATATATTAAATCTTTTTAATGATTTGGAAAATTTTAAATATGCTCATAACTCAGACCTGTCAGGTTTTCAAAACCTGACAGGTCTTAACGACACAATCAAACCAAAAACTATCAAGCCTAAATTCTACCAATACATACAAGACTTACAAGATCGTATTACTTCAAAACTTGAAGTTGTTGACGGAAAAGCTAAATTTCAACAAGATATCTGGAAACGACCAGAAGGTGGCGGCGGACGTACTCGTGTTATTGAAAACGGACATGTTTTCGAAAAAGGAGGTGTCAATATTTCTGGTGTTCATGGTAAACTTCCAGAATCAATGCAAACCTACTTTAAAGTAGGTGATGTCGATTTTTTTGCCTGTGGATTAAGCTTGGTTTTACACCCTAAAAACCCTATGGTTCCAACAGTACATGCTAACTGGCGCTATTTCGAAATGTATGACAAACAAGGTGAAATTATTGATAGCTGGTTTGGTGGCGGACAGGATTTAACACCTTATTATTTGTTTGAAGAAGATGCAAAACATTTTCATCAAACCTGTAAAACAGCTTGCGACAATCACAACCCAGAATTTTACCCAAAATATAAAGCACGCTGCGATGAGTATTTTTATAATACACACCGCAATGAAGGCAGAGGAATAGGTGGCTTATTTTTCGATTATTGTAAAGCCTCAGAAACCATGACCATGAAAAACTGGTATGACTTTGTAACCGAAGTTGGTGATAGTTTCTTAGAAGCTTATGTACCTATTGCTGAAAAACGAAAAACATTAAAATATACAGAAGCTCAACGAAATTGGCAGGAAATTCGTCGGGGACGCTATGTAGAATTCAATTTAGTACATGACAAAGGCACACTTTTCGGATTAAAAACCAATGGCCGTATAGAAAGTATTTTAATGAGCTTGCCGCCTCATGTACAATGGGTTTACGATCATCAACCTGAAGCTGGGAGTGAAGAAGAAAAATTAATAGACGTTTTAAAAAACCCTGTCGATTGGACAAATAAATAAACATTATTATATGTACCCATTAAAAAGAAATAGAAGACTAAGAACTAACGAAGCCATTCGCTCTCTAGTTCGTGAAACTATTATCACTCCAAATGATTTTTTAGTACCCCTATTTGTTGTTGAAGGCAAAGGTGTTAAAGATGAAATACCGTCCATGCCAAACTATTTTCGCTATAGTTTAGATTTACTTGAAGGCGAAGTAAAAGAATTATGGAAATTGGGCTTAAAATCGGTACTACTTTTTGTAAAAGTTCCAGATAATTTAAAAGATAATAAAGGGACTGAAGCTTTAAACCCTAATGGACTTATGCAACGGGCTATAAAAACTGTAAAAAACGCATGTCCTGATATGCTGGTTATGACAGATGTGGCTTTAGATCCATATTCGGCTTACGGACATGACGGTATTATTGAAAACGGACACGTTTTAAATGATGAAACCGTAGATGTTTTAAGTGAAATGAGTGTATCTCATGCTGAAGCAGGTGCTAATTTTGTTGCTCCTAGTGATATGATGGATGGTCGCATTCTATCAATTCGAGAAGCTTTAGAGGATGCAGGTTTTATCGACACTGGCATTATGAGTTATTCGGCAAAATATGCCTCGGCGTTTTACGGCCCCTTTCGTGATGCATTAGATTCTGCTCCTGTAGATCTAATTGATATTCCAAAAGACAAAAAAACCTATCAAATGGATTATGCCAATCGCTTTGAAGCTATTAGAGAAACTGAAATGGATATTGATGAAGGTGCAGATATTGTTATGGTAAAACCCGGACTATGCTATTTAGACATCGTAAGAGAAATTAAAAATGAAGTTGATGTTCCTATTGCTGTATATCAAGTTTCTGGCGAATATGCTATGTTAAAAGCTGCTGCTGAAAAAGGCTGGCTAGAACATGATGCAGTAATGATGGAGCAAATTACTGCGATTAAACGTGCTGGTGCAGACATTATAGCTTCTTATTTTGCTAAGGATGTTGTGAAATTATTGTCATAATATTGAAACATATTATTTATATACCTATAGTTATAGTAATCGCAGGAAGTTTTTAACTTATTTTGTTATAAAAACCTTGAAACAAAACCACAATCTCACCAACCTCAATTATTGATTACATTGAAACCGAAATAACCGAAGATCGGCTGAAAGGCAAACATCAATTTTATATCAATTGTGCTGGTTGTCACAAATTGAGCGGCATTTTAGACCCTCCTCTTTTACAAAATAAGTTTACTAACTATAATTTAAAAGATTTTCAACAATTTATTCGAAATGAAAAGCGAGATCGTATAAATGATTTTGAAACCGTTTGTATGCCATTTTCTGAAATGGAGCATAAAAAAGCAGAAATGATTTATTTGTATCTTCAATATAAGCTTTAGCAATTTTAAAGCAAATGCTGTTTTCTAGCTCTTAACAGGCTGAAAACTATCAAAATTGTTATGTGACATATGTTGTTTTTCTTTTAAATACACCCTTTGGCTATGGCCACAGCCACATTTAAAATCTAACGAGTCGTCAATTTTATCTGTTTTTGAGATTTCTTTTTCACTAAAAGAGTCTCCAAAGGGGTTGCTAATAACAGTATGCTTTGAAAAAATTAGAATACTAAATGTTTCATTACAGTGTGTTTTTTCACAGGAAACTTCTGCTAGCTCATAGGATAGGTTATTGGTTATCATAATTTGTTAGTTAGATTAGTAAAAAATAAATATTCAGTATTTACCTACATAATATACAAAATAAATTTTAACTATTTTAGCGATAAAATCAATTTTTAATGAGTGCATTAATTTTTTGGGCCACAATTTCTATTTTCTTTTCTTTTTTATGCTCTATTCTTGAAGCTGTTTTATTAACTATTACGCCAACATTTATAAATGTTAAAAAACAAGAAGGCAAAGAATATGCATTTACTTTAGAACGCTTAAAAAAAGATGTAGACAAGCCGCTTATTGCTATACTTACTTTAAACACCATTGCGCACACATTGGGAGCCATGATGGTTGGTATTCAAGCTGAAAAACTACCTTATAAAATAGAATTGGCTGGCATCAATACCGTTGGAGTTATTTCAGCGATTATGACTTTGTTAATTTTAGTTGCTTCAGAAATTGTCCCAAAAACCATTGGAGCAACTTATTGGAAAGGTTTGGCAAATTTCACCTCGAAAGCGTTAACCATTTTAATATTTCCTTTAAAATGGACAGGTATTTTATGGCTATTGCAACTCACCACTAAACTTATTGGGGATAAAGGTCATGGAAGCGTATTAAGTCGTGAAGATTTTCATGCCATGACAGATATTGCTCAAGAAAAAGGCGTCTTTCAAGAAAACGAAAGTAAAATCATTAAAAATTTATTGACCTTCAAAGAGGTTTTGGCAAAAGATGTTATGACTCCCAGAACGGTGATGCTGGCAGTAGATCAAAATACAACTGTTGAAGACTTTTTTAATCAAAATATGAATCTTCGTTTTTCAAGAATCCCCATATATTCAAACGAACCAGATAATATAAAAGGATTGGTACTTAAAGATGAAGTTTTTAAAGAAATGGCACTAAATCATGGAGATAAAAAGCTATCCAACTTAAAACGGCATATTATTATTGTAAACCGTAATTTACCTATCCCAAATCTATTCGAGCAATTGGTTGAAGGCAGAAACCATATGGCCTTAGTGGTTGATGAGTATGGTTCTGTAAGCGGATTAGTTACTATGGAAGATGTTATTGAAACACTTTTAGGTCTGGAAATTATGGATGAAAGCGATAACGTTTCAGACCTTCAGCACCTAGCACGCAAAAGCTGGGAAACGAGAGCTAAAAAATTAGGGATTTTAGAGGATTATAAGCCTGAAGAATAATGGAAACTTGCATCGTTCAATCCCCTTTAGGCTATACCAAAATAAATGGAGATATCGATGGCATAACTTCCGTTAATGTTTTAAATTCTGAAGAAAAAACAACCGATATCATTCCCTTAGAATTAGAAGACTGCGTACATCAACTTAAAGAATATTTTGAAGGTAAACGCAAACAATTCAATTTAAAATTAAACCCACAAGGAACCGAATTTCAAAAAAAAGTCTGGAAACAACTTGAACAAATTCCCTACGGCAAAACACTTTCTTATTTAGAATTATCAAAACAACTTGGTGATGTTAAGGCTATTCGTGCGGTAGCAAACGCCAATGGAAAAAACCCGCTTTGGATTATTGTACCTTGTCATCGTGTTATTGGTAGTGATGGTAGTTTAACGGGCTATGCTGGTGGTCTGCACCGAAAAAAGTGGTTATTAGAGCATGAAAGCCCTTATAAGCAACAATCTCTTTTTTAAAAATGTACAAAACACTCTCTAAAATCTTAAAAAACTTTTTTACCGATGCCCAAATCTACAAATACGGTTTTAATTGGTCACCTATGTACAGACGTACAACAGGCAAAATAATTAAAGTATCCAACGATCTACTATTTGTTAAGGTCGTAATTCCCATAAGCATAAAAAATAAAAACTATGTGGGCTCTATATTTGGAGGCAGCCTCTTTTCTGCCACCGACCCGATATACATGATTCAGCTTTTAAATATTTTAGGCGATAATTATGTTGTCTGGGATAAAGAAGCGACTATAAAATATAAACGCCCAGCAAAGGAAAATGTTTACATAGAATTCTCCTTTTCATTTGAAGAAATAGAAAATATAAAAAAGCAAGTTGCAAAAAACGGGGAATTGAATTTAACCAAAACCACCAATATATTAAACAAAGAAAATATTGTTATCGCAGAGGTCATTAAAACCATTTATGTTGCAGATAAAACATTTTATAAAAAAAAGCGCAAACTAAGAGCGAGCAAAAAATAGACTTGTTTTTATTCGTATAGAATTTCTTATCTTTAATTTCTACTAAAATATAGTATATGAAATTCTTAAAAAAGCTTCTTAAATGGACCGCTATAGTTATCGGAGTTATTATCCTATTACTTTATATTTTTGACTATAGCTATATTATAAGAGGTGTCCGTATCGTTTACTTAACTGGCCACAAAACCGTTTTTATAGATGACCACCCTTACTTTGAAAATGACACCATTAAAAGTGGCAATAATTTTCAACCTTGGTCATTACATAAAGAATATAATAGCGTGGAGCCTACCGAAAAATTGACGAATATTAATCGTGAATTGGAAACCGTTGCTTATTTAATTATTAAAAATGATAGTATTTATTACGAATGGTATGCGCCTAATTATGGTAAAGATTCTAAGACAAATTCTTTTTCTGTAACAAAAAGTATCACGACATCTATGCTTGGTAAAGCTATTATGGATGGTTATATTAAAGGTTTAGATCAACCCGTTACAGATTTTTATCCAGAATATGGTGATATAAAAACAACTGTTGGCGATTTGGCATCCATGTCATCTGGTTTAAATTGGGTAGAGCATTATACAAGCCCTTTTTCTCTAACAGCAAGGGCCAATTATGATGATGATTTAGCCGAAACCATTTTAAACTTAAAACAGGTTAAAACACCAGGGAAAGAATTTGAGTATTTAAGTGGAAACACCCAATTGTTAGGAATGGTAATTCAAAAAGCTACAGGAAAAACTTTAGCTAATTACCTTTCAGAAAGTTTTTGGAAACCGATGGGAGCATCGCAAGATGCTCTGTGGCAGTTAGATGACGAAGAAAATAGATTAGCAAAAACGTTTTGTTGTATCTCCAGTAATGCCAGAGATTTTGCACGCTTTGGAAAGCTCTATAAAGATTACGGAAAATGGAACGGGAAACAAATTTTAGATTCTACTTTTGTAGCAAAATCAGTATCGCCTCGTTTTACTAATAGCCCAGAATACGGCTACGGATGGTGGATAAAAAAATGGAATGGGAAAAACTTTTTTTTAATGCGAGGGCATCATAGTCAATATGTAATTGTTGAACCAAATGACAATGTCATTATTGTGAGATTAGGGCACCATACCTCAGCTGATGAAGGCAAAAAACCTTTTACCATGGACACCGATATTTACATTGAAGAAGCTTATAAGATGTTAAATCAATGATTTCAAGATTAAATTTAGAAAATATCTTATTTCTAGATATTGAAACAGTTCCAGAAACACAGTATTTCTCTGAGTTAAATGAAGACAAGCAAGCACTTTGGGATAAAAAATCCCAATACCAACGTAAAGACGATTTTACTGCAGAAGAATTTTATGATCGTGCAGGTATTTGGGCCGAATTTGGAAAAATAGTCTGTATCTCGGTTGGATACTTTAATATTTTAAATGACGTACGTACCTTTAGAGTAACTTCCTTTTATGGAGACGAAATTAAAATTTTAAAAGATTTTAAAAACTTATTAATATCACATTTTAGTGAAACAAAACACCTGCTTTGTGCACATAATGGTAAAGAGTTTGATTTCCCCTATATTGCGCGCCGTATGATCATTAATAATATTGAGTTGCCTTATAAACTAAACCTTTTTGGAAAGAAACCTTGGGAAGTACCTCATTTGGATACTTTAGAATTATGGAAATTTGGAGATTATAAAAGTTATACATCGTTAAAATTGTTAACCAATGTTTTGGGGATCCCTTCACCTAAAGATGATATAGATGGTAGTGAAGTATATCAAGTGTATTATGAAGGCAACAATATTGATAGAATTATTGTTTATTGCGAAAAAGATACCATAGCTGTAGCTCAAATATTCTTAAGGCTGCGTGGTGATGATCTTTTAATTGATGACGAAATTATTCATATATAAATGCAGGACAATACCATTTTAAGTATTAAAGACCTTTCCATTTCGTTTGGTAATAATGAAGTGATTCATAATATCTCATACCATCTAAACAAAAATGAAATATTAGGTATTGTGGGAGAATCTGGTTCGGGAAAATCAGTATCATCTTTGGCTATTTTGGGTTTATTACCAAAAAAGATTTCAAAAATTACTTCTGGAAGTATTCGTTATAACAATGAAAATTTAACCACACTTCCACTAAAAGCATTTCAAAAGATTCGTGGAAAAAAAATTGCCATGATTTTTCAAGAACCTATGAGTTCTTTAAACCCCTCAATGACCTGTGGAAAACAAGTTCAGGAAATTTTATTACAACACACTAAGCTTACCAAACAAAATACAAAGGAAGAAACTGTTTTATTATTCGAAAAAGTAAAACTCCCAGATGCCAAAAGAGTCTTTAATTCTTATCCGCATGAGATTTCTGGCGGACAAAAACAACGTGTTATGATTGCTATGGCTATTGCCTGTAAGCCAGATATTTTAATTGCAGACGAACCAACTACAGCACTCGACGTTACTGTTCAAAAAGAAATTATCAAACTAATAAAAACATTACAAGTCGATACAAGAATGAGTGTTATTTTCATTACTCACGATTTGGCTCTAATTTCTGAAATAGCCGATAGGGTTCTGGTCATGTATAAAGGTGATATTGTTGAGCAAGGTAGTGTGTCTACTATTTTCAAAACACCAAAACATGTCTACACGAAAGCACTTATTAATTCACGCCCCTCATTAGATACACGATTAAAAACATTACCTACTATTGATGATTATTTAAACAGCAAAACCTCAAACGAGATCATAACTATTGAGCAGCGTAAACTTCAGCACGAAAAACTATACAGCAAGGCGCCTCTATTAGAAGTTATAAATGTTGAAAAAGAATATATCTCTAAATCGGGCTGGTTTACTAAACCGCAATCATTCAAAGCAGTAAATGATGTTAGTTTTAAATTATATGAAGGTGAAACATTAGGCTTAGTAGGGGAGTCTGGTTGTGGTAAATCTACATTAGGAAATGCCATTCTTCAACTGGACAAAGCAACGGCAGGACAGATATTATATAAAGGTATAGATATTACAAGATTGCCCAATTATGAAATTAAGAAGCTTCGAAAAGATATACAAATAATTTTTCAGGATCCATATTCATCACTAAACCCTAGAATTCCCATTGGTGAAGCTATCATAGAACCGATGAAGGTCCATAATGTTTTTAATTCTGATAAAGAACGTAAAGAAAAAGCTATAGATATTTTAAACCGTGTTGGCTTATCTGAAGACTATTTTAATCGTTATCCTCATGAATTTTCTGGAGGACAAAGACAACGTGTTGGCATAGCAAGAACAATTGCACTACAGCCCAAATTAATTGTATGCGACGAATCTGTTTCAGCATTAGACATATCGGTTCAAGCACAAGTTTTAAATCTTTTAAATGAGCTTAAAGACGATTTTGGTTTTACCTATATTTTTATTTCACACGATTTGGCTGTGGTAAAATATATGTCTGACCAATTACTGGTAATGAATAAAGGTAAAATAGAAGAACTTGATGATGCCGATATTATTTATAGTGCACCGAAAAAAGAATATACTAAGAAATTAATTGAAGCTATCCCTAAAGGGTTATAACATAAATATTTTTTTAGTTAAATACAGTAGGCTTCTTAAAAATCGTAAATTCTCTTTGAGAGTTTCTTTAAATTTACTTTCATTTAATGTAGGTTGTTCAGGTAGATTTGTTGCAAATTTCATAAGTTTTCAATTTATGGTAGATTTGGGGAAATCTATATTTATTTGGTTTTTTTGGGGACTGCTAATATGGTATTTATTTTTAATAAAATCGTTTAAAAACATAAAAAATCGACGAAATGCATTTTTATTTAACACTTTTCATCGATTCTAAATCATTTATCAATTTTTATTCGTCTTTTTTACATTTTTTTCAATTTATATCATCTCTTTTAAGATGATAAAGTTATACTTGATTAACGACCTTATTATAGGTGCTTAAACTTTTAAACATTCATTTCTGGAATATCGCCTTCAACAATTAACTTTCCTTTAGTAGCTTCTTTAATAGCTTCAACCGATACTCCTGGAGCGCGTTCTAAAAGCCTAAATCCTTCACTTGTTACCTCAAGTACCGCCATATTAGTTACAATCTTTTTAACACAGCCCACCCCTGTTAATGGCAATGAACATTGCTCTAAAAGTTTAGATTCTCCTCTTTTATTAGTGTGCATCATAGCAACTATAATATTTTCAGCACTAGCAACTAAATCCATAGCACCTCCCATACCTTTTACCATTTTACCTGGAATTTTCCAATTTGCTATATCACCATTTTCTGCAACTTCCATCGCACCTAAAATAGTGAGGTCTACGTGTTGTCCACGTATCATAGAAAAACTCATAGCAGAATCGAAAAAACTCGCCCCTGGCAATGTTGTTATGGTTTGCTTTCCTGCATTTATAATATCGGCATCTTCTTCTCCTTCAAATGGAAATGGCCCCATTCCCAATACACCATTTTCACTTTGAAATTCTACTTCTATGTCGCTTCTTACATAGTTTGCAACCAAAGTTGGTATTCCTATTCCTAGGTTTACATAATAGCCATCTTTTACTTCTTTAGCTATACGCTTTGCAATTCCTGTTTTGTCTAACATACATGATACTTTTTTCATTTCCGCGAGGGCGGAAATCTTATATTTTTTTCTTTTTGTCATTCCTGTAAAGGTAGGAATGACAAGCACTTATTCTCTTAGCCTCACCGTTCGTTGTTCAATTCGCTTTTCATAATGGCCTCCTTGAAAAATACGCTGCACAAAAATTCCAGGAATATGGATTTGATTAGGATCTAAAGTACCTAAGGGTACTAATTCTTCGACCTCAGCCACTGTTATCTTTGCAGCTCCACACATATTCGGATTGAAATTTCTAGAAGTACCTTTAAAAATTAAGTTGCCCGCTGCATCTCCCTTCCAAGCTTTTACAAAAGCAAAGTCGGCTTTAAAGGCATGCTCTAACACATACATTTTTCCATCAAAATCTCTGGTCTCCTTACCTTCTGCTACTTCAGTTCCATAACCAGCAGGTGTATATACCGCAGGAAAACCAGCTTGTGCAGCACGACAACGCTCTGCTAAAGTACCTTGTGGAATAAGCTCAACATCTAATTCTCCTGAAAGCATTTGGCGTTCAAACTCATCATTCTCTCCCACATAAGATGAGACCATTTTCTTTATTTGTTTTTTTTGAAGAAGCAGCCCCAATCCAAAATCATCAACTCCCGCATTATTAGAGATACATGTCAATCCCTTGACACCAAGCTTTACTAATTGAGAAATAGCATTTTCTGGAATACCGCTAAGTCCAAAACCTCCAAGCATCAATGTCATGTTATCTGATACGCCTTTAAGAGCATCTTGAACATTAGCAACCTTTTTGTTAATCATTTTATTAAATTTTTACTGTATAAATGTACATATAAATGAATTATTTTTAAAATAATTACACGATAAGTTATTTATCAATAAAATTAACTGATTGACATAGTATCTTACTTTAAAAAAAACAATAAAAAAACCATCTGAAAACAGATGGTTTGTTATTTATAATTAAGAATTCTGATGCTAAAACCCTCCTAAATCTTCTGGGATACCTTCATCCGGATCATCTTCAATGGCTTTTGATACTTTAGAACAATCTACATTTATTGATAAGCTTCCTGGTTTTTCAAAGGCACCTTTAGATATATTTAATGTTTCATCTGCATAACAGCTTTTCATATATAGTCCCCAAATAGGTAAAGCCATAGCAGCACCTTGCCCATAGGTTATAGACCTAAAATGTGCCGCCCTATCTTCTGCACCTACCCAAACACCAGTCACTAAATTGGGCACCATACCCATAAACCAACCATCACTTTGGTTTTGGGTTGTTCCAGTTTTTCCAGCTATATCATTTTTAAATTCATATGGATAGCCTGTTATAATTTCTTTATAATCTGGTCTGCTAGCAGCATAAGTATGCCTTAACCTTGTCCCAGAACCACCGTGTGTAACGCCTTCCATAAGTTGCACTGCGACATAAGCTGTTTCTTCATTTAAAACATCGCGCGTTTCTGGTTTAAATTGATATAAAATAGTTCCATTTTTATCTTCAATAGTCGTAACCATAACAGGTTTTGTATAGACCCCTTTGTTTGCAAAAGCAGCATACGCCCCTACCATTTCATAAACACTAATATCGGGCGTTCCTAATGCGATTGAAGGCACTGCAGGTATGTCGGATTTAATTCCCAACTTTTTTGCTAAATCGACAACTGGTTGCGGACCTACTTTATCAATTAATCTTGCCGTAATGGTATTTACAGAATTTGCCAAAGCGTTTTTTAAAGTTCTAGTACCTCCATAATCATTTTCACCTCCAGAGTTTTTTGGACACCACTCTTCAGGATTGCCATGTTTATCTTTTTCTATACAAAAAGGCGTATCTGGAAATTCATCACAAGGCGAATAATGTAATTGATCTATGGCCGCAGTATAAACAAGTGGTTTAAATGTAGAACCTATTTGACGTTTTCCCTGTTTTACCATATCGTACTGAAAATGTCTATAATTCATACCACCTACCCACGCTTTTACATGACCAGTTAATGGGTCCATAGACATCATTCCTGGTTTCAAAAACGACTTGTAGTATCGCATAGAATCATAAGGCTTCATAATGGTATCTACTTCAGAAGGCTTACCTTCTTCCCATTTAAAAACGGTCATTTTGGTTGGCTTATGAAACGATGCTTCAATTTCATCATCAGACTTTCCTGCTTTTTTCATTATTCTCCAGCGTTCTCCTTGCTTCATACTACGTTTCATTAAAGCATCTATTTCCTTTCGTGAAAGCTCTAAAAATGGTGCCGTTGGATTACGTTTAGGTGTATTTTGGTTAAAAAACTCTGCCTGCAACCTAGGCATGTGCTGTTGCACAGCTGCTTCTGCATAGCGTTGCATACGGGAGTCTATAGTGGTATAAATTTTTAAACCATCATTATATAAGTTATACTTTGTACCATCTGGTTTTGGATTTTCCTTAATCCAATCTTTCATAAATCCATCCAAATAACCTCTAAAATACGTAGCAATACCATCACGGTGCGATTGTGGCGTGTAACGTAAATCTAATTCTGTTTTTTGCAGAGAGTCTTTTACAGCTTCATTTATATAATCGTAGTTTTCCAATTGATATAATACGACATTGCGTCTATTTTTTACACCAACTGGATTCCTTCTTGGGTTATACAATGAAGAATTTTTAAACATACCAACCAGCATAGCCGATTCCTTCATGGTTAATTCTCCTGGCTCTTTATTAAAATAAATGGCTGCTGCACTACGAATGCCATCTGCATTATTACCAAAATCATAAATATTAAAATATTGAGCAATAATTTCCTCTTTGGTATATTGACGTTCTAAACGAATAGCTATAATCCACTCTTTTACTTTTTGAGTAATTCTTCCTAAAGTACTACGAGAGGCCGCCCCTGTAAATAATTGTTTTGCCAATTGTTGCGATATGGTACTTGCACCCCCTCCAGAGCCTAATTTAACAATGGCTCGAAGTGTCCCTCTAGCATCTATCCCTGCATGGTCATGAAAACGTGCATCTTCTGTAGCAATTAATGCATCTATTAAATTTTGTGGTAACTCATCGTAACCCACAGGCGTTCTATTATCATTTAAATAGAATTTACCTAAAGTTTTTGCATCTGAAGAAATAATTTCAGTTGCCAAATGTGTTTTGGGGTTTTCTAATACAGTATGATCTGGTAAATCTCCAAAAAAAGATGTGAATAAAAATATAAGTATCACAAAAAGTACGCCTCCTGTAAATAACATCCAAAACCAACGGATGTATTTTGAAAAATCTTGAGTTGCTGTTTCTTGCTTTTTTTTTGCCATTTAACTTTATAATATTAAATATTTATTGGATATAATTCTATGTATTCGTTTTGAGGTTTCTCTGTTCTAAAACCAACACCCGACAAAGCATAATATCTTATCTCATTTTGCTCAAACATATCTTTTTTATTCTTTGAACACAATTTATTAAAATTTGTCTAAATCTTCAGGGATACCATTACTAGAATCATTACCAATAATCTCTGAAATATCAGAGCAGTCTACATTTATTGATAGATTCTTTGGTTTTTCAAATGGTTCCATAGAAACATTTAATGTCTCATCTGCATAGCAGCTTTTCATATATAAGCCCCAAATAGGTAAGGCCATAGAAGCGCCTTGTCCGTATCTACCGCTTGAAAAATGTACTGCTCTATCATCTGCGCCTACCCAAACACCTGTAACTAAATTAGGCACCATACCCATAAACCAGCCATCACTTTGGTTTTGAGTCGTCCCAGTTTTTCCTGCTATAGGATTTTTAAATTTATATGGATAGCCTGTAATTATTTTTTTATAATCTATTCTGTTGGCTCTGTGATCATGTTTTAAGTTTGATCCTGAACCACCTTCTGTAACACCTTGTAGAAGATTCACCACAACATAAGCTGTTTCTTCACTTAAAACATCTCGTGTTTCTGGTTTAAATTGATACAAAACATCGCCATTTTTATCTTTAATGGTGGTAACCATAACGGGATTTGTATAAACGCCTTTGTTAACAAAAGTAGAATAAGCCCCCACCATTTCATAAAGACTTATCTCTGGAACGCCTAAAGCAATGGAAGGCACAACTGGGATTTCAGATTCAATTCCTAATTTTCTTGCCAAATCTACAACAGGTTGCGGTCCTACTTTATCGATCAATCTTGCTGTTATGGTATTTACAGAGCTTGCCAAAGCATTTTTTAAAGTTCTGACACCTCCATAATCATTATCTCCATTAGCATTTTTAGGGCACCATTCTTCTAGGTTCCCATATTTATTCTTTTCTATACAAAAAGGGGTGTCGGGAAATTTATCGCATGGCGAATAATGCAACTGATCTATAGCCGTTGCATAAACAAAAGGCTTAAATGTAGAACCTACTTGACGTTTGCCCTGTTTTACCATGTCGTACTGAAAATGCTGGTAATTCATACCGCCTACCCACGCTTTTACATGACCAGTTAATGGATCCATAGACATCATGCCTGTTCTTAAAAAGGATTTGTAATATCGTATAGAATCAATAGGTTTCATGATTGTATCTACTTCTGAAGCTTTTCCTTTTATCCATTTAAAAACGGTCATTTTGGTTGGCTTATGAAATGATGCCTCAATCTCATAATCAGACTTACCTGCTGCTTTTAAGATTCGCCAACGTTCACCTTTCTTCATACTACGTTTCATTAAAGCATCTATTTCCTTTGGTGAAAGCTCTAAAAATGGGGCTGTTGGATTACGTTTAGGTGTATTTTGATTAAAAAACTCAGTCTGTAATCTAGGCATATGACGCTGTACAGCTAGTTCTGCATAGCGTTGCATACGATAATCTATAGTTGTATAAATCTTTAAACCATCTTTATTAATGTCATAGGTTGTACCATCTGGTTTTGGGTTTTTCTTAACCCAACCTTTCATAAAGGCTCGTAAATACTCGCGGAAATATGTAGCGGTTCCTTCTCGATGAGACTCAGGAGAATAATTTAAATCTAATGCTGTTTTTTGCAATGAGTCCTTAATTTTTTCACTTATATATCCATACTTATACATTTGTGCTAACACTACATTACGCCTGTTCCTTGTCAACTCAGGTCGTACCCTTGGATTAAATAAATTTGAGTTTTTAAACATCCCAACCAGCATAGCTGATTCTTTTAAATCTAAATCTTTGGGCTCTTTACTAAAATAAATACGCGCTGCACTTCTAATGCCGTCGGCATTATTTAAAAAGTCATAAATGTTAAAGTACTGAGCTATAATTTCTTCTTTAGTGTATTGACGTTCTAATCGTATAGAGATAACCCATTCCTTTATCTTTTGAGTATATTTATCCCACCCCTTTGACCTAATACCAATAAATAATTGACGTGCTAATTGTTGGGAAATCGTACTAGCCCCTCCTTTTTTTCCTAAAAAGAAAAACGCTCTTAAAGTCCCTCTTGCATCTATACCAGAATGTTCTTTAAACCGTGCATCTTCTGTCGCAATTAATGCATCTACTAAATTTTGTGACAACTCATCATAAACAACGGGCGTTCTATTCTCCTCTAGATAGAATTTACCTAAGGTTTTTCCATCAGATGAAATAATTTCGGATGCTAAATGGGTTTTAGGATTTTCTAACACGGTGTGATCTGGCATTTTACCAAAAACACCCCATGAGGCGAGTAAAAAAAGAAGAGTCACAAAAAAGATTCCTCCTGCAAATAACATCCAAAACCAACGGATGTATTTTGAAAAATCCTGAGCTATTGTCTCTTTCTTTTTTTTTGCCATTTAACTTTTAAGTGCTGAATATTTACTAGAAACCATTCTAAGAAAACTCAGAATTATTGAAAATTCTATTTTACTAGTTTTGAGGTTTTTCTATTCTAAAACCAATATCTGTGATACCTTCCAGCTCTATAACACCATTCACTTTTCCATTTTCTCGCATGGCATGCTGTATATTAACTGTATAGTCTCCTTTTTCTTTAAAAACAACCTGCTCTTTATACCAAAGTTTATTCTCCTTAACATCTGTAAGACCTGTGCCTAATAGTTTACCACTAGGATCGGCCATTCTATATTCTAATGTATCTTTAATGGTTTTACCATGGGGAAAGCCCATTTCAACAATTAAAAACAAGTTGTTGTATTTATAATGGTTGGTATTTCTCAAATTAACAAATAGATTATACGTATTCGTAGAATCTGGAGGACTGACTCTAAAACTAATTATAGAATCTTTATGCCATTTGTTAGGAACCGATTTATAGGCATCGAAAATGCGATTAGAGTCACAGGACACAAATACTAAAGAAGACATTAAAAGAAATAATAATACACTATTTTGCTGCATTTTTACTGTTTTGAGGTTTTCTTTTACTTTTGTTATTCCTATTGTTTTTATTGTTCCTTCTTTTATTATTTTTACGTTTATTTTTCGGTTTTGGACTATCGAAACGCGTTAAACTGTCTTGTCCTACAACGTTTTCAAATTCAGCTTTAGTATCTTCTACTAATTCTGAAGCGTACTCTTCAAGGCTTGCTATTTTTTTATTTTTCTTATTTAAGTCAATAATTTCATTCGCCTGACTTGTTGTTATTTTGTGCCAATGATTCCATTCCCCTTCATAAGCATACCACATGTGGCCTTTAAAAATATCTGTCTTTTGGCACACCGCAGTACCCTTTTCGGTTTGAAGTTTTGTGTCCGTTTTAGGAAAGCTTTTCAAGGCATCAAGGTAGGTATCAAGCTCGTAGTTTAAGCAGCATTTTAACTTACCACATTGCCCTGCTAATTTTTGAGGATTTAAGGATAGTTGTTGATACCTCGCCGCCGATGTACTAACAGATCTAAAATCTGTTAACCATGTTGAACAACATAACTCACGGCCACAGGACCCTATCCCCCCAAGTCTGGATGCTTCTTGGCGAAACCCTACTTGTTTCATTTCTATACGGGTTCTAAACTCGCGAGCAAAAACCTTTATAAGTTCTCTAAAATCAACACGTTCTTCGGCTGTATAATAAAAAGTAGCTTTACTGGCATCTCCTTGAAATTCAATATCGGAAATCTTCATTTGCAAATTCAAATCAATTGCAAACTGACGCGCCCTTACTTTCATGGGCTCCTCCTTGTCGCGGGCAGACGACCAAATATCTATATCTTTTTGACTTGCTTTTCTGTAAATTTTTAAGGCATCTTCTTCATTGTCTGATACATTTTTGCGTTTCATCTGAATACGCACCAGTTCTCCTGCAAGGGTAACCATACCGATATCATGGCCTGCTTTTGCTTGAGTAGCTACAATATCTCCAATACTAAGTGTTAAGTTTTCAGTATTTTTATAATATTCTTTTCTGCCGTTTTTATAACGTACCTCAACCCAATTGAATGGTTTTTCGCCATTAGGTAACGACATATTTGCCAACCAATCAAAAACGGTTAGTTTATTACAACTGTCTGTACCACAAGTACCATTATTTTTGCAGCCTTTAGGCTGACCGTCTTTAGTTGAGCAGCTTGCGCAAGCCATATATTTTATATATTGAATTCGTTAATAATAAGATTATTACGAATGAAGATTAATAATTCTTTTTGAAATGTAAAGATATGATTATTATGTTGACTTTAAAAAGCCAAGAATTTATTTAAATATACTTTACACTAATTATGTTTACAGGACAGGCTTTTGATGCTTGGTCACATGCCTCAAAAATAATATCGTCATTAGATTTTAAGGTAAAAAACCCTTTTTTGTCTTTTGAATGTAAAAGCACCGTTTTACCATCTTTCTTAGACATTTGAAATTGCCTTGGAGCCAATTCCACACAATAATTGCAACCAATACACTTATTACGTTGCAGGGTGATAACTACCATTAAACCTCTACTTTATTTTCAACAATTTTATACAATTTATCCGAGGGTCTTATTCTGAAATCTAATGGTATTGTAATTGTATCTCCTTTAGTACCCATGGTTAACTTTTCATCATTTACCAACATCTCATTGACTTCCATTTCTTTTGCTCCTGTTGTTGGTCCTGTGACCAAAATAGTATCTCCAATTGAAACGTTATAAGCATCAATTTTAAACTCACCTATTTTGGCTTTTGTATAAAAATGCACGCCTTTACCAATATATACCTTTTTTTGTGTGGCATGCGAACCCGACCCTTTGCTCCATTCTCCTAATTTCTGCCCTAAATAATAGCCATTCCAAAAGCCACGGTTATAAACCTTTTCTAACTCCTGCATCCAGGAAACAACCTTTTCTTTGTTATAAGTTTTATTTTCAAGACTATCAATAGCCTCTCTATAACACCTTATAACTCTGGCAACATACTCTGGAGCCCTGCCTCTCCCTTCAATTTTTAGTACTTTAATACCTGCGTCTACTACCTGATCTAAAATATCTATAGTGCATAGGTCTTTAGGAGACATGATATATTCGTTATCCAATTCCATTTCAAAACCAGTTTCCTGATCGACAACAGTATATTTTTTTCTACAATTTTGCTTGCATGCTCCTCTATTTGCTGATGAATTCTGGGAGTGCAAACTCATATAACATTTCCCCGAAACAGCCATACAAAGTGCGCCATGACCAAATACTTCAATTTCAACCAAGTTACCAGACGGTCCCTTTATTTGTTCTTTTTCAATAGCTTCGGTTATTTTTTTTACCTGACGCAAGCTTAACTCTCTACTTAATACCATGGTATCTGCAAAAAGTGCATAAAACTTAACCGTTTCAATGTTAGTAATATTAATTTGTGTAGAAATATGTACTTCTAAACCCAACTCCCTAGCACAAGCTATCACTGCTTGATCCATAGCAATCACAGCAGTAATTTCTGCCTCTTTTGCTTTTTTTACAAGTGTTTTTACGATAGATAAATCATGATCGTAAATAATCGTATTTAATGTTAAATATGTTCTTACATTTTTTGCTTTACATCGCTTTGAAATTTCGGGTAAATCATCTAAAGTAAAGTTTATAGATGCCCTTGCTCTCATGTTTAACTGTTCAACACCAAAATATATAGAGTCTGCCCCATTATCTAAAGCCGCTTGAAGCGATTCAAAATTTCCTGCAGGAGCCATTAATTCTATTCGCTGCATATTATTTGAATTTTAACGCTTCAGACCTTCCTTTTTTAAATATATCGTTGCTGTTTCCTTGCCCTTTACGCAGTTTTTTTTGTTCTTCATAAGGCAGTCTGTTTATTTCCATACATTCTGTAGAGCAACAATTTTCCATAGCTTCTTTACAAGAGTCGCATTGAATGAATAATAAATGACAAGCAGCATTAGCACAATTGGTATGTACATCGAATGGGTTACCACATTGGTGGCAATTCGCTATAACATCATCACTAATCCGCTCTGCTCTTCGATCGTCAAAAACAAAATTCTGACCTAAAAATTTATTTTCCAGGTTTTCTTCTTTTACCTGCCTTGTGTACTCAATAATACCACCTTCTAATTGGTACACATTTTTAAACCCTTTATGTTTAAAATAAGCACTCGCTTTTTCACATCGAATACCACCTGTACAATACATCACAAGATTTTTATCTTCCTTATGTGTCTTTAAATCATCTTCAATAATATCTAAAGACTCTCTAAAAGTGTCTACATCTGGAGTAACGGCATTTTTAAAATGCCCGATCTCACTTTCATAATGGTTACGCATATCTACCAAAACCGTTTTTTCATCTTCTATAAGATTGTTAAACTGTTCTGCATCTACATGTACTCCTTTGTTGGTAACATCAAACGTATCATCGTTCAAACCATCGGCAACAATTTTGTTACGTACTTTGACCTTTAACTTTAAAAACGATTTGTTATCCTGCTCTACCGCTATGTTTAATCGGATATCCTTTAAAAATGAGATGGTGTCTAAGTGCGCTTTAAATTCATTAAAGCGGTCGGCTGGTAATGATAATTGACCATTAATCCCTTCGTGAGCAATATAAATTCTGCCCAGAACATCTAATGCATCCCAAGTAATGAACAAATGATCTCTTAAAATTTGTGGATTGCCAATTTTGGCATATTGGTAAAAAGAAAGAGTTAATCGATTTTTTCCTGCTTTATCAATTAATTCTGCTCTTTCTTTTGCGCTTAGTTTATTGTACAGTTGCATGCTATACTAATTTTATAAGGTTAAAGAATATTTTAAAGCGCAAAAGTACAATTTTAAACAGAAGTGAGGAAATAAAAGGGTTTTGAGTTCATTCAAAAACTCATCAAACTTGAGTTTCACTAATAAAAAAAGCACTTTACGTTTGCTAAAGTGCTTTTTCTTGACTAATCCGTCATTAATATTAATTTCTCTAACTAATGTACCACGGTTTTTAGCCGCCATCGGCTTTACAGTTACTATTTTAAAATAACAGCAACTGAAACACCTAATGCGTTTATTAAAATTGTTTGTTTGAAAAATTTCATTTAATTCTTTTTCATAGCAAAATTTTCCACTTTAATTAGTAGATGCAAAATGTGGAAAAAGGTTGCGTGATAAAATTGTATTCTGAAAAAAGATGTAGTATTTTAGCAAGCACAATTTCAGAAAAAATATTATAAATGAGCAGCGAAAAAGAAGCTAAATTAAAAGCACTAAAACTAACACTAGATAAATTAGACAAGGCTTACGGAAAAGGAACTGTAATGAAAATGAGCGATGCAGCCATTCAGGATGTAGAGGCTATTTCATCGGGTTCTTTAGGTTTAGATATAGCCTTGGGCGTTGGTGGTTATCCGCGTGGACGTGTTATAGAAATTTATGGTCCAGAGTCTTCTGGTAAAACCACATTGACTTTACATGCCATTGCAGAGGCACAAAAGGCTGGAGGGATTGCTGCTTTTATAGATGCCGAGCATGCTTTTGATAGATTTTATGCCGAAAAACTTGGGGTAGATATTGATAACCTAATTATTTCGCAACCAGATAATGGAGAGCAAGCTCTTGAGATTGCAGATAATTTAATTCGCTCTGGAGCTATTGATATTGTAGTGATTGATTCTGTGGCGGCATTAACTCCTAAAAGTGAAATTGAAGGAGAAATGGGAGACTCAAAAATGGGTTTACATGCGCGCTTAATGTCGCAAGCATTAAGAAAATTGACCGCTTCTATTAGCAAAACCAATTGTACTGTTATATTCATTAACCAATTACGTGAAAAAATTGGTGTTATGTTTGGTAACCCAGAAACAACTACAGGTGGTAATGCATTAAAATTCTATGCTTCTGTTAGGTTAGATATAAGACGTTCTACTCAAATTAAAGAAACCGATGGAAGTGTTGCAGGAAATAAAACCCGAGTAAAAGTGGTTAAAAATAAAGTGGCGCCTCCTTTTAAAACAGCAGAATTTGATATTATGTATGGCGAAGGTGTATCTAAAGTTGGAGAAGTACTAGATCTTGCGGTACAACACGAAATCGTGAAGAAAAGCGGTTCCTGGTTTAGTTACGACGATACTAAATTAGGCCAAGGAAGAGATGCTGTAAAAGCGCTCATAAAAGACAACCCCGAGCTCATGGACGAACTTGAAGGAAAAGTCAGAAAAATAGTAGCAGAATAGTTAAAAAAATCCCGTTAATTCGGGATTTTTTAATTTTATACGCAACCTTTTAATTACTGGCGCATCTACAAAGAGCAAAACGTGTATTTAACCCCTAAATTTTTTGCTATGAAAAAGTTTTTTGTTTTTTGTTTTACAGCGTTACTATTTGTCTCTTGTACAATTGATGATGATGGCCAAAATTTCAGTTTTGAAATTCTGCCAGTTGAGAGTGTTGATATTCCTAACGAATTTACTATGGGAGAAACATATCCGATTACAGTTTCTTATCTTAGACCCTCAACATGCCATACATTTAAGGAGTTTTATTATTTAAAAGAAAATAATGAACGTACGGTTGCTCCTATAAACTATGTTTTTGAAAGGAACAATTGTGAAGATTTACAAGATGAATTAGTAGAGGCTACGTTTAACTTTATAGTGACAAGTAATGGTTCTTATATTTTTAAGTTTTGGCAAGGTGAAGATACCGATGGTGAAGATCAGTTTCTAGAAATTGAGGTACCAGTAGTTAACTAAAAAATAAGTATTAATTAAATACATGTTTAATTTGAGTTTAAATCAACTCATAGAAAATTGTAAAATTGATGATACTAAAGCCCAAGGAGAATTATATAAACTCTTTTCGAGTAAACTTTTCTCTGTGTGCTTAAAGTATTCACGAAATCATGCCGAAGCAGAAGATAATCTGCAAGACGCATTTTTAACAATTTTTAAAAAAATTGAACAGTATAAAAATAAAGGCTCTTTTGAGGGATGGTTAAAACGCATTACTATAAATACAGTATTGCAACGCTATAGAAACGAAAAGGTTTTTGATATTATAAATGAAAATATAATTGAAGATGTTGAATTAGAAGTCGATGAAGATATTGTATCCATCGATTATCTTTTACAAATTATTCAAGAATTACCAGACAGGTACAGATTGGTTTTTAACTTATATGTATTGGATGGTTATTCGCATAAAGATATAGCAGAAATGCTAGGTATAAATATAGGTACTTCAAAATCTAATTTGGCTCGTGCCAGACAAAGCTTGAAGGAAACTATTGAAAATTATAAGACAATACAAAGTTTACAATCATTATAATGAGTGATAAAAAACATATAGACAGACTGTTCCAGGAGGGCTTTAAAGATTTTGAAGCGACGCCAAGTGATGCTGTCTGGGAAAATATAGAAGCTAAACTTAACCAGAAAAAGAAAAAACGTCGTGTTATCCCTATATGGTGGCGCTATGCTGGTGCAGCTGCTTTGTTATTACTTTTATTAACTATTGGTGGCGCTTATTTTAATAATACTACTGAAGACCTTCCAACTAATCATATATCTGAGACAGAAAACACTACGCTTCCAAATACTAAAAAAGATATCCCTGATGATTTGAACAACGCAAAGGAAACTATTGCGAATACCAATACCGACACTAATGACGGCGAAGGTTTAAATAGTGATGGGTCGCAGCAAATATCTAACAAAATAAATTCTTCTGAAGAATCATCAATTGCTGAAATATCTGCTTCAAAAAATAACAATGAAAGCAAAAAAGACCCTAATTCACTTTTTAACAATAAACAGGAAACAACAAACCAGATTTTAAGTAATAATGCCATTGCGAAAGCACCAGAAGAAAAAAACGATACCGAAAAAATTGCTAATAAACCCAAAAGCAATAATGCTTATTCTGAAGAAAATGAAAATGTAAAAAGTCTTCAAAATAATCTAAAGAATGGTACTGCTGTAGCTTCTAGTTCTGAAAAATACAATCAAGCAACTAAGCAAAACAGCGAATCTTCAATTAATAAAGAGCGAACAAAAGACCTCATTAATAATAACACTTCGAAAAATAATAATGCTATTGCAGATAATTATTCTGAAGAAAATCTTCAAAACACGTTAAAGAATAACACTACTATAGCTTCTGGTTCTGAAAAAGACAATCAAGCAACTAAGCAAAACAATGAATCATTAATTGATAAAAAACGAGCAAAGGACCTCATTAATAATGCTTCAAAAGATAAGAATGCTATTGCAAAAGTAGAAAAAGAAACTACAGAAACTGTAATTAATGATGAATCAGAAAAAAACAATCTTACTATAGAAGAAGCCATAGAAGATAAAACTAAAAATATAATTGAAGAAGAAGAGAACGTAAATAGGTGGAGTATCTCCCCAAATGCTGCGCCTGTTTATTTTAATACCTTAGGAGAAGGTTCTTCTATAGATCCTCAATTTAATAGTAATTCTAAAAGTGGCGAACTTAATATGAGTTATGGTATTGCTGCCAGCTATGCTATCAACAAAAAACTAAGTGTCCGTTCTGGTATAAACAGAGTTAATTTGGGATACAATACTAATAATGTTGTTGCTTTTCAATCTGTAGGTGTCTCTTCCAGTAGTCGCGCGCTACAAAATGTCAACTCTGTTAAAGCTAATAATACGACTAGTAGTGATAATATAACAACAGATAATGTCTCACTTGTTAGTGGTGAAAGTTTTAATTCGTCTGATATTCCCGAAGCATTTTCAACATCTAACACCTCCATCAATCAAGATTTAGGTTATATCGAGATTCCTTTGGAAATTCAATATGCACTTTCAGATAAAAAATTAGGGGTTAATCTTATTGGAGGTTTTAGTTCTTTCTTTTTGAGTAATAATAAAATATTTTCTGAATCTGAAAACGGTACAAGAACCCTTTTAGGTAAAGCAAACAATATAAACAAAGTAAGTTATAGTGCTAATTTTGGATTAGGCTTAAATTATCAGGTCTCTAAGAAGATAGACTTGAATTTAGAGCCTATGTTTAAATACCAAATTAATACATTTAATAATACATCTGGCGATTTTAAACCTTTCTTTATAGGGGTTTATACTGGATTCGCCATTAAATTCTAGGTTTTTGGTTAGATCTGGATATTGATTTTTATTAAGCTCAAAAATCAATATCGAAAAAAAACTGCTCTTCCCCTGAGCAGTTTTTTATTTTTTAAAAGCTTCTAACTGTTTCAAAATAACATGTCTAGCCATGTCATTTAAAGGTCTTGTATCATCAACCGTTAAATTTTTTGTAGATAAGAATTTATGAATCTTAGCGCGCATTTTTCCTGGACCACCACTAAAAAACGTATATGAAAATCGTTTTTTATTATCGGCAAAAGTTAATGGCACAATAGGTATTTGATGGTTTATTGCCAATCTAAAAGCACCATCCTTAAATTGATCTAAATCTATGTGTTCTTCTGGTACACCTCCTTCTGGAAAAATACAAATACTTAATCCAGACTGTAATCTGCGTTGTGCCCTTAAAAAAACAGCTTGCCTGCTCTTAGCAGAACTTCTATCTACTAAAATACAGGTACGTTTATAAAAAAAACCAAAAAGCGGAATTTTAGCAAGCTCCTTTTTTCCAACAAAAACAAATGGGTTTTTAACAGAAACCAGCATGAGCATAATATCTGTCATGGAAGCGTGGTTGGCTATAAACATATAGCTTTTGGTTTTTTCTGGTATCTGTTCTCGTTCAATACGATACCTAAAACCCATACCAAATAAAATAATTTTTGCCCAAATCCTTGCCAGCCTAAAGAAAAAGGGATACCATGATTCTTTTAAAATAGAAATTAAAAGTATGGGGAACATAATAAGTATTGGCAGCCCTACAAGCATATAAAACCAGATACGGTAAAATATCCAAAATATGTGTTTTACAATTTTCATGCACACCAAAAATACTATTATAAATTGATTATCTTTAAAAGATACTAACTTTTAAAATTATTAAATTATGAGCTTACTTTATTCTTTATTGATTGGAGCTATTGCTGGTTGGTTAGCTGGAAAGCTAATGAAAGGTGGCGGCTTCGGATTGCTTTTAAACATTGTTATTGGTGTTATTGGTGGCGTTGTTGGTAATTGGTTATTTGCCAAACTTAATATCTCACTTATGGGCGGTATTATTGGCGATATTTTAACTGGAGCTATTGGAGCCTCGGTCATATTATTTATAGCAGGCTTATTTAAAAAATAAGATTTAAGCTTTTATATTTTTATAAAAAAGTGGCTTGTGCCACTTTTTTTATTGTTAAACAAATACGTATTTTCGCGTCATTGTTTAATTAACAGATTCCTCTTAAGTAAAGCCGAAAGGCAGGAAATAATATGGCAAGAATACTTACAGGTATACAAAGTACAGGAACACCACATTTAGGTAATATTTTAGGAGCTATTATGCCAGCAATTGAGATGGCTAATAATCCAGAAAATGACTCTTATTTATTTATCGCGAACATGCATACTTTAACTCAAATTAAAGATGCCGAAACATTACGCGCTAATACCTATTCTACAGCAGCTACCTGGTTGGCTTTTGGTTTGGATATAGAAAAAACCGTGTTTTACAGGCAAAGTGATATTCCACAGGTTACCGAACTTACTTGGTATTTAAGTTGTTTTTTTCCTTACCAACGCTTGACCTTAGCACATAGTTTTAAGGATAAGGCAGATAGATTAGAAGATGTAAATTCTGGTTTGTTTACTTACCCCATGCTTATGGCGGCAGATATTTTATTATATGATGCCGAAATTATTCCTGTTGGAAAAGATCAGCTACAGCATATTGAAATGACACGCGATGTTGCTTCTCGTTTTCACGCTAAAGTTGGTGATACATTTGTATTGCCAAAAGAAAAAATACAAGAAAACACCATGCTTATTCCTGGAATTGATGGAGAAAAAATGAGCAAGAGTAGAAATAATATCATCAACATTTTTTTAGATGATAAAAAACTACGCAAGCAAATAATGACTATTCAAACGGACAGTACACCGTTAGAAGAACCAAAAGACTGGAAAACTTGTAATTGCTTTGCTATCTATAGTTTATTGGCTGATGACAAACAAATTGAAACCATGAAAGCCAATTATGAAAATGGCGGTTATGGTTACGGACATGCCAAACAAGCGCTATTTGAATTGATTGTTGAAAAATTTGCTAAGCAACGCGAACGCTATAATCACTACATGGGCAATCTTAATGAGATTGATAAAGCTCTGGCTTTAGGTGCCGAAAAAGCGAAATTGGTTGCGGATAGTGTTTTAAACCGAGTAAGGGAAAAGGTTGGGTATTAATTAGGTTCAGCTATCCACATATCAAAATAATAAAATTTTGAATCTCCTGATTCATAATACGCATTGTTGAACTTTCTTCCTTTATCCAATTCTATATATTGATATTCCTCATGTGAACTTACCTTCACATAATCCTTAGTAACTTCAACTACGTCTAAACTTATTCCTCTACCTTGTAAAACTATCAAAGGTTTAAACTTAAAAAAAGGGAGTTTTTCGTTATAAACAGTAGTTAAATTTTTGAAATACAAAGTAAGTGTTTCGTTCTTTACTTGTTCATGAATTTTATTTCTCGGAAATTTTAAATCATTAACAATATAGAATTTTGTTGTATATTTTAATGTCTCTTCTGAGTTTTTTATTTTTTTATTGATTCTCCCAAATTGTTGATTTATTTCTCCAAGGGTTTTAATTGATTCTCCTTCCTCTACTTTCAAAGAATCAACTAAATAAATATAATCAGAGAGTTTCTTTGTCAAATCGTCAATTTTATCATTTTGTTTTTCAAGATTTTTTGAAAAATCTTTATTCATATTTTCCGATATGTTATTGTAGCTATTAAAGCCTAAAAAGCTAATTAAGAAAATTAAAATAGCAGAAACTGCTTTCAATAAATTAATATTATACTTTAGCTCAAAATATCTTTCATCTGGTAAGTGTTTCTTTTTACTTTTAATACTCTTGTATATTTTCCAAAGAAAAAATACATCAGAAATGACTAAAATAAAAATTACAATAAGTAAAATACTAGTAAATGTTTTCATTTGATTTTTTTGACAGAAGAAAAGTACAATAAAATTTTGAGATTCCTGCCTTCGCAGGAATTAAACAACCTCAAATAACTTACCAGGCAAGGGCCTAATCACACCTTTAAGTTCCATGGTAAGCAATATACTTGCTACTTTAAAAATGGGCATGTTACAATTAAGGGCAATTACATCCAGTAGTTGCTTTTCATTTTCTTTTAAATACGAATAAATTGTTTTTTCTGTGGCCTCCAATTCAACAAACAATTGTTTTTGTATTGCTGGCTTTTTCTCATCCTCTAATTGCCAGTTTAGCATATAAGGCACATCTAAAGGCGTGGTAAGCATATGTGCTTTTTGGTGCTTTATTAAATTATTACACCCTACACTCTGGCTATCTGTGGTTCTACCTGGCACAGCAAATACATCTCTATTATAAGAGTTTGCAATATCTGCAGTTACCAAACTACCTCCTTTTTCAGCAGATTCTATAACAACAGTTGCTTCACTCAAGCCTGCAATTACTCTATTGCGTTTTAAGAAGTTGTTTCTATCAAACGTATCACTACTCCAAAAATCGGTGAAAAAACCACCATTTTTCTCTACTTCTGCCATATACTTTTTGTGTACTTTGGGGTAAATTTGGTTCAATCCGTGTGCCAAACAACCAACCGTTTGTAAATTGTTTTTAATGGCTGTTTTATGAGCAGTAATATCGGTTCCGTATGCAAACCCAGAAACGATAACGGGGTTATAGGGTGCCAATGTTTCTACCAAAGCTTCACAAAATGCCATACCGTTAGTTGTTATTTTTCGAGTTCCAACAATACTAATAACATGTTGTTGCTTTAAATTAATATTCCCAGATTGAAATAACAGAATAGGACTATCAATACAATGCTTAAGTTTTTCTGGATAACTTGCCTCCTTAAAATAAGATACTTGAATTTGGTTAGATGTTATAAAGGCAATTTCCTTTTCTGCTGCCTCTAAATGGTAGGCTTCAAATAAATCTCCTAAAATAACACTTCCAATACCATCAATTTTAAGCAGATTTTGTTTCTTTTCCTTTAAAACAGCCTCGGCGGTACCGCAATGCGAAATAAGGCGTTTGGCGGTTATATCTCCAATATTTGGGACATGTTGTAAAGCCAGAGTATAAAGTAATTCATTTTCTGTCATTCTATATCGTTGGTTTTGAATCTACAATAAAAGAATTTTTATTTTGTAAATAAATACTTTCACGTAAATTTTACCTGAAAGCATATTTTTTTTTAACTTTGTTTTATGCAATTAGAAACCTATATAAGCGATTTATTATACAGATATGAGTGTGTTACCATTCCTGAGTTTGGTGCTTTTTTAACACAACGTGTCTCTGCCACTATTCATGAAAGCACTAATGCTTTTTATCCACCAAACAAAAGGATCTCATTTAATGAGCAAATTCAAAAAAATGATGGACTATTGGCACATTATATTGCCGATGTAGAAAAAATCCCTTTCGAAATTGCCAATAAAAAAATTGCAAAGCGTGTAAAAGTCTTAAAGTCTTATTTAACCCAAGGCGAAACACTTACTTTTAAAAATATTGGAGACATTGTTTTTAATAGCGAAGGCAAAATTTTATTCGAACCTTCAAGTCATCTAAACTATTTAACAGATTCATTTGGTCTGTCTCAATTTGTATCACCAGTTGTTACTCGTGAGGTTTACAAAGAGGAGGTTGAAAAAATTGAAAAAGTAATTCCTATTACTGTTACTCCAGAAACCCGTAAAGCCAGACCATATTTAAAATATGCTGCTGTTGCCCTAATTGCCTTAACACTTGGTGGACTAGTAGGATCTAAATATTACATAGATGAAATTGAGCAACACAATCAATTGGCACAAGAAGAAGCCACACAGCAATTAGATACTAAAATACAACAAGCAACATTTAATTTAAACCCGCTTCCTGCCATTAGTCTAAATGTTACCAAACAAACAGGCAATTATCATATTATTGCTGGTGCTTTTAGGGTTGAAGAAAATTGCGATAAAAAAATATCGCAACTAAAAGCTGCTGGTTTTAAAGCAAGAAAAATTGGTGCTAACAGATATGGTTTGCATGAAGTTGTTTATGCAAGCTACGAAGATAGAATTGAAGCACTTCAAGCATTGAGAGCTATCAAAAAAAATCATGATAAGGCAGCATGGTTATCTGTTAAAAAACTGGACTAGGTTTCTCATCTTAATTATATCTTAAATAGTACTTAATAACTCCTAGAATCGTTTTACCTTTGCAGAATCATTAAATTTATTTATAATGAAAGCAAAGACTCCTGAAGAATCGAGAACCATATTAACCGATATGGTTTTACCTGGTGAAACCAACCCTTTAAATAACTTATTTGGTGGTGAATTATTAGCGAGAATGGATCGTGCTGCTAGTATTGCCGCAAGGCGCCACTCCAGACGTATTGTGGTTACTGCATCTGTAAATCATGTCGCTTTTAATAGAGCCGTTCCTTTAGGAAGTGTGGTTACCGTAGAAGCTAAAGTATCTCGTGCTTTTAAAACCTCTATGGAAGTGTTTATTGATGTTTGGATAGAAGATAGGGAGTCTGGCGATAAAACAAAAGCAAACGAAGCTATTTACACTTTTGTTGCGGTAGATGAAACTGGACGTCCAATTGCTGTTCCAGAAGTTACTCCACAAACCGATTTGGAAAAAGAACGTTTTGATGCTGCCCTGCGCCGTAAACAATTAAGTTTATTATTAGCTGGAAAAATAAAACCAAATGAGGCTACGGAATTGAAGGCGTTATTTGAGTAAACAATTCATTCCCATAATGTCAGGCGAAGCTCTAAGGCTGCCTAAACAACCAATAAAGCACTTCGACTGCGCTAAGTGTGGCCGTATAGGGCTAATCCATAAACAACAAGGAATATATTTTTAACGCCCTGATTTTTTCCCAATTAAACCATTTGCTTTTTATGAAGTCTTATAGTAGAATCAAATCTAAAAAAGCTATGAGATTACTTATTATTTTGTTTTTCGTTTTATGCACAATAAATTTAACATCTTGTGCTACTCGTGTTCTTACTAAACCCGCTAAAGTAACTGTTGTAAAAAAAGCCCCTAGGCAATACAAAATTGTAAAGGTTAAAGGGAAACGCTATTACTTCTGGAACGGGAATCACTACAAAAAAACCAGAAGAGGTTACGTGATTGTGAGGGTGTAGATTTATAAAAAAACAAAAGAGGCTAAAATCATCATTCAAGTATTACGATTGAGAGATTCGACTAAAATAATCTTTAAAATTAAAAGGATTATTTTTAGTTCTGAATGAAAGTTTATTGCCTCTTTTATAAAAAAGAGCTTAAAAACACCTAAATAAAGGTGTTTTTTACTCTAGCTATCAACACATAATACTTTATTGGCTTTTATACTCTGTTCTATATTATCAATAAACATATTTGCTGGAATTAACTCCCTGTGGTCAAAATATATTAAAGGAAATAACCTAAAAAAGCTGTCGTACTCTTTTTTATATAAAAGGTTTAAACCAGTATTGTAAGCCCAATCGGTATGAGCAATTCCAACAACCTTTAGCCCTGTTTTACAATGTTTTTTAACAGCATTATCCAACTCGGTTTTATCCAGCAATACATGTAACACGGCTATAATCGCAAAATGTGGCAGTACAAAACTATCTGGCCACGTATAGGTTTCTTCCTTTTCCATAGTGTTTTACTTTTAGTTAATTAAGCTTAAAAAGTTTGGTTGAATCTATCCAGCTAAATGCCGCAATACTAAAATGAGTTTGGTACCATGTAAAAGCCTGTATGTATGGAAACAAAAAGGGCGTGGAACTCAACTTATCAACCTGAGGTACTGGTATACCTAACCACGATAAGAGAGCCCTTTAGTTTTGTTACATTACTGTTAGGTTTTTCAAATATAGTATAAATTTCAATAAAAGACACTAATAAGAGCCCTCTTTTTTAGTGGTAACAAAAATGAGGGCTATTTATAAGATTTACAATCTATATTAATTAAACGGGTTACGAAATATGAAAACAGAATTTTCCAAGGATATTGTATTAAAAAATTTAGGTAAAAGGATAAGAGAAATTAGAATAAGCAAAGGCTATACGAGCTATGAATATTTTGCCTATGAGCATAACATATCCCGTGCCCAATTTGGAAGATACGAGAGAGGTGAAGATTTAAGGTTTAGCACTTTGGCAAGAATAATTTCGGCTTTTGGTATGACATTGGAAGAATTTTTTTCCGAAGGGTTTGAAGAAAAAGATCATTGATGCCTCCTGACATTTGATATGAGGGGTATGCATAGAAATTAATTGTTTAACCAAAGTTAACAGGCCAGTTTAGGCGCATTATAAGAGAGCATAAATTAAAGATTTAAGCGTGGGTTTAATCCTTTACTGGTTCTTTGAACAGGTTTCATATAGAAAATTAGGTAGAGACCTATTATAAGGACATGAGTATGTTCAAAGATTGTTAGCTATAAATTTTTGGAGTTGCTACTTTTATTCGGACAGATATTTAAGACAGTTATGTTTAAATAAATATCTTAGAAAAATGAAGAAAC
>CANMXP010000019.1 GCA_947501845.1 uncultured Flavobacteriaceae bacterium | reverse complement strand
ATATTTGAAAAACGGGTTCAACTATAAAAAGTTAAACCCGCTGAAATTCTGTTTACACTAAATTTTGGATACTGTCTTTATTAACCTTTACACAAAACTGGCATTAATTAGACATCTATAATTTGTACATTACATTTTCATATACAAATCACTAAACGACTCAACTAGATTATAAAATTGATCTAATGCTTATCAAAAGCCTTAACCCCAGCCTCTACTCTAGTCTTTAAATAATTCTTTCTAGGCACTAAAGGGCATGAATATTTATCATTGTAAGCACAATATGGATTGTATGCTTGGTTAAAATCTATGATAAAAGTATCCCTTTCAGGAATTTTGGCATCAATATAACGTCCTCCTCCATAAGTTTCTAATCCATTGGTTTCATCTAAAAAAGGTAGAAATAAGTGATCTTCATAACCTTCCTCGTTCATTAATTCCTTTCCTTGATATATTTCTAATTCGAATTTTTTGCCTTTCAATTCAAAAGATAAGACCCCAAAAACACGCTCTTTAGAAACTCTATCCGTTGTCGTTTTCATATTAAACCATTCAGAATTAGGCGTTCTTTTTAATATCGCTTTTACAACATAAGCCGAATCAAACTTAAAGAAATTTAAACCTTCAAAATGTTTTCTGTCTTTATCTTTTAAAGGTGAGGTGGTAGCATCTTTATATTCAGCGTTTATTTTTCTTTGAAAATCGGTGTCGCCCGATAGCGGTTTCTTTTCTTGAGCACAATTAAATAGGGACACTAAAAATAATAACATCAAAATATTCTTTTTCATCATGGTTTTTATCTTTATATCTGTAATTATTTTTTAATCTTTTCCTATTGGTATAAACGTTACCATTAAATTTTCTGGATACATCGTAAATTCAAATCGTTCTCTAATGGTTTCTGGGTTTACTTCTAATTTAAAATCAAAATGCTTACATAAAGTAGAAATTAATACAATCATTTCTGTTTTTGCCAAATGCATGCCAGGGCAGTACCTTGCACCACCTCCAAAGGCTCTCATAACATTGGGTGTGTGATTTTTATGTATAGGACACCCGTCTGTGAGCCACCTTTCTGGAATAAAATCGTTAGGATTAGAAAAATAATGCTCCTGTGTTTGTGCCACTTTATTCTGTAAAATAATACTGGTCCCTTTAGGTATGGATACATTATTTACAACAACATCTTCATTCGATTCCAAATACAATTGAGGGGTGGTTGGCTTTAACCGCATCGCTTCTTGCGCCACCGCATTGGCATATTTTAGTCCCTCTACATACTCATAATTAATTGGTAGGCTTTCAGTATATACTGCTTTGGCTTCCTCTCTAACCTTAGTTACAATCTCTGGGTGTTGTGCCAAATAAAACATGGCCCAGGACAATGAGTTTGAAGTTGTATCTTCTCCTGCTAATAGCATTGTAAACACGTTTCCATAAATTTCTTCATCTGTAAAATTCACGTCTTCATTTTCTATCAATAAAGCTTCTAAAAAATTTGAAGGCTGCTCTTTTAGTTTTGGGTTTTCCGCTAACCTTTTTTTTGCATCATCAATGAATCCATGGATTACTTTTTCAATAGATTTTAAAGAGTCATCCAGTATTTTATCTTTTTTTCTTTTAAAATAACGCCATATAGGAATAGGAGCCGTAACGCGCTCATTAATCATTGGAAAAATGACTTCCAGATGTTTTTGAAAACTATTCGATTTATTGTTTATAGTATCCAACTTATGTCCGAAAGCAATCTCGGTAGTAATATCAATTGTAAATGCCATAAATTCCTTTTGTACATCTACAATCGTTTTTTGTTGAGAGTAACTTTTAAATTTTTCAAGAATGATTTTGGTCTTATCAAGAATTATAGGATAAAAAGCTTTTACATTTTTTACACTTAAAGCTTCTGCCGTTGGTTTTCTATGGCGTTTCCATCTGCCACCCTCGGCATTAAAAACACCATCAACTCCCATCTCCTTCAAAATTTCATCAATCTTAGAAAAACGCTTAAAGCTTTCTGGTCTTAGTCGTAACATTTTATTGTTAAAATCTGGATTTGCAGACACTACAAATTCCTTTCCAACAAAATGTATTTTAAACAAATCGCCACATTCTTCAACCCAACGTTCTAAAACCTGATGTTTATTATAGGTATTAAATTGAGGCAAATGCCCTAGTAATAGCACTCCTTTGGGAGATTTTAAACTTTCAATCTCAATTAATTGATTATCAGACATAAATATGATTATTTTTTCAATCTAAAAAGTGTTTAGATAATGATATTTTTAAATATTTAAAAAATATTCTCATTTCAAAAATACAACTTAAGAATATTTTGCATAGCTTTGAAGCATCAAAATAAAATAAAAATGCGTAATCACGTCACAATTTGTAAAAAGCAATGGACCTCTTTAAAGAGAAATGGTCGGGCTTGTCATATATTGTGGTGATATAAATATAAAATATTACAATATGTAAAAGTCCGACTTCTCAGTCGGACTTTTTATTTTTAGTAAAACTTGGAATTTAACCGTTGCGTAGCAACTTTATAAATTTAATTAGTTGAACTAACCCTGATGAAAGTCAGGAACTATAAACAAACAAAGATTATATGTAAAAACAGAAACTTGAACAATTAGAACTCATGAAAACTTTATTCAACAATTACTTAGACACTTTTAAGGGCTTATCAAAAGAAGTATGGTGGCTTGCTTTAATAACACTTATTAATAGAGCAGGAACTATGGTCATTCCATTTTTATCACTTTACTTAACCAAGAGTCTTAATTTTACGTTAAGTGATGTTGGTTGGGTTATGAGTGCTTTTGGTTTGGGATCTGTTATTGGTTCTTGGCTAGGCGGTAAATTAACCGATAAAATTGGATATTACAAAGTCATGGTATTTAGTTTACTTACCACAGGTATACTTTTCATTGCCTTGCAATTTTTAAATACGTTTGTTTTATTTTGCTTTGGTATTTTCTTAGTTATGCTCGTGGCAGATATGTTCCGTCCTGCTATGTTTGTGGCTCTAAGTGCTTATAGCAAACCAAAAAACAAAATACGGTCTGTTACTTTAATCCGTTTGGCAATAAACCTTGGTTTTTCTGCTGGTCCTGCAATTGGTGGTATAATTATAACATCGCTAAGCTATGGAGGGCTATTTTGGGTAGATGGCGTTACATGTATGATGGCTACTTTAGTTTTAATAAATGTCCTGAACCCTAAAAAAGCAAAAACTCTGGATAGTGTAACAACAGAAAATCCTAAGTCGGCATATGGTGATAAAGCATTTTTAATCTTTCTTGCAGCTATGGTCCTATTTGGAATTGTGTTCTTGCAATACTTTTCAACTATGCCGTTATACTATAAAGATGTGCATCATTTAAGTGAATTTGATATAGGTATTCTTTTGGGAATGAATGGCTTTCTTATTTTTGTTTTTGAAATGCCTTTAATAAAATGGTTAGAGAACACCAATTTCACTAAATCTGGATTGATGCTTTTTGGAGCTGTATTAACAGGCTTAAGTTTTATGATCTTAAACTTTACAAATTTGACAGGTGTATTGATAATTGGGATGTTATTAATGACATTTGGAGAAATGATAACCTTTCCTTTTTCAAATGCATTTACTATGGATAGAGCAAAAAAAGGAAATCAAGGTGAATATATGGCCTTGTATAGTATTGCTTTTTCTATAGCTCATATTTTTGGTCATAATGCTGGTATGCGAATGGTTGATGCTCTTGGTTTTGGTAATACCTGGTATATTATTACAGGTCTTTCAGCCCTTTGTGTGTTCTTATTATTTGCATTAAGACAATATTTGAATGCCAAAAAGAGACTCAAAGAAAAAACAAAAAAGGAAGAAGAAACAGAAATTTTATGGATTTAAACCAAATTACAATTCCATCATTAGATGTTGAAAAATCAACAGCATTTTACAAAACTTTGGGGTTGCATCTTATTGTTGATGCTATCCCGGGTTATGTAAGATTTGAATGCCCTGATGGTAATAGCACTTTTTCAATTCATAAGGTAGATATATTACCTAAAGATCATGGCACTAGCATTTATTTTGAAGATGATAGTCTAGATGATTTAGTTTCAAACCTTCAAGAAAAAGGTATTGTTTTCAAGCAATTGCCCGAAGACAAGCCCTGGTTATGGCGTGAGGCTCATTTGCAGGATCCAGATGGAAATAATATCATTTTATATCATGCAGGAAAAAACAGAAAAAATCCGCCATGGCGTATCGACTAAACAAATGGAACATATGAAATATACTCTTTACGCACTTATAATATTGTTCTTCATGAGTTGCAATTCTTCTGAAAAAGAGAAAGTATATAATAATGAAGCTTCAAAGCTCATTGAGCACGCAAAACAGTTCCCAAAACTTGTTCCTAATAGATATAACGTAGCATTTTTAATAATGAACGGTACTTACAACACGGAATTAACGGCTCCTTTTGATATTTTTCAACATACTATTTTTAGGGATGGCATAAAAGCTATGAATGTGTTCACTGTTGCTAATACCGATGATGCTATAACGACTTTTGAAGGCATACGTATGCTCCCTGACTACAATTATTTAAAAGACGCTCTTCCTAAAATTGATATTCTTGTTGTTCCCAGTGCAGAACATCATTTAGACTCTGATTTAAGGGATACGACTATAATTAATTTTGTTAAACAAGTAGATAAAAATGCACAATTTATTACGTCACACTGCGATGGTGCTTTTGTTTTAGCTAAAGCAGGATTACTTAATAATGTTGTCTCTACAACTTTTCCTAGTGATATTGATAAAATGAAACACATGTTCCCAAAATTAGACATTAGAAAAGATGTGCTGTTTGTTCACGACGGAAAATATATTACCTCTGCTGGTGGTGCTAAAAGTTTTGAAGCCGCTTTATATTTGTGTGAGCTTCTTTATGGGAAAGAAATTGCGCAATCTTTGGCAGGCGGTCTAGTTATTGATTGGAATATAGATAAGGTTCCGCATTTAATAATTAAAAAATAAACAAATGAAAAAGTGGGAAGCAAATTTAGATAACTGGAAAAACCTTTCAAAAAAACAGACTACATATTAATTACATTTATTTCAACGACTTTATCTCCTTTTGTTTTACGACATCAGACAGCACTATTTGTGTTTTACTCTCTCCGTAAACGATAAGTTGATCAATAAACGATTCCAAATGTTTTTGGTTTTTTAAGACGACTTCCATAACAATATTTTCGTTACCCGTTATGCGATAACAATTCACAACTTCATCATAAGTTTTCACCTTTTCTAAAAAAGGTTTTAACTTCCCCATAAAAGCGCGTAACGTTATAATAGCCTTAAGTTGATAACCAACTTCAAAAGGAGAAACAATAGCTTTATATCCCTCTATAAGTCCTAAATCTTCCATTTTTTTAATACGCTCTGAAACTGCTGGTGAACTTACACCAACACGTCGTCCAATTTCAGCATTAGAGAGACGTGCATTCTCCTGTAAACACCTTAAAATCTTCCAATTAAGCTTATCAATATCCATTTAATGAAAATTAACTATAAAAAATTAAAACCTAAAGCAAATATACGTTTTTACTTTAAAACCTAAAGTTGAATCTAATTTCTTGTGATTAATTTTGATAAAAACGCTAAGAAAAAAGAATATGTCGTCCAATACCCCATTAAATCTATCGGAATTACCGATTTATAAAAAAGCTGTTGAGATTTTCACACTTTCTCAAAACATTTCTACATATTTAAATCATGATTTATCTGCTTTAAAAAACGATGGCACTGAAGATTCTAATATTTACTTCTCAGGTGATATTGTACAGCAGTCCGTATCTCTAGCTCCAGAGATTTTAAATGTAGAATTAGAACGTTATTCTGAAAGAAAATACAAACACATTGCTTCGCTTAAACGTCTTACTAATATGCTTTACAAAAACTCATATCGTTTAGAGCGTTCAAACAGTAATGGTAAAGATTTCTTACCTATTTTACGTAGTGAATTAAAAAAGTTTAAAAAATTACAACATACCTGGTTGTTAACGCTTTAACTTGTTTGGTTTTATAAATTTTTGTTCCATTACTTTCTTTAAAAATATGGTTAAATTATAGTCTTAGAACAAAGCATGTACTGATAGGGGCTGAAGTACTCAGATTAATATTTACCTTCTTAACCTAATGACGCTGGGCGTGACTATAATCATGTTTTTCATCAAAGGACTTGTTACTTAGATAGTAAATCTAAAATTTTAATACCTAAGCACTTATTATTTCTTTTATTATCTCTACCATTTTGTTTGCCCTTTCTTTTACTTCATCCTCTGTCCAAGAAAGTTTTACCAAACAAGAAATGTTTCTGGCAATATAATAATCCGATTGACTAAACACTTTTGTTTTTAGATAGTCAAGACCCTTTTTAACTTCTGAAGAAATAGGAAATAGTGATTTCAGATTTGTTAGATGCTCCCATTTTCTAATATAATGCCAATTATTATCATAATAATGAAAACAAGCATCTACTCCACCCTGTTTAAAAGCCTTGGATACTTCTTGTGCTATTTCCAAATCAGGTAAAAAGAAATTTAAAAATGCATAGCTCTCTTCTCCCCCTTCTGGAACCGTTCTAAAAGTTATTTCAGGAATTTGAGATAAGGCTTCACGAAGTATCGTATAATTTTTCTTTTGAATGGCTAAAAACTCAGGCAACCTTTTTATTTGGGCCAAGCCTACCGCAGCATGCAGTTCTGATATTCTAAAATTATAACCTAAAAAAGGATGAGTTTCTAAGCCTCTGTCATTACCAATATGATCATGGCCATGGTCGCTATAATGATCTGCATTGGTATAGTATTCTTCATTATTTGTAATCACTGCACCACCTTCGCCACTTGTAATTGTTTTTACAAAATCAAAAGAAAAACAACCAAGATCTCCAATACTGCCCAATGGTTTTCCTTTATAGGTTCCTCCTATGGCCTGACAAGCATCTTCAATTAATAATAAGCCATGAGTATCGCAAACGGCCTGTATCGCATCCATATCTCCCATACTACCACACATTTGTACCACCATAACTGCTTTTGTTTTAGCAGTAACGGCTGCTTCAACAGCTTTAGGATCTACTGCCAACGTATCATCTATATCAACTAAAACAGGAATTGCCCCTAACATCATAATAGCTTCAAAGCTGGCTACAAAAGTAAATGCTGGCATAATTACCTCGTCTCCCGCTCCTACACCTGCAGATGCCAATGCTACAGAAACAGCAGCAGTTCCACTAGAAACAAGTTGGGCATGTTTTGCTTTAAATGATTGCTGCAATGCCATTTCCAGTTCTTTTGACTTCCAATGTCCTTTGCGCATACCGTCAAAACCATAACGCATTAAGACACCATTATCTAAAACATCATTAACCTCCTTACGTTCTAATTCTCCAAATAATTCAAATCCTGGCATAAATAATATAATTGTATTTTAATTTATAATTCAATAATGGCATCATCAATTGACTTTCTAACTTTTTCAAATTCAGCAAACATATCATCGTCTGCCCTATAGCCAACTGGTAATAACAACACTGATTTTAATTTCTTTTTATCTAATTCTAAAATGGTATCAAACTCCTCTGGAATAAAACCCTCCATAGGACATGAGTCTATCCCCTCTATAGCACAAACAGTCATCAAATTACCTAATGCAATATAAGCTTGGTTTTTAGACCATTGTTGACGTGCATCAACAGACATATTCTTCATGGTATTAATAAGATCTAACCTATAAGGATCTAAAATCTTGTCTGGCGTATCTCTAATAGATTTGATATTATCATAATACATATTAACATCCTTCTCTGTAATATCATTTTGAATACAAATCACAAACAAATGCGATGCTTCTATAACCTGTTTCTGATTGAATGAATGTTTAACCAATGGTAGTCGCGTAGTCTCATCTTCAATAACGATTAATTTAATAGTTTGCAATCCAAAAGAAGTTGCTGTTAAATTAAAAGCTTCTTTTAAAACATCAAGCTTTTTATTGGAAAGCCTTTTACTCTTATCAAATTTTTTAGTAGCATAACGCCATTGTAACTGTTTTATAGTATCCATATATGTGCAAAAATAAGGTTTGAAATTTTGTTTTTTACAATATTAACAGATAAAATAAATCGATATAAATGCATAAAAATTATTTTTTCAAAAAGTTTGCATTTTATTTGAAAGAATTAAAAAAGCGTTCTATATTTGCACCCGCCTACGGGAAAAGAATTTCCCTTCGGCGGGCAAGCCCGCTAAAAGGCAAACGCAAAAGACACTGGAGAAATGGCAGAGTGGTCGAATGCGGCAGTCTTGAAAACTGTTGAGGGTCACACCTCCGGGGGTTCGAATCCCTCTTTCTCCGCTGAGAATTTACTAAATTCTACCATAAGCCCGTAAACACTATGTTTACGGGCTTTTTAATTTTATTAAATGCCAAATAATAGCAAAAATTACCAAATAAAAAGGGGCTAATTCGGGGTCACTTATACCTTTCTTCAACTGACCCCGAATAATATCAAAAACCCCATAAATAAAGGCTTTGTGTTAATTATTTTTTATTTTATTTTTTGTAATTTAATAGAGAAATATACAAGAAATACTATGAACAATTCATTTTCATTACTTTTTTATATTAAAAAGTGTAAAGCAGATAATAATGGTAAAGCAAACATTTACCTCAGAATAACTCTAAATGGACAACGAGCCGAATTAAGCATTAGGCGCAAAGTATTAGTTGACAAATGGAACTCTGATATGAATATGGCTCGTGGGAGTTCTGAAGAATCTCTAAATATTAATAGATATATCAGTACAATCAAAAATAAGATATATACTATTGAACAACAATATGTATCTGAAGGCAAACCTGTTACTGCAATCTCACTTAGGGATTCTTATTTAGGTAAAGACTCTGATAAGCGAATGCTATTAGAAATTTTTGAAGAACACAATAAGAAAGTTAATAAACTTGTTGGTAGTGACTTTGCTGCAGGAACAGCAGAACGTTACAGAACAGCTAAAAAGCATGTCTCTGAATATATTCAAAAAGAGTATCGAGTTAAAGATGTTTTAGTTAAAAGTGTTGACCATAAATTTATAAGTGGATTTGAATACTATTTAAAAACCGAAAGGAACTGTGGACATAATACAGCCATTAAATACATTACTAATTTTAAAAAGATAATTCGAATTGCTTTTGCAAATGATTGGATTGATAAAGATCCTTTTCTTCATTGGAAAGCGAAGTTAAAAACTGTAGATAGAGAGTTTTTAACAGAGGAGGAAATTCAAAAAATGGTGGAAAAGGAATTGCATACTGAACGTTTAGACCAAGTAAAAGATATTTTTATTTTTTGCTGTTTTACAGGTTTAGCATATGCAGATGTCAAAAAACTATCTAAAGACGATATTGTTATTGGTATTGATGGTGATAAATGGATTAAAATTAAAAGGACTAAAACAGATACTCGTAGTAATATCCCAATACTACCAACCGCGGATGCTCTAATCGAAAAATATGCCAGTCAGTCTAATTTATTAACAGAAAATAGATTGTTACCTGTTCTTAGTAATCAAAAGATGAATGCGTATTTAAAGGAGATTGCAGATTTATGTGAAATCAACAAGAACTTAACGTTTCACTTAGCACGCCATACTTTTGCCACTACTGTTACGCTTACTAATGGCGTGCCTATTGAATCTGTTAGTAAAATGCTAGGTCATAAATCTTTAAGAACAACTCAACATTATGCGAAAATTTTAGATAGAAAAGTTAGTGATGATATGAAAGCTCTGAGAAATAAGCTTTCAATGAATAAGAACTTAAATGAAGTTATTATTTAACATTATCCTTTTTTGCATACTAAGACTTTACAAAAACAGCATTCTTATTTCATAGAAAAGCTACACATATATAATTTCGCTATTTTGATTAGAGGTAAATCTCTAAAGTCAAATATCATATTATTTCTAAGAGAAAACTTTGATGACACATAATCTATTTCAATCCTCAAAAAAAAAGATAGACTTCATTCAATAATTCCGTTTCAGATTTGTGTTTATTTAACAGTATAAAATAGAAAATTAATTGACTTATCAATTAATTTTCTATTTCTAACTTTCATTAAGTGAGGAAATCTACTGTAATTCTTTAATTTATATAGAGATTCCGATAAAAATTCAATGTCGTAATCTTATTCAATTTCTTTTCCGTTTAGACATACTATTTCAATTGTATTAGTAAGTTTAGGGATTATATTTTCTTCTATGTATGTTTTAGAGTTGCTCCTATTGTTATAACAAAAGAAATATGATTATTGTCTATCAAAAAACCTTTCTATAACAACATTTCCGGTCGAAGGGTCTGTATCTATAATTTCTAATTTGTCTGCTGCTACAGAGAAAGTAAATTCTGATTCATCAGAGACAACCACAGCACCTTGGGCATCAAGAAATTCAATTTTATCTCCATTAGTTCTATAACTAGTAGAACTCTCTGCTACAGGTAAACAATCTGTTCTGTCCTGATTTGCTTCAAAAGTTCTTTGACTAAAAGTATTATCTGTAAATGTATATACTGTATTTTTCTCGCAATCCAGCAGATTAATTGGGGCACCATCTGCATCAGTCGCATTTGCTAATTTCCAAGCACCTACTATGGAGTTATTAATCTTATCATCATCATCATTTTTACAGGAGGTAAATGCAATTGTTGTAAGTAGGATACACAATAAAAAAGGCTTTTTCATATCTAAATAAGGTTTTAAGTTTACGTATTAAATTAGTGGGACAAAAAGTAAAAAAACAACGTCTTCTAATAATATTTTATTGTATTCAAAACACTTCTTTTTGAGTTTATGCAAATAACATAAAATCAATATGGAAATACAGCTTCAAAATTTATAAGATACTTATCTCTTGGAAGCCTTTCTTTCTCAAAAATATGAAGTGTATTCGAAGTACCTAATACATCTATTTTTTAATTTAATGAATCGGCAAATCTAGTTGCTATACTAAATCAAGTCTTGTATAAAATGGACACTATAAAAACTTTAAGAAAATTTGTCGATACGGAGACGTGCCTATTTTCAATATTTAAAAAATTGATGAATCTCATGCAATAATTCTATTTTAGGTTTCTTCATATTAAATACGTTATAAAATGAATTATTAATTGACATATCAATTAATTTTCCATTCCTAATTTTCATTAAATGAGGAAATCTATTGTAGGTCTTTAATTTGTATAGAGATTCCGAGATAAACTCAATGTTGTAATCTGATTTAATTTCTTTTCCGTTGAGATATACTATCTCAATTCTATGGGATAGTTCTGGGATTATATTTTCTTCTATATAAGTTTTAGAATTGCTCCTATTGTTGTAACAAAAGAAATTTTTTCCATGATTTACATTTAGAAAATTGGCATATTTTTTTTCAAACTTTTTCCACCAAAAACATTTTACAGGAAAAAGAATTATTATGAAAGGAATTAACAGAGTAAATAAAAAAGTCTTAGCTACACTCTTTAGAATAGTAATTATTAAGTTTTTAATTTTCTCAAAAGTTTTCATTTTTGTCTTTTTAAAAAAAACCTCGTAGAAAGCTTTTTAAATCAATATCCGTTTGAGGATAGGTTAAATCTGTTGTTCCGTTTGACTGATATAAACAAATAATATCTTTTCCGAACTCTTTGTAATAACCTCCTTGTCCATCTGGTATACTTACGCTAAGTTCTTCTCCTCCAAAAATCATCTTCCCATAATTCCCATTTCTACAACGAATAAAAAAACCTTTTTCCTTACCTGTTAATTTGTATAAAGAAACATAACCTATTACTGGTGCGGTAGTCTTTTCATAAAGCAAGTCATAAACAAAAGAGGATTTAAGTTCATTGCTAAATATTGGAATTAATCCTCCGTTATGGGAAGTTACGATTGTTGAAGGCAACCCTTCTTTGTTCTCAATTTTATACCAAAGGTCAGTTTGTGTGGTATCAGAATTAGTCTTTAAGGATTTAAAATCGAAACCGAATGTCTGCGCATTACCAAAATCCATACTTTCTCCATTTTTAACTGCAGGAATACGAACTTTAAGATATGAAGGGTCGTAATACAAAACATTACTATTTAAAGTAGGATTTTCTTTTATTCTACGTAGTTTCAAATTAACTTCAATTACATTGTTTTTAAGTTTATTATGGCTCCTACTTGGTTGATAATCATTTGCTATAGAGGCCACATCAATTCTATGTCCCTTACTAAACTTAGTTTCATACCAGCCATAGTTATCCGTTGTTAGCGTTTCTTCCTCTAGTGAATTGTCATCAACACTATGACGATACCAACAATGAACAAGTACTTCAGCGTTCGGAATGGGTTTGCCTGTTATTTCGTCAATTATTTGCCCAGTTACGACAATATTGGTGTTGTCATCATTACAAGCTAAAGTTGTCAAAACAACTAGTAATAGTAGTATGTTATGTAAAGCTGTTCTCATCGTAATTTCATTTTAAAAAGTAGGTTTTGTTAGTTTTTCAAATCCAGATAGTGGGTGTAACTCCCAATGTTCTGGTTTCTGTTCTTCTCCTATCAATACAAATTCAATACTTCCATTAACCTTTTGAATCTTGACATTATAATGAGTCAAATTTTTTCCGTCATTGAATAATTCTGTCTTCTTTTCAAATACAGTTTTACTAAGGCTATCTGTGTAACTCAAAGTCATATGATGGGGAGAAAAAGGGGCTCCTGGTTCGCGATACGTAATTCTAAATATTCCTGAGTTAAATTCATGATGTATTAATTCTCTTTCTGGAGATGTCTCACAGCTCATAAGAAATAAGCAAAACAAAATACTACTAGTAAATCTATAAAACATCTTTTTTAGTAATTTCTACAACGTTTGGTGCGAAACAAATTGTTATGCATTTTTTTATATGTTTCATAATAGTTACCGATATTAAAATTTAAACTTTTCTTTGTTCATTTTTTCTTTTTAGTGTTGCCAACAGTTGGTATATGAAACGTAGCCTGTAAATAGACGCTGACCTTTCGGATTATACACTTAGCCAAAGCTTTTAATAGCTATGTTTTATATGTGTGCTACCGGCAGTTTTTATTCCACTTTCTCAAAAGCGTTCACATTTCCTAAAGACATATATTTTATTTTTCCGTTTTCATTTTTCGTAAATCCCATAATTCTTTTTCCATCATAACTTTTGAATAGAAATGGCTCTACTTGATAAAATTTCCTTCCAAATCCTGATAATGTGTTATCATCATTTGCTGTAAGTTTATAAGTTGTTTGCTGTTCACTATTAGAACAAGTATAGCAAGTAGACATCCATTTATAATTTCCAGTAAATTCGGAAACATCATTATGCATTCTTTCGGGATTTGGATTAATTATATTTTCAGTTCCAAAATGCTTTAATACTTGAGATATAACTTTATTTCTCAAATTTGTATTCTCGTGATGGTGAACAACAAAAATTCCCAAATTAATTTCTGGAACTAACGTTATGAAAGAGCTATAGCCTAACATATCTCCTCCGTGATTAAATGCTTTAAGTCCAAATTGATTTTTTTCGTAAAAACCATACGCGAAACCAAATACTTCCTTATTAACAGAGAGTTGTTGCGTTTGCATGGACAAAGCAGTTTCTGTTTTTAAAATTCTATTATCATTGAATACACCATGATTAATATACATTTGTAGATACTTTCCCATATCTGCGGTTGTACTATTAATTGAGGAAGCAGGATAAGTATGATACCATTCCCAAGGTTGTGGAACGTTGATGCCATTTATATATTCGTAACCTATTGATAAATTATTTTCTTGACTCTTTGGTAATTCTATACTCGTCATTGACATACCAAGCGGTTTCCAAATATTCTTTTCCATATATTCTTCGAGAGTAAGTTCGCTAATATCTTGAACTAATAATCCAGCAAGTGCAATTCCAAAAGTTGAATATGCTGAGACAGTTCCTGGTTTTCGTAGTCGTATTAGTTTTTTATCAAGAAAATTTTCTAAAGGTATTTGTTGGTCTTTTTCGTAAATTACTCTGCCTCTTAATTCATCAAATCCTGCACTATGAGTTAAAAGGTGAGAAGCTGTTACTGGTTCATCATATGTTGATGGGACTTTGACTGATTTTAAATACTGATTGACATCTTTATTTAAGTTAATTAGGTTTCTATCTTTAAGTTGAAGAAGTGCGGTTGCTGTAAAGGTTTTTGTTATTGAACCAACTCTAAAAATTGTAGAATCAGGATTAATAGGTTTTGAGTTTTTCCCTAAAGTGGTGTATCCGTAACCTTTTTTGAGCAAGGTTTTTCCATCTTTTACAATGATAAAGGAAGCTCCAGGAATATGTTCGGATTCCATTGTCTTTGTAACTAAAGAATCGAGTTTGCTCTCTAAATCTCCAACCTCATATTCTTTTTTTTGTGAGAATGTAATAATAGATATTAGTGCAAATATTATTGAAAGATAAATTTTCATTTTATTGGTTTTACGGTAAGCAAAGATGAAGATTTAAAATTCGTTTCTATTGTAAAATATTGCACCAAACAGAGAAGAAAGCATTTTGGAATTCCAATGGATTAACTCCAATGAATCGCTTAAAGTTTTTATAGAAATGAGAGTTGTCATAAAAACCACAGTCGATAGCAACATCAAATATTGGATTTCCATTTTTCAACATTTCTTTGCTTTGCTCAATTTTTTTTAGAAGAATAAAGCTGTTAGGTGTCAGTCCTGTTTCTTGCTTGAACAACCGTATGAATTTGTATTTACTCATTCCAAATTGCGAAGCTGTTTTGTTTAATGAGAAAGTATCAAAAGATGTATTATTGATAAAACTTTGAAAAAGTTGTTTTGTTCCGTAGCTATTTTCTTTGTTGTATGAATATTTTGAAATTATTGAGGTCAACGCCGATTTTAGCCTCTTCTCAAACTGAATATCACTTTTTTTGAAGTTAAGTGATAAAAGATAAAGTTCGCTAAATATTTTCTGGTCATAGATGATGTTGTCTTTAAAAAACACATCTTGACCGTTGTTTAGTTTTTTAATTACGTCTGGTGAGACATAGAATGTGAAAAATGAATTCCCAATAAGATTGTCGCAAGGGGTAGCGTGAACTTCTTTGGCATTAGTAATACAAATTGTTCCAACAGGTGCTTTTAAAAATCTATCTGTAAGTTTGGTATTAAAAGTATTTTTTAGAATTAACGAAATGTTGAATGAGTCATGAGCATGAAAAGGAAAATCAAGTACACAAGATTTGGCATTTAGCAATTCTAATCCGTCAAGAATAGGAATTCTATAGTATTCATTTATATCTGTTTTATTTTTCAAATATTTCGATTTTACGTGATGTTGATTCATATTGCCACTAACAATCTTGTATGGCTACTATATTTTCCATTCATATTAATGCCTTTTCTAGTTTGAGAAAATAAACACCCAAAAAAAAACAAATTTAAAAATTGTAGAATATCTTATGGTATTCATTTCAAATCGTTTTAAGAGAAATTATTATTTTCTTTATTTCAGCATAAACTCTCTCATCAATCCATTTTTTTTCATCATTAGATAGCTCATCCAGAAGATTCTCATTGTCTTCATTAAAGTCAACTAATATATCTCTAAAGAATTCAGATTCAATATCAGCTACTCTCTTCTCATTAGTAAAGTTTAATGCTCCTATCTTAGATACAGCACTTTGTAATCTGTTTACAGTGATATAATCTCTTAATTCATCTAATAAGAAAGATAAATCTTCTGATTTGGATGAAATATTGGGAATGTATGTCCATTTTTCGGCTTGATGATATTTCTTTTCTTCGTCAAATTCTTTGTTTTTTAATTTAACTATTGGCCTTGAAGAAATTAATTTATAATCAATCTGATTAAAAGGTTTTATGACTACGCCTTCTATTAGGTTTTCTTTTATTTCAGGGAGTTTTAGTTGTTTAGGTATAATCGAGTTAATTCTTGTATTAAAATTTAAGGCTTCTCCAAACTTTCCAATAAATAAGGGTTTAGCATGAAATACGTTGTGCTTTTCAAAGTAAGAGAGAGATGATTCATAGTCTAGATATAATTTGGTTTGTATACCATCTGTTTCCATGGCAATATCAAAGGCACAAAAATTGATTGTTGGTGTATAATATACTCCTGTTTGAATAGCTTGCACATCGGGAATAGATTCTACAGAAGGGTGCGGATATTCTCCACCAAAAAGCTCTCCGTAAACTATATATTTAGTGGCTTTTATTTTGAAGCTTAAATCTTCGAATAGTTGTATAATAGCATTCTCTATGTTGTTTATCACAAGCTGAAAACCAAAAAAGTCATCATTCCAAGATAAATACTCTTTTCTCTTCGCATATTTTAAGTTCCCATTTTCGTAAACAAAACTAAAATTTGCGCCATGAACTTTTTCAGTAACAACCCATTGAAGCTTTTCCATTTTTGCAAAATCACGGACATTTAACCCTAATTTTTCAAAATTACGGGGCATTTTCTCGTATTCTGAAAATGTATTCATTTTTACTCTTTTATATTTTTGGCAAACAGTTTATTCAAGTCTCAATAACAGATTAGAGTTTTCTATCAAGACTGTTTCCTCTTTTTATTTATTACTAAGCTCATATATTTTGTCATATAACCTTTTAAAGTTTGTTGCTCTATCTATTGGTGACTCGCGAATAACCATATGATAATTTCTTTTTGTACAATTATTATGTTCGGGCGTAATTCCTTCTAACAACAGAAAAGGAGAATCATTGTTCACCAGTATTGTATTATCAATTTTAGCAGGCATTGTCCAAAAATTCATTTGGTTTACCAGCTCAACAAAGTCATTCCATTCATTAGCTTTTAAATTTCTTTCAGAATAATCTGTGAAAATGTCTTCGGGGTCAGGTCTATATTTTGTTGTTGCTAACTGCAGTTTTTCTATTAGCTTGATGGTTTTTTTGTTCTTTTGGATTCTAATAACTGTTATACCTCCATCACCATGTATTGTAGTTAAACGATATGATTCAGTAGTTTCCTCTTTTAAGTTTGGTTCATTCATGCTACCCCACCTATTCCACCATGTTCTTGCTTCCATAGTAGTTTTCAGGTCAAAAGATGCTATTATACTATCATTTTTCTTAACAAGATTATAGTCAATATCGCAATCATTTTTTAATATGTTTCCTTTTTTGTCTATTACAAACCATTCATCGCTTTCAACTTTTTTGTGTTTGTCCATATTTAAATATTCTGTTGCATTGTATGTTACTTCTGCTTTTCCGTTTTTAAATGATTTGGCAAAATTATATACACAAGGAATAACGACTTGTCCAAATTTATTGGCAAACCCCATTTTTCCGTTTCGAATCACCCTAGTTAACCCTTCAGCAAAAGGCTCCGGACCATTATTAAACACCACAACATCAAACAAAACATTCTGATTTCTGTCTATTGCCATCAGTCTTCTGTATGTAGTGTCATTTGGATGTTCAAGAACATTGGCATAATACTCTAAAGTATCTGTTCCGTAGTAAGCATATTTTCCAAACGGGATTATCGTATCATTCTTTTCATTTACATATGCTACTCTTACCCCATATTGAAGGTGTTCTTCATCTGTGACGGCTATCAAATTTTCTGTTGAGATAGTGTCAGATACCGATTTATCAAAATATTGATAATTAGTTGTTTCCTTCTCCATATATTGTCTACAAGAGACAACCAACATTAGGCTAAAAATTAATATGGTCAATTGATTTATTTTCATTTCTTTTAATTCCTTAAAACATATACAGCAATTGTATTTTTTAGTTTTGAAATGCCATACAAACGGATTTAACTTTTTATTACTTGAGTTTCAGAGATAAAAAATTCACCTTCTTTCCCGGTTATTTCCACTTTCTTTGCACTTAAACCCTCTTCTAATATTTGCACCAAATCTTCTTGACTAATTGCCAGAGGACCTGTTGAAATACTTAATGGAGAGCCATAATTAGAAAAGTTAAACTGCATCATTTTTTTCTTAATCATATTACTTTCACGGAGCAACCAATACTCGGGATTAGACACTTTGATAATTAGATTTTTTTGACCACTAACTTTAATTTCAGAAAAGCCTATAATGCATTCCCAATTAATTAATTTGCTATTTGCCTTTTTAGGATGCATATGTATTCCTTCTATATCTACTACCAACGCAAGTTCCGTTTTTACTATACGCCTAGTTGCAACGTACATACCAAATCCAAAAAACAACACACTTAATAAACCTATTCCCTGAATAAGGTAAGGAGCTTGTAAAAATGGGTTAATAAAAACTTTGGGGTTTATTATAAAACAAACACTAAGAGCAATAAAAAATAATGAGATTACAAGAAGTCGCATTGCTTTTTTTTCACTAGTGTATATTTCTGTTTTAATCATTTTTTATTTATTATTAGGTACATATTGGAATAAGGGAACCTCTCGCTTCCGAACATAATTTTATGTTACATAAAAGCTAAATACTCCTTTAGGTATTTTGACGTTACCCTCAGCATCAAAACCTCCATCTCCCCATACGCCTTTAAAGGAAGTGCCAGAACTTGCGCTTGTAATAATCCCAACCATTACTAATTCCTCTGATGTTGATTCTGTAGTTTTGTATCTAATTGATATATTAGGACCATCTGATTGCCAAGTTCCTATTCCTGAAAAGCTAGGATAATTAGGTTTTGATACTGTTAACGTTCCATCATCAAAAAAATGAATATAATAATCTATATTAATGCTGGAATAGTCAGGTTCATTTGAAGTGTCGTTATTATAACCTCCTACAAAAACACCTTCTTTAAAAACTGTATTGATTATAATTTTCACCATAGTCTTATAAGTAGAATTGGCAACTTCTATATCTATTTCTACCTCTCCCAAGGGCATGTTTCTATTCCATGAAATTACACCTGTGTTTTCATCAATTTTCACATCTCCACTGGCTACAATTTCACTGGATGAACTGAAAGTTCCTTCTTCTCCTTTCCAATCTACTACTGGAGGAGAGGTTACTCCTTCTTCAAAAAAGGTGTTTTCGATTTTTGTTTCAGCATATGTTACACTTATACCTGTTATGGTATCATCATCATTGCTACAAGATCCTATTGTAAAAATCAGGAGTATAGACATACTAATGTTTATTATCTTCTTTTTCATTGTAGTTCATTTATAAATTGTTAAACTCAATGGCATCACAAGTACCTACAAATGGAATTCCTGCATTTCCAAAGGCATAGGTAATGAGGCCTACGTATACCTGATTGCCATATGATGGTGCTGTTCCTGGCAACTTACCTGTACCAGTATAAAGCGTCCATTCATCTGGAGTAACACCACTACTTAGGTTTGGTTGTTGCCAATAAAAAGTAAGCTCATTATTTTCATCACCAACAATGCGTATATCTACTCGTCCTAAAGGGGCTGTATCTATACCTGCATCATTTACAAAGGAAACGCCATCAACAGTGTTTTTTCCTTCTATGGTAAACTGTCTTGTTCCTCTATGCCCTACCACTATATGAGAAGAGTTTATAGAATTAAAATCTTCTGCATGCACTTGAATCCCTGCAAAATTGTATTGTGTTCCGTTATGGACTGGTGCTGTTTGCGAATCTGTGGTTATACCAATACCTATATTTCTTGCAATAACCTCAAAAGGAAAGGTCATTAATTTAGCATCTAATCTTCCTTGTTCTTCGTTAAAATGCAAGGTTTGATTGTTTGTATTATCATCAAGGAGTGCATGATATCGTCCAGAAACCCTACCTACGTTAGGCAATACTTCGGCATTATTTGTTACATAATCTATTAGCGAACCAGTACCATCAAAATCATCTACAATTGAGACCGTATTGTTTTCTTCTGGTTTGGTTGTAAAACTATATACAGTACTACTAGTTTCTCCACCTTGATTATCCTTTGCTACTACTCTCCAATAATAGGTTTCAGAAAAACTTAATTGATTTGTAACGTTAAAATTAGCAGTGGTTAAATTCTCTACATACAAATTTGTTGGGGTTTGTTCTGTACCCAAATACATATCGTACAACACAGCATTTCCATCAGGGTCACTTGCCGTTTCCCAACTAAAAACGGGTAATACACCTATATCTGTTGCTCCATTAGCTATTTCATTTAGATTAAAAGAGTTGGGGGGATTATTTTCTTCTACTGGGTCTGTAGTAGTATTGTCGTCACTTCCGCATGAGATAATAAAAACCAATACCGAAAGTATCATTAATACATTAGCAAATTTATTTTTTGTCTTCATCTTTTAATTTTTTTAGATTCAACATTCAGATATTTTCTAACTCACTTTTTTATTAATCAAATGCCCAAACATCATTTAAGTAATCACTTCCATCAATTCCACCAATCACCCATATTTTATCATCAAACACTACAGAAATATGGGTGCTTCGTTCTGAAAAAGATGCATCGTTTGCAACTTGGTACCACTCGGTACCATTAGCACTGTACCAAACATCATTTTGAAAATCATCATCATCTTCCCCTCCAATGACCCATAACTTATCAGCAAATACTACTGAAGTATGAATAAATCTACCAGAGAATTGAGCACTTTTAGTTGCTTTGGTCCAATCTTTACCATCTTTACTATACCAAACATCATTTAAGAATGGGAAATTGCCATCATACCCTCCAATGACCCAGATTTTATCATCAAACTCTACAGAAGTATGGCCTTGCCTACCAGAGAACTGAGCACTTGCAGTTGCTTCAATCCAATCTTTACCGTCTTTACTATACCAAACATCATTTAAGCGTTGTCCATTATTTCCACCTATCACCCATATTTTATTATCGAATACTACAGAAGTATGGCTATTTCTAGCAGAAAATTGAGCACTTGGAGTTGCTTCAATCCAATCTTTACCGTCTTTACTATACCAAACATCATTTAAACGTTGTCCATTATTTCCACCAATCACCCATATTTTATTATCTAATACTACAGAAGTATGGCTACTTCTAGCAGAAAATTGAGCACTTGGAGTTACTTCAATCCAATTTTCTCCATCTTCACTATTCCAAACATCGTGTAAGCGTTGATTATCATCATTTATCCCTCCAATGACCCATATTTTACCGTTGAACTCAACAGAAGTGTGACTGCTTCGTTCTGAAAATGGAACTTTAGCCGTTATAGGAGCGTTAGGTATTCTCAAATCCCTAGTTTTAAAGCTATGTATTGTACTTGGCGTATTACCTCCTTTTTTATCTTTTGCCATAACGCACCAATAATAATCTTTTGATATTCCCAAACGTTCGGTGACTTCAAAACTAACAGTGTTTAAATTTCCACTATATATAGCTTCTGGAGGATTTTTAACATCAATATATAAGTCGTAGGTTACAGAATCGCCATCAGGGTCTATTGCCTTTTCCCAACTAAAAGTTGGTTTTACATCAACATTTTCTTCTCCATCTGCAACCGCTATAAGATTAAAGATTTCAGGAGATTTGTTTTCTTCTGTAGGGTCTGGGTTTGTTACTGGGTCTGAGATGTTATTGTCGTCATTTGAACATGAAGTAACAAAAACCGTCACCATTAGTATCATTAATATATCTGCTAATTTATTTTTTGTTTTCATCGTTTTATTTTTTTCGATTGTACATTCAGGTGTTTCTTAGTTACCTATTGTATTATTCTAATGCCCAAACATCATTTAAAAAACTCCCATCATATCCAGCTATTAACCAAATTTTTTCTTTGAATACTATTGACGTATGATAATATCTTTTGGAAAAAGAGACATTGTTTTTAACTTGCTTCCATACATTACCACTGGAAGTGTACCAAATGTCATTAAAAAGACCACCAGGTGCCACGCCACCAACAACCCATATTTTATCATCAAAAATTACAGAAGTATGACCAACTCTTTCGTTAAAGAGGGATCCGGTTGCAACTTGATTCCACACAACCCCATCTTCACTTTGCCAAACATCATTTTTATAATTATTACCATCATGTCCTCCAATAACCCACAATTTATCATCAAATACTACAACGGTATGGTTATTTCTACTAGAGAATTGTGCACTTGCTGTAACTTGATTCCACGCAACCCCATCTTCACTTTGCCAAACATCATTAAAGCGTGATGCACCTCTATCCCCACCAATGACCCACATTTTATCATTAAATACTACGGAAGTATGATTACGCCTACCAGAAAATTGAGCACTTGCACTTGCTTCTGTCCAATTTATTCCATCTGCACTATACCAAACATCATTTAGATATTGGCTATTATTATCATATCCACCAATAATCCATATTTTACTATCAAATACTATAGAAGTATGGCCTCTTCTGGCAGAGAATTGAGCATTAGTAGTTGCTTCGGTCCAATTTTCTCCATTTTCACTATGCCAAACATCATTAACATTTTCTAAATTATCATTACGTCCTCCTATTACCCATATTTTATCATTAAATACTACAGAAGTGAAATCTCTGCGTTCTGAAAATTGAGCATTTGCTATTATAGGATCATTAGGTATCCTTAAATCTCTTGTTTTAAAGCTATGTATTGCACTTGCAGAACTACTTCCTTTTTCATCTTTTGCTATTACACGCCAATAATAATCTTTTGATAGCTCTAACCTTTCTGTTGCTTTAAAAGTAACGGTGTTTAAATTTTCTTTGTATAAGGCGTACGGTGATAGATTTCTGTGATCCAGAAGTGCTATCTGATCGGTAAGATATATATCATACGTTAGTGCATCCCCATCAGGATCATTTGCTGGTTCCCAACTAAAGGTTGGTCGTACAGCAACATTCTTTTCATTATCTGCAACGGCTATAAGATTAAAGGTTTCGGGTGGTTTGTTTTCTTCTACCGGGTCTTCAGTATTAGTGTCGTCACTTCCGCATGAGGTAACAAAAATCACCACCACGAGTATCATTAATATATCTGATAATTTATTTTTTGTTTTCATCTGTTAATATTTATTGTTTTAGAAGTCACATTTCGACTCTGTACTTCGACAGGCTCAATGTACGACCCAGTGCGGGTATGTAACACCTAATTAACATTTTGCTGTGTGATTTAAGTTAATGATGGGTGTTTCATCTTTTTATTTTTTTGATTTTACAATTAGATGTTTCTTAGTATGAAACTCTTTTTGATTAATCTAGTGCCCAAACATTGTTTTGAGGACCATCAGCATTTTGTCCTCCAATGACCCATATTTTATTATCAAAAACTACAGAAGTGTGCCCACTTCGTTCTGGAAAAGATGTATCGTTTGCAACTTGGTTCCACTCGGTACCATTAGCACTATACCAAACATCATTTAAAGAACCACCATTACCGCCTCCTCCAATGACCCAGATTTTATCATCAAACACTACAGAAGTATGATTTCGTCTACTAGAGAATTGAGCATTTGCCGTTGCTTGGGTCCAATCTTTACCATCTTTACTATACCAAACATCGGTAAATATTTCAAGGTTATCACCACTTCCTCCAATAACCCATACCTTACCATCAAACACGACAGAGGTATGATTAATCCTAGCAGAGAATTGAGCATTTGCCGTTGCTTCAATCCAATTTTCTCCATCTTCACTGTACCAAACATCATTTAAGCGTTCCCCATTAGGCCTTAATCCACCAATAACCCACATCTTATCATCAAACACTACGGAAGTGTGTCTTGTACGCCATGAAAATTGTGCACTAGTGGTTACTTCGGTCCAATTTTTACCATTTTCACTGTACCAAACATCATCATTAAAAAAAGACCCACTCCCACCAATGACCCACATTTTATCATCAAAAACTACAGAAGTGTGTTCTGCACGCCATGGAAATTGAGCATTTGAGGTCGATTCGGTCCAATTTATACCATTTTCACTGTACCAGACATCACTAGAGCCTCCACCAATGACCCATATTTTATCATCAAAAACTACAGAAGTTCTGCCGTATCCGTTGAATTGAGTATTTGATGTTATTGGACCATCAGGTATTCTTAACCCTCTTGTCCTAAAGCTATGTATTGTACTGGCTCTTCTACCTCCTCTATTATCTTTTGCTACTACACGCCAATAATAATCTTTTAACAATCCTAAACTTTCTGTAGCTTGAAAAGCAAGAAAGCTAAAATTCTCACTATATAAGGGGTTTGGCTGATTTTCGGTATTAGGATGTATTAAAAAATCATTATAATTATCGGTAAGATGTAATTCATAAGTTACAGGGTCTCCATCTGGGTCTTTTGCTGCTTCCCAACTAAAATTTGGTAGCACATCAACATCTATTTCATTATCTGCTACAGCTATAAGATTAAAGCTTTCGGGAGGTATATTCTCTTCGATAGGATCTGGTTCTGAAATTTCATCTGGGGGTATGGCGTTATTGTCGTCACTTCCGCATGAGGCAACAAAAACTAATATTGTAAGCATTACCAATGCATTGGCTAATTTATTTTTTGTTTTCATTGTTTTACTTTTTTTGATTGCACATTTAGATATTTACTAGTACACTTACTAATTAATCAATAGTCCAAACATCTCCTAAGGCTTGAAAACTATCACGTCCTCCAATAACCCAAATTTTTTCTTTGAATACCGTTGACATATGGTCACTTCTTCCTGGAAAAGAAGGCGCAAAACTAATGATTGGCTTCCACTCAAAACCGTCTGCACTATACCAAACATCATTAAAAAGAATACCACTACCACGCCCACCAATGACCCACATTTTATCATCAAATACTACAGAAGTAAGTCCTACTCTTTTGTCAAAGAGAAGCGATCCGGTTGCAACTTGATTCCAGTTATAACCATCTTCACTTTGCCAAACATCGTTTTTAAACTCTCCATCACCTAATCCTCCAATAATCCATATTTTATCATCAAATACTACTGATGTATGGTTATTCCTTTGTGGAAGAAATGATTTTATCTTCCAATTTATTCCGTCTTCACTAGACCAAACTTCACTTTTATCATCACCATCAACACCGGCATTCCCGTTAATGACGTATATTTCATTATCAAATACTACAGAAGTATGATCTTGCATAGGAGAGAATTGGGCATTTGGAGTGGCTTCAATCCAATTTATACCATCTTCACTATACCAAACATCATTTAAAGAACCACCATTACCACTGCCTGCAATAACCCATATTTTACCATCGAACACTACAGAAGCATGAGAATGTCTAGCAGGAAATTGAGCATTTGGAGTTGCTTCAATCCAATTTTCTCCATCTTCGCTGTACCAAACGTCATTTAGTTTTGCTGATAAACTAGTTCCTCCAATAACCCATAATTTATCATTGAACATCACAGAAGATGCCTCAGCTCTTTCACCAGATTTCACATTTAAGGTTATAGGTTCATTTGGCATTCTTATATCTCTTGTACTAAAACTGTATGTTGCACTTTCAGCACGACCACCTTTATCGTCTTTTGCCTCAACTCTCCAATAATAATCTTTTAGCAATCCTAAACTTTTTGTCGCTTCGAAAGTAACAGCACTTATATTTTCACTGTATAAAGCTTCTGGCGGATTTTTAACATCAATATATATGTCATACGTCACAGGGTCTCCATCGGGGTCTTTTGACTCTTCCCAACTAAAAGTTGGTCGCGTATCAACATCCTTTTCATTATCTGAAACAGCAATAAGATTAAAAGTTTCAGGAGGTTCATTCCCTTCTACAGGATTAGGTTCTAAAATTTCATCTGGGGCATTATCATCATCACTTCCACATGAACTAACAAATACAATTAGCATCATTAATACAGTGATTATTTTATTTTTTGTTTTCATTGTTTTATTTTTTTGATTGTACATTCAGAATTCCAGTAGCACTACTTTTTGATTAATCAAATGCCCAAACATCTCCTAAGTCTTGACCATTATTTCCACCAATGACCCAAATCTTTTCTTTGAATGCTATTGATGTAAGATTGTATCTTGAAGAGAAAGATGTGTTACTTGGGATTTGATTCCATAAGGTACCATTAGCACTGTACCAAATATCATTAACCAAATCATCTGTGAACCCACCAATAACCCATATTTTATCATCAAAGACCACAGAAGTATGGTCACGTCTACCAGAAAACTGAGTACTTGCTGTCGCTTCAGTCCAATTTTCTCCATCTTCACTATACCAAACATCGTTTAAATTGTTACCATCATTATATCCATTGGTGACCCATATTTTATTACCAAACACTACAGAAGTATGTCCTCTGCGTCCTAAAAATGCAGCACTTGCAGTCGCTTCGATCCAATCTTTACCGTCTTCACTATACCAAACATCATTTAAGTATTGGTTGTTGTTGAGATCACGCCCACTTATTACCCATATTTTACCATCAAAAATTACAGAAGCATGATCAAACCTTTCAGAGAATTGAGCACTTGCAGTTGCTTGAGTCCAATTTATACCATCTTCACTATACCAAACATCATTTAGACCACCATCGACATCTTGTCCGCCAATGACCCACATTTTATCATTAAATACTACAGAAGTATGGTTTCGTCTAACAGAGAATTGAGCACTTGGAGTTGCTTCGGTCCAATCTTTTCCATCTTCACTTTGCCAAACATCATTTAAGTTGGTGCCACCACCATATCCTCCAATGGTCCATATTTTATTATCAAATACTACAGAAGTATGACGGCTGCGACTTGAAAATTGAGCATTTAACGTTATAGGTTTAAGCATTCTTTCTTCGACAGGGTTATCATCATCACTTCCACATGAACTAACAAGTACAATTAGCATAGTTAATACAGCGATTAATTTATTTTTTGTTTTCATCGTTTTATTTTTTTGATTATATTTTAAGAACCCCAATGGAATCATTTGTTGATTATTCAAATGCCCAAACATCATTTAGGTAACTCCCATCATATCCACCAATTACCCAAATCTTTTCTTTGAATACCGTTGAAATGTGGTCGAATCTCTTGGAAAAAGGTGCATTGTTCGTGAATTGTTTCCATTCGGTACCATTGGTGCTATACCAAACATCATTTAGGCTACTAGGCGCTGCGCCACCAAGCAGCCAAATTCTATTATCATATACTACTGAAGTATGCCTGATTCTTTTAGCAAATGGAGCTGAAGAAATGACTTCTGTCCAATTTTCTCCATCTTCTGTATACCATACATCATTTTGACGGGTATCATCTGTTCCTGCAATTACCCATAATTTATCATCAAATACTACAGAGGTATGAAGTGACCTTTCTGAAAAAATTGAAGTTACAGGTTTGGTTTCCGCCCAGGTTATTCCGTCTTCACTAGACCAAACCTCATTGTTATTAGTGCCATTATACCCACCAATGACCCAGATTTTATTATTGTAGACCACAGATGTATGTCTGCCTCTTCCTGAAAATTGAGCAGTTGCAGCCGCTTGCGTCCAATTTTGACCATCGTTACTGTACCATACATCATTTAAGTATTCATCTCCATTATACCCACCGATAACCCATATTTTATCATCAAAAACAACAGAGGTATGTTCGCGCCTACCAGAGAATGGAGCTTCATCTGTTACTTGTTCCCACTTAATCCCATCTTCACTTTGCCAAATATCATTTAAATCGGAGAAATCATCTGTATTCCCACCAATGACCCATAATTTATCCTCAAATTCTACAACAGATGCTCTGCGTCTTGTCCTAAATTCTGCATTTAAGGTTATAGGTTCATTTGGCATTTGTAAATCTCGTGTGATAAAGCTGTGTATTGCACTTTCTGTACTCGCTCCTTTATCATCTTTTGCCACTACTTTCCAATGATAATTTTTTAATAATCCTAAGCGCTCTGTTGTTTCAAGGTTGGTAGTATTTATGTTTTCACTATATAAGGTTTCTGGAGGATTTTTAGAATCAAGATACAAGTCATAAGTCACCGCATCACCATCAGGGTCATTTGCCACTTCCCAACTAAAAGTTGGTTTTATATCAGCATCTACCTCCCCATCTGCAAGCGCAATAAGATTAAAGGTTTCAGGAGATTTATTTTCTTCTACAGGGTCTGGATTTGTTACTGGGTCAGGTTCTGAAACTGGATCCGGAGCGTTATTGTCGTCACTTCCACATGAAGTAACAAAAACAAAAAAGACAAGACTTAAATATTTAATAGTTTTGATTGTTTTCATTGTATTTTTTTTAAATAGGTTATGGTTATGCTATTGCTGTTTTCGGTTGCTATATTGTCTAGGTTCGACAAATATTAGAGAATAAAAACCCCTCGCGGAGCAAAGCCTCATGAGGGGAAAAGTTTTTAACTGTAAAATTTGGGGGGAACATTTACAAATTTTACTCTGAAATATTTAATTCAGATTTGATTTCCTCGTATGACATTTTAGAATAGTCTGTACTTGATGATTTTCCAGAAGAAGACGGTGCTACTGGAGCTCCACCAGGTATTATAACGTATCGATATTCATTAATAAAAGTTGCATTGTCTTCCAAGTCATTATTATTCACTTCCCTTGCATTGATGGTGATTGTCCCTACAGCTTTTTCTCCGTTTGGAGGAGTAATTGTATGACGATATTGTATAGTTGCGGATATGTTTATATAAGCAGTATAGGGTAATTGATAATTAGTAATCTGTACATCTTCAGCCACAGTAACTAATCTTCGTCCAAATACCAAAACAACTCCCTGGTCTAATACTTTTTGGGTTATTTCAGGAGCCTCAATGTCAAAACTACTCGAGTGAGTTTCTAAAGGCTCGTCACCAAACCCCTGTTGAATCCAATCAGAAAAAATAACATTGGCCGTACCCGGTGCGCCATCTTGACCATCTGTACCGTCAACTCCTGCTGGACCAGCTGGTCCTGTAGCACCATCTTCGCCATCTGAGCATGAAAAAATTGACATTGACACCATAAGTACCATTACTAATTTGATTAAGTTCTTTGTTGCTTTCATAATTTTATATTCTTTTAAAATGAATCGGCTAAACTAATCATGAAAATCAAGCAAGTCTTGTACAAAATGGACATAGTAGATTAATTCTAAATAAAATTATTGAAGTGCTTAAAATTTCTACTTGGAGGTATTGTTGTTGCTTATTTAAGCCTTCTTAATACTATTAAGTATTACTCTTTATTATTAAGAATTATGCTTAAGAACCATTTCCGTTAAACTAACATCTCCATTTATAAACTCGCTTGGAGAAATTTGCATGAACTTCTTAAATTCTTTTGTAAAAGATGGGTGGTCATAAAATCCACATTCCAATGCCAATTTGGTTAACGTTTCTTCTTCATTTTGATTGATACTAGTCATAATGGTATTCCATTGTAATGTTCGGTAGTATTTTTTAGGAGAAATACCTATTACTTTTTTAAATAAGCGAAAAAGATACTTTTGATGTACTCCAATTTTTTCACTAATCTCTTCTACACTTCTTTTGCCCACAATATCTGTTTGCATCAACTCTACAATAACATCTATTAAAGGGATTTCTGGTAGAGCAGTAGGTATTATACTCAATAGATAATTTTCAAAAACTTCTTGTATGCTTTTTATATCTCTGGGACAATTTTCTAATTCCTTTTCCAATATTTGTGCATCTATAGTAGAAAAATCTGCTGGAGGATGATTAGTGAAATTACTTCCTTCTTTATGGAACAAGCGATAAAATCCCGTAGGCGTGAACTCAATAAAAAGTTGCTTAACAGTACCTTGATGCACTATTGAAACACCACCTTTTGTTGTTATTCCCAATACATAAGCTCTTTTTGGCAAAGGCTCGTTTTTTTGGTCATATACATTTCGCATTAAGTCTCCAAAGAAAAAAGTGAGCCCAGTTGTATCTAAGGGAGGTATAGGGTGTAACTGGGGCTCCTTAGTTTCATTTTCTATATAAGATATACGCTTTACAAAGGGTGTTAAAGCTTTTTCTTGTATTGGTAGGATGGAAAATTTAAGATTTGACATGTTTCTCCGGTCTATTATTTGATTTTATATTAATGGATTCATTTGATTGAATTATTTGATGTCCGTCATATTATTTTACAATAATCTTATTAAACTTTATTGCTCCTCCAATGTCCACTACTTTAAGCAGAAACAATCCAGATGTGAGGTTTTCTATATTTATAGTATTGGTATCTTCAGCTTTAAGCACCTGCCTGCCTGCCATGGTATAAAGTTCTAAGGACTTTACATCATTGTCATTTGAAATGTTGATTGTTTCAAAAGCTGGATTGGGATATATTTTAAATGATGAATTTGTTGTAGTTGTAGCTGGTGGTATTGAAAGTGTATTGTAATTAAATACACAACTGGTTATAGCGTCATATTTTGGAGTGTGCTCTTCATCCATATATTCTTTTATTCCCCAACTACCAAACCTACCGTAAGGCTGATGCGAAGAGAAAAAAGAAAGCAACCCTCCTTGTGTGGTTTCATACCAATAGTTGGCATATTTACAATACATATCTTCAATCCTGTCATCTCTATTGGCTTGGGTAAGTTTTGCCGTTAATGTATTGTTTTGTTGATATGCGCCTTGAGCCACCAAATGCTGACCTGCTTCGTAAGCAATAAGGTCTAAATTATAGGCATCGGTAATATCTTTATTTTGGTCCATTCTATTATAGGCCGTTGTTAATTCGTCTTCTAATAGGTCTAAAATTTCGGAAACTGTAATTGTGTCTATTTGTCCGTTATTGCCAATCGTATTGCCTATGCCATTGCCGAAATACGGGGCTATTGCCAACGCATCTGCCGTTACCATATTTGGATTATATAACGGGTCATTGAAAAACGTCAATAGTTGGTTGTTATGAAAGGCACTACCAGCCCAACCAGGAATAACTTTTACTAATCTTTCACCTCCTTGAAATACGGTTTCGAACGTATGAAATATATCTGCGGAGCGTTTTGCGGTATATTTGCGCGAACGTTCCAAAAGTTGTCCTGTATATCCTAAATTTTGGGCAAATACGCCTACTTCATGTGTTTGAGTAAAATTTGTATTCCATACTTCATTACTATATTCCAAATAAATTTTAAGGTTAGGGTTTAAGTTATCCCTAAAAAGGGTTGCCAATTCGGTTATGTAATCATCGTTTGCTCTATGGGGAATATTTATCCAAGCATTCTTTTGAGCTGTATTACATAAATCAATAACATGTTCCCAAGCGACTCCTTTTTCAGTAGCTTGAGATGCATTATCTTTTTGTGTTCGTTCGCTCCAAATTTCGTTTTCAGAGAAATTAGTTTCAGACCAATCCATAAATCTTATGGTCTGAAAATCATCAATAAAATCAAGTATTTCCGTAGTAAATTGTTGGTTTTCATAAGTATCAACATAATCTGGCAGAATGAACTTAATATCATTAATAGGGTCACTTTGTAATGACTCTTCAATTTCAATTAAAACTCTGCCATGCGAAGCATCTACTGGAACTAGAACATCAACAGGTGTTGTATATGTAGTTATGGCATTAGATGTATCTTGTCTTACACTAACCTGTCCACTACCAGAAACAATTAATCTATGCATTCCTGATGGATTATGCCCATTAGAATCTGTAAATAATATAGCTCTGGCAATTTGTGGCGGGTCTATACCATTATCATAAGGGATTACAGTTGGATATCCGTTTTCGTCTACAGGTATTTCTACACCACTATTCCATGCTGCTCCGGGTATTGGCTCATGTACTACCCATGCTCTTGATTGTTTAAAGGCATCGGTAAATACATATTCAATGGAGTAGTAGTTAACACCTATTAAATTAATACCTACTGGTCTTTGTGTTTGCGCATATAATGTGCTTATGCACGCAAACCATACTAGGTTAATAATTGTTTTAGCATTCATAACATTTTATTTTAAGTTGTATACAGTTGATTTGGGTTTATCTTTTTTATAAAAACTTGCGTTTCGTTTTTAAATCATTCTTTTCTTATTTTAATCCTTAAGCACAAGATTTCCTCTTGTTTAACTCATATATAGCTAGGGCATTAATATTCTAATTTCTAAGTGATTTCCATTCCAAATTGGATGTACGCCATCAAATCCTTTTTCTGAAATACTTTTACCTAATTTTAACCATAACAATGTTCCATTTTTTTTTAATCTAAACTTGAATCCCAAATTGATATTACCATTACTGGCTGTTCGTTTTGCTTTGTCATCATCGTCTTCATCTTCTTTTACTAGATTTATGAATGAATTGGTACTATAATCTACTGTGAAACCTTTAAATACTAGTCCTGTTTCAAAATGTAAAATAACACCTGGTGCTACTCCTGCAGTAATTCCTGGTGACGCATATGCCGATATTTTTTTTGTAATGCTATATTCTACACTTGGTAAAAACTTAGTCATCATAAGGGGGAATGCCACACCTTGACTACCAAAAGCAGCAGGACTTAAATAAAAATTGAATTGAAACTTTTTTGAGGTTTCACTAACACTTTCGACGTCCTGACCTTGCAGATAAAAAACACTTATCATACATATTAAAAAAGGCAATATTTTTATGTTGATTCTATCTATTTCTAACTGCATTTATTAGTCCTTTTTTTACTTTTAAACTAACCAGTAAATCTAGTTGTAATTATTAGCTAAGTCTTGTACAAAATGGACACTGACTAAAAAAAACAGGAAAACTAATAGTGATATTTCCAATAGTGAAGATTACCAATATTCCATGGTAATATATTGTAGTTTGAATACCCTAGAATGGTATTAACTATTTCTTTTTAAGGCTAGTTCGGCTAATTGAATGTCATTATTAATAAACTTACTTGGGGATACTCCCATAAATTTTTTGAATTCTCTAGTGAAAGATGGATGGTCATAAAACCCGCATTCTAATGCCATTTTTGTTAACGATTCTTCTTCATTCTGATTGATGGTGCTCATGATGGTATTCCACTGTAATGTTTTGTAGTATTTTTTTGGAGAGATTCCTATAACCTTTTTGAATAAGCGGAAAAGGTAACGCTGGTTCACCCCTACTTTCTCACAAATATCTTCTATGTTCCTTCTACCAGTTATATCTTCTTGCATTAATTCTATGACCATGTTTATAAGAGGTATTTCTGGAAGTGCTGTAGGTATTTTGGAGAGCAAGTAGTTTTCAATATGCTCTTGTATAGGCTCTATTTCTTTTGGGCATTTCTCCAGTTCACTTTCCAATATCTGCGCATCTATGGTGGAAAAATCAGAAGGAGGTTTATTCGTGAAGTCACTTCCATCTTTATGGAATAGGCGATAAAAACCCGTGGGAGTAAATTTTACAAAAATCTGCTTGACAATTCCCTGATGCACTATTGAAACATCTTCTTTTGTTATAATTCCTGCGATATAAGCTCTTTTAGGAAGAAGTACTGTTTCTTGTTTATGTTCCGTTTTCATGTGGTCTCCAAAAAAAAAGGTGAGCCCAATGGTATCAAGTGGAGGAAGCAGGTGAGACTGGGGTTCAATAGTCTCATTTTCTATATAGGAAATGCGTTTAACAAAAGGTTCTAATTCTTTTCGTTTTAATGGTCGTACTTTATATTTTAAACTGGATGTATTTAGTTTATCGTTCATAGAAGCAGTTGTAAATTACAATCTACTTACGATTTAGTACATAAAAGTTGTATAGATTGTTTTCTTTTAGGTATATACAACAAAAACTAGTTTTTGGATTTTTTTAATTCTTTAAAACAATCTTCCTACTTCCCTTTAGCTCTTTCACCTCAATCTCTAATTTCTCATTATCACCTAACACAAATTTGGGCAAGACATATACAAACCTGCGAGATTTACTGACTTTGATTGTATTGGGCATTTCGTGTTTATAAACTGGTTGTACCAAAAGCTTCTGATAAGATGCCTTACGCTTTTTGTTTCCGTTTACCCTGTAGACATTTAAGTAATCTATCTCAAAATCGATTTTGGACTTGTTCTTAATTCCTAATACCAAATAAACTTCAGAAGCATTATACACCATCTTTTGCAACTGTAATTTGATGCCTTTTCTTCTCTTAGTTGTGATAGAACCAGAATTTGATTTCAATAAATGATTACTAAATTTTTTGAAATAGTCTATCCTATTAGGTGACTGATAAATTGGCTTTTGTTTTAAAATCACAGGTTGCTCACTGCCAATACTTTCTTTTAATGAAATGAAGTAGTTTAGCTTCGGTAACTGCTCCTTATATTTCAAAATATAGGAATAGACCTGACCATTTTTTGTTACCGCAAGTAAATTGCTCTCGGTACCCGGAGTAGCTTGTAACAAGCCAAAGTATTGCTCTTTCTCTCGGTTATACGTAAAAACAAAATTGGATGTTCCCGTAATCCCCTGGCGAATGGGTTCTGGAAAAAATAGGGCTACATTCTTTTTATCGTTAGCGTAAATAGTATCCAGTGTTTGTTGGGCAACTATGAGGTTTGTGAATAGTGTTATTGTGATTATGATTATAGTTTTCATAATATGGGTTTTAAAATGAGTTGGTAATTATCGGTTACGGTGACTTTTACCGTACGATTGTTTCTTTGGAATATTCTTTTGATACCGGTTACTTGTGGCATTCCAGCGATATTGATATCATCCACAATATCTCCGACCACTTCCTGTCTAGCTTCAGCTCTAAAACTATTTTCAATGTAGATACCCTCACTTCCGTCCTGAAGGTCAAAAGCGTTTAGTTTAATAGGTTTGTGATTGATGTTTTCAATCTCTATTATGGTCCGATTGGGTTTAAAGCTTACAAAACCATAAATAGGTGTATTTCTTCGGACGGTAATGCCATTGATGAGCGCATCTTTGGTCAATCGCATTTGCAAACGATAGTTGTTTCGCACTGTTTGTGTACCATTTACTCGCACATATATAAAAGCATCTGTATTTTGAGTAATGAGGTTTTCATTTTCCAATGGATTTGAAGCAAAAAACAGTTGATGTTCCAATCCTAACTCTTTAGGGACAATACGCTCTTCTTTCATAGCTGTCTTAGAAATAGAATCTTTCTGAAGTAGATTTGTTTCAATTTTGACCTTGGGTTTTCTAAAACTTCTATCGGAATAACTGATGTGCCCTTTGTTATAGATGCTATCAATAATACGCTGTTTTTCATACTCCATGTAATCGGGATTGAAGTACCCCTTATCATCTATCATGTGGTCCGGATAAATAGATGGTACAGTTATCTCCCGTTCTTCTTTTAGGTCGTCCAGAGCCTCTAATTTGGAATCATATTCCTTTTGCTCATCACCCAACTCTGGAACTGGAATCTGATTGTTTTCAATCGTTGGTTCTTCGTCGTCTCCCAATACAATCACAGCATAGGAACCAATAAACAGTACTACACATAAAATAATGGCTGCGAATACGATTTTATTCTTTTCAATTTTCATAGTTTTCAAGTTTTTTTAGTTTGTTTTCAAAAAAGTTGGTTATCAATAGTCCGTGGGTATTGTTGGGAAAGTTTCTATCCACATGGATAATATTTCCAGATGTAGTCAATTCATAAATGTCGATTATCGACCCACGATTGATTTCAAAAATCAGAGTGGTTTCAAATCGATATGGTCCTTTTTGGATATCGATTTTCGATTCAATTTTCAGTACCTTTTGCACTAAGGAATATTGTAATAATCGGTTGTAAACGCCATCAACTTTTTTCTGTCTGTACAATGCATCTACAGAACTGTTCCCCAACCATAAAGCTTTCTCTAGGTTCTTTTTATAATTGCTCGCATCGATGTGGTAGAAATAGGTATGGAACAGTTCTAAATGTGATAATACTTCTACTTCTAAGTTTTCATTTTGCTGTACCATTTTAAGGGGAATGACACTTCCATCCGAATTGACCACAAAGGCATTATTGATGGATTCTTTGTGAAGTTTTATGACCATAATTACTGAGATGGTACAGGTCAAAACTGCTCCAATAACGACTGCCAAAACAATGAATCGGTTCAGGCGGAGTACGTTGTAAATATTTTGATATGGTGTTTTCATAATTGATTAGGCGGTGAAAAGTTTAAAGACAAATGATGTTGCCCTGCGATAGAGTTTGAATTTGAGGAGAACTATAAATCCAATAGAACCAAATTGAAGTAAAGGCGCAAAAAATGTACTTCCCCAATCGGTTCCAAAAAGCGTGTTCCAAAAGTTGATGTTGATTTCTGTATACAGGTTGTTTACAAATACATTAACCAGGAAAAATGCAGGCACCAACATATATACTCCTGCATAGAGCTTAAAGAAGTTGTAAGCTAATGAACGGAACTTTTCAAATACAGCAAGACTAATCACCAAAGGGAAAAAAGCCTGCATTATACCTAACAGAAAGAAACGCTCTGCAAGGAATAAGGGGTAGATGAACAAATCCAACAACCAAAGAAATATCCCAATGATAAAGGCCAACATCTTTAAGCCGTACAACGGTGTTACCAAAGCTTCATATAACATGGCCATTGCTTTTTTGGCGGCTTCCAATGCGCCCACATCCTGTTCCAAATCGATGTCTTGCATCTGTAACGGGAGGAGCGCAGGAGCCGTGTCTCGGTATTGGGTTTCAATGGCCACAAGAATAGTATCAAAAACATCCAATACCTGTGTTGAGAAAATGACCAGGATAACCACTGCAAAATTCTTTGTTAGTTCCGCAGGGGTCAGCCCCCAAGTATACCCTTCGTTGTTAGCAACGCCTTCATTGTACTTTTTGAGGATATTGATAAGAAAGAACAGAATGGCCAGTGTCTTCATTCCAGTAATGGTATACTGTGAAAAGTCACTGTTCTTGATAGTGGCAAACACTGCATCAACATATTCCAATCCTATGCCCAAAAAAATACCTGTCATTAGTAATTGGTTTCTCTGTTATTGATTTTATCTTGCATTTCCCGAAAGGAAATGATTTCTCGATAACGCCTAGTCTTAGCTTCAATTTCGGCTACCATTTCCTTAGATTGTAGTTCCATACCTTTCAAAACTTCTGCACGTTCTGCATCAGTCATTTTAAGATTATTACTGGATAATATCTGGTCGATATAATCCAAACCTTCCAAAGAGCTTTCAATGATAGCATTGAAGGATTCTGAAACCCTATTCACTTCATCAGGTTTGATATAGGGTGAATTAAGAATCTCTCGTAAATCGTCCTGTACAATGTCAAATAGCTTTTGATTGTTTCTTGCTATATCACGTACAGCTTTTAATTGTTTAATCACATTATTGACCTTTTCAATATTCTCCTTTTGGGTTTTTAGGAATTGTACTGTTTTCAGTAATTGAGAGGTCTGTTTTGCCGATTCTATCAGGGATTTGGTAAAGCTGATAAAATTGGTATTATCATACACTGGCATCCCTTGGCAGGCAGCGCCTGCTGGCATTAAAAGGGCAAAGGTTAGGGCTATTCCTAAGAGTTTGATTTTGTGTTTCATGGTTCTCGTTTTTTTAGATTTATAATTGTTTAATGAATGTTTTTATGGCTTTTTCCATCGATTGATGTTGTTCGTAGAGTTTCATTATGCGCTCACTTTCCTTACCATCTGTGAGGTAAGCGGCATACACTTGTTTGGGTACTTCGAGACGAAAGATGTTGCTCTCCTTTCCAATCTTGATGAACATCTCCGTGTGCTTTCTATCTCCCGTAAGGTTATTGCGAATCGATTTTAATTGGTTCAAATCCTGGCTCGACAGGTTCAATCGCTTTTGAAGCTCGTCGTATCCTTTTTCATTCCGAAGGCTGTAAATGACTTGTGTATTCTCCAGAATACTGGCCGATGTGGAATTGTTCGGCAATTGATTGATGGATTGTAGGATGATACCAATAGCTCCATTTTGTTTTCGAATAGCCTGATAGTAGAATTCCACACTTTCCAAAACATTGTCAAACTTGAGCTGTTTGGCAAACTCGTCAAATAGAATGATACCTCTTTCGGAACGGTTACGCCAGATAGTACGTTGGATGGCAGACTTGATGAGCTTCAGCATTACGGAAAGGATTTCCTTGTTATCCTTAACTTCATCCAGTTCAAAGACAATCATGTGTTTGTCCTCAATCTTATAGGTTTGGTCTTCACTTACATTGAAGAGAAAGCTATATAACCCATCATCCACATATTCCGAAAGGATATGCAGAAAGTTGTAAACACTAAAATGCTCTTCCCTTATACTAAGAGCCTCTATGAGGCTATCTTTTTTATCATCTATAAATTGATACAAGGAAGCCAGTGAATGATTTAATCGGATATGCTTGTAGTAATGCAGTAACACCTTTTTAATGGCCACTTCCTTGGCTTTTGAAACCTGGTTGCCTTCAGCCAATAGTTCCAATAGGAAAATAGCAAGGTCTTCCAATCGTTCAGGAGTCAAATCTGCTTCATTGGAAATATAAAAGGGATTGATGCCTAGATTCTTTCCCTGCTCATATCGTAAGATGATATGGTCGTCGGGATAAAGTTTGGCAAACTTGGAGTAAGAACCTCCTAAATCGATAATGACCAGCCGAACGTCGGCTTCGAAGTATTGCCGAAGTATATTATTGGCTAAAAAGGATTTACCTTCTCCCGTTGGAGCGAAAATGGCGAAGTTTCTTGCTTTGATGCGCTTCTTTTGCTCATCCCAGACATCCTTTAAAACTGGAATATTGTATTGTCTGTCATTGAAAATGATACCCTGCTCATCAGACTTATAATTGCTGTTGTTGATATACAGACACAGTACATGTTTCAAATCGGTGACATATAAATCTTCATTGGAAAAATTGGAACTGAAACAACAATAAGAGTTAAGGAAGTAATGCTTTCGTTCTTCCCCTTTCGGATAGTACGGCACGATGTCCAGCTCTTTAAATTCGGTCTTAATCTTAGAGGCAATATTTTTTAGCCGATTCAAGACTTAAAACTGTATTATTCAATAATCCATTCTCCTTGTTGATATGATACTTTTCTGCGCCATCATTATCTGTAATGTAAACTCCATTCTTAATAGTACCAAAAATCATGTCTCCAGTTGGTAGCATTTTAAAACTATTAAGTTGTTGGGCTTTTAAAACCGAATTGATATCAGCCCTCCAAGGCGTTAGTATTTTATTTGACACATCATAAATAAAACACCCTTTCAAAGCGGTGGCGATAAATAACTTATCTAGATATTCTGTAATCGAAACAACTCTAGCATCAATTAACACTGAGTTATCTATTTTAGGAAATAAAACTTCTTCCTTTAACACAAATATTCCATGCCTTACAGTGGATAAATAGATTTCATCGTTTATTATATCGCAAGACAAAACATTTGATTCTGGAATTATTCTTTTAATCTTTCCATTCTTAAAAATATAAAGACTAGAAAATGACCTAAATAAAACAGCTTCTTTATGGTGTATAATTTGCCAAAATTCCTCCGCAGTAGATTCCTTTGTATCTTTAATATTACTTAAAGAAGTATAAATTAAGTTTCCTTTTAAATTCTTCTTCCAATATCCAAATTCTTCATAAGACCCAGTAAATATAGAATCCTTATGAGCTAAAACAGAACGTATAATAGTCTTATTAGGCAGTTGATAAAAGTCCCATTTCACACCATCAAATTCTAATAACCCCTTGTCATTAGCTACGTACACTTCTCCACTTTCTGCAACCGATATACCCCAGTTCTTATTTCCTGCACCGAACTCGGCAAGGGAATAATTTTGAAAAAAGGGTGTGTGCTGACCAAAACTAAGGCTACTTAATAATATGGTGAGTATTATAACAATACACTTATTTATCATGAGAGATTTTAACATCGAAACAAATTGATTAGCCTAAAAATAAGTGTTTACTAATTAAAAAGCACAAAAATGAAATATTATCCTATGATCTTTACTAATTTGCCTTAGGAATAGTTCCTTTTTGTCGGTTTTGGAATTTAGTTTTAAGAACAATGACTTTTGGACTTACTATATTAGACTGGACATTATGTTGCGATAATTAGAGTTACAAGAATTAACTTTGAATTATGAAAAGAGCACACAGAGTTTACAGTTTAGAATTTAATAAGAAAGCCATAGAATTAAGCTATGCCAGGGATAGTGCATTGGATTTATCCCATAGCCTTTTGATGGAAGTATTTTACGAGTTTAAATGCGGGGATATTGGATATATAATATTATCATTTAGCCTTCCTACATTAATATTAGAAACAGACTTAAAAATAAATTTTCACTTATTTAATTGTAAAACTCATTGAAAATCTTTAAATCACATTATAATGTGATTTATAGGCTTTTATATAAACAAAATACAAAAATCACACAAAAATCACATTATATGATGCATTAAGGTGAATTATTCAATCATTTTATTTATTTTTACATTAAAATCACATTATACGATTATAAAAATGATAGGAAACAGCATTAAAGAGCGAAGAAAAGGGCTTCGAGTTACCCAAACCCAGTTGGCTGAACTGGCTGGAATAAGTGTTAATACGCTCTATAAAATTGAAAAAGGGCAAAACAACCCTACCCTTGAGACATTAACAAAGATTGCCGATGTTTTAGGTATGGAAGTCTGCTTACAAGTGAAGAAACTTAAAAAAGTTGATTCATGAGACAGGCCGAAATATACTATAAAGGTGAAAACGCCGGCTTGCTTACCCAGAAAGATGATGGTAGTTTTATATATCAATATCATGATTTTTGGATGTCAGATAGTAGTAAACCTCCTATTAGTTTAACATTGCCAAAAACCAATCAGGAATATAAATCCAAGTATTTATTTCCTTTTTTCTATAATATGTTACCTGAAGGAACAAATAAACAAGTGGTATGTAAATATATGCGTATTGATAAAGACGACTACTTTAGTTTACTCCTAATTACGGCACGTTACGATACTATCGGTGCTATTACGGTTAAAAAAATATAACTGGTATGAATTCACCTATCATAAAAAATTGCCCCGGCACATTGGCTAACGGACACGAAACATATAGTAGAACTTGTTTAAGAAGACTATTTAATGGACGAAAAGTATACCATATACTACCATATGAATCCCCTTCAAGCAATGAGACAACTGATGAATTATTTGATGAAAATCGAAAACGAATTTCAATTTCTGGAGTACAGGAAAAGTTTTCAATACTACTGGACAAAAATAAACTTCGTCTTATTGAAGAAGGAGAACGTGGCTCTTACATTCTGAAACCGATACCCAATGTTGGCAAAAACCTAAATGAAATGCCAGCAAATGAACATCTTACCATGCAAATCGCTAGGCAAGTATTCGATATTGAAACTGCTGAAAACGCATTAATCTTCTTTAAGAATGGGGCACCCGCCTATATTACCAAACGATTTGACGTAAAACAAGATGGTAACAAATTAGCAAAAGAAGATTTTGCTTCATTGGCAGGTCGCACGCCTCAAACACATGGTGAGAATTACAAATACCTTGGTAATTATCTAGAGATGTTTGAGTTAATAAAAGCATATGTACCTACCTATAAATTAGAGGCTCCAAAACTCTTTTCTTTACTTGTTTTTAATTACTTATTCTCAAATGGCGATGCTCATTTTAAAAATTTCTCACTAATCGAAACACCTTTAGGGGATTTTCGATTGAGTCCTGCTTATGATTTATTAAATACTAGAATGCATATTAAAGATTCTAACTTTGCATTAGACGATAAGTTATTGCCCAAAAATCTTGCAAAAGGAAGTGTCGGTGCTCAATTTAGCATACTTGCCGATAAAGCTGGATTGACCAAAAATCAAAAAAACAAAGTTTTCGAGAGACTACTTTCTAAATCAGAAAAGGTAGAGGAAATGATTAAAGCTTCTTATTTAAGTGATAAAGGAAAACGCAACTATTTACAAGCATATCAAACTAGATTGAAAAAAATGAATAAATAAAATATTCTATTAAATTAGTAAAGGATAGCTTTCTTCATGAATTAGCAACTGAGACTACAGCTTTGAACTTATAGAGAGTATAAATACTAATAAATCAGGTTAGATTTTCTCAAAATCGTTAAATAATTGTTAAAAAGGGGCTAATTCGGAGTCACTAAATTTTTAGACATCTTTTAAAGCCTATAAAACCTAGGAAAATAAAATTTTGGATAGTTCCTCTTTCTCCGCTGAGAATTTACTAAATTCTACCATAAGCCCGTAAACACTATGTTTACGGGCTTTTTAATTTTATTAAATGCCAAATAATAGCAAAAATCACCAAATAAAAAGGGGGTCAAGACTGAAAGTTGTGTCTTAGGCAAAAATTTCTGTTAATCTGAATAAGAAGAGTTTAGTATTTTGCAATCCTTAATTGGCTTCTAAAAGCTTCCAAATACTACCTACAAGATCCACAAATTACATTTGCCTTGATAAAAAAGGGGGGCTGTGCCTTGTCCTGAAATAGCCCAAGGGCTATACAGCCATACCCCTAAGACCCTTACTAAAGCCCCCAATGACCAGTTATAAAATGGTCTAAGGGTGTACTTACATACCCCTCAGACCTATTCTATTAAGGGGTAGCCCCAGTTATTTAACGGTTAGAGACCATTAAAACAATAGCCATAGCCCTATTAAAAAGAGGGCTATGCCTTATTCTGAAATAGTCCAGAGGGTATACAGGCATACCCCTAGACCTATGGTTTATTATCTAATGAGAGGTTGTAGTTACTTTAGTTTCTGTAAACTTGATGTATGTTGATTGTCAATTCTGAACATATTGAGGAATCTTATAATTTTATAATTTTATGATTTATGATGGGATTTCTCTCTTCGTTCGAAATGACAGGCAGCTAATTTTATACATAGACCCCACATTAATAACACCCCTAAAGTCCCCTCAAGGGGACAACTAAGTAAAATCCTCCCTTGAGATTAACAAAATCAAAGCATGTCTTTGATTGAAGTTACAGAGCGTAGCTCTTACTGAGGAGGGTGTTTTAAAATTCACAGTATACGCTATATAGGGCTCATTCTACAATAACCCGCTTAACGGCTCTAGCCCCTGTTTTAGTGGTGACTTCCAATAGGTACAGACCACTGGATAAACGACTGGTATCTATGTGAAACGTACTACCCGTATATAAACGCCTACCAGATACATTGTATATGTTAACTTGTTTTAATTCTTGGTCATTATTCAATTGGATATTAATGTTATCACGCGCTGGATTGGGATAGATTTTAAAATTTTTCAAAGCATTGTTGTCATCTATAGACAAGCTTACTTCTTCCTGTATTGATTTAAAACCCGTCCAGCCGTTATTCAAATATTCCTGCCTCTTGTCTGTGGGAACGAACACATCTATAGTGTTTCGGTTTGAAAAGGTATTATTGGTCACAATGGTAGGTACGGTAGTAGCACCCTGTGCGGTTACTTTTGTAATTGGATTGTTTGCAAAGGCTTCTCCTCCTATACTGGCAACCTGATCAGGTATGGTCACCTCGGTAAGATTGTTAAACCTGAAGGCACCGTAGCCAATAGTGTTAACACCAGATCCTAAGCTTAAACTGCTCAATTGATTACCCCTAAATGCAAAGTTGCTTATGCTGGTGAGGTTATCGGGAATGGTAATATCGGTCAATTGATTGCTCCTAAAAGCAGAATTGCCAATACTGGTGACACTGTCTGGTATCTCTACACTGGTTAATTGGCTATTAAAAAAGGCATTATCTCTAATGCTGGTCACACTGTTAGGTATGGTCACACTTGTTAATTGGTTATTCCGAAAAGCATTGTTACCTATACTGTTCACGGTATAATCTACACCTTGGTAATTCACCGTTTGGGGTATCACCACGTCTTGCGCTTCCTGTAGTGCGTTATAGTCTGTTACCGTTACCGTATTAGGGTTTTTAGAAGTAATCCTGTAGTGAATATCGTTTTGAGTAAAAATTTCAACGTCCCCAATAGATTTAAAGCCCGTCCAACCAGCGGTGTCATAATCCTGTCTCTTGCCCTTGGGTATCACTACATCTATTTGGTTACGGTTTGAAAAGGTCTTATCTGTAACAGTGGGTACGGTAACAACACCCTCTGCTGTTACTGTTGTAATGGGGTTATTAGTGAAAACATAATTCCCAATATTAGTGACCCCATCCAGGATGGTCACCTCGGTTAAATTGTTGTCCCTAAAAGCATGAGCCCCAATACTGGTCACACTACCAGGAATGACCAAACTAATAAGATTATTATGGGAAAAAGAATCTCCAATTATATTAGTCACTGTGTTGGGAATGGTCACTTGGTCTAATCCCTTGTTCTTGAAAGCTTCATGACCAATAACGGTCACTGTATAATCTGCACCTTGGTAATTGACCGTTTGGGGAATATCCAAATCACCTCCCTGACCAGATATATTGGTGCCATTCATGCCAGTTACTGCTACGGTATATGGATTTACAGACATGATCTTATATTTCAGGTTAGATTCGGTAAACTCATCGCCTGTTTGGGAAAGCAAAGGCTCCACGGTTACCTGAGCCGTTGCCGAATGCTCATTTCCGCTCTTATCGGTAACCGTTAAGGTCACTGTAAAAGTTCCCGTGTTGTTGAAAACCTCTTGTGACAAGGTCATCTGTTCTATCTCACAATTATCAAAACTGCCATTGTCTATAGCATTGGTGGTGATGATGGCTTGTCCACCAGCATCTAATTGTATTGTATGGTTTTTTGTAATAACGGTAGGCGCTATTCTGTCTACTACCGTTACCGCTGTTGCTGCGTTGGCAGGAAGACTGTTGCCACTGGTAACAGTTAGGGTTACAGGTACAGGCGCATTTATATCGTTACAGCTAAAATCTGTTCTGTTTAAACTCAGGGAAATAGCATGGTTGCTACAGCTGTTGTAAGAACCATTATCTATTTGTTGGTCTGTAATAGTAGCCTGCCCATTGGCATCCAGCTCTAAGGTAATAGCATTCTGGGCAATGGCTGTTAAAGTAGCATCCTGAACGGTTACCGTAGCCGTTTGTGTTAATGAAACACTACAGTTTCCATTGGTGACTTCTGTTAAGTTTAAGGTCACATCTGTACTTGCTGCGTTTACCGTTACTTCTACAGTTCCGTCTGCTTCTATAGTTGCCGTTCCGTTTGAGGCTCCGCTATAGGTTACCATATCACCTGGATTACCCGTAATGGTGAATATGGCTGTCTCACCAGAGCATATAGGACTGTTTGAACTTAGTGTTGGTGTTTCTGGAGTAACGTTGACCGTTACCGTTTTGCTTGCTGCCAAATTGGGAAAATTGGGCGCATACTCTGCTACATTTTCAGGAACGGTGATCTGTATCGCAGCATTGCAAATTGTTGGTGTTACTTTAACCGTATATGTAGAGCCATTACCTGTAAAATCACTAAGCGTAGCATTGGTTAAACTAATATCATCTACCGTAAAGCCTGTTACATCTGTAGCAAATTGAAAGGTGATATCAAAGGGGGTAAGATTTGTTATTTCTGATGGTGCACCTTCTATTGAAAGTAAAACCCCTTCTGTGATAGACTTAAAGCCCGTCCAACCGTTATCTAAATAATCCTGCCTCTTGCCCTTGGGCACCACCACATCTATTTGGTTACGGTTTTGAAAAGTATTGTTATCAAAGGTTGGGGGTATATTGCCCAGTGCACGTATGTTGGTAAGTTGGTTGACGGCAAAAGCCCAATTACCTATACTTTCCACACTATTGGGTATGGTTACGCTCTCCAATTGGTTGTCCTCAAAAGTATCATTGGCAATTCTGGTGATATTGCTTGGGCTTTCAAAGGTTACACTGGTCAAGTTGTTGTTTTGGAAAGCACCTCCACTGGTTCCTGTAACCTTAAAGTCTTTTGCAGTCACACGAACCACACGGGGTATGGTTATATTTGTATCTGTTGAGCCATTGGCTCTTCCAGTTACGTTTACTTTATGCGAAGCCACAGAAACAACCTGGTACCTTAAATTATCAACTGTAAAAAAGTCCCCATCTTCTACTTCTTCTGTGATAGACTTAAAACCTGTCCAGCCGTTATTTACATAATCCTGTCTCTTGCCCTTGGGCACGACCAAATCTATGTGGTTACGGGATACATTTACAAAGGCATCAGCATCAATGTTGGGTATGGTAGCCCCCCCCTGTGCGGTTACTGTTGTAATCAATTGATTGTTGACAAAAGCATGTTCCTCTATACTGGTCACACTATTGGGTATGGTCACCTGAGTCAGGTTGTTGTTGGCAAAAGCCTGAAGGCCAATACTGGTCACACCATTGGGTATGGTAACATGGTTCAATTGGTTTATTGCAAAAGCCTGAAGGCCAATACTGGTCACGCTATCGGGTATATCCACACTGGTCAATTGATTCTCGGCAAAAGTAGCAAGGCCAATACTGGTCACACTATTGGGTATGGTGACGCTGGTCAATTGGTTGTTCCAAAAAGCACGATCCCCAATACTGGTCACGGTGTTGGGTATGGTCACATGGGTTAATCCCTTCTCCTTAAAAGCTTCTCCGCCAATAGCGGTTATTGTATAGCCGACTACCGTTTGGGGGATGTTTACATCTTTCTGCAACACCCCGTTATGACTATCACCAATATATTCAACAACTGTAACAGTTTTTGGGTTTACCGATGTTACTTTAAATTTGGCCACTGTTTGGTGCCCACCGTTCATAAAAGTATTAAAGGTGCCCCCAACGTCTATCTCGCTAATAGATTTGAAGCCCGTCCAGCCCTTAGCCAAATAATCTTGTATCTTGCCCGCTGGAACGACCAGATCTATTAGGTGACGGTTTTTAAATGTATTTTTTTTAATAATCGGGGGGGTGGCCGCCTTTACAGCAATTTTATTCAAGTTGTTATGTTGAAAAGCATTATTGCCAATATAGGCTACTTTGCCCGGTATGGTCACCTCTGTGAGATTGTTGTTGGCAAAAGCCCATTTCCCAATACTGGAGGTAGTCTCTGGTATGGTCACACTGGATAAACTGTTATGTCTAAAGGCCCAATTGCCAATACTGATAACATTTCTGGGTATGTTTACATGGGTTAATTGGCTGCTTATAAACGCACCCTCCCCAATACGGATCACCGTTCCTACTAGATAATTAGTATTGAGGTAATTGATCGTTGGTTGAATGGTCAAATCACCTCCCTGACCAGTATAGTTTGTTATCTTTAGCATCCTATCTGGGTTTATAGCTGTGACTTCGTACTCTATATCATCGTGAGATAAGGTATCCCCAACCCCATGAGCTTGTCCCATGTGGTTAAAGCCCGTCCAGCCGTTATCTAAATAAGCTTGTCTCTTGCCCCTGGGAATTATAAGGTTCATGTTAATACGTTGACCTGCAAAGGGATGAGATCGTGTATTGAGTAGTGGGGGAACAGCGGGCAGTGCTACCACTGAAGTTAGCCACTGATTATACCAAAAAGCCCAATCTCCAATATTAACTACATTGCTAGGTATGATTATAGTCGTCAATCGGTTAACTGCAAAAGCATAATCCCCTATACTAATCACGGTGTTGGGTATGGTGACACTAGTGATTTCCTTGTGGAAAAAAGCTCGTCGACCAATAGCGGTTATCGTATAGCCGACTACCGTTTGGGGGATGTTTACATCTCTCTGTACCACCCCGTTATCACCAATATATTCAACAAGTGTAACAGTTTTTGGGTTTACCGATGTCACTTTAAATTTGGCCACTGTTTGGTGCCCACCGTTCATAAAAGTATTAAAGGTGTCCCCAACGTTGCGCTGACCATAAGCTATAGTAACTGCCAACATAAAGAGGGCTGATAGTATTAAATATAGTTGTTTTTTTATTTTGCCTGTATTGTGATTATTTTTTAGCTTTTTCAATATTGTTTTTACTACGAAAAAATGAATATGACGTGAGGTAACCAATAATTAGTGCTGAACCCTCTTAATTATGGGGTGTAGAAAACAGTTTTTGGGATAAAGGGAATTTAGAAATCCCTTTTTATGATATTTTTGTCCCAATTTTAGTTTATGTGGGCACTTTTTTCCCCCACTACCAGACTAAAAACCTATAATTAGTAATTATCTAATAAAGAGTATGTTTAGTGGAAGATGGCTTGGGGTCATATCAACTATAGGTATTCTTAAATAGGGATAAGGTACTTTGTAATGTTTCATTTTATTGATCACAATGGCAGGGATTGTTGGCAGCAATCCCCGCCATTTTTTTAGGTCTAATCATGTGCTACAGTGATACGAGGCTTACTTAATAATTCTATTTTGCCGACAAATAAAGCCCAATATTAAAATGCTATTAATAATTACCCTCATTGTAACCTCTCTTGTTGTAATCAACTTTTTGCTTCTAAAATTTAGTGTAAACAAGGTAGTTAAGTCTAATAAAGATAAGACTATAGTGGTTTTAAATCCTGAATGAACCATCACAAGAGAATCAAAACCTTTAAATAATCATTTACGAAGCCTTTTTTATATGAGCTTTTTACACACAACTTTTGTTCTTGATCCCTAATTCGGGGTCACTTACCCCCCTCTTCAACTGACTCCGAATAATCTCAAAAAACCTATAAATAAAGGCTTTACGCTAATTGTTTTTTATTTTATTTTTTGTAATTTGATAGAGAAATATGCAAGAAATACTATGAACAATTCATTTTCATTACTTTTTTATATTAAAAAGTGTAAAGCAGATAATAATGGTAAAGCAAACATCTACCTTAGAATAACTCTAAATGGACAACGAGCCAAATTAAGCATTAGACGTAAAGTATTAGTTGATAAATGGAATTCTGATATGAATATGGCTCGTGGGAGTTCTGAAGAATCTTTAGGTATTAATAGATATATAACAACTATTAAAAATATAGTTACCATAGTAACTATATCCAATTGTTATACCTAATTAAATAAATGAAATACATATTTTTATTATTAACTCTATTTTTTTTGTCTTGCCAATCAAAAACTGATGCTAAGCGAAAAACTGTAGAAATAGAAATTAAACCTGATAAAGAATTAGTAAGTAAGAAATATGAGTCAGTATCTGGAAAGGATACAATTTATTTAAATGCTAATGATCTAGTTAATAAAATTATTGAGTTCCAAGCATTAACTCCTGACAGAAAACAGTGGTCCGAATTGAAATTAAAAAATAATCCTCCAAGACTATATCTATTTCAACAAATTAAAGCGCTTTTAAAAATCTTGTATAAAAACCAAAACTTGACAATTGAGCAATTTATGAATGGTGATTTTATTCAAGAAAGTGGATCCGATAAGTTCGAACAACTAAATAAAAATATTATTGAAAGTTATGGTGACAAAGGATCTGAACATTCTAAACGCGCAATTGAAGATTTTAACCGATTTAAAAGTAACTCGGATATAAAAAAAATCTTTGCCTTTCATTTTAAGTTTATTCTAGAACTAGAAAATTTAACTAATTTCAATACTGGACTGATTGGATCAGGACGATTGACTAATCATTATGCTTATTCTAAGATTCGAGAGGTTACTAATTCGATTGACCAAGAAAAAATCCAAAATATTAGAAACGAAATTAACTATATAATAGACAAGGATCAACAAACATTTACCATGCTGGAACTCGTAGAGAATTATGGATATCCTGACTTGAATTTAGACGAAGTTAATTTGGATTGGTATTAAATAAAAAATAGGTATAACACTATATAACAAAACATAGCTGCCCTTTTGGTCAGCAACGTTTGTTATATTTACCGTTAGCAAACACCACCACTTCTCTTAGCTAAAATTTGATATGAATATTATTTGCTGGAAACTAAATAAAAAATTAGACTACGAAGATGACATTAACGATATTCATATTTGTGTGGACTATGAGTCTATTGATAATTTAAGATCTGATTTATTAAATGAAAAACTAATTAATGGAAAGCCACTTGACATAGAAACTGAGAAAATTATAAAGCTAAGATGTAATGACTTTCCACCAAATAACCCTAAACATACAGATGTTGGTTTTGAAAAATTTAATGAAGCATATAAATCTTCTATAAAAGTATATGAATCTATTATTTTTGAAATCGATAATTTGACAACAGAAATATTAGTAAACGAAAACAACCCTGAAAATGCTATCCGAATAAAACTAAACAATATTAATCTTCAATCAATAACAGCTGGAATAGTTACATCTAAAAATATGGCTTATTTTTATGACAACTTTTTACCAATTAATTTTGACAATGGAGAATCAAAAGCAAACTCAAGAATTATATTTTGGGCAGGAAAAGAAGGATATATATTATACCATTAAAGGCAGTAGGTAACACTATATATAGCAAATAGGGCGGTTTAAGTCCGTTCGAAAAGTTCGTGTTTGTTTGCTGGGTCGCCAAATCTTTTGATTTGGTTTTATATAAAAAAGATAAATCAAAATGCAAAAGTTTGGCTTAGTGCAAAACCGAAATTAATCGCTTGTCCTCTGCCCTAAATGCCATATATTTAACGTTGTGATGCATATAAACAAAACGAAATGGAAAATAAAATTAAAGTATCTTTCGCAGTTATACTGATTTTAACAATAATCGGATGTCGAAACACTGACAAAAAAGAAAAAGAGTCAACGCAAAAAGAAACAGCCTTGGTTCAAATGGAATTTGGAAAGTGGAATAGACAAAATGATAGCCTAGGCGTTGAATTAGACGTTAATAATTTCGAAAACTGGATTGACTTAATTAATCGGACTGAAAAAATAGTCTGTAATGATAGTATACCGAAAATAACTTCAACAACAGATAGCGAAATTAAAACCATTTATTTCAGAAACACTTGTCTGAAAGAAGATTCTATTAGATTTATCAAACTTAAAAATGTAATTGGAATCTATAATAATAAGATTAGTAAAAATAATAAATCTGGTATTCCATTAGATAATTTAGAAAATGTTTTAAGAAAAGATATTGAAAATAATGGGGGAAATTTAGGCTTAAGTGAAAGCTCAGAAAAGCTAACGATATGTATTCAGTATGATGACAAAAATGAATTTAAAAATCTGCCTAACATATTAAATCAACTTGCAGAAACCTATTATCGAATTACTAACAAAACGGATTTGAAAATACTTTTAATTCATGAAAACTACTTTAGTCCACCACCAAGTCCAAATGATTAAATTTAAAAAATACGCACCACAACAAAGTGTAAAGTCTAACCTTTAACTTGTGTAAACCATGTCCTTTAACGAACATTACAAATCAAATAATCGAGGTAACCATAAGCTTAATTCTGGAAAATAAGTGACCAGAAACAATGCTATAATCATGGATACGAAAAGCGGCAATAAAGGTTTCACGACTTTCTCTATGGTTGTATTGGCTATTCCTACGCCAACAAACAAGACGGAGCCTACGGGAGGCGTACAGAGTCCTATACACAAATTTAGAACCATAACAATTCCAAACTGCACAGGGTCCATACCTAGTTTTGTAATGATTGGTAAAAATATAGGTGTAAAAATCAAAACAGCTGGTGTCATATCCATAAATATACCTACAAACAAGAGCAATAAGTTGATAATTAATAAAACCACAATAGGGTTATCACTAATGCCTAAAAGTAAGGTAGAAATATCTTGAGGGATATTCTCATAACTCATAATCCAAGACATACTCATAGAAGCACCTATTAATAACATAACAATAGCTGTGGTACCACAAGAATCTAAAAATATTTGAGGCAGGCTTTTTATAGTAATTTCTTTATACCAAAATGCCAGAACCAATGTATAAAGTACAGCGATCGCCGAAGCTTCCGTTGCTGTAAAAATTCCAGTAACAATTCCCCCAATAACAACGACTAAAAGCATTAAACTAGGAAAAGCTGATATAAATGTTTTAACGACATCTTTTATAGAACTACGCTTTCCTACTTTATATTTTTTCTTTTTAGCCCAAAAAGAAGCGACTATCATTAAAAATAAACCTGTTAAAATTCCAGGGATGTATCCTGCAAGGAACAATGCAGCAATAGACACCCCACCACTAGCTAATGAATATACAATTAAAACATTACTTGGAGGAATAACGAGCCCTATAGTAGAAGACGTAATATTTACGGCAGCACCAAATTCTTTAGAATAACCTTCTTTTTCCATTTCTGGTCCCAAGATACTTCCCATAGCCGATGCTGATGCCATAGCCGAACCCGCTATAGCCCCCATAAGCATGGCTGATATTACATTTATTAAAGCCAATCCACCAGGAAGGGCACCTACCAAAGTTTTTGCAAAAGCAATTAAACGATGGGCTATGCCTCCTTTATTCATGAGTTGTCCTGAGAGTACAAAAAACGGAATGGCCAAGAGTGCAAAACTATCGAGACCTGTACCTATTCTTTGAGAAACAGTAGTTAATGCTGGTAATGTTGGAATACTTACCATCATCGTTAACAAAGACGAAATGGCTATACTCCAAGCTACGGGTACACCAATTAACAATAAACTAACAAAACTTAAAACTAAAATAATTACTGGTATATATTCCATTAGAACAATTGTTTATTAAGGATGTCTGAAATTTTATAAAAGATAATTAATAGACCACTAATTGGTATTACTAAATAAACTAATGCTAGTGGTATTTGAAGTGCGGGAGAATACTGCTCTAATGCATAGGTTATATAAACTAATCTAGAACCTCCAATAACTAGTGCTGCTAAACAAAAAATAATGATAAGAATATTTACAAAGATTTTTAATTTAGTTTGTTTTGCTTTACTAAGTTTTCTGGGAATTAAATCTATAGCAACGTGCATCTTTTTTCCTGAAATATAAGCGGCTCCTAATACACCGACCCAAATCATTAAATATCTGGCTAATTCATCTGTAAACGAACTTGGTGTTCCTACTATAAACCTGGTAAACACTTGCCAAAGCACATTTATTACCATAACAGCCATAATGAAGGCTAATACACTGCCTAGAATTTTATCTATTTTCTTTCGTATCTCCATTTTGTAAACTATTATATTATTCTACTTTTTGAATTCGATTAATTAAATTATAAATCTCATTTTCATCTTTATAGTTTTCGTACATACCTGCTACTTTTTTCTGAAACTTAGATTTATCGGGGTTAATAACCTCAACGCCTGCCTTTTTAACTGCTTCCAATGCTTCCTGTTCTGCTTTTGCCCATAACTCCCTTTGGTATGCTACAGATAAATCAACGGAGGTCTGTACCCATTTTTGCTGTTCTTTATTAAGATCGTCCCATAAATGTATCCCCATAATGAGAACATCTGGTACTGATGTATGCTCGTCTAAAGAATAGAACTTACAGACCTCGTAATGACGTGACAAATAAAAACTAGGAGGATTGTTTTCGGCTCCATCAACAACACCTTGTTGTAAGGATGTATAGAGTTCTCCCCAAGAGATTGGTGTTGGAGAACCACCTAGGCTATTCACCATATTCATGGCCGTGATACTTTCCATCACACGAATTTTTAGACCTTTTAAATCTTCTGGCGATTCTATAGGTTTTTCTTTTGTATAAAAGCTTCGACTCCCAGAATCATAGTATCCTAGCCCTTTTAACCAATATTTTTGTCCACCATTTAAAAGCTCCTTCCCTATGTCTCCATCTAGAACATTGAACGTATGTGCTCTATCTCTAAATAAAAATGGTAATCCGAATACCTTCATATTAGGAGAGAAGTTTTCCATAACAGCTGCAGAAACCTTGGTCATATCTAAACTTCCTATTTGTAGCAATTCTAACGCTTGGCGCTCGGTTCCTAGTTGTTGGTTCGGGTAAATTTCAACAGCCATTGTACCGTTTGAGCGTTTTTCCAAATCTTTCGCCATAAACACCATGGCTTTATGTACTGGATGACTCATATCTAAACCATGTGCCAGTTTTATAACTTTTTTATCCTGTAGTGTATTACACGAACTAAACAAGAATAATACTATTAAGACTAGCTGGGGTTTTGCAAACAAAAAATTTAAATATGGATTCTTCATAAAGCGCCTTTAGTTTTTATTAAATTTAAAATAATTTAAAGCATTGTTGTAACATATATCCTGAACTAGCCCTCCTAAAAATTCCAAATCATCAGGAATCAATCCTTTTCGAACGTCCTCTGCAATTAGATCGCATAAAATGCGTCTAAAATATTCATGTCTTGGAAACGATAAAAAGCTACGACTATCTGTTAGCATACCAACAAAATGACTCAATAAGCCAATATTTGATAAGGTATTCAACTGCTTTTCTATACCATCTTTTTGATCTAAATACCACCAACCTGATCCCCATTGCATCTTACCTGGCAGTTCTCCTGTATTGAAATTACCCATCATACTTGAAAAAACTTCATTATGAGATGGGTTTAGATTGTAACAAATGGTTTTTGCTAATTTATTTTCATAATCCAACTGACCAAATAATTTTGACATCGATTCTGCAAAAGAAAAATCCCCTATAGAATCGCATCCTGCATCTGCTCCACATAACTCTTCCAGTCTTTTATTATTATTTCTAATAGGACCTAAATGAAATTGTTGTGCCCAACCTTTTTCATGGTATTTACGAGACAAATAAAACAAAACCGCCGTTCTGTATTTTTCTACTTCACTTTCTGTTAAGGCCATTTTATTTAAAAACTTTTTAAAAATCTCTGCGACCTCTCCCTCTGTATAATCTACAACATATAGAGGTCCTGTAATTCCAAAATCGGATAATTTACAACCATGCTCATGGAAAAAATCAATTCTTGAATCAATCGCTTTGAATAAGCTTTCTATACTATCAATAGAAAAATTAACACATGCAGCCAGTTTGTTTATATAACTAGTAAATTGAGATGTGTTTTCAATAAAGAATAAAGCATCCGATCTGAATGTGGGTAATACTTTAGTATAAAAATTTCCTTCCTTAATCTGTCTATGGTATTCTAAAGAGTCGGTAGGATCATCTGTTGTGCAAACAATTTCTACTTTCATCTGTTCTAATAACTCTGCTGGGGTCTTTTGAGCTAAAACAGTATTTGCTTTATTATAAATAGCATCTGCAGTATGAGGTTGCAAAATTGTATCTATATTAAAATAACGTTTTAATTCTAATTGCGTCCAATGGAATAATGGATTTCTTAATGTATAAGGTACCGTTGCTGCCCATTTTGTAAACTTATCTTTTAGAGAAGCATCTCCTGTAATATAAGTTTCATTAATTCCATGAGCTCGCATTCCCCGCCATTTATAATGATCTTCACTTAACCAGGCCTTGGTTATATTTTCAACAGGTTTATTTTCGGCTATTTGTTTGGCCGATAAATGATTATGATAATCTATAATAGGCATATTTTTAGCATAATCATGAAACAGAATTTCTGCTTCTTTAGATTGCAACAAAAAATTGTCTGTTATAAATATTTTTGAATTTGTTAGATTCATTATCTTAAACTTTTAGTAATTCCTAATTCCAGACCTCTCAATTCAGCCAACCCGCGTAATCGGCCAATCCCTGAATATCCTGGATTGGTTTTTTTATGTAAATCGTCCAACATCTGATGTCCATGATCTGGACGCATAGGAATAATTGTATCTGTTCTCCCTGCTATTTTTCTTTTTGCTTCTTCTGCTACAACTTCTTTTACTATGCTAAACATATCTACATCGCCTTCTAAATGATTGGCTTCGTAAAAGTTTCCTTTTGCATCTCTTTTGGTGCTTCTTAAATGCAAAAAATGTACTCTATCTGCAAAACGCTTAAATATTTGCACCAAATTATTATCTGCTCTTACACCTAAAGACCCCGTACAAAACGTCATTCCATTAGAAACATGAGGAACTTGCTCAAACAAGTATGCATAATCCGCTTCGGTACTTACCACTCTTGGCAATCCTAAAATAGCATAGGGTGGATCGTCTGGATGGATGCACATCAATACATTATTCTGGGCTGCTACTGGTATAACCTCCTTTAAAAATGCTACCAGGTTTTCTTTTAATTTCTGAGCATCAATATTGGTATATGTATCTAAAATTACTTGAAATTGTTCCAAAGTATATCCTTCTTCTGCTCCTGGTAAACCTGCAATAATATTATTTATCAATGTTTTCTTATCGGCTTCAGACAAAGCGTCTACATAACTTTTTGCTTCGGCCTTTTCTACATCAGAATACGCTGCTTCCGCCCCTGGTCTCTTTAATAAGTATAATTCGAAAGCAGCAAAGGCTACCACATCAAAACGCAAAGCTTTAGAACCATCGGTCACTTCATACGCCAAAGACGTTCTCGTCCAGTCTAAAACTGGCATAAAATTATAGCAAACAATATTAATACCACAGGCTGCTAAATTTTCTATGCTTTTTTTATAATTATCTATGTATGTATTAAAATCCCCAGATCGGGTTTTAATATTCTCGTGTACTGGAATACTTTCTACAACAGTCCATTCTAAACCAGCTGCTTCTATAATTTGTTTCCTTTCTTTAATGGCTTCAACCGTCCAAACAGTTCCATTCGGGACTTGATGCAATGCTGAAACTATTCCTGTTGCTCCTGCCTGTTTAATATCTGATAATTTCACGGGATCATCAGGTCCATACCAACGCCATGTTTGTTTCATGTTCTTTCTTCTTAACTATTAAACACCACTAAAAGCACTAAATCCACCATCGATAGGAACAACTATTCCTGTTACAAATTTTGAAGCTTCAGAACATAAATAATGTACAGCTCCATTCAATTCGTCTGCATTACCAAATCTTTTCATTGGTGTATTTTGTATAATGGTGTTGCCTCTATCTGTATAAGCTCCTGTGGTTTTATCTATTAATAAATCTCGGTTTTGATTCCCTATAAAGAACCCTGGAGCTATGGCATTCACCCGCAATCCGTCACCATATTTTAAAGCTAGCTCAACAGACAGCCATTTTGTAAAATTATCAATAGCCGCTTTTGAAGCAGAATAGCCTACAACCCTAGTAATAGCTCTTTCTGCGGCCATAGAAGACACATTTAAAATAACACCTTTTTTATTTTTTGCCATTTCTTTTCCAAAGACAATGGATGGTAAAATGCTTCCAAACAGGTTCAGGTCCACAACTTTTTTAAAGTGCTCCATGTTTACATCAAAAACTGTTTGTGTTGGACCTATTGTAGCACCTGGCATATTACCTCCTGCCGCATTTATTAAAACATCTATGCGCCCGTATTTTTCAACAATGGCATCCGAAACCTTTTGCAAACTTTCTTCTTCTGTTACATTACAGAAAAAACCATCTACATGCTCGCTAATGCTTTTTAATTTTGTGACTGCTTCTGCTAATGGTGCTTCTTTGTAATGCAATAAAACTACAGTGGCACCTTCCTCTAATAAATACTCGGCAATACCTCCACCTAATACTCCGCAACCTCCAGTTACGAGTACTACTTTACTTTTTATATTAAATAAGTTCATCTTGTTTTTTAAGTTCTCGATATGATATAATCACCTAACTTTTGTTTAACAATAATTATATTTTCACAAAACGTGTGCGTACACGCAAATTTAATTGTTTTATTTGATTTCATTTGTAAAAACAACGAAAATATTAAAGCAAAATAGCTTAGTATTTTATATTTTCGTTTTTTATTGCTTTTTACAAGCTTAGAATGAGGAGTAAATTACTATACTATAAAGAGGCGTTTATCTAAAATCACAAATTGAAAACAATCAAAGACATTGCTGCTTTAGCAGAAGTTTCTATTGGAACTATAGATCGTGTTATTCATAATAGACCTGGTGTTTCTAAAAAGACAAAAGCCCGTATTGAAAAAATAATAAAAGAACATAACTTTCAAATAAATAAAACAGCCAGTACACTTGCTTTAAATAAAAAATACGATATAGCAGTTTTATTTCCTACTATTGAGTCTAAATCTGATTTTTGGTTTCTCCCTAAAAAAGGTATTGAAAAAGCTTCTGAAGAAATTGAGATTCATCGAACCTCGGTAAACTATTTTTACTATGACCCGTTAGATTCTAATTCTTTTAAGAAAGCATTTGATAGGTTATTGGAAAATTCTTTTGACGCCGCATTAATAGTCCCTATGTTTCTAAATGAAACCCAAGAAAGGCTTATACAACTGGATCAAAGAAAGATTCCTTATATCTTTATAAATGTTGAAGTGCAAAATGCAAACAACATTTCTTATATAGGCGAACACTCTTTTGATAGTGGAACACTCGCTGCGAAACTTATGTCTTTACTTTTAAATGATGAAGGTGATATTCTTATAGTAAAGGTTAGGAAGGATAGCAATCACCATTCTTCTATTGAAAACCGGGTTTCTGGCTTTAAATCTTATTTCAAGGCTCATAACGCATCTATAAAAATGGATGAAATTATACTACCAAACTTTAAAGATCCAACATCTGTTGATCGTTTTATTTCCAAGCAACTAATCAATCACAAAATTAAAGGTTTATTTGTCCCCTCGAGTAAAGTGACCATTATTGCCAATTACATAGAAAAGCACAAATTAAAACATCTAAAATTGATTGGCTACGATTTAAGTGAGGAAAATGCTACTTTCATTGAAAATGAAACCATTGATTTTCTAATAGATCAGCATCCCTTTATACAAGGCTATGAAGGTACAAAAGCACTATTTAATTTTATTTTAAATGATGTTGTTCCTCAAAAAAACAGTTATTTACCCATCAAATTACTTACAAAAGAAAATATTAAGTATTTATAACTTCTATTAGTACCATAGTAGCTCTTTTATATAAACCTATTATAGAAATTAACAGATTTTTTAAAATGGTTTACATGGCGTTACAAACAAACGCCTATAAATACTATTTCAAAAAAAAGAGCTGTCTCTTGACAGCTCCTTTTTTAATCATCCCCTCAATTATAATCATCTTCCGTCATCTACGGCTCTGAGTTCTACCTGATCTATAAAGATTTTACCATTACCCGTAATAGCTCCATTTACAACTCTAACAAGGGCTCGTAAATCACCCCCAGCAGCAATATTTCTTGTACCGCTTATTTTCACCCATTCTCCCGTAGGAAGGACATCTGCTTGTGCTCCTGTATTAAACTCTGCAAAATCCAACAGGAAAAACGTCACAAAAGTATTAGGTGCAGCACTCTCTACATATATCCAAAAAGACTGCACATACTCTCCTGGTAACGAAGTGGTAGGAAGTGTACCAAAACCATTATGAACAACATTTGCTCCAATACCAAAATTATTTGGGAAGCCACTAAGAAGCGCTCCCATAGAGTTAAACAACATACTTGTTGTACCATCAAAGCTCACTTCGGTACTAAATTCCAACTCAGGAGTATCTACTGGATTTGGAAAAAAGAAGCCTCCACTTGACCAAGTACTTTGATCCTCAAAATATGCTGCAGTCCCAAGTAAGTTTTCTCCTGTTTGGAAAACCGTTGAATTTAAGAAAAGTGAAATTTCTTCTCCGGATTGACTCGTTAACAATGTTGAAATAAAAGACAAACTAACATTATCCATTAATATTGACGGTACCGCTGAAGATAGTGTTAATATCAAATTATTAGGGTTGCCAGCATCAATTGCAATACTAGAAACACTAATATTATCAAAAATATTTCTTGAAGGAGCATCTGTAATTTCATCAGTTTCTATCGAAATCTCAAAATCGGCTGCACTAATTACAGAAATATCCCCTATAGGCTCTTCATAACCTACAACAATCCTATTGCCATCTGCAGATAACTTAATAGCATCTTTACCTGGTCCTCTATTAGGTGTTAGACCTGATACAACTATAACCGACCTTTGTGAGACGCTGGTAGATTGTAAAGGATAGTTTCTTGTAAGGGTTAGTGTAATCTGCTCTCCATTAATATCTGTTGGAGTATCAAAAATTACATTGAAACTCTGATTTACATTAGAACTAATGACTGTGCTAACTGGCCCCGCAGGAGTTTCAATAAAACCAGCTCCAAAATCCCACTCTAAAACGACTTGTCCTTCTCCATTTAAATCGGTAGAAGTCAGTCCCATTTCCGCAGCACTTAATGCTTGAATAGTGGTTGGTACATTTATGGTCGCTACACTTGGCGCTATGATACCTGCAGTGACTTGCTCCCGTACCTGAATTTGAGTTTCGTACCTATTAATATCTCCATTGGTAAGGGTTTCTGTTAATACAATTGGAATACCTGTTTGCTCTCCAAGATTCGTTGTATTATTAGCTCTACTAAAACTTGTGGTAACCGGTCCCATATCGACTATGTCTTCAAAATCTAGTGAAGATGCTGAAAGAAGCTGAGGAATACTCCAAATTCTCTCCGCAACATTCTCATCGGGTGTGCTTGATGATAATGTCACTGTATTCCCTACAAATGTTGAATAAGCAGATGCCAAACCTGAATTATCATTTGGATTGACACTTTGTTCATCTTGAAGCTCAACAACAATTGCTGAAATTTGATCTGCTGGTGTCAAACTCCTATCTAATGTCTCGTCACAACTAAGCATAAGTACAGCCAGTGCAACTAAACTTTTTATATAAATTAAACTTTTTTTCATAATAATATGTTTTTATTCGAAACAGCCAGCAGGAGAGCTTCCGTATTGGCAATTCTGTTGTAAATTAGGATTCAATATGATTTCTTCTTGCGGTATCGGCCAATGCGTATGCTTTGCCAAATCAAATGCCTGTTTTATCGGAATTTGATTTCCTGTACCTGCATTCATAGAGTTAACATGCAAGGCATCGATCATATCATCCAACCTCCCTGTTCTAATTAAATCATCCTTACGCTTACCTTCAAAACATAATTCTTTATTTCTCTCTAATACTATGGCATCCAACATTTCATCTTGAGATAAACCATCTGGCAACAAATAGTCATCTGGGTCGGTACTCTCCAAGTTGTTATTTATAGCGGCGTTAAGAATGCTTGCTGGTGTACCAGGCGCTGTTTGCGTTGGAATAACATAATTTACTGGAACCTGAGGACTGGCATTTGGATCAACAAATTCTGGGATACTAGTAAGAATTTGCGGCTTAATAGATCTTGCTATAACCATATTTACATAATCCTTTGCATCATTCGTTCTTCCTAAAGCATTTAGTGCTTCTGCTTCCATAAGCAATACATCTGCATAACGCAAATATGGAAAATCTATCGTGCCATCACCTGGGCTGTTCGGATTTGGTATCGGCTTAATATACTTGTACGGACTCCATCTTGTCCAATTAAGATTTAGGTTAAACCTGTTCAATTCCGTATCTTCTCTATCACCTCTAAGTATCAAAGCCAAATCTGCAGGATTAAACCTTGCGATATTATGAGACCAACGTTCGTCACCAACAAAATGATCTGCACCTAGTAATAACACCTCATTTCTAAAATTTTGGTTACCAACATTAATAAAATCTGGGTTACCAGCAGGTAAAAGATTCGTAGGTGATATGGTCGACCAGTCTCCGTCTGGATCTACGATACCGTCTGGTCGTAAAAACTCCAATGCAAAATCTACATTTGCTCTGTAAGCTGCAAAAGAACCTCCGTCTCTAATGTTTCCTTCACCTAAGAAATCTCCAAAATCACCACCAACCTGATTATTAGGACCATTGTAGCCAACAGAGAATATAACTTCATTATTGCCTTCGTTTGAAAAGATATCTGAATAATTTGGTTCTAAAGCAAAAGCACCAGATGTAATAACTTCACGCAACTCTCTTTCAGCCTGGGTAAAACGTTCAGTAACACTTACAGGGTTTCCACTGGCATCAATACCACCTTCTACACCACCAAATTCCTTTGTGGTTGTCATTTGTAAGTATACTTTACCTAGAAGTGCCTGAGCCGCCTCTCTTGATGCAACATCTGGATTTGAACCCACTCTTGATGGTCCATTCGCTTTGGCAAATTCAAGGTCTTCAATAATTTGTAAATAAACTTCGTCAGCAGGCGAATTTGGCAAACTCGCATCTTGTCTAACAACATCTAACGTAATACCTTCATCAACAGCCAATGGTACATTTCCCCATATTTTAACTAAATCGAAATAAAAGAGCGCTCTTAAAAATCTAGCTTCTGCTATTACTGGGTTTCTTTCTGCTTCTGTTGAAGAGCCTTCAAAAGTTCTTATCTGCCCTAAAAAAGTATTAATTTGTTTTATAGCAATATAATATTCTGTCCAAGTCTGGCCTATAAGCAAGGAACCTGAACTATATGTGTAAGCATATAAAGGATTATATTCAACTGGGAAAAGCGTTCCACTATGTGTGTCTATCCCAACATCACTCCAAGTTCCTAAAATACCTCCTTGTCTGTAAACCGCATTGGAACGTAATGTCGCATAAATACTTGACAAACGGCCTTGAACCAGTTCTTCAAAACTATTAAAAGAAGCTGTGGTCGTATTATTTTCAGTAGTTTCCCTTTCACAATTTGTAATGACAAAACTTAAACCAAGTAGCATTAAAAATAATAAAGGTCTATTTAATATTTTCATAATTTTTTTTTTTAAAAAGTTGCTTTTACTCCAAATCTAACTGTGATTGCCTTTGGGTAGGCATCAAAATCGACTGCAGGAGTCAATGCTGAATTTGCCCCTCCAGCCACACTAACTTCTGGATCATACCCTGAATAGTTGGTCCAAACATAAACATTGTCTGCTGCCCCATACATACGTAATTGAGCAAGGCCTAATCTTTTGGTTACATCTGATGGAAAATTATATCCAACACTTATGTTTTGCAAACGTAAAAATGAGCCATCTTCAATAAAATCAGAAACATTGGCAAAACCTGTTTCTAAAACACGGCCATAAAGACTATGAACACGGGTATCTTGATTATTTGGTGACCAACGATCTCTTGCTACACCATATTTATTGGCGAAGTTAGTAACGTTAAAACCTGGAAAATTATTCTTGTTATATATATCGCCACCATATCTCCAGTTTAAAGAAACAGATAAATCCCAAGCCTTATATTTAAATGAATTCGTCATTCCACCAAAATGATCTGGGTTAGGGTCACCAATAATAGTTAAGTCACCCGTATCAACGACACCATCACCATTTAAATCAGCCAATTTTTGTTGCCCAGGTCTGTTACCACCTGCACCTGTTGCTGCCACACCATCTTTTAAAGTAAAGACACTAGCATTACTATCACCTCCAGATGCTCTTAACCTATCAGAATTCGGATTAACTCTATACAATTCAATTGCTTCAGCATTGCTAAGCCCGTCAAATTCTTCAAAGTCAGAAAACTGATATGTACCATCACTCACAAAACCATATATAGAACCTATAGGAAACCCTTCTCTTACAATAAAGTCGTTAGAGACACTAGAACCTGCTGATGCTGTAACAGTAAACTCCTCCTGAACACCTCCTAAAGAAATGACTTCGTTCTCTACGAAACTAATATTGAAATCTGTCGTCCAAGTAAAGTCTCCTTTGTTTATATTAACACTTCTAAAAGCAAGCTCAACCCCTCTATTTTCAACTCTACCTGTATTTTCTAAAACGAAAGGAAAACCTGCTTGACTCGCAATAGGTCTTTCCAATAATAGATCATCGGTAACTTTATTAAACCAATCTGCTGCTATGTTTATTCTATTTTTAAAAAGCCCTATTTCTGTACCAACATCATATTGAGTGGTAGTCTCCCATGTTAAATCTGGGTTGGATACTCTAGACAAGAAGAAACCATTATTTCTAGAACCATTTCTAACTGTAGCTGCATTTAAAGTATTACCTGCATTTCTAAAATCAATAAATCTTGTACTGTTAAATGCTAGTTGCGACTGAAAAACACCTATTTTATCGTTACCAGTTTGCCCAACACTTGCTTTGAACCTAAGATTGCTTAAAAAATCAGAATCTTTAAGGAATGCTTCTTCACTTGCATTCCATGTCACACCTACAGAAGGGAAAAAGCCCCATTGTGTAGAACCAGGGAAAAATCTAGAAGATTTATCTGTCCTAGCAGTTACATTTAAAACATATCTACCATCATATGAATAATTGACACGTCCAAAAATACCTAAAAGCCCATTTTCTTGTCTTCCCGAATCTATATCTATATTCGTTCCAGAACCGATATCATCAAGGTTTACCAAATCACTTTGGAATTCTGTAGCACGGGTTACTTGTGTTCTAGTTTCATTAGACAATAAACTAGTCCCTAATACCACATTGAATTTATGCTTTTCTGCGAGCAATTTATCAAATGTTAATGTATTATTAGTTTGAAACCTAGATGTGCTAAAAGAACTCAACGTCGCAATACCTCGTTGTATTCGACCAAAACCAAATGTACTTGGTAGATACACTTGCCCAGTATTAGTATAAGAGTTAAATGAAACAGAACTTCTAAATTTCAGATCATCAGTTAACTTATATTCGAGATAAGCAGAAATAAATCCAAAAAGTTCACTACTTTTACTTACCGTCTCATTTACTTGGGTCACAGGATTTATAATAAATCTACCATTAATCTCTGTTACAAAGCCCGTTTCATCTCTTACAATATTATTACCAGCAAGACCGTTTCTTCCCGAATCAATACGGCCTTGCACAGGTGGCGCTAAGGCCAAATTGGTAATTACACCAAAACCACCTCTACCTCCAGCATCTGGAGCCGCTGATATAATACCAGAACGATCACTTCTACCTCCACTTGCCTGAACACCTACTTGTAGACGCGAAGAAACATTTCCTCCTACATTTATAGATGCCTGGATTCTTTCATAATCTGTGTTTGTTACAATACCTTCTTGGTTCGTATAACTCATATTCCCGCTAAACCAAGAATTATCACTACCCGATCTAAGGCCTAAACTATATTTATTGATAATAGCTGATCTAAAAATCTCATCTCTAAAATCTCTAATAGGGAAACGAGGATTACCATCTGGTGTTATATCATTTAAAGGCAAATCGCCACCATTATTATCTCTAAAAGCCAACTGTGAAAAACGAGTAGTAGTTTGCGTAGGATCCCAAGGAAAAGCATCTCTCATAAAATCGACATATTCTTGAGGACCCAAAATATCAATTTGATTAGCAATTGTCTGAACACCAGTAGAAACATCTAAATCCAGTGTTATTTTACCATCTTTTCCTTTTCCACTTTTGGTTTTAATAATTACAACACCATTAGCACCACGAGAACCATAAATAGATGTTGCATTCGCATCTTTTAAGATATCAATAGATTCGATGTTATTTGGGTCTATTAAAGATAGTGGACTAGATCTAGCAACTGATCCTGTTTCTGTTGCCCCACTAGTACCAACGGCATCACCGTCTATTTCAACGCCATCTATAACATATAAAGGAGCGCTACTTGCATTAATAGATGTAGCTCCCCTAATTTGAATGGAAGCTGCATCACCAGGTCCTCCCTGAGTACTTGTAATTAAAACACCTGCTGCTTTACCTTGTAATGCTTCTTCAAAGGAAACAGCTTGTATTTTATTAATATCATCAGACTTTAAAGAAACCTGAGATCCTGTAAGCTCTTTTTTCTCTAAAGTACCATATCCAACAACAACAACTTCATCTAGTTCTTCTGTATCTTCTTGTAATATAATTGACAATGCTTCAGAAGTAGAAGCTATCGTTTTTTTAACAGTCTTAAAACCTATATAGGAAAAAACCAAAACATCGCCTGTAGATGCTTTAATATCAAATTTTCCATCAAAGTTAGTTGTTGCCCCTGTTGTTGTTCCTTCTATAAGTACAGTTACACCAGGCAAGGGTACCCCCAAGTTGTCCTTGACCAGACCTCTAACATTGCCGTTTTGCGCATGTGTTTTTGACAAACAAAGGCTCAGAAATATTAACGAGAACGTTAATATTTTCCACCAAGAGTTTTTCATTTTTTTCATAAAAAAGTTAGTTTTAAATTATTTAAAGTTTAGTTTACTTAAATATCAATTCCCTGTAACACAAATATTAATTTCTCATAATATGCATGGTTATTTTGCGAATTAGATATTTCTAACAGAGTAAAATTAGAAGATTTGATGTTTACAAGCTTTAAATACAACTTGACAAAAACTTTACTTACAATTAGATTATTTTTTTGAACACCTCTCATCGGTAAAATGTTTATGAATTGAAACTTGATTAACTTGACTAAAAATTGATTTACCCACTATATCTGGAACATTTTTACTTTTTAGCTTTTAAATTTAGTTTCGTGTTCGTGTTAATAACTTTACAAAAATTTATAGTTTTTATTTTCAATTTACTACATAATAAACCACATCCATTAACATTTTTTAAACACAACGATGAAAACCTACTAATGTGTTAAGGCATCTTTACTAGCAAATTATTTTTATAGATTTCAAATGAGTAACTCAAAACCAAAACACAGCCATTTGCCGCATTCAAAACTTGAAATTTTCTTAGTGGAATAATTGTTCAAAGCTTTAGATTCAGTTATTTTAGAAATAATTTTTAGACTTGGCTCAGTTATTTGACGATTAAAATCTTCACATTTGTAACTAACCTTCTTCAATTTTTAGACTCTAAATCTTTATAAAAACAAGTGTTTACTTTCACAGAAGTAACCTTAATCGTATATTTTTATTATTCTTTACCCTTTTTTAACATTAAAAACTTCTTGCTCTAGTGATGATGCAAAACAAGAAAAAAATACTGCTTTTGAATCCATTAACAGGAAGATGGACTTGGGTTAAATCAATTGCAATTTGGCTGGCTGGTGTTGCCATTATTCTCTAAAGCTTAGGTAAAACCATGGAAATTGAATTTACCGATAGTAAATTAAATAAATATGTAGATGATGTATTACTATATCATTCTCCTCATGTAATCCAAGAGAACAAAATTCAATATACAACCTTGGCCCTCTTTCTGTTTAATTGGATTAAGGTCCGATTTTCAAATAAGTCAATAATTAGGAATTGATGATAAAAAATTATTTTTGAATGTATTCAAGGACTATTATTTTCACTTCTAATTAGATTTAGTAAATGATAGCCTGACACAGTAATAATAACATTTTTGATCAAAAAGAACAAATCTAAAGTGTCAAACTAATTTGGTCAAACAACAATATGTTCTTTCCTGAATTCAACAGGAGTCTTTCCCATACGTTCTTTAAAATATCTTAAAAAGTAAGTATAGTTTTCAAACCCTACTTTAAGTGCAATCTCTCTAACTGAATAATTTGTAGTTATCAATAAAAGTAAAAACCTCTCTAAACGTCTATTTTGAATATATTTAGTTGGTCTTAGCCCATAATGCTTCTTAAAGCTTCTAGAAAAATGGTCTTTGCTCATATTACAATAATTGGCCAAAACCGTCAAGGTTAACGTTTCATGTAGGTTTTCTGAGATATAATTTAAAACACGATCTAAATTAGTATTATTCGGTTTATTAGGAGCTATACTAGCATCAATAAACTTCGACATTAATAATTTTACAATACCATGAGTTTCAATAAAATTACTGGCAGATAGTTCGGTGTTCTTTTTTTCAGACCCCAGTAACACAGGATAATTATCATAATGTTCGGGATCATAGTTGGTTAAATGTCTATTTGGATTTAAGTACAGTAACCTTTTAAAACATGTTTCATCGAGCTTAGAGGCTTTGACTTCATAATTAAAATTCACAAAATTATAAATAGATAATCCGCTGCCTAATTCTTCAAAAAAACTTATATAATATTGTTCATGACTTAAATTACATTTATAACTGCTATACGTATAGCTAGGAATTAAATACATATTATTAGGACTCAAATGAAATTTTCTTTTGTTGTGATAAACAAACGCATCCCCTTTGGTTATTAAATATAATCGTGTAAAAGGGCTAATTACGTTATCGAAATCCCAATCATGGTCAAGTTTATTATAACCAACATTTATTAATTTTAATTTCAAAGATTGAAATTGATTTGCCATCATGTTACAAATTAAGTTGTTGCTTTCTAAACTTAGCTGGGCTTATACCTGCTATTTCCGTGAATTTCCTCGAGAAATATGACAAATTATTCAACCCAACCTTTTCTGCTATCTGTTTTAAAGAATCACTGGTTGAAAGCAATAAAAATTGAGCACGTTCAATGCGCTTTAATTGGATATACTTACTAGGTGTTATGTTAAACTTAGCATGAAAACTTTTTGAAAAATGATCTGAGCTTAAATTACAATACCTTGCCAGGCGTGCAACCGTTATATCTTCATCTAGATGCTTCGCAATATATATTAATACCTTATTTAGATCTCCTTTAAAACTTCCCTTACTAGAAAAAATATCAGAAGGTTTTACAAATCGGGACAATAATATTGATAATATACCCTGAGTTTCTATATCATGATTTAAAATAGTAGGTACTGGATTGTTATAATCTATTAATGTATTATTTATATGTGCTTGAGGATTACTTTCCAAAACAGATTTATTTGGATTAATTTCCGTTAAACGCTTAAATAAATCATAATCAGCCGTACTTGCTTCAACTTCATATTTAAATCGCTTTAAATTAAAAATAGACATTCCCAGTTTTATTTCCTCAAAAAAACCTGTATAGTATTGCTCATGATAGTTATCACAACTATAATCATTATAGGTAAAACTAGGAATTAAATACATATGGCCTTTTTTTAAATCAAAAGACTGATTTGTATAATACGCTTTCGCATTACCTTTCGTTACAAGAAATAATCTTACAAATGGACTTATCACATTTTCATAGTGCCATGTATCATCCAGTTTAGCATATCCAACGTGTAATATACTTAGTTTTAAGAACTGCAATAACTCATTCATTTAAACGTAATTATTTTCTTAATTTTATATTGATCGCAATAAATTTAGACTTTTATATTTTAATATAAAATATAAAATATCGGAAATGTACATTTTTTAGCCTGATTTCAATAGGTTGTTTATACAGATTACTACTAATTTTGTAATAATAGCAACAAAACATAGTTAAAATAAGGTATGAGATATTGTTTCCTTTTAATTGGGATGGTACTTTTTTATGCTTGTGGTGGACCTGATCTACCTGAAAGTGTATATATAGAATATGAAAAGCTCCCTAAAAAAATAGATTTTAATCAACATGTAAAACCCATCCTATCGGATAAATGCTTTTTATGCCATGGTCCAGACAAAGACAATATAAAAGGAGGGCTACAACTTCACACGGCAGATTTAGCTTATTCTGAACTTTCAGAAAGTCCTGGTAAATTTGCTATAAAACCTAAAAATTTAGAAAAAAGCGAGTTTTATCATCGTATTATGACAGATGATCCCAAACTTGTCATGCCTGAACCAAGTTCTCATTTATCATTAACTGATTATGAAAAGGCAGTACTTGTAAAATGGATTGAAGGTGGCGCGGAGTATAAAGACCATTGGGCATTCATAAAACCCGAAAAATATGAAGTCCCAAAAGTAAAAAATGAAAAACAAGTTGCTAATCCTATAGATAATTTTGTATTAGAGGAATTAGAACAAATAGATTTGACATTGTCTCAAAAAGCAGACAAAGAACTATTGTTACGCAGAGCTTCTCTAGATTTAACAGGACTGCCTCCTACTCTAGAAGAATTGGATGCCTTTTTAAATGACACATCTGATAATGCTTATGAAAAACAAATTGACAGACTTCTAGCATCAACCGCTTATGGCGAACAACGTACACTGGACTGGATGGACTTAGCGCGCTATGCAGACACCCACGGTTATAGTGTGGATTGGTTTAGAGATGTATCACCATGGAGAGATTGGGTTATTAAATCCTTTAACGAAAATATGCCATACGATCAATTTGTTTTGTGGCAAATGGCTGGAGATATGCTTCCTAACGCTACTAGAGAGCAAAGGCTAGCAACAACTTTTAACAGATTACATCCCCAAAATCTTGAAGGTGGTATTATAGATGAGGAATTCCGTTCAGAATATGTTTCAGACAGAACAGCAACAGTAGGTCAAGCTTTTTTGGGTTTAACCGTTGCTTGTGCCAAATGTCATGACCATAAGTATGACCCTATATCTCAAAAAGATCATTTTGAAATGTACAGTTTCTTCAATAATGTAAATGAAACAGGGCTTATCCCTTGGGATTTAGCAACACCAGTCCCTACCATGTTACTCCCTACAGAAGAAGAAGAAAAGCTTATTGCATATTTAGAAACACTAGTTGATGACAAAGAAAAAGCTACAAAGAAAGTGGCTATTTCAGAATCTGAAAAAGCGGAAAATTGGATTTCAAAAGAAGGTTACAAAAGTATTAATACAAATAGGAACCCATCTGGTTTGGTTGCCGATTTTGACTTTAATCAAAAAAGCTTAAGAAATAAAATCCCAAATGCATCAAATAAAAACATTAGAATGCGCCAACAATTTGCTGATAATCAAAAGCAGGTTTTTAAAGAAGGGGCTTCTGGCTATGGACTTAGTATGGATGGAGATACCTGGATGGAGTTAGACGAAATTGGCATCTACAAAAGAAATGAATCTTTTAGTATAGGTATTCGGGTATTTATACCAGAAGACCTTGAAAACGGCGTGATTTTTCATAAAATGCAAGGTCCCGAACTGCATAGTTACCGTGGTTATCACTTAAATATTAAAGACAATAAAATTGAAGCCCTATTAGCCCATGTATGGCCTGATAATGCTATCGTTACACAATCTTTAATTGATGTTCCAAAAGAAAAATGGATTCAATTAACGATGACCTACGACGGATCAAGCAAAGCAAGTGGTGTTAGTATTTATCTTGATGGGAAGAAGTTGAAAACCAAAACTTTAGTAGATAATCTTTATAAAGATATTGTATTTAGAAATCAGTCTATAGGACTTTATAATGGAAAAACAGAACCTGGTTTAAGAATTGGGGCTATTTGGAGAGGGAAAGGTCTAAGAAACGGTGTTATAGACGATTTATTAGTTTTTAATCGTGAATTGACAACACTTGAAGTACTTCAAATTACTAATAAAAACCACTTAAAACAATTAACTTCAAAATCTAGCGATAACCTTTCTGATTCAGAAAAGCAACTTCTTAATGAATTCTTTATAGAAACAAAATCTTCAAACTATAAAGCGTCTCTAAAAGCATTACAAAAAAGTAGAAAACAGTATGTGGACAGTATAGAGCCTATCAAAGAAATTATGGTGATGAAGGAAATGGAAAAGCCAAGACAGGCTTACGTTTTGGACAGAGGACAATACGACTCACCTACCGATTCGGTTTTCCCAGATACTCCAGAACGTATTTTTGCATTTCCAGACAGTTTACCTAAAAACAGAATTGGTTTATCCAAATGGTTAACGCATCCAGACAACCCACTTACAGCAAGAGTAACCGTTAACCGTTATTGGCAAAATATTTTTGGCAGAGGTATTGTAAAGACTTCTGAAGATTTTGGAAACCAAGGAGAATTGCCAAGTCACCCAAAATTATTAGACTGGTTGGCTATAGAGTTTATGGAATCTGGATGGGACGTAAAAAAACTACATAAACTCATTATGATGTCTAATACCTACCAACAAAGTAGTATTGCCAGTGAAGCATTATTAAGTTTTGATAAAGAAAATAAATTTTTAGCTCGAGGTCCTTCCAAACGACTATCTGGAGAAATGCTTCGCGATAATGCTTTATTTGCATCTGGATTATTAAGTAACAAAATTGGTGGAAAAAGCGTGAGTCCTTATCAACCCGCTGGTTTATGGAAAGTAAACGGCGATACATATCATGTTGGATCAGGCGAAGAATTATACAGAAGAAGTATGTATACCATTTGGAAACGTACAGTGCCACACCCTACAATTGCAACTTTTGATGCACCTACAAGAGATTTGTGTACTACCAGAAGACAAGAAACCAATACACCGCTACAAGCATTGGTGTTATTGAACGACCCCACTTTTATCGAAACTGCTCGTGTTTTAGGTAAAAAAATGACAACCTATAAAGATTTAGATGAAGGCATCTCTAAAGCATTTAGAAAACTTACAGGAAGAACTATAAATGCTAATGAACTTGAAATTCTAAAGGATTTACAGAAATCTGAGTTGGAAAAATTCAGAAAAAATGAAGCAAAAGCAGAAGGCTGGATTAGTCTTGGAGAGCATAAAATTGCTCAAAATGACGATAAAGCCTTGGTCGCTGCAAATGCAGTTATAGCATCAACAATTATAAATTCTGATGCTTTTATAACAAAACGATAATATTGAATAAAAAAACATAGAGCCATGTGTGATCATCATGATATATTAAAATCTAATAACAAAGATTTACAAAGTGTTGAAAAGCAAATAGACCGAAGACATTTTTTAAAGAAAACGTCTTTAGGCCTAGGTGCATTAGCATTGGGAAGTTTGTTAAATACCGAAAAGGCTTGGAGCTCTATTGGTACACCAGATAGCACCGAAGCTATTTTAGCTAATTATAATAAAAACCGCTTAGGCCTACCTCACCATTTACCAAAAGCAAAGCGTATTATCTACTTATTTCAAAGTGGTGGCCCATCGCAAATGGATTTATTTGATTATAAGCCCAAATTGGTTGATATGTTTGGTCAAGACTTACCAAAGTCTGTCATTGGTGGACAAAGACTTACTGGTATGAGTGGTAGTCAATCTACTCTTCCCATTGCACCTTCTGTATTCAATTTCAAACAATATGGTGAATCTAGAGCTTGGGTGAGTGAGCTTATGCCACACCTATCTGAAGTTGTTGATGATTTATGTTTTATGAAAGGCATGCAAACCGATCAAATAAATCATACACCAGCAATTACCTTTTTTCAAACTGGGCACCAATTACCAGGCAGACCTTCTATAGGATCTTGGTTAAGCTATGGTTTAGGTTCAGATAATGAAAACCTACCCACTTTCATTACTTTGGTTTCAAAAAATGGAAAAGGCCAACCTCTAAAAGCAAGTTTATGGGGTAATGGCTTTTTACCTACCGAACATCAAGGTGTACAATTTAGATCTGGAAAAGATCCCGTATTATATTTGAACAACCCTGATAATTATGATGGTAACGATCGTAAAAAAATGTTGGATTATTTAGATAAATTAAACACTATTCAACATGATGCTTATGGTGACCCAGAAATTCAGGCGAGAATGACACAATATGAAATGGCATATAAAATGCAAACTTCTGTACCTGAAGTCACAGACACATCAGACGAGCCTGACCATATTTTTGAAATGTATGGAAAAGATAGTAGAGATGCTGGAACCTATGCTGCTAATTGTTTAATGGCTAGAAAACTTTTAGAAAAAGGTGTGAAATTCGTGCAATTATATCATCAAGGATGGGATCAACATCTTTTCTGCCCTGGTGGTTTAAAAAACCAATGCCAAAAAACCGACCAAGGTACCGCAGCATTGATTAAAGATTTGAAACAACGCGGTATGTTGGATGACACACTTGTTATTTGGGGGGGCGAATTTGGAAGAACGGTATATTCTCAAGGTCAATTAACCGATAAAAATTATGGTAGAGATCATCACCCAAAAGCATTCACCATGTGGATGGCAGGAGCTGGTGTAAAACCTGGTTTTTCTTATGGCGAAACAGACGACTTTAGCTATAATGTAACCAAGGATCCGCTGCATGTACATGACTTTCATGCTACATTGTTACACCTATTTGGAATAGACCACGAAAGATTGACTTTTAAACACCAAGGACGTCGCTACCGACTAACAGATGTGCATGGTCACGTTGTAAAAGATTTATTAACCTAACTAACCCTTAAATTATGTCATCAAGAAGAAATTTTATAAAAAAAACAGGATTGGCCAGTGCTGCTCTTGCCTCTACACCCTCATTTGCTATTAATATCTTAAAAAAGAGACAACCTGCAAAAGATGTTATATTGGGACATGGAGACTATACATATAAAGTTGTAAACGATTGGGCCCAATTAAGCTCCGTTAGGACACCACTATTAAACTGTCATGAAATGCAAATGGACAGTAAAGGACGATTAATAATGATTGGAGATCACCCTCAAAATAACGTGTTAATTTTTGATAAATCTGGTAAATTATTAGATTATTGGGGCACTGCGTATCCTGGAGGACATGGTTTAACCATATCAAATGAAGGTGGCGAAGATTATTTATTTCTGGCAGATTCTGGATGGTATTTAAGTAAAGCTGGAAAATGGACCAAACATAACGGCCGTATCTCTAAAACAACTACAGATGGTCGTGTAGTTTTCGATATAGGGCATCCACAAACTATTGGTGTTTATAAACCTGGGGATCATTTTTGCCCTACCGAAACAGCTGTAGGTCCAAATGGTGATATATATGTTGCCGATGGTTATGGTATGGATTATATTATTCAATACGATTCAAAAGGTCAATATATAAGACATTGGGGAGGCAAAGATAATCCTGATGAAAATTATAAATTATCGAATGCCCATGGTGTTGCTATAGATTATCGAGATAAAAACAATCCTTTAGTTATTTGTACATCAAGAAATGAGCAGTCTTTTAAATGGTATACACTCGATGGAAAATATGTAAAAACTTTACACCTTCCTAACATGCAGGTTTGCCGCCCTGTTTTAGACGATAATAATCTATATGCAGGCGTGTGTTGGTCGCAACCAAAAGTTGGCAGAACAACTTGGAAAGAACATACTGGTTTTGTAACCATTTTAGATGGTGACAAAGTGGTTTCAAACCCTGGTGGTACAGCCCCAGAATATAAAAGTGATGCACTTCAAAAATCTTATCAGTTGCCTGAAAAGCCTATTTTACATGGACATGATGTCTGTGTTGATGAGGATAAAAACCTGTATATCTGTCAGTGGAATGCCAATAAAACAGCACCAATAAAATTAGAACGCGTATAAATTATTTACAATTTATTTTATGAATGAAGCGACAGACTTTGTCTTATTTTTAGGAAGATTTCACCCACTTATAGTCCACTTACCTATCGGTTTTTTATTTTTTGCTTTCCTACTAGAGCTTTACAGTAAATGGAAAAATAGTCCAGCTTTAACATCTGCTATTCCTTTAGCTTTGTTAAGTGGAGCCATAAGTGCTGCATTAGCATGTATTTTAGGCTATATGCTGTCTCAGGGTGGTGATTATTCCGAAGATACATTAGATATCCATTTCTGGTTTGGTATTGCAACTACAATTATCACATTTTTAGCTTGGTTAATTCGGGTTGAAAAAATAAACCTACCCAAGCTTAATAATATAAAATCAAATATTTCCTTACTCACTCTAATTGTTGTTTTGTTAAGTATTACAGGGCATTATGGAGGAAATCTCACCCATGGCAGCGGCTATTTAACAAAATACGCCCCATTTGGTAAAGAAAAAAAGCACCCTCTAGCTCCTATAAGTAAAATTGAAGATGCTAAGGTTTACAGCTATTTGGTAAACCCTATATTAGAAAATAAATGCACCAGCTGCCATAACACAGATAAAAAGAAAGGTGGTTTGATGCTGCATGATAGCATATCCATATTAAAAGGCGGGAAAAATGGAGATGTTCTAATAGCAGGAAATGCCTCAAAGTCAGAACTCGTTCGTCGCGTCTTGTTAAATCCTCATCATGATGATTTCATGCCGCCAGAAGGCAAAACACCATTAACCGAAGAGGAAATTACCATCTTGACATATTGGATTAATAATGCCAATGCCGATTTTGAAAGTAACATTGGCTCTATTGAAACTCCCGATCAGGTATTGGAAATCGCATCAAACATGCTTGGCCTTGGTAGTAAGAAAAAAGGAGAAGTTGATTTACCAACTATTGGAGCTATTGACGATGCCGTTTTAAACGATATTTTGTCTGAAGGCTTTAACCTTCGAGAGTTGGTATATGAATCTAATTTATACGAAGTTCTCCTACCCCCAAATACTATTGCCGAGTCTAATGCCGATCAACTCGATATAAAACTTCAAAAACTATCAAAAATCAAAGATCATATCCTGTGGTTATATATAGAAAATAACCAATTGAATGACTCGCATATGAAGCTAATAAATCAGTTCCAAAATTTACAAAAACTGGTTATCAGTAAAAACCATATAACAGACACTGGAGTTTTAGAAATTAAAAACCTTTCAAATCTTAATAGTATCAATCTTTACAAAACAAGCATTACAAAAAAGAGCTTAGAGCATTTTTCAAAAATGGAAAACCTTAAAAAAGTTTATGCTTGGCAAACCAAGATTTTAGAAAAAGATTTAGAACCATTTAAATCAGCAAATTTGTTCGAAGTAATTATTGCCCCTTAAATTCAAATATCTCTCCTATGTTACAATTTTCAGGTTTGAAAACCTAACTATAGGTATTTGTTATAGATCAAAGTTTTATTTATTTTTGATTTAGAGTTATTTAGTTACCTCATTAAATATAGGATTAAGCTTTTTATTTAGTCATAATAAAATCGTAACTTTTACCCTCTAAACTTCACATATTTAATGAGAATAAGGTTTGTAATAATTTCCGTCTTTTTTTTTCTATTTTCTTTTAAACCTAGTGCCCAAAGTCAATTTCCTATATTAGAAAATAACACATTAAAGTTTGAAAAATTAAAGCCAGAAGAAGGTCTTTTTCATAACTCTGTAACAACAATTTTTCAAGACTCTAAGGGTTATATGTGGTTTGGCTCTTTTAATGGTCTTTATAAATATGATGGATATCGCTTTCAACTATACAAAAAAGACACCGATGATGATACCTCATTAATAGGCAACGATATTTTAAGCATACACGAAGACCATGATGGCAAACTTTGGATCGGAACAAAAAATGGACTATGCTGGTATGACAGAAATACAAATAATTTCTTTACTAACATACCTTCAACAGATGCTTCCAATTTTTTTTCAATAAGTAATGTTCCAAACTGCATTTACGAAGATAGTTATAAAACATTGTGGGTTGGCACCGACATAGGGTTATATCAGCTAATTAAAAATGGTAAAGGGTACAAAGTTTCCCATTATAAGAATGATGATAAAAAAGGAAGCTTGTCACATAATTTTGTTAAGGCCATAACAGAAGACAAAAATAATAATCTCTGGATTGCGACTAAAAATGGTTTAAACAAAGTATCTATAAATAGACAGGGGAAATTACTGTTTAACCGCTACAAGAAAAACGATAGCAAAACGGCTTCTTTAAGCAATAGTTTTGTAACTAAATTATTTACAGACAGCAATGATAACATATGGATAGGTACCAGAGACGGTTTAAACAAACTTGTTATCAGTGAGATAAGATCTTCAAAATTTATAAAATATTTTCATAAAGAAAATGATCAAAACAGTTTACCAGACAATCATATTACCGCTATAACCGAAGACAACAATGGCAACCTCTGGATTGGCACAAAATATGGAGGTTTAAGTAAGTTTAATGAATCGGAAAACATTTTTACCAATTATAAAAAAAACTTACGCGATGAAAATAGTTTAAGTAGTAATGAGGTATCTAGTATTTTTGAAGATCATTCTGGCACACTATGGATTGGAGCCATCTCTGGTGCTCTCAATAAAGTTATTTTAAAGAAAAAAAATATTGCTCATTTTAAATTTAACGCCGCAGATAATAAGAGTTTAAGTGATAATATTATCAACAATATTTTTGAAGACCGTTTTGGATCCATTTGGATTGGAACTCATAATGGCGGTTTAAACAAGTTAATACTTAAAAATGGGAATGCTTCATTTATTAGATATAAACATGATAGCAATAATAAAAACACTATTAGCAGTGATAATGTTTTTTCTATATGTGAAGATAATCATGGAAACTTATGGATAGGAACCGAAGATAATGGTTTAAACCAAATCAAACATCAAAAAAACTCAGAATCAATAGAAGTTATAAGTTACTCTCGTGAGACTAGTAATTTACCTTCTAATAATATCTCCATCATGCTAAAAGATAAAATTGGTGATATCTGGATGGGGTCTTTTGATGGAGATGGTCTCATGAAATTTACCCCAAAAGAGTTTGGCTCAAAACTTCCTAAAATATATCACTTTGAAAATAATCCAACTAGTAACCAAGGGCTAAGTTCTAATAATATTTCGTATTTGTTTGAAGATAGTAAAAACAACTTATGGGTAGGAACTTATGGAGGCGGTCTTATAAAAGTTATTAGAAATTCAAATAATTATCCTGAAAAATATATAACCATTAAGAATAAGCCTAAAGACATCAATAGCCTTAGTAATAATAATGTATTTTCAATATATGAGGATTTAAAAGGAAATATTTGGATTGCTACTTTTGGAGGCGGGTTAAACAAGATTCCAAGCGAAGAACTAAGGCATGACAATCCGAAAATAGTTAGATTCAACAAAAAGCATGGATTGACAAATGATGAACTCTATGGCATTTTAGATGACCAAAAAGGGAATTTATGGATTAGCTCAAATAATGGTATTTACAGGTTTAATACCGAAAAGGAAACCTTTACAAATTATAATACTTATGATGGACTTCAAGCCTTTAATTATAGAAAGTTTGCTTTTTGTAAAGGGCAAGATGGTCTTATGTACTTTGGCGGTATTAATGGTTTTAATGCTTTTGATCCAAGTAGTTTTAGCCCTAACAAATTTCTCCCTAAAGTAGAGATTGTAGATTTTAAAATATTTAACGAATCCGTAAATGTTGGAGAAGAAATTGAAGGGCATTCAGTTCTTAAAAAATCCATTTCTGAAGCCGAAGAAATTGTTTTAAACTATAAACTTAATGCCTTTTCTTTTGAATTCTCTGGGTTACATTATGCTTCTCCAGACCAAAACAAATACCAATACATGTTAGATGGGTTCGACAAAACATGGAACAAAACAGATTCTAAAAGGCGTTACGCAGCCTATTCTAATTTAGACCCTGGCACCTATATCTTTAAGGTAAAAGCATCAAATAACGACAACGTTTGGAATGAAACCGTTAAAGAATTAAAGATAAAAGTACTTCCGCTCTGGTGGAAAACCTGGTGGGCTTATGCTATATATGGTCTTATCGCTATTGGTCTTATGTTGCTTTTTAGACACTTTATAGTTATTAATCATGATTATCAAAACAAATTAAAAATAGAAAAGCTAGAACAAGAAAATATAAAAAGAATCAATACGGTTAAATTAGAATTCTTTACCAATATTTCGCATGAATTTAAAACACCCCTAACCCTAATTTTAGGGCCTCTGCAACATTTAATTTCCTCAAAACGCGTTGATGATAAAGTTAAGAACATGTTAGTATCCATAGAGCGGAATGCCAATAACTTATATAACCTTATCAATCAAGTACTCGAATTTAGAAAAATTGATACCAATGAAGTCAAGATAAATGCAACTAAAGGTGACTTAGTAAGCTTTATAAAAGAACTAGTAAATTCTTTTTATTTTTTGGCAGAAAACCAGAACATTAAATTAACATTTAGTAGTAGTGAATCTGCTCTAGAGTCATTCTTTGATTGGGATAAGCTAGAAAAAATTGTGAATAATTTGATATCAAATTGTATTAAATATACGCCCGAAGGTGGAAATGTAGATGTGAACCTTCAAGCTGAAACTGTTAACAAAGAAGGTGTGAACGCTATCAAAATCACGGTCAAAGATACTGGAATTGGAATTCCAAAAAACCAGATAGCTTTTATATTTAACAGATTTTATCAAATTGATAGCTCTAATCGTTCAAGTTCTATGGGGTCTGGTATAGGTTTAGCTTACACGAAGGCTTTAGTAGAACTTCATAACGGTAGCATACGTGTACAAAGCAAGGAGCATGTTGGAAGTGAGTTTATAGTGAAGCTTCCTCTAATTAAAAGTCATTCTAAGTCACTAGCCCAAAGTCCATCAAAAAGTGATTTTATAAATGTTTCCGAATCGGAATATGAGCAACTACCCGTTATAGAAAAAGAGAGCGTTAAAGAAAAAACGAAAACTGAAAACACTCCAGTTTTACTGGTCGTTGAAGATAATTTAGAGTTACAAACTTTTATAAAAGAATCCCTTGGAAACGATTTCAAAATATTACAAGCTTATAATGGTGATGAAGGTTTAAAAAAAGCATTGGATCATGTGCCAGATATTATTTTAAGCGATGTTATGATGCCCATTAAGGATGGTATTCAATTTTGCGATGATATTAAAAGAAATCATATAACAAATCATATTCCATTTGTTCTATTAACTGCCAGAGCATCTATAGAGCATAAAATTGAAGGCTTGGAAGTAGGTGCAGACGCTTATATTCCAAAACCATTTCATGTAAAACATTTAATGGTTACTCTAAATAATCTATTAGAGCAACGACGCCTTTTAAAAGAAAAATTCTCAGTTTCTACCATACAAAATAAAGAACCAGACTCTCAGGTTAGCAAATTTGAACATGAATTTTTAAGAAAAATCGAAGAGGTCATATCAGAGAATTTACAAAACCCTCAATTTGGTGTTGAAGAATTAGGAAACAGTTTAAATTTTAGTAGAATGCAACTTTACAGGAAATTAAAATCAATAAGTGGTATGTCTGCAAACGAATTTATTCGTGAATATCGCATTAAAAAAGCAGCAGAATATATGGTTGAAAAGGATTTAAATATTTCCCAGATTGCTTTTGATGTTGGATTCAACAACTTATCATACTTTACTAAATGTTTCAAAAAAGTTTATAACACGTCACCTTCAGCCTATTTAAAAGAAAACCGATCGTTATAGTTCAAAGAAAAAGCGGGATTTCTCCCGCTTCAACTAACTAAAACTAAACTCAAACTCCTGTTATAAATTTGGGTTTACATCTTTTTCTGGTTGTGGTATAAGCCAATTGGTCTGTCCGCTATAATTCAATCCAGCTGCTGTTAAATCTCCTAGATCTCCCCACCGCTTTAAATCAAACCATCTATGACCTTCAAACATTAACTCAGATCTTCTATCTTTTTTTATCTGTTCAAGCAATGCTGCTTGGTCACTATTACTAATTCCTGTCATGGTTAGCCCTGCCCTTAATCTAATTTTTTCAAGTTCATTCCATGCTTCGGCTGTTTTCCCTTGTAAGACTAAAGCCTCTGCTTTGTTAAGTATAACTTCAGAATAACGAACAACAGGAATATTTATAGAAGTACCTTCATTAAAAAAGGCACCACCTCTTTGCCAGTTTGTTGTATCGTAGGGCAAAAATTTACGCATTTGGTAAGCCCCATCTACCTGTAAATCCAGTCTAAAATCGCTATGTATTGACAAATCAGGGAAAGTGCTCGTTCTATCAACTGAAGCATAATAAATTTCATCCTGACCAGAAATAAGAACGGAAGCTTCTCTTCTTATATCATTAGGTTCAAAAGCTTCAGCAACCACATCATAAGTTGCTGTTTGTCTTGGTATCATATATACAGCCCAAGAAATTCTTGGAAATATATGCATGATTAGAGAAGTCTCAGCTTTTTCATCGTTCCAAAAATTACCTCTTCCAGGGATTAATTGTATTTCAAAAACAGATTCTGTACTATTTTCCAATCTCCCATCAAATAATTTAACAAAATCTTCAGCTGGCACTAATTCGTAACCTAAACTTTCTACCTCAGATGCTGCATTTTCTGCACCTTGATAATCTTGTGTCCATAATTTTACTCTAGATAAAAGTCCATAAGCAGCTCCTTTGGTAGCTCTTCCCAACTGATCGCTAGGATAAGATGCTGGTAATAACTGTGCCGCCCTAGTAAGGTCTGCTTCCATTTGTGCCCAAACATCGGCTTCAGGAGATTTCTCAATGGTATTCAACTCCGCTGGAGTCAACAAACTAATAACCAATGGAATATCTCCAAAACCAGCTACTAAATTGTAATAATATAATGCCCTCAAAAATAAGGCCTGCCCTTCTACTTCATCTCTTTTCCCACTAGAAAAATTAGTTACTTTATCTAAATTCCCAAGTACAAAATTAGTACGTGCTACACCTTTATATCCAGCATTCCACCTTACATTAAAATATAAATTGTTAGAATCCCAATTATAGTTATACAATTTAACCATATCAGGTCCAAAATTTCCATCTCCATTTTCATTAATAATATTATCAGTAGGTATTTCTCCTAATGTTAAAAACGTTAATTTATACAGGCCCAAATGATTCAAAGGATCGTATGCAGCTGTAGTGGCTTCAATAGCTTGGCTCTCGGTCTGCATAAAGTTATCAGAATTCAAACCGTTTTTGTCTGTCAGCTCTAAAATATCTTCGTTACAAGACAAAAAAGTGACAAGCGTTAAAATGAATATATATTTTATTTTTTTCATAATCTTTTTTTAACAATTAAAAGTTAGCATTTAAACCTATTGAAAACACTCTAGCTATAGGATAAACAAAATTATCTATACCAGCAGCCAGGTTGCTTCCATTCGCATTACCTACTTCAGGGTCTGTTCCTGAATAATTAGTAAATGTAAATGGGTTTAACACGTTACCATATACTCTTACTTGGGATATACCAAGTTTATCTAATAAGCTAGTAGGCAAGGAATATCCTAATTCAATTACTTTTATTCTTGTAAATGAACCATCTTCAACATAAAAACTAGAAGTATTGCTATTTCCTACATCTTGAGCTATAGCTCTTGGGTAAGAAGCGTTAGGGTTACTTGTAGACCATGGTGTAATATTCAATTTATTCTCACTTCTAGTATAATCTGTTAGTAAAACTTTAGAAATGTTGTATACATCATTTCCTGACATCCCTGTTCCTTGCAAAGCAAAATCGAAATTTTTGTATTGTAAGTTCAAGTTAAAGCCATAGATAAAATCTGGTATTGGACTTCCTATGAACGTTCTATCATTATCATCAATAATACCATCTGGAGTTCCATCTGGTCCAGATAGATCTTTATATCTAATATCCCCAGATGCGTTATCCTCATTTTGAGTTGCATGTGATGTTACTTCTGCTTGCGTTTGAAAAATACCATCTGCTACCAGACCATAAAATTCACCTAAACTCCTTCCATTTTCGGTACGTGTTAAGTTTCCTCCTCTAAAATTATAGTTGTTTATGGCAGCAGGCACATTAAGTATTTCATTTTGAATAGTTGTTAAATTAGCTCCTAAACCAAATTCCAACTTACCAATTTTCCCAGTATAATTTGCCGAAAATTCAAAACCTTTATTTACTAATTCTCCAATGTTTTGTCTTTGACTTCCTTGATTTCTCCCATTTGAAATACCTGTTACTGCAGATTGCGGTACGCCCACCAATACATCTTCTTGTGTTTTGTTATAATATTCTGCAACAATATTCAGTCTATTATCAAAGAAATCTGCATCAATACCAACACTATATTGCGTTACAGTTTCCCATTTTAAATCTGGGTTTGCAATTCCTTGAGTAGCTGAACCCGAAAGCACAACGCCATCTTGATTCCCAAACGGATAATTAAAACCTTGTACAACGACTGGAGAGTATAAATAATTCTGAATATTATCGGCTCCAACCTGCCCCCAACCTGCTCTTAGTTTTAAACCAGATAGTGCTGTTTCTTTAGGCATGAAGTTTTCATCTGAAATTCTCCACCCTAATGATAAGGATGGAAAGGTACCCCATCTATTGTTTTGTCCAAATTTGGATGAAGCATCTCGTCTTACAATAGCAGTCATTAAATATTTGCCATTGAAATTGTAATTCACTTTTCCAAAATAAGATAATAAACTCTCTTCTGAGATAAAATCATTTATTTGTAAGTTTTGGGTCAAATTTGTAACAACTAATGGTTCTCCTTCGTTAGCATTTTCTCCCGAAACCCTTAAACTTTGAAATCTACTACGTTGTAAACTTTGCCCAACTAAAATCCCTACAGAATGACTATTAACATTAAAATTATAATTTAAGGTATTTTCAATTAAGAACGTACTGTTTGTTACTTGAGACTTTGCTATAGACTGCTCTGTTGAAGCTGCTGCTCCTAAATCAAATATGCGTCCGTAGTTTTCAGAAACTGTATTATTGAAAGTATAAAATCCAGACGTTTTAAACTCTAATTTTGGTAAAATTTTATACTGGGCATAAATATTTCCTTGAAAATTATTTCTAACTGGTGGCGTTGTTGGTCCTTCTGCTGTAAACAATGGATTTACTTGTGGCTTATAAAAACCATTCGCAGGCGTTGGTGCATAGTTTCCATTCTCATCGTAAACTGGAATTGTCGGATAAAATAGAGTTGCTAAAGACAGTATTGTATTAGTCCCTCTAGAAGCTCCTAGACCTTCTTGTTTTGATCTTGTAAAGCCAATACTAGCACCTACTTTTAACTTATCAGAAATTTTTTTATCAGCATTTAAACGCGTTGAAATTCTTTCGAAAGAAGATCCTTTAACAGTACCTTCTTGTTTAAAACGACCTAAGGATAAAAAGAAGTTACTTGTCTCTGAACCTCCTGAAAATGATGCCTGAATATCAGACATTTGAGCTGTTTGTGTAATTGTGTCTATCCAATCTGTACCAGCTCCAAAAGATTCTGGGTTATCAAAACCTGGAGGAATGTTTCTCCCTGCATTTTGGTAAGCCAAATTTGTTGTTCTTACAAAAGTTTGAGCATCCATTAAGTCAAGCGTATTTGCAACTCTTTGAAAACCCGTTCTTGTATTGATACTTACAACACCTTTTTGACTTGTGCGGCCTCTTTTTGTTGTAATTAAAACAACTCCATTTGCCGCCCTGGTTCCATAAATCGCTGCCGAGGCCGCATCCTTTAGAACCGTTATAGATTTGATATCTTGGGGATTAATAGATGTTAATGGACTACTATTTTCATTACCTCCTACCGAAATAGGAAAACCATCAATAACATATAAAGGCTCACTTCCATTTACACCACCTGCACCTCTAATACGAACTGATACACCTCCTCCTGGTGTTGCATTATTAGATGTTACAGACACCCCTGCTGCTAAACCTTGTAAGGCATTATCAATTGAGGCTGTGTTTGTTCTTGTAAGTGCCTCGGTGTCAATCGACTCAACAGCTCCAGTAATTTGAGAACGTTTTTGAGATCCATAACCTACTACAACTACCTGATCTAAGGTAGCTAAATCTTCTTCTAACTGTGTACTTATAGTAGTCTTACCATTTACAGGTACTTCTTTAGTCTTATATCCTATATAAGATATAATAATCGTACCATTAGTATCCACATCGGTTAGCGTATAGCTACCGTCAAAATCGGCTGTGGCACCTTTTGATGTCCCTTTAACAATTATTGATGCGCCAGTTAATGGTACGCCCTGGTTATCTGTTATTGTCCCATTTACATTTATACTCTGTGCATTAGAAATATTGCAAAATGCAATAGTCAAAAAGCAGAAAAGTACTAATTGTAATGGTTTGAAAAGTAATTTGTTTTTAGTTTGTTTCATACGGTCATTAATTTAGTTTATTCTATACACAAAAGTATTTTCAATAAACCTCATTTATTGACACGAATATTTCAAAAATTAGAAATTTTAGCACTTAATTTTTAGGTATTCCTTAATAATCAAATAGATAAGAAAGTGAAGTTTCTTTGCAAGAATTGTGTTAATCTATTAGAAACCAGAATATATTTCTAACAAAAAAATACAATTTAATCAACTCAAAATCAAAACAATACAACACAACACTATTCTAAAATCTGCATATTAACATTCTAATAGCTTAGGGTTAATGCATGTAATATTTGTATTAATTACTATTACAATTATAAAGACAGGTTTCAATACCTTATCTTTATACTTAATCGGATTAGCCTTTCAAAAAAACAGCTAAAAAACCTAAAATTGAAGTCATCAGTATTATGCTTGGGATAAAAATGTTATTATTCGCAAGAATTGTGATAACTAAATAATGGTCTATGTAAGAAATTTGCTCAGACAAAAGCCATTATAAATTATCCTATGAAAAAAATTATCATTTTCTTTTTAGTTGCCATTACATCGAGCTATTCTCAAACTAGAAACAACATTGTAAATCATAAAAATAAAGCATCCGATAAATACCCAAATATCGTATTAATTTATGTTGATGACCAAGGTACTCTAGATTTAGGCTCATATGGAGCAACAGACATAAAAACACCTGTTTTAGATGGTTTGGCTCAAGAAGGTGTCAAGTTTACACATGCGTATGCCCATACCGTTTGTTGTCCTTCTCGAGCTTCATTGCTAACAGGAAGGGCGCCACAGCGAAGTGGTGTTAATAATTGGACATCATGTTCTCCCAACGATAAGGTGGGCAGGGTCATGAATTTAAAAGAGGTTACTATTGCAGAACATCTAAAAAACTACGGTTATAAAACAGGCATTATTGGCAAGTGGCATTTGGGTGCCTTGATGGATCATGGGCCATTAGACCAAGGTTTCGACACTTTTTTTGGTTTTAGAGGGGGCTTTATTGATTATTACTCCCATCGTTTTCTTCATGCGAAATGGCAACGTCCTCAATTTCATGATCTATACGATGGCAAAAAAGAAATTCATAGAGATGGTGAATATTTTCCAGATCTTCAGGTGGCCGAAGCTAGTAAGTTTATAGAAAAAAATGCCAATACGCCTTTCTTTTTGTATTTACCCTTTAATTTACCACATTATCCAGAGCAAGCAGATTCTACTTTCACAGAACAATACAAGCATTTGAAATGGCCAAGAAGCTCCTATGCTCCTATGATTTCTACCATGGATAAAAAAATTGGAGAAGTTTTACATAAAATTGAAACCACTGGACTTAAGGATAATACCATAGTGATTTATATGAGCGACAATGGGCATTCTACCGAAGATTACTATAATTGGGATGTTAGCTATGGTGGTAATGGCGGCGGCGGTTATACGGGTAAGTGGCGTGGTGCCAAAGGTAGTTTTTTTGAAGGTGGCATACGGGTTCCTGCTATAATAAGCTATCCCAAAAAATTTCCTAAAGGAGAGGTTAGAGACCAAACTATTGTTAATTTAGATATTCTTCCTACCATTTGTGATATTCTGGATATTCCTACTCCAAAAAATAAGCTTGATGGCAAAAGTGCCTTGCCTATTATTCTTTATAAAGATGCGCCTACAGAGCACAAAGAACTTCATTGGATGTGGCAGCATATGTGGGCTGTAAAAGATGGCTCATGGAAACTTATTTACAAAGGGTATGATACTACTGGTAAATACTCCAATCATCCTGAAAAAGAATTTGAAATGCCCGAATATTATTTAGCAAATTTAGATGATGAAAATCCAGAAGAAATAAATTATGCCAAGAAATATCCAAAGATTGTTAAAAAGTTAAGGAAACTTCACGATAAATGGGCTAAAGATGTTTTTGAAGGTTCTGGAGATACAGATCCTAATTCATCAAATACTGCTTTGATTAAGGATGAAATTAAGGGAAAATCGTCAAAGAAGTTGTAAAGTTAATAAGAATAGGATGCTAAAACAGCTATTTGCTTTCACGTTTAAAAAAAGTAAATAGCTGTTTTTAAAGCCTAAATAAAAAATAAGTTGTTAAGTTACTTAACCTTAACCGTTGTTAAAGCAGGTTTGGATGCTCCCAAATCCAAACTACGCTGGGAAGGTAACGAACCACCTATATAAACAGTATAATCTCCTTTTCTTAAAACTTCTTTTCCTTCTTGATTAAACTGATTAAAAGTTTCTTTAGATAAATTAAAGGAAATTGTTTTTGTTTCACCAGGTTTTAGTTGGACTCTTTTAAACGCTTTCAAATCGTAAATCGGGTCTTTTTTTCCTGCTAAAGGTGAGCTAATGTACAATTGTACGACTTCTTGTGCATCATAATCTCCTGTGTTAGTAATTTCAACCGAAGCTTTATATTTACGATCAACTGTTAAGTTCTTATATGCAAATGTTGTGTACGACAGTCCAAACCCAAACGGATATAGAGGCTCTTTAACCATATATTTATAAGTTCTACCCGTCATATTATAATCATCGTATGCAGGTAATTGGTCAATAGATTTAGGAAAAGTTATAGGGAGCTTACCTGAAGGCGAAACATCTCCAAATAAAATATCTGCTACAGCAGTTCCTCCCTCTTCACCAGGGTACCATGCAAAAACAACAGCATCAACTAGATCATGAAGTTCTGGAATTGCGATTGGACTTCCTCCTGTTAAAATCAAAACCAGTGGTTTTTTAGATTTCTGTCTAATTTTTTTAATGAAATTTATTTGATTTTCAGGAAGTTTTAAATTGTCTTTATCTCCTTTAAAGGTTGACGCCAATGCCTCACCTTCTTCTCCTTCTAATAAACCAGAAATTCCCATTACAGCGATAGTTACATCAGCTTTAGCGGCATCACCTGTAGCCCAATCTATAGGGTTTAAATTATCTCTAAAAGGTAAAACACCGTATTTATAATTAATACTTGTACCAACACTTACCGAGCTCACAATACCATCTAAAATGGTTTGCGAACTACCCGTTAAGCCATAGTAGTTTCCTAATAAAACTTCTTCACTAGATGCATTGGGCCCTACGACGTAAACCGTTCTGGTATCTTTCTTCAAAGGAAGAATATTGTTTTTATTCTTTAGAAGCACTACCGATTTTTCGGCAACCTCCCTTGCTAAGGCTCTATGCTCTTCTGAATTGACAACCTCTGTCGTTATTTTGTCATAAGGATTTGTACCAATAGGATCGAACATGCCTAACTTAAAACGCGTTAAAAAACTTTCTTTTAATCGTTTATCAATTAATTTTTCCGTGATTAATTTTTGCTCCAGAGCAGATTTTAAAACTTTATAAACATTTCCACAGTTAATTGTAGTACCATTTATTAGAGCTAAAGCTGCGGATTCTTCTGGTGTTTTCGTTACTTTATGAAACCTATGAAAATCACTTATAGCACCACAATCTGAAACAATGTATCCTTTAAAACCCCATTGGTCTCTCAAAATATCTTGCAATAGATAAGGACTCCCTGTACACGGTTCACCCAACGTACGGTTATAAGCCCCCATTACACCTTCTACTTTTGCTTCCTGTACCAAAGCTTTAAAAGCTGGTAAATACGTTTCAAATAAATCTTTTTTATTAACTACAGCATCAAACTCATGCCTTAATTCTTCTGGTCCAGAATGCACTGCATAATGCTTAGCACATGCAGCTGCTTTCATATAATCAGGGTTATCACCTTGTAAACCTTTTACAAAATTCACCCCTATTCTACTGGTTAAAAAAGGATCTTCTCCATAAGTTTCTTGACCACGCCCCCAACGTGCGTCTCTAAAAATATTGATATTAGGAGACCAGAACGTTAGACCTGCATACCTCCCTCTGTTGTTTATTTTGATAGCCTCATTATATTTTGCTCTGGCTTCATCTGAAATAGCTGTTCCTACACGGTAAATTAGATCTTCGTCGAAAGTAGCACCAAAAGCAATAGCTTGAGGGAATACCGTTGCCCGTCCGTTTCTCGCTACACCGTGCAATGCTTCGTTCCACCAATTGTATTCTGGAATATTTAAGCGTTCAATAGCAGGGCAAACATCCAACAATTGGGATGTTTTTTCCTCTAAGGTCATTGATTTTATTAAGTGATCTATTCTTTCTTCGTGACTTAGCGAGGTATCGAACCATTTTTGGTTGGATGTTTGACTGCTAATAGAAACAGATACAAACAAAAAAGTTAGTAGGATTAACTTGTACATTTTCATATGATTTTTACGGATTATAAATTATATATATTTTCGATTATTAATTTTATTTAGCCTTAAAATCATTTTGTTTGAATGATTATACGGCTAGATTTTGAGCCTTTAAATTTAGCACTTAATTCTATTTTCCCAGACTTTTTAGATGATTTTAAAATAGCTAAACACATACCGTTAAAAGCCTTTCTGCTGTTACCTTGAAATGATTCTAAACTCGTTTGATTTCCATTATCGACAGCAAGTAATTCACCAGCTCCCTTAACCGAGAAATTTACTAGATTATTTGCCTCTGGACACAGGTTTCCTTCTTTGTCTTCTATTCTTACTGTGACATAGGCCAAATCTTCTCCATCTGAATTGATAACACTTCTATCGACTGATAAGCTCAACTTAACGGGTTTACCAGCTGTAAAAATTTGCTTTTCCTGAACGGGCTTACCATCATTATACCCTACAACTTTTATATTTCCAGCTTCATAGGGCACACTCCAAGAAAGCCTATATTTAGATTTAAAGGTTTTTGGTTCGTATCTTAAAAAATCGACTTTTATCTCTGTTAAATCTTTTCCTTTCACTCTTTTCCCCATTGATTTTCCATTTACAAAAAGCTCTGCACTATCACAATTAGTGTAACAATACACAGGAATATTTTTCCCTTCCATTCCTTTCCAGTTCCAATGTGGTAATAAATGAATCATTGGCTCTGTAGTCCACTGACTTTGGTATAAATAAAATCTATCTTTAGGAAATCCACATAAATCTACAGCACCAAAATAAGAACTGTGAGATGGCCAATCATCATTCCAATACCCATTGGTAGAATTGTCTCTTCCTCCATAGGGTGTGGGTTCTCCTAAATAATCGAATCCAGTCCAAACAAACTCACCCATAACATGAGGGTTTTGTTCTTGAAAATGAAATTCAATATCTGGAGGATATGCCCAAACTGGACCTATTAAATCATAACTTGTTACATGTTTAGATTCATGCGTTTTATACTTTTCAATTGGTAAGTGGTACACCCCACGACTACTAGTACAACTGGAAGTTTCAGTACCAACTATAGGCAACTCTGGATATTTATTTCGAATATCTCTATATCGTGTTGGTTTGTAGTTTACTCCAGCTATATCAACTTGCTGTGCCATGTTATTATCATAAGGTCCCGAGTAATGATTAAACCCCGCAGAAGTTGGTCTTGTAGGATCTATTTCTTTACAATATTCGCTTAGTCGCTTCGCAACTTTCCAACCATTTTTTGTATCCTTTTGTTCAATAATTTCATTACCAATACTCCACATAACAATTGATGGGTGATTACGGTCCCTCTTAACCATATCTTTTAAATCGCTCTCCCCCCATTCATCAAAAAACTTATTGTATCCGTTAGGCACTTTTTGCATTTTCCATACATCAAATGCTTCGTCCTGTACCATAAGTCCTAATTCATCACAAAGCTCCAAAAGTTCTCTTGACGGTGGATTATGACTCGTACGAATAGCATTAACTCCCATGCGTTTCATAATCTGTAACTTTCTTTCATCAGCTCTTCGGTACACAGCTGCTCCTAAAGCGCCATTATCATGATGTAAACACACACCGTTAAAGCGTACTTGCTTATCATTTAAGAAAAACCCATCTTTAGTATACCTTATAGACCTTAAACCTATTCTACTTTTATAAACATCTACTACGTTTCCATTTTGTGTAACTGTAGTCAATACATCATATAAATTGGGAGTTTCAGTATCCCAACGTTGCGGATTGTCAATATTGCAAAACAATGCAGAAGTTTTGGTGGCATTAGCAGGGATTGAAATTGTTTCGTCCACTGATGCTACCAATTTGCCTTCGGGCGAGAAATATTCCTGTTTTACGTTTGCTTTAACCTCATTATTACCTTTGTTTACTACGACGGTTTCATTTTGTACTACGGCTAACATTTTTGTGACCGTAGGCGTTGTAATATAAGTTCCCCATTGCCCAACATGCACTGGATTATCAATCTTTAACCATACCGAACGATATAAACCCGCACCAGGATACCAACGCGATGATAAATCTTCTGGTTGTAAACGTACTGCAATGACATTATTAGATCCATCGTATTTTAAATATTTACTAATATCGAACTCAAAACCAATATAACCGAAAGGGCGGTTTCCTAAAAATTGGCCATTTACCCATACATGGGCATTGTACATGGCACCTTCAAACTCAATTCTTATTACTTTTCCTTTAGTACTAGCATCCATTTTGAAATGCTTACGATACCAACCTGTCCCATGAAATGGAAGTCCTCCTGCACGTGCATTATATTTTACATCAAAAGGTCCTTCAATAGCCCAATCGTGAGGCAAGCTTAAATGCCTCCAATTAGCATCGTTAAATGTCTCCTTCTCTGCACCTTCGGCTTCTGCATTGTAGAACTTCCAGTCATCATTAAAATTAATGTCTTGTGCCCTTACTTTACTGCTTCCTAAAACTCCTAGAATTAGCATCCCAAAAAGAAAAAGTGTTTTTGTTTTATTCATTTGTAATTTGTTTTGTATATCTCTAAATATTTATGCGGTTATTTCTTATTTCTTCATTAATTTATACTTCATTGAAACGTATTAATTAAACCAATCTATAATTAAAGATTGATAGCAAAACCTCTTAAGTACAACTTGTATATTATTGAATTCAAAAGTATTTAAAATTCGAACTAATTTTTATACCTAATGCTACAAATAGTAACACATATGTTTCAATTCGTATAAAATAAGAGACTTTTATAGTTTTTATATTGGTACAAATGATTTAATAACTAGATTATGATAATTTCTGAATTAAAAAAACACAAATAAATATATTTTTTAGATAAGCGATGTATTTTTTAATCTTAAAAGGTATTTTTCAATATTTAACTTTGTTTATAATAAAAATAAACGCACCTTATTACGTATATCCATAAATATTAGAGTAATAAATGCAATTGTTTATATATAATAGTTAGCACAAATATGAAAAAACGAATACTGACAATATTAACAATTCTGATTTCAGCCCTGACTTTTGCTTGTAGTTGCGATGAAATTAATCCAATAATAGAATACTATTCGTCGGAATATGTTTTTGAAGGAAAAATTATTTCAAAAGTTTACGCAAAAGATAGTTTGACTTATAAAGTTACTTTTGATATTTCAAAACATTATAAAAATGGTGACTTTCCAAAAACACTTGAATTTGATGTCACAGCAGAAGGAGAATATACTGGAGAATGGACTTCTTGCGACTGGAATGCCAAAAAAAACCAAAACTGGTTAGTTTATGCATTTAAATACAAAGGAAAATTGACTTTTAGTGGAATATGCTCTAACTCAAAAGTTATTGACTATAGACCAATTGGTTTAAGAGAACAAAAGATGTTAGATAATGGTAATTCATTTAAAATTGAAAATTACATTTTTGAATATGAAAGTGGATTTAATTACTGTGAAAATATAACTGACATAAATTCTATTCTTGAAAAAGGAAAAATAAAAGACTATAAAAAACAAACGACATTATTAAATGTTTCGATTGACTCTAATGGCAACTTAAAATCAGTTACTAGACAAAGAGAATTGTTAAGAAAGAAAGATTCTATTTTTAATTTGACAATAGAAATTGGAGATACTAACAGAAAACCAATTATGGAATTTGAAAAAGATGCGATTGAATTAATAGGTCAAGTTAAAAAATGGGAAATAAAAAAACACGAACAGACAGGAATTAATGTTCCGTACATAAGACATATATGGGTTTATTATGATTTAAAGACAAATAAATGGAGTTATGAATTATAAAATACTTGTGCTAACACCGTATCCTATGAAAAGCACTAGCCAAGTTCTTCAAAGTTAATATTTATTTTTCATTTATCTCATAATGATGATTTTGAGATGTTGAATTGTTGATAATTCCGATAGGATTATCAATAATTCAACACTATATAACTTGCTCCGCATCCTATTTGTG
>CANMXP010000018.1 GCA_947501845.1 uncultured Flavobacteriaceae bacterium | reverse complement strand
GAAATAAAAAAGGGAAAACTGAAGTTTCCGCAACATCAGGAAATCTTTCTGGGGATTTTGAATTTGAGATTAAATAAGTATTTAAAATTATGAATAAGTACGTATGTATTTTGTTTGTTGTTTCTTTATTTAGTATTCACTAAAATCAGTTTATAGCAGATATAAAATCGGTTATTGAACTTTATGATCTTAAAAACAATCCTTCAGCATTTTCTAAGCTAGCTGAATATAGAGATTTAAAGTGTTTGTTTTGAGGTATTTGATTTGGTTATTCATATGAAATTAATCAATAGTTACATCAAATGTATTATTAAAGACATCAATTGACTTTGTGTTAAATATTTTAGTACGGTCTAAAAAGTATTATAATAAATATTTAATCTTAATAAGTTGGTAATGGACACATATTCTCCAAGAATAATTTTTGTTAAAAGATATTTACCCCTATTTGTGCTTTGGTTCTATGCAAACCAATTTTCAGCGCAAGAGAAAACGCTTAAGGATTTTTTTCTACCAATGAAACCTCAAGCAGCCTTAGTGGCGTTTGGTGAAACTTGGGGAGATAGACCTTTAATGCCTCGTGATACTGCAAACGGACTGGGGGATGCCAGTATGAAAAACTGGTATTATTGGGATGGAAGTATTGTTAAAGACGATGAAGGTAAATATCATATGTATGCAAGCCGTTGGGATCAAAAAAATTATCATAGTCAAGGTTGGAGAAAAAAATCTAAGGCTACGCATGCAGTTGCAGATAAAGCCATAGGACCGTATAAAGATTTAGGGATGACCTGGCCTTATTGGTGGGAAGGTAGAGCACATAATACCATTGGGCTAAAAATGCATGATGGGAGATATGCCATGGTAACCAGTGAAATAACAAATGGCGAAGTATTTATTTCTGAAAACCCGTATGGGCCCTTCAAATTTGAAGGCGAATTAACAACAGATCTTAATGGCTATAGAAGAGGTTTAACGAGATATAACAAACCGCCACATCGTATGGCTAATGTGATGATTATTAGAAGACCTGATGATCGCTACATGATGATGGCACGATGGTGTGCACCATTAATTAGTGATAATGGCATTTTAGGTCCATATAAAGTTATGGGAGAAGCAGTGTGGAGAGATCAACCAAGGGTACCCCAAAAAAATATATGGAAGACCCAACAATTTGGTATAGTGATGGTCTGTATCACGTTGTAGTAAATCATTATATGGAAAGTGACGAAACCAATCATTTAACTTCAGAAGATGGTATTCATAATTGGAAAAATAGAGGGATAGCCTTTGTACACGATTCTAAAATTTTTAGGTACACCAATGGAGATGTTGATGAGTGGTTTACTGTGCAACGCCCAATAGTATATGTTGAAGATAATAAAATAAGCCATTTTAATTTTTCAGTAATAGATGTACAAAAATATTCACGACAAGTAATTGATAACCCTATTAGTAAGATACTTAGGGCTATTCTATAATACAAATGTATTAATACAGACATTATGTTTACTTATAGATACAGCTTTTGCTTCTATTTTTAAGAGTTTTACAATTTAACAAGGGGATTACAGATGAATGATAAATAACAATAATTTGGTTTTATTGAATTTATCTGTGAAAATGACCTTTAATGTTTATTGTTTAAGTTAATTGTTTTAATTAAAAATTTTAATATCAAATTCATGAAGATAAAATTTCTTTTTATGCTTCTGACGTTCATGTCTTCAGCCATAATAGCACAAGACATTACTAACTTAGAACCTAGGAAACATTGGGTCAGATCAAAGACAGTAAACAATAATTGGTTGTACTTAGAATTAAATTCTAAAACGATACCTGCTAATTCTGAGAAAGATTTCCAAAAAATAAATTTACCTCATACATGGAATACTAATGTTTCAGAAAAAAAGACTAAGGTTAATTTGGAAGTACAACTAGACAATGCTTCAAATACAGTAAGAAGTGTTACCGTTAAAGCCAGTTTAAAAAACAAGAAAGGAGACATAGTGTCAAAAGGATATTTAAAAGTAAATCTTGATTTAAATAAAACATTAAGCGCTAATATTCCAATGTCCTCCATTTTGAATCCAAAATTGTGGAGCCCAGAAACCCCATATTTATATGATGTAGAAATTGAGTTATATGAAAATGATGCTAAATTAGATGGAGTTAGTACAAAATTTGGAGTTAGATGGTATGAATTCACTGCTGATAAGGGGTTCTTTCTTAATGGCAAACCTTATAAACTAAAGGGCGCTAATAGGCACCAAGACTATTTTGCAAAAGGCAATGCACTAACGTCAGAAATACATCTTAACGATATAAAACTAATGAAAGAACTTGGGGTTAATTGGCTAAGGTTAGCACACTACCAACAAGACGATTATATACTCCAACTATGTGATGAACTTGGTGTTTTGGTATGGGAAGAAATACCATATGTTAACAATACTCCAAAAAATGTGGATTTTGAAAGCAATTTACGTTCCATGTTAAAGGAGTTGATAGAACAACATTATAATCACACATCTATAATTCTCTGGGGTATGGGCAATGAAACATGGATGAGTGATAGAGGTGATGGAAAGTCTTCTAATTATCACATTATCGAAAATTTGAATGCCTTAATTCATTCTGAAGACCCTTCCAGAAAAACAGTTTTTGTAAATGGAGACAATAACAAACCAATTGATTTTGGGGTAATTCATATACCAGATGTTTTTGGGTTTAACCTGTATAGGGGCTGGTACAAAGGTCATTATAACGATTTGTCAGAAAGATTGAATGAGCTACATAGGTCGGCACCAAATGTACCATTAATACTTTCAGAATTTGGAGTAGGTTCAGATGAGAGAGTGCATACAGAGAATCCTCAGAAACAAGATTTTAGCATTCAATATCATAATGATTATTTGGAGTCTCATATAGAACAATTAGATAAACTCGATTGGTTGTGTGGTGCCAATTATTGGGCCTTTGCCGATTTTGGAGCAGCACACAGGGGAGACACAAAGCCTCATATTAACCAAAAAGGACTGGTTACTTTCGATCGAAAGAAAAAAGACGCCTTTTATTTATTAAAATCCAAATGGGCTAAAAATCCAGTTGTTTATATAGAATCACCATTTTGGATAGAACGCTTTGGTAATTCAAAAAAAGAAATTCAGGTGTTCTCAAATATGGATGAGGTTGAATTTTTTCATAATAAAAAGTCGTTAGGTAGGCAGAGTAGCAAGTTTTTGTGGTCTATAAATTTAAAAGAAGGAAAGAATACGTTAAAGGCAATAGGGCTTCAAATGGTATTAAAAAAGAACATCAATATGTTGTTAATTATGACAGAAGCAAAACAAAATATAGCATAAGTGCTAGTGATGCAGAAGAAAATTATGAAGCTAAATATGCAATAGATGGTAATCTTGAAACTAAATGGCAGTCTAAAACTCCTAGTGAAATTATTATCGATTTAAAAAAAATAAGTTTAGTAAATGGAGCTAAAGTTGTATTTGATGAAAATACAACAAAAGCCTATGGTTTAGATATAAAAGGTTCTGTAGATGCCAAGTCTTGGAGTTTGTTGTTTTCAGGAAAAAGTAATAAAAGAGTACCTGTAAATACATTTTTGTTTAAGAAACAACAAGAAATTAGATATGTAAAGATTGTAGCCAAGGGCAATACAAAAGATAATACTAATGCCTATTTAGAAATAACCCCTATAACAACTCTGGAAAAAGCAGAAAAAAATCTTTGCGAAATTATAGGTGCTGGAGGTAGATGATTTACCTATCTAGAAAGAAATGCGATAAGTTATTTTATTGAATAAATAATTTATGTAAAAACAATTAAATACTAATAATAAAACAATTAAGAATTTATGTTAACTCATTTGACAAGAACAATACATTTAGTTAATGAAATAGTAGCAAAAAAAGAGGTTTTGCTATTTTTTATTCTATTTACATGTTCTATCACTGCTCAACAAAAATTTTCTACAGCAGGTTTTTTTGAAGTAGAAAATAGCAGTCGCTCCGTGTTTAATTTCAACCAAGGCTGGCGTTTTTATAAAGGAGACGTTCAAGGTGCAGAAATGTATGCTTTTGATGATTCAGACTGGGAAGCGGCAAACCTGCCTCATGGTTTAGAAATCTTGTCAGAGAATGCAAGTGGAGGTAGAAACTATCAGGGAAAAGCTTGGTATAGAAAGGTTTTTAATTTCAATAAAAGTGATAATGAAAAAGTTTTCCTGTATTTCGAAGCGGTTATGGGGCATGCTAAAGTATGGGTAAATGGTACTCTGGTAACAGAACATTTTGGAGGCTATTTGCCTTTTGCTGCAGATGTTTCAGAAGTGCTTAATAAAGATGGGGAAAATGTAGTTGCGGTTATGGCCGATAACAGCAATAGTAAACTATACCCTCCAGGAAAAGACCAGTCTGGTTTAGATTTTAGTTATTTAGGAGGCATTTATAGAGATGCTTATATCATAAAAACAGGAGAAGTACATGTAACACTCCCTGAATTAAGTAAAGCAGAAGCGGGCGGTGGTGTTTTTGTAGGAACCCTTGATATAAGTGGTAATAATGTCAGGTTGGGAGTTAGAACAGAAGTGGCAAATCAGTCCAAAAAGAGGCAAACCATTATAGTGAGGTCTGTTTTAGAGGATATAAGTTTTGAAGAAATTAAATCTGTTGAGCAAACAATTAAGCTGGCACCAAATAAGACTCAACAACTTACTAAGGAATTTGATGTTCAAAATGTAAAACTATGGCATCCAGATAGCCCCAATTTACATTTTATAAGAACAGATATTATTGTAGATGGAACTATAGTAGACCAGATTAGAACTCGTTTTGGTATTCGTTTATTTGAGATGAAAGGCGTTGAAGGTTTATTTGTTAATAAGAAGTATATAGGAAAGAAATTAGTTGGCGTAAATCGCCATCAAGATTATGCGTATGTTGGTAACGCGTTACCTAATTCTGCACATTACAGAGATGTTAAACTACTAAGAGAAGGAGGTAGTCATATCATTCGTGTGGGGCATTATCCGCAAGATGATGCTTTCTATGATACCTGTGATGAACTGGGAATGCTTACCACTACAGCAAATCCAGGTTGGCACTTTTTCAATTTTAAAAATAAAATTTTTGAAGAACGTTTGTATGAGGATACCAGAAATTTGGTTAGGAAAGATAGAAACAGACCTTCAATTTTATTATGGGAAACGGCATTAAATGAAACACCATCTCAACCAGATTATGCAATGAATACTATGCATAAAGTGGCACACTCAGAGTATCCGTTTCCAGGAATGTTTACTGTTACTGATCATGATGAAGCTAAAAAAGGAGGTTTAGATGTCTTTTATCATGGCAATGACAAAAACATAAATTCATTTAATAGGGAGTTTGGTGATGGAGGAGAAGTTGATGATTGGTATTCTCAAAATTCTATTGTTAGAGTGAAAAGAGCATGGGGAGAAAAAGCTATGCTAGACCAATCTTTAAGGCAGGCAAAATATTTATCCCAAAGGTTTAAAACAGATAAGGTGCGTTTAGGTGGTGCCATGTGGGCAGGAATAGACCATCAAAGGGGCTATCACCCCGACCCATTTTTAGGTGGGCATTTAAATGTTTTACGACTACCACGTTATACGTATTACTTATACAAAAGTCAAAATTCACCAAATTACAAACTTGATGGCATTGAGACAGGTCCTATGGTTTATATTACCAATGAATTAACCCAGTTATCATCTAGTGATGTGCTCATTTATAGCAATTGTGATGAAGTACGGTTAACATGGATGGGGAAAGACTACGGTACTCAAAAACCGTCTACAGATTCTAAGTTTTCAGGATTGCCACACCCACCGTTCGTATTTAAAGATGTGTTCTTTTTGGATAATATAAGGTACAGGAAAGGCGATCAAAAAGGCGCTGTAAAATATATGCATGCCGAAGGTATTATTGATGGCGAAGTAGTAATAAAGGAAACAAAACCATATGGAGAACGATCTGAGAAACTAAAATTATTTACAGACCAAGAAGGGATGGATTTAATAGCAGATGGTTCAGATTTTATTCCAGTTAGAGCCACTATTGTAGATCGAAATAATACAAAAAAAGTGCTTGCAGAAGAATATGTGTATTTTGAGGTAGAAGGACCTGCCGAAGTTATTGGAGGGGTGAAGAATTTTGGAAACCCAGCAAAGTCTTCATTTGGTGTTGCTACAGCATTAATTCGTGCAAAAACAACATCGGGAAAAATTACAGTAAAGGCATATGTAAATGGATTAGAATCAGACACTATAACTTTTGAGTCTAAACCAGCAAAATTAAAAATGCTTTATGATGAAGCGTATACTACTAAATCTAAAAAAGCTAACAAAGATTATATCGTAATCGAACAAGAAAAACAAGAAGAATTGCCTAAAGATGTTAAAGAGCTTCAAAGAGAAGTTAAATCTTTAAGGTTAGAATTGGTAGGTAAAAACCAAGCCTTAATGGAATTAAGAAGTAACCCTAAAGGAAAAGGGAATTGACCATTAATTATTTTGAGTTTGATGTAAAGTCAATCTAATTAAATGTTTTAAAGTAATATAAAAAATGAATAGTTACCAAAAAGAATTGAATTTACTAAGAAGAACTTTGAGTTTGCTAATGATATTAGTTGTTGTGTTGAGCTGTACTTCTAGGGATCCAATTCCAACTCTAAGCCAAATAGAGACCATCGGAAACAAAGTTGCAAATTGGCAAATTAAAACTTTTGATAGCATGGGCAAGTACCGTGCACTTCCACCCAAAGAAGAAAGGAAAAGTTTTCATCATAGAAGAAAACATCATGAACTAGATTGGACATGTGGAGCCCTATATACTGGTATGTATGAATGGGCTACTATTAGTACTAATGATACTTATGAGAAATGGTTAACAGATATAGGAATGAGACATAATTGGCGCTTATATGACCGAATGTATCATGCCGATGATCATGCAGTTGGTCAGCTATATCTTAAGTTATATGATTTGTACAGGCATCGAAAGGTTATTAGTCCATTGACCAAACAATTTGATTCTATCATGTCTTCCGAAAAGGGGAAAAGAAAGCAATGGTATTGGGCAGATGCTCTTTTTATGGCGCCGCCAGTTTGGTCCGAGCTTTCAAAAGCTACTGGCGATAAAAAGTATTTGGAGTATATGGATAGTCAATACCATCAAACCTACGACCTGTTATGGGATAAAGAAGAGCAATTCTTTTTTAGAGATAAATCATTCCTGGAAAAAACAGAAAAAAACGGTAAGAAACTTATCTGGGCAAGAGGCAACGGATGGATTTTTGGAGGATTGGCGCTAATGATTCCAGATTTACCGAAGGATTGGGAAGGAAGAGCATTTTACACGAATATATTTCAGCAAATGGCAGAAAGCCTTAAGAAACATCAGAGACCAGATGGAACTTGGTCGTCTGGACTCTTAGGTGGAGTTGAAGCATACCCCATAAAAGAAATTAGCGGATCAGCATTTTTTGTGTATGGTTTGGCTTGGGGTATTAATCAAGGATTATTAGACCGAGTAACGTACGAACCTATTATGTTGAAAGGGTGGAAAGCCTTAACAGAATGTGTTACTGAAGAAGGCTTGGTGGGTTATATACAACCTATTGGAGCAGCACCTGGTAACAGTTTTAAAGATTTTACAGAGGTTTATGGTGTGGGAGCTTTTCTTGCTGCTGCTGCTGCTGAAGTTTACAAATTTGTTGAAACCAAAAATCCTGAAAATCCTAAAAAAACTCAAGTATTTAAAACGTTTATGCACGATGGTGGATGGTGTTGGTATCAAGATCCACGTGCTGTTATTACTAACGGAAAATTAGTTTTTGGTGGTTTGAGTGGACAAACAGGAGATGTAAAATTAGGCGTTTATGATTTTAAGAATGATAGTGTTTTAGGAAGCGTGGTACTTCATGAAAAATTTGAAAAAGATGATCATAATGTGCCAGCTTTATATGTAAGACCAGATAATAGTATTTTAGCAATGTGGGCTAAACATGCTCATAATAAGAAGCATTATACCAGTATATCTTCTCCTATTAATTATATGGAATGGGGTGGGCCAAAAGAGTTTTTGCATGAGTATGATGGCAATGCTGGAGTCACTTACATGAATCTGTATCATATGAAAGAAGAAGGGTTGTTATATAATTTTTTTAGAGATGGCCCTTCATTTAATCCTAGCTACATTACCTCTCCAGATCATGGGAAAACATGGGGTAATAGAACACATTTTATAGCAGATGAAGTTCATGGTCGCCAGAGGCCTTATGCTAAATACCTAAAGAAAGATGATAATACTATTGGCGTTGCCTTTACAGATGGACATTCTAGAAATTATGGGAATAGTCTGTATTATTCAGAATTTAGAAATGGAACCTTTTATAATGTAGATGGTACAAAAATTAAACCTCTTGAGAATGAGCCCTTAAAAACCTCAGAATCTGAAAAGGTTTATGTTGGAAGTGAAACTAGTAAAAAGGCAAAAGGATATGAAAGTGTACCCAATAGTGCATGGCCTTGTATTATTGAAAAAGATAAAAACAATAAGCCTCATATAGGGTATTCATTGTGTGTGAATAATGAAGACCATAGATTTAGAATAGCTTCATGGAATGGTGAAAAGTGGATGGATAGAGAAATAGCTTATGCGGGCAAATCTTTATATACATTAGAAAGTAGTTATACAGGTTTGATGGCTTTTGATCCTACCGATGTAACACAAGTATATATTTCAACAGATGTAGATCCTTCAACAGGAAAAGATACGGGAGGGCTTCATGAGATTTACACAGCCAAAATAGGAATGGAAGACGATATTTCAACTATAAAATGGAAACCCATTACAAAAGATTCACCATATAGAAACATACGCCCCATAGTAGTTGCAGATGAAGGACATAAAGTCTTACTCTGGTTAAATGGCCAATGGGGTTCCTTTTTCAACTATAATGTTGATGTTAAAGGAATGGTTTTAAAGAATACAGAACAAGAATAAAAGATTAATAAAACTAAATAGTAATTATGAAATTTTCAAAGTTAGTTTTGATACTATGCTTCATAGCATTTCAATATATTGAATCTCAAGAAAAATATAAAGCAGATTGGGAGTCCATTAAAAATTATGAAGTGCCAGAGTGGTATGAAGATGCAAAAATAGGCTTTTGGGTACACTGGGGCGTATATTCGGTGCCAGCATATAAAGGAGATCACGCAGCCGAATGGTATGGAAGATGGATGTATTGCCAAAAAGGGCAAAGTAGCCGAAATAATCAAGCATTGGCAACACATCTTCACCATAACAAAGTATATGGCCCCCCAGAAGAATTTGGCTATAAAGATTTTATCCCCATGTTTAAAGCTGAAAACTTTAATGCAGATGAATGGGCAGATTTATGTGTTAAAGGAGGGGCAAAATTCTTTACCATGATGGGAGCACATCATGATGCTTTTTGTTTATGGGATACCAAATTGAGTAAATGGAACTCTGTTAACATGGGGCCAAAACGAGATTTGGTAGGAGAAATTGCTAAAGCAGTTCGCAAAAAAGGGCTAAAGTTTGGTGTATCAAACCATACGGCATGGAATCCTATATTTTTTCAATGGAATCATATTAATCGTTATGATGCGGTTAATAAAGAATATCAAGATTTATATGGTAACCCAGTTATTCAAAAAAGTGCTGATACGCTTAGAATAGGAGAAAATGAAGCTAGAAACTCATGGCTTAAAAAGTCACGATGGGATGAGGGTTACATTAAGCCTAGTGAGAGAGATATGAATAGATGGTTATCGAGAACCAAGGAGTTGGCAGATATGTATAAACCAGATTTATACTATTTTGATTGGGGGTTTAATTCTAAATTATGGGAATCTAGAAGAAAAGAATTTGGCGCGTTTTATTATAACAATGCCATTGAAGAAGGAAAAGGAGGCTATGGAAAACCTGAAGTGGTACTTAATTACAAAGGAACAAACACTTGGATAGAAGGAGGAGCTGTTAGGGATTATGAAAGAGGAGGCGATGATGACATTGCAAAGTATGTATGGCAAACAGACGATTGCGTGTATGCCGATCATAATTGGGGCTATGTAGAAGGAACGCCCATTAAACCAACCAATAATATAGTAGACCAATTAATGGATATTATAAGTAAACGTGGGGTTTTAATGTTATCGTTCGCTCCAAAACCAGATGGTACGTTCCCTGAGGAACAAAAAGCAATGATGTACGAATTAGGCAAATGGTTAAAAATTTGTGGAGAGGCAGTATACAAAACAAGACCGTACAAGGTATTTGGAGAAAAACCTAACAAAGCATCAAACCGCAATGAAACAGGTTATGTTGAGCATGTGGGTAGTCGTGAAGATATAAGGTTTACTAGAAACAAGAAAAATAACATCCTTTACGCCACGGTTTTAGATTGGCCAGGAGAGAAAATACTCATTAAGTCTCTAAAAGATTTAGATATGAAAAACATTAAAAAAATAACACTCTTAGGAGTAACAAAAAGGTTAAAATACAAGATGACCAATGAAGGGTTAGAGATAAAAATGCCAAATAAACCAAACTACGGAATGGCTTTTCCGATTAAAATTGAATTTAAAGATACAATGACTTATTAAAGTTTCTTAATTGGATTAATAGAGAAGCTAAGGGATAATTAAAAAGATGAGTATAAGGATTATATTGGGGTTGCTACTTTTGCCAATTCTGGTATCGTGCAAGTCAGAGAAAAAAACAGAGCCGAATAAAGAAACCGTAAAGCCTAATGTAGTGGTTATTATGGTGGACGACTTAGGTTATGCCGATTTAGGCTTTTTGCCTTGTGCTCCAACAGACGTTAAAACAGTTGGAACTCCATTTATGGATAATATTGCTAAAAAAGGTACCTATTTCACAAATGCTTATGCTACGGCTCCCATTTGTAGTCCCTCAAGAGCGGGCTTTATTACAGGTAAGTACCAACAGCGATGGGGTAATTATTGGTATAACGAGGGTGGGCTTCCTGCAGACCAAAAGACCATTCCGCAAGCATTAAAAGAATTGGGATATGCCACAAAAAAAATAGGAAAAACACATTTAAATGGAGGTCCTGTAGAATACCCTACAGATCATGGGTTTGATGAGTTTTTAGGTTTTATGCATCATACTTGGGATTACATTCGTTTAAGCGAAAAGGATGTGGAAGCCTACAGGAGAAAAGGTGTTGAGTACTTGGGGAATCAGATTATTGGGCCCTTATTAAAAGATAAGGAAAAAAAGAAAATATCCTATGAAAACAGTTTTACTACTGAAGTTTTTGCAGACGAAGCTATAGAGTACATAAAGCGTGACTGGGGTGACCAACCTTTTTATTTACAATTGGAATTTAATGCGGTTCACCAACCTACTTATGTAGTCCCTGAACATTATGCTAAACAATTTGAAATCCCTTATGTACCTTTTGATAGAGAAGCAGAAGAATGGGGATTTCCGTATTGGGAACCCAGTAAAGAATCGCATCAGGATTTTCATGAAGATTGGGGGCATATGCGCAAAACATATCCGTATGGAAGAAAAGCGTATTTAGCACAATTAAAAGCCTTAGATGATAATATTGGAAGAATATACAAAGCCTTAGAAGCTCAGAATATACTAGAAAATACCTTAATAGTCTTTTTATCGGACAATGGTGGCACTATTAATACTTTCTCAAATAAAGCACCTTCAAATGGCTATAAATATACGTTTGGAGAGGGAGGTATAAGGATTCCGGTTATTGTGTCATGGCCTACAAAATTACCTGTATCACAGCAAAGAGAAAAATTGGTCTCTACAATGGATATTTTTCCAACAGTTATGGAATTGGTAGAAGGAGATACTCCTGATGTGGATGGTAAAAGTTTGGTTCATGTGATAAACGACCCAAGCTCAAAGACACATGAAAGTATCTGTTGGTCTAAAGGAAAAGATGATACCTGGGTGGTCAGGCAAGGTGATTGGAAACTGATAAGTAGCAAGGGTTGGGTGCATTCAGATTTTAGATTAGAAAATGGTCTGTGTGTAAAGGCAGAAGATTATATATATCCTGAGGGCATAAAGTTGTTCAATCTAAAAGAAGATATTGGAGAAAGCAAAGACCTTTCTGCAAAATATCCAGACAAGGTAAAAGCACTAAAAGGAATCTACAAAAAATGGAGCAGTGAAATGTCTGCTCCTAGAACTAGTGAAGGGAAGTTAAAATGAAAAAGAGAGGATTAACCTTTAAAATTTTTTTGTTTTTAACTGTTGTATAATCTTATTTGACGTTTACGATATTTTAAAGAAAAATCATTCATGGCTTTTCTAAATATTGATAAGTTTGTGTATATGTTTTATTTAATAAAATAATCCATTTATTGTTTTGTTGTTATTTGCCTGAAAATAGAAAAAATGAAGGGGTTGTCAATCTGTTTTTATAAGAAATTAATAGAGGTCAAAAATGGATAGTTGGTTGGAGTTCGCTTAAGGTGTGGTAGATCGAAATATATTCGTCACCTTCCTTTTATTATGTATTTTGGTATTTGTCTTTTGAGTAAAACCAATATGTCAGTAATGTGTAGTTATTGATGAGATGGCAATGCAGATCTTTCATCTGGAATGATTTAAGAATAAATAATAATAGAGTGAAAATCTTTAAAAACTTCTTGTTTCAATATTTATAAAAATAATAATATAATCTATTAAATTAATAATCAACTCCATTTTTTATCATACAATATTTTGTTTATTTTACATATTTAAATACTAATTCTTAGTCTAATTAAACTAAATGAAATTAAATACGAGATATATATATGCTATTTCGATGGTCTCTGCAATGGGCGGATTATTATTTGGCTACGATTGGGTGGTTATAGGAGGGGCAAAACCCTTTTACGAAAAGTTTTTTCAAATAACACAATCTCCTTCATTACAAGGTTGGGCTATGAGCTGTGCTTTAATAGGTTGTCTTTTTGGGGCTATCACTTCAGGTCTTTTTAGTGATAGATTTGGAAGAAAATGGCTGTTGGTTTTTTCTGCTTTACTATTTACCATTTCTGCAATAGGAACTGGTGCAACCTCAAGTTTTAACCTATTCATTTTTTATAGAATTTTAGGAGGTATTGGTATTGGATTGGCATCAAACTTATCTCCAATGTATATAGCAGAAATCTCCCCAGCAAAAATACGAGGCAAATTTGTGTCGCTTAATCAGCTTACCATAGTAATCGGTATTTTATTAGCACAAATTGTCAATCTGATGATAGCAGAGCCTGTAGCTCCTAATGCTACTGATAACGAAATGTTGGCTTCTTGGAACGGACAATGGGGGTGGCGCTGGATGTTTTGGGTAGAAATTATTCCATCGGGGCTGTTCTTTATTCTTATGTTTTTTGTCCCTGAAAGCCCACGTTGGTTGGCCCAAAATGGTCATAAAAACAAAGCCAGTAATATTTTAGAAAAAATAGGCGGGTTAGAATATGCAAAAAAAGAATTGTCTAATGTTGCAAAAACGGTTACTTCACCAATTAAAAAGATAGGTTTTGGGCAGTTATTAAAACCAGAATTACGTTCTGTTTTAATCATAGGAGTCGTTTTAGCGGTATTTCAGCAATGGTGCGGCATCAATATTATTTTTAATTATGCCGAAGAAATTTTTGAAGCAGCAGGATATGGGGTTTCCGATATCCTTTTTAACATAGTTGTTACGGGCAGTGTAAACCTCATTTTTACGTTTGTAGCCATTTATACGGTTGATAAATTAGGGAGAAGAGCATTGATGCTTATTGGTGCAGGAGGCTTAGCAGGTATATATGCTATCATAGGACTTGCCTATTATTTTAATGTTTCGGGGTGGCCATTGTTGCTTCTGGTTATCATAGCCATTGGTTGCTATGCCATGTCTTTGGCTCCAGTGACCTGGGTTGTCTTGTCGGAAATCTTTCCTAATAGAATTCGAGGAGCTGCTATGTCGGTTGCGACAGTTGCTTTATGGTCAGCTTGTTTTTTTCTTACCTACACATTCCCGATCTTAAATAAAGCTTTAGGAACCTCGGGTACATTTTGGCTGTATGGATTCATATGTTTGATAGGTTTCATTTTTATATTTAAAAAGTTGCCAGAAACTAAAGGGAAATCATTGGAGGAAATTGAAGAAGATTTGTAGAAAAATTATCACTAGAAAGAGTCGGTATTAAGAGTAAAGTTTTAAAGATGATATGGCTCTTTAAGAAATTAACAAAATACTCATGGAACGAGTAAATTATATAGACCAGTAAATTATTTAGTCAAAAAACACAGAAAAACTTAGGAAAATGAGAATACTTAGCATATCATTTAGGTTATTAATATTAATAGCTATTGTCACAGCAGTACAGTCTTGTACAAATCAAGACCAAAACAAAACTATAGACCTTTCGGGTACATGGTCAGTTCAATTAGACCCAAAAGGTTTTGGAGAGGAGCAAAAATGGTTTTCAAAAAAAATGTCAGACTCCATAAACTTACCTGGGACTACTGATGAAGCAGGTATGGGAGAGCCTGAGAAATATAAAGACCCGTATAATGCTTTGGTTAGACCACACTATTACGTGGGTAAAGCATGGTATCAGCGTGAGATTGAAATACCAGAAAATGAAGCCCCTAAAAACTATACATTGTTTTTAGAACGCGTACACTGGGTTTCTGAGGTTTGGGTGAATAATGATTATGTTGGGAGTGAAAATAGTTTGTGTACAGCGCAAGAATATGATTTGACTCAATATTTACATCCTGGTAAAAACAGAATCACTATCTGTGTAAATAATAAGTATCCTTTCGACCTTGGAGGTTTTGCATCATCAGTATCAGAACATACCCAGAGTAACTGGAATGGTATCGTGGGACGCATCGAATTACAAGTAAAAGATGCTGTTTATATGGATGATTTAAGAGTATACCCATCTGTGGGAGATGGTACATCGAAGGTAAGAGTGACTGTTTTTAATATTAGCGGAAAAAAACAAAAGGGAAGCATCACATTTTCTCCTTCTTCGGTAGATGGAAATATCAAAATAAAAGAAGCCGAATTAAATTTTGAAATTGATGGTGATTCAAAAGTATTAGAAGCAGTAGTTGCTATGGGAGACAGCGTAAAACTGTGGAATGAGTTTACGCCAAACTTTTACAAAATGGATGCAGCTTTAACAACTAGTACATTTAAAGATAACGCATCTGTTAAGTTTGGAATGCGAGAACTAGGTGTAAAGGATAAAAACTTTACAGTTAACGGCAAAAAAACATATATAAGAGGAAATTTAGAGTGTTGTATTTTTCCGTTAACAGGTTATCCTTCGATGGATGTAGAGAGTTGGGAAAGAATTTTAAAGCGCCAAAAGGAATTAGGGATGAATCATGTTCGTTTCCATTCGTGGTGTCCACCAAATGCAGCTTTTGAAGCAGCCGATAAAGTTGGAATGTATTTACAAGCAGAAGCACCACGTGCCAACGTAGGACCCCATAAAGAAAGAGACGCATTTATTAGAAAGGAATTAATACGTATAAACAGAGCATATGGTAATCATCCTTCGTTTACGTTTATGACTGGAGGAAATGAACTAGGGCATGAAAATGAGCATGATGTAGAAAATATAGGCATGATTAAAGATGCTATTGCAGATGATGATAGACACTTGTATACGGTTACTTCAGGAGGTTGGGGTATGGGTCATAAAGAATCCAATTTAGATGTGAACCAATACAGAGTTGGAGGAGCTCGAGGCTTTGGTTCACCAGGAACCCAAGATGATAAAAGCGGATATTATGAAGAGTGTGAATGGGCATCAATAACACATGAGGTTGGACAACACACATCATATCCTAATATATATGAAATTGAAAAATACAAAGGTGTGCTTAAGCCTGTAAACCTTGAAGCTATTCGAGATGATTTAAAGGAAAAAGGTTTGTTAGATCAAGCGAAGAAGTTTACAGATGCCACGACCCATCATGCTGCTATTCTTTATAAAGAAGAGATTGAAATATTAATGCGAAGTAATTACAATGCAGGGTTTCAATTGCTTTCATTGCATGATTACCCAGGACAAGGTACAGCTCATGTAGGTCTATTTGATGCTTTTTGGGATAATAAAGGTGGAATCACTCCAGAAGATTTTCGCAAATTCTGTGGGCCTACAACCCCCTTGTTACGTATGCCTAAAAGAACTTATTACAATAACGAATCTTTTGTTGCTACGGCAGAAATCAGCAATTATGCTTCAGACGATATTACTGATGCATCTCTTAAGTGGCATATTAAAACTAAAACTGGCAGTATATTCGCCGAAGGAAGTTTTGGTACAAAGAATCTAGTACAGGGAGAACGTGTACAATTGGGAAAAATAGAAGCGGATTTATCAACTGTAAAAGAAGCAGAACAACTTACGGTGTCTGTTTTTTTAGAAGGCAAAGAAATTTTAAACGATTGGGATATTTGGTGTTACCCAGCAAAGGTGAACACGAACTTTGCAGAAGATATTTTGGTGTCTCATACTTATAATAGAAAGGTAGAAACAGCATTAAAAAAGGGGCAAAAAGTATTGTTGCTTCCAAAGGAAAAAAACATCCGAGTATCTTTATCTGGAAGTGCAAAACCAGCATTTTGGAGTCCAACATGGTGGTTTACACGTCCGCGTGGTGGTAATGTTTCCATGAGCATACTTTGCGAGCCAGAACATGCTTTGTTTAAAGAGTTTCCAACAGAATATCACAGTAACTGGCAGTGGTGGAATTTACAAAACAATTCTAATTCTATCATTTTAGATGAATTATCGCAAAATTTTAAGCCACTGGTACAGGTTATTGATAATTACAGTAGAAATCACCGATTGGCCAACGTATTTCAAGCTCAAGTAGGTAAAGGGAAATTAATGGTGTGCAGTATAGATATTGAAACGGATTTAACAAAGCGACCTGCAGCTAATCAATTACGAAATGCCATCATTATATATATGGGAAGTGATGATTTTAACCCTTCGCAAGAGTTACAATTAGATGATTTAAGAAAAGTATTCAAGTAATCAGAGATTAGGTTTAAAAAGAATAAGGATGAAAATAAATATAATCAAAGCTATAGTTGTTTTATTAGTTTTACAATTGTGCACGGTCTGTGACATGCCTAAAACTGAACCTATAGCACAGATAAAAATAAATACAAGTGAAGCGCCAGCTAAACGTTGGGAAGATGCTTTGATAAGTGGTAATGGTGAAATGGGGATTATGGATCATGGTAACCCTAAAAAAGAAAAAATTATTCTTAACCATGAGCTTTTATACGAGTATATAGGTACTGAAAGTATTAAGCCACCTGAAATTGCTGATGTTGCTTCTAAAGCTAAACAGCTGATTAAAGAAACTAAGTATCGAGAAGCTAAGAATGAAATATTGAAACATGCAAAAGAGAAAGGGTTCAACGGTATTTATGGACAGGCCCATACCATCCAGCCTGTGCTTTAGACCTTCATCAAGAATTTCAGGGTGAGGTTTTAAATTACGAGCGCAGTCAGAATTACGAAAATGGTGAAATCACGGTGCGATGGAATGCAGAAGATACTCAATATTCAAGAACTTCTTTTGTTTCTCGTACAGATAATATTATAGCAACAAAAATTGAAAGTGATAAAGAAAAAAACATCAATATATCTCTTGAGTTGACGCAGCTATTTACTCCCAAAAAAGTAAAAAATATTGATAAAATATCGAATATAGAAAAGAATGTGAAGATGTTATTTCCAGACAAATGGGAAGATCTCAATACGCCATTCATTGAAGAAACAGAGAACAAAGCAGAAGTAAATTGGTTAACGCTTAGAAGAAAATATCAATTAGCTGATAGGGGATATGAAGTTGTTATAAATGTTAAAAATCAAGGAGGTATAGTATCTAATAAAGGCAATAGGATTGTTGTAAAAGAAGCCGATAAGGTTGAAGTTTATGCAAAAGTTATACCTATTGAACCTTTCTCAGAATCAGCTATTGCATTTGAAAAAAAGGCGATTAATGATTTGCCGTCATATGATGTGTTGATGAAAAAACATGCGCCAATTCATGCTAAAATGTTTAATAGAGTTACTCTAAACCTTGATAAAACAGGGTTTGCTGATGGGACGAATGAAACATTGATTGCTGGGCAAAAAGAAGAGGGTAAAATCAATCCATATCTTCTAGAGAAAGTATTTAATATGGGGCTCTATGGTTTAATTTCTAGCAGTGGTAAAAACCCACCTAACCTTATGGGTATTTGGAATGGGAAATGGAGACCGAGTTGGTCGGGAGATTTCACTTTAGACGCTAATATAAACCTTCAAATTTCAGCAGCAAACCTTGCTAACCAAAAAGAGGCTATGGATAGCTATATGAATCTTTTAGAACGTATTGCGCCAGATTGGGAAGTAAATGCGAAAAATTTGTATGGTTGTAGAGGTTACCTATCTGGAGTTAGAACATCGGGTAGGCATAATTATCAAACTCATTTTGGAAATTGGCCTGGTAACTATTGGACAGCTGGAGCACCATGGTTACTTTTCCCTTGTTATGAGTATTACTTGTGTACAGGTGATAAAGATTTTATGCTGAACAGGCTTTACCCAATGCTAAAAAAACAGCTTTATTCTATGAAGATTTTTTAGATACTTATGATGATAATGGTAGATTCTTTATAGCGCCTTCGTATTCTCCTGAAAACGGTGCTGTATTACCAGATGGAAGTAGATATGATGCTGTGGCTAATGCTTCAATGGATATAGCAGTAATTAGAGAGCTATTAAACAGTTTAATTTTTATCAATGATGAATTGAGCTTAAAGGAAGATAAGATATCAGTTTGGAAAGATATGTTGGCAAAATTACCGCCTTATTTAATTAATGAAGATGGGGCAATCAAGGAATGGTCATTACCAAACTTAGGTGATAATTGTGATCATAAACATGTTTCACATTTATACTCGGTATGGCCTGGTTTAGAAATAGCTCCTGAGAAAGAAGAACTTTTTGCCGCAAATATAGCAATTGAAAAAAGAGGCAAAGGAAATGGTAGTGCGCATGGGTTAGCACATACAGGACTTATAGCTGCGAGATTAAAAAAAGCTGATTTGGTGTATAATAATTTATTGTATATCCTAAAAAACAATTATTTATACAGTAGCTTAGTGACATCTCACAACCCCAATGCCATTTACAATACAGATGCTTTACTTTCTGTGCCTGCTGTGATTTTAGAAATGTTAGTGTATTCAAGACCAGGGATTATAGAGTTTTTGCCAGCCCTTTCGGAAAAGTTTTCTAAAGGGAGTGTGTCAGGTGTGTTATGTAGGACGCAAGCAAAAATAGAAACTTTAAGCTGGGATATGGTTGGTAAAAGTATGACTGCCAAAGTTTCGAGTGGGAAAAAACAAGAGATTACCTTTCAATTGCGAAAAGCTATAATAGAAGTAAAAATAAACGGTAAAACAGTGCGTTTTAATGGAGACACTTTTACTGCAAATTTTGATGCAGAAGAGATAAAGACCATAGAAATATTATGGTAAATTAATATTTAATTTGCTACAATTATTTTCTTAAATTAGACGAAGTCATTTTTTTAGCAATAAGCCTTTTCTAAGGAAATTTGTATATAATGAAAAGCTTCTATCATATTTTTTAACAAAAACACAAATATTAGTTAGTCTTAGTATTTTGCTTACCTTTGCCCAAGGATTACTAATCTTTTTAGTATCAATCATTCACTATCAATTTTGTTGATGACCTCTTGAGGTAAAATCATCACATTAGCGAACTTCATACTTATAGTTGAATTATCAGGAAACTAGTCCAACATCAGAGTGCTAATAATTAGCGCGCTAGATGCTTCAACGCATGTTTAGTTTTTTTTTGGTGTCATTAATATATTTTTTATGAATAATGATTTAGTTAATGGTTGTGCTCAAAATCGAATAACCACAGCATTACTTCTTGCAGCTGGCACAGGAAGTCGCCTTTTTCCGTTAACAGAAAATTCCCCAAAGTGTCTTACACTAGTAAGTGACAAATCGATTCTTAATAGACTTTTAAAGAATTTAAATAGTCAAGGGTTTAAACGTCTTGTCATTGTAACAGGTCATTTAAAAAAATGTATTATGGATAATCTTGGTGGAAAATCAGGTGACATTTCTATTGAATATATTCATAGCCCTCTATATAAGACCACCAATAATATTTATTCGCTTTGGATGGCTCGTCATATCATAAATGAACCATTTGTACTTTTTGAAAGCGATTTAGTGTTGAACACTACTTTACTAGATAATATGGTTTATCCAGATAGAATTGCTGTTGCACTTATGAAGCCTTGGCTTAATGGTACAACAGTTTCTATAGATAAAGCAAATAAGGTTACTGAATTCCAAAAAGGAACTACTGAGGCCTATTCGGATATCCGATATAAAACAGTAAATATTTATAGTTTTTCCCTATTATCCTGGAAATCTATTATAAGAAGACTGAATCAATATATTTCAGAAGGGAATGTAAATTGTTATTACGAGAGTGTTTTTGCAGAAATGACTCACAACAAAAGTTTGGTTTTAGAGTCTGTTTCATTTGATCATGAATCATGGTATGAAATAGATACTCTTAAAGACTTGGCCGAAGCCGAATTGTTATTTCCAAAAGAATTGATAGAAATAGATGAGCTAAAAAGTACTTTGGTATAGTTAATTTAAGCGATGGTGCAGAAATAATTTAATTAAGCATGAAATTATAATGATAAGTAAATATAGAACTCAAGAAGAAAAATACGAATACATATCAAAACAGCACGGTGGCTACTATAGACATCATTTTACAGATCATGCCTATTTGTATAACCTATACTTTCCGCCTAAGGCTGTGTTTAGTCATTTAAAAGCAAACATTAACAATTTGGTTTTAAATTACCCAATGGCACAAAATGCATTGGCAGAACTTGTTGGAGGTATTATTAATCAGCCTACAGAAAGAATTGTAGTAGGTAATGGAGGGGCAGAGATTATAAAAATATTATCTGGAAGTTTAGCTAAAAAACTGATTGTACCTGTACCATCTTTTAATGAATATGTCAATGCGGCACCAGAAAGTCGCGTTGTGGAGTTTGAGCTTGATTTTCCTTCATTTCGATTAGATGTGGATAAATTTGCAGAAGAAGCCATAAAAGTTGGTGCAGATATGGCTGTTGTGGTGACGCCAAATAATCCCACATCATTGTTAGTTCCTAAAGCAGATTTAATTCGATTGGCTGAAAAGCTTAAGCCAAGTAAATGTATGCTTATTATCGATGAATCTTTTCTTGATTTTGCAGATAATAACGAACAAATAAGTTTGGAGCAAGATATTGCTAAATATCCAAATATGGCGATACTAAAAAGTATGAGTAAAGCCTACGGGATTTGTGGTCTTAGAATTGGTTATTTATTAACGGCTAATGCAAATTTGGTAGCGTCTGTTCGCAATGGTGTTCATATTTGGAATATTAATGGTTTTGCTGAAGAGTTTCTTAGAATACTACCTCAATACAAACAAGAATTCGAAGATAGTTGTAAAATAGTTAAGGCAGATAGAGATATTTTTTATAAAAAACTATGTGCTATTGAGGGAATGACGGTATTTAAACCAGATGCAAACTATATTTATTGTCGTTTACCCAATGCTGCTTTAAGTGGGCCAGAAGTAACAAAGCGCCTTTTTATTAAATACAATATTTATATAAAACATAATGTTGGAAAGACTCAACCAGATGCAGATAGATATATTAGGATTGCAAGTCGTACTAAAGAAGAGAATGCTACGCTTATAGATTCGTTAAAGAATGTAATGTACTTAAAGAGTGAATAAGATGAATAAAAATAAACAAGCAGATATGTTAAGTTTTGCTAAAGATCTACCTAATATTTGCTCTTTAGTTGGTTTATTTTGCACAGTATTAGCTATTTATTTTGTTATAGAGGAGCAGTTCTTAGCATCAATAATAGCCATATTATGGTCCGTGTTATTTGATTGGTACGATGGTATTATAGCGCGTAAAATGAAAGGTAGAACCAAAGAACAAAGTGTATTTGGGATGCAGTTTGATTCTATTATAGATATTGTGAGTTTCGGTGTTTACCCCGCAATATTGCTTTTGAGCTATGGGAATTATGAAATATGGTTTATACCAGGTGCATTTGTAATTATTGCAGCCTGTGCAATACGTTTAAGTTATTTTAATATTTATGGACTTATTGACAGTAAAACATACAAGGGTCTTTCTGTTGATAATAATGCTTTAATCTTGGCATTTATATTTTTATTTGAAGGATTCATAGAACACACTATTTTTTCAATACTAATGTATGCCGTATTGATGATCTTAGCAGCTTTAAATCTATCATCAATTCCTACGCCTAAATTTACAGGAAAATGGGTTTATGCTCTAATTATATATGTATTGGTGCTAACATTAGTTTTTGGAAGGGGTATATAAAAGAGTACGTGAAAAAGTAATTCAGTTATTCATAAAGTTGTAGTAGCAATAACAAATACTGTTTATAGGAAGTCTTATTCAGATTAGCACAAATTTTTGCTTAAACACAACAATTGGTCTTGATCCATATTCAAGAGCATTTTTTAGAGCAGCAACTAAAAAACCCTTGAAAATCATATGATAATCAAGGGTTTATAAAGTTTGAAAGTGGTACCTCCAGGAATCGAACCAGGGACACAAGGATTTTCAGTCCTTTGCTCTACCAACTGAGCTAAGGTACCTCGCCAAAGCGGTTGCAAATATATATTCATTTTTATAATTACCCAAAGAAAATTATAAAAAATCGCATCCATTAATTTTAGATGTCTGATTAGACATAATATAAAGTTAAATAAAAATATTTATTATACCTCATTTTGTAAATTTACGTCTTTTAATAGATTTATGAATTTAATAATAGACGTTGGTAATTCTTATGTGAAACTTGCTGTTTTCGAATCAAGTGCGCTAAAATATAAAGAAACCATAGCCTTAGATTTTGCAATAGAAAGGATAAATCTCTTAAAAGAGAAGTATCCATCACTAAAAAAAGCCATTATTTCTTCGGTTGGAAAGTTAAAGAATGAAGATGTTGAGACCATTAGTGAATCTTTTCGGATTATGATCTTAGATTCCAATGCGAAATTACCATTTAAAAATCTATATGCTACACCAAATACTTTAGGCGTAGATAGAATAGCACTGGTTTGTGCTTCTGTCGAACAGTTTTCAAATAACAATGTACTCATTATCGATGCGGGAACGTGTATAACTTACGATTTTATCACCGCAGTAAATGAATATCTAGGAGGTGCTATTTCCCCAGGGCTAAGAATGCGCTATAAGTCGTTAAATAATTTAACAGCAAATTTACCGTTATTAGAATCAGAAATACCAAAATGTATTATTGGGGATTCTACGAATGCATCCATGCACTCTGGGGTAGTGAACGGTATTTTAAAAGAAATAGATGGTGTTATTGAAGAATATAATCGAAAATACTCAGATTTAACAGTAATTTTAACAGGAGGCGACGCTAATTTTTTGTCAAAACAATTAAAAAGTAGCATATTTGCCAATTCTAATTTTCTTTTAGAGGGATTGAACTATATTTTACAATTTAACTCAAACGAATGATAAAAAAACTTGTATTAGTTTTTATTGCAGCTTTTGCAATTCACAGTTACGGTCAAGAAGGGACGGCTTCGCCTTATTCTTTTTATGGTATTGGAAGTCTTAAATTTAAAGGTACTGTAGAAAATAGGAGTATGGGGGGATTAAGTATTTATAGTGATAGTATTCACATTAATTTGCATAACCCAGCTTCTTATGCAGGAAAAAATATGGCAACTTTTAATAATGAAAGCAGGCCAATAAAATTTACTGTAGGAGGTAGCCATTCCAGTATCGATTTAAAAAGTAATTCTGGAACAGATAAAACATCCTCATCTACATTCGATTACTTAGCTTTAGCTGTGCCAATGGGTAAGTTTGGTCTTGGTTTTGGTTTGCTGCCGTACACATCGGTAGGGTATAAATTAGAATCTCTAAACTCGGATGGAAATACAGAGAATAAGTTTAGAGGTCAGGGAGGGCTCAATAAGGCGTTTCTTGGGCTAGGATATCAAATAATGGATGGGTTGAGCGTAGGTATTGATGCCCAATACAATTTTGGAAATATTCAAAACAGTACAGTCGAATTCCTGTATGATAATGATGGCACTCCGCTTCAATTCCAGTCGCGTGAAAGTAACAGATCCGATTTAAGTGGTTTAAACTTTAATTTTGGTTTAACCTATAAAAAGATGATAACAGATAAGTTAGAGCTTTCTTCAGGTATAACATATACTCCAGAGAGCAATTTAGTATCTAAAAATCAGAGGTCGTTTTCTACAATAAGAACAACTACATCAGATCAAGAGGTTATCATTAATGTTGTAGAAACAGATTTAGAAGCTCTTGGCTTATTAGAAACAGATTTAGTATTACCATCAAAATTTTCTATAGGAGCAGGCGTAGGAAAACCAAGAAAATGGTTTGTTGGTGCCGAATATGCTTCTCAAAAAACAAGCAATTTTTCAAACGAATTGTATACAAGCACTAGTATTCCTACAACATTTGAAGATGCTTCGGCTTTTTCTTTAGGAGGGTTTTATATTCCGCAATATAATTCATATACTAGCTTTTTTAAACGAGCTGTTTATCGAGCAGGACTACGTTACGAAAAAACAGGATTAAACATAAATAACGAATCGATAAATGAGTTTGGCATATCTTTTGGAGTAGGGTTACCAGTAGGGAATCTTTTATCTAACGTAAACTTAGGTTTTGAAGCAGGTAAACGAGGAACCACTAAGAGTGATTTGATTCAAGAGAATTTTTTTAATTTTCGAATAAGTTTATCTTTAAACGATAGATGGTTTCAAAAAAGAAAGTATGACTAACAGCATAAAATTATAATTATGAAAACAAAAATTACATTATTATTATTAACATTATTATTTATTGGCTTAAATATAGGTTTTGCACAACAAGATGAAGAGTGTATGACTAAGCTTTCTATTTTTCATGAGTATGTGAAAGCTAAAAATTATGATGCAGCCTACGAGCCATGGATGGCAGTAAGAAATAAATGTCCAAAATTTAATAATGCGATCTATATTGATGGTGAGAAAATTTTAAATCATAAAATAAAGAAAGCAACTGTTGCTACAGATAAAGTAAATTATATAAACGACTTATTGAAGCTATGGGAACAAAGAGCGATGTATTTTGCTAGCAAAACGAAAAAAGGAGAATATGCTGCAAAAGCGTGTCAATTAATGTACGACAACAGGAAAGTATTAAATAATAAAACGGATGAAGAGCTTTACGAGTGCTATGATGCTGCTTATAAATTAGATAAAGCTACTTTTACCAATCCTAAAAGTTTATACACATATTTTTCTTTAATGGTAGATTTATATGATGCAAAAAAGAAACCTGCTAAAGATTTATTTAACAAGTATGATGATGTTGTAGAGAAAGTAGAAGAAGAAGTTAAGAATTATTCTGAAAAATTGAATAAACTTATAGAAAAAGAAGAGGCAGGGACTGAATTAACTAAAAAAGAAGGGCGTTATAAAAAGTTTTATGAAAGTTATTTAAATGCCTATGACCAAATTTCTGGAAGTATCGACCAAAAGCTTGGAGATAGAGCTAATTGTGAAAATTTAATTCCTTTATATAAGAAAGATTTTGAAGCACACAAAAGTGATGCCGTTTGGTTACAAAGAGCGGCAGGAAAAATGTCTGAAAAAGAATGTACAGACGACCCGTTATTCTTTGATCTGGTAAATGCTTACCATAAGTTAAGCCCATCAGCTAATTCTGCTTATTATTTAGGCATATTGAAAGATAAGGAAGGCCGATCTAACGAAGCTATCAAATTTTACGAACAAGCAATTAGTTTAGAAACAGACAACTTTAAAAAAGCAAAATTATACAATAGAATTGCTTTGAAACTAAAAGCAAAACACAGATATGGTAAGGCCAGAAATTATTTTAGACAAGCCTTAAAATTAAATCCGTCAAATGGACGTCCATATTTATCAATAGCAGCTATGTATGCTGCCAGTGCAAATAACTGTGGTACTACTAACTTTAATAAAAGAGCCGTATATTGGTTGGCTGCAGACGAGGCTAGAAAAGCAGCACGTGTTGACCCTACACAAAAGAAAAACTCGGCTAAATCTGTTGCTAATTATTTAGCCAAAGCACCACAAAAATCTGAAATTTTTAGCTGTGCTTGCTCTGGGCAGGTTATAAAAATTGGATGTTGGATTGGAGCTTCAGTCACAGTGCCAAAGATTTAATGAGCAAAAATTATATATATAATATATTAAACATAGTCACAGTAATTATTGCTGTGACTATGTTTTTTTCATGTAGTGACAACTTTAAACAGGTTCAAAAAATTGGTGTTTCAGAAAATGAACCTATTGGGATTGCAGAAAATATAAATTTAAAATATACAGATTCAGGTCGGGTTACAGCTAACCTTTTAAGTGCTAAAATGCTCGATTATTCTAATAGAGATTTTCCCTTTAATGAGTTTACAGGAGGTATCACGCTATATGTGTTCGATGAGGAAAATAAAAAAAGCACCATTGTTTCAGATTATGCCATTGTATATAATAACACCGATCTTATAGACCTACAAAATAATGTAGTTATTACAACACACGATGGCAATGTATTAAAAACAGAACAGTTGTATTATGACCAAAAAAGAGAATGGCTGTTTACAAATGTTCCCGTTACCTTCACCACAAAACAAGATATTATTAAGGGGAATGGTTTCGATTCTAATTCTAAATTTACAAATGCTGAGGTACTTGAAGTAACAGGTATTATTTCACTTGACGAATAACCACATCTTTCCAGATTTCTTTTTCGATTTTACTATCTTTGTTTTAATTAACGATTCATAATCTATGAAATATTCTAAGATTTTTCAGTACGCCTATTTAGTTTTTGCTGCCCTATTTTTATATGATGCCATAGCAAAGTATGTAAGCGCAAGTGAAATTGCCTACCCATCAATATTATTGGCTGCCTTAGCCATTTTTATGTTTTTCTTTAGAAGAAAGTTTAGCAAAAAGTTTGAAAATAAGGGGAATTCAAACTAAATGAGTGTTTATGCTATTATAATAATCGCATCATTAATACTTTCGGCCTTTTTCTCGGGTATGGAGATTGCTTATGTGTCTTCTAATAAAATTCATATTGAAATTGAAAAAAAGCAGCAAGGTATCTTTGCCAAAGTTTTAAGAAAACTAACTGCTAAGCCTTCAAAATTTATAGCAACAATGCTAATAGGTAATAATATAGCATTGGTAATATATGGTTTTTTTATGGGGGAAATGTTGGTAAAATGGTTTTTAACCATAATGCCAACACATTATAGTTTTTTAAATTACATGCTAACAGAGTTAAGTCTATTGTCGCAGACTATAATATCTACATTCATTATCTTAATAACCGCAGAGTTTTTACCAAAGGTATTCTTTCAAATCTATTCCAATACGTTAATTAAAATCCTAGCAATTCCCGCATATGCATTTTATGTCCTGTTTACCTTTATATCGGATTTTGTTATTTGGATATCAGATTTTGTACTTAAACGTTTTTTTAAAACAAAAGGCGATCAAATACAATTAGCATTTACAAAAGTAGAACTTGGTAATTATATAAGCGAGCAGATGGAATCTGTTGAAGCGCATGAAGAAGTTGATACAGAAATCCAGATTTTTCAAAATGCTCTTGAGTTTTCGGAAGTAAAAGCAAGAGAAGTTATGGTACCCCGCACCGAAATTATTGCTGTAGAAATTAACGATTCTATTAAATCGCTTAACGAGCTGTTTACAGACAGTGGATGCACCAAAGTATTGGTTTATAAAGAAACTATGGATGATATTTTAGGTTATGTACACTCTTTTGAGTTGTTTAAAAAGCCTAAGAGTATTAAGTCTATGATGTTACCTGTCGAATTTGTGCCAGAAACAGTTTTGATAAAGGACGTATTGGGTGTGCTTACGAAAAAACGCAGAAGTATGGCAGTCGTTTTAGATGAATATGGGGGTACATCGGGCATCATGACTGTTGAAGATATTGTAGAAGAATTGTTTGGTGAAATTGAAGATGAACACGATACTGTAGATCTTATTGAAGAAGTTGTAGACGCGGCTACCTATAAGTTCTCTGCACGTTTAGAGGTCGATTATATTAATGAAACGTATAAGACAAGCCTGCCAGAAAGTGAAAATTACGAAACGCTAGGAGGGCTTATTGTGAATCATACAGAGGAAATCCCTGCTCAAGATGATATTGTGAAAATCGACGCATTTCAGTTTACAATTTTAGAAGTATCAAACACGAAAATTGATATGGTGGAACTTAAATGTTTAGAGCAAGATTGATTAAGGAAGAAGGCTTCAAAGCTTTCAACTGGAGTTCCGTTTATTTTAGCATTGCACTTAAAACAGAAATCTAGAAGTTTAATATAATTAATGCGCCTTTCTGCTTTTATTATTAAATAGAAAATGGTATTTTCGCGCACGATATTTTGTCAATTATCGTTAAATTGACAACCAACTTAACAAGTTAAATCCTGAGAAAGGATTTTAAAAATTTAAATTTACAAATGGCAGTTTTAAATAAGATTAGGCAACGTTCACTATTTTTAATATTAATAATAGCAATGGCGTTATTTTCTTTTGTATTAGCAGATTTATTTAAAAACAGTGATGCGCTTACTTCAAAATCACAAAATATAGTTGCTACTATAAATGGTAAAGATATTACACGCGAAGACTTCTTGCAGAAAGTAGAAGTGGCACAAAGACAAGCAGGTCCTAATGCAACGAATACTCAGGTCATGAATAGAGTGTGGGAACAAGAAGTTAGACAAGCCGTCATGCAAACGCAATATGATGAATTAGGAATCTCTGTTGAAAAAGATCAAATGAGAGATTTGTTAAAAACATCGTTGGCTACAAGTCCAGAGTTTTTAAATGAAGCAGGACTTTTTGATGAGAATAAATTGAACGAGTACATTGCTAATTTAAAAGAAACTTCAAAGCAAGGCTATGCTAGCTGGGTTAATTATGAAAAATCTGTAGCAGCAAATGGTTTACAGCAAAATTATTTTAACTTGGTTAAAGCGGGTTTAACGGGAACTTTGGCTGAAGGTGAATTAGAGCATAAATTAGAAGGAAATAAAGTAGATATCAAATTTGTTCAAGTATCTTATGCATCGATTCAAGACAGTTTGGTAGAGGTTTCTAAATCTGAGATTTCAGACTATATCAATAAAAATAAGAAAGAATACGAAGTTGAAGCTTCTAGAGATATCAAATTTGTACAGTTTAACGAAGTCGCATCTGTTGAAGATGAAAACGCTATTAAAGCAAATCTTAATGTTTTTCTAAATGGTCGATTTGTTGATGAAACAGGAAGAAAAGATACCATTGTTGCTTTTTCTAAAGTTAAGAATAACGAAGATTATATTAACGTAAACTCAGATATTAAATTCGATAATCGTTTTGTATTTAAATCAGGTTTACCAACAGCAGTTGCAGATACCCTATATAATCTTGATGAAGGTGGTGTTTATGGCCCATATAAAGATAATGGCTATTTTAAACTTTCTAAGGTTGTTGCTGTTAAACAAATTCCAGATTCAGTAAAAGTAAGACACATTTTAATTCCTTTTACAGGATCTCGAAGTGCTACTCCAGAAGTGACACAAACAGAAGCAGAAGCGAAAGTGACTGCAGATAGTTTATTAGCGGTTATTAAATCTGACCGTTCTAAATTTCCAGAATTAGTAAAAGAGTTTTCTTCAGATAAAGGAAGCGTAGAAAAAGAAGGTCGTTACGATTGGCATCCTTACAATACTATGGTTCCAGAATTTAACGATTTTGAATTTGAAGGGAAAACAGGAGATTTAGGTGTTGTGAAAACAGTTTTCGGATTCCACGTTATAGAGATTGAAGGGCAAAAAGATAAAGTAAAAGCAGTACAAATAGGTACTATAGCTAGAGAGATTGAACCATCTGAAGCTACAACAGCAAAAGTGTTTAGAGATGCTTCTAACTTTGAAATTAAAGCAGGAGAAGGCGATTTTGAAGCTTTGGCTAAAGAAGGAAGTTATACCATACGACCAGTAAATGGTATTAAAATTTTAGATGAAAATATACCAGGTGTTGGAAATCAAAGACCAATAGTACGTTGGGCTTTCGAAGAAGATGCAGAAGTTGGGGCTGTTAAACGTTTTAATATTCCTAATGGTTATGTTATTGCGCAGTTAGTAGCACAGCATAAAGCAGGGATAATGTCTGTTGAAGATGCTACAGCAAAAGTGTTGCCTCGTGTTAGAAAAGAGAAGAAAGCTAAAATGATTAGAGATAGAGTGTCTGCCAAGACACTTGAAGATTTAGCTGCTGCAGAAAATACAACCGTAAGATCTGCTTCGGCAATAAATATGAAGAGTCCAACTATTTCTGGAGCAGGAAGAGAGCCAATAGTGGTAGGGGCTGCCTTTGGATTAAAAGAAGGAGAAACTTCAAAATTAATTGATGGTGAAAATGGTGTTTATATGGTTCAGGTGACTAAAGCAACACCAGCAGTAAAACTGGATAATTACCAAGCCGCAGCAAATAGAGTAGAGCAACAAAAAATAAATGTGGTGAACTCTAAGCTCTACAACGCTTTAAAAGCAGCTGCAGAGATTGAAGATAACAGAGTTAAAACACAAGTTCAGTAATAGGAACTAAGAAATAAAATTAAAAGGTCTCGTTTTACGAGGCCTTTTTTGTTTTATAATACCATATCTGCATACGGAATTACCGTTTCAAACCCTTTTTGGTTGAAATAAGGAGTTGGATTTTCTTGAGAAGCGACTAAAATAAAATCACCTCCCCAAGCACCTAAACTTTTCATACTACCTTTAAAATCATTAAATAAAAGTGCTTTAATCGTATGCTGCTTAGTTAATTTAGAAATGATTTCTTCATGTTGCGTTATTAACAATTCAAAACCCTTTAAAGAGTTGGAGGCTATTATTTGAGTAGTGATTGTATTTATATCCTTAATAATAGTGTGTAAATTCCCTTTATGAGCATTATAATGCTTAATACCATCCCGACTGTTTTGCTTCTTATTTAAGTAAACGAAATATAGACAGTCTTTAAAAGAAGGGTGAAAGTCTACTAATTTGGCCAATGGGTTGCCATTTTCTAATTGATAAGTAATAGAAGTATCATGTTGCGCACATGCAATATCATAACCACTGCCTCCAAAAGTTGCTTCTAACAATTTATAAGCATCAATATTTGCCCATTGCGCTATATTATTTATTAATGTAGAAGAGGTTCCCAATCCCCAATTTCTAGGGAAATCTAATTTAGTAATGGCTTTAAAACCGTTTTTGGAATTTAAAAAGTCTGGATTAAGCTGTTTTGCTGTATTTAAGATTTGAATAAGCCTTTCCGAAATAGCATTGTCATTTCGATCAGAGCTCAAAACCTCATTGTCTGTGATGTTAAAAGTTGTTTCAAACCAAATATTTTCATGTTTGTCTAAACTTTTCCAAATAAGTTTAGATTCAGTAATGGCTTCAATATCTAAAGACTGCCCATATATGGTAGGAACAGCTAATGATAGGGCGCCATCGAGTACAGCATATTCTCCTGTGAGTAAAAGTTTTCCGTTACTATAAAAAGACTTCATTTAGCTTTTTGCTCTTAACTTATTAATAGCTTCAACAACCGCACTATGCGTTACGGCATTTGTCTTAAAATGCTCAGTGATGGTCTGCTTTTCTTCATTACTGGCTTCAAACTGATTAAGGATATTCATTAAATGCATTTTCATATGGCCTTGTTGAATACCCGTAGTGGTCAGTGAACGAAGTGCTGCAAAATTTTGAGCTAAACCAGCTACAGCTACAATTTGCATAAGCTCTTTGGCAGATGGTTTGTGCAACAGTTCTAAAGCTAATTTTACTAAGGGATGTAAGCCTGTAAGTCCGCCAACAGTTCCTAAAGCTAAAGGAATCTCCATCCAAAAAGTAAATAAGCCATTTTCAATTTTAGCATGGGTTAAACTGCTATATTTTCCATGTCTTGATGCATAGGCATGTACCCCAGCTTCAACGGCTCTAAAATCGTTTCCTGTTGCCAAAACAACGGCATCAATACCATTCATAATACCTTTATTATGCGTAACAGCACGATAAGGTTCTACTTCGGCAATATTAACAGCCTGAATAAATTTATTAGCAAAAGCTTCCCCAGATACCGAGTTATTTTCGCTTAAATCTTCCACTTTACAATTTACCTCGGCACGTACTAAACAATCGGGGACATAGTTAGATAAAATACTCATAACAATGTCTATTTGTTTCTCTTCAGAAGAAAACGCATCAAATATTAAGGCTTCATTTTTAAAAGTCTTGGCAAACTGTTCTAAGCAAGAATTTATAAAGTTGGCCCCCATAGCGTCAAGCGTTTCAAAAGACGCATGGAGTTGGTAGTAATTGTCCATATCGTTTGTTTTATCACGTAACTCAATATCGACAATGCCACCACCACGTTTTTCCATGTTTGTGGTAATTGCTTTAGAATCCTTTATAAGTTTTGGTTTTACGCTAGCAAAAAAATGTTTTAATTTTTCAAAATCACCTTTATAAATAAAGTGAACCTGACCAATTTTAGTTGTAGAAATAATACGTGTTTTAAATCCACCACGAGCTAACCAAAATTTTGCTGCTTTACTGGCAGCAGCTACTACCGAACTTTCCTCAATAGCCATAGGTATGGTATACAAGGTGTCGTTTATTAAAAAGTTAGGAGCTACCCCAAGTGGTAAATAATAGTTGGTTATAGTGTTTTCAATAAATTCGTCATGAAGCTGTTGTAGTTTTTCGTCGGTATTCCAATATTGTTTTAAAATACGTTTAGCATCTTCTGTATTAGAGAAATAAGTTTCAACAATCCAATCAATTTTTTTAGATTTAGATAGCTTGGAAAAACCAGCAATAGATTTACTCATAAAATGTTAATTTACAATACAAAGATACTACTCTTGATATGAATATTGAATGCCTTGATTTGCACAAGGTCATTTAAGTGTTAATAATGGCGGTTTTTTACAGAATTTTTAGTAAACTTGACATCATTTTGTGAAATAAATACTTTTTTTGATGAAATACCTAAAATTGTCTTTCTGCATTTGTTTTTTTACAACAATTTTTATACCAGCTCAGACAAAAGAAATTACCCTAAAATCCATTTGGGATGGAGCTTTTAGAACAGAAAGAATGGATGCCTTACATTCTATGGGAAATGGACAACAATATTCTGTTTTAAATTTTGATAGATACTCTCGAACAACAGCTATAGATATTTATGATTATAAAACTTTGAAAAAGGTTAATACCTTAGTGAATTCGAAATCACTGGAAGATATAGCATATTTTACCGATTATGTTTTTAGTGAAGATGAAAATAAAGTGATTTTAGCGACCAATGAAGCGTCCATTTTTCGTCGTTCTACCTTAGGGAATTATTATGTTTATAATGTTAATGACGAATCTTTGACTCTAATTGATGAAGATAAAATTCAAGAACCAACCTTTTCACCAGATGGAAATAAAGTTGCTTTTGCTAAGGATAATAATTTGTATGTAAAAGATTTGTTGTTAGGAGAGACAACCCAAATAACTTTCGATGGAAAAAAGAATACTATAATTAATGGAATAACAGACTGGGTTTATGAAGAAGAGTTTGCTTTTGTACGTGCTTTCGAGTGGAATGCTACAAGTGATAAAATAGCTTTTATACGCTTTGATGAAACTAAGGTGCCAGAATTCTCAATGGATGTTTACGGTGAAAGTCTTTACCAAACACAGCAAGTATTTAAGTATCCAAAAGCGGGGGAAGCGAATTCAATAGTCTCATTGCACATTCATAATCTAAGTACAAAGGAAACAAAAGAGGTTAAGGTAGGTAAAATGTATAACGATTTTTATATTCCGCGTATTAAATGGACTAACGATTCAGATATATTAAGCGCACATTATATGAATAGGCACCAAAATGAATTGGACTTATGGATGATAAACGCTGAGGATAATACCGTAAATTTAGTTTTAGCAGAAAAAGATACGGCTTATATTGATGTCACGGATAACCTGACCTTTTTAAAAGATAACAGTTTTATCTGGACTAGTGAAAAAGATGGGTTCAATCATATATACCATTATGATAAAAGTGGCAAACTTATTAATCAAATAACTAAAGGAAATTGGGAAGTCACTAACTACTATGGATATGACGAGAAAACCAATAAGATTTTTTATCAATCGGTTGAAAATGGTTCCATAAATAGAGATGTATATTCCATTAAATTAAATGGGCGTAATAAAACAAGATTAACAAAAAGCGAGGGCACCAATAAAGCTTCTTTTAGTGCCGACTTCTCTTACTTCATTAATACTTTTTCAAGTGCTTCTACGCCACCAGAATATACTTTAAATAGTGCAACTTCAGGAAATTTAATTAAAAGTATAAAAGATAATGATGTCTTATCGCAAAAACTTTCAGACTATAAAACATCAAAGAAAGTATTTAGTACCATTCATATAAATGGAAATGATCTCAATATGTGGATGATAAAACCAGCCGATTTTGATGCATCAAAACAGTATCCATTATTTATGACTCAATATTCTGGACCAGGTTCTCAATCTGTTTCTAATAGTTGGAACAGTGCAAACGATTACTGGTATCAGCATTTAGCGCAACAGGGATATATTGTTGTATGTGTTGATGGTCGTGGGACTGGTTTAAAAGGTGCTGCGTTTAAAAAAGTAACTCAAAACGAATTGGGGAAGTACGAAGTAGAAGATCAAATAGCTGCAGCAAAACAATTAGGTGAACGCCCCTATATTGATGCATCTAGAATAGGCATTTGGGGATGGAGCTATGGTGGTTTTATGAGCAGTAATTGCTTGTTTAAAGGCCATAATGTATTTAAAATGGCTATAGCTGTGGCACCTGTAAGTAGTTGGCGTTTTTATGATACAATATATACAGAGCGCTATATGATGACACCTCAGGAAAATGCTAGTGGATATGACGATAATTCGCCTATAAATCATGTGGGTAAATTAAAAGGCGATTTTTTATTGGTGCACGGTTCAGGTGATGATAATGTACATTTACAAAATACGATGCGATTGGCAGAAGCCTTAATTCAGGCAGATAAACAATTCGATTGGGCAGTTTACCCAGATAAGAATCATAGCATTTATGGAGGAAATACAAGACTGCATTTGTATAAAAAAATGACAAATTTTATCAATGATAAACTTGGTGATAAAATTGAAAAGCAAAAAGAAAACGAAATAAATAAAACAAAGATTAAAGGATAAACTAATTATAGATTTTATGGCAACTAACGTATTAAAACCACACCAGAAAGAACTATTTGGACAACCAATAGGGTTATATATTTTATTTTTAACTGAAATGTGGGAGCGTTTTTCTTATTATGGAATGCGAGCCTTATTAGTATTATATATGACCACACAAACTATTGGAGATGATAGGGGTGCAGGTTTAGGTTGGACAGACAAAGAAGCCTTGGCTTTATATGGTTGGTATACTATGTTGGTTTATGTTATGTCAATTCCAGGAGGAATGATAGCAGATAAGTTAATTGGTCAGAAAAAGGCTGTATTAATTGGAGCTATTATTTTATGCTTAGGGCATGGCGTTTTAGTACTTACAGACATTTGGGCTTTCTATACAGGCTTAGGATTAGTTATTTTGGGAGTAGGTTTATTAAAACCAAATATTTCAACGATGGTAGGTGGTTTATATAAAGAAGGCGATATAAGAAGAGATAAAGGTTTTAGCATTTTTTATATTGGAATTAATTTAGGGTCATTATTAGCTACTATGACTGTTGGTTTGGTAGTCGCTCAATGGGGATGGCATGCAGGTTTTGGGCTTGCAGGAATTGTTATGGTTTTAGGTTTGATAAATTATATCATTGGGCAAAAGTATTTAATTGAAGTTGGGAATCTTATTTCGACTAAGAATGATGAAAATGAAGTGTCTTACGGAAAACTATATTCTAAATTGTTTAGTTCTCCAAAACAGTTGTTGTTTACAGGAATTCTTTTAGTAGCATCTATTGTTGGTTGGTATACAATGGATTGGGGATACGGGTTATTATTTTTATTCTTAACCGCTATAGCGTCATTATTAATGATGATCTATAAGGAATTAGAAACTCAAGTTTTTAAGGATCGTTTTATGGTATTGTTATTATCATTTATAATGGTAATTATATTTTGGGGAGCTTTTGAGCAAGCAGGAGGATTAATGAATTTATATACTGAGACAAACACAGATAGAATGTTTTTTGGCTGGGAAATACCAACAGTTATGTTTCAAAGTTTAAATGCAGGCTTTATCATTTTATTTGCAACGTTAGTAGCGAGTATATGGGCTAAACGTAAAATAAAAGGTAAAGAGGCATCATCGTTATTTAAAATGGCATTAGGTATTATAATCATGGGCTTTGGCTTTTTGTTTATGGTATTTGCAGCTATGGAATTTGATAAATCAGGGACGTCTAGCATGATATGGTTAGTATTGGCTTATCTTTTTCATACTATAGGGGAACTTTGTATTTCACCAGTAGCACTTTCATTTATTACAAAACTAGCACCTGTTAAATATGCTTCTTTAATGATGGGGGTTTATTTTGCAGCTACAGGTTTAGGTAATAAAGTGGCAGGAATTGTAGGTGAGTCAGCTTCAGAGTTTGGAGAACTTACGATATTTTCAGGGATTGTGATTTTTACTGTGATTATAGGGATTTTGTTCATTCTGATCTTAAAACCTTTAAAAAGGTTAACTCACGGTGTTGAAGAAAGTGAAAGAATTTTAAAAAACGAAGAAGCTGAAGGTTTTGAATTAGCAGATAATTAAAAATAATAATATATAAACCCTCTATTCGAGGGTTTTCTTCTTTAACTAACTAATTTTTTATGAATACTGATATTGAAAATCTATTTAAAGACAAGGTTATTGGACACCCTGCAGGGCTATTTGTGTTATTTTTTACTGAAATGTGGGAACGCTTTTCATTTTATGGAATGCGTATACTCTTGGTGTTATTTTTAACTGCCCCTGTTTTGAGTGATAACCCAGGTTGGGAATGGCCTAGGGAGCATGCTTTAGCTTTGATAGGGACTTATGCTTCATTATTATATTTAACTCCAATTATAGGAGGGTGGATTGCTGATAAGATTACAGGTTACCGTATTGCTGTAGTTATAGGTTGTTTAATTATGACTTTAGGACATGCAGCCATGGCGTTAGAGACAACCATGACTTTTTATATTGGACTAGCTTTATTGGTAATTGGAACAGGTTTTTTTAAACCAAATATTACTTCTATTATTTCTGAAATGTATAAAGACAAAGAATCTAAAAAAGATGGTGCGTATACTATTTTTTATATGGGGGTTAATGCTGGTGCTTTTTTTGGTATGATGTTATGTGGTTATTTAGCTGAAAATTATGGTTGGTCTTGGGGCTTTGGATTAGCTGGGATTTTTATGTTTTTGGGTATGCTTCAATTTTGGTTGGCGGGCAGTTTGTTTGGTAGTGTTGGAGCAAAACCTTCAAAAGTTTATGAGGTTGAGTTATCTCAAAATTTAAATGAGGAGAGTCTTTCAGAAGAACAAAAAACGAGTGTAGATGATAAATTAAATCCTTTCACAATGTTAGATAAGGTGTTAATTGCTTTATCATCAGTAGGTGGCTTATTATATTTATTCAATGATCCTTTAGAAAAAATTGGAGGAAAGAGTTTGGTGCCTTTTGAAATAAGAGGAATGAATGGTTCTAATATTATTGTGCTAGCAGCATTGGTTTTGTTTTTAGTATTACTTGTAAATCGAATATCCAGATATATTCCAATAGTTAGAGATAGAATTATTGCGGTTTCGATCTTTGGACTATTTACAGTGTTTTTCTTTGCTTTTTTCGAACAATCGTTAGGTTCAATGACTTTGTTTGCTAGGGATTATACTAATAGGACACTTGTAGGGGGCTCTGCAATGGTTTTTAAAATTATTGATGCTCTATTAACTACAATCCCTCTTATTATTATTACTTGGGTGCTTTTTTTATTATCTAAAAAAACATTTTCAAGGATAGGATTATCTAATATTATTCTGGCTATTGCATTTGTAGGTATTTGGTATTTGGTTATTTTTAGGTTGGTAAATAAGTTTTCCGAGCCAGGAAATGAGATTGAGGCTACTTGGTTTGGAATTTTGAATTCTTTCTTTATTATTACATTGGCACCATTGTTTTCTAGATGGTGGGAAAGTAAATACAATCCAAGCGCAGCTATGAAATATGGAATAGGTTTGATCTTATTAGGTATTGGTTTCGCTGTGTTGTCTTATGGAGCCTCAGATATTCCTTCAGGAGCTAAAACTGCTTCTGTGAGTATCATATTTTTGATTTTGGCGTATCTGTTCCATACGATGGGAGAACTATGCTTATCACCAGTAGGTTTATCCTATTTAAGTAAATTAGTGCCACCTAGAATGATTGGGTTTATGTTTGGGGTTTGGTATTTAGCAATTGCCGTTGGACAAAAAGCAGCTGGAACGATGGGAGGTATGATTGATAAAATTTCTGAGCAATACTCATTAGGTACATTCTTTTTAATATTCACATTAATACCAATAGGTGTTGGTTTAATATCTATAGTCCTTAATCCTGTGCTAAAAAAGCTTATGCATGGCGTTCGTTAGTCGAAAAAACGGCTAAAATAATATCAAAATGCTCCAGATTTGGGGCATTTTTTGTAAGTTCGGTATAGGTTTTGCAACAAACATGAATATGAAGAAAACAATTTATATATTTTTAATAAGCATTTTTACAACCGTATTAGCCAGTGCCCAAGAGTTAACGTGGCATACAGATATGGGGAAAGCATCAGAATTTGCTATAAAAGAGGAAAAGCCCTTGCTAATGTTTTTTACAGGGTCAGATTGGTGTGGTTGGTGTATACGTTTACAAAAAGAAGTTTTTCAAACGAATGAATTTAAAAAATGGGCCAATGAAAATGTCGTTCTTGTAGAATTGGATTTTCCGAAAAGAACGCCTCAAGATGATAATATTAGAGTCCAAAATCGTCAATTGCAAAGTATGTTTAAAGTGAGAGGGTATCCTACTATTTGGTTTGCTAATCCGCAAATTAATTCTGAAAAACAGATAAATTTAACACGCCTTGGTCGTTTGGGATATGTAGCTGGAGGCTCAGCTAAATGGATAGACGAAGCAGCATCAATGTTGTAGTTAGTTATATAAAAGAAATATGGTGAATTGACCTGATAGATGAATAATGATAAAATTTAAACAGATGAAAAAGATATTACTGCTATTGACTGTTTTTGCAACAATTTTAACTAATGCACAAAAAATTAATTGGGTTAATTTTGAAGAAGCTGTAGTACTTCAAAAGAAAACCCCTAAAAAAATTATGATAGATGTTTACACGAATTGGTGTGGGCCCTGTAAGCTTCTAGATAAAAATACATTCCATAACAAAGATGTCGTTGAATACGTTAATGAAAACTATTATGCCGTGAAATTTAATGCAGAAGGGAATGAAAAGATAAACTATAAAGGAAAAACGTTTTCAAACCCCAATTACAATCCAGAATTAGCTAACAGACGTAATTCTGTGCATGAGTTATCTCGTTATTTTCAAATACAGGCGTATCCAACCATTGTGTTTTTAGACGAAAAAGGTGATGTGATAGCTCCGATTAAAGGTTATCAAACCCCACCACAATTAGAACTGTACTTAAAAATGTTTAGTAAAGACGATCATAAAGACATTGATACCCAAGAAAAATTTAATGTTTACTACAAAGCTTTTAAACCAGAGTTTAAGGGATAAATTATAAACTAGGTCTTTAAAAATGAAAGACTTAAAACTGCTTTGCTGTTAGATTCAAGAATAAAGACTTGTTTTAATTCCCTTGAAACATCCACTTATAATTTAAGAACCGTTCGAAAAAACTTAATCTTAAACCATGTATATCATAGGCAGATTAAAGCATGTTAAGTAAATAATAACATCAGTTGTGGCTTTGTGTCTTAGCCTCCTCATCGAGACCATTTAATACGCTATAATAAAAGCGCCCTTTTTGCCTGTTTGATGAAAGGGAAGCTCTCTTTTTTTACAAATAGTACTCCAATGCTTTATATAAGATTTGTAATTACTTCCGTCTGCAATAATGTATTTTGGTTTTATAGAATCAATCAGCCTATTCAAGTTTATTTTTGGTGATTGTCTTAACAATACATAATCTGGTTCAAATGATTTTATATTATAAATACCTAAACTATCAATAACCAAAAGTTTTTTCTTGTTAAGAAGATAAATAGGATGCAAAGAGTCTTTTTTTATAGCGCTAATATGATTGCCAATAACATAACTTCTTATAATATGATTGGCTTTCGATAGGCTATCAAGATCATGGGCCACAGTCATTTTGTTATGAGTAGTATTTCCAATAAGGCTATGCCTGTTTTTATGAAAAATAATAAACTCGTTTGTAGATTTGTAATGAGTATAAATAACAAGGCTTTGAAAAATTATAACTGCAATTAATAAATATTTCAGGTTAGAATAATGCCATTTTTTTATGAGTTTTATTAGATGGATAATTACAAGATAGGAAGCCAAAACGTATAAAAGGCTAAAGGCAATATCTTTCAGTAAAAATGATTCTTGTCTTGAAACCCAAATAATAAAATCGTTCATTAAGCCAATAATACGGCCATAAACATTGGCTGCAAACTGTGGAAGTGCATTTAAAATAGCTAATACTATAACAAGTATTCCGAGACCTAAAATGAGTCCTAAAAAAGGAATAATTACCAAATTAGATATAAAAAATAAGCTTGGAAATTGATGAAAATAATATAGGCTTATTGGTATGATTCCTAATTGAGCAGAGAGTGTAACCGTAAAGGTGTGCCAATAAAAATCAACGATTCTAGATTTTGGTTTCCATTTTTTATATATAATCGGGTCTACAATAACAATAGAAAAGACAGCTAAATAGCTTAATTGAAAACCAACATCGAACAAAAACATAGGTTTAAAAAGTAATATTACAAACATAGATATTGCTAAAGTGTTGTATATATTAGTAGGTCTTTTTAGGTTTATGGCAATGGTTACTATACTAAACATGGTAACGGCTCTGGTTACAGATGCCGATAACCCAGTAATAAGAGCAAAACACCATAAAAAGGTTATTAGCAATATCGTTTTTATAAGTTTTCCATGTTTAAGGCTTTCAATGGGTTTGAGAGCTAAGCTTAAAATAATTAAAAGAATACCAACATGCAGACCAGACACAGCTAGAATGTGTACAGCTCCAGCGTTTATATAACTTTTATATACAGAATCGCTAATGTCTTGTCGTTGCCCTAATAATAAAGCGTTAATTACTGCAAGTTCATCAGGATTAAAATCGTAAGACTTTAATTTTGAGTTGACATATTCTCGAATGTTGTTTGCAATTCCAAATAGAGACTGTGTCTTTGAATTTATTTTTAAAAGCGATTGATTTGAAGTAAATAACTGGTGATAGATATATCTTTTCTCTAAATAAGTTTTGTAGTCAAACTGGTTTGGGTTTAGAGAATGGTCTAAATTATTGAAAACCATTTTACCCATTAGTACATCATCAACTTTTAAAGTCGTTAGCAATGAATCTTTTTGAATGTTTAAAAGCGATTTTCCCCTTACCTTACTTCCATCAATATCTAAAAGATCTATGATGTATTTGTTATAGAATTTTCCAGATTTTAAAACATCCTTAATTTTAAAAGTAATCGATTTAAAAGTATTATTTTCTATTGAGATTTGGTTTGTGTAATGATTAGAGGCGTTTTTTTCGTCATGAAAATTTACTGTTAATGTACCGATGCTAATCATCATTAAAAGTGAAGAAAGCCCAAACCAACTGGTTTTAAAAAACGATCTTTTTGCAACGAAAAAAAGTATTAGTAAGCTTGCGAAAAGAGAAGTCGCTATATATAAAGATACATTCAAAGGAATGTAAAATAAATAACCAATAACAATACCAATAATAAGGCAAACTGTTAGTTTGATTATTGTAAAATTGAGTAATTTCATATATTTTGCAATATATGAAATACCCTACAATATTCTGCGAACTTCAATAAATGCAGATTTCCAATAATTTTCAGAAAGTTTAGAAACAATAACACCTCTGCTGGTTGTAGCGTGGATAAAAGTTATATCTCCAGTTTTAGATTGTATGACCAATCCAACATGATTAATGCTATTTCTTCTGCTTTTTCCCGTTTTAAAGAAAAGCAAATCGCCTTCTTGGGCTTTTTTTAATGAAATTTTATGACCTTTTTTTGCAATATCTCTAGATATTCTAGGTAAAATAATATCGTGGGCCCTAAAGGACTCAAAAACCAAACCAGAACAGTCCATTCCAGATTTTGTTGTACCTCCCCATTTATAGCGAACGCCTTTAAATTGTTTAGCATAGTTAACAATGTTATCTGCTTTAGATGTTTTTTTAGGGCTAGCTGTGGTTTTCGTTTTATAAGTAGCTGTTTCTTTTTTATTTTTAGCTTTTTTTGAAGATTTACAGCTGGCGAAGCTTGTAATTATTAAAAGAATAATGATGGCTCTATGCATGTATTAAAATAAAGTAGGTTTGGGTTACTAAATGTAAATTTATAATAAAATAAGATACAAATGCTTTTTATTTTTGTTAACCAATTTTTATAAACTGTTGTTGTATTCTTATTTTTATTTGATTTTCAGAGGGATAGGAAATTAATTCATGTCAATAATAAAAAACCAATCAAAAACCATTTCGTCGAAAAGATGATTTGTGCATTTCAGTTTGTTGGATAGTAGAAAATAAGTCTTTGTTCTTGATTCTAGGGGCAAAGCGGTCTTTTATCTACTTCACAGACCATCATAAATCAATTTAGCCGTTTTTTCACTGGCTCCTTTGCCACCTAAAGCCTGTTCCAGCTCATAATATTCTAAAAATAATTTGTGGCGTATGCCAGGGTTTAAAATTTTGTCTAGTTCCTGCTTAAGTCTTTTTTTATTGAAATCATTTTGAATAAGTTCTGTAACAACTTCTTTATCCATCACTAAGTTCACTAACGAAATAAACTTTAAAGTGATGATTCTTTTAGCAATTTGATATGATATAGCACTTCCTTTGTAGCAAACCACTTGGGGAACTTTAAATAAAGCGGTTTCTAAAGTAGCAGTTCCAGATGTCACTAACGCTGCTGTTGAAACACTTAATAAATCGTATGTTTTATTAGAAATAAATTTAACATCATGAGATTTTATAAAAGTTTCGTAAAAACTATAATCTTGACTTGGTGCACCAGCAATTACAAACTGATAATCTGGGTAGTTGTCTACCAGACTTAGCATAATCGATAGCATTTTTGTTATTTCTTGTTTTCTGCTTCCAGGTAATAAGGCAATAATAGGTTTGTTGGACAAGTTGTATGTCTCTCGAAATTTAAATTCATTAACCTGTTTGCGATTTGCAATAGCATCAATTAATGGATGCCCAACAAAGGTCACCTCATAATCATATTTTTTATAGAAAGGTTTCACAAAAGGTAGAATAACATACATAGCATCAATATCGCGTTTTATAGCTTTTACTCTACTAGCTCTTGATGCCCAAACTTGAGGAGATATATAATAATTGGTTTTGAAATTGTGCTGTTTTGCCCATTTGGCTATACGAAGGTTAAAACCAGAGTTGTCAATAAAAATAACAACGTCTGGACTGAAGTCTTTAATATCGCTTTTGCAAAATGAAATGAGTTTGAAAATTTTAGAGAGGTTCATAATAATTTCGGTAAACCCCATAAAAGCACGCTCCTTGTAGTGCTTTACTAAAGTACCGCCGGTAGCTTGCATAAGATCACCTCCCCAAAACCTGATATCTGCATTAACATCTTCTTTCAGTAATGCTTTCATAAGGTTGGAGCCGTGTAAATCGCCCGATGCTTCTCCTGCTAAAATGTAATATTTCATTTTCTAATAGGTCTGGTCGAGCGCAGTCGAGACCTTTTTCTTAAAGTTTGTTTTATACACCTCTCTACTGCGCTCGAGGAGACAAAATAGTATTCAAAAAAGTTTAAAAACGAATGTGAAAACAGCAACAAAAACAGTGATTAATAAAACACCTCTTGCTCTATAATCTTGTTTTTTTCTTATAAAGATAAAAAAAGCTATTAAATTTAAAATAGCGCCTAAGCTTATTAGTTTTCCTAAAAAGCCTTCATTAGCAGCTGCTTTAATAACGGCTACAAAATCATCCCCTTGTCCTAGAAAAGTTGCTGAAAAAAATAAACCAATGGCATTAGCTATTAAACCAACAAATATTCCTATAAAAATATCTTTTTTAATCATTCAAATTCCAAGTATTTAAATTTTTAATGTATTCATGCGCAGTTAAGTCAAATTGGATAGGTACTACAGAAATATATCCCTGTTCTAGAGCCCATTCGTCGGTGTCTTCACCGCCATCCAAATTAACAAATTTCCCAGAAAGCCAGTAATAATCTTTTCCTTGCGGGTTTTTACGTTTGTCAAACTCCTCAACCCAATTTGCTTTCGCTTGTCTGCAAATTTTAATGCCTTTTATGTCTTCTTCTAAAATATTTGGGACATTAACATTTAGTACAATGCCATTTGGTAAATTATTATTTAAAACCTGTTTAACTATTGTTTTTACATAGGTTTTTGATGCTTCAAAATTAGCATTCCAAGTATAATCAAGCAATGAGAAACCAACTGCTGGGATTCCTTCAATACCAGCTTCAATTGCGGCACTCATAGTGCCAGAATAAATAACGTTTATTGATGAATTTGAGCCGTGGTTAATACCAGAAACACAAAGATCTGGTTTGCGGTCTAATAATTCCCTAATGGCTAGTTTTACACAGTCGGCAGGTGTTCCAGAGCAACTGTATTCAATTTGTGGACCATCATCTAAATATACACGTTCGGCGTAAAGTGTAGAGTCTAAAGTGATGGCATGTCCCATGCCACTTTGCGGACTGTCTGGAGCAACAACTACAACATCACCAATACGATTCATAATAGAAATTAATGTTCTAATACCTGGAGCATTGATGCCGTCGTCGTTTGTAACTAATATGAGTGGTTTTTCTGTCATTGAATTCCTCTATGGCATCGCTAAAATACACAATTTCGACAGTAAACGGTTAATTTCTTTAGTTTAACAAAAAATTAGTGGCAATTGATTATATTGGCATGGTTTTTTCCTTATTTTAGTGAAATATATGTTTTGCTTTTTTAAGTAATTAAATATTAATAGATGAGAAAAATTATGAAAAGGAATTATAAAGTTTTGTCACTTTTGTTGCTATTAGCATTTGGGTCATGCAGTTTTACTACAAAGAAATTTAGTAATCCAGATAAAGATAAATTACTGGTACAAATTATAACATTTGTTTTAGAACAAGGTCATTTCGATCCTATTGCTATGAATGACGAATTTTCTTCCGAATTATTTTCAGATTATATTGAAGTTCTAGATCCTGTGAAGCGCTATTTCTATGAGTCTGATTACAGGGATTTTGAGAAATATAAATTTTTCCTTGATAATCAACTTAAAGCGACAGAAATTACTTTTTTTAATGTCGTACATGAGCGTATGTTAAAACGTATAGAAGAAGCAAAAAAGATTTATAAAGAAGTTTTATCTGAACCGTTTGATTACTCAATTGATGAAACGTTTGATACAAATAACGATAATAGAGTGTTTGTAAAAAACAAAAGAGAAATGAAAGAACGCTGGAGAAAGCAACTTAAATTTTCAACACTTTCTAACTATGATGATATCATTGAGCAAGAAAAAGATGCAAAGGAAAAAGATCCATCTTATGTAATGAAAACAAAAGATCAAATTGAAAAAGAAGCTCGTGAAGCCACTCTGAGCTCTATTGATATTTATTTTAATGATAATATTGATGATTTACAACGTGAAGATTGGTTTGCTATTTATGTGAATACTATTGTAGAAGAATTCGATCCACATACTTATTATTTGGCACCTAGAGGTAAAGAAGATTTCGATCAACGTATGTCTGGGAAGTTAGAGGGCATTGGAGCTAGGCTGCAAAAAAGAATGGATTACATAAAAATTGTAGAACTTATTTCAGGAGGACCAGCTTGGAGAAGTGGAAAACTTGAAGTTGAAGACGTTATTTTAAAGGTAAAGCAAGAGGATGAAGAATTTCCAGTAAATATAGTTGGTATGCGTATAAACGATGCCATAAAATATATTAAAGGCCCTAAAGGAACTAAAGTAACATTGACTATAAAGAAGGTAGATGGTACAATTAAAGACATAGAAATTACAAGAGATGTTGTTGAGCTTGTAGAAACCTTTGCTAAGTCTTCAATAGTAAATAAAGGAAACAAAAAGTTTGGAGTAATTAATTTACCTGCTTTTTATGTGGATTTTAAAGATTATAAAAATGTAAATGCTGCTAAAGATGTAAAGAGTGAGATTGAACGTTTAAAATCTGAAGGAATGGAAGGCTTAGTCTTAGATTTACGTAATAATGGTGGTGGTTCATTGCCTGCAGTTGTAGATATGGCTGGTTTATTTATAAAAGAAGGCCCTGTAGTTCAAGTGCGTTCTACTGGTGAAGCTAAGGAAGTTTTAAAAGATATGGATAAGTCTATAGCATGGGATGGTCCTTTGGTTATTTTAGTTAATGAAATATCGGCATCTGCTTCCGAAATTATGGCAGCTGCCATGCAAGACTATAAACGTGCCATAATTATAGGCAGTAAGCAAACTTATGGTAAAGGAACTGTTCAAAATGTTATTAATTTAAATAACATGTTAAGAAGCAATACCAGTGGAGACTTAGGAGCTTTAGCTTTAACGACCCAAAAATATTATAGAATTAATGGCGGTTCTGTACAACTGGAAGGTGTTAAAAGTGACGTAAAAGTTCCTGGACGTTTCAGCTTTATCGATGTTGGAGAAAAAGATAAAGATAATCCATTGCCATGGGACGAAATTGATGCTGCTGAATATACACCTTGGGAATCTTATTTTGACTACAATGAAACCGTGAGAAGGAGCAAGGAACGTATGGTAAATAATGAGCAGTTAAAACTTATTGAAGAAAATGCTAAGTGGGTAAAGAGTAAAATAGACGAAACGGTTTTTTCATTAAACTATAAAACATATAAAGCAAAGTTAGATTTGAATGAAGAAGAGTCTAAAAAATTTGATGATATTTCAAATTACCAAACAAATTTAACGTTCCAATCTCATGGCTACGAGAAATCACTTTTTGAAAACGACACGACAGACTTAAGAGAAAAGCGTGAACGTTGGCACAAGATTTTGAGTCAAGATGTTTATATAGAAGAAGCACTTAATGTGTTAGAAGATTTAAAAATATCGTATCCTATCAAAAAAGTAGCATCTACGGTAAGAAAATAAGGTTTATTTATGAGTCGTAAATCAAACTCATTAAAACAATTAGCGCTCCAGAAGTTTAAAAAAAATTTTTGGGGCGTTTTTAGTTTTTGTTTTATTGTATTGGTTGGTTTGGTAGCTGTCTTTGCTTATGTTTTTGCGCCAGATAATTCGCAGTATGCTAACCAAATGCACCTGTCAATTCATTCTAAACAACCTGGCTTTGAGGTGAATATGTTAACGATTCCGTCGCAATTAGAAACCCATCAAGGTTGGGTGAATAAAATTTTTTTTGGAAAGAAAAATACTGATACCGAGATTCCCATTTCAGAATATTCGGTAGAAGAAAATATGCTCATGTATAAGGAGTATGCATCCGATGGCTTGGAAGGGGTTGAAAAAACGATTCCGTTAAGTGCTTTTCCAAACAATCAGGTTAGTAAATATATAAAAGAAAAGTATTTTGTTTTTGGCACAGATAAATACGGAAGAGATTTATTAAGCCGTGTATTAGTAGGAGCGAGAATATCCTTTTTTATAGGATTTGTAGCAGTTTTTATTTCATTGCTTATAGGTATTTTTATGGGCAGCGTATCTGGTTATTTTGGAGGCAAAATAGATGCTGTTATTATGTGGATTATCAATGTTACTTGGTCTATTCCAACATTATTGCTCGTTATTGCTATTACCTTAGCATTGGGAAAAGGTTTTTGGCAAGTGTTTATAGCTGTGGGGCTTACTATGTGGGTTGAGGTAGCTAGAGTGGTGCGTGGGCAAATAATTAGTGCAAAAGAAATGCAGTATGTAACTGCGGCAAGAGCTTTGGGTTTTAATGATTTCAGAATTATAACCAAACATATCTTGCCTAATATAATGGCGCCAGTAATTGTTATTTCGGCGGCTAATTTTGCAGGGGCTATTTTGATAGAAAGTGGTCTTAGCTTTTTGGGTATTGGAGCACAGCCACCCATGGCAAGTTGGGGGGCAATGATTAAAGATCACTATAATTATATTATACTTGGTAAACCTTATTTGGCCATTATACCTGGACTTTGCATTATGAGTTTGGTTATGGCATTTATGCTTATTGGTAATGCGCTAAGGGATGCTTTGGATGTGAAGAGTTAGTAAGATGTTTAGTCTTGATGGTATTACGCTTTTATTTTTTAACAGCCTGAATACACATAAAAGCAGGTAATTTATTCAGTTCTTGTTAATCACGTGCTAATAAAATAAAAAAGCTGTCCTTAGTTGAGAACAGCCTTTTATTATAAAATTTGTAGTTTGTTTATTGGACTATCAATTTCAATACTATGGGGTTTTTAAACTCAGTATCGTGAATTCGGAAAAGATATACGCCTTTAGATTTAAACAGGTTAGAATTAAAATACATTTTATCTGTTTTAACTTTGCGAGTTGTTATTATTGCGCCCTTGATGTCATAAACGCTTATCGAACTATTTTTACTAACACCAGTTAAGTTCAGATTGAGTCTTCCATTTCTAAATGGATTAGGGTACATTAGAATTCTGCTTTCCTTTGCAGCTATATCTCCTTTAGAGGCCGATCTGTTTGTTAAAGAATTATTTACATTAAATGCTGTGGTTTTTGAGTCTAGCTTGTCGTTATAAGAACCTCCCACAGGACGAATCATGACCTCTAGTTTGTAGTTGTTCCCTATAGTCCAGTTTGTTGGTTGGTTAACTGAAAGAGTAGCTGTTCCTGGCCCGTTAGAAACGGTCTGTTTAGCATTCTTCAACCATGTTCCAGTGGGACTAGTTACAATGGCTACCACTTCATTTTGACCTATTGATGAGTAATTGACGGTTACGTTAACATTTTGTCCTTGCACTATATCAGTGGGAGAATTGGTTATGGTTATACTATTGGTAATGGTATTGGCTACGTTAAAATTTGTAGTTTTAGAATCAAGTTTGTCGTTGTAAGAACCACCCACAGGACGAATCATAACTTCTAATTTATAGTTGTTTCCAACGGCCCAATTTGTTGCTTGGCTAACATTTAGGGTCACCGAGCCTGATCCTACTGAAACAGTCTGTTTGGCATTGTTTAACCACGTTCCAGTAGGGCTATTTACAATAGCAACTACTTCATTTTGACCAGAGGAAGTGTAATTGACGGTAATACTAAGGTCTTCACCAGATGTAACACTGGCAGGAGAACTGGCTATTGAAATGGTGTTGTTTGGAGGTGGTGTATTAGGATTATATAAGTTGTAGTATACGTCATTTAAGATGCTTAAGTCGTCCGTTTTAGGATTGTTTTTATAGGCATTTGAATTGGTGTACCATACAATATTATTTCTGAATGTAGTTGATGGTCGGTCAATTTTTCTATTTGGGTGAAACGAGAACCCTTGGCGGTAACTATTGGCATCATTCGCATAGAAGACATGGTTGTTGATCCAGGAGTTATTTTGAGTTGGAGGTTCTTGGGGTCTTGAGTTTTCACTTCCGTTTTCTTGAAAACCTCCGTCTCCGTTGCGAACATGTATTCCTATGTTACCATCGGTTACACAGTTTTTAGCAGCGATCTCAGTCCAATACTGCCAGCGGCTTCCTGCATCGAAAGCTACATTTTTAATACACTTAATTCCATTTACATAGGCATCCAAGTCTACGCCATCTACATCGCATTTAACCATCAAGTTATTCTTTACTAAAGTATTGTTAGAAGCTTTCAGGTGAATAGCTCTTCTGGCACAGTCATAAATATAGTTAGCTTCGAGTCTCGAGTTTTGTCCATAAGTATTATTTATAAACAATACATTTCGACAAGTAATAAAGTTAATGCCCTCAATTTCTAAATTGTTAACCCATTTAGAATAAACACCAGCAACTCTTTTATTGCCGTTTATTTTACTTCTTTTGGTTCCGAATATTTTTACATTGTTTTTTCTATTACCATTCGACCCTTTAACTTCAAATACGCCGCGAAGTACGTCACTTACTGAATATTCATCTGGGATGGTTCCAGGCAGTACTGGTCCAGTATAATTAATAGTGCCATCTACCCATATTGTTGTATTCGAGCCAACTTTAATTAGTTTGTTTCCAGCATTCAGGTTAATGGTGCCTCTGAAAATAAATGTACCTCCATTTCCTGCAATAGCGTTTCGTTGGCTTTCGAGATTGGAAGGGTTAATAACTGTACCAGAACCCGTATATGTGGCGGGCCTGTTAGCTAAGGCTGATGCAGTTTCTTTCATGGCATCTGTTTGCGCTATATTGTTTGCAAAATGACCTTGCGTTAACCTTGTGTTTACTACCGCATTGGGTAGGCCTGCATCAAAAAGTTTATTACGAATGTCGGTTACGTTACCAGTGCCTGCTGGAGCGGTTCCTTGATATACCTGACCTGTATTGTTGGCATTAACAAGTGTATACTGAGCAGATACAGTTTGGGAGCTTATTATCATAAAAGATAATAGAAAGAAATTCAAACCAAGAACACTTGGTTTTTTTGCTAATTTGTAAATAGTTTTGACCATAAAAATTATTGTTTAGTTAAGATTTGGGTAAGAATTTACTTTTTAAAATAAAGTTTTTTCTTTCGTATAAAAATAACACAAAATTGTAGGAATTATATGCTATTTTTTTAATCATTTGTACCACAAATGGGTTTTTTCTTGCGATTTTGTTAAAAAAAGAGGTCGTTTGTCGATTAAAAAAGAATAGGATTGTTGTAAGAGAAATAATGTTAGATTCATTTTGAAAATGTCCAACAAAACAAACATCGTGTCTAGTTACTTAATAAATGCAAAATATAGTGCAATAAATTTTGAGCTTTTTGTGGCTTAAAAAATGATGTTTAGAGATTCTCACTTTTTATAACAGATGCATACATATCTTAAGTCAAGGTTTTTTTTGTTTTTCTTATAACACCTTTGCATTGTTAATTCAAATTATAAAAAAGGAAAAATCAAAATTAGTTAAAGTACTATTAGTTGTTTGGGGGATTGTAGGAGGCTCACTATTGTATATGCCTGTTAGTTTTTAGGCTTCTGTAGGCATCTATCTAGAGGAGATTTGTTTCTGAGTAATATCATAATCTTGAGGGATTGGCTAGGGAGAATTTTAAATTTTTTTTTTGAAAACTAATTTGTTTTCATATTTATGTTCAAGGAATCGATATATTCTAAAACGTCTTCTTTTCCTATGTCTTTTGAAGATGAAGTCACAAAATAGTTTGGCATCTCTTCCCAAGTTTCTAAAAGAATATCTTTATAAGCTTTCACATGATTTTCAATAGCCTTAGGTTTTAGTTTATCTGCTTTAGTGAAAATAATAGAGAATGGGATGCCATTTTCGCCTAACCATTGCATGAATTCTAAGTCTATAGGCTGTGGGGTGTGTCTAATATCTACGAGGACAAAGGCTGTAACGAGTTGTTCACGAAATGCAAAATATTGTGTGATAAATTTTTGAAATACCTTTTTTGAACTTTTAGAAACGCGTGCATAGCCATAGCCAGGCAAATCTACCAAATGCCAATTTTTATTAATTAAAAAGTGGTTTATCAGTTGTGTTTTTCCAGGTCTTCCAGATGTTTTGGCCAAGCTTTTTCGACTAGTTAACATATTTATAAGCGACGATTTGCCGACATTACTTCTGCCAATAAAAGCATATTCTGGCAACATGCTTTTAGGGCATTTGGCAACATCAGAATTACTCATTACAAATTCGGCAGATTTAACCTTCATTTTTATCGCTCCTGAAACATCAGGGATCTTATTTAATTGAAAACTTGATTTTTTTAGACTAAAACCCTCTTTTGTTCAACCACCCTTCAAGAATAGTGTTGAATTCTTCTGGGTGTTCCATCATGGCGGCATGCCCACATTTGTCTATCCAAAATAAATCAGAGTCTGGTAGAAGTTCGTTGAACTCTTCAGCAACATCTGGCGGTGTTACAGTATCATTTTTACCCCAAATTATACAAGTTGGTATATCCATATTGGGTAGATCTTTAGCCATATTATGTCTTATAGCACTTTTGGCAATAGCCAGTGTTTTTATAAGTTTATTACGGTCATTAACGGTTTCATAAACTTCATCAACAATCTCTTTAGTAGCAACTTCGGGGGCATAAAAAACATCTTGTGCTTTCTTTTTTATGACCTCATAATCGCTACGTTTGGTATAACCACCACCCATGGCACTTTCGTAAAGTCCTGAGCTGCCAGTAATAACTAACGCCTTTACTTTTTCAGGATATAATTTAGAATGATATAAGCCTATGTGGCCACCTAGGGAGTTTCCTAGCAAAATAACTTCATCAAAACCTTTAAATTCAATAAAATCGTGTAAATACTTTGCAAAGCTCTTTACATTGGTTTTAAGCAACGACATGCTGTATACGGGTAACTCTGGAATGATTATTTTATAGCCGCTAGTGCTAAAAAAATCAGAGACAGCATTAAAATTACTAAGCCCTCCCATAAGGCCATGTAATATCACAATAGGTGTACCTTCTCCAGCTTCAAAGTAGCTGTATTCTTTTTCCTTTTTTAAACGATACATCATCATTAGTTGGTCATTGCATTAAGAACAAATATAGTTAATTCATTCATATTTCAACCATTTAAATTATTTGGCAAAAATAAAACTTTCTTATAGGAATGTTGATAAAATATATGTTATTAAATTTTTGATTTTAACATGTTGATAGTAAGGGATGAGCATGTTTTTAAACGATTGAAATCGCGTTTAATACTCATTTAATCGAAAAATTATTAACAAAGTGGTATAAAGTGGTAAAATGTGGTATATTTTTCAATATATTTGAAACTTAAACGTTAGAATTTCAATAAACCGTTTTGGACTTAATAACAGGAACATACGATTGCAAAGTAGATGCAAAGGGTAGGTTGATGATGCCAGCTTCTTTAAAAAAGCAGCTGTCTTCTATTTTGCCAGATGGTTTTGTGTTGCGTCGTTCTGTATTTCAGAAGTGTTTGGAGTTATACCCAATGGGTGAGTGGCAAATTTTAATGCAAAAAATGAATAAGCTTAATAAGTTTAAAAAGAAGAACAACGATTTTATTCGAAGATTCACGGCTGGAGCAAAAATGGTAGATGTTGATATTAATGGGCGCTTGCTAATACCAAAGGATTTAACGGTGTTCGCTAATATTTCAAAACATATAGTAGTAGCCTCGGCTATAAATATTATTGAAATATGGGATAAAGATTTGTATGAACAAGCTATTGATGATGCGGCTATAGATTTTGCGGATTTAGCTGAAGAAGTAATGGGACAAGATGATGAAGACCATGGAATATCATAACCCTGTATTGTTAAAAGAAACTGTTGATGGCTTAGATGTCAAAGCAGATGGAGTCTATGTGGATGTAACTTTTGGTGGTGGAGGTCATAGTAAGGAAATATTAAGAAGGCTCGGTGAGCATGGGAGACTGTTTGCTTTCGATCAAGACGAAGATGCTCTCGAAAATACAATTGACGACCCTAGGTTTACACTGATTCATGAAAACTTTAGATATGTGAAACGCTTTTTGCGATTTCATGGGGTTAAACAAGTGGATGGGGTTTTGGCAGATTTTGGAGTCTCTTCGCATCAATTCGATGTTGCAGAGCGTGGTTTTTCTACACGTTTTGAGGCAGATTTGGATATGCGGATGAATCAGCAAAACGAATTGTCTGCTTTTCATGTGGTGAATGAATATGAAGAAGAACAGTTGAAACAGGTGTTTTTGCAATATGGAGAATTGCGTGCAGCACCAGCTATGGCAAGATTGATTGTTGAACATAGAAAAACGGAGGTTATAGTAACAAGCGAGCAGCTAAAAGGAGTTTTAAGGAAGTTTTTGCCGCCACGGCATGAAAACAAAGTGCTGGCACAAATTTATCAGGCCATTCGAATAGAGGTGAATCAGGAAATTGAGGTTTTAAAAGAGTTTTTGGAGCAAACACCAGAAATTTTGTTTAAAGGCGGTCGGTTAAGTTTTATATCCTATCATTCTCTCGAAGATAGGCTGGTGAAACGTTTTATTAGAAATGGCATGTTTGAGGGTGAGCCAGAGCGCGATATGTTTGGGAATTTTGAAGTGCCATTAAAAAAAGTAAATAGTTTGATTGTTCCTTCAAAAGAAGAGGTTAATACAAATAGTAGGGCTAGAAGTGCAAAATTACGAATTGCAGAAAAACTATAGATGAAAAAAAATATCTACAACATATTAAAAGGGACTTTTTTGGTTAGTGATGACTCTTTTAAGAATTGGAGGTTCATCATTTTTGTTTCTGTCTTGGCAATTATAATGATAGCAAGTTCGCATAGTGCTGATAAAAAAGTATATGAAATTGCTCGGTTAAAAAATGAAGTTAAAGAAATGCGCTCGGCATTTGTAGATGGGCGCTCTAGGCTCATGAGGCTTAAAATGGAGTCGGCGGTTATTAGTAAAATGAAAGAAAAAGGTTTGTCACCCTCGGTGATTCCGCCTAAGAAAATAAAGGTTAAATCTCAAAAATAAAGTAAGCCCTTGGCAGTAAACGAAAAAGGCATATTAAACCGATTGTATTTTATAGCAGGATGTATGTTCGTCTTTGGGCTTGCTGTGATGTTTAAATTGCTGAGTATCCAATTTTTGCAAGGAGATAAATATCGTGCTTTAGTTGATAAAAGGGATATTAAGGATATAGCCATACCTGCTAATAGAGGTAATGTGTATGCCGATGATGGGAGTTTGTTGGCAACGTCAATTCCTAAATACAACATTGCTATAGATGCAGTAACATCTCAACAGCAAACTTTCGAAGAATTTATAAAGCCTTTGTGTGATTCGTTGTCGGGGTATTTGGGGAGGTCTTCGGGTTATTATGAAAAAGAAATAAGGAAGGCGAGGTCGAATAAAAATCAATATTACCTATTAGTTAAAAATATTAATTATACAGATTATGTTCGGTTTAGAAATTTTCCACTGCTAAAACGTGGGGCTATTTCTGGTGGATTTATTGTTGAGCAAACAACAAGACGAGAATTTCCAATGGGGAGTATTGCAAGACGGACCATTGGTTACGAGCGGTTTGATGATCAAGGAAATGTGACCAGGCCTGGAATTGATGGTGCTTTTGGGGAAAAATACTTAAGGGGGACTGATGGCAAGCGTTTAAAGCAGAAAATCGGGAAAAATAAATGGAAGCCGCTTACGGATTTTAATCAAATAGAGCCAAAAGATGGTTATGATGTGTATACAACGATTGATGTTAATATTCAAGACATCGCGCACCATGCGCTTCTGGAGCAGTTGGATAAGTACAAGGCAGATCATGGTTGTGTGGTTGTTATGGAAACTAAAACAGGGGAGGTGAAGGCTATTTCTAATTTAGGAAGAAATAATAAAGGTTTGTATTATGAACGATTAAATTATGCGGTTGGCGAAAGTCATGAATCAGGTTCTACTTTTAAGTTAATGGCTGTTACTGCTGCTTTAGAAGATAAAGTTATAGATACTAGCGATGTAGTAGACACGGAAAAAGGAATTCTTACTTTTTATGGTAAAAAAGTCCGTGATTCTAGATATGGTGGCTACGGAAAGATATCTGTTTCAGAAGCTTTCGAGGTCTCATCAAATACAGGGATAGTTAAGGCAATAGATCAAGCTTATAAGAAGAAGCCAAGCATGTTTGTTGATAGGTTATACGATATGAGCTTGAATCAAAAGTTGGATATTCCAATTATTGGAGAGCCAAGTCCTATTATTCCAGATCCCAGAATTAAAAATGGACGATGGAGTGGTATTGCGTTACAATGGATGGCTTATGGTTATGGTGTGTCTTTTACACCGCTACAAACATTAACGTTTTATAATGCCATTGCTAATGGAGGAGAAATGGTAAAACCTCAATTTTTAAAAGAAGTTAAAGAGTTTGATGAAGTGATTGTGCCTTATGAAAAGGAAGTCATTAACAAGCAAATATGCTCTAAGGAAACAATTGTTAAAGTACGTCAATTATTGAAAAATGTCGTGGAGAAAAAACATGGGACTGGAAATGGGTTGTATTCTAAAAATTTCTCTATGGCAGGGAAAACAGGCACATGTCAAAAAGATTACAGAGATAAAGAAAAATTAAATTATATCTCATCGTTTGCGGGCTATTTTCCAGCAGATAACCCTAAATATTCATGTATTGTAGTTATTCACGAACCAGATAGAGATGTCGGTTATTATGGAGCCGATGTATCTGGTCCTGTTTTTAAAAAAATAGCTCAAAAAATATTTATAGAAACACCTTTAACCAATCAGATTAATTCGCTTGAAGTGAAAAATCCGTTGGTGGAAAAAGAATATGATACTTATTATCAAACAGCGAAAACCTATAAAACAATCATGCCAAATGTGGTTGGTTTGCCAGCAATGGATGCTTTAGCGCTTTTGGAGAATATGGATGTTGATATAAAAGTGAAGCTTGATGGAAGAGGTGTCGTGAAAGCTCAATCTGTAAATAAAAATGAGAAGTTAAAAAATAATCAAACCATAGTTTTAAAAGCTTCATGATTGCACTAAAGGACATATTGTATAAGGTAACGATTAATGCTGTGGTTGGTGGTACGGGCATTGATGTTAAGGCTGTTGATTTTGATTCCCGAAAAATTAACGATGGTGATTTATTTGTTGCCATCAGCGGAAATGTTGTTGATGGACATCATTTTATTAATGCGGCTGTAAAGAATGGTGCTATAGCTGTTGTGTGTGAAACATTGCCAGAAACATTAATTGATGGAGTTACATATGTGGAGGTAGATAATTCTAGTAAAGCTTTAGCTGTTATAGGCTCCAATTATTATGATACGCCATCCGAGAATTTGAAACTTGTTGGTGTTACAGGTACTAATGGGAAAACAACTATAGCAAGTTTGTTGTATCAATTATTTAAAAAAGCAGGTTATAAAGTTGGGTTGTTGTCAACGGTTAAAATAATGGTTGATGATACGGAGTATAAAGCAACGCATACCACTCCAGATTCATTAACTATAAATAAGTATTTAAAGGAGATGAATGCTGAAGGTGTTGAATTTTGCTTTATGGAAGTAAGTTCCCATGGTATTCATCAATATAGAACAGAAGGGCTAGTGTTTGAAGGCGGAATATTTACGAATCTATCTCACGATCATTTAGACTATCATAAAACATTTGCGGAATATAGGGATGTTAAGAAAATGTTTTTTGATGGGCTTTCAGAAAAAGCCTTTGCATTGGTAAATGTAGATGATAAAAACGGACTTGTTATGCTACAAAATACCAAGGCTCGAAAACTTACTTATGCTTTAAAGGGTTATGCTGATTATAAAGCCCAAATTCTGGAAAATCAATTTAGCGGGCTTTTGCTTAAAATAAACGATAGCGAGGTTTGGGCACGACTTATAGGAGGGTTTAATGCGTACAACATATTGGCTATTTATGCCACTGCGGAATTGTTAGGCTTAGAAAAGGTTGAGATATTGCGCTTAATAAGCGAATTAGATAATGTAAGTGGGCGTTTTCAGTATTTGATTTCAGATGAAAACATTACGGCTATAATAGACTACGCACATACACCAGATGCATTAAAGAATGTATTGGAAACCATTAATAGCATCCGGACTAAAAATGAAGAACTTATTACGGTTGTTGGCTGTGGGGGGGATAGAGATAAGACCAAACGACCAAAAATGGGCCATATAGCTTCAGCTTTAAGTACCAAAGTCATTTTTACAAGTGATAACCCGCGTAGTGAAGTTCCAGAAGATATTCTTAATGATATAGAAAAAGGTGTTGAACCTCAGAATTATAAAAAAATAGTAACCATTGTCGATAGAAAACAGGCTATTAAAACGGCTTGTCAATTAGCGAGACCCAACGATATTATTTTAATAGCAGGGAAGGGGCATGAAACGTATCAAGAAATTAAAGGTGAACGCTTTGATTTTGATGATTATGAAATAGTACAAGAATTTTTAAAGCAAATACAAAAATAGCATGTTGTATTATCTATTTGATTATTTAGAAAAACAGTTTCAATTCCCTGGAGCTACACTTTTTGGTTTTTTAACCTTTAGAGCTGCTTTGGCAATGATTTTATCACTGCTTATTTCAACCATATACGGAAAACGAATTATACGTTTTTTACAAAAACAACAAGTGGGAGAAACGATTAGGGATTTAGGTCTGAAGGGGCAACAGGAAAAAGCAGGTACGCCAACCATGGGAGGTGTTATTATTATTCTGGCAACACTAATCCCTGTGCTATTGCTATCTAAACTAGAAAATATTTACATCATTTTGCTAATCGTGACAACACTTTGGATGGGTGTTATTGGGTTTATTGATGATTACATTAAGAAGTTTAAAAATGATAAAGAAGGGTTGAAAGGCCGATTTAAGATTCTTGGGCAGGTTGGTCTTGGTATTATAGTTGGTGCGACTTTCTTTTTTCATTCAGATGTAACTATAAAGGAAAAGCTCTCTATTGAAATACAGCAGGAAATGTTGGCTTCAGATGCAGATATAGCGTCATCAAAACTTTTTAAAGATGAGGCAAAGTCAACCAAAACAACCATTCCTTTTGTGAAAGGAAATGAGTTTGACTATGCAAAGCTTGTTACATGGATAAGCCCTGATTTAGATAAATATGCTTGGATTATTTTCATTTTGGTTAGCATTTTTATTATAACTGCTGTTTCAAATGGTGCAAACCTTACAGATGGTATTGATGGATTGGCAGCTGGTACATCAGCAATCATAGTGCTTACTTTAGGGATATTCGCATGGGTGTCTGGTAATATTATTTTCTCAGACTATCTCAATATTATGTATATCCCCAGAGTGGAGGAAATTACTATTTATATCGCAGCTTTTGTGGGGGCATTGGTAGGTTTCTTATGGTATAACACATTTCCAGCCCAAGTTTTTATGGGAGATACTGGAAGTTTAACGATTGGAGGTATTATTGCGGTTATCGCCATTGCGGTTCGCAAAGAATGGCTAATTCCTGTGCTATGCGGCATTTTTTTAGCAGAAAACTTATCGGTGGTCATGCAGGTAAGCTGGTTTAAATATACCAAGAAAAAATATGGTGAAGGGCGTCGCATTTTTAAAATGTCGCCGTTACACCATCACTATCAAAAATTAGGATACCATGAAAGCAAAATTGTAACTCGATTTTGGATTGTGGGGATTCTATTAGCTATTCTTTCAATAGTAACATTGAAAATTAGATAATCAAATTTACGAAGTACGATTTTAGATTTAAGAATTAGTATATGAAAGAGGCTTTAAAAAAAAGAACAAAAATTTTTGCATCAGATTGCTGGTATTTATGTGCAAAATTTCCTGTTTCAAGAGAATTTAATGCATACTGCAATCAACTAATAAGGTGCTCGAGTTCGGTTGGGGCCAATTATAGAACAGCTTGCAGAGCTAAATCGGATGCCGATTTTATAAATAAGTTAAAAATTGTAGAAGAAGAAGCTGATGAGAGTATGTATTTTCTGGAATTGCTTAAGGAAGTTGGTAATAAAGAGGAAGAGGAAATAAAGCGATTACATGTTGAAGCAAATGAGTTGCTGTCGATAACGTTTGCTTCGATTAGAACTATGAGGAATCGTAAATCGTAATTCTAAAATCGTAAATGAAAAGATTAGTCATATTAGGAGGAGGTGAAAGTGGTATTGGTACTGCGCTTTTGGGAAAAGAAAAAGGATATGATGTTTTTGTTTCTGATAAAGGGGCAATTAAAGAAAAATATAAACAAGTTCTTATACATAATGAGATTGAATGGGAGGATGAAAAACATTCAGAAGATAAAATTCTGAATGCAGATGTTGTTATGAAAAGCCCAGGGATTCCTGATAAAGTGTCTCTGGTAAAACAGATTCGTGATAAGGGAATATTGGTAGTGTCTGAAATTGAATTTGCATCAAAGTTCGCACAGGCTACTGTAGTTGGAATTACAGGTAGTAATGGTAAAACAACAACAGCCTCTTTAACGCATCATATTTTAAAACAAGAATTAAATGTGGGGCTGGCTGGTAATATAGGAGACAGTTTTGCTAAACAGGTTCTGGAGGAAGATTACGATAATTATGTGCTGGAAATTAGCAGTTTTCAACTAGATGATATCATTGATTTTAAGCCGCATATAGCAATTATTACAAATATTACACCTGATCATTTAGATAGGTATGACTATCAATTTGAAAAGTATATCGCTTCAAAATTCAGAATAGCAATGAATCAAACAAAAGCGGATTATTTGATTTATGATGCAGATGATGAAGTTATAGACGAGTATTTAAAAAAACACCCAGTTCAATCTACATTACTGCCATTTTCCTTAACAAAACGAATTGAGAATGGTGCGTATTTAGAAGACAATTATATAAAGATAACGATTAATAACAATCAAATAATTATGCCAACAACAAAACTAACATTAGAAGGAAAACACAATATAAAAAATGCTATGGCTGCCTCGACAGTCTCGCATTTGTTGAAAATTAGAAAACAAACCATAAGAGAGAGTTTGGAAAACTTTCAAGGTGTTGAACATCGTTTAGAACACGTTTTAAAGATTAATAAAGTTCAATATATAAACGATTCCAAAGCAACAAACGTAAATGCTACATACTATGCTTTGGAAAGTATGGATGCGCCTACTGTTTGGATTGTTGGTGGCGAAGATAAGGGTAATAACTATGAAGAATTGTTCGCTTTTGTGAATGAAAAAGTGAAAGCTATTATTTGTTTGGGTGAAGATAATGAGAAACTTATGCAAACGTTTGGGGGTATGGTTGATATTATTGTTGAAACACAGTTTATGAGTGAGGCAGTGAAAATTGCCTATAAAATTTCCGAAGCTGGAGATAGTGTTTTATTGTCGCCAGCATGTGCAAGTTTTGATTTGTTTGAAAACTATGAAGATAGAGGGCGTCAATTTAAAAATGCAGTAAGGAATTTATAATTTTTAGGTATTCTTCTACATGTCACTTTGAGCATAATTGAAGTGAAGTGAGAGCAAAAAGAATAAAGAAATATAAAAGTATAATAAAATAACGTCTTCCCTTAGGGAAGGTGTCCGAAAGGACAGATAGAAATGCAAACAGTATTTAAAAACATAAAAGGAGATCGGTTAATTTGGGCTATAGTAGCGTTGTTGGCAATAGCTTCGTTTTTACCTGTTTATAGTGCTGCTAGTGATTTAGCGTACGTTAAGCATAACGGTAATACGTTTATCTCGTTTGTAAAGCATTTTATGCATTTGTTTTTGGGGTTTGCTATTATGTATGGTGTGCATAAAATTCCATATAGATATTTTAAAGGGTTGTCTTTGGTTATGATTCCAATAGTTTTGGTTTTGTTGGTTATTACGATGTTGCAGGGTACAGTTATGGGAGGGGCCAGTGCTAGTAGATGGATTAAAATACCTATTGTGGGTATGTCTTTTCAAACATCAACTTTTGCCTCTGTGGTGCTTATGGTTTATGTAGCGCGATACATGTCGAAAATTAAAGATGTTAATATTACCTTGAGGAAATCTATCCTTCCGCTTTGGTTGCCTGTTTTTATGGTATTGGCTTTAATCTTACCATCAAATTTTTCAACAGCTGCCATTATATTTTTAATGGTGCTCTTTTTGGTGTTTTTAGGAGGGTATCCTGTACGTTATTTGGGGGTGATAATAGGTTCGGGCTTAGTGGCTTTGGTATTCTTTGTCATGTTTGCAAAATTAACAACAGGCCCGTTGCATGTTAAAGTAACTACCTGGGAAAATAGAATTAAGAACTACTCAAATAATAAAGATACTGATGCGGACTATCAAATAGAGAAAGCAAAAATAGCTATAGCATCGGGTAAAGTTTTTGGCGTTGGGCCAGGTAAAAGCATTCAAAAACATGCTTTACCACAATCATCATCAGATTTCATTTTTGCAATTATTATAGAAGAATATGGTTTGATAGGAGGTTTTATAATCATAATTCTCTATATGTGGTTGTTGTTTAGAATTGTTATTGTATCTCAAAAATCTGATACCATATTTGGTAAGCTTTTAGTATTGGGAGTTGGCTTGCCTATCGTATTTCAGGCATTAATTAATATGGCTGTGGCTGTAGAATTATTTCCTGTAACAGGGCAAACATTGCCTTTGGTGAGTAGTGGGGGGACATCCATATGGATGACGTGTTTAGCTATAGGGATTATCCTAAGCGTAAGCGCGAAACGAGAAGAAATAAAAGAACAAGAAATTGGGGAAGATAATCCGTTAGAAATTTTAAGTGAAACGATTTAAAAATTAAAAATTAATGAGATAAGGTGAAACTGTTTTAAGGTTGGATTTTTTAAATAAACATTTGTGAATTAGTGGCAAAAAAAGAAACATACAAAATTATATTATCAGGAGGGGGTACCGGAGGACATATTTATCCTGCTATTGCCATAGCAAATGAGTTGAGGTCTCGTTTTCCAGATGCTGAGTTTCTGTTTGTGGGAGCAAATGATAGAATGGAAATGGAAAAAATACCTCAAGCAGGGTATACTATTAAAGGGCTTTGGATATCTGGGTTACAGCGTAAGTTAAGTTTGAAAAATTTAGCATTCCCTTTTAAGCTTGTGAGTAGTTTGTGGAATGCACGAAAAATCATAAAATCGTTCAAGCCAGATGTTGCAATTGGTACAGGAGGATTTGCTAGTGGTCCTTTATTATATATGGCATCATCGAATAAAATTCCGAGTTTAATACAAGAGCAGAATTCGTACCCAGGAATTACTAATAAATTGCTCTCAAAAAAAGCAGAAAAAATATGTGTAGCCTATGATGGATTAGAGCGTTTCTTTCCGAAGGAGAAAATTATTAAAACGGGGAATCCAGTACGTCGAGATTTATTAAATGTGGATAGCAAAGCGGTTAAAGCTAAAGAGTTTTTCAATCTAAAACATGGAAAATACACGCTCTTGGTTTTGGGAGGTAGTTTAGGAGCCAGAAGAATAAATGAATTGATCGAGAGTAAATTGGACTTTTTAGATACATTAAATGTACAGGTTATATGGCAGTGTGGAAAATTATATTACCAGCAGTACAAAATTTATGATCATACAAAGCATGTGCAGGTTTTTGAATTCCTGAACCAAATGGATTTTGCCTATGCGGCTGCCGATGTCGTTATTTCTAGAGCTGGAGCTAGCTCGGTTTCTGAGTTGTGTATCGTGGGTAAGCCGGTCATTTTTATACCATCTCCAAATGTAGCTGAAAATCATCAAACAAAAAATGCAATGGCAGTAGTGGATAATGATGCAGCTATGATAATAAAAGAAGCAGATTTAGATGTAGATTTTGAAAACAAGTTTTCACAGCTTATAGCATCCCCAGAAAAGCAAAAAGAATTAGGAGCTAACATAAAAAAAATGGCATTGGAAAACGCCACAACTCAAATAGCAGATGAAGTAGAAAAGCTTCTGAATAAGTAAGAACTCATAAATAGGAAAAATAAAAAGTAGTACGGGAATAACGAAAATGAACTTGAACAACATACATAACATTTATTTTATTGGCATAGGTGGTGTCGGGATGAGTGCTTTGGCGCGTTATTTTCATGCCAATAGTAAACATGTAGCAGGTTATGATAAAACACAAACCGAAATAACAGATGGTTTAGTGACTTTAGGTATTGAAGTTCATTTTGAAGATTCGGTAGATAATATACCTGCTTCTTTTTTAGATATTGAAAAAACACTTGTTGTTTACACGCCAGCAATTCCTGATAATCATTTAGAGCTAATGTATTTCAATGCGAATACATATCAAGTTTTAAAACGTTCGCAAATTTTGGGGCTAATAACAGAAAATACATTTTGTTTAGCTGTTGCGGGTACCCATGGAAAAACGACAACGACAAGTATTTTGGGGCATTTAATGAATAAATGTGATGTGCCATTAACGGCTTTTTTAGGAGGGATTAGTGAGAATTATAACTCTAACTTGATATTAAATGGGACAGAAGTTTCGGTGGTAGAGGCAGATGAGTTTGATCGTTCCTTTCTAACATTGTCACCAGATATGGCATGTGTTACATCAATGGATGCAGATCATTTGGATATTTATGGAGATCCTTCAGAATTAGAAAAATCATTTGAAGAGTTTTCAAAAAGATTAAAACCTAATGGAAAATTATTTGTTAGAAATGGTTTGCCGCTAAAAGGCATTACTTATGGTATAGAAGATGATTCAGATTATTCCATTCAAAATATAAAAATAGAAAATGGTACTTATGTTTTTAATGTAAAAACTCCAAAAACGGTACTTGAAAATTTACGATTTAATCTGCCTGGTAGACACAATTTATTGAATGCTTTAATAGCTATGGCTATGGCTTTAGAGTATGGTTGTGATAATCAGCAACTTGTGTTAGCCTTGGAGTCTTTTAAGGGGGTTAGGCGTAGGTTTACCTATCATATAAAAACTGAAAATTTGATTTTTATTGATGATTACGCACATCATCCAGAAGAAATTAATGCGGTGCATCAAGCAGTTAGAGAGATGTATCCAGGGCAAAAAGTATTGGCCATTTTTCAGCCGCATTTGTATAGTAGAACACGCGATTTTATAAACGGTTTTGCTAAAAGTTTGTCACAGTTTGATGAATTGATACTATTAGATATCTATCCAGCTAGAGAACTGCCTATTGAAGGGGTAACTTCTGCTTGGTTATTAAGTAAAATAAAGAATAAAAATAAGCAGTTGGTAAACAAAAAAGAGTTGTTGCCAGCGATACATAATAGCACTGCGAGAATTATATTAACCATAGGCGCAGGCGATATAGGAGAACAAGTAAAACGTATTAAAAAAGAATTCAGTATTGCGAGTTAATTGGAATTACATAAAGATGTTTGTCTTATTGGTACTAGTGGCTTTTTTGTTTGCTTTTGCATCACAAAAGAATGCGCTTAGAAAAGTATCAAGTCCTTATGTGAAATTTATTGGAGAGAATAATCTGTTTGTAACAAACGAAACTGTTAGTAAATTGTTAATACAAAAATACGGTGGTGTTAAAAATGTACCCAAAGAAACTTTAGATTTGAATGAGCTAGAGAATGCCCTAAAATCTAACCCAATGATAAAAACAGCAGAAGTGTATGTGGCTGTAAATGGTACACTTAATGCTGAAATTGAACAAAAAGTACCTATAGCACGAGTGAGTACAAATGCGTCTTATTATATTGATGATGAAGGTTCTTATATGCCATTGTCTACCAATTATTCAGCTAGAGTACCATTAGTTACTGGTTATGTAGAAAAAAATAATTTAAAAAACATTCATAAGGTTGCCAGTAAAATTACTCATGATGAATTTTTAAAAAAGAATGTTATAGAAATTTATCAAAGTATCGATAAGGTTGTTTATTTAAAATTGAGACAATGCCATTTTATAGTACAATTAGGTAACGTGAATTTTTTAGATAAAAAGATTAATAATTTAAAAGCGTTTTATCAAAAAAACCTAAAAGAGAGAACACTTGATAATTATAGTAAAGTCAATTTGCAGTTTGACAACCAAGTAATATGTACCAAAATATAAACCATGGAGCATAATTTAGCAGTAGGATTAGACATAGGAACCACAAAGATAGTGGCAATGATTGGTCGTAAAAATGAATACGGTAAAGTAGAAATTTTAGGTATAGGCAAATCTAAAAGTTTGGGAGTGCACCGTGGTGTTGTAAATAATATTACCCAAACGATACAATCTATACAACAAGCTGTTCAAGAAGCAGAAGTTTCTGCTGAAATGAAAATAGAAGGTGTTACCGTTGGTATTGCTGGGCAGCATATAAGAAGCTTACAGCACAGTGATTATATAACAAGACCTAATTCGGAAAATGTTATAGATGATGAAGATATTGATAGGTTGATAAATCAAGTGCATAAACTGGTCATGCTTCCAGGTGAAGAAATTATCCATGTATTACCACAGGAGTACAAAGTAGATGGTCAAGCTGAAATTAAAGAACCAATAGGTATGTATGGAGGACGTTTAGAGGCTAATTTCCATGTGGTTGTTGGTCAGGTTTCTTCCATAAGAAATATAGGGCGTTGTGTGCAAAGTGCTGGTTTAAATTTGGAAGGTATTACGTTAGAGCCGCTAGCATCAGCAAATGCAGTTTTAAGCCAAGAAGAAAAAGAAGCTGGTGTGGCACTTATTGATATAGGTGGGGGTACAACAGATTTGGCGATTTTTAGAGATGGTATTATCCGGCATACAGCAGTCATCCCTTTTGGAGGTAATGTAGTTACCGAAGATATAAAGGAAGGCTGTTCTATTATTGAAAAGCAGGCTGAGTTGTTAAAGATAAAATTTGGTTCTGCATGGCCAGGAGAAAATAAAGACAACGAAATAGTATCTATACCAGGTTTGAGAGGTAGAGAGCCCAAAGAGATTACATTAAAAAATCTCTCAAAAATAATTCATGCACGCGTTGTTGAAATTATTGAACAGGTGTATGTTGAAATTAAAAATTACGGACATGAAGAGCAAAAGAAAAAATTAATTGCAGGTATTGTATTAACAGGAGGAGGTAGCCAGTTAAAACATTTAAAACAATTGGTAGAGTACATAACAGGAATGGACACTAGAATAGGATATCCCAATGAGCATTTAGCAGGAGATAGTGATGGCGATATTACGAGTCCACTGTATGCAACAGCAGTAGGATTGGTTTTAGATGGTTTAAAGCGTCAAGAAAGAAAGACGTTAGAGCAACAGCATGAGATTGATGTAGAAGATGAAGAAGAAAAACCAGTTGAAGAGATTAAAGAACAACCAGTAAAGGAACGTCGTTCTTTTTTAGATAAACTAACCGAGCGTGTTAAAGATTTTTTAGATAACGCAGAATAAGAAACATAATAAAATTGTCCCACAGATAATTTTAGAGAAGTAGCCAAAAGGCACAAAGACAATATATTCATTGAATTAAAAGTAAAGTATAAAAACCTCAGTAAAATAGAATTTATGAGCAGCAAAGAAGAATTCGAAAGCATTGCATTTGATTTACCTAAAAATCAGTCAAATGTTATTAAAGTTATTGGTGTTGGAGGAGGTGGCAGTAACGCCATTAATCACATGTTCCAACAAGGTATTAAAGGTGTTGATTTTTACATATGTAATACCGATGCGCAAGCACTTCAAAACAGTGGTGTGCCTAACAAGATCCAATTGGGGCTTAATTTAACCGAAGGATTGGGTGCAGGTGCAAACCCAGATATAGGAGAGCAATCTGCCGTTGAAAGTTTTGATGACATTTCACAAATGTTAGACTCTAATACTAAAATGATATTTATCACTGCTGGTATGGGTGGTGGAACGGGAACTGGGGCCGCTCCTATTATTGCTAAAATGGCTAGAGAATTAGACATTTTAACAGTTGGTATAGTAACCATGCCATTTCAATTTGAAGGAAGAATGCGTATCGAGCAATCTCAAAAAGGAATTGAAAAATTAAGAGATGTTGTAGATTCTTTAATTGTAATAAATAATAATAAACTTCGTGAGGTTTATGGTAATCTTGGTTTTAAAGCAGGATTCTCAAAAGCAGACGAAGTGCTATCAACTGCTGCTCGTGGTATAGCCGAAGTTATTACACACCATTACACACAAAATATCGATTTACGAGATGCTAAAACAGTATTGAGTAATAGTGGAACTGCGATTATGGGATCTGCCTTGGCTTCAGGTCAAAACCGTGCTCAGGATGCTATTCGTAAGGCTTTAGATTCCCCATTATTAAACGATAATAAAATTACTGGTGCTAAGAATGTCTTGTTATTAATTGTTTCAGGTGCTCAGGAAATTACTATTGATGAGATAGGAGAGATTAATGATCATATTCAAACTGAAGCAGGTCACGGTGCCAATATTATCATGGGAGTTGGTGAAGATGAAGCGCTGGAAGAGTCTATAGCAGTCACTATTATTGCTACAGGTTTTAACCTTGAGCAACAAGATGAAATTTCTAATACAGAAACCAAAAAGGTGGTGCATTCACTAAGTGAAGACCAAGACTTAAACCCTAAAGAAAAAGACCCAGTGATTATTAAGCCGATAATTGAACTGGAAGAAAAAAAGGAAGTGCCTATAGTGAGACACACGCTAGATTTGGAAGCTGAAGAAGAAGGACTTAGTAATTTAGAAAAGAGTTTTATTAGTAAACAAAAACTAGCTAAGCCAACTGAAAATATAGATTTAATACCAACATCAGAAATTATTAAAAATATTGATGTGGTATATGATGAGGTAAAAGCAGATATTGAAGAAGAGGAAGATTTTATCATCAAGCCAGTTACAAGAATGTCTGACGACCTTGAAGATATTACCGATGTAGAAATTATTTCAGATTATATTGAAGAAGAGCAGCAAATTACTTTAACTTTTGATTTGCCACTTTCATCAAATGATACCGATAAGGAAACTGAAGAAAAGGAAGATGTTATTTCACATCAATTAATGGCAGATGAGGATATTAAAGAAATACCGGTTAATGATTATGTTGAGCTTATAACTGTAACGGAAACTAATGAAGAAGGAGATATTCGTTATGCATTGGATGATTATGTTGAAGTTGAATCTTCAATGAATAAAAAACAACCAGCGTCTAATGAAGCTGTAGAAGAAGTTGACAATGATATTGTGTTTGAAAAAAAGACTTCACATGAATCTACTCCAAAAAAAGAAACTGAAGAAAAAGTAGATCCAATGAATACGCCTATTTCTGAGCTGCTTAAAGAACGTGCAGAAGAACGTAGACGCAAAATGAAAGATTTTAACTATAAATTTAACAATGCAAAAATTGATGATATAGAAAAGGTGCCAGCTTACAAGCGTCAAGGTGTAAACTTAGATGAAGCTAAGCATTCTTCAGAGACAGATATGTCTAGAACCAGTATTGGTTTAGATGATAATGATGATATACAGTTAAGAAGCAATAATTCGTTTTTACACGATAATGTAGATTAATAGTACACTGGCCTTACTTTGTTATGAACCCGAAAAGTATCCCTCAACTTTTCGGGTTTTTATTTAATTCACAAATTTTTCTCCTTCTTGTGAAAGAGTAAATCTTTTTCTTCGTACTTCTAACTTCATGCATCTAACTTTTTTTTATCTTCGCGTTTAAATAGAATTATAATGGGTTTACAACAAGATGTCATGTCTGCTTTAAAAGAAGCAATGAAAGCTAAAGACCAAACAGCTTTAACAGCTTTACGTGCTGTGAAATCTGCTATTTTATTAGCGCAAACAGAAAGTGGTGCTAAGGAAGATTTAACAGAGGAGCAAGAGCTTAAAATACTTCAGAAACAAGTAAAACAGCGTAAAGATAGTGCGGCTGTCTATATAGAACAAGGGCGCGAAGACCTAGCTGCTCCAGAATTAGCAGAGGCAGATATTATTGCCCAATTTTTACCAGAAGCTTTAACCGATGAAGAAATTGAAAAAGTGGTTGTTATGACCATTGATCAAATTGGAGCAGAGGGTATGAAAGATATGGGGAAGGTTATGGGTATTGTTAGTAAAGAGTTGGCGGGTCAAGCCGATGGTAAAACGATTTCTAATATAGTCAAGGCCAAATTGGCTTAAACTTAATAAAAACTTATAGTGAAGGTTTTCAGTAATTTCGTTTTGAACGCTGAATACTAAACACTGAAATGGCTGCGTAGTTCAACTGGATAGAATATCAGATTTCGGCTCTGAGGGTTGGGGGTTCGAATCCCTTCGCGGTCACTAGAACACTTCTATAATTATTCAAAAAGTCTGAAAACATAATGTTTTCGGGCTTTTTCATTTTAATTACTATCAATTGATATCAATTGATAGTAATTAAAAGGTGAGTGATTCGGTGACTATTTTTTAAAAATAAGAATTAGTCACCAGAACTTATATAAATAATTGAATATCAAATAATTATATTATATTTTTTTGTAAATTTAAGTAGAATTTAAAACCAATTATCATGCAAGATTCCTTCTCCATTTTATTCTATCCTAAAAATGTTCATTTAGACAAAAACAAATTAGCTCCTATTTATATGCGCATAACTGTAGACGGTAAACGCAGCGAAGTTAGCATTAGGCGGAAAATAGATCCTACACAATGGAATTCGTTAGCTGGAAAACTCAAGGGTTCAAAGACAGAAGTAAAAGAGCTTAATCGTTATTTAAATGATATTCGATCTAAGGTAAATAGAATACAAGGTAAGTTTTTTACTCAAGGTAAACCCTATACAGCCATGATGATTAAAAATATTTTTGTAAATAATGGAGGTAATCGTAAAACACTTATAGCTATTTTTCAAGAACATAACAATCAAATAGAAAAATTAGTAGGCAAAAGTTATTCTTCAGGATGTTACCAGCGATATGTTAGAACTAACAGACATTTAAAAGGCTATCTCCAAAAGGAATACCATATGGAAGATATTTTTGTTCAAGAGGTAGATTTAAAATTCATTAATGGATTCGAGTATTATTTAAAGGTTAAAGATATTGGTAATCAAAATACGATCACTAAATATTTAACCAATCTAAAAAAGATCATCAGAATTGCGTATGCCAACGATTGGATAAGTAAGGATCCTTTTTTTCATTGGAAAGCAAAATGGAAAGCGGTAGAGCGTAATTTTTTAAGTGAATCAGATATTCAAAAAATGTTAGAAAAAGAACTTCACGTTTCTCGTTTAGATTTAGTTAAAGATATATTTATTTTCTGCTGTTTTACGGGTTTGGCTTACGCTGATGTTAAAAAACTATCTAATAGTGATATTGTCATTGGTATGGATGGAGAACGTTGGATAAAAACCAAAAGGACAAAAACAGATACAAGAAGCAATATTCCAATCCTTCCTATTGCTGAAGGAATATTAGAAAAGTATAAAACACGTGCTGATGTTTTGAACACCAAAAAGTTACTTCCCGTTTTAAGTAATCAAAAAATGAATGCTTATCTCAAAGAAATTGCCGATTTATGTAATATAAATAAGAATTTGACTTTTCATTTAGCCAGACATACCTTTGCCACAACTGTAACCTTAAGTAATGGTGTTCCAATAGAATCAGTAAGCAAAATGTTAGGACATAGATCATTAAGTACCACACAGCACTATGCAAAAATTCTTGATAAGAAAGTAAGTCATGACATGAAAGCTTTACGTGATAAATTCTCCTTAAATAAAGATCTTTATAATACTGTATAAATCATGATTCTAAACCCAAACAAAGCATTTTTTATTATTCTGTATTCTAAAAGAAAGAAATATGAATTACTTATTGAGTAGTTTTTCTAAGTACTCATTTTTATCCTTTTCAGCTTTCAAAAGGCGTTCATAAAGTTCAACTAGCTTTTCAGTAGTATTAAAGTTTGGTTGGTAGTTTACCGAACTAGCGATTAAAGTAGAATTATCACTACTAGTATTATTATATGTGTTATTAATAATATTAAAAACGGCTTCCTCAGAAAATTTTTCAATACCTTCTTTGGTTACCCCAAGAACTTTAGCGATTTCTTCCAGTTTATCATCATCAACTTCTGGAGACTGTTCAATTTTCGATACAGCCTGCTGGCTAATACCTAACGCGTCAGCAAGAGCCTCCTGCTTCATGCCTCTTAGTTCACGAATCCGACTTATTTTGCGTCCTATATGATTTGGTTTTGTAGCTGTTTCCATATTCAAATATAGTAATTATTCCAATAAATATACAAGTAAAAAACAAGTAAGACTGTGTAAAATACAACTTGCTGTGGTTCGGTACTTCATGCCTTTGTCGTTAGTTTATATCAAAGCAAATAATTATGGAAACTACAAATATCGAATACAAAACAAGAGAAACCCCAGAAGGGCTTAATGAAATCATAAGCAAAATATTAGAGATCATAGAAGTTGAGCGTATTTATCTATGCAAAGGAGCTTCCCATAATTCGTTTATATACAGATTGAATATTATAATGAAACCTTCTCAAAAAGATAATACTGGAGATATAAGACCAGTTGTCAATCTTATTTTTAAAGAGCATCCAAACTTCAGTTATTGTGTTTTTGCTTTTAACTACACATCTAACCAAATAGAACAAGGAAACCTATACTTTCTAAACAATTGCCTCGAAAGGGATTTGGTCTATAAAACAACCAATGACAATCCAATTTGGAATTACCCTATTGGAGAGCCAACTAAACTCGTTGAAAAAATCAAGCAGGATTTCAAAAGAGATATGTCCCGAATGAAATCTTTTAAAAAAGGGGTTCACTATTTCAAAACAGAAAAAAACCTATCACAAAGTGCTTTTATGATGCATCAAACCTTTGAACAAGGCTATAGAATCTTAGAACGATTTATTTGTGGTAAGATTAAGATATGCCACAGTATTAAGAACCATCAAACCTATGTGTTGAAATCATTAAATGAATTGGAAAGTATGTTTTTAGTTGAGTCTGATGTGGAAATTAGATTACTGGATTTATTGGAAGAAGCCTATTCATCTGCCAGATATACCCATAACTATGAGATAACCGAAAAAGAACTAGAACAACTATCACAAAAGCTAGGGTTGTTTATTAAGGAGATCAAATGGTTGTTCAATGAAGAAATAACGGTTTTTAAGGAAATTATAATAAAAGACAGATCAGAACAAACTACCGAAAAATCAATTAAGGATAATGAATTGGATTATCATGTACGAGAGTTTAGATTTTATGATAGTTTCGAAATGCTATGCAAGGCTAGATCTATGATGCTTTTAAGTATTACATGTTTACAAACGGATGTTGAACCTCCTATGAATGTTAATTGTTTTCACGAAGAAATAAGAGAAGTTCTGGAATTTGCAATAGAACTTCTTCCACTTAAAGAAATAAGTTCTTAGAAATGATGAAAAATAAAAAAGCCAAAAAGCAATCGAAAAATAAGCTTCAAGAGTTGAATAAAATTGCAGAAGAACACTTTAGATTACTTACTCCAACGCCTCGACATGAATATAGACAAGGAAACTATCTGAAACATGTTTATATCCATAACTATGAAGAATTGGGGTACGCACTAGAAGCTATTTTAAATGTGTGTATCATGGCTTTAGATGGGTATGATTCACATAATGAAAAAAGAAACATCAAAGAAGCACATAAACAATTTGCTGATGTATTGGAATTTGCAAAGAATTTAGTTCCTCACGAAGAGTTTGAGTTTTTGGACAAATCCAGAAAATTATTGCTTAAAAATGATGAAACATAGTTGATGAAACTTAACCTAAATCTTTTCAGAACTAACGACTCTTTAGAAGGCATCTAAAACTAAAATTATGAAAAATGAAGCAGATGAAATAAAACAACAATCCTTAGAAAAAACTCTATCAAAAATGGAAAAAATCAAGGAATTGAGCAAAGAAAACTTTGTGCTATTATCTCCAATAGGAGATAAGCGTGAAGGCTATTATTTAAATTACGTTCGGGTTTATGATTATCTGGAACTGTTCAGTACATTAAAGTCAATACTCAATATTAGCATTCTAGCTTTAGAAGAACAACAAGACTTAACACTAAACATAAAGAATAAAGAATCAGATGTAAAAAACGTATTGGAGTTTGCTAAAAATCTAATTCCATTAGAAGAAGGTCATTTTTTAGATCAAATGAGAGAACTGATGCTATCAGAAAAAGAAAAGAAATAAGCATACTATTATGAAAAAGAAAGCAAAAAAAATAAAAGCCATAAAAAAATTAGTAACTAACTTTTCTGGAATAAAAAGCGAAGCCTTTGGAAAGAGGACGCGGAAAACCATCCAATTAGAAATATCAAGCAATGAAGATATTACCGATTATATTTCAACACTTTTAGAAGTTTGTTATTTCGCTTTGGACGGAAACGGTATATTCATATCACCAGCAAACAAACATTGTTTGCCAAGTTCTAGTGTTACAAAAGTCATAGAACTCATAATGGAACTCTTGCCTCATGATCAAATGCACTGCTTGGATAAGATATCAGATGTGCTACATCAGGAAGCGCAGAACGGCAACTGAAAAGAAAAATACACAAAGCTCAATCAAGAGCCTCTGGAGGTTTCTATTTCATTTTATATTAAAATCCAAACTAACAAATCACATTAATTAGGATTCAAGCTGAAATAATTGCTTGACTTCATAATGGATCCGCTCAAAATTCGCTTGTATTTCAGCGGCATTAAGGCGATGAGTGGGCGGTGGCAATGCTCTTTCAATCTTAGGCATTCCAAATTGGATTTTACGCTCCTTACCATCTGCAAAGGCAATGAACTCACCAGAATTTAACCTAAAAAACACATCGGAGCGAATCTTACTGACTTCTTTTTCACCAGTACTAATCCTCGAATCAAAATTTAGACCATCGCTCTTGCTCACGGTCTTGGTTGGTTTTTTGACAATCTCAAAAAAGCGTTCGTAGTATTTGGCGGTATCTGGATCATTGGCCTTACCAAAAAACTGATAGGACAGATTGCTCAAAATAGCGCGGCTAGCCTTATCTCCATACATCATATCATTTTGAATTTTGTCCTGCATCACATAGATGGTCGCAATATCATAACTTCGGAGTGTAGCAGGGATACGGTGCATGTTCAGGAGTCTAATCGTGGGTGCTTCCTCGATGAGTATAAAGGACGATGCTTGGTTGCGGAGACTCATTTGTTTAGTGATGGTGTGAATAATGGTAGCAATCACAGGAGAATACGTAGTTTCAAATTTAGGGTTATTGACAACGGACACCACACAAGGATTTTTGGGATTGTTGATATCCAATGGCACATCATCTGCGGAAAGAGTCATAAACAGACGTTGGGTACTGATCTTCTTTAGAGCATTAGCAAGCGTACTTAACACCGCAGCCGTCTGACGTTCGGAACTCCTGCCTGAGATAAAAGCACTTGCCATAGCTTTTGATGTATAGTCGGATGCCAGAAAATCAATGAGGCTATCGGTATCCAGATATTGAAAGGTAGCAATCAGATGAGGAAGCGTACAATAGTCTGGGTAGGTGGTTTTGAGCTTCCATATCAAACCTCCCAATATGCCTTCCACGGCATCGTTAAAGAACTTCGACGATCCCATGGCTATGGATTCCCTTTGTTCTAACAAATTTTCAAGTAAAACACGTGAGACTTCATTAACGCTTTCCTCATCTTCCATATATCTAGGTGCAATAGGATTCACCTTGGCATGAATCTCATCAAAGGAAATGATATGAAAGGGAATGTCCTCATTTTGAAATAAAGGATACGCCATTTCCGTAATCTCAAAATATTTGTAATCATGGATGATTCCACAAAATTGGTGCTTTTGAAAATGCTTTAGAAAATTATAGACCACAGATTGCGTTTTTCCACTACCTGCCGATCCAATTACGGATGCCCCTCTGCGGATGTTCTTTAGTTTTAAAGTACCGTTTTTATGCCTAAGTCTAACGATATACTTCCGCTCTGTTTTCTGCTGGTCTTTTACAGAATCGATCAGAACAAATAGTAGCATATTAATAAATACCATAGGTAATAGACCATACATGAGTATCTTTAAAAAAAGTGGCTGCTCATAGATCAGGTAGAGCAGGAAGCCTGTGAGTAGTATGATTAGCATGTGGGTACCAAAGGCAAAACGGATATAGCGCATGCTGATGCTCATCCCTAAGATTAAAACGAGGTACATCCCGCATATTAAAAGTATGGTGTTCATGATTTCTTTGTTTTTATAGTTTGTATTTATATATTTTATTTGTTTTAGATACCTATAGATCCTGCGTCTCTGGCTTTGTCCAAGGCTTTTCTGAACTGTTTGATGGTTTTGATAGCCAATTGCACCTGATTGGTAGGGATATTTAACATGGGAAGTTTGACACCTGCTTTTCCCAATAGTTTGAAGGCGGCACTTCTTTCATTGGTGGGTAGTTTCATTAGATGTGCAAAATACAGGCGGGTATTTTGGTGGTACATTTTTCTGGCGGTATAGCTTTCCACAAAATTTCGGTCATATTTAAATAGTCTATCAAAGGTCTTCTCTGCATTCTCAAAAAAGGCGTCCCTATCGAACCCTCGTTTTACGGGCTTGCCGTTCAATAGGGCTTCGGAAGCTTTGTGGGAACTCCCTGGGGATAAGCTCAGGGTGTTTGAGCTATCTTTTCGACTGACAATAATATGGATGTGGGTCTGTAAGCCCTTTTTTTTCATGCCCTGCTCAATCATTTTACCGTCCATTTGATGTGGGGCTTGTGCTTTGAGTTTGTTTATCTGTCGTTCTATGGCTTTGGGATTCTCATGTAGTTCTCCATTTCTAATTTTCACCAGATCGTGTTCTAGCTTAACGATCTTGGCTCTAAAGGGTTGATTCTCCTTAATAGCTTTGTCATAGCCTTTATAATGGCGCTCATATTCGATTTTAGCATAGTATTTTATGCTATCCACAGATACGGGGTTGTCCCTGTAAAAGGCATCTGCATAGTTTTTCATGGTTTCCCTAACATATTGGCGCAGCCGCTCCGGGTCATTCCCAATATGCTTCAGCTCGCTTTGGCTTGGATTAATGGTCAAGGAATAAAACTTGGGATCTCGTTTTTTAAGTTTGGCTGTATTGCCGTCAATATCCTTGATGACCTGCTCCGGGGAAATGCGATCATTGTGTTGGTCAAAAAAGTGTTCTTGGAGTTCAAGGGCTTTGTCCTCATTTTCTTTTTCCAGATAACTTACAAAATCGCCTGAGCTTTGTGAAAAGGTGGTGCCTAAATGTTGTTTGGTAATGGAGATGTACATGATCTATGTTTTTTTGATTTTTTCCTTTAGGGTTTCAAATGCTTCGATGGACATATCAAGCTGGAGCTTGGGCTTGCCAAAACTGGGTTTTATGATCTGAACCTTGGAAAAAAGAATGTCCTCTAATTGTTTCTTGGTGTCGTTAAGTTCTCCTTGGAGTATGTTTTTTTGCTTTTTGAGTTCGATGGCTTCCAGTGAGGTAGCAAAGGAGTCTTCTTTAAAAGGTTTATCCTTGGGGTCGACCGCTACCAATCGAGGTTTTTTTTCTTTTGTCGTATCCTGTTCAAAGAGCAATTGCAACATTGCCGTGGTGGGCTGGGTCTGATTCTTTTCTATATCCTTGATAATCGCAACCAAAGCATTAACCCTTTTTTTGATATTGGCTTCCAGAGTGCGTGCATTAGGCCCCAAAGTTTCTTTTGGGGAAATTTCATTGTAAAGGAAAAAATCCAGCATGGTGTCCAAAGCTTCCGTATGGGTCTTAAAGAACTGTCTGGAGAACTCTTGAAAACGTTGTACCGTTTTCTTTTTGAACCGTATGTTACTAAATGTTTTCAATGTTATGTTGTCACTTTTTCTGTGATTTGCCGCAAATTTTTGCCTGTTTTCGCGGCTTTTGAGGGCATTTGCCGCAAAAATCAATTTTTAAAACTGGCAAGTTGAAAATAAAACACCTTCAAACAACTGTTTTTCAGTTGTTTATGAAAATATCTAATAAAGCAACGTCGCGCTAGCGCGTTGCCCTCTTGCTATACAAAATTCGTCCCACAGGGACAAAAATTTTAATACACATCATATTCACGATGTGCTTAAATGGAATTAAAAAATCCCACTGATTTTTTTTTGAATGACTAGTTATGAGCGAAAGTCAAATATAAATAGCATAACTAGGTATCATTAAACTGCCTATTGACAGCCTTATAAATATAAAGATTTCAAAGGCTAATTGAAAAGAAAAAAAGCCCTCAAATGGCATCAATTTCAACCAAATAACATTTTTTTAAGGAAATTTGAAATTTTGGACGTCAGATTATCAAACTGTAGGCCTATATATTTTAAAAATTGAAACTTGCAAGAAAACAAAAAAGCCTCTGAAATTTCAAAGACTCTTTTATTGGTGTTTCTTTTAATGTTACTGTTAAATATTGAACACGTATTGGTAACTATACAAGTTTTTTATGGCTTCTTCTTCTAATATCGTATTATAATCCAAATGATGTTTTTCAGCATAGGATTTAAGGTCGTCTCCAAATTTTTGCTCCACATCACTTTTGGAATCTTGGAGCAAACGATTTTGGGTGTTTGCATCGAGGTTGTTATAATTCAAATAGACCATGATTATAGCTTTTTAAATTATAATATGTCGTTATCAGCAAAACTGTAATAGTCACCATTTGGAACAATAATCAAATGGTCTAATACTTTAACATCAAAAAAAGCAGCAGCGTTCTTTATTTTTTGGGTTAGCTGTTTGTCCGCTTCACTGGGTATTAATTTCCCACTAGGATGGGAGTGCGATAAAATCACAGCAACAGACAACGATTTTAAAATAACCGCAAATAAAATACGAATATCTACCAATGTTCCAGTAATACCACCAGTAGATAATTGATAAATCCCTTTGATTTTATTAGAGTTGTTTAATAACAACACTTTAAAGGACTCCTGTACTTCAATCGTGTTTTTATCCCATGTTTCAAAAAGTAGTTTTCCTGCATCAGCTGAACTTTTAATAGCAGGGGATTTTGATAGGGCTATTTTCTCTTTGTAACTTATTCGTATTTCGTTAACTTTGTTTTTCATTGTTCTTTTCTTTAGAGATTAATAATGAAAAGAAGAGGGTATAAACTAATTGAAAACTGGTATTAATACCCTCTTTACTTTTTACTTACTGCCTAACAACAGTATTTCATTCACTACCACTTCGGTTATATAGCGTTTTTCACTGTCTTTGTCATCGAAAGAACGATTGGTTAGTTTCCCTTGAATGGCGATTTCCTTGCCTTTGGTTACATACTTTTCAATGAAGTTAGCTGTCTTGCCCCATGCCACAAGATTGTGCCAGTTGGTATCGGTTTGATTTTCACCTTTACCATTTTTGTAATGTTCATTAGTTGCTAATGACAAACGGACTAATTTTTTACCGCTTTCAAGATTTACAATGGTTGGCTCCCCGCCAACATTCCCAATTAACTGTACTTTGTTTCTTAATGTACTCATGATTTAAAAATTTAAAGATTAACTATATTGCCCGAACTTTTCAGGCCTTTTTTTAATGATTTACTTATTATATCCTGAAGCGTTTTCCTTTTTTGATTTTTTATTCTGCTTCCTTTTTGGATGGTTTGATATGATTTCATAATCTGATATTTTGATTTACTTCCCATAGAGCCTTCAGCCGTTACCTTTTTTTGATGTCTGTTGTGATTCAATATTCAGGCTTGGTAAGACGTATAAAAAAGAGCGAAGCATGAGCCTGGTTTATGCCGTCGTCCAAGAATGAATGTTGTTGTTTTGCTGACAAAAAACGGTTAGACGGTGATGGCTAGGAAGTGAATTAAATGAGCTGTGAAATTTAAACGAGCAGGAAGTGGAATAAATACATGAATGGAATTCCGATAAAGCGGACTTAAGCCCATAGTTTGAAATGAGAATAAAGTGTCCTGCATGTTTTATGTAGGAATAAAGTCAAGGCGGGTTCAAACTTTATGCTTGTGCCTAAGGCTTTTTTCAATGAAGCGCTTTTACCGTAATGGACTTTTTATGGAATTGGGGGGGGATGGGCTGAAAACTATAAATGACAAAAAATTAAAATCTAGCTAATCTTTTGAGTAAATGACCAAAATGGGTTTAGATGAAGAAATTAAAAAACCTTTCGACAATTTGTAAGAAAGTAAGTATCTTAGCTTATGGACTTGATAATCGATAATAATATAAATTAAACGTAAAGTAAAAAAGTATTGTTATCCATCCATTTTGGAATACTAAGGGTTATTCAACAATCCATATAACTAAGTTGTACACAAGCAAAAAAAACTCATATGAAAAATGATAATATTCCATTTGCAACTAAAACATTCTTAAAAAAAGATCTCGATTGGACTCAACAATTCTCATCTCCTTCATTAAGTTATACTAAAACAGATGCAATTAAAAGCAACGCAGATATTATCAATGAGTACTATAAACCCATAAATGGTGCACGACTTATGAGGGTTTATAATAAACGTTTAAAAATCCTTACTGAAGGTTTCGCAGATGTTCTAAGTAATGTCAAAGCTGCTGAACCATTCATCGAAATGGGAAAAGAGTATCTATACCAAAAGGCTGAAGAATCTGTTGAAAATAGAATATATAAAGAGAAAACAAAATTACACAATAATATACAATCAGCCTTTAATGCGAGTGTTTCAAGAGAATTGAAGAACAACCCTGATTTAACATATGAGGACAGTATAGATAATTTTTCAAAAGTATTAGAGGATTTTTCTTTAAACCTGAAACCAGATGATTACAGAATTTTAGCATCTATTGTGGATAAACAAAGTTTAAAATTTATAAAAGAAAATAGGGCATTCTTTGAGCAGAAATTTAAGGAACGAAAAGAAGATATTGACAATATAATTGTTCAGACTAAAGAAGATTTGTCAAAAGAATTTGATTCGAAAATGCTCGATTTTAAGAAAAGTGTAAATGACTTTGATAAAAAACTACTTGAGGGCATTAAAGAAAATGCAACAGAATTAGAAAAATTCAATCAACAAGTAGAAAGCAAGTTTAAAAAATTGGATGATGACGTTAAGGAAATGCGTTTAGAAATAAAAAAAAATGCAAATGAAATTGATAGTAACAAAAAACAGATTAAAGAGAATAAAGAGAATACAGCTTTAGTCGCAAAATTACAGGTGAAAAACACAAATTTAATTAGTGAAAATTCTTTTAAGATAGGAGTAATTACTGATGTTCTTTATGATAGTGTTGACACCAAAGGTAAAATTAAGCTTCTAAATTTAAAATTTAAGGACGATTTAGAGAATGCAGAATATCTAAAAGTAAAACAAAACCTTGAGAACATTCAAGATATACAAAACATTCAAAATTACCTCAATAACGCCGGTGATTTTGTAGAATTAGCAAGTAATTTAGGTCTTTCATCTCAAGATGCTAAAAAGGCAAATAAAGCAATTGCTTTGGGTAATATTCTTGTAAATGGAACAATGGCTTTTTATGGAAATCCTATGGCAGGTATACAAGCTATTAACGGTGCTTTTGCTTTATTTGGTAATGGCGGCGCAGATCCTGACCCAGAATTTCAAGCGATTATGGCTGAGTTTGCCAAGATTAACGAAAGGCTTGACTCAATGAATAAAAAGCTCGACGTGATAAACGACAACCTAAAAGATTTAAGAAAATTAAATGTCGATTTATATATTGAGAATCAAAAACGATTTACAAATATTGATGAAAAACTTATAACAATTGAAAACAAAATAGACAGAATTACCCAATTAATATATTCAGATAATGAAGCTATTAAAATCACCAATGCTTCTCAATACAACCACCTTTGGAAGGCTATTAGAAATGCAACGACTCTAAGAGAATTAAGAGACCTCTATGAAGGCAGCCAAGAAGTTAAAGATATGATCAAAATAGTATTCATAAATACGAAGAATAAAACTCTAATAAGCAAAAAATTCTTGCACTTCAATAGCTTTGACAAAAATAATTATTGGGAGGAAAAGGTTTACAAACCAATGTTTAGTTTGATTAAGCAAGTATATCCGAATATTAACGCAAATAATTTAGAGTATTCTATTATTAGCTTATCCGATAATACTATGATTCCTAAGCTAGACATTCAATACAATGAAGATAATATCTTCAAACAAAATTTATCACAACAACTAAATATTTTGATTTACCCTCAGTCGATATTAACTATTACAGAATTTACATCTTTATTTGAACCATATCTTTATTTCTATAAATCAGAAGACGATAATAATTTTAATATCCCCTCTGAGATAAATATTAACCCATTAATTAAGAATAAAAACACTAAAATTAAATTTGAAAATATTCTACTAGAAAATCGTAAAGCAATTGCTCAAACTAATATAATTTCTGGCGTTATACTATTACCTTATTTCAAAAAACATATTTTGGAGAAAAGCTTTAATTTAACTCACAAAAAAAATATCTATGAGTTACTTACATCTAAAAACGAATATCTGAAATTAAACCTGTCTAATTATATAATAAATACGGAACTAACATTGCCAACACAAATTGAAAAAATTTATAAAATTCAAAACGAAACAGATTTTGAAAAGGCTCTTATCTTAGTTGAAGAAGTTAATAATGATTTTAAATTTGAAAACTCTTTTTTCAAGATGGATATAATTGGTAATAAAATCAATTTTAAAACTGTAATTATTATAAAGCCTATGAACATTGAAGGTTTGGGCATATCGAATAAGACTATTCATTTAACCCTCCCACCTTTTGAGTTTATAATGGAGAAAAAGGTTCTCTATCCTGAATATCTTCAAGGTCTTCTGGAAAATGAAAACATCCTTATCAATAAGGTAGCCAAATACGATATTATTGAAAAAATAAAATCTAAGCCAGAATATCAAAATTATATTAATTTAAACTAATTAAAATGAAAAAAATCGGACTTATATTATTAGCAATATTTGGATTTACAATATTTTCTTTTACTCTTCAAAAATCATCAATCTTTCAGGAAGAATTGGAAGATTTAGGAATCATAAAACAATCATTACTTAAACCTATTCAATTCAATAAAACACAAAAAGGAACTTGGGTTTTACTTAATGGTCAAGAAATTAATAAAAAATCAGAGCTCTATAAGCTTTTAGACGAGAATTTTGATTTAAATATCCTAACTAAAAGTGGAGACAAATATTTTCTTCCAAATGCCTCAGGTGCATTTATTAGAAGTAGCAACGTAAATGGTGAGGGATATGACCCTGATAAAACACGAAAAGTAGGCAGTTTTCAACTGCATGCTTATCAAAAGCATAACCATCCATTAGAAAATAATATTTATCGTTGGAATAGATCATTTTCAGGCCATTCAACAGGTCCACATGTACTTACAAATGGATCAGATGGTGGAACCAGTAATTCAAGATGGGCATTTGAAACTAATTATTCAGGAAGTTCAGAATTAGAAACTAGACCATCTAATATTTCAATGTATACATATATAAAAATATCGAATTAGAAATCTATTTGATAAGCCAGTGTACAACAAAGATGTATAAGCATAATGCGGGCTTATTACTTAAATCGAAAGTTTTGCAATCTATCACACTGAAATCAGTACCGAAAGGAACGCCCGTGTCTAACCCGCACTACACTTATACTTTCCCGTTGGCAACCATTTGAGAAACTATGAACGACAATATTGATGTTTTAATTAATAAAAATCTAAACCTTCTGTCACTAGCAGCAATGGGAGAAATGGAAGAACATGAATTTTTGAATGAAGATGGTATTGAATTAGCATATTCTACTTCCAAAATAAATGACAAAGTTCTTATTAAACACATGTTGAAAGAGGATTTAATTACTGTTTCGGACACCACTTCCAAAATAACCCCTTTAGGCGATAAAATAGTTAAAAAAGGAGGTTGGTTAGTGGAACTTCAAAAAAGGAATTCCCAAATAAAAAAAGAGTTTAAAAAAACCGAATTAAAAGAAAGTTTAGAAATAGATATTAAATTATTACAAAAAGACAATTTTGAATATTTAAAAACTATACGTAACCAAAATGACCGAATACGGAATTTAGAAGAACAAATAAAAACAATTAGCCTTCTAAAATTATATTGGTGGTTGATTCCTACCTGCATAGTCGTTGGAATATTTTTAGCACAAATCTGGGATTTAATCAAATGATAAAACAAACTTAAGCAGTATAAAAAAAATTGCTAGTTTTAGTGTTGCTAGTTTGCTAGCTTCTGATTTTCCTATGGAAAATCCTCTCACGCAAAGGCACAACATTTCATGTCCATAAACATTAGCAGCAATATTGAGCAACAATCATGAACAATAAAGAGAAACTAAAAGAGCAAAATAAATTTCTACTAAAAATAGCAGAAAACATAATTAAAGCTGGAAATTATTCTGCTTATAATTTGGACTTTTATATTCTATCTATTATTAATAGAACCATTTCTTTAAATAAAGCATTCATCCTTTTATTAGAAAACCAAAACTCTTTAACTGCTATTTCTATAGTAAGATTACAACTTGATAATGCTATAAGATTAAATGCAATCAAAGTGGTTAAAAATGTAGATGATTTTTTAGAACATTTCTTCGAAGGCAAACCGATAAATAAATATAAAATAAACAACCAAAGGTTAACGGATAAATTCTTGGTCACGCAATTAAACAAAGATGTTCCTGGAGCAAATGATTTATATGACTATCTATGTGATTTTATTCATTTTAGCGACAAATACTTTGAAGCGACAAAGACAAATCCAAAAAAGAAAGAAGCAATGTTTAGAGTTGTTGTTGGAGAATCTAACGTTCTGAATGAAAAAGAAAAAACAGCCTTTTATGAGAACATAATTAATATTTCAAACACTATTATCAGAGTAGCCAATGAATGGATTAAATCTAAAAATAGTTTTGAATAAAAAATAATGCTTAGTTTAGTTCTTAATCAGAGTTCGTGCTGTTTTTCTCCATCTGATTTTCCTGCAGAAAATCCTCGTATACAAAACTGCACTATTTATATATAACCTTAGGCATCAATATGACCAAAGAAGAAGAAATAGAAATCGTACACGGAAAAGGAACACACGTTGTGATTCTTGGAGCAGGCGCTACTTATGCCTCAAATTTAAAAAATCCTGAAAAAAATGGAAAAACACTTCCCTTAATGTGGAATGTAATCGACATTGTCGGATTAAGTAATGTGGTAAAAGAATTACCAAAAGAATACCAATTACTAAAAGAGGATTTTGAAAAACTATATAGTTTATTAGCAAAAGATGACAAGTTTAAAGCGGAAAGAGAATATATTGAAAAAGTAGTTTATCAATATTTTAACGAATTAGAATTACCTGATGAACCAACTATATATGACCATCTCATACTTTCGTTAAGACATAGAAAAGACATAATTGCAACTTTTAATTGGGACCCTTTCCTTTATAAAGCTTACGCAAGAAATGGAGAATTTACTGAAAGTCCTGGGATTTTATTTTTACACGGTTGTGTTTCTTTAGGTTATGATAAATCAAATGGTTCTTCTGGTCCTTCTGGTTGGTTCTCTAAGGAAACAAAACAGAAATTTGAACCAACCAAATTATTATATCCTGTCGACAAAAAAGATTACAATAGCGACCCATTTATAAATGGACAATGGGATTCACTTGGAAATAGACTTAGAGAAGCAGAGAGAGTAACCGTATTTGGTTATTCTGCACCAGTAAGTGATGTTGAAGCTATCGATTTACTTCAAAAAGCTTGGGGAAATGTCGAGGACAGAGCAATGGAAGAGTTTGAATTAATAGATATTCAAGAAGAGGAAAAATTATTAAAATCTTGGGATACATTCATTCATACTCATCATTATCACTACTGTAATGATTATTTTGATTCATCATTAGCTTTGCATCCAAGAAGAACAGTAGAAAGCTACCATCATTGGGCAAGAGCAATGACACCAAATGAGGCTTTTCAAGATGGGAATCAAATACCAAAGAATTTTAAAACTCTTGAAGAATTGTGGAAATGGCACGAGCCTCTTATTGAAGCCGAAAAGAAATTTTACGGAAAATAAATACTGTTGCCAAGCCATATATAATTTTTTGCTAGTTCTAGCTTACTTACGAAAATCTGCAAGGATTTTCTATTCGGTTTGTATTTGTTAAATTAGGTACCTAAAATACGTAACAAAGATAAACACGTTACCATACATTTGAAAAACACCCGAACTAATGATTGAAAAATTTACCGAAGGACAAGCAAAAGACGAAATTTTAAAATATTGCATCCGACAAAGAAATTCGACTATCGCATCGACCGAATTGCAAAATAAACTTTTTCCTAATACGCCTGTTGATGTTGTTAAAATCCTTATAGAAGAAATCGGAAATGAATCAAACGGAATTGTAACGGTTAATCTAAAAAGTCGTTCAAAATACATCAGTACAAATGGAGCTACTCAAATGTTTCTTGACCAAGGCGGATTTACCAAAATAGAATCGGACTCAAATTCTGAATCAGATTTTGTAAAAGAAAAAGAGTTATTGGAATTTGAAAATCTTAAATTACAAAATGAAGCTTCTGAGTACCAAAAATCTTTAAGAGATTTAGAAAACAAAATTAAGGGTTTAACCAGAGATAATTTAAGGCTAAATAATTGGGACATTCGATTTAGATGGTATCTAGCGCTAGGAGGGTTTATAATTGGGGTCATAACTAAATATTTTATTGATAAGTAATTAAGTATTTTAACAGGGATAATATTCCGATAAAAAAAGGAACAAACCATATTCAAGATCGTTGCCAATAATTTGAAAAAACTGAAATGAAATGTATTTTTTGCGAAAATATTAATAATGCGAAATCTATTGAGCATATTGTGCCTGAATCGTTTGGAAACAAAAATTACACTCTTGAAAAAGGAGCTGTGTGCGATAAATGTAATAATAGCTTTTCCCATTTTGAAGGTAAAGCACTAACAAATTCAGTTTTTGTAATGGAAAGATGTCTTTTTGGTCTTGCTACTAAAAAAGGAAAACCAGTTAAAGGGAAAATAAATGATTTAGTTGTTGAGGCTGATTCAGAATTTCAAAAGAATATTGTTACTTTTAAAAGTGTTGACCAAAATAACGTAAAGCTAATTGATAAAAAAACAGGGGCTATGGCAATTACAGTTGAAACATTTGATAAAAGTGAATCTGCTGTTTCAAAATTATTACTAACAATGGGACTTGAATCTTTGTACAAATCTCAAAAAGGTCTTTATGAAAAATATGATTTTAGCGAATTGAGAGATTACATAATCAATAGTAATAGAATTGATTGGCCTTTTGTGGATTCATTGTTTACAATGCCTAATTTTAAAAGTATACCAACATTTCATGATAAGCATTTACTTAATAAAGCTCATTGTAAATTGCAATTCCGAGAGTATAATAAAAACACATTATTATTTAAATTTATTTACGGTGGAGTTGAAATGATGATTAATTTATTGAACAGAAATTTAGAATGGATAATGGAACAAAATTTCACAAAATCCAATAGTGCATTACACCCAGAACATTATAGAAAGAAAATAAAAACTATGGGCAATAATGAATATAAAAAATAGCTCAAGTCTGTACTAATAGGAAGGTTTGGGTGTTTTTGGAAAGGTTTGTTCTGAGAAAGTCCATATCCAAAAAACATAACGTTGGGTTTTATTTACATAGAATGAATATAAATATGTATAATATTTCTGTTATTTTCACAAGACATCAAGAAATCGGAAACTGTAATTCATTAGAATTGCTCAAAATTGTTGAGAATATAAGTCCTGAAATAATATTTGAAGAACTTCAATATTCTGTTTTTAATGAAATATACAAAGAAAAGAGTCGGACTACTTTAGAAACAAATACAATCAAGGAATATTTGCAAAGTCATTCCATTAAACATATTCCTGTCGACACTTATAATCTATCAAAATCACATGAGGAAGAATGCTACAACATGCTTAACAAAATATCTAGTCAAGCTAGTTTGGAGTCTTTTCAATACAGAGGAAAAATAGATAATCTAAGTTATTTGGAAAGTCACTATGGGTTCAACTTTCTCAATAGTGATCAAAATGATAAAATATTGGAAGAAATAGATCTTCTAAAAGAATGCATTTTGAATTCTATAAATGATGAAAAGCTATTTAGAATTGCCCGTTTTGAAAAAGAGATAGTAAATAAACGTGAAAATAGAATACTAGACAACATATACAATTTCAGCAAAGAATATGTATACAAACGAGCACTTCTTTTTATTGGTTCAGCTCATAGAAAAACAATTATTAAGAAGATTGAAACACGTAGAAAACAAGAAAAATTAATGATCAATTGGTCTCTGCTTTTATAAGCCAGCATGAAGTGGAACATCTGTATGAATGGAGTTCTTACCATAATATTATATTATTTTTGTTTCGAATTGTTACTTAACATCAAAAAACCCACTAATATTTAAATACCAATGAAATCCAAAATAGATATTGTTAAAACCTTAACCTTACGTGCCTTGGTAAGCGACGAAGAACTTATGTATGGTCTGGTTCTGAAAGGTGGTAATGCTTTAGAACTAGCCTACGAGATTACTGATCGAGCTTCAAAGGATATTGATTTTTCTATCTCAGGAGATTTCTCAAAAGAGGAGTATCAGCGCATTAATGGCAAGCTACTGGGGTTGCTAACCACAGAGTTTGAAAAGCATAATCTAGTGGTTTTTGATGTTAAGTTCTTTGAAAAGCCTAAACAAAACCTAGTAAAAGAATGGAAAGGATATCAGCTCGCATTTAAGGTTATAGATTACGACAAATATTCAACAGATGACCCTGATAAAAACAGAAGGGAAGCCCACCCGATACAGGATAACAGATCCCCTATTTTTACTGTTGATATTAGTTCTTATGAATATACAGAGCCAAAAAAAATGGTAGATGTAGATGGCTCTATATTTTTTGTGTATACACCAGAAATGATTGTATTTGAAAAATTAAGAGCCCTTTGCCAGTCGATGCCAGAATATCAAAACATTGTTAAAACAGCAAAAGTTAAAGGTCGAGCCAGAGATTTTTATGATATATGGAACATCTGTCAGAATTACTCTATTGATTTCGCATCCCATGAAAACAAGGAAATGTTACGGCATATTTTTGAAGCTAAACTTGTTCCTCTTGAATTTTTATATCTTATAGAAAAGTATAGGGATTTACAACGTGAGGATTGGGGATCAGTTATAGATACTATGACCAATGATGATGAAGATGATGAAGAATACGATTTTTACTTTGATTTTGTCTTAAATTGCATCAAAGTCCTTCAAGGCCAGTAGGGTAGTAAATCCCCCATTTTTCGTTTAATTTTTTATTTGATAAATTATAGGTTTGATAAAAGTTTATGTCTGTTTTCTTTTTAAGAAAATGATTAAGACTTTTTTCTTGAAAGCCAACTAAATCTAGGTAAAAACCTAAAAGTTGATGGTACGGATAAATATAGTCTAGTTCGTCCAAATAACGAGCTATTTTATCTAGGTTCACTTTGTCTTTAGCATTTTTAAATGCCTCCAATACTTGAAATGCCCCACCAGAATATACTGGCCTCATGGCTATATCAATCAATGTGCGTTCTATATCAGTAACAGTAAGATCATTAATTATTGTAATACCTATATTAGTAGACGTGTGTTTTCTTTGAAGATAAATATATTTAAATCCATCATATTCTGATTTGTAAGATTCAGTTGCGACGCGTTGAGGCTTCGAAAATGCTTTATCTACAGCTGCTTGGGCCAATACTACTTCACTAGATTTAGGATTGCCTATAACCGTATATTTTTCAACGCTAATGTAGACCGTTTTTGGTACTTGAAGGGTTAATTGATGGAATTGCATCGCAGAATAATTGCTTAAGTAACCTTCTTTTTTAACAGTCAATCCAACATCAAAAGGCGAAGCACTTTTTTTTCGAAGTATCTGTTTCTTAGAATTTTTATACTCGTGATTTTGAACATCAAGAATGAGGATTTTACGTTCGTTTAAAAAAGTAATAAAGTGTTTATAATTTCTATAGCCTGCTATCTCCCATTGGTCTCTATTCTGATCAAATATTTTTTGGATGTCGTTTGTGGTATAGGCCTTATTCTTATCTTTTTCAAAAAAGAAGGTAATATTTTTACTGGCTCTATCAAATGTTTCTTTACGCATTTATTTATAATGATAATATCATATATGATATTATCATGCAAATTTAGTGTTTTTTTTTGAAAAAATCAAGTAGTTTTGGATTTATTTTGTGAAGTGAGCTTTAATGACTGCAATCATATATGATTGCAGTCAGCTAATTTAAACTATTTTTTTTAGAAAATCAAGTATTTTTACAACTAAAAATAGTGGCACTAAAATAGAATTTTTACGGAATATCACAGCTCGATCTAGCATCTTATTTAAGTGTTGACAAACCATCTATATCTAGAATAGAAAATGACAGAACAAATATTACATTATCTAAAACCATAAAACTAAGTATGGCTTTGGATATTGAATTAAGAGAATTATATACTTTTAAAATCCAAAATGGTTTTAAACAATAATTTTTTAGATTCTAATTATTTTCTTCTAAACAAAATTTCTTCAACATTTTTACTAACAGCAATTACGTTGTCCCAAGAATTCCCTAGTAGATGAAATTTAAGCCATAACATTTTTTTAAATAAATCAATTAATTTTTTATTTGATCCTTTATAGAAATTTATTAATATTTCTTGAGCATATAAATTCTTATTTTCTAAAGTTATTCCTAATTTCAAATAGATAATTCTGAGTAGCTCAACAACTTTTTCAAAATTTTCTGGATCAGGATTTACAAAATATTGTAGGTTTAACAAACACCTTTTATAGACATTCTCTTTTCCTAATATATATCTTTCAAATTCTTCAATTATTAATTCAGAGGAAATAGTGATCCCAACAAACCTTCTTTTTAATACAAATCTATAATATTCTTTATTACAAAATTCTGGATAAAACTGATTTAAATACACCTCAGGACTAATACTATTTACATTAAAATTTGGCAAACTCTTCAATGGAAAAAAATCATTCGTAATAAACTTATAATTTTCCCTTTGCATATAAGCTGCATGATCTAATGTTACATCTAATCCATCATCATTTCTTTCCCTATCTAGTTTTAATACCCAGTCTAATTTCTCAACAGGTTTTTCTATAATACAATTTTCATTAATCCAAGACTCTAATCTTTTGTAATTGCTTAAAATAAATTCCCTATGTTCTTCTGAATAACTATATCTAGTCACATTGTTCATAGTTATATCTAAAGTCATCTTTTCGCCATTGTGTAACTCTTCCTCAACAATCTTTTTTCTTAACTGAAATAACACAATTGGTGAAACAATAAACTTCTCATTAAATTTCATATCCAAATTCTCACTAAGATCATAGAAGAATATGATTGAATTAAAATCTAAAACATATTTACTATCTTTTTCAAACTTTACATTTTTAAAAATAATTTTTGACAGGCTCATAAAATTATTAGGTGAAAAAACTAAAAAATAGTATGCAGATATAACATCGTCATTAAATACAATTCGACATAATTCAGTAAAGCTAATTTGATAATTATAATATTCCACTAAAGCCTCTTCCGTTGCCATTTTCTTTAAAGTCCCATCATAACCAGAGATAGCTTTTAATTGATTTATCATGCTTTCTGGTGTACTTGTATCAAAATGAACCATTTCCATCCCGAGACCAGATGTTGGGTCCCCAGCTTCCTTCATTATTTCCTTGAATAGCTTTACATAATCATTATAAATGTCTGTTATGGTAATTTCACTAACCAAATTAGTAACCTTCTTAGTATACAAGAATTTATCTCCTTTTTTTCTATTCAATAAAATAGATTTTACTTCTTCGGATTCGTTAGAAACCCGTTTCGTTATAGTATCTGAATCTATTTGATAATCAACCCAACAATCCTCAGTAACAATTTCAAAGTGATTAAGCTTATCTTCATACAAATTACAAACTCCAAAATAAGTAGTTCTCGACTTTTTGTTATTTGAATTTGACGCAAGGTTATATAAAATTTGAAAATCCTTATCTCGATTAATCTTCGCCTCTCTAAATATTGCACTTATTTGCAATCCGTACATTTCACTTTTGTACTTATCAGGAACAATATGACTTAACTTTTTTAAATCATCAGATAAACTCGCTCTATATAAACTTAAACAATAGGCATAAAGAGAATATTCATCATTAGGAAAAGAATCATAAAGATGCTTTGATATTTCAACCATTTTATCAAAATCATTGATCTTATGATACAATTCAAACTCCATCATAAGTAGATCCCTAGTCGGAAGTTTTGAATTTAACCTCCAAAATTGAAGAAGGTTTAATATTTCCAAATAACTCCCATCATGATCTTTCGATTGAAGTTTTTCAAATAAGCATTCAATATAGAACTTAAGCTCACTGCTTGTCTCTTCTTTATTTAAAAAACTATTCAAACTTTCAATAGCTTTATCATAAAATCCTAAACTATGAAAATTGATAGCAAATAGAAACTTACAAAAGGGGTCATTAAATTGTTTATCATTATAGATGTCAACAAGTTTGTCTTTAAGACTGGTTAAATCACTATTATTAAAATACCTTGTTCTTATAGAAACTTCAGTTAATATCTTTAGATTCTCATTTTTAAATTGTTTTTCATTTAAAATAAAATCCAACTCTTCTTGAAGAAAATCTAAATCGTCATTTCGTTCCATTTGATAAGCAATACCAATTCCAAAAAGATTAATAATATTGATTACATTCAGGTCATCAATTACATTAATAAATTTGAGGTATTCCTTATAAGCAAGTCCAACCTCCTGCTTTAAATTACTCAATCCAAGAACTACTGTTTTAAATAAATAAATTTCAGTCTGAACTTGATCTTCATTGGCATCTATATACTCATCGATTACTTTAATTGCATTAGGATATTCTTTATACTTAACAAGAACTTGTATAATCGGAATGAAATATTGGAAGTTCTTTTTTATGTTATTATAAGATTTAATTAAATCACTCAGAGAACTTTCGGGCGAACCGAATAATAAATTAATATAATGATAAAAGAAAACCTCAGAATGTCTATATTTTATTGCTTCGGTACTCTTTATTTTATTATAAATTCCCTTAAAAGCAAATTCTAAATGATCCTTTTTATAATTGGATATATATCTAGATTCAACATGTAGCAAATTTAAAGTTGGAAACTCCTCATTAATGTATTGATATAATAAATGAGCTTTTATATACCATATATCTTTATTAATATAATCAAAGACTTCTTCAGATGCAAAGTCATAATTAACATAAAAATCAAGATCTTCTAATTCTCTTAACTGCGTTATTCTATTTGATATTAGTAATCCGTGTGCTACACTAATTTTAAAAGTATTTAACTCTTTTAAGATATTAGGAATTCTATTCAATGATTCTTTTAAATCTGATTCAGATAGAAGTGTTTTTACTAACCATGCACTCTTGTTAAATTCATCATTCAACAGTATTTTCTCAGATAACACTAAACTCTTCTCCTTCTCATTGATATTTAAATATTCTACACAAGCTCTTTGCTGAATAATACCTTTTTGTTTTGAAGTATTATAAGCATTAATAAATTCAATAGAAACCTCTTTTCTATCATACGACATATCAGATTTACAAAGAGCTTTCAAATAAATTAAACGACTACGAATACTATCATTTACTATTATTGAATCCTTTATTCTATTCTCAAGAGATTCTATTCTTTCTAATGCCGATTTAGGCATAAAACTAAATATTTGCTTTTCTATTTCATCAAGACTTGCTCTATATTCATTGTTCAAAGCTGGAATAGCATTATTCAATTCTTTAAATAAATTCTTAAGATAATTAGATAAGCCATTTATCTGCTCAGATATTTCAAAGATTTTATCTGGATACAAATCTTTGATTTCATATTCTTTTAAAATTTTACTCTTCGCGATTTCGTTTTCAAATAAATTAAAGAAGAATGTTATATCCGATGTTTTAGTAGGTAATATATTTGTGCTATTGTCTATTTTACTAATAATACTTTCCCGATCAAATTCATTAAACAACCTAAACTTAAGAAGCTCTTGAATAACTAATTCTGATTTGTAAAATGGTATCTTATTCTCACTATCGCTTATTGGATTTAATTTTCCAAATTGATTAATAGTATTATTAATTATGGATACAAGTTCCTTTTCAAAATCAGATCTTTTATCTTTAAAAAAGTTGCCTAATTTTTTTTCAGCAAATGAAGAAGCTAAGCTGTTCGCTACATTTAGAGCTAAAGATTCAATCATAATAGAATGTAATATTATTTTTTAATCAAATTATACTTACTATTTAAATATTAAGGGAGAGAATTGTAAATATAAGTAATTTGAAATGGCAACGTAAACAACTTCAAAATAATTCACCAAAAACACTAACATGTACTTTCAACCCAATAGAACATTGTTATTTATGAGAATTTAAAGCTTGGATTATTGTAGACAAACACAAAACTCCAGTTAATATAGCACATGTGACAGAAATAAAAGTTGAATAGTTATTTACTGCTATCTGGTAAATCATATAAACTTCAAATAGGATAGGGAAAAACATAATCACAATAAAAACTAAAGTCAAAGGTATTTTAAAAACCTTCTTTACCTTCTTACTATTATATTGATAATTAATTACATGATGCAAAAACGAAAAAGGCTTGATAATGTTTTTGGTGTCTGAAAGGATTCCTAATTTAAAAAGCTTTGCGCTCAACTTTTCAAAAATGGGTATTAAGTTGATGTTATTATTCCATAAAGTTATGTTTTGGAAGAAGATAAACGAGAAAAAAACTGGAATCAAATTTAATAAGAGTAGGTTGTTTTTTAAAGTAACGAATTGGATTGAAATCGATTCTAAAGATGCTTCATAATCCTGAATAAGCACATACAAAAGAAAACTTAAAACTAGCCAAAAGGAGTTTCTTGTTATCTTTTTATTATTCTCTTTTATGTTTTCAGTTACAAGATTAAAGTAATTAGATATAATAGATTCATCTTCTATTTCTTGATCTTCATTTATCTTTTTCATAATATCCAAGTCACCAATAATGTTTTTTATTTCGTCCAAATTCTTATTAGTTATTTAGTTCTGCATTCAATATATTCAATCGACACATAATCAGTCTGCAAAAAACGGTCAAAGTGAACCTCATTCAGCGGATTAAAGTGAGCATAGCAATAATTATTGCAATTCCTTTTATAGCATAGGCTGAAATGATTTTTTAAGTGGCTCAAAATTTTCCGTTTTCACTGGTTCATTTTGACTGCCCTGTCCAGTTAGTGCTTTCTCGCTCACTTGCTCAATTTTAGTATCCTAAACGCCCCTTGAATTACCAACACAAAAACGATTGTTCCTATAATTAAATCAGGTTTATTGGAACTCAACCAATTTACCAAAATTCCAGCGATTATAACTCCCAAATTGATAATCACATCGTTTGAGGTGAAAATCATACTCGCTTTCATATGTGCCTCCTCTTTGCTTTTTGACTTTTGTAAAATGTAAAGACAAATTCCGTTTGCAATAAGTGCAAAAATTGAAACGATAATCATTGTCGAAAAATCGGGAAGTTTCTCGTCTCCGAAAAATCTTCTTAAAACTTCTACAAACCCAATAATCGCAAGCGTAATCTGAAAATATCCAGCAAGTTTGGCAATCCGTTTTTTCTTAATCAACGTTCCTCCAACCGCAAACAAGCTAATTCCATAAACAAAGCTGTCCGCAAGCATATCCAAACTATCAGCAACAAGTCCCATAGATTTCGATATAATTCCTGTCGTCATTTCTATAATGAAAAAGGCAAAATTGATTGCAAGTACAGACCAAAGTAGCTTTTTTTGGCTTGCGTTTCCTTTAAATTCCGTTTGGTCGGTTTGTTCGGTCGAGATTTTCTTGCCGCCAAGATTCAGTTCGATAACGGACTTTTCGATTTGGTCAATTTCTCCGCTGTGAAAAACGGTCAATTTTCGGTTGGGAATGTCAAAGTCTAAATTCGCAATACTTGAAATTCTGTCCAATTTCATTCGGATTAGATTTTCCTCGGAAGGACAGTCCATTTTGGTAATTTCAAATATTGTTTTATTCATTCAGTTTCTTGAATTGTTTGGTATAAGATTAGTTGCGTTGTTTAGCACTTAACTTTGCAAAACACAAGACCTATAGCAAAAATAGGGCATAAATTATTGAATTTAAAGGCATGGGTTTCTTTTTTTTTGGTTGTTCTGTCCGATTCTACTTTTTGAGTATTAAATCGAAACAAAACCCTGTTAATAGTAAGTTTCATTTGCATCCAAACTTATTGTGAATAATTATTTAATAAGAAATTTTAAGTAAATTATATTTACTATCTTTATTTATTGAATGTAATTAAATAGATTTGCATTCAATTAAGTTCATATTTTATTAAAAACACTATACGGTGCGTTAATCGGTGCGTATGTATATTAAACGTTATATAACTTATTGAATATCAATAGATTTAAAGCTGGGTTCTAGCCCCTTCGCGGTCACAAATAAATTGAAAACTCCACTTACAAATCAAGCTTGCTTGAATTTGTAAGTGGAGTTTTTTTATTTTCAAGGTGGAGCTTTGAGACAGTATCCAAAATTTAGTGTAAACAGAATTTCAGCGGGTTTAACTTTTTATAGTTGAACCCGTTTTTCAAATATA
>CANMXP010000017.1 GCA_947501845.1 uncultured Flavobacteriaceae bacterium | reverse complement strand
ACATCCATAACTCGAGGTAATGGGCCTCCTGTTGGGAATCCTCCTGGATTTGGCCTGTCTTCATACTCCAACCATGCGTTAACAAACATGGGCAAGTTATACGCTTCTTTTCCTTTTTGTGCTACATGGTTCATGTACGTTGCATACTGCCATGATGTGAATACAAGATCTGTCCAGATACCAGATCCAAAAACCTCTGCCCAGCTTCCAGATTTTTTATAGCCCGTTGAAGCCCATAAGGTTTCCAAATCATTGACTAATGATTTTTTATTTTTTATAAGGTAGTCCATCAGTTTTTGTGGTACTGGGCTATTAAATGCTTTTTCTGCTACCTTGGAACGGTCTCGAGAATCTCCAAGGATACCTACCTCATTTTCTACCTGTACCATGATCACTGTTCTATGCTCTCTATCTACTTTTTTGATATGCTGCATAAGCGCAGTAAAAGCTTTTGCATCTGCTTTTAAAGCTTCTTCACTAAACGTAGAAACGACTTCTACACTGCCTTTATCTTTTATCTTTGTTCTTGGAAATCTTTTGTAATCTTTCTTAAGCCAAAGCGGCACATAACCAGACATTCCGTTTTTCCATGACCCGAACCACAGTGGAATTAGCTTAAGCTTTTTTTCTCTTGCTCCTTCGATCATCGCATCTACAATTGAAAAATCGAACTGGCCTTCCACAGGTTCTATCATTTGCCAAGAAACTGCTGCTAAAACAGTGTTAACGTTTAAGTCGACCATCTGCTGCCAAATAGAGCCTTTATAAGCCATATCATAAGCTGTATCGTTTCCCAAACTCCCATTTACCATGGCGTAGGTTTTTCTGGGGACGTATTTATCCCCTGGTGACATTAATGAGATGCTCCCACTGGCGGAATTGGACAGTTCACCTCCCAGCATAAGAAATGGCTTGTTATCTACTATAAGCTGGGCTTTGTTCTTTTCCTTTTTAAGGTATGGGATATGCTGAGCATTGACCATTGTACAAAATGCTAGTAAAAAAACACAATAACATGTTTTGCGTAGACTATTTTTTATTCCATATAAAGTCTGTAATCTCAGAAAATCTTGCATATTTATTTTAATTATTTTGTTAATTTTTAAAGTTATAATTTCAAAAGAATCATTGATACATTTGGTTCAAAATGGTTTTGAATTTACCCTGAACGTTTAGCTATACTGCCAAGGCTCTTATTCAGTCCTAAACTCAAATACTGGTGACAGTGAACTGGAACCTATCTCATCTATAGTTTTAATTCTCCAGTAATAAACGGTACCTGCCGTTAATGCCATATCTTCTAGTGTTGTACTTGTTGTAGTTCCTTGTGCCGTTGTTGGTGGATTATTTGTATCCAAATATACTTCATAAAAATCTATATCATTATCGACATCACTCCCTCTCCATTTTAATAGCACTGGCGACGATATTTGAGACCCCATAGTGGGTATGATCACTTCTGCCGGAAACGGGGCATACCCCTCTACGCCCTCTCCTGCATTATAAAACATCCATGTCTCACTTGTTGCGGCTGTTGATGTCTTATCTGATCTTGAAATGACATTCCAAGAATAAGCTACGTTTCTGTTTATTGTCAATGCTATTGAGTTTATTGATGTCTGTTCTTCTGTAACGACATTGGTATCTAAATTCTTTAAAACAATGGTGTAACTATTGGTATGTGCTGAGGCTTCCCAGCGAAATGTCACCCTACTTTCTTTTTCTGAAATTATATCGCCTTGATTACATTCTTGATCTTTGTCTGGAAATGTTAAAATAGCTGCTTCTGGAGATGTTGCTCCTGCACCATCATCACTTCCGCCGCCTCCACAGCTTAAAAGTACTAGAATTGCAACTAAAAGACTTCCTTTCATGCTTTTTTTTAATGTCATTTTTTTATAATTTTTGATTGCGATTGTATGTTTTCGCCTTTTACTTTAACAAAGTACATACCTGCTCTTAGGTGTTGGGCGTTTACCTCGATACTCTGGTTGGTTACTTCTTCTGTTTTATTGATAATGATTCTCCCTATTGCTGATATTACTTGAAGGTTAACTTTTGAATCTGTTTTATTTGCAAACCAAATTGTAAATTCTTCTTTGACGGCATTAGGAAATATAGTAACATCATTAAAAACACCAATCAGTTCCTCATACTTTCCTTGACAGTCTTTATCTGCTTTGACCATTAAGCTATTTAATCCATTTTGTAGAAGGAGTACCACTTCGTTTTCTGTAGTTTCTGTGGTTTCTCCATTAAGTTCAATACTATAGTTTGAACCGCCTCTTAGATTTAAAGTAACTTGGTTTTTAGAGCTATTTACCTTGGATGTTACTGACAAATCTTCTGGCTCAAGTACGGTTGCATTGAAACATTGCTCATAATTAGCATCTGCAGTAGTTGTAATGCATACTGTATAATCGCCAGCTACTAAATCGGTAAATGTTGCTTCTGTTGTAAAATCTGTGACATCATTTGTTTCCTGAATTTCTGCATTAAATTGAAGTGTTGCTTCTTCAGATGTTATTGTAATGGTCCCATCATTACTTGCTTTGCATGACTCTCCTTTCGTTCTAATTTTAAAATTATCAGCCGATATGGTAAATATTTCACAACCATTTGTATTTACCCTACTTCCCAATGCGGTGCCTGGACATAAATCATGCACATTATCGACTCCATCGTTATCATCGTCATTGGGGTCGGGTACTAAACCTAACAAATCTTCTGTCAAAACCCATTCATACAGCCTATCTTTCCAGTAATCAACAGGCAACCCCTGTACCCTAGAAGCAAATCCATGTCCGCCCGCAGTAAATAGATGAAAATCCATATTTTCATTTGTCCGCCTCAAAATATCATAAAAACGGGCATAAGACCTACCGCCATCATCAGCCGCCGCAATAATCTGAATTTTGGGAAGCCCTTCCCGCCATATAGGGTCTATAAGATCTGTACCAGGGTATACAAGGGATACAAAGTCCGGTCTGTCTTCCTGTATGTATCCATTAATCACGCCCAAGCCTACAACGCCTCCCGCGGAGAAACCAAGAAACCCAATTTTAGTTGGATCTACTCCAAGTTCTACAGCATTTTCACGAACATGAGACACTGCTGTAAGCCCATCTTTAATAGCAAACGGCAATAGCTCGTGCGTTATCCGTATTCTTTCTTGGTTATTGGTAGCAAGAATATCTGCCAATTCTTGTACCCCATCATTTCCCGTTGGTACAAGTCTATATTGAAGAACAAATACAGAAAATCCTCGTTCTGTTAACCATCCAGCTACATTCCTACCTTCTTCATTGATACTAAGCGCATAAAAACCGCCGCCGGGCGCTATAATTATAGCCATATCATTTGCTGTCCCTTCCTTGGGAGGGTACCAGAGCAAGGAAGGCGATGACACATTGGTAACGGCATTGGTATTCCATATAGAGCTGAAGTATTCTTTTTGAGGCTGCTTCCAACTGAGGTCAGCCAGCTCCTCGTAAGGCAGCGGTATAACGGACTGTGCTCCAGTTATTGTAGCTGTAAAAAGAAACATTAAGTTTATAATAATTACTAATAATTTTTTCATATTAAATCTATTCAATGGTGATTGGATAAATGCCCGGGCTCGCAACGAATATGCCTTCACTATCAACAAATGAGGCAAACATGAAATAAAATCGCCCAGTACTGAGTTGAGAAGTGGGTGTAGCCCCAACAAGGGATAGCGTAGCGTTGGCAAACCCTTCCTGCGTGCCAGCAACCTCGGTAGCCTGCACGGTATAATCTTTGATCACATTCCAAGAAGCATCCAGCTCACGAACCCAAAATTTAATCCCTCCTGGTCCCACAGTACGATTGCCTCTTGCATGGTAAAAACAAGACATGTTAACTTCCGTATCCCGAGATAGTACTTTTAAATCTTCGGTATTTAGTAAGCTAACAAAGTTTTTATCAAAAATAAAGCCTTTTTCTAGTTCCCACCATTCACTAAAACGTTGCGGCCATTGATCTGAAGGCACATTTTGCTTAATCAACCCATAGTCTTTCCCTCCGCGAGAAAAAATATGTACGCTGGCTCTGGCTCCCGCTTGGCTCCAATTGGAAAATGCTCTAGTAATTGAGGGGATACTTATATCTGGTGCATCAGACGATGCCATAAGCAAGACAGTTGGCGAGCCTCCGTGTGGCACGGGCCTTACCAGTTCCATATCAGGGTAGAGGGTTATCAAAAAATTCAATCTGCTGTCCCCAAAAAAAGCATCATTAACCACTCCAAACATAAGGGAAGCCCCAGTTCCAAAGCCAAAAGCTCCTATACGCTCCTTATTCACCTGATAACTGGTTGAATTTTGCCTCATGTAAGCCACTGCAGCCATGGCATCGGCTTTTGCAAGCGGTAAAAATTGTGCTCTTGCAGCATCTAGGGTAACACTATCGGCGTTCAGCCACTCATCCACGCCATCTGCTGCCGTAGGCTGTGTACGATGTTTTAACAACCCCACGACATACCCTTGAAGAGCCAACCATTCGGCGACATCTGAACCTTCATGAGAACTATTTAGCGCATACAGTCCTCCTCCTGGGACTACGATAACCGCTTCGCCATTTTTAACTGAACCTGAAGGTTCGTAAATGGTCAAGGTAGGAACAGAAACATTATACACGATACTGGTACCTGAACTGGGCAAAGAACCTTGTCCCTCAGAATGCTCCCAAACTATGCCTACTTCGTTTGTATATGGAAGCTCGACTACCGATTGGCCGTGTATATCTACTATCACAACCATGCTAAGAAAAGTTATTAACGCAATAACCTTTTTAAATTTTATTATATTCAATACTTGTTATATTATATTCAACGTTATTTTTAAAACCTTTAAGGTTTCCCTTAATAAACCATCTGCTTTTTTCGACTTGTATTTCCAGAATTTAATAAGTCAGCCAGTCTATGGGAAAAATATTTTATTAAACCCCATAGAAATGAATAAATGAAAACACGTGTTTTGTTATGACCAATTACCCTAAAATCAAGCAATCGGGTACTTTAATCAAGAGGTAAAATCATTCCTTCTGCTACTGCCCACTCATAAAAACGCTCCAACCAATTATCTACTTCTTTTCCTATTTTGCGTGATGCAAATCCGTGCCCGCCTTCGGCATACATGTGTAAAGCTGTTTTAACACCAGACCTGTCAAACGTATTAAAAATGGCAGTAAAAACTGTTGCATCAATGAGCTGATCGTCGGCTGCTGCTACAATTAAAGTGGGTGGCGTATCTTTTGTAGGTACTGGCCAAATTAAGTCTGTTCCCGGATAAACGGGCACAAAGAAATTTGGTTGGTTATGCGCCTCTGCTTTATTAACAACGCCAAATGTGATCACTCCTCCGGCAGAGAATCCCATGAAACCTATTTTGTTAGGTTGTATGCCATATTTGTCGGCATGTGTTCTCACATACGCTACTGCTGCCAGTCCGTCTTCTACCGAATAATCGAGTACTTTTTTTGTGATACGTATGCGTTCTTCGTTGCTTTTCTTAATGATATCTATTAAATCCTGAATACCATCTTCTCCTGTGGGCACCAATCGGTATTTAAGAATAAATACCGTAATTCCCTTACTGTTGAACCAGTCTATTAAATTATAACCTCCGTTGGCTATGGCCAGTGCATACATACCGCCTCCAGGGGCTAGAATGACAGAGGTTCCATTGGTATTTTTGGCAGTGGGCCTATATACCGACAGACTTGGTTTTGATACGTTATTAACCGCCAATCCTTTCCATTTGTCTGAATAATACTCTTTCTCTTCGTGCTTCCATACGACTCCTTCTGCATCCCGATAAGGCAGCTCTACGACCTCGGTTTTCTGTGCCGTACAAACTAATGAAATGATACAGGCTATAACCAAGGTTATGCATTTGATTCGGTTATTTAGGTGTTTTCTTAGATTTATAATTTTACTCATAAGTATCATATTAATCAAGTAATGAATCATTACTTATGTTTTACTATAATTTTGTGATAACTCCTTTGTTCTTTTTCTCCAATAGACAAGATATAGAGACCATTTGCCCATGTGCTGACATCTAGTGTTAGTCCGTCCTGATTCCATGATAAATCTTGAAGCTTCATTTGGCGACCTCCCATATCGATTACGTGTACACTTTGTAAATTTTCTTGGGCGGATACTGAAACTCTAAGATAGCTATCAGAAGGATTCGGATATACTTTCACCGAGTCTGTCAATAATTCATCTTCCACTCCCAGTGATGTCCCTTGTGTGTATTGGTGCGCATAACCAAAGGCCTGTGCTCCAATTTCATCTCCTATGAGTCTGCCCCAGATATCGTCCATAGGTGGATGGATACCTCCCCAAATGCGGGACAAGCTACATTGATCTGAGGCGTCATAGTACGTAGCCCACTGCAGGGCAACATCGACACTTGGGCCTTTTTCAAATACAAGAAAATCATTTTGAGGTGCCAGGAATTCCCCCATACCTCCAGGGAAATATTCGTCGCCAGTAAGTAGTGTAAGTACTTTTGCTGCTGCTCGAGAAAAGGTTGAATGGCCAGAAACATAGCCAGCAAATGGCGGCGTAACAAAACTGGGGCGTTGATAGGGCCACCATTCTTCTGCCAGAATCCATCCCACTCCTGCTTCGTCTGTTTCTGCATCAGAGATAAAATCATGTCCCCTCCATGCCAACAATTTAATTTTTCCGACATTTTCATTGCTACTTCCAGCTAGTGCATCACCAGCTTCTATCAATTCAATAAAACCATCTTTAAGCATGATTCCCTCCAAATCATAACTTGGCAACCCTGAGTCGGAAGATTGTCCTTTTGTTGCCATGTAGCGTATTGCAGAAATAGGTCGAATATAGTCATAATAACCTTTTATGCTCCAAGCACTAATAGCGGCATCGTGCATGGTACCTCCTAAAATAAAATAGGTCTTCACATCCCATTCCAAAGCATCTAAAGTTTCGCCTTGCCCCATGAATTTTGGTTCATGAAGTGGATGATCGGTTACATAGTTTAATATGGTAAACCAATGACCGGGCGGTGTTTCTGAATCGGGTCCATCTGCCCAAAATTCTGCCAACACTCTTGTATAGTCTCCTCTGGGTACTATTTGAGGTTCATAAGGTGCTCCAGTGATGGGATTCATTGTATAACCGCTTGCTATACCATCCTTTTCTCCTCCATTTTCTGTATCATAAAACTGATCGAAGTCTGTATAATCTGATGGATATGCGGACATATCGATATTACCTATTGCTCCCGGGGAAATGTCCCATTGTACACCATCATAGGGATCTAGATGTGAGGACCACAGCGAAACTAGTTCAAAATTCCATTTGTAGTCTGAAGATGAACCTGTGCCGTCTGATTCAAGAAAACAAGGCGCATCTGGATCATTATAAATCTTGAAAGTCATTCCGTCCCTATTGTATGTACTCATATCTGAACTCGTTAGAGAAAAGGGAATCACATTACCCCATTCTGCTCCCAAAAACGTGGGCGTCCCTCCAGGAATTTCATTACCCGATTGGTCTACGAAAGCTTCAAACTTCAATGGTTGCCAACGATTAGGGTCATTGACCGTCGACAATGAAAAGTTTCCCTGTAAATTCATTGGGTCGTTTACGGGTACGTATTCTTGATTTACATAATTTTGAATTTCATTAGCACCATCCTGCAATCCAAAATCGTTAATACTTTCTGCTATATAATTTCCCAGTGCAGCTGCAGAACCTGTTGCGTAATCAGTATCTGTAACAGTAACATCATACCCCAGCGAATTCATTAGGTTATCCATCCCGGTACTTACAACTCCCCAACCCGGAGACCTACTAAAGCGATGGGTCAATAAGGTATAAGCCGCATAACTGATGGCTTCATTTCTGTCTTCCGCAATATTGGTGCTGGTGGGAATACCTTCAAAAGGAATGTTATACCCGCCCTGATCATTCCCTAAAAAATAAGGAAGTGAGGTTCCATCATACACTGCCCAAGCATCATACATGGCAGCAGATATATGAAACAGGTTTCTGGCATGTACCGTTGGTCTTGCCAGATCATTCCGTATAGCATTCAACAATACCTCGTTCCACTGTCTTGCTACAGAATGCTGTGCTAAACTGATGGACGGACAGAATAGGAAAAGTAAAAAAAATAATGTTATAGTAATTGTTTTTTTCATAGTTGTTTTTTAATCATATCATTAAGCTACTTTTTTATCATTTTTTTGAAGTACACACCTGCATCCGAAGTAATTCTTAGATAATATAGCCCTGTGGGAAGACCTATAGAAAGTGGAAAATTCAAAAAATCAATAACTTCTTTATCTACAGAATATGTAGTAACGAGATTTCCTAAGGAATCAATTATTTCTATTGCACTCACCGTGATAATATCCTCATCGTTGAACGTGATGTTAAAGTCCTCTTCTACGGGGTTGGGATAAAGAAGAATCTCCTTAGGTGACGATGTTGTTGGTGGCACATAGGTTTCTTTAATGTTTATTAATTGGTTTGCCTGAATATTGTTTGTACGTTCTGCAATACCCGCACTCCATTTCACAACCAGGGAATCTACGACTGTATTCGCACCGAGACCAAAATGAACAATGGTAGAACTCTGCGATTCATGGCTCGACCCGCCACTTACCTCCCTGATCAACACTTTACCATCAACATATACTTCAACTCGAGATCCTATCCCATTAGTTTCTGAGATTACTCCTTCTAGCCGTACCTTTAGCCAGTTGTTTCTTCTGTTGTCGTTTCTAAATAGCCTAGTCCCTGTAAAGCTAAACCCAAAGGTGTCTTCTTTATGTGGTAATTGGTTAACTACCAGTAAATCTAAATCTCCATCATTATCATAATCAAATACAACTGAACCTCTACCGATGCTATGGTCATTAGTTCTCGAGAAATAGCCAAAATCTTCAAACTGACCGCCTGAATTAATAAGAAGCAAATTAGCATTGGAGGCCATACTAGGATTTAAACATCCATTTGTAATATAAACATCTTCATCCATATCTAAATCTACATCAAAAAAGTTGATTCCCCAACTTACAACGGGTCCAGATCGTCCCCAGTTATCTGTAACAAAATTAAAGGCGGTACCCAATGCTTGTGAGCTTTGTTTAAAGCGTCTGTCTTTTCCTTGATTGACGAAAAATGGAGATATCTGAATGTTAGAGACCAAATAATCCATCCATCCATCTTGATTGAAATCACTCACTCCAATGCCCATAGCACTCATCCCCATTCTCAAACCAATCTGCGGGCCTATCTCGGTAAAATGTTTTTCCGGGTAATCGTTCCTATAGAAGTAATTAGGGTGCCCTCTGGTACCAAAATCATTGACAACATAAAGATCTAAATCATTATCATTATCATAATCGGTCCAAACACTTTGAAAGCCCAGGCCAATATGCTCAATGCCATAAATTTTAGAGGCTTCTACGAATTTTTCACCTCTCACATTAATATATAAAAGGTCTCTTGAGGGACCATTGGTGTTATTAAGTGAAGAGAGTCCTGAGTATTGATCAAGTTTACCTTCAAAATCTTCAAAATAGTTGCAAACGTATAAATCGGGATATCCATCTCTATTAACATCTCCAAAAGATGCTCCAGTAGAAAAAGCTTCTTCTACCAAACCAAACTCCACGGACTGATCCTCAAATGAGGTACCTCCCCGATTGATGAGTAAATAGTTACGGGTTTCTTCAAAACCTTCCCCATCCAATGAGACAATGGTGGTAACAAAAAGATCGGGATAACCGTCACGATTCACATCTGCAGTGGTTGCTCCTTGGGTAATCACTCTTGAAAAGACGTCTCCAAATAGCTCTGAAACATCCATGAATGTCCCATCTCCTTTATTTTTATAAAGTTTGTTTCCATCATTGTGACCACCTGCAATGAACACATCTTCAAAGCCATCTTTGTCAAAATCCAGCACAGCAGCTCCGCCACCAAATGTACCATCAAAAACAATGAACCCATGGTCAATACCTGATTGATCAGTAACATCTGTAAAGAGTGGTTGACCGTAGCAATGAAGCGAAACAAAAATTACGATATAGAAAAAACCTTTCATGTCCAAAAAAAAGAAAAAATTGGGGTTTCAATTCCATATTTACTTCATGAAACCCCAAAATAAAACTAAACTAATTCAAACTAAACTTAGTTATACCCTGGATTTTGAATAATATTCGGACTCTGGTCCAGGACGTGTTGTGGTATAGGCCACAAATAATTTTTATTAGGGTCGAATATTCGATTCTCCAAATGGGGAATAGACGGAATTACTGTCTCCGCTGTTCTCCATCTTAGAAGATCATAATATCTATTACCTTCTAATACAAATTCAATCTTTCGTTCATGCCTTATCTCTTCCCTCATTTGCGCCTGGCTAAGTCCAGCAGGAAAATCGGGCATGCCGGCTCGGGCACGTACTTTATTTACGGCGTCATACACAGATGCATCAGGTCCAACGGCCTCATTTTGAGCCTCGGCATACATCATTAATACATCGGCATATCTCATTAAAATGAGGTCTTGTGGGTTGGCATTAAGAGAATAATTAATATCGGTATTCCCATCAACCCATTTTCTGGAACTCATACGTAACTCTAATGGTTGAGAACCGTTTACAGTAAAGTTATTGTCTATAAGAGTATGACCTCGATAGTTGTCACCGGGTACATAAAACGACATCTTAAACCTTGGGTCTCTGTTAACAAAAATATCATTTGAATCATACAACGGAGAGGTGCCAATTGGAAGCCCATCACTCATATAGTAATCATCGAGCAATGCTCTTGTAAAATGATAAGATCCCCAGCTCTCTCCTGTAGCAGCAGGTGTTCCTGCTAAATTGGTTGGTGCCAGAGCGATACTTAACCAGTTACCTTCACCTGGGCCTTCTGTAGGAGATAAATATTGTATGGACCATATCACTTCCCGGCTTTCTTCATTTGTTGCATTAAATAAACTTTCATAGTCAGGATCCAGAAGCACTGCCGAACCCTCCATGTTAATGACTTGTTGAAAGGTGTTGGCTGCTTCAGAAAAACTATTATTGTAAAGAAGTACTTTCCCTTTTAAGGTAAGTGCCGCCTGGAGTGTAGGTCTACCTAGATCACCATTGCGTGGTTCGGTATTTAAATTTGCAATACCAAAATCTAAATCTGTCAATATACTTTCTACCACTTCGGCTTTCGGCGTTCTCGAAATTTCGCGAGCTTCATCGGAAGATATTATAGATAGTACCAATGGGACGTCTCCGTATAGAAAACTTAATTCCGAATAAATAAATGCACGTAAAAATCTAAGTTCTGCCTGAAGTGCTATTCTCTCACTATCTTCTATACTTGCTATGTTTTCCATAGCCTCTAAAAGTGTATGAATTCTTGCAAGCCCCTGGTATCCATAATCCCATTTCCATGATAAGAACGATCCTGTAGTGGAGTTCATAGAGCCATTTGCAATTTGAGTAATTCCAAACTGCCAGGGGCAACAATCCACGGCATTCTCTGTGGCCGCTATAAAAGCCGGATGTGAATGTACAAATGAGCCTCCCCAAATAGTTCCTTGAAATACTTCATACACACCATTTATACCTGCCTCAATATCATCGGCAGTACTAAAAAAACCTTCGGCCGATGGAAACCCAGGAGGATCTATATCTAATGTGTCACTTTTGCATCCGTATAAGCCAATGATGCATAAGCTAACTATTAAAAACTTTTTCATTAAAACTTTCATAATTATTTTTTTTAAAATTTAATATCTAAACCAGCTGAAATTACTCTAAGATTAGGAAATCCTTGTCCTCCTCGTTCTAGGCCTTCCGGTCTCTCTGGATCGAAGAAAGGAAAATCTGTAATTGTCAATAAATTTTGTCCGTTAACAAAAACTTTCATGCTTTTAACAGGCGTTTTGTCAAACACGGACTTTGGAAAGGTGTAAGAAAGCTGAACATTTTTTAACCTCATGTAAGAGCGGTTAAGAAGCCAGAATGAGTTCGTGCCGGTACTACTTGGACCATCACTAAAGTAAAGTCTCGGCATAGAAGCATTAGGATTATTGGGTGTCCATCTATCCAGCCATCTGGTATTTAGCTGTGCAGAATTATGAAACGGTTGTGAGATTTCCCCACCGGCATAACTTTGAAATTTAGCCGCACCTTGAATGATTGCAAAAAGTTCGAGCCCTTTATATTTTATTGAAATATTTCCACCATACAATAGTTTTGGGTTTCTTCGTCCTATTACGGTTCTATCTTCATTAGTAATTACGCCATCACCATCTAAATCGGCATATTCTAAATCTCCTACACCCCAATTAGGGTTAAGGCCTGTATGATCCGGAGCATTATCAAACTGAGCCTGATCACGGAAAATACCATTTACCTGAAATCCGTAAAAAGCATTTAGAGAACTTCCCGGTTCTAAAATAAAACGACCGTTTATTGATCTGTTCTCTTCATCGGGACCTAAAAACTTATTCAATTCTAAAACCTCGTCCTCGACATAAGTCATATTTCCTCCAATAGCTATATCAAAATCACCTAATTGATTTCTATAATTTACAGCTACTTCAAATCCTTTATTCTCTACTTTGGCCGAATTTTGAATTTGGCTATTAAACCCTGTAATTGAAGAGATTGGAATATCAAATAATATATCATCGGTTGTACGGGTAAAGTAATCTGCTTCTATTTGAAGTTTATTATTGAACATTCCTAAATTAATTCCAATGTTCGAAGTTGTTGTGGCTTCCCATGTTAGGTCAGGGTTTCCTAATGAAGTTTGTCCAACACCCGCAGCCAGTTCTCCATTAAATGAATAGCTTTGAGTAAGGCTTAACTGTCTTGCGAACGCAAAGTCACCAATATTCTGATTACCAAGTTGTCCCCAGGATCCGCGTAATTTCAAGAAATTGATAAAAGGTACGTTAAAAAATGACTCTTTAGAAACAATCCAACCGGCAGAAAAGGCAGGGTAACTACCCCATTTGTCGTTTGCAAACCGGGATGAACCATCTCTCCTGAAATTAGCTTCCAGAAGGTATTTACCATCAAAATCATAATTTATACGTCCAAAATAAGACTGAAGCGCCCATTCACTGGCATCCTCATTGTTAACAGCTGTAGAAGGGTCTCCTGCACTTAAAACTCTAATGTTGTTGGAAAGGAAATCGCTTCTACTGGTATTAAAAGCATTCCACACGCTGGTTTCTTGATTGTAACCAACCAAAACCTTGAAATTACTTTTCCCTACTGATTTTTCATAGGTACTTTGTAGCCAATACGTGAGGTTTTGTTGTTTAAACGCATTCCTAAATAAAAACCTTCCCGAAGTTTGTACATCCAGTAACTCATCGGTAATAGGATCTACCAAATCGATAGTTTGATTAAATTGGGTGTCGTTAAATTCTCTATGATTTATGGCTGCTGTCCCTTTTATCTTAAGGCCTTCTAAAACTTCATATTCCAAATATGCGTTACCAAGTACTTCGTTACTTATAGAATTGTAATTACCGGCAACAATATTGGTAAAAACCCAACTAAAACCATATTGAGGTCTTACCAGAATACCATCATCATTATAAATACGATCTAATGGAATAGATCTTGCAGCCTGTGCTATAGGGCCTCCATCTCCTAACGGAGTAAGATTTTCCTGATGACTTTCTCGGTCTCCCCTAATAAGTGATATACTGGTACCTATTTTTAGTTTATCATTGATTTGGCTATCTAAATTTAAACGGTAATTGTAACGCTTAAATTTAGCTTTGGGTACAATTCCATCATCATTCATCAAACCAAAAGAAAACCTGTAATTAGTATTTTTGTTAGACCCACTAACACTAAAATTGTGTTGTTGTATAGAGCCTGTTTCAAAGAGTGCTCCAAGCCAGTCTGTATTAGGACCATTTTCTCTAAAGTTCGTTATTTCGTTGTCTGAATATCTGGGAGCTCCTCCAAAGTTTGTAATGGCCTCATTCCATAATTCGGCAAATTGAGCAGAGTTTGTAACCATTTCCGGGAAACGAATCCCTTCTGAAAATCCGTAAAACCCGTTATAGTTAAATTGAACTCCTTCTATACCCGATCCGCGTTTGGTGGTAACAAGCACCACTCCATTAGCAGCACGTGAACCATAAATAGCCGCAGAAGCTGCATCTTTTAACACAGATATGTTTTCGATATCATCGGGATTAATATTATCAAAAGGTGCTTCAATACCATCGACCAAAATAAGCGGATTGGTGTTGTTTAGGGTACCAACCCCTCTAATTCTAATTGAAACATTGTTTCGTCCTGGTTGTCCCGAATTCTGGTTAATAAATACACCACTGGTAGTTCCTTGAAGCGCCACAGATGCACTAGTAATAGGACGTTGCTCAATCTCCTTAGAACCTATTGCACTTACTGCTCCAGTAAGGTTTTCCTTTTTTTGCGTACCATATCCTACTACAACTACCTCATCCAATTCAGAGGCATCTTCTTTCATTACCACATTTATGGTTTCGTTATTTCCCACAACGATTTCCTGTGTAAGAAATCCAACATACGAGAAGACAATGACATCTGTTGAAGTAGCTTTTATAGAATATTTGCCGTCAAAATTGGTTGTGGTTCCCCTGTTAGTTCCCTTAACGATAATAGTAACGCCTGGTAAAGGCGATCCATTAACATCTGTTATGTTTCCATTAACAGTAAATTCCTGAAGTTTATCAATTTTATTGGTTTTAATATTTTTATTGATTACTATGGTATTGTTTTTTGTTAATTCAAAACCCAAATTCTTGTTTGATAAACTTTGTTCTAGTAAATCTTCAACGGTTATCTCTCCTCTTTTCAAATGTACCATTGGCGCATCTTTAAAAGCTTTTTTAGGATAAATAAATCGATAATTTGTTTGTCTTTTAATAATCTTAAAAACTTTATCGACGGAAACCAATTGATCCTGGTCAATTACAACTTTCTCTTGAGAAAGCGAGTTTAAAGGTGAGAGACTAAAAGTTGCTGTACACAAAAAAAAGATAAAAACTCTCATAATAAATGTCATCAGCCGTTTCGTAAGCAAGAAACGCGCCTTAAGTAATTTAATTTTCATAAATTTGCTTAGTGTTAGTTAGTTAAACAATTAATTAATACGTGGTTTAGAGGGACGAAGTTTGATATCGCAAATGTCCATACTTCGTTCCCTTTATTTTTTAATCCAATAATACTTCTTTATCAATAATTTTAAACTCATTGATTATTCCAAAATTTCTAATATTTGTTAATATCTCTTCTATTTCTTGATCCTTTTCCAAAATACCTATAAACTGCTCTTCTTCAACTTCAACATTCTTAAACACCACATTCATATCATACCAGCGAGACAAAACCTTCATGATCTCTTTTAAAGATTTATCTTCAAAACTAAAAATCCCATCTTTCCATGATATTTCGTTATAAACATCCACTGTTTTGGTGACAAGAGTATTATTGTCCATATTTATCTGAGATTGCTGGTTTGGTATTAATTTCAGTTTTTTATCCTCATATCTCAAGACTATGCTACCTTCAACTAAAGTTGTATAAATAGTGGTCTCATCTCGATAAGCCTTAATATTAAATTCTGTACCTAGCACTTGGACTTCTTGACTTTTATTATACACCTTAAAATCTGCCCCTCCATGCATGTTACTAGGAGACACATTGAAATATGCTTCCCCATAAACCAGTTCAACTTGTCTTGGTTCTCCTTCAATAAAATTAACTGGGTATTTTAACTTGGATTCTGAATTTAACCATACCTTTGTGCCATCTGAGAGGTTAACAAAAAATTGCCCCCCTCTAGGAACAGTTAAGTAATTATACTTAATTATTTCTTTTTTTGATTCAATTTTTTTATAGCGAATTTCTTTACCATTACTACTAACATTTTGCCTATTGAAGGATTTACCTTTTTCTAATGTTATTAGAGAACCATTCTCCAAGGTTAATATAGCTTTGTCTGTTCCAGGTTTAATAACCTCATTTCCAATAGTAGTTATTTTTTCTTCAAAATTATCGGAAACCATATTATCCCTATTAAATAAATAAATAGAAATCATCATCCCAATTACCAAAACCGCAGCAGCATATCTAAAAAATGGCTTGTTTTTTAACTTGTAGACAAAAGATTTTTCCTTTCTTATATTTACAAGAAGCCTATTTAGTACTTTTTCAATATCAGGGTCTTCCATGCTGTAATAAATTGCATAATGTGTTTCAACATACACTTTAAACGTCTTTTTATTTAATGGGTCCTCAATCCATTCTGCTAACATTTCTAATTCTAGGATAGTAGCAGAATTTGTTAAGTATTTAATTATTAGACTTTCATAATTTGGCAACATTGGGATACATTTTTAAGTATTTTATTTTTTTATATTACAATCCTAAACCGCCTTATACTTGCTTTTTTTGTATTTTTTTTGTATTTTATTATTATTTTATGATATTTATCCCCTTCACAATACGAATTTATAATTTTACTCATGGCGGAATTGTATAACGATAATGCTAAATTTATTGATCATTTAAAAAATGGAAAGGAAAGCGCTTATACTCATCTAGTGAAGTTTTACCACAAGCCTCTTTTTATTTATACTATAAGCCTTACTAATGATAGTGTTACTGCAGAGGACATAGTTCAAAATGTATTTTTAAAGACATGGGAGTTTAGAAAAAGACTAAATCAAGATTACTCTATTAAAAGTTTTTTATATAAAACCACTTACAATGAATTTATTAATCAATATCATAGAAAAAGGAAAACATCCATATTAGAACGCACATATGTAGAAACATTAAATGAAGTGGTAAATGATAACAATTCTGAATTATTAGAGCGAAAAATCCGATTAGTTACTGAGGGTATTTCAAATTTACCGCGTAAATGTAAAGAGACTTTTCTTTTAAGCAAAAAAGAAGGGCTTACAAATATTGAAATTGCAGAATATCTAAATGTTTCTATCAGAACAGTAGAATGGCAAATTAATAAAGCTTATAATTTATTAAGGGAACGTGTTGGAAGTAAATTAAATAGTATTTTGTTCTTATTTTTTGCAAAAAGAAAACATTAAAAGTTAATTCTTTGAATTTAATCAGTAAATATATTGTTATCAAAGACATAAAAGATTCGAACCTCGTCTTGTTTGTTTTTTTATTATGCAATATACTTTCAGTTAAATACTCTTGCATACATTAAATCTGTGAGACTCTATAAGTAAATAAAAGAACCGCAAAAAGTGTTCGTAAAAATTCTTATAGATAAAATATTAAGTTAATAGCTGCTGAAGGCAGCTGAAAGGAAAATTTAATTTGAATCGAAAAATTACCTCGTTGGCGAATTTCCAAATCAAAAACTGAATTCTATTGTTATAAAACCAATCGAAATTAAGAATCATTTTATATTCAAATGCCAACAATACGAATAAATGACGGCGGCATTAACAAATCGGGAAAGAAGAACAAGGGGTAATACCATATCCACTGTCTCCAGCATCTGTATAAGTTATAATAATACTAACAATAGAAAAATTCGTGGAGGAATAAGGGCTAGTTCTATAACCTCAAATAAAATTTATAAATACTTATATAATGAAGATGGCACACAAAAAATAAAAAATTCATTAAGTTCAAACTTTAATTTATTTATATTTGCGCCGGCGAAAGTTAATTTGACATATTTGAAATAATAGCGAGGTTCACAATTCATCAACAATGAATGTTAAAACTAGCAGATGACTTATAAATACTGGTGTTTGAGCTGTAGGTTCGAGCCCCAGCCTGGTCACAAGAAAAAGTTAAGCGATTTTGCTTAACTTTTTCTATTTTTACACAGTTTCTTTATGCGCACGTGGCGGAATTGGTAGACGCGCTGGCTTGAGGGGCCAGTATCCGTTTAGGATGTGGAAGTTCGAATCTTCTCGTGCGCACATAAAAAGGCCTTACTTATCATATTTTGTAAGATATTTAAGGTTATCTTTTTTAAATGATTTATTAAACTCAATAATCATTTAGCCAATTTTAGAATCCTAAAAGCGCCTTGTACAACTAAAGTGAACACTATAAGCCCTATTATCAAGTCTGGCTTATTGCTATTTAACCATAAAACAAGGATAGCTGCAATTATTATTCCCAGGTTTATAATAATATCATTAGATGTAAATATCATACTGGCTCGCATGTGAGCTTCACTACTTTTACTTTTTTGTAACAAAAACAGGCAAACACTATTAGCAATTAAAGCAAAAACCGAAACAATAATCATGGTTTTAAAATTTGGAACTTGTTCAATCCCAAGGAATCTTCTCAATACTTCTGCTAAACCTATAATTGCTAATAAAATTTGAAAATAACCTGCAAGTTTTGCTATCTTTTTCTTTTTATATACCGTACCTCCAATGGCTAAAAGACTTAAGCCATAAACAAAAGTATCAGCTAGCATATCTAGACTATCGGCCACAAGTCCCATCGATTTAGATATAAGCCCTGTAGTAATCTCAATCAAGAAAAACATCAAATTTATGCCTAAAACAGTCCAAAGTAGCCTTGATTGTCTTTTACTTTCATTTTCAAATTCTATATTTTCTTCAGAATTTTTAGTACTCATCAATCTTTCTCCTAAACCCAATGAATTTAGATCTTTTGTAATTTTTTCTAAATCATTCGTATGATAAATAAGTAAGCTCCTATTTTCAACATTAAATTTCAAGTGTTTAATGTTACTGTTTTCTGCAAGTTTTAAACGAATAAGATTTTCCTCAGACGGACAATCCATTCTAGATATTTCAAATAATGATTCTTTCATAAAAACAAATATAAAAATTCTCTTACCTAGATAATAATTCCTTATTGTCTTCATCTTAGCAAGATTTTAAACCTTTTTTAAAATCGCATACATACAACACCATCTGGTTTCTACTGAGGTACACATTTTTGTTTTCTTCTTTCGTATCTTCGTTTTGAAAGCTAAGTTAGTTATGAATTTTAAACCAAAATTTCCCAATTTCAGGAAGAAAGTTGAAGCAAGTTTTCAAAGACAAAAGTTTATGGAATTAATCCATGCTAAACTGACCGATGTAAAGCCTGGTTACTGTGAGATCCAAATACCATATCATTCAACTTTAACACAGCAACATGGCTTTTTTCATGCTGGTATAATAAGTACTATAGCAGATAATGCAGCTGGTTATGCTGGTTTTTCATTAATGGAAGAGGATTCTACTGTCTTAACTGTCGAATTTAAGTTAAACCTGATGTCTCCTGGCGATGGTGACCTATTGATTGCCAAAGCGCATGTTTTAAAAAATGGACGCACATTAACTATTTGTAGATCCGAGGTTTTTATCAGGCAAAATGGTATAGAAAAACTTTGTGCTGCTTCTCAAACTACCTTGATTGAATTAAAAAATCAATCAGATAATAATCAAACCCTTTTTAACAAAGAATAGCCTATTTAAATCTATGGTTTATTTAAAAATGTCACGTTTTTATCATATCATTTGTCATACCCTATAGAACTTAAAAAATATACAATTGAAAAACTATCAAAACATATTATTTCCTTACGCTTATAACATCTTAGGGTCTGTAGATGATGCGAAAGATGCTATTCAGGATGTTTTAACCAAACACCTTTCTATTGAGAAGAATCATATAAAAAATGATATTAACTATTTAATAAAATCGGTTATAAACCAATCTATTAACACTAAAAAAAGAAATAGTAAAACGACCGTTAATACCATGTGGTTACCTGAGCCTTTATCAACAGAAAAGGCTGATGACCATATTGATCGTAATGAAATTATATCATACTCCATGCTCGTGCTTCTTGAAAAATTAACAGCACAAGAACGCGCCGTTTTTATCTTAAAAGAAGCCTTTGATTATTCTCATAAAGACATTGCAAAAACCATCGGTATCACCATTGAAAACTCCCGAAAACTGCTAAGTAGAGGTAAAACCAAGCTAGTCAATTACAAAACAATAAACTATAGCAACAATTCCCTTCCTCCGTCTTCTTATATGGAAAATTACGTTCAAACCATTAAAAATGGTGATGTAAAACGTTTAGAGGAAATGCTTTCCAAAGACATTTCATTACATGCAGATGGAGGAGAAAACATTAAAGTAGTAAGGGAGTTAACTGTTGGAAAATCTGCTTCTTTAAAATTATTATTTTATGTATTTAAAACTTATCTGGAATTATTATCCATCAAGATCATACAAATAAATCATCAACCAGCTCTGTTGTTTTATAATGAAGATACGCTCATAAATTGTCAGGTATTTGATTTCGAAGACAATAAAGAAGACAATAAAGAAGACAATAAAGTTAAAAGTATATTTTCTATTGTCGATCCCAATAAATTAAAATCACTTTCTCTATAAACCTGTCACGTTTTCTTTATCTGTTTTGTCATGTTATTGAAATTAAAAAATCAATACATGAAAACATTATTAAGAATAGATTGTAGTTCCAGAACTGTAGGTTCACATTCTAGAGCATTAGCTGATTATTTTGAGGAAAATTGGAAAGCTGCTAATCCAAAAGGCATCATTATTTACAGAGATTTGGTAAAACACCAATTGCCACACATTCAAAACGATACAATTGAAGGTTTTTATACACCCTTAGAGCACAAATCTCCTGAAAGCAAAAAGGCAACTGCTTTATCGGATGAATTAATTGCAGAATTAAAGTCTGCCGATGACATCCTAATTAGTAGCCCTTTATATAATTTAAACATTCCTTCTAACCTTAAAGCCTATTTAGACCAAACAGTAAGAATAGGACATACATTTAACATCAATGAAAATGGTTACTATGGCTTATTAGAGGGAAAGTCAGCCTATTTAGTCACAGCCAAAGGTGGTATTTACAAAGGTACTTTTATGGAACCATATGATTTTCAAGAACCCTATTTAAGGGCTATTCTAGGACATATGGGTATTAAAGTTCAAGGATTGTTTTCACTTGAAGGAGCTAATGACCAGCAAACCTTAGAACAAAACAAGGTCTTGATAGAAAACACAATTAGCCAATCGTTCAAGCAATAAATTTAAGACTATGGATTCTAAAGAAAATTATTTTGAAGATACATTAGAAAATAATGCTTCTATAATCAAAGCAAACGAAGGAGAAAAACTCGAATTAAATACCATTTCAATAACATTTAAGGTTACTAGTGAAATGTCTAACGACCAATTAGGTATTTATGAGATTTCGCTTCCGCCTATGGCCATTGGTGCAAAATTACATTATCACAGATTTATGGATGAAACTTTTATAGTAAATGAAGGTGTTTTAACAGTGCAAGTTGCTGATAAAGAATATCTAGCCGAGCCTGGCACAGTTGCCTATGTACCCAGATTCACGCCCCATGGATTTAAAAATAATACTGATGAAACGGTAAAACTAACATTGATTTTTAATCCATCACAAAAACGTGAAGGTTTTTTTAAAGGGCTATATGAAACATTGAATGAGGTACCTATTGATCCTGAAAGGTATTTAAGATTATATAATAAATACGATAGTTTTCCTGTAGACACATCTAATATGATACCTATTAGAGACTAGATACACTATAGATAATGAAAAATAGTGATTTGATTTTTATTTCAAGTCACTATTTTTATACCTTCTAATTACCACACGCTCAGCAGTATCTTTTAAACTTGGTTAGTATGCATGGTGTTTTTAGAATTTTTTCATGCCAAAAAAACAGTTTTAAAAGCATGTCAATCCCTACATAGAATGCTAAAATTAAAATAGTTTTTTTACACTTCTTTGCTGTTTATCGATTAATTTTCTTAATTTTGTTTAACTAAAGCTAAATATCAATGAACAATATTAGGGTAAATTTTAGTATTAAAGATTTAGAAAATCTTACAGGTATCAAAGCGCACACCATACGAATTTGGGAAAAACGCTATAACCTACTAAGCCCTAATCGATCAGATACAAACATTAGAAATTATAGCTTAGCTAGCTTGCAAAAGCTATTAAATATCTCGTATTTAAACAATAATGGATTAAAGATCTCGAAAGTTGCCAATCTTAAAGAAGAAGAGATACCCATTAAAGTTAGAGAAATAGCTTCAAGAGCAAAAGTTGAAGACCACGCCATGAATGCCTTAAAAATGGCCATGATAAACTTTGACCAAGTATTGTTTTACAGTACTTACAATAATTTGCTAGAAACAAAAACCTTTAGTGAAATTTTCTACACTGTTTTTTTACCTTTATTAAATGAAATTGGGCTTTTGTGGCAAACCAATACCATTACGCCAGCTCATGAACATTTTTTATCCATTCACATTAAACAAAAGATACTTTTAAATACCGAAAGACTACAAATTTTAGAACCTAAACCTGTATCTAAAACCTTTGTTCTTTTTTTACCTGAAAATGAAATTCATGATATTGGGCTTTTGTTCATTAATTATCAATTAAGAAGCAAAGGCTATCATACTATTTTTCTAGGAGAGAGTGTTCCCATGGAAAGTCTTACAGATTTACTTGAGTTTTTTGAAGAAATAACTTTTATATCATATTTTACAGTCTACCCTCCAGAGCAAGAGATTTCTGGCTATATTAATAAATTTAATGAGGTACTATTAGACAAAGAAAACACAAACCTTTTACTATTAGGTAAGAAACTCTCCGATTTAAACATTACAAACCTTCCCAAAAAAGTAAGTATCTTTAATTCTATCGAAAATTTAGTTAAAGACTTATAAATATTTTTTTTTGTTTAACTTTTAACTATATTCGTTAAACAATATGAAATTAACTGCAAATATAATTGGCTCAGGATTTTCATCTTTGGCAGCTTCGTGTTACTTAGCCAAAGCTGGCTATGAAGTTACTGTTTTTGAAAAAAATAAAACGATAGGTGGCAGGGCAAGACAGCTTGTAAAGGAAGGGTTTACTTTTGATATTGGCCCAACGTGGTATTGGATGCCAGATGTATTTGAGCGTTTTTTTTCAGATTTTAATAAATCCTCTCAAGACTATTACTCTTTAGAAAAACTAAATCCAGCATATAGCGTATATTTTGGAAAAGGCGACTTTATAACCATAGAGGACACCTTAGAGAAAATAGCTGCGGCTTTTGAAAAAGAAGAGGCTGGAAGTTCCAAGAAACTCAAAAAGTTTATTAAACAAGCAGAAAGCAACTACAATATTGCTATTAAAGATTTAGTTTACAATCCAGGTGTTTCGCCTTTAGAATTAGTTACTCCAGCCACCATTAAAAAATTAAATCAATTTTTTAGTAATATAAAAAGAGATGTTAGAAGAGAATTTAAGAATCAAAGACTTATAAAAATTCTTGAGTTTCCAGTTTTGTTTTTAGGAGCCAAACCAAGTGATACACCTTCTTTTTATAATTTTATGAATTATGCAGATTTTGGTTTAGGCACGTTTCATCCCAAAAAAGGTATGTATCAAGTGATTTTAGCTATTGAAAATTTAGCAAAAGAATTAGGCGTTACTATTAAGACCAATTCGCCAATAGAGAAAATTATTGTAAAAAATGGCGCATATAATGGTATTGTTTCGTGCGGAGAAACGTATGCATCTGATATTGTTGTAAGTGGTGCTGACTATCATCACACGGAGTCTCTTTTAGAAAAACCATACAGGCAATACTCTGAAAATTATTGGAACAAAAAAACATTTGCGCCATCTTCACTCCTATTTTATGTCGGGTTTGACAAAAAATTAAAAAATGTAAATCATCATACTTTATTTTTTGATGTAGATTTTGGTATGCATGCAGAAGCGATATATGATACCCCACAATGGCCAGAAAACCCATTGTTTTATGCCAGCTTTCCAAGTAAAACAGATATCAATTCTGCTCCTGAGGGCAAAGAAGCTGGTATATTTTTAATCCCATTGGCCCCAGGGTTAGATGACACTCCTGAATTAAGGGAAACATATTTTAATAAAATCATGCAACGATTTGAAAGTTTAACCTCACAAAATATAAAAAAACATATTATCTTTAAAGAAAGTTTTTGTGTTAATGATTTTATTAATGACTACAATTCTTATAAAGGGAATGCATACGGAATGGCTAATACCTTAACTCAAACTGCTTTTTTAAGACCAAAATTAAAAAGCAGAAAAGTAAAAAACTTGTTTTTTACTGGTCAATTAACAGTACCTGGTCCTGGAGTTCCTCCCTCTTTAATATCAGGTAAACTAGCAGCAGATTTAGTAACAAAATATCATAACTAATTATGAAATTATTATTCGATACGGTGTCTTATAATTGTAGCAAACTTGTTACGAAGACTTACAGCACGTCATTTTCATTAGCAACAAAAATGCTTTCTAAATCGATTAGAATGGATATTTACAACATTTATGGGTTTGTTCGTTTTGCTGACGAGATTGTTGATTCCTTCCATGATTATAACAAAGAACAGCTCTTTAATAAATTTTCTGATGATTTAGAGCTTGCTTTAAAAGATAAAATTAGCCTAAACCCCATACTCAATTCATTTCAACATACATTTCATAAATATAATTTAGACAAAAATTTAGTCGTCGCGTTTATGAAAAGTATGCGTTTAGACTTGCACAAAACCCAATATCTTACTGAAGAAGAATACAAAGCATATATTTATGGATCTGCCGATGTTGTTGGACTTATGTGCCTAAAAGTTTTTGTAAAAGGAGATCAAACTAAATTCGAAGCGCTTAAAGATACTGCTATGTCTCTAGGCTCGGCATTTCAAAAAGTGAATTTTTTAAGAGATTTGAAAACTGATTTTGATGATTTAAACAGAACTTATTTTCCTAAAACAGATTTAAACAATTTAAATGAAGCATCAAAACAAGATATTATTAATGATATAGAAGCCGATTTTGCAAAAGGCTTAAGTGGTATAAAAAAATTACCAATTGAGGCTAAATTTGGGGTATTTATAGCTTACAGATATTATCGTCAATTATTAAAAAAACTGAAAAAGACACCTGCTCTACAAATTAAAAATACCCGAATACGGGTTTCCAACCCTAAAAAAATAGAACTCTTGATGCGTAGTTATGTGAAATATCAATTAAATTTAATGTAATTTTATAGGTATGCATACAGTTTTTTGGATATTAATTTTTTTAGGAACTTATGGCTTTATGGAGTTCATGGCCTGGTTTACGCATAAATATGTTATGCATGGTTTTTTATGGTCTTTGCATAAGGATCATCACAAAAAAGATCATGATAGTTGGTTTGAACGCAATGACGCTTTCTTTATTTTTTATGCAGTTGTAAGTATTATTTTTTTCCTATTATGGAAATACACAAGCTTTTGGGCTGGTTTACCAATAGGTATAGGCATATTTGCTTATGGTGTATCTTATTTTATTGTTCATGATATCTTTATACACCAGCGGTTTAAATTGTTTAGAAATGCTAATAATTGGTATGCTAAAGGTGTAAGACGTGCTCATAAAATGCATCATAAACACCTTGGGAAAGACGATGGTGAGTGCTTTGGCATGCTGGTTGTTCCTTTTAAATACTTTAAAAAGTAACAGATGAATTATTTGTATCTGTTATTGAATTTAGGGTCTATATCGGTACCTTTTTTATTTAGTTTTCATCCTAAATTAAAATTTTATAAGCGCTGGAAATCTCTATTCATAGGTATTTTAATAAGTATGCTCTTATTTATTACTTGGGATATCATTTTTACCATAAATGGTATTTGGGGATTTAACGACGATTATTTTCTAGGTTTTAAATTATTGTCTTTACCTATTGAAGAATGGCTCTTTTTTATATGTATTCCTTACGCCTGCACATTTACGCACTATGCGTTATTACATTATTTTCCAAATTTGAAATTATCGATAGCTGTAACTAAAACAATGAGTTACTTACTTATATTGCTTTTATTAGTCCTTTCCATTTATAATAGCACGAAATGGTATACGCTTATAAATTTTCTGCTAGCAGCAGTTCTAATTGGCATTGTCATTAAAAAGATCCCTAATTTACTAAGCCGTTTCTATTTAACTTTTTTAGCGATACTTATTCCTTTTTTTATAGTAAACGGGATATTAACTGGTAGCTTTATTAGAAATGAAGTTGTTTGGTATAATAATTTGGAAAATTTAAATATAAGATTATTCACCATCCCTATTGAAGACGTTGTATATGCGTTTTCTCTAATTCTTTTGAATTTATTTATAATGAATTATCTGGAACCCAAAAGAAATACTATAGCTCCAATAAGGCGTCAATAGTTTTTCTAACCGTATCACTATTCCAGTTTGCTGCACCACTTTTATCAATGACTATATGACCTTGTTTATCTATTAAAAAAGTTCGAGGAATGCTTGTAATATTAAAAGACTCTGGATACTTGCTTAAAGGCGTATATACTTTAAAAGTGTAATTGTTTTTGCTTAGAAACTGATTGATTACAGTACGATCTTCATTAGAAACAAAAACAAATTCAATAGCATGTTTATAATCGTTATAAAGTGCTTGCATGCTAGGCATTTCTGCAATGCATGGCGGACACCAAGTAGCCCAAAAATTCACTAAAACGACCTTGCCCTTAGTGGCTTCAAAATTAAATTCATCTTGCTCAGTTTTAAGTTTCCAATCATAATTTGTCAAACTTGCCTGCTTTGAACCCTTAACTACCGAAGGACCAAAAAGCGCCAATCCTTTATGTAGAAACACCTGTATGGGTTGTCGTGTTTGTGGAATAATTAAAGCCGCAATTACAATTAAAAATATAATATTTTTTAAACTAATTTTTTTCCTTAACATAGATATAAATTAAAAGGCACAGTTTCTCTGTCGAAACCATGCCTTAAATCTAACAAAAACTAAAATTTATTATTTATCTAATAGCCCATCCTGTAGGGAAAGAATCAGAACTATAAGTAAGATCGTGAGTTGTAGGAGCCGTTTCTTGCCCTACTGTACCAACTAATGGCTTTAAAGTAAAAGGTGCCGGAGAGTTATCTGGGTCTGGTTCTACAGAGATAACCGCAGTACGTCCTCTTACATCTAAAGGAAATGTAAATCCTGCTGGTGCATTGTTAAAGAAATCTTCGCCTGGTACTGGAGGGCCAGCATTATTTTCTGTTCCGCTAAAATCATTAGAATCATCTACAGCTGTAAAACTGATAAACGTTCCTGTTGTTAATGGACCAACACCATCTACTACGACCCAACCTTCATATTTCCATCCTGCAGGTAATACAGGTAATCCTAAACCTGCTGTTGGTGGGCCTGTCATTTGTGGTGTTCCGAACCAAATTCCATTTTCATCATTACCATTATTACCACTCCCTGGTACTTCATCTGTTGGAGTTCTTAAAAAAGATACTCCCCAAGATCCACTAAAATCACCTACAATAGCTGTATTAACAGGCGCTCTATCTCCTGAAAAATCACCTACTAAAATTTTTGTATCTGCGGGTGTTGCTGCGGCAGTTCCTGTTTCTCCAGCAGGCTCAATTGATAGTACAAAACGTGTTGCACTTTCTAGTTGTGTAGCATCTACCGTGAAAGATTGTGGAAATGTAACCGAAGTAAACGTTCCTGTTGAAACTGGCGCACCATTTACTATTATCCAGCCTTCGTAAACGTAATCGTCACCTAAAGCTTCTAAACCATCCAACTCTAAAGTTAAACTGGCTGTTGATGGTATATTATCATCATCATTGCTACAAGAACTAGCTAATAATCCTATTACTAATACTGTAACTATAAACATTCTTTTAATCATTGTATTTTTTTTTAAGTTTCTAATACTCCAAAAGTAAAGTACACTGATTTTATAAAATGTTAGCCATCTAACATTAAGCAATATTTTTGTAAATTCTTATTTCTTTTCTGGAAAATTGAAGTACTTTTTCCTCCTTTAACTCGTTTAAAAGTATATTTAATGTGGGTCTGGAAGTGCCTATTAAACAAGCAATGTCTTTTTGAGTATAAGGGTGGTGAATCACTTTATCTCCTGTTTTTTCACAATCATAGCCGTAGTCGGAACATAACTCATCTAAAAACTCTACAAGGCGTGTTTTCGTATCTTTAAATAGCAGTAATTGTAACCGTCTTTCTAATCGTTTTAGTTTATAACCGATAACTTTATATATCTTAAAACTAAAAGTTTGGTTATTTCGCATTAAATCATGCATTGTATCAACACCTATGGGACAAATACTCGTCGTATTATCAATAGATTGAGCAAATTCTTCTCGCTTAGATTCTCCAAGAATAGCTGTTTCACCAAATAACTCCCCGCGAGTTAAAATGGCCTTAACGACTTCGTCTCCATCTTCACTATAATAGCCAATTTTAACTTTTCCTCTTTCTATGAGGTATACTTTGTTTGCAGAATCTTCTTCAAAATAGATATAGTCCTTCTTTTTGTAGGCATCAAAGTCGTGATTTGCTTTATAGGCTTTAAATTTGTGGGGACAAAGCACCTTGAAAAGATTGACATCATCAAAAAACCAAAGTGATTTCATTAATTTATTCTTTTTGTGTTAACTCACTTTAAAGTCGACGTATAGCTAATAAACTTACAAAAAAGCATAAAAAAACCTCCATATTTGGAGGTTTTTATTTTATTCTTCTTCGTCTGATACTGTATCGCTACTTTCTTCTTCAGAATCTGAAAAATCCAGCATATCATGTTTTTGTAATAAATTATACCATTGTATTACTTTTTTAATATCACTTGCATATACTCTATCTTCATCATAATCTGGTAATACATCAAAGAAATATTCTTCTAATTTATCTTTGCTATCTTTAGGTTTTACAGAGGCTTGTTCTCCGTTTTCTTTTTTCTTAATATTTTCAAGAACCTGTTTTAAGGGCACTTCCTCGGCTAAAGTATAAATTGCAATTTCGCTTAAAACACTAATGTTGTTTTGTACACTTACAGATATACGTTTGTTATCTATTAACGATTCGGCTACAAACCCACCTCGTGTTTGGGCAATTAATTTGTACAAACCTGGCTTTCCTCCTATTGACAGTACTTTATCTAAACTCATAATTATTTTTTGAAAGGGGCAAATATCAACTGTTTATTGATTGCTTGCAAATATTATCGCTTCTTTTTTTGATCGGGAAAACGCATTCTATAATCGACATTAATCTTGCCTTTAGATATATTGGCTAGTTTTCCTTTTATTAAACGTTTTTTTAAGCTAGAAAGTTTATCTGTGAACAAAACACCTTCTATATGATCGTATTCATGTTGAATAACTCTTGCTATTAACCCTTCAAAGGTTTCTGTTTGTGGTGTAAAACTTTCATCAACATACTCGACGGTTATTTTTGGCTGTCTAAAAACATCTTCCCTAACATCTGGAATACTTAAACAACCTTCATTAAAAGCCCATTCGTCACCTTCTTCCTTCGTTATTTTAGCATTAATAAAAACGCGTTTGAAATCTTTTAGTACTTTTTGTTCTTCTGTAGTTAAACCTTCATCTTCCGCAAAAGGCGATGTGTCAACCAAAAATAATCTAATGGGCAATCCTATTTGTGGTGCAGCCAAACCAACACCACAGGCATTGTACATGGTTTCAAACATATTTTCTAAAAGAACGCTAAGATTTGGATACGCTTCAGTTATATCTTTTCCTTTCTTTTTTAAGACTGGGTCGCCATAGGCTACTATTGGTAAAATCATGTATTTGTTTGGTATTAATATTTGCAAAAGTAATAATACTATAATTTACTAGTCCTATCTTTATACGAAATTTATTGTTTATCATTAATACCCAGTTAAAGGCATTAAGGCTGTTCTGTTATTAGAATAGAGAATAAAAACCTGTTTATACTATGACTTTAAACAAATCTAAATGATTCAGAAGTATATTGAAACCGCACTATTTAGAATATAAATAACTCTGCAAAATAAGGGTTGCACTAATTTCGTCTATGAGTGCCTTATTTTTTCGTTGATTTTTTTTTAATCCACTATCTATCATCGTTTGGAAAGCCATTTTAGAAGTAAACCTTTCATCCACCCTTTCGATTGGAATATTGGGGAATTCTTTTTTTAAATTATCTATAAATGGAAGAATGTGAACTTCGCTTTCTGAGGCGGTATTATTCATTTGTTTTGGTTCTCCGACCAAAAACAATTCAACCGCTTCTTTATTGGTATAATCTTTTAAAAACTTTAAAAGCTCTTTTGTATTAACAGTAGTGAGTCCAGAGGCTATAATTTGCAACGCATCGGTTACTGCTATGCCTGTTCTTTTAGTACCGTAATCTATTGCTAAAATGCGCCCCATAAATCAGTTTTGTGCAAAAATAGTTTAAATCACTTCAATAAAATAAAAAAGACTGCCTTTTCAGACAGCCTTCTTAACTTTAACAGTTTAACCTTATTAATATTTAAAATCTTTCAATTAGACCTTTACAGGTTTATTTATTTTTGGAAATATCATTTTAATATTTTCAACATTTCTTACTCTATTAAGATACAGTCTAATATCACTAGTTTTTGAAATAGACTCTTTTAATTCGGTAGGATCAATTAACAATGTATCTTTTTCTTTTACAATTTCAATTGTATGATCTGCCGTAATTTCTAGATGCGCTTCATCATTTACAGAAACAGAAATAACTTTATTAGATTCAATCTTGTTATTTTCAGTATGGCCTTGAGCTACTCCTAAAGAAAAAGAAAGTAATAAAATTAATGGTATGTATATATTTTTTTTCATTCTGTTTATCATCGTTCGCATAGTTCAAATATATACCCATACCTAAGGTCGAACACAATAAATTAGTTATAAGCCAGCGAATTTTCGATTATTAGTGGAGCTACAAATTTTTATCGACGAACAGATTAAAAGCTTAATTATAAAGATGAAATACACTAAAAATGCATTTCATCGATTATTTTTTTTCTTTCGAAGGAAAAACTGGTTCTAATTTTTGTTAAACCTAGTATCAACTTAGTGTCAATCGACAAAAAGTTTGAAGTACTTTATAACCGATATTATGACCTTTTCATTCTATTTTTTAAATGATACCTATTATATTTGCCCAAAACTTAAATATCAATGACAGAATTACAACAAATCATAGAAAATACTTGGGAGAATAGAGATCTTTTAAAGGAAGAAACAACGACTTCAGCTATAAGAAAAGTTATAGATTTATTAGATAAAGGCGAATTGAGAGTAGCTGAGCCAATTACAGGTGGTTGGCAAGTTAACGAATGGGTAAAAAAAGCTGTTGTATTGTATTTTCCAATTCAGAAAATGGAAACTATTGAAGCTGGTCCATTAGAGTTTCATGATAAAATTCCATTAAAACGTGGTTATGCTGAAAAAGGGATTCGTGTCGTACCTCATGCAGTTGCAAGACATGGTGCTTATATTTCCAGTGGTACTATATTAATGCCCAGTTATGTAAATATTGGAGCTTATGTAGATGAAGGTACCATGGTTGATACATGGGCCACGGTTGGTAGTTGTGCACAAATAGGTAAAAATGTGCATTTGTCTGGTGGTGTTGGTATTGGTGGTGTTTTAGAGCCTTTACAAGCCGCTCCAGTAATTATAGAGGATAATGCCTTTATTGGTTCTAGATGTATCGTTGTTGAAGGTGTACGTGTTGAAACTGAAGCTGTTTTAGGTGCAGGTGTAGTTTTAACAATGAGCACAAAAATTATTGATGTAACTGGTGATGAACCTATAGAATATAAAGGCAGAGTTCCAGCCCGTTCTGTAGTTATACCTGGTAGCTATGCTAAGGAGTTTCCTTCAGGAAGCTTCAATGTACCATGTGCTTTAATTATTGGTAAACGTAAAGAGAGTACCAATAAAAAAACGTCACTTAATGATGCTTTAAGAGAGCACGATGTGGCTGTCTAAACTATTCATTAATAGTATGCAGTTGTAGTAGACACAATATGTACTCATTTGCAAAAATATAGGAGTTGTAAATATTGAAAATCTTAATCATACAACAAAAAATGATAGGCGATGTGCTTACAAGCAGTATTCTGTTTGAAGCACTTCGCTTAAAATATCCAAAAGCGCAACTGGACTATTTGATAAACGAGCACACCTTTCCTGTTGTAGAAAACAACACGTTTATAGACCATTTTATTTTTTTTACTAAAGAAGTTGAATCTAGTAAAAAAGCACTCTTTAGGTTCGCTAAAACTATTAAATATAAAAAGTATGATATTGTTATTGATGTTTATTCTAAACTATCCAGCAATTTAATAAGTTTTTTATCTGGGGCAAAAACTAGAATTTCTTACCACAAGTATTATACATCCCTTTTTTATCATCACAATATAAAAAGAGCTAAAGAAAAAAATGCCAAGGCTGGGTTAGCTATTGTTAATAGAATGAAATTATTAGAGCCTCTAGGTATAGAGGCAACATTTATAAAACCAAAAATATATTTAACTGAACAGGAAGTTGCAGACGGCAGGCGCTTTTTAGTAAATCATCATCTTGACCTTAGTAAACCTTTGTATATGATAAGTGTGCTAGGAAGTGGTATAAAGAAAACATACCCCTTTAGTTATATGGCTCAAGTAATTGATACTGTGGTTGAAGAAACTGCTGGGCAAATATTATTTAATTACATACCTAAACAAGAAGCTGAAGCAAAATCTATATTTAATCTGTGCAAGCCAGACACTCAAAAAAACATTCTCTTTGATGTTTTTGGAAAAAGCTTAAGAGCATTTTTAGCGATAACGCACCATTGTAATGCCATAATTGGAAATGAAGGTGGCGCCATTAATATGTCTAAAGCTTTAGATATTAAAACCTTTGCAATATTCTCTCCATGGATAGACAAAGCAACTTGGAATCTTTTTGAAAATGAGAATAATGTTAGTGTGCATTTAAAGGATTTTAAACCCGAACTTTATACTAAGGCAGAAAAACAATATAAAAATCAGGCTGTCGTACTATATGAAAAATTCAAGCCTCAGCTTTTCACAAGTAAGTTAAAAGCTTTCTTAAAATAAAAGATCATTATTCTTTCAACTTTTCAAGCGCTTCTTTAACCGCAATTTCTACAAACTTTCCATGCATTACTTTTTCCTGAACAATTTGAACATTGTTTTTCATTAATTTATAATCTTCTTCAGATAAATTCTCCAAAACAGTATTCAGGTCTTTTAAATTGGCAATACCTATTCCCAAATTATTCTTAACAATAAATGAAGCTATAGCTGCTTGGTCCCAAACTATTACTGGGAGTCCGCACAAAAGATATAAAGATGTTTTATGAGGGTTATTATACTTTAAATACTCACCAAGATCTCCACTGCAAGACTCTGTTGATATACCATCCCATACCAATCCAAAATCAGCTTCAATTTTATAAGCTATTTGATCGGAAGGAAAAGCACCTTGATAATGAATAATAGATATTTCTTCACTTACTTTTCGTTTATTGGCATCAAAACCAATGCCATATAGCTTTAAATTATATTTGCTATGCTCTAGCATATCAAAATTAAAAATATATGAATTTTTGCCTGCTCCAAACCCTCCAGCATAGGCTATACTATAAACATCATTTTTCTTAACGGTTTTATTTTGAAGTGGTTTTTCTTTAGAAACATAGTCGAATATCCCTAAAATGACAATAGGGATCGTTGTATTTTGTTCTAAAAACCATGCTTTCATAGACTCATTATGCACAATAATAACATCAGAACATACAATTTTTGATAATTCCGCTTGAATATCTTTAGTTCTCCCCTTTAAGCATCTTACGTCATGGACTATGGTTATAATTTTACAACGTTTCAATTTTGCAAAAAATAATATCAGTTTTCTAAATTTATTATTAGGATATTGTGTAAATAAAACAGATTTAAAGGGCAATCTTAATAAAGCTATCGTAATACCAAAAAAATTCTTAATAGTTCCTACCGCAGAGTTTGGGATGGACGATTGTTTAAATCCAAGATTTTTAAACCCTAATGCTTCTAAAGTAAATTCGCAATCTGTTTTTGCTTTTCCTGCTGCATTGAATAATGATTTATAGTTTCTGGAAATGTAATACATTATATTGAAAAGTTTTTTTGTAGGTTATTTATATCCTAGTTTTGCTAAAAAATTATAAAAGTATACAAATGTATGATTATTTAATTGTTGGTGCTGGATTATTTGGCTCTGTATTTGCCCATGAGGCTACTAAAGCGGGTAAAAAGTGTCTTGTTATTGACAAAAGAGCGCATGTAGGCGGTAACGTATATTGTGAAAATATTGACGGTATTAATGTACACAAATATGGGGCACATATATTTCATACCAATGATAAGGACATTTGGGACTATGTAAATCAATTTGCAGCGTTTAATAATTACATAAATTCACCTATTTCAATGTCTAAGGGCAAACTCTATAATTTACCCTTTAATATGAATACATTTTATCAGTTATGGGGAACAAAAACACCTGAGGAAGCTAAAGAAATCATAGAAAATCAAATTAAAGAGTTTGGTTATGAAAACCCTGAAAATTTAGAAGAACAGGCCCTATCTTTAATTGGGAAAGATGTTTATGAAACTTTAATTAAAGAGTATACAGAGAAACAATGGGGTAAAAAAGCTACCGAACTCCCTGCTTTTATTATTAAACGCTTACCTGTACGATATACTTATAATAATAATTATTTTAACGATAGATATCAGGGCATTCCTATTGGAGGTTATAACAAAATAATTGATGGTCTTTTAAAGGGTATTGACATAAAAACCAATATTGATTTTTTTAAAGATAAAGATGCTTTGAGCGGTCTTGCAAAAAAAATAGTGTTTACTGGAAAAATAGACGAATTCTATAATTATAAATATGGCAACTTAGAATATCGCTCATTACGTTTTGAAAATACCAAGCTGGATTCAGAGAACTTTCAGGGCAATGCAGTTGTAAATTATAACGATTCTAATATCCCTTATACACGAATTATAGAACATAAGCATTTTGAGTTTGGCAAACAAAAACATACCGTAATAACCAAAGAATTCCCAGAACAATGGACTACTGAAAAAGAAGCCTACTACCCTATTAATAATGATGAGAACCAAAAAAAATATCAAGCTTATAAAGCACTTTCTTCACAAGAAGATCATGTTATATTTGGAGGAAGACTCGCAGAGTATAAGTATTACGATATGCACCAAATAATAGCTTCAGCCTTACAAAAAGCTAAAAAAGAACTTAATTAACTTATTTTTACAACTATTTTTCAGAACATCAAAATGATTAAACTATCTGGAGTCATAATTACCTTTAATGAAGAAGAGCATTTAGAAAAGTGTTTGAAGTCCTTAGTTGATGTTGTAGATGAAATTGTTGTTGTTGACTCTTTTTCTACAGACAAAACTCCCGAAATATGTGCAGCTTATAATGTTCGATTCATTCAAAATAAATTTGAAGGCTATATCGAACAAAAAAACTATGCACTATCTCATGCCAAATATGATTATATCTTATCACTAGATGGTGATGAAGCATTGTCTGACACACTAAAAAAATCTATTTTAAAAGTAAAAGAGAGCTGGAGCTATGATGGTTATTATTGCAACAGATTGAATAATTACTGTGGACAGTGGATTAAACATTCTGATTGGTATCCCGATAAAAAACTAAGGTTATTTAAAAAAGGGAATGGTGAATGGAAAGGCATAAATCCTCATGATAGATATACCTTAAAAAAAGGTTTAAAAGCAGGAAAACTTAAAGGCGATTTATTACATTGGATCTATAGAGATTACCATGAACATAATCAAAAGGTTGAAAACTTTTCAAGTATTGCAGCCCAAGCTTATTTCGATTTGGGCAAGAAATCTTCTATTTGGAAAATATTATTTAATCCAACCTGGGCTTTTTTCAAAGCCTATTTTTTAAGATTGGGCTTCTTGGATGGTCTAAACGGTTTTATTATTTGTGTACAAACTTTTAACGTTACTTTTTTAAAGTATATTAAGCTTTATAGGTTTCATAAAAACAAATAGTTATTCTTATCTTCAATGCTGTTTATTTTAAATCCAGATTTATTCTACAATAAATTAAAAACCTCATTTTCCTGAAACCCATATCTTTTCCTACATTTCTATTAGATGCTTATCTATACCATTTTCACACCATGACAGTTTATTTTTTAAAGCACTTTCTTGAATATAGTTGTTAATACTTAAATTTTCTTTTGATTTTTCTTTATGCCAAATATGATAAATGATGGCTTTATATTTTAATCGTTTGCCCTGGATTCCATTATTTAACATTCGTATTACAAATTCTGAATCCTCTCTCTCCCAACCAGTCATATCCTTATTATAACCGTTCACTTTTAAAAAATCTGTTTTCCAATATGATAAATCACGATCTCTCAATCTCATAGTAACCAAATAGTTATATTAAAAAATACCCTAAAAAATATTTGAAGAATTTTGTTATCAAACTTTGAAGAATAGGCATGAGGATAAATTAACTATCAATTGCCCTTTTTCTCTAAAAGAAGTATTCTTTTTTGTTTTACCCCGTCCATAACCATAAAATCATTTTTAGTTATATAGGAATCAAACATTTCTAACTTAAAAAATTTTGGTTCGATCAGGATACAATCTCCTACTGAAAGTTCACTCGAAATTTTATTTAGTGTTAGCTCAATTGGGAATTTATAGCCCAAAACAGCATAATTTGGTGAATTATACTTGCACAAAAAATAATACGCTGGAGAAATGCCATGTAAATAAACATTTTTATTGTTAACATTAGATTCAAGAACTGGCATATTAGCTAATTGTTCGTTATAATGTTCTTTTTTTTCTAAAAATTTGTTTTTTAATTTAAGAGACGCTCCAACTAAAAACACCAAACTTAATAAAAATACTATGATAGATTTTTCTTCTAAAAAACTTTTATAAAGTACAACTGTAGCAATTATTATATAAGGTATTATTAATTGGAAATAATGCGAATAGTAAGCAAAGTACAGTGTACAAAATGCTCCAATTAAAAGCAATAAAGTAAACTTACTATTTTGACTTATTGTTTTTAGTTTTGTGCCATAAAACAAAAACACTGTCAATATAAAAAATGGAAAATCTATAATAAATTGTCCAACCTTTTTAAATACACCTATTACAGAATAATCAATACCTGTTACTATTTCGTTTCCTTTTATAGCTGGAATTCCAAAAAGTCTTAACAAAAAAAACTTTATAGAAATGTTCTCGTATACACAAAAATAGCTTATCAAAGTTAATATTGGAACAAAAAAGCCTAGCATAAAGAAAGATAAATTAGAAATAAACGATCGAATATCTTTTGCTTCTCTATATAGTAAAAACACCAAGGCTGGTATGATAAAAAGGCCATATTGTTTGGCATAAAATGCTAAAAAGACAAACACGCCTGTTAAAAACAGGGCTCTCTTTTTTAACTTCCATTTTAGCAATAACCAAATAGCCATTAACTGGAACAACAAAACATAGGGTTCTAATAAAATATGAAACCCCTCGAAAACAAAATTTGCAGTGATCAATAAAACGGTAAAAAAAAAGCATTTTTTATTACTACTGTTGAAGAACTTCAATATTTGAAAAAACAATAAGCTTATTATAAGAAACACTGTAAAATAATAAGTAAATAAAAATACTATTCCCGTATCATTATTAAAATAAAATGGAATAGAAAGTATATACATTACCAATGGAGAATAACTGCAATTTAATTCTTTAAAAAAAGACAGTCCTTGTGCTAAATCGTAGGCTATTTTTAAATAATATCCCGAATCATTAGAAATAGATGGATACATATAGACAATTAAAAAATAACCTCCGATTATCAATACAAAGAAAGATAACAAACTATAATAAATGATATTGTTACTAAACACCTCAACTTTCATCATTATACTTTTTTAGCAACTATAAACAACGAACTTCCAAAAGGGATACTCCCTATTTTTAATATGAAGCTATTTTCAATTTTTCCTAAAAACCAGAAAACAGTGTTAATCCATTTTGGAGTCTCTTGCACATCAGATTCGATATTTTTAGATGGAAAAAGTTTATGCACCAACTTTTGAATAATAATAATTAGGAATAAAATAGGCATTCGGTAAGTTGCTTTTTCTGTGCAAAATCCGACAGCCTCCAATTTCTTTATAAATGCTTTTTTTCTATAACGCCGCTTAGTATGCACAATAATATCATGATCTCTTTTTAAAATATTAAAAGCGGCTAAATTTAAAATCAAAGTTCCCCCATTGGATAATCCATCATAAAATTTCTGAAGTACCGCATAATCATCTGTTATTGCGGAATGGTACAACACATCAATTGAGGTTATAACATCATAATTTTCTGTTGGAATCCAATTATTCAAATCACCCTTAGCAATATGTTTTAAGCCTCTTTTTTTAGAAAATGCTACTGCTTCTTCAGAATAATCAATGCCAGATACAGTTCCAAAATCATCTAACAATTCCATTAATCTTCCTGTACCACACCCAGCATCAAAAATAGACAGGCTAGTGTCTTTTCTTTTTCTTACTACAGAAATAATTAAACTATGTAATATTTTATACCACCAAAAATTATTCTCTTGATGATACATATTTTTATACTCCTTTTTATCCATTCAATATTAAATTGTATATAGTTTCCCTATCGAATATTGCGGTTTTTTATTTTGGGACATGAACATTCTACCCAAATATTCCCCTACCATCCCTAAAGCTATTAATTGAATTCCTGAAAAAATTGAAATTAAAACTATCAAACTTGTATAACCTATAGGTAGATTGGGGTTAAATAATTTTTCGATAATGGAAAACAGACCATACCCAAAACCAAATAGTGAAAAAGCAAACCCTATTATCATTGAAATGCGAAGTGGTAAAATAGAAAAGTTAGTAAACATATTCATCCATAGGGAAACCAGTTTTTTTAATGTATAATTTGATGTTCCATTAATTCTTTTGTTATGTTTAACTTCAAGCTTCCCTATGTTATTAGTAGTTCTTAAAATCAACCCATCTATATAAGGAAAAGGTAAATCGTATTTAATAATTTCTTTAACTAAAAATTTGTTTATAATCTTAAAACTGGATAAATAAAGGCATTTGGGTTTCTTAAGTAAAATGGTTGCTATTTTATCATTGAACCGACTTCCTAAATTCCTAAAAAAGGAATGTTCTTTTTTATCATAATATGTATAAACGACATCATGCTTATTGGCCATAGCAAACTCTATTAGCTTAACAACTTCAATTACTGGATTTTGAAAATCATCGTCCATAATAACTGTAAAATTACCTGTGATTTGATTCAAACCAGCCATCACTGCATTATGCTCTCCCACGTTCTTTGAAAGACTTAAAAACTTAACAATACTCTTATGCTTTTCAAAAATAGAGATACAAACTGCTTCTGAATTATCAGGTGAACAATCATTAACCAATACAATTTCTAACTTATATGATATTGATAATCTATCAATAAGATCTGAAACTAAGTTCGCTATAGATTTTTCTCCATTGTAAACTGGTATGACAATAGATACTGCTTCTTTATAACTCATACTCATTTATTATTGTAACTATTTTTTGAAGATCTTTTTCTGATAATTCTGGATAAATGGGTAAGCTTAAAATATTGCTTGTAAAAATTTCGGATTCTGTGAAAATTTCATCTTTTTGATATAAAAAAGCTTTTTGTTTATGGATAGGAACTGGATAATGTATTAATGCTGCCACACCATTGGCTTTTAAGTATTTTAAAAGATGATCTCTGTCTGTTGTTTTAATTATAAAAAGATGATAAACAGATTGACCATATTCGTTTTCCTTTAAAAAAGTAACCCCTTTAAGCTGTTCTTTGTAATGAGAAGCAATTTGTCCTCTTTTTTTGTTCCAATGTTCCAAAAAAGGGAGTTTTTCCCTTAAAATAGCAGCTTGAAGCTCATCTAGTCTACTATTTATGCCATTAAAGTCATGATAATACCTTTCCGTTTGTCCATAATTCCTAAGAGAAAGCAGTTTATTATAAGTCGCTTCATCATTAGTTGCTACAGCACCCGCATCCCCATAGGCTCCTAAATTTTTTGTTGGATAAAAAGAAAAAGCACCACAATTTCCAATGGTTCCACATTTTTTGTTTTTATATGTTGCTCCTGTTGCTTGTGCACAGTCTTCTATAACACATAGATTGTGCTGCTTTGCAACTTCCATAATACCAGCCATATCGCAACTCTGTCCGTATAAATGTACAGGAACGATTCCCTTCGTTTTTTTATTTATTTTAGATACTATTTTTGTAAAATCAATTAAACCACTTTCTTTAAAAACATCAACAACTACAGGCTTTGCTCCTGCTTGTACAATACCAGTAATGGTAGGAAATGCTGTTACATTTGTTGTTATAACTTCGTCTCCTTCTCCTATATTGTTAGCCATTAAAGCAAGGGTAATAGCTTCTGTACCAGATGCTACTCCTACACAATATTTAACATTAAGATAGCGTGCAAATTCATTTTCGAAAGCCTCTACCTCTTTGCCCAAGACATACCATCCGCTGTCCATTACTCGAGTAAAAGCTTTATCCATACCAGGTTTAAGATCCTGATAATGCAATTTAAAATTATTGAAAGGAATCATATTAAATATAGCTAGCTATGTTTTTTTTATAATAAATTAAAGTCTCACTAATACCTTCTCTAAAAGAAGTCTTCGGGTACCATCCTAGGTCTTTATTAATCTTACTAAAATTGGCATAAAAATCTCCTATATCAATACTCTTTCTATCTTCAGGAAATGGAATAACATTATAGGTCCCCTTTTTATTTTCTTCAATTAATAAGGACGCTGTTTCTTTAAGCGTTATGGGGTTGGGATCTCCTAAATTATATATATGCCCATTGGTTTTATTAGAAAGTGCTGCTAAAATAAAAGCATCTACAACATCATCTACATAATTGTAATCTCTAATTTGTGACCCATCTCCAAAAATTAGAAAAGGCTTTTCTTCTATAATATTTCTAATCCAAATTCCTAAAAAAGTTTGTCTGGCATCTTTTATTCTCAATCTAGGGCCATATGTGTTCGTTAATCGTAAAACACAGGTTTTAATTCCATAAATATTATTATAGAGCAAATGATAATTTTCTCCAGACATCTTATTTATACCATTAACATCTACAGGAATTATGGGATGGTTTTCATCTACAGGCAAATACTGTGGTCTGCCATATAATTGACGCGTACTTGCAAAAACAATTTTAATATCTGGATTATTCTTTCTGCAAGCTTCTAAAATTGATAGTTGAGATTTGGCATTTATTTCTAAATCCTGAAAAGGATTATGCATTGAATCAATATGGCTTGTTTGCCCAGCCAGATTAAATAAAAAATCTTGGTTCTTAATTAAATACTTTATCGAAAACTCATCTCTGACATCGGAATAATTAATTTTAACTTGATCGTTTATGGACTCTATATTCTTTAAATTCCCCCCATATTCTGGAATTACACTATCAATAATTGTAACATTTGCTCCTAATTCCACAAGTTTTATTGCCAAATTAGAACCAATAAACCCTAACCCACCAGTTATTAGGACGTTCTTATTTTTAAATTTCATTAATTAAAATAAATCACTGTTTAAGTAACTTAAACAGTTATCTATAAAAATACCCTACAAAATTTTTGATGTTTTTTTGAATTTTAAATATTTAAAAACGAGCCTACTATAAAAAGAATTAAGATACAGCTATCTTTTCCAGAACTTTAGCTTCTTTTTAAGTCGTCTTTTTCGATGATATTTATTTTGAAAGCCTTCAGTTTCTTTCCACATTAAATCGAATATCCTGTTATAAGCTTCTCCAGTAGATTTTGCATATTCGTCACTCATAATTTCTACCATGAATTTATGAATCGTTAATTTGGAAAAATTCTTAATTCTCGTTTCAAAATCAAGTGGTTTAAATACCATTCGATTTAAATCAACTAAAAAGAAATTGTAACCAGTATCCGTTTTTTTTATCAGTGTATTTCCTGGAGAGTGATCTAAAAAATGAATGCCTTTTTCATGTAAATTGAAAGTGAACCTAGTAAAAGCTCTAAGTATGTTTTCATGATCGGGGTAATTAAAGTTGGTTGTTAATTCCCTATAAGTTAAATCACAATCCAACTGCTCACTTATATAATAGCTTTTCTTAAACAAAAAAGGTGTTTTATATTCATAATAAGCTATAGGTTCTGGAGTACCAACCTGTAAATCCTTAAGTTTATTTGCATATTCATAAGAACGTTGCGCTTTACTTTTTCTGAAAAAACGATAGGCAATTTGATTAACAATATTGGGAAGTCTAAAAGACTTTACATTAACGCTCTTTCCCTCCAGTTGAAATAACTTTAAAGAATTTCTATCCTGATTACCAAAGTCTTCCCCTTTTCTATCAAAATGACTAATTATATCATCAAAAAAAGCACTATTTGCTTTAAAATTACTATGTATTTCTTTTTTACGCTTCACCCAAATATTTATCTATACCATTTTCGCACCAAACCAATTTATCTGTTATGGCATTTTCTTGAATGGTGTGATTGATATTTAACTTTTCTTTTGAACTTTCTTTATGCCAAATATGGTATATTATGGCTTTATATTTTAATCTTTTACCTAAAACGCCACTATTCATCATTCTAACTATAAGTTCAGAATCTTCCCTTCCCCAACCTGTCATATCCTCATTATACCCATTTACCTTTAAGAAATCTGATTTCCAATACGACAAGTTGCAACCTCTTATTTTTTTAGATAGTTCTTTATTTTCTTTATATAATATGGAACCCAAAAAAGGTAAATGAATATTTCTGTTGCGCTTCTTTATACCTTTTGACAAATATGAAAAAGCTATAATTTTTCTTTTAAAAAGTTCAATTAAATAATATTCTTGAATATTTACTCGAGAACCAAATAAATAAACGTTTTTATTACAAGACCTAATATGATCTCGCACAAAATTTTTATGAATAATACAGTCTCCGTCTAATTGAATTATATAATCAACATCTGTTTTAGAAATTGCCAAATTTAATATTGCAGACCTTCTAAACCCTTTGTCTTCATGCCAAATATGCCTTAACGGAACAGGAAAATCGTGCTGAAATTTTTCTATTAAATATTTCGTTTCATTTTTAGATCCGTCATCTGCTATAATTACTTCAGTTGGAAACTCTACTTGCTTTTTAACACTTTCTAAAACCAATTCTAATGCTTCTGTCCAATTATAAGTTGTAATAACTAAAGCTGATTTGATACTATCTTTCATCTAAATCTTTTTTAGGTTTAGGCTTCAAAAATAGCATATCCACTCATATTAAGTTTCTCTATAGGAACCAAAAACACATTATCAATAGTCTTACACACATTTAAAGATTCAATACGACTCCATTTTAAGCCATTCTCTTTGTAAATATTATAATTTTCTGGAATAAGCGGAAAAAATAGTTCGTCTAACTTGACATTGCGCGCTTCATAATATGGCTTGTTGACTTCCATTAATATTGTTGGACGATGTTTGCTAATGGTTTCTTTACCTCCTTCTAAGCAAAAGTCTTCATGTCCTTCAATATCCATTTTAATGATATCTATACTACCATACTCGTGATACTTTTTATCCCAAATATCGTCTAATTTCTCAAGCTTAATTGGTGACAATTTAAAACCTTCATCCATAGCCTCGCTCGTTCGAATAGCTGCGTTCCCTGTATTTGATCCGTGCTTAAAATCTTCTCTTAATGTAATTTCTGTTTCTTCAGCTTTATTAGATAACCCAAATTGATTCACTTCACAAACATCACCTAAATCATTATTTTTCAAGTTATTAGAAAGTCTTAAGTAATTACCTTCAAAAGGTTCAAAAGCCACTACTTTTCCTGAAGCCTTTTTAGATCTGATAAAATGCCCCATCGACACAGAATAATACCCAATATTGCCGCCAATATCTAAAAAGCATGAATTCGGATTAAATAATGAATGAATAATAGCTATCAAATCTGGATCATATTTACCTGTATAAAAGGATATTCTTTCTGTTTTAGTACTCAAATCCACAAGCATTGTAGTACCATCTTGCATTTTAGCCTTTACAATAGGCTCAGCGCCCAAAGCTAATAATAGTCTATTATAGTGCTTATAAATTTGGTTTAACTTACGATGGTAAGGTAACTTTCTTGTTATACTGGATAAAACTTTTAAAATCCTATTAGCGAATCCCATTTCTAAATATTTTAATCTTGGCAAAAATAAACAAGTTAAGCTTAGTTCTATTTGTAAATTATAGTTTTAATTTTACAATCAATTAATTGAGACAGATTTATTATTAAAAATTGGAGTATTTATGGATATAAACCATGAAATAAATAAGACGTTACAAATTTTAAAAGAAGGAGGCCTTATACTCTACCCTACAGATACAGTTTGGGGCATTGGTTGTGATGCAACAAATGAAGCTGCTGTTAAAAAAATCTATGAGCTAAAACAACGAGAAGACAGCAAAGCCCTAATTTGCTTAGTAGCTGATGATAGAATGCTTAAAAAGTATGTAAAAAATATACCTGAAGCGGCTTTGGACATTATTGATATTTCCGAAAAACCGACAACTATTATCTATGATGATGCACAAAATTTAGCACCCAATCTAATAGCTAACAATGACACCATTGCTATTAGAATTCCAGATGATGAATTTTGCTACCAGCTCTCAAGAAAACTCAACTCTGCTATAGTATCAACATCTGCCAACATAAGCGGGCAACCTACTCCGAAATCATTTAAAGAAATAGCGCCAGAGGTTTTAAAAGGTGTAGACTATGTTGTAAATTTGCAGCGCGAAAAAATCTGCAACAAACCTTCTTCAATTATTAAATTGAGCAATAGTGGTATTGTTAAGATAATAAGAACGTAAAGTTAGCCACAAATACACTAAATATTTACGTCTAAAACTATTCGTGTATTTGGTAGCAATTAAAAAATGAATTACAAAAAAGCATTACAACACAATATCTTTAAAGTTATATCTCAATCTGCCAACGAATTACATGTAGACTGTTATGTCATTGGTGGTTTTGTTCGTGATTTTATATTAAAGCGTGGCAGTGCTAAAGATATAGATGTTGTTGCAGTTGGCGATGGCATTAAACTAGCTAAACAAGTTGCTAAAAACCTTCCAACCAAACCTAAAGTACAGGTTTTTAAAACCTATGGCACTGCCATGTTGAGATACGATGATATTGAAATTGAATTTGTTGGTGCCCGTAAAGAATCGTATAGTGAAAATAGCAGAAACCCTATAGTAGAAAATGGTACTTTAGAAGATGACCAAAATCGTAGAGATTTTACCATTAATGCTTTGGCTCTTAATTTAAGTGCATCAAGTTACGGTAATCTGTTGGACCCTTTTAATGGTGTTTCAGATTTAGAAAAACAAATTATTCGTACGCCTTTAACTCCTGATATTACTTATAGTGACGACCCTTTACGAATGATGCGTGCTATACGCTTTGCCACACAATTAAATTTCAATATAGAAAAAGAGTCGCTACATGCTATTACTAAAAATAGCCATCGCATTAAAATTATAACTAGAGAACGTATTGTAACAGAATTAAATAAAATTCTTGAAAGCAAAAAACCTTCTATTGGGTTTATCTTACTGGAAAAAACGGGGTTATTAGATTATATAATGCCAGAGCTTACTGCTCTAAAAGGCATTGATGAAGTTGATGGACAAAGACATAAAGATAATTTTTATCATACTCTAGAAGTCGTTGATAATATAGCAGAAAACACCAATAACCTATGGCTACGTTGGGCTGCCTTGTTACACGACATTGGTAAAGCACCTACAAAAAGGTTTAGCAAAAAAGTTGGTTGGACATTTCATGGACATGAGTTTGAGGGTTCAAAAATGGTCTATCACTTATTTAAAAGACTAAAAATGCCATTGAATGACAAAATGAAGTTTGTTCAAAAAATGGTATTTATGAGTTCGCGACCTATAGTATTAGCGCAAGATATTGTAACAGATTCTGCTGTACGCCGCTTGGTTTTTGATGCTGGTGATTATGTTGATGATTTAATGACGCTTTGTGAAGCAGATATTACAACTAAAAACCCTAAAAAATTCCTTAAATACCATAACAACTTTAAAATAGTCCGTGAAAAAATTATAGAAGTTGAAGCCCGCGACCATATTAGAAATTTTCAGCCTCCAATTACAGGAGAAGAGATTATGACAGCATTTAACATAAAGCCATCTCGCGAAATAGGTCTCATTAAAGACGTTATTAAAGAAGCCATTTTAGAGGGAGATATTCCAAACGAATACAACGCTGCTTATAAATTAATGGTAAAAGAAGGTGAACGGTTAGGGTTAAAACCACATCAAAAAAATGATTAAATTAATTAGAACCAATTCTAACAATACAGACTTCGTTAATCTGGTTACTTTATTAAATGATTACTTGAAAGTTATGGATGGTGATGAACACACATTTTATAACCAATATAACAATATTGATGTATTAAAAAATGTTGTCGTCGCTTATATAAACGATAAGCCTGTAGGCTGTGGTGCTTTTAAAAAATATGATGAGAATGATACTGAAATTAAACGCATGTTTACGCTTCCCGAAACCAGAGGGCAAGGAATTGCTTCTAAAATCCTAAAAGAATTAGAGGATTGGTCTAAAGAGTTACATTTTGAAGCATGTGTGTTGGAAACTGGAAAACGTCAAATAGAAGCGGTACAATTTTATAAGAAAAACAGATACACGATCATTCCCAATTATGGACAATATGAAGGTATAACCAATAGCCTTTGTTTTAAAAAAATGCTATAATTATATGAAGGACAACAAAAAAGTAATATACTGGTTATTAACAGGCTGCCTGCTTATCTTTATTATGGTTGTTGTAGGTGGTATTACAAGGTTAACGCATTCGGGGTTGTCCATATCTAACTATAAACTTATTTCTGGTACCATTCCACCAATGAACGAAACCGAATGGCAACAAGCCTTCGACTTATACAAGCAATATCCAGAATACCAAAAGCTGAATAACCAATTTACACTTCAGGATTTTAAAGATATTTATTTCTGGGAATGGTTACATCGTGTTATTGGAAGATTCATTGGATTGGTCTTTTTCATCCCTTTTTTATACTTTTTAATAAAAAAACAGCTATCAAAAGCAACCATAAAAAAATCTATTGTCTTACTTTGCCTTGGTGCTTTTCAAGGTTTTTTAGGATGGTATATGGTTAAAAGCGGTTTAGTAGATAACCCAGATGTAAGTCATTATCGCTTAGCTGCACATTTAACAACTGCTTTTATAACATTCGCTTATACTTTTTGGGTTGCCCTGGATTTAATATTTCCACATAAAAAGCAAATAGATAAGGGTTTTAGAAACCTCATACAGTTAAGCCTTGCCGTCCTATTGCTACAAATTATCTATGGAGCATTTGTGGCCGGTCTAGATGCTGGCTTTATACATAACCATTGGCCCATGATGAGTGAAGGCAAATTTATGCACCAAACTGTTTACATAGAACAAAATCCATTGTATAAAAATTTTATTGAAGGAAAGAGCGGGGTTCAGTTTGTTCATAGAATTCTAGCATATATTGTGGTTTTATGCATTATATTAATTTGGAAAAAATCAAAAAAACGAAACCTAACCATATATCAATCAAAGGGAATAAAAGTTTTGCTAATTGTAGTATGTATTCAATTTTTATTGGGGGTATTTACTATATTATTGCAAGTACCAGTTTGGTTAGGCGTAGCACATCAAATAGGTGCTTTTTTCTTATTAAGCGCTATGACCTTTACAATGCATCGCTTTTCCAAATAACTCAAAAAACATACCTTTGCAGTATAATTATTTCAGCATGATTTATAGATTTAGAGTAATTTTAGATAATGACACAGAAGATGATATTTTTCGCGATTTAGAAATTCGTGAAACCGATACTCTTGAAGATTTGCATAATATCATCACACAATCTTTTGGGTTTGATGGTACCGAAATGGCATCTTTTTATATAAGTGATGAACAATGGAACCAAGGTGAAGAAATTTCGTTGTTTGATTTAAGTGACGATAATTCTGCTCGTTTAATGAATGAAACAGAAATTAGCAGCGTAGTACATGAAGTACAACCAAAGCTGATTTACGTGTACGATTTTTTAAATATGTGGACGTTTTATGTTGAATTAGCTGAAATTGTTGAAGAAGCCAAAGGGGCAGACTACCCAAATTTAATGTTTGTTCAAGGCCAAGTTCCCGATGAAGCACCAGATAAGCAATTTGAAGCAGATCCTAATGACGATTTTGATGATGAGTTTGAAGATGGTATGGATCTTGATGATTATGATAATTTAGATTTTGATGAAAACTGGAATTAATTATCTTAAATTTTCCAGTTTTACATTTTCATAATTACGGGTTAAGAATTCTAATCCGTATTTAAGTATTTCCCCCATATTTTTACTACGTTTAAAATTTATATCATGCGTATAATCTAATATTGTAGTCTTTAATAAATTTATATTTTCCTCTTTAGAAATAACATCATTCACCATACAATCCAATAACTTCTCTATTCTTACTGCAAAACTTTTTAATCGTTTTACTAAAATAGAACGTTCTTCTGTTTTGTATTGATCTATAGATAGTTTTTGTATGCTATCTGAAACCAATTCCACCATTTTTAGATTTTCCTTAAAAAATTGAGGTCTATAAATATTAAATTTCCCTTCATAAGACTGTTGGTCAAAATCTATGGCCCTAATCTTATATACCACATGATCAAAATCATGAGTAGGTACGATAACGTAATTATACGATCGCATATCGCCTAAGAGCCTGATCATACAACGCTCGTTAAATTTCACAAATTCTTTAGCAATTTGTGCTTTTTCAGGCTTACTACACTTTGGCAACATATTTTTTATAAACTCATCCCCTGGTATCCCCGCAATATGTTCTTCAATAAGCGTATTTTTATAAACCAAAAAATTAAGATTGTACGGCGATAACATGTGTTCTAATTCTAAACCATAAATACGTGACGCATCGGTTGTTTTTATATAAAAATAGGTGTAATTGTCATTTAATATATTTCTGATTTTTACTCTAAAAGGTTTAGAGTTTCCGAATGTACAGAAATCAATAGCATCAACATTTAAAAACGGAAGGATGTTTTCATTACCATCAGAATGCAAAATGGTATACACTTTTTTTAATGACGAATCAATTTCCTCTCTTTCAAATTCATTATAATAAACCCGAATCCAAAGGGTATCGTTATCCTCCCTATCATATACCACGACAGAACCTTGAAAACGTAGCAAATCATCATAAAAAATAGGAATTTTTGTATTCCTATCATATATAGCTAGATAATCATGTAATTTAGCGGTTACGGGATACGATGGTTTTTTTTTAGATATCTTTAAATCTTGCATAATGGTATATAATTATTCAAATTTAAAACTTTTATTTAACAAGCCTGTAACAAAATAATCAGACTGTCGTCATATTTAAAAACTAATCCATGCTATTTCTATATGGCATTAAAATCTAATAAATTTGGAGTCTATACTAACAATTAACAACCTCACTAAAAAATTCGGGTATTTAACAGCGGTAAAAGATCTTTCATTTACTATAAACAAAGGTAATGTTTATGGCATTTTAGGACCAAATGGAAGTGGTAAATCTACAACTTTAGGTATTGTCTTAAACGTTGTAAATAGGACACATGGAGATTTTCATTGGTTTGATGGAAATACGTCTACCCATGATGCCTTAAAAAAAGTTGGAGCCATTATTGAGCGTCCAAATTTTTATCCCTATATGACGGCTACCCAAAACTTAAGATTAGTTTGCAAAATTAAAGGTGTCGATTATAGCAAGGTAGAAGAAAAATTAGAAGTTGTAGGACTTCTAGACCGAAAGGATAGTAAATTTAAAACCTATTCGCTGGGAATGAAACAGCGTTTAGCCATAGCATCTGCACTTTTAAACGATCCTGAGATTCTTATTTTAGATGAACCAACAAACGGACTCGATCCTCAAGGAATACATCAAATTAGAGAAATTATAAAACAAATTGCAGCAAAAGGCACCACCATTCTCTTAGCATCCCATTTATTAGATGAAGTTGAAAAAGTATGCTCTCATGTTGTCGTACTTCGCAAGGGTGTAAAACTATATTCTGGTCGCGTAGATGAAATGATTTCCAGCCATGGTTTTTTCGAATTAAAAACAAACAAACAAAATGAATTAATAGCTCTATTGGAAAATAATGCCTCATTTAAAAGCATTAAAGTTGAAGATGATTTAGTAACGGCATTCTTAAATACCCCAATGGCATCAGAAGACTTCAACAAGTATTTATTCGAAAAGGGCATTATACTCACACATCTCGTACAACGTAAAGAAAGTTTAGAAGAACAGTTTTTACAATTAACAGACAATAACTAATACCACAAAACGCATCATATGTTACGACTTTTAAACTTAGAATTACAAAAGCTACTCCTTAACAGAACTAGTAAAATACTTATATTCGTTTCGTTTGTCTTACCTTTTTTTGTTATTCTATTATCATCATTAAAAATTAATGTATTTGGTTTTTTTACTTTAGAATTGGGGGAATTGGGTATTTTTAATTTTCCAATAATCTGGCATTTAACCACTTTCTTTGCTTCTCAATTTAAATTCTTCTTTGCCATTGTTGTAGTAAGCATGATTGGTAACGAGTACAGTAATAAAACTATAAAACAAAACCTTATTGATGGTTTAAGCAAAAAAGAATTCATTCTTTCTAAATTTTATACGATTGTTTTCTTTTCTCTAGTTTCTACGATACTGATAAGCTTAATTTCTTTTTGTATTGGGCTTTATTATTCTAGCTATTCAGAGGTTTCTATAATACTTAGAGAAACAGAATTCTTATTGGCCTATTTTGTAAAACTAATTGGCTTTTTTAGTTTATGCTTATTTTTTGGAATGCTTGTAAAACGCTCTGCGTTTGCTTTGGCCTTTCTATTTATACTTTATATACTAGAATGGATATTATTTGGTTTAATGGCTTGGAAAATGGACACTAGTATTGCTGAAAAAATACAGAATTTTTTCCCTCTTAAATCCATGTATAAATTAATAGACCAACCATTTCAAAGAATAGCTATGACAAAATTTCCAGATAAGGCTAACTTATCATACGATTATGGTGCTCATTGGTATGAAATGGTTATTGTTTTAGGTTGGACTGTTCTATTTGTCTTTTTATCGTATAGATTATTAAAAAAGCGGGATTTGTGATATATTTGATAGCTGTGGCTATCAAAAGATGAAAAAAATTGCATTATTCATAATCCTGATCCTGATAAGTTTTAATTTATCTGCTCAAAGAGAGGCTTCTAACTGGTTTTTCGGGTTTGGATCTGGTATAAAATTTAATCAGCAACTCGGAATAGTAGAACCAGAAATTGGTAGCGTAAACACTTTTGAAGGATGCTCAGCCATATCTGATAATGATGGCAATTTGCTTTTTTCTACAGATGGAACCCAAGTTTATTCAAGAAACAGTGCATTAATGCCCAATGGTTTTGGATTACTTGGAAACCCTTCAAGTTCTCAATCGGCAATAATTGTACCGAAACCAAAAGACCCTAATATCTATTATATTTTTACTGTAAGCACACATTTTACGGGTATTGAAGGCAGCGTTAATGAAGGTCTAAATTATTCTGAAGTTGACATGAGACTTAACAATGGCTTAGGGGATGTTACAACAAAGAACGTAAACTTGTTAAGTTATTCCTCAGAAAAAGTTAGTGCCGTATTAAAAGATTGTAATACAGAAGCTATTTGGGTAGTAACATTAGGCACCAACACACGAAGGGGAGGCATGAGCAATGGGGATTATAATACATTTCATGCATTTGAAGTAACCGATCAAGGTATAAACCCAAATGGTGCTGTTAGGTCTGTTTTTTTAAAAGAAGACCTTGTATTAGATCCTAGGGGCTATTTAAAAATATCTCCAGATGGCACTAAAATAGCCGTTGCTAATGTTTCCAACGGACTATTTTTATACAATTTTGATAAAGAAACCGGGGTTGTAACCGATGAGGCTTTAGTTGGCATTTATTCAGCCAATAGAGCTCCATACGGCATTGAATTTTCTCCAAACAGTAAATTTTTATATGCAGCAACTTATAATAATGCAGCTACGGATATTGACCTTCCAGAAAGTCATTTTTCATCCTTAATACAATTTGACGTTACCTTCCCTAATATAGTTGTTAGCGAAACTCAAGAAATTCTTGATGATCGCCAACTTTATAGAGGCGCATTACAACTAGGTCCAGATGGAAGAATATATAGAGCCTTGAGCGAAACCTACAATTTAGGACTTCCATACCTAGGAGTCATTAATTTTCCAAATAGAAAAGGGAAAGCGTGTGATTATAAACATAATGCCATACCACTTTCTGCTAATTCTACACAAGGACTTCCTCCTTTTATCCAATCGTTCTTTAGTGAGCAGATTGACATTATTCAAAATGGTCAAAGCTCGACGAATTTGGCTTTATGTGGAAATGAAAATTTTACTCTTAAGGGAACTAATATTCCTGGAGCAAGCTATACATGGACTCATGATGGGACTATACTACCAGATAATGACTTTGATTTAGAGGTAAATGATACAGGTCATTATCAACTACTTATCGAGCCTAATAATGGTGAATGTGATATAGAAGGCGAAGCTTTTGTTTCTCGCTTTGATAGACCAATTGTAAATACTCCAAGCAAGCAAAATATTTGTGATAGTAATAATGATGGAGCCCATATATTCGATTTCACCCTGATGGACAGTGAAATTTTAGGTACGCAAGACTCAAACATATATAGAACACATTACTATCCAACTCAAGAAGATGCCATTAATGATACAAATGAAATTTTTGGACTATATAATAATGTTTCTAACCCACAAGAAATTTTTGTTAGGCTAGCAGTTGACAGGAATCCAGATTGTTACGATATGACTTCGTTTACTGTAGAAGTTTTCAATACACCTATAGCGTTTCCTGTAAGTCCACTGGAAATTTGTGATATGCCCATTGCTACTGATTTAAATGTTCTTAATGGACAAACTGAAATTGACTTACATCAATTCGATGATGACATTTTAAGGGAGCAAGATCCTTTAGCCTATTCTATAACATATTATAAATCTTCAAGTGATGCTGAAGCAAAAAATGCGCCATTAGATTTTTCTTATTACAATGAAACAGCATTTGCAGAAACTATTTATGCCAGAATAGAGAATAATACCAATACTGACTGCTTTAATATAACACCACCAATTAATATAACCATAAACCCATTACCTGAATTTTCTAATACATCTTTAATTCAATGTGATGAAGATGGTATTACAGACGGAATAACAGTATTCAATCTTAATGAGGTAAATGACATTTTAACACAAAATAGTTCAAATCGATTGATCAAGTTTTATACCGATTCTGCTCGAACTAATGAAATTAATGGAGATCGTTTTATAAATACTAGTAATCCGCAAACAATTTATGTTGATATTAGTGATGATACCACTTTATGTGCGTCTTATGCCGAGTTAACTTTGGAAGTTTCATCAACTCAAACCGATGACTATGTCCTACCTCCTGTTTGTGATGAAATAGACTCAGAAGATGGTATTAACACTTTTAATCTAGATGATATCACTGCTAATATTCAATCTTTAAACGCCATTACATTCCCAATTTTTTATTACGAAACATATGAAGATGCTCTTTTAGAACAAAACGAACTAAGTTCGCCCTACGACAACGTAACCCCTTATTCTCAAACTATTTATGCAAGAGCAGAAAATAATAATGCTTGCTACGGTATTAGTGAAGTAGTATTGACTATAAATGAATTACCAGATATTAATACAGAAGGATCCAATTATTATTGTATAAATAGATTTCCTGAAACAATTACGCTTGATGCTGCCGTTTTAAATGACGTGCCTTCCAATTATACCTATAACTGGTCTACTGGCGATAATACATATGAAGCAGAAGTAAATCAACCTGGCGTATATACTGTAGAAATTACAAATGCCAACGGTTGTTCCAAACAAAGAACCATTACTGTAGAAGCTTCTAATATCGCAACTTTTAATTCTATTGATGTTGTTGATGCCTCATCAAATAATATAGTTACTGTTATAGTATCTGGAGAAGGTATTTATCAGTATGCCTTATACGATGAGAATAACCTTGAAGTATATAGGGGTTTTCAAGATAGCCATATTTTTGAGAATGTATTCCCTGGAATTTATACTGTAAATGTTAGAGATATAGAAAACGATTGCGGAACCGTTGACACCCCCGTTTCTGTTATTGGTTTTCCTAAATTCTTCACGCCTAACAATGATGGCTTTCATGATACGTGGCAAATATATGGTGTAACTGGTTTATTTAAAAACGGTACACAAATTTCAATTTTTGATCGTTTTGGAAAACTCCTTAAACAATTAAATCCTCTAGGCCATGGTTGGGATGGTACCTTTAATGGAGAAAAATTACCAACAGATGATTATTGGTTTGTGGTAACCCTACATGATGGTAGAATATTTAAAAATCATTTTACGCTCAAACGTTGATAAAAACATTTTATCATTCAACAAAAGCTGGTAAAATATAATCTTCCATTATTTCATAAGGAATGGTCATATTAGAATTAAAATTTCCTCCTGTAAAAACGGCAACCAAATTTAACTCTTTAATAACAAAAATATATTGTCCTCCAAAACCAGCTGCATAAAAACAATTATACGTGTTAGCTCCCGTATTAAAGTCCCTTATCCACCACTGATACCCGTAAGAGCTATTTGATGACACATTGAACTTTACCTTTGTAGATTCATCAACCCAAGCCTTAGAAATTACTTGAGTATCTTTCCATTTTCCGTCATTTAAATACACCTGCCCCAACTTTAACATATCTCTGGGCGTATTTCTAAAATCCAAAGGCTCTCCTGTTCCTGGAAGTGCATTACTTTCAACCAAATCAGAATAGTTTGTCTTAGCAAATACACTATAATCTGTATTAATTGAATTCATTATTATTTTATTTAACACAAAAGAAGTCCCTGTATTATACTCGAAAGTCGTTCCTGGTGAATTCTCTAAAGGTTTAGATAAAACATACGTATGCGCTGTTTCAAAAGATGTTTCATAAAATCCCGATAAATCTGTTGCTTCATTCCATTCTAGACCAGAAGACATGCTTAAAAAATTTTCTAAAAGTATATTTTCTTTTCCGCCTTCAGATAAATAACTTAATTCGGGGAAAAGATCTTTTAACGGTACTTGATCATTAGCAATGAATCCTTTATCAATAGCTATTCCAATCATTGCGCCTCTAAAAGATTTATTAACTGATTGTAATTCATGGGATACATTCTTATCATATGCTATAAATTCTCCAAAAGAATTTGTACCAGAAAAATATTCTTCAAAAACCAAATCATTATTTATAGATAATAATACAGAATGTATTTCCTTATAATTCTCCTTTCTAATTTCATCTAAACCATCATATATTTTACTTTCATTTGGTAAAAGAGTACTAATATCAGATGTATTCCATCCATCATTATTACTTGCAGGAATCGTATATTTATATTTAGCAATGGCATTAACTAAAACCGATGATGATTGGTTTGAACTTGGAAATATTTTCAACACATTATTATAGTCTAATCCAAGTTCCCAAGAAATATTGGCTAGCCCTTCTTCATTAGTAGTTATTGTAGTATTGCTATCAATTTCTCCTTCTCCAGAAATAGCCTGTATACTCAATGTTACTCCAGAAGCATTAGCTCCAGATTCGTCTTCAAGCCTAACTACGATATCTTCTGCAAGGGTGGTATTTTGAAATCCAATTTGATTATTTCCTGATATTAAACTTATTTTATAATTAAATACTTCCTCAAATTCAATATTTTCATTGCATCCTACAAAGACTAGCAACACAAAACATAACTTGAATGTCAAGCCAAGCATTCCCAGCTCCTCTTTAAAAGTACGTTTGATATTAGATAAAAACATAAGTAATTCTTTCCTTAAATTTAGTTAAATATCTCTAAAGTTTAATATAATTTACATTTTTTTCAATAAATACGGGAAATTGCTGATATTATCAAATCTCTTTAATTGATAAACGCAGGTTTATAGACCACTCATTTAGGATAACATTTCTAAATTTCAAAGTCAAAAAAACACTAAAAACAGACCTCAAAACTAATAAAAATGCGTTTCGTTGTGTTTTTTTGTGTTTCACCTAAAAAACATCTAATTTCCGACCATAATTTACCCTCTACTCTATTTAAGTAAATATTAAGTCTAAAAGAATAAAAAAGAGAGCCTACACTATGAGATTTATTTACTTTTTCTTACTTATATTCATTTGTGGTAACAACCTAATGTTTTCACAGCAAATATCGGTAGATAGTAGTGTTGGCTTACAACAGCTTATAGAAGATAACTTGGTAGATGGTTGTGTAGATATTTCAAATATAACTTCCTCTGTTAACGGTAATACGCATGGCTTACCCAGTTATGGTTATTTTGAACGTGCCAGCTCAAATTTTCCTTTTGAGAATGGGATTATACTTTCTACAGGTAGTGCTGCCTCTGCTGGAAATGGGGTTATTACACCTCCTCTTAGTGAAAGCTCTACAACTTGGGGAACAGATCCCGATTTAGAAACTGCTTTAGGTATTACCAATACGCTTAATGCAACCTCAATAGAATTTGACATTGTATCCATCTCAAATCAAGTACAATTCAACTATTTATTTGCTTCAGAAGATTACGATGGTATTAACCCATGCCTCGTTTCCGATGGGTTTGTATTTCTTATCAGGGAAGCCACCAGTACTGGGCCTTACCAAAATATAGCTGTTGTTCCTGGTACTTCAGACCCTGTTAACACAAATAATATACGTCCTAATTTACTACCTGCATGTGCCCCTCAAAACGAACAATATTTTGACGGTTACAATATAGGTGATACAAATTATGTGGGGCGTACCAATGTATTAACGGCAACTACGACTATCACACCTAATGTACAATATCATGTTAAAATAATTATTGCCGACCAAAATGACGGTACATTCGATTCTGCCGTATTTATAGAAGGCGATAGCTTTAGAATTTTAGATTTAGGTGAAGATATTGAAACCTGTGCCAGTGCCACACTTTTAGATGCGGACATACAAAACCCTCTAGCCACTTACACCTGGTATTTAGATAATAACCCAATAAATGGTGCTATAAACCCTACCTATAATGCCATACAAAGCGGTACATATAGAGTAGTCGTTACTGTAGATTTAAATGGTATAAGTTGTCCCGAAGAAGATGAAATAAATGTCACCCTAAATACCGAAGAACCCATCACCCCCATTAGCGATTATGAATTATGTGATGATGCAAGTGAAGATGGTATTGAAACATTTGATCTTTCAACTAAAGATGCAGAGCTCATTAACAACATTCCATTCTCAAATTATACCTTTTCTTATCATTATTCAGATGCTGAAGCCAGAAGTAATACCAATGAAATTACAACACCCATCTCCAATACTGTTAGTCCACAACCCATTTATGTTAGAATAGACGATTTAGACAGTAACTGTTTTGCCTACACTACATTCAATTTAGTTGTAAATCCCGTTCCTAGTATAACGTCGCCATCAAACTTAGAAGTTTGTGATGAAGATGATTCTCCTGATGGTTTTGCTATCATAGACCTAACACAAAGAGATGATGAAATAACTAATGGTCAAAGTAATTTGATAGTATCTTATCACCGTAATCCAGCAGATGCTAATACAGGCAATAACCCGATAATATCACCGTATGTCAACAACAATGCGCCTCCAAATGCTGAAATCGTTTATGTTCGTGTGATAAACTCATTAACGGGTTGCGTTAACAGCTCTGAAACATTAACGGTCGATATTACGATAAGCCCTATAGTTGACAGGAATACCCTGTATCTGGATGCCTGTGATAGAGACTTAGACGGCACGGCCAGTTTTGATTTAACCGATGCTTTAAATAATATTATTGGCGGTTTACCTGCTAACGTTAGCCCAACATTTCATGAGAGCTTTGATAATGCAAATGCTGGTACCAACCCTATTGCCAATACAACCAATTATCAAAATGTGAACTTTGAAGAACAAACCGTATACATACGCATAGAAGATAATACAACACTTTGCGCCTCAATTATACCACTAGAAATTCATACCAACCTACTTTTAACGGGAACAAACTTAGGTGATTTTGCTTTGTGCGATAATAATGATGACGAAAACGATACTTTAGAATTTAATCTAACGACCATTGAATCTTTCATCTCCGATGACTTGCCTAACCCTGTTACTGTAACTTTTTATGAAACAGAACCTGATAGAGATAACAATATCAACCCGATCCCCAAAGGTGTCTTATACGAAGCAACTAGCCCTAAATTATTATATGTACGCCTAAACGATGGCAATTGTTCAGAAGTTGGTGATATAACATTACTCGTTAATCCAATATTACAATTTAATCGTGCAAACCCTATTCCCTATTGTGATACGGATGACGATGGTATCGTTAGCATTGATTTGCATTCTCTTGACAATATGGTAACAAATGGTAACACCAATTTTTCGGTAACCTATTTTCCTACTGCCGCAGATGCAGATAATAATATAATATCTAATAGATTACCAGACTTTTATACAAATACAAACCCTATAGAGCCTATTTATGCTCGAATTACGAATAATGATACAGGGTGTTCAACAACTAATTTTTTCGAAATTCAAGTGGTTTTAGCACCAGCTGCATCAACCCCAACACCATTTGTTATTTGTGATACGGATAATGATGGTATTTCTAGAATAAATCTTGAAGATAAAATTCCTGAAATCGTAGCAGATCCAACAGGTTTGGATATAGATTTCTTTACATCTTTTGATGATGCAGATGCTGATACCCCCACAAACACTATTACTACGCCTACTGCATTTGATGCCACAACTCAAACTATATATGTAAGAGTGGAAAGCAACATAAGCAGTTCTGGATGTTATAATATTGTTGAACTAGAAGTTATTGTTAATACATTACCCAATATTCCAACTATTGGTAACTTTCAAATTTGTCAAACTGGAGGCGGCAATACTGCAGACTTTATTTTATCTGATAAAGATGCTGAAATATTAAATGGTCAAACAGGTAAAGAAGTCTATTATTTTGAGGATGAAATAGATGCCACCTCAGGAAATATAGGAAATGCTATAGATAAGAATGCTATTTATCAAAACACATCCAGCCCGCAAACTATTTTTGTAAGAGTTGAAAACGTAACCGATGCCAGTTGCTCAGACACATCATCATTTATATTACAAGTATCACCAGACCCTGTTTATAATGTTCCTACACCATTTTTAAGATGTGACGATATTAGTAATGATGGCATTGATACTTTTGATCTGAATGAAAAAATCTTGGAAATTGAAGGGCCTACGCCTCCAGAGCCCTTAAACATTACATTTCACCTTACCCGAACGGATGCAGAAAACAACAACAATCCCTTACCCCTAAATTATCAAAATACAAGAAACCCTCAAACCATATACGCCAGAATTGAAAGTGAAGACTCGCTATGTTTTGTCATTGAAGAAATAGGTATTAATATACTTGCTGCTCCAGACATTACCACGCCTTTACCTATGACTCTTTGTGATGAAGATTATAATGGAAACACAATATTTGATTTAACAACAGCTGATTTTGAAATTTTAGATAGAATCCAAACCAATCTTATAACAAATTACTTTGAAAATTTTGAAGATATAAATCAAAATGATGGCTTAGATAACACGAATGAAATACCAGACCCAGCAAATTTTAGTTCAAGTGCCAAAACAGTTTATATAAAAGTAGCAAATACTCTAACCCGCTGCTTTAGTGTGGTTCCTTTAGAATTGGAAATAAACCTGCCACCGCCTACTAATACCATAACAACCATACCAATATGTGATAATGATACAGATACATTTGATTTATCGACAGTTGATGCTATGATTGTAGATGATCCTGGCTCGGTCAATATTTCATATCACAGTTCGCAAAGTGATGCCGATAATAATCAAGCGCCTCTAAATAATATATATAACTATACAGCAAGTAGTCATACTATCTTTATAAGGGTTACAAATCCTTTAACGGGCTGCTTTATTACACCTTCATTTGAGCTACAAATAAATCCAAACCCTATTGCGAATACAACACCTAGCATAATTGCTTGTGATGATGACTTTGACGGTCTTTTCGAATTTGACTTACCAACATTAACTGCCAATACAATTTTAGGAACTCAAAGTGCCGCAGACTATACTATTAGCTATTATAACGATCCAGCCAACGCAGAAGCTGGCACGAATGCTATAGACAACAATTATATAGCATTTGATAGTGAAATATTATATGCGCGTATTGAAAATAATAATACAGAGTGTTACGATACTACACAATTTACAACACGTATCAATCCTTTACCTGTTATACCTATTGGTGATATCGTACCATTATGTATAGATAATTTACCTTTGGTAATTAGTGCAGATACTGGTCATCCAGACGATACCTATTTATGGTCTACAGGTGCAACCTCACCAGAAATATTATTAAATGACATAAATGATATAGGAAATTATTCGGTAACAGTTACCAGACCGTATTTAATAGGTGGTGATTGCCCGTATACTCATAATTTTTCTGTAATAGATTCTCAAGCAGCCACTATAAATTTTACAACAACAGTCAATTTTGCTGATCCTAATAGTATCACTGTGGATATTGATACCAGTAATATAGGTGATTATGTATTTATATTGGATGATGGCGAACCTCAAACATCTAATGTTTTTGAAAATGTAACATTTGGCAGACATACAGTTACAGTTAGGGATTTAAATGGATGCATGGATATTACAGAAGATGTCGTTGTTATAGATATACCAAAATTTGTCACACCAAATAATGATGGTTTTTATGATACTTGGCATATAGTAGGTATTGAGTTATTACCAGGTACGATTGTATATATTTACAATAGACATGGCAAACTTATTAAAACCTTACCGCATACATCCATAGGTTGGGACGGTACCTACAACGGAGAAAATATGCCTTCTGATGATTATTGGTTCTCTGCAGACGTTATTCAAGATGGTAATGCTTTTAATCTTAAAGGGCACTTTGCCCTAAAACGATAACATTAAAATAACGAAATAAGAACGAATTTTAGCCATTTTTTAGGAAATAGAAAAAATCTAGATGCCTTTATTATTAAAGTAAGATTATTTTAACGATTATTTTATGAAATAACCGTCTTTTTATTCTTTTTATCTAAAAAAATTAAACCTTCCTAATTTTATAAAGTCTAAATGAACTAAATACCATATATTTAGTTCATTTAGACTCCTTTATTATTAGCGAAAACCTATGCAATCATCAGCATTTTTAAAAAAAATATTTTTAATATTTATAATGGCCATTAGTACACAAGGCTATGCTCAATTAAGTAAAACACATTATATTCCACCATTAACCAGTGCTGAATTTGGAAATGCAAACCCAGGAGATCAGTATATTTATTTATCAACTCCAAGTGCTTCAGATATTCCATATACGATCATGCCTATTGGACAACCAGTATCTAATTATATAACTGGTAACGTTTCAAATGCCAATCCTCGACAAATCCCGTTGGGGTCTGGAAATGGACAATTATTTATTCCTTCTCCACAGACTAGTACCGTTGTCAATAATAAAGGTTATATCATTGAAGCTGAAGGCACTATTTATGTATCCATAAGAATGAATGCTGGGGGCGGAGCTCAAGCTGGTGCATTAGTTAGTAAAGGACTTCCAGCCTTGGGAACTACTTTTAGAGTGGGAAGTTATACTAATGAAAACCCTCAAGATAATTATTTGAATTTTGCCTCGGTTATGGCAACAGAAGATAATACACAAGTCACTTTTAGCGACCTTCCTGCTGGTATTATTATTAAAAATTATAGCGGAGCAATACCAGTAAATACGACTTTAAATAAAGGAGAAAGCTATACCATAGCAACAAACAGTAGTTCCTCCGTTACCAACCGTGATGGATTAATAGGATGCTTAATAAATTCTGATAAACCCATCGTCGTAAACTGTGGTTCAGCAAATGGTAGTTTTTCTAATGGTGGTGGTAGAGATTATGGTATCGATCAAATTGTGGATGTTTCTAAAGTTGGTACAGAATATATTTTTGTCAAAGGTGATGGCAATGATGCATGGGAGAATATATTAATTGTAGCGCATACAGATAATACAACTGTAAGCATAAATGGTAGTACGCCAGTAGCAACTATCAATGCAGGAGATTATTATTTAATAGAGGGAAATAATTATAATGCCAGTGGTAATATGTACGTTGAAACCTCTATGCCCGTCTTTGCTTACCAAGGTGTAGGTGCTACAACTAGCGAAGCTAACCAAGGACTATTTTTCGTACCTCCTTTAAGTTGCGAAGCTAGAGGAAAGCTAGACAATATTGCTAATATTGAAAACATTGGAAATACTAATTACAATGGAGGTGTTACCGTAGTTACAAAATCTGGAGCTACCGTGACCATAAATAACACCCCTATATCTAATTTTTCTACAACTGGCCCTAATACTGTTGATGGCAAACCTGATTATGTTACTTATAAGGTAGTTGGGCTCTCAGGAAACATATCTGTGGAAAGTAGTGACGAATTATACTGTGCTTATTTTAACTTTAATGGTGCCGCTACATCTGGAAGTTTTTACTCTGGGTTTCCTTCGGCTCCAGAAATTAATTTTGATGCACAATTCGCAACATTGGGAAATTGTATCCCTAATATCACTTTAGAAGCAGCAAATACTCAAAATTTTGACAGTTTCGAATGGTGGTTTGATGATGGAACGGGATTCCAAAACCTATTTATAAGTACGCCTACTTTAACCCCCACTGTACCTGGAAAATACAAATTAATTGGGGTTATTACATGTACCTTAGACAGATTAGAGTCTGCTGAAGTACCTGTAAGCATATGCCCTGACGATATTGATAATGATGGTATTATTGACAATATTGATATTGATAATGATAATGACGGTATACTTAATTGTACGGAATCCAGAGGTGATGTTACTATAAATATTGCCAACATAAATCAGCCACAACTTATTTTTCAGGATAATACAAATAATACGTCCATAACCTCATCTACATTCAGCCAAAATAACAGCTCTGGAAATACAAACAACACTATTTCTGGGACCAACATGGGTGGTTTTACAAGTACTGTTCAACCTGCTGCTGATGCAGAAAGTACATATTCGTTGGTTTTTACAGAACCCGTAAATGTGAAATTTATAGAAGATGCAGCAATCTCACATGTGGAAACCTCTGGTGAATATTTTATTGTAAAAGTATTACCCGTAAATAAAAACATCACGCTTGTCGACCCTGATGATCGTTTACGAATTGATTCTAATTTTGATGGCGTTTTTGAAACAGGTATTACTCAAATTTCAGGATCCGAAATTCATTTCAAAATAAATCCTTCGCCTTTAGGCAATACCCCTTATCAGTTTTTCGCCAATCAAGTTGATGGGTTTTCTTTTGTCCATAAATTAGCAAACACAAACACCGCTTCCACATTTAATGGCGTGATATCTCTCACTTGTTTCAAAAAAGATACCGATTTTGACGGTGTTAAGGACGAACTTGATTTAGACAGTGATAATGATGGAATCCCTGATTATATAGAAAATACAGGAGCATTAGTCCCTTTATCTGGCATTGACGCTGATTTCAATGGACTAGATGATATTTATGATATAACAGCAAGTCCTTTAGATTCTGATACCGATAGTGTTTTCGATTTTTATGATCTTGATAGTGACAATGATGGTATAACAGATTTAATAGAATCAGGGCAGTTAGGACTTTTATCCGATACAGATTTAAACGGTATTATAGATAGTGGCGGATCATTTGGAAAAAACGGATGGGATGATAATGCTGAAACTACACCAGATAGTAATATTATAGGCTATATACTCAACGACTTTGATACAGATACTATTTTTAGTTATATAGATTTCGATAGTGATGGAGATACCTGCAGTGATGTTATTGAAGCTGGTTTTTCTGATGCTAATGCTGATAACTATCTAGGTGATGGCACAGTCATTGTCGATTTAATTGCCGATCTTAATACTGGACAAGGCTTAGTTACAAATGCCAGTGACGGCTACACCATCCCTAATAGTGATTATTTGGATTATGCCCCCATAACCATAACAACACAACCTGCAGATGCTGAAATTTGCGAATCTTCAAATACAGTAATATCTATAGCAACATCTCCTATTGATACCATTCAATGGGAATTCAGTACAGATGGTGGTGCTAATTGGAGTATGGTTACTGATAACACCACATATAGCGGTTCTCAAACCATTAATTTAAATATTACATCGACACCACTATCATTAAACACATATCGATATCGGGCTTTCCTAAACGTAGCTGGCAATACATGTGGTTTATATTCAGGCGATATGGAATTAACCGTACGTCCCTTACCTATTGTAAATTCGCCTGTTGTACTAGTACAATGTGACGACGAAGACTTAACAACACTTGGCTTCAGTCCTTTTAACCTAACAGAAGCTAACAATGAAATTTCGACAAATGCTTCTAATGAAACATTTACATATTTTTTAACACAGGCAGCTGCAGTATCTGGTGATGCTACAAGTCCTGATTATATTAATGACCCAACCACCTTTATTAATAGAACTGTGAGTTCGGATATCATTTGGGCACGTGTAGAATCATCTTTTAGATGTGCACAAGTTTCAGAGGTTCAACTAAACGTATCAACAACGGTCATTCCATCAACATATCTGTTAACCTTTAATCAATGTGATGATTTTCTAGATACTAATGGCCTCGATAACATGAATAATGATAATCGAGACGGTATAGCCACCTTCGATTTTAGTAGTGTGACATCCAATATTTTAAGCCTTATACCTCCTGGACAAAACCCTTTGCCTCCACGTTATTTTAGAAATGAAGCTGATGCCCTAGCAGAAATTAATGAAATCACAGATATATCAGATTATAGAAATATAGGATATCCTGGATCCCAATTTATATATGTGAGAGTTGATAGCGATATTGCTAATGACTGCTTAGCCTTAGGCGCACATGTATTATTAAATGTAGAAGCTTTACCTGTTGCAAATAGCATTACTGATTTTATAGAATGTGATAATGATACCGATCCTAATAATGGGTTTCTTTTTGATACAGCTAACTTAGAAACCAACATATTAAATGGACAAGGTTTAACAGATGTGTCAGTTGCCTACTTTGACGATTCGGGTAATCAGTTAACAGATTTTGATGGAAATTTAATTTCCAGTCCATTTCCAAATACATTCCTATCTCCCTCGCAAACCATTACTGCTCGGGTTACCAACAACAGTACAGCAGCTCCCGATGGGCCTTGTTATGACGAAACGACTATTGCCTTTAGAGTGGATATTCAACCTGTAGCAAATCAAATATTAGCCCAAATAGTATGTGACGGTGATGCAGATGATGATGACGATGATGGCGAGTATCCCTTCGATACCTCTACATTTAGTAGTACAATTTTAGGAAATCAATCAGGCATGGACATCTATTTTGATTATGTTAATCAAAATGGCATCTTAATAACAGATAGCACATCCCTTCCAAACCCTTTGATTTCAAGAAATCAAACCATCACCGTAAGGGTTATAAACCCCGATAACACCTCTTGTACAGCAAGTACAACTATTGATTTAGAAGTAAATCCTTTACCAGAATTCACTATTAATCCAGAAGAAATAGTATGTACTTCCGATCCAACATTTTCTGTAACGTTAGATCCTATCGAGGCCAATATTAACGAAATATTTACTTATGAATGGGTTTATGAAGATGGTTCTACCCTTTCTAACGACGAGACATTAACAGTATCAACACCTGGAATCTACTCAATTACTTTGACTAAAACAGATGGAACTGGTTGCTCCAGAACCTTAACTGTTAATGTGAAAGCTTCAGAAATAGCTAACATCACGCAAGATGCCGTTACCATTGTTGATCTATCTGAAAACAATTCCGTGACCATAGATACAACCAATCTTGGTCGAGGTAATTATGAATATGCTTTAAGAGCAGAAGGTTCTTCTTTTATAATATATCAAGAAGATCCTTTTTTCAATAATATAAGCCCTGGATTTTATACCATATATGTTCGAGATGCAATTTGTGGAGTTTCTACATTACCTATTTCAGTTATAGGGCATCCAAAATATTTCACCCCTAATGGTGATAATGTTAATGATTATTGGAAAATTAAAGGGATTAGTGACACTGTACAACCTAATACTGCTGTTTTGATTTATGACAGATATGGAAAATTGTTAAAGCAATTATCGGTTCAATCTGATGGTTGGGACGGAACTTTTAATGGTACACAGTTGCCAACAGATGATTATTGGTTTAGGGTTTATCTACAAGATGGCAGAGAGTTTTCTGGACATTTTACTTTAAAACGATAGCATGTATATTTTGCTTAATTTTGCAACATGCAGTTTAAAATTGAATCTGAATTTAGTCCTACAGGAGATCAGCCCCAAGCCATAAAACAACTTGTTGAGGGTATTAAATCCAACGAGAAATATCAAACATTACTTGGTGTAACTGGGTCTGGAAAAACCTTTACCGTTGCTAACGTTATTCAGGAAGTACAACGTCCAACTTTGGTTTTGGCACATAATAAAACACTGGCAGCTCAATTATACTCGGAGTTTAAGCAGTTTTTTCCTAATAATGCTGTGGAGTATTTTGTTTCTTACTACGATTATTACCAACCAGAAGCCTATATCCCTGTTTCTGGTGTATATATAGAAAAAGATTTATCTATTAACGAAGAAATTGAAAAGATGCGTTTAAGTGCGACATCTTCCCTGCTTTCTGGACGTCGGGATGTTCTTGTGATTGCATCCGTTTCATGTATTTATGGTATTGGAAATCCTATTGAATTCCAAAAAAATGTAGTGGCCTTAAAACGAGACCAGGTAATATCCAGAACAAAACTATTACATCAATTAGTACAAAGTTTATATTCGAGAACAGAAGCCGATTTCAAACATGGAAACTTTAGAATAAAAGGTGATACCGTAGATATTTTCCCTAGTTATGCAGATGATGCCTTTAGAATTCACTTTTTTGGAGATGAAATTGAAGACATTGAATCATTCAACATTCAAACCAACGAGGTTATTGAAAAATACGATCAGCTCACTATCTATCCTGCCAATATGTTTGTTACTTCACCCGATGTGTTACAAGGTGCCATTAAAGATATTCAAGATGATTTGGTTAAACAACATGATTATTTTAAAGAAATTGGCAAACATTTGGAAGCAAAACGGCTTAAGGAGCGTACCGAATTTGATTTAGAAATGATTCGTGAATTAGGATATTGCTCTGGTATAGAAAATTATTCGCGTTATCTTGATGGTAGAATGCCTGGTACCCGTCCTTTCTGCTTATTAGATTATTTTCCAGATGATTATTTAATGGTTGTAGATGAAAGCCATGTAACTATTTCTCAAGTACATGCCATGTATGGTGGTGACAGAAGTAGAAAAGAAAATCTGGTCGAGTATGGTTTTAGATTACCAGCTGCTATGGATAATCGGCCGCTAAAATTTGAAGAATTTGAAGCTATTCAAAATCAGGTTATCTATGTAAGTGCCACACCTGCAGATTATGAACTTCAAAAAACAGACGGTATTTATATTGAGCAAGTGATTCGCCCAACAGGTTTATTAGATCCTATTATTGAAGTGCGACCAAGTTTAAATCAAATCGATGATTTAATAGAAGAAATACAACAACGTGTTGAAAAAGATGAACGTACTTTAGTTACAACGCTTACCAAACGAATGGCAGAAGAGTTAACAAAATACTTAGATAGAATACAGGTGCGTTGTCGTTATATTCATAGTGATGTTGATACTTTAGAGCGTGTAGAAATCATGCAGGATTTGCGTAAAGGCTTATTTGATGTTTTAGTTGGTGTAAACCTTTTAAGAGAAGGTTTAGATTTACCTGAAGTCTCCCTGGTTGCTATTTTAGATGCCGATAAAGAAGGTTTTTTACGTTCAACGCGTTCTCTAACGCAAACTGTAGGTAGAGCTGCAAGGAATTTAAATGGTAAAGCCATTATGTACGCAGACAAAGTAACCAATAGTATGCAAAAGACCATTGATGAGACTAACTACAGACGCGAAAAACAAATTGCTTATAATACAAAAAATAATATAACGCCAAAAGCACTCAATAAAAGTTTAGATAATGTTTTATCTAAAAACTCGGTAAGCACCTATAGTTATGAATTGGAAGCTTTAAAAGCAGCAGAGCCTGAAAGCGAATATTTAACAAAACCAGAATTGGAAAAGAAAATCCGTGAAAAACGCAAACTAATGGAAGAAGCTGCTAAAGCCTTAGACTTTATTGTTGCGGCAAAATTACGTGATGAGATTAAAGGTTACCAAAATAAACTAGAAAAGCTAAAAGTTTAAACTTTTAGCTTTTCCATACCCCTCAAAAAGAGGGTACAACATATTTAATAAATACTTAGCAGATTATTATTAATTATATTGTGTCTTAAATATATCAATCAACACATCTGGTGGTACGATTTTATTTGGAAAACTTTCCATTAAATACAGTACCTTAGTAATGGACTCATGGCTTAGCCCCATACGTAAACCGAAATTATATAATTTTATAGCACCAGAAGGGTTGCCTTCATTTTCTTGGTCGATATTCATTAGCAATACTAACCTATGAAACTGTACTATACGCTCACTATGCGATTTTAAATGCGTATAGGTAACAGGGTGATCTATTAAATATTCAAAGTCTTCTCGTGTTATATCGAGTTGCTTTGCAACACCCAATAAAAAATTATACTCTATATCCTTTATATCTTTATCATATTTTGCAAATGCAATCATTTCAGATAAAAGACTTAATTTTTCTACTCTATTAACCATCATTCAGGGAATTAATTAATTATAGTATAAAGGTACGCACAAGAGTAATTTAATAATCGTGTATATAATGTAACTTATCGAAAAACGGTAGGTATTTGGTCGTAAGTTTTATTTATTTCGTCAATAATGGTCTTTTATTCATCTAATAAAATTGCATTTCGTCATTTTATCAAATTTAGTTTTAAAAAAAACATATCTACTAATTAATTGATTATAAGCAATTTAAATCCTTATATTTCATCTTTAACAAGCTACATTAAAAATCAATATTTAAAGTATCTTTGTCAAAACTAAGAAAACGCTAAAGCTGCATATTCTTTTTAAATAATTGAATAATTTTAAGAATTAAAAGAAATAGAAATTAATCTTATGACAAATAATGATGTTTTAAAAAAATTACGGGTCGCATTGAAACTTCGTGATGATGATATAGTAAAAATTCTAAGTCTGGTTGATTTCAGGATATCCAAAAGTGAACTAGGTGCATTTTTTAGAAGAGAAGATCACCCTAAATATATGGAATGCGGTGATCAAATTTTACGTAATTTTTTAAACGGACTTGTCATTCACTTAAGAGGCCCCATGCCAAAAAAAGGTGAGAATAAAGCACAAAAAAAGAGCAACAATTAAAATATGTTGCTCTTTTTATTTATATAATGTGTACTATGCTAAAACTTGCTGTACTTTATCTGCTGCTTCTTGGAATTCTGTTGCACTCATAACATCTAAACCAGAGTTGTCTATCAATTCTTTGGCGATGTCTGCATTTGTTCCTTGTAAACGAACTATAATAGGAACATTTATGGTTCCCATATTTTTATAAGCGTCAATAACACCCTGCGCGACACGATCACAACGTACAATACCTCCAAAGATGTTTATTAAAATAGCTTTTACTGCTGGGTCTTTCAATATAATTTTAAAAGCCGCTTCTACACGAGCCGCATCTGCCGTTCCTCCAACATCTAAAAAGTTAGCTGGCTCTCCTCCTGCTTGCTTAATTAAATCCATAGTAGCCATGGCCAATCCTGCTCCATTTACCATACAACCAACATTTCCATCTAAATCTACATAGTTTAAACCAAGTTCTCCAGCTTCAACCTCTATAGCACTTTCTTCACGTACATCACGCAAATCAATATAGTTCTTATGTCTGTAAAGCGCATTGTCATCAATAGTCACTTTAGCATCGACAGCCATGATCTTATTATCACTCGTTTTTAAAACGGGATTAATCTCAAATAAAGAAGAATCAGATTTCACATAGGCTGTATACAGAGCAGTAACAAATTTTGTCATCTCTTTAAATGCCAAACCTGACAAACCAAGATTAAAAGCCACACGTCTAGCCTGAAATGGTAACAAACCAACAGCTGGATCAATTTCTTCTGTAAAAATCAAATCTGGAGTTTCTTCTGCAACAGTTTCAATATCCATACCTCCTTCAGTAGAATACATAATCATATTGCGCCCAGTTGCTCTATTTAATAATACAGATACATAAAACTCATCCGTTTCGCTTTCTCCTGGATAATAAACATCCTCAGCCACTAAAACCTGATGCACTTTTTTACCTTCAGCAGATGTTTGAGGGGTAATTAGATTCATTCCAATAATTTGTCCTGCAATTTCTTCTACCTCTTGCAGGTTCTTTGCTAGTTTTACACCGCCGCCTTTACCACGTCCTCCTGCATGAACTTGTGCCTTTATAACATGCCAGCTTGTTCCAGTTTCGTTTGTTAATTGTTTTGCAGCTGCAACTGCTTCGTTAGCATTTTGGGCTACTATACCACGTTGTATACGTACCCCGAAGCTACTTAATATTTCTTTACCTTGATATTCGTGTAAGTTCATAATTCGCGTAATCGTTTTAAGAAAAGCAAATGTAAATAATAGCTATTACTTACCCTAAATTTAATTACGAAAACTTACCAACATTCATATGTCAAAATCTAATTGTTAAATAATTAACATGTTGTTTAATTTGTATAATTTTTTAATTATTTATTTTTTATTTATTTGAATGAAATATCTTTGAAAAAAATTAGAAAAATTATGTTAGAAAGTCAATTGCTGAAAATTGCACAAGATTTTGGGAGCCCCGTTTATGTATATGATGCAGAAAAAATTGAAAATCAATATAAAAGGCTAACTGGTGCCTTTAAAAATGTTAAAAAACTTAAGATTAACTATGCCGTTAAAGCATTGTCTAATATATCTATATTAAAACTTTTAAATTCACTGGGGTCTGGTATAGATACCGTGTCTATTCAAGAGGTACAACTAGGTCTGGCTGCTGGTTTTTTACCAGAACAGATTATTTTCACGCCAAACGGTGTGTCTCTAACTGAAATTGAAGAAGCTGCTAAATTGGGAGTTAAAATTAATATAGATAACCTTTCTATATTAGAACAGTTTGGGACCAAACACCCAAAAATACCTGTATGTATTCGAATTAACCCACATGTTATGGCAGGCGGTAATAGTAATATTTCTGTTGGACATATCGATTCTAAGTTTGGAATTTCCATTCATCAAATACCACATATATTACGTATTGTAGAAAATACTAAAATGACCATCAACGGTATTCATATGCACACAGGTAGTGATATCTTGGATATTGAAGTCTTTTTATATGCTAGTGAAATACTATTTGAAACCGCAAAGCAATTCAAAAATTTAGATTTTATTGATTTTGGCTCTGGTTTTAAAGTACCTTACAAACAAGGAGATATTGAGACCAATATTGAAGAATTAGGAAAGAAACTATCTGCAAGGTTCAATGAATTTTGTAAAAATTACGGAAAAGAATTAACACTGGCTTTTGAGCCTGGTAAATTTTTGGTAAGTGAATCTGGAAGCTTTTTAACTAAAGTAAATGCTGTAAAGCAAACAACATCTACAGTATTCGCACAGGTAGACTCTGGTTTTAATCATCTCATTAGACCCATGTTTTATGGATCTCATCACGATATTGTAAATATATCTAACCCTAAAGGACATGAGCGTTTTTACACGGTTGTAGGTTATATTTGTGAAACTGATACTTTTGGAAACAACCGTCGGATCAACGAAATAAACGAAGGAGACATTTTATGTTTTAAAAATGCTGGAGCTTATTGCTTTTCTATGGCTAGTAATTACAACTCCAGATATCGACCCGCTGAAGTTTTATGGTATAAGAACAAAGCACATTTAATTAGAAAAAGAGAAACTTTTGAGGATATTACTAAAAATCAAATTGAAGTAGATTTTTCTTCAAAAAAAGAAAAAGTCCTGGTTAAATAACCTTAATTAAGAATCAAATAAAATGTCCAATATATATCTATATTGGACATTTTTAATTTCAGAATTTTCGTTACTCTCTGTACTTATAATACTCTGAAATTACTTAATTCAAATATCTATACTACGAGCAACAGTTTAAAACATTCCAGCTTATGTGTTTTTTCTGTTTGATGATAATCATTTAGAATTAACCTCATCATAATTATCGTAAATTCTGTAGTACTTTACATCAATATAATAAAAAAAAACGAATATTTGTAGGAATATCTTTAACATGTTGATATTATCTGTTTATCTACTGAAACTTCCAATTTAATAGTTAATAACAGATTAACTATTTTGCTTTATTTAAGTTGTTTGTCTACTTTTAAAGAATTCTAGGTTATGTTTAGTAATTAAAAACACTTCAGTAGACTATTTATGCAGATAAAAACCACCCACATTAAATCCATTGATATCTTAAACCCTGTTTTTGTTTTTTTAACCGGTGCATCTGTTTTAATATGGCACAAAAAGATTTTAGTACAAGCGCCTATAAAAAATGACTACTTATAATAGTATGAAACAAAAAAGTGAAAATTTTAAAAGAACTGTTGGTGTTCTGGGTTTATCTGCCAATATTGTTAATATCATTATAGGCGCTGGTATTTTTGCATTGCCTGCTGTTATAGCTTCTAAAATGAGAGCTTCTAGTATTACTGCTTATATCTTTTGTGGTATTTTAATAGCCCTTGTCATGTTATGCTTTGCCGAAGCTGGCAGTAAAGTCATAAATACTGGAGGGCCCTATACGTATATTGAGACTGCTTTTGGTAAATATGCTGGATTTTTAGGAGGTATTTTTGCAATAATTGGTACGTTATTCGCAGATGCAGCAGTATCTAATGCCTTAGTGAATATATTAGGCTCGGCTTATCCTATTTTTGAACGTGAATGGATCCGTTTATTATTTTTATTTATTATTTTCTTTGGGCTGGCTTATATCAACATCATTGGATTAAAACAGGGCATTGGCTTAGTTAAATTCAATACTATTGCCAAATTAACACCTTTACTCATCCTCGTGCTTATTGGATGGAAAGACGTATCATTTAATAATCTATATATAGACGCCATGCCTAGTACCAGAAAGATTGGAGAAACCTCTTTAATTTTATTTTTTGCTTTTCAGGGAGCAGAAACGGGACTTGTAGTTGGTGGTGAAGTTATAAATCCAAAACGTACAGTCCCAAAGGCTATATTTATTAGTATTTTGATTGTAGTATGTATGTACATTTTAATTCAAACAGTATCTCAAGGTGTTTTAGGCAGTGATTTACCTAATTTTAAAGCTGCTCCGTTGGCTGAGACTGCTAAAGTTATTTTTGGACCTTTAGGCTTTACTTTATTATTTATTGGAGCCGTTGTTTCCATGTTTGGCTTTTTAAGCGGCTCCATACTCAACAACCCTAGGGTTGTATATGCATTGTCCAGAGACAACGTTATCCCATTAAAAACATTATCTAAAATTCACAAGTCTTTTGAAACACCATATATAGCCATTATCGTATATACTATTATTGGCTTTATTGTCTCTGCAACTGGTAGTTTTGAAAAATTGGCCATAATTGCCAGTAGTGCCATCTTGATTATTTATTTAGGTGTTGCACTATCGGTTATGAAATTACGTAAATCTCAAAAACCTAAAGAAGGAGAATTCAAAATCCCTGGAGGGTTTTTAGTGCCTATACTTTCTATCGCTATTATTTTATACTTTTTGTCTAATTTATCAACTGACGAACTAATAGCTACTGGTATTTTTATAGCCGTTTTATCCATTATCTATGGTATATTCAAACTAAAAAGCAGAGCCTAATTACTAATTAGCCTCTAAGATCAAACCTGATCTAAATAAAAGAAGCTGTCTAAAAAAATAATTTTAAAGACAGCTTTTTTTTATTTTTATAATGATTTCTACTCTTTTAATTTCCCGCTAAAAACGCTCACTTTAGAATTAAAGGGATTTCCTGAAGCACGACGAAGCATAACAACCTGACCGCAATGCCATAAGGCATCTGCTATAGGACCATTGAGAATATTCCAAAAAGGAAATCTATCATTATCAAATTTAGACACATCATCCATAGTTCTTAAAATATCTGAGACCTTTTTTAAATTTAATAGCGTTTGCTTTCTTTTGCTTTCAAAAGTGAGCTCAGTTTGTTTGGTTCTTTCTCCCTGCTCAGATACTGAACTAAGAATAAAATTTGAAAGCCCCAGTAAATGATCTATCGTTTCAGCACTGCTACGTCCACTCTCACTAGGCTTATAAACAAGGTCTTCATGTCTTAAACCTTCCGTAGCCCAATAATAGCGAAAACCCAATCCATCTACCATTCTGGCAGCTACAGTACCAGCTGTATAGCTTTCGGGCTGATTTGGTATTTCATAATAAGGCAATTTTTCTTTTTCGGATTGTGCCATTACAAATGTTGAGATCAGTAAGGCAAGAATCATAGTAAGTTTATCCATTGTACTTTATTTTGGTTCTAGTGACATGACGTAATCGTAGCTTTCATTTAAATAACGCGCAACATGATCTAAATCTTCCAACATATTTTGGGGAATCAATGCGTAACCCTTCATGACTGCACCGTATGACTTATATATTGATGAATTGAATTCTTTTATATATTTTTCCTGTACTTCTTTTGAAAACCTAATACCTATTTCACAATCCTTATTAAAAAGAGAAAACATATATCCATTAGCAGACGTATATGGCATTGTTTTTCCTTTTCGCTCAAATCTAGGGCATTTATCTATGAGCTGATCGTAAATCTTTAGCTTTTCATTCCGCATAACTATTTCTTTATTTGTTTCTCATTTACAATTGGGTTGACCCCATATTTATCAAACAAATAAACCAATGCTGTCATGGTGGCAGCTCCTAATTCCAACTCTCGTTTATTAACAGCATCAAAGGTATCGTTACTCGCATGGTGATGATCAAAATAGCGTTGTGAATCTGGTCTTAACCCTGCCAATACATTGGTCTTTGTTTTTAGCGGCCCAACATCTGCTCCGCTACCCCCCTTCTCAAAATAATGAATCAAATAGGGTTTAAACAACGGTTGCCAACTTAATACCTGATTAAAACTTGCATCATTGCAATCGAAAGAAAACCCACGTGGCGTAAATCCACCTGCATCACTTTCCAAAGCGAAGACATGTTTTTCTCCTTTTTGTTTAGCTACTTCAGCATATTTTTTTCCACCTCTTAAGCCATTCTCTTCATTCATAAACAATACAACACGAATACTCCTTTTAGGCTTTATTCCTGATGCTTTCAACAGTCGCAATACATCCATAGATTGAACGACACCAGCACCATCATCATGAGAACCGTCACCCAAATCCCAAGAATCTAAATGGCCACCAACAATCATATATTCATTTGGAAATTCACTTCCTGTTATTTGTCCGATAACATTATAAGACAAGACATCTTTAAACTGCTTACAATTTTGCTTAAAATAGAATTTTAAAGATTTGTTAAGTTTTAGCATTGTACTCAACAATTCTGCATCATTGGTACTAATGGCAGCAGAAGGAATACGATCTGCTACGGGTAAATCATCATAAGTCATACTTCCTGTATGTGGTAAATCGTCCAGCCTTAAATTCATAGACCTAACAATAACCCCAACAGCTCCATACTTTGAAGCTTCAACAGCGCCTTTATAACGTTGGTTAACACACCCTCCATAAGCCTCAAATGTGTTAACTAAATCTGCTTGCATGGGTCTATTATAAAATATTATTTTTCCTTCTATATTTTCCTTGCCAAGTGTTTTTAGCTCCTCAAAGCTTTTAACTTCAACAACATGCGCTTTTAAACCTAGTGCAGGCGTAGCAACAGAGCCTCCCAAGGCGCAAACATTAACCGTTGTTGTTTTTCCTTTTTCAGATTCTATATATGCATATTCTTTAAAACCACGTACCCATTTAGGAACCATTACTGGCTGTAACCAAACCTTATCTAAACCTAACTTATCGAGTTCTTCTTTTGTATAATTAACTGCTTTTTCTGCATTTAAAGACCCTGATAAGCGTCCGCCTATTTGGTTAGACAGGTAATTCAACCAATCATAACTTTTACCATTAGTTAAAGATGTTTTATAGATTTTTTTAAGGACTTCAGCATCACTTTGAGCGTATGTATTTATTGAAAGTATGATGCCTAAAAGATAAACCAACAATTTTAATTTATTCATAAAAAACTTTTTTAGTCTAAAGATACTACTAATTAAAAGCTTAAAATCTAAAAAAAATCATAAAAACAATTATTGAACTCATTTTATCTCATTTTCGGTTAAACACAAAAAGTCAAGATGAGTTCAATACTTACTATAAGGTGCCTACTCGTTGTTTAATTCCTCCTTGTACAGTTGAAGATTCGCCTTAATATCATCATCAAGTTCAGGCTCTTGGATATCTGTATATTTACTCAAAACATCATACATTATTTTGGCTACCATATAACGTGCTGTGGGCTTATCATCTGCTGGAATAGTATACCAGGGTGCATGCGGTTTAGATGTTCTATTTATAGCATCTTCATAACATTCTTGGTACTTTTCCCAAAGTTTACGTTCTTTTAAATCACCTGGAGAAAATTTCCAGTTTTTTTCTTGTTTCTCTAAACGCCTGAGCAATCTTCTTTTTTGTTCTTCTTTTGAAAGGTTTAAGAAAAATTTAAAAATGATGGTTCCATTTTCTGTTATATATTTTTCGAAATTATTGATTTGATCAAAACGCTTATTCCAGAATGCATCATCAATATCATCAACCGTTTTCACTGTTGGAATGTTTTCCCCTAAAATATACCCTGGATGTACTCTTGTTACCAATACATTTTCATAATGCGTTCGGTTAAAAACACCAAATTTACCTCGAGCTGGAAGTGCTATATAATGTCTCCAAATGTAATCGTGTTTAAGCTCTAATTCTGTAGGGACTTTAAAACTATGAACGACGACACCACGTGCATTAAAATCTTTAAAAACCTCACGTATTAAACTGTCTTTTCCTGAAGTATCCATACCTTGTAAACAGACTAAAACAGCATATTTTCCATGCGCATAAATAGTGTCTTGAAGTTTACCTAATTTCTTTCTAACATTTTTTAACTCTTTTTCTGCGTTATCAATTAAGACTTTAGTTTCAGAATTTTCTAATATTATGTTCGTAGTTACTTTGTAATTGTCCATTATTAAATGTTTATGGGTTTAAATATATAAAAATGCCTCGATTATATCATGTTAGCTAATCGATTATATCATACGGGTCATTAATTGTTTCTATTGAAAATCGTTAAATAAATACCTTTTGAATTGTTTCTTTGATAATGAAGCGTTTAAACTTTTACAATATTTTAAATTATGAATAGAAGCGTAATACTACAAGGTAGTTCTAGAAGTGTCGGGGACACTAGTAAAATAGTCAATTATATAGCAAAGAGTAATGGTATTGATATTATTGATTTAAACACAAAAAATATTGGTCATTATGATTATGACTATAAAAATAAAGATGATGATTTCTTAGGCTTAGTAACGCATATTATTGAGTCCTATGATACTATAATTTTTGCTACACCTGTTTATTGGTATAGCATGAGCGGTATTATAAAAGTGTTTTTTGATAGAATTTCAGACCTAATCAGAATATATAAAAATACTGGCAGAAAATTAAGAGGTAAAAATATGGCTATGATAAGCTGCAGTAATTCCGATGATTTAAAAGAAGGATTTTCTATGCCATTTGTTGAATCTGCAAACTATTTAGGCATGCATTATTTAGGTGACATTCACACTTATATTGAAAATGGAACTATTAACAATGCGGTAAAACTTAGAATAGATGATTTTATAAAAACTATAAACCCCAAAATATAGTCGGCTATTTTTAATTATTTGTAGTTTTAGGATTACAAGTAAAATTATTTATCGATTAAAAATCACATAAAACGCATTTTATTCCGACGAAATACATGTTTTTTATAATCTTTTTAATACATTGCTAACCCTATTTATGTTATTAAACCCAATTCTATGAAAAATTATTACTTATTATTCTTTCTAATCACATCATTAGTTGTTAATGGGCAAGGAGATTGTGACTACACCAATTCTTATCTTGTTAGTGCCTACTCACATGTTAAGGATTCATATGATTCTAATAATATAAATCATTTACAATATTATGCTAATAGATCTTTAGAATCATTTAAACTTGCCAAAAAAACATTGAGTGATTGTAATTGTGAACCTGCATTGGAACTTGCTGATAAATGTATAGAATTATTGGCAAAAGTTGATGGTGCTGAAACGTTTGAAGCTGGTCGTTTTTATGTAAAACGTGCCAGAGATTATAGTAAAAACAGTGTGATAGAAATCGACAAATGTTCTGTTTCTTCAGACACTAATACGTATGTTGAAGCCACTGGAGGAAGTGAAGATCCAGAACTTACCGATTTACAAAGAGAACAGCAAAGACTGAAACAGCAACAAGAAGCCTTAAAACTTAAGGAACAGCAAATCAAAATGAAATTAGCTGAGCAAAAAGAAAAAGAATTAATAGTACAGAAGAAACAGTTGGTTCTTTCTTATAAAAGTGCTATTACATCTAATATCAATACATACAATAAGACTTTAAACGCATGTAATTGTGCTAATTACGAACCTTTTAGAGATAGTGAATCTTCTGCTGAAGATATATCTGGAAAAAGTGTTATGGAAATAAAAGATTATTATACCAACCGCCTTAAATCTATGGCTACTAAATATGTAGCACAACTGAATAGTTGTGATGAATAACTTTCCTTAATAATAAATAAGTTAAAAAACGAGGCTGTCTGGATTTTAGACAGCCTCATTTTTTTGCCTCAGTAGTTTTAGAGATATACTGCCTGACATTTTTGAGTCATAATAAAATAGCTTTTTCATCATTCTCGATACATTCTCGATAATATGACGCGAGTTTTAAAGCTATAGAAACATTCTACGAAACGATTTAATTTTCCTTATAGCACTTAATTAAATTACCATAGCTATTAAATAATTATAGCAAAGAAACAGCTAAATTCTTCATTATAAGTGGTATTACAGAATTTAATTTATGAGAATATAACTGCATCAATTGTATGAATTAACTTCTTTTTAACAATAAAAAATTCTCCTTTCAAAAAACAAAAAGATATCTTTGAGTACCCAAATTCAAATAAAATCGCAATGAAAAACCTACATTTTCTTTTCAACAAATTTCAAAAAACAAAAAATTTTTTATGTATTCCAATAATTTTTCTTACACTGTTAACGGTGCATAGTCAGATTATCGAAAACCCTTACGATTCAAATGGTTGGAGTATATTAAACCCTGAAAATACATCAAAAATCTTATACGTTAGTTCATCTGGAGATGATACTACTGGAGAAGTCTATTCAAACACAGCAACTGAAATTGGCAGTAACCCTATTTTACCTGCAGGAGCAATAAACCCTTTTAGAACAATAGCTGCCGCAGTTAACCAGATCTCAAATGGTGAAGCTGCATGGATCCTTCTTAAAAGAGGTGATGTTTTTTACGAAAGACTCCGTAATATAAAAAACGGTAATTCTTTAACAAGACCTATAGTTTATGCCTCTTACGGACCAGGCAGTCAGCCGCCATTACTTAAAACAGGTGCAAATAATGGTATTAGCGCATGCTGTCTTGGCACACAACATGTGTGGTTTATTGGGCTTTCTTTCTATGCGCATACTAGAAACCCAGACGATATAGACTTTGTTAATTATGATGGTGGAGATGGCATTAATTTTTTTACTGCTAACAACCAAACCACAGAAAATATATTAATTGAGGGTTGCACATTTAACTTTTATAGAAGCAATGTTATCCAAGGCTACAGAATGGGTACTATTAAAAATATTAGAGTTAGACGAAATATTATCCGAAACAATTACGGCACTATTGTTAATGGAGATATTAAGCATTCTCAAGGTTTTTTTACCAGTAATATAAAAGGAGGCATTCTTCTTGAAGAGAACATTTTTGATCATAATGGCTGGTTCTCAAAAGCTGGTGGTAGTGACGATGCCGTTAGGCAAGCCACTATTTTTAATCACCATACTTATTTTTATCATACAGAAAATGCCATTTTTAGAGGCAATGCTTTTCACAGGCCTTCAAGTATAGGAAATAAATGGGCTAATACAGAAACAGGAGATGCTGCTAATATCACAATTGAGGATAATTTTTATAATGACTGCGAAGTTGCAATTAGTATGGGAGGTAATGATGCTACTAATCCGCATCGTTTTAAAGATATTACTATTAAAGATAATATCATTACGTCTCCAGGATTATCACAGCCTACAAATAGAACCTTGGGGTGGGATATTGGGATCAACGATTGGGATAATGGTGAAGTAACAAAGAATCTTATAATTCATCAAACAAGCCCATCTGTTGATAACGGAAGGGGAATTTCCATTACTGGAGAAAATAGAAACCTTACCGTTAGTGAAAATATTCTTTACAACTTAGGCGGCACTGAAGGCATTAGGATGAGTACATTGGTAAGCAACACCAACGTATCAGTAACCAACAACGAATTAACAGCTCCCACTTCATTAAATTCTGGTTTTATGGTTAATATGTACGATGGTAATTATACCTCTTTAATAAGCAATAATGCTTATGAATTACAGGATGATACCGCTAATAATTTTAATGTTTCAGGTACTCGTTATTCTTTAAATGATTGGATGAGCGAAACTGGTGCTACTAATACAATAACTACTGTATACCCAGATCCTAGCCGCTCTTTTGATAGATATGTTAGCGAAGTTCTTGGCTTAGCCAATAGAAATGAATACTATCAAAACTTAGCTAATATAAATTATTTGAATTGGAATACTGCATATACGGCTAGTGCCATTAACAAATGGATAAAAGAAGGATTCTATGGAGATGGCACATTATCTACTCCTGATGATGAATTAAATGCTTCAACAATTCAGACATATCCTAACCCAGGTACAGGTATACTAAAAGTTAAATCGTCAATTGAAGGTAATTATCAAGTGCATAATCAACTGGGGCAAATCATATTATCAGAAAAATTTAATCAGTACAATGAGATAGATTTAACAAGACAAGCAGCTGGCCTTTATCTAATTAATTTCTACGATCAATCAAAGAACAAAATTAAAACCTTAAAATATTTAAAAAGATAGGTTAGACTATCAGAAAAGTACTAAAACTTGATAGTCTTGTCTAATTTGAATATTATTTAATTTTTTTAACCTGATTTCCTTTAATTAATATCGAATAAAGAGGAAATCAGGTTATCTTTCATTTTATTTGGAAGCAAACAACTTAACATCTTCCTCGCTCACTTCTGCTCCTCCAAGAATGATTAATCGTTCTACGACATTGCGTAATTCTCTAATATTTCCTGTCCAGTCGTAATCTTGAAGTAATTTAATGGCTTTTCCTGAAAACGACTTTTTCGCGGTTCCCTGCTCACTAGCAATCTTTTCTGTAAAATGATTGACCAATAAAGGAATATCATCTCGTCTATCATTTAAAGCTGGTACCTTAATTAATATAACGGCCAATCTGTGATACAAATCTTCACGGAATCTTCCCTCTGCTATTTCCTTTTTTAAATCCTTATTCGTAGCTGCTACGACACGAACATTTACTTTGATGTCCTTATCGCTTCCTACGCGTTGGATACGGCTTTCTTGCAATGCTCGAAGCACCTTAGCTTGTGCGGGCAAACTCATATCCCCAATTTCATCTAAAAAAATAGTTCCCCCATTAGCTGCTTCAAATTTACCTGCTCGGTCTTTAACTGCACTGGTAAAGGCTCCTTTAACGTGACCAAATAATTCACTTTCTATCAGTTCGCTAGGAATCGCTGCGCAATTAACTTCAATCATAGCGCCTTTCGATCTATCACTTTTTTGGTGCAACCAATGTGCAACCAGCTCTTTTCCTGTTCCATTAGGCCCCGTAATAAGGACACGAGCATCTGTTTGCGCTACTTTTTCAATAATAGATTTTATATGAGAAATGCCTTTGCTTTCTCCAATCATTTCAAAATTCTTGCTTACCTTCTTTTTTAGCAGTTTATTTTCGACTACTAATTCTTTTTTGTCTAAAGCATTACGTACCGTATTTAGCAATCTATTTAAATCTGGCGGTTTCGATATGTAATCAAAAGCTCCTAAACGCATTGTATTTACAGCTGTATCTAGATCTCCATGGCCTGAAATCATGACAATAGGCGTTTCTGGTTTAATTTTTTTTATGGCCTCCAAAACTTCAACACCATCCATTTTTGGCATTTTAATGTCGCAAAGCACTAAATCGAAATCATCATTTTTTATTTTTTCAATTCCTAATAAACCATCTTCAGCTTCATCGACTTGGTACTTGTCATTTTCTTCTGAAAGAATTTTTACTAACACCCTTCTAATGGCTGCTTCGTCTTCTATTACTAATATTTTTGGCATTTTATTTTAAATTAAAGAATAAGGATGAAAGACATCTGTATTCAATTTATAAATTTATTTTAATGACTTCTGGAACCCAGAAATCTTTTTGTTTTAATCTATTCTCCTCTATTCTGTGAAATAATATGTATATCTCTCTGAGGGAACGGTATGCTTATATTGTTTTCTCTAAACAACCTATCTATTTCAAAACGGATATCACTTTTTGGATACAGAGCCTTAAAACTATCATTTATTGTGAAAATAATTTTAAAATTCAATGAACTATCTCCAAAATCCGTAAATATAACAGTCGGTTCTGGTATACTAATGACTTCTGGATGGGTACTTGCTGCTTGAAGCAATAGTTGTTTTACCAATTGTACATCACTACCATAGGCTACCCCTACACTAACAGATTCTCTAGTTGTAGTTCCATTCTGGGTCCAGTTATATAGACTGTTTTCTAAATATAAATGATTAGGGATAACCAAAACCTTATTATCAATGGTGACAGCTCTCGTTGTTCTTAGTTTAATTTCTTCTACACGACCAACTTTACCATCAATTTCAATAATATCTCCAACATGCACCGACTGATCTATAAGTATAAATATTCCAGAAATTATATCCTTAAACAGTGTTTGCAGTGCTAAACCAACTCCAATTAGTAAAGCGGCTGATGCTGCAAAAATAGCTGTAACATTTATTCCGATCGAATCAAAAACGACAAGGGTTACTATGATATAGATAATCCATTTAGCAAAAGAAAAAACAGAGTTGAATTTTGCTTTATCTTCAACTGGCATTTTTCTGGTTACCAACTTTTTAATCCATCTTAAAAGATACGTCGTAATAACAATAACAGCAACTACAAGTAAAACATATTTAACCTTAAGCACAATATAATGTATATTGTCCCCAGTACCGTATGTAAAATCTATAAGTCTAAATTCCAAAAAGTCACCAAGTTTCTCCCATATAGAACTTTTGGTAATAGCATCTCCTATATCTTCTACGCTTTCCTCTATTTTATTTCCTTCTTGCATCTTAGTATTTAATCCACTTTATCAATTCTTTATAGCTTGGTTTTTTACCATACATTAAAATACCGACTCTGTATATTTTTGCTGCAAACCAGACCGTAAACATAAATGAACCAATTAATAACAATAATGATACCAATTGTTGCCATATAGGTACACCAAAAGGAATACGCATAAGCATAACCACAGGTGATGTAAATGGTATGAAAGAAAATACCGTGGACACCGTTCCGTGTGGATCTTCAATCACTGTAAAGATACCAATATAAACTGCCAAAATTAAAGGCAAAATAATTGGCAGTAAAAACTGCTGTGTATCTGTTTCGTTATCGACAGCTGCCCCAATAGCAGCATATAATGAGCTAAATAGTAAATAGCCACCAATAAAGAATAATATAAATGCAATGATAAGATTCATTAATGGCAAGTTATGCATAGTTGTTTTAAAAGATTCAAAATAAAAATTAAAACCAGAACCTTGCGAAGCCATTTGCAAAAGCTCCTGCTGTGGTGCCGCTGCATCAAAAAGATCTATACCTATCACCAATGACACAATAGTCATTAAAAGACCTCCAAAAATCATCCAAATAACAAACTGGGTAATTCCTGCCAATGAGGTTCCTATAATTTTACCAAGCATTAATTGTACAGGTTTTACAGAAGAAATAATTATCTCTATAATTCTACTCGTTTTTTCCTCAATTACACTGCGCATGATCATATTACCGTAAATAATAATAAACATAAACAGCAGATATCCAGCGGCAATTCCAAAACCAAGTTTGGCAAAACTATCTATCTTTGATGTTTTTTCTCCTTTAAAGCTTTCTTGAGCTATTTCAACACTTATTTTTGAAGCATGAATCAAATTAATGTCTATGCCTTGCTGATGTAATTTTATATTGGTAAGCGTCTTACCTAGCTTGTTTTCTAAATCCGATATCAAAGTTAGTGATGGTGATTCTTCTGAATAAAACCTAGCATGGTCTGAAACTGTTTCTACAGTATCAAATTTCCCTATGTGCAATAACCCATAAGAAGCCGTTTCTTTTGACAACAACTTGGCTTCTTCCAAAGACATATTCTCTAAAATATGATAAGTCGTTTTATCTGATTTTTTAAAAACATCTTGTACCAATCCTGATTCATCCAAAATAGAAATAGTACGTACTTTGTCATTATTTAACTGTGATAAATATGCAACAACAGCAATAAGTACTATCATTATAATAGGACTTAAAATAGTCATCACTATAAACGATTTATTTTTAACCTTCGTTAAATATTCGCGTTTAATTATGAGCGGTAAATGGTTCATAAAAATTAATTATTCTTTACTGTTTGAATAAAAATGTCGTTTACACTTGGTATTAATTCAACAAAATGGGATAGCTCTCCTTTTGTTCCTAAATAACTTAATAAATCGTTTGGTTTATCTGTTTCAGAAAGTTTTATATTCAACTTTAATTCGTCTTCTAAAGTTTTAAAATTGGCTTCGGAAGTATCAAACTTATTTGCTAATTCTTGTTCTAAAGCTTCTTTATTATCTGTACGGATACCAACCTCATAAGTATTTATTTTATACTGTCTTTTAACATCAATTAATTTTCCATCAAGTATTTTATTCGATTTATGTATTAATGCTATATCATCACATAACTCTTCGACAGATTCCATTCTATGGGTTGAAAAAATAACGGTCGCTCCTTCTTCTCGTAAACGTAGAATTTCGTCTTTAATTAAATTGGCATTTATAGGATCGAAACCCGAAAAAGGCTCATCAAAAATTAAAAGTTTTGGCTGATGCAGCACCGTAACTACAAACTGTATTTTTTGGGCCATTCCTTTGGATAACTCTTGAATTTTCTTATTCCACCAGTCACCAATTTCTAAACGCTCGAACCAGTACTTTAGTCGTGTTTTTGCTTCTGTTTTACTTAGGCCTTTTAACTGCGCTAAATATAAAGCCTGTTCCCCTACTTTCATTGATTTGTAAAGGCCTCGCTCTTCTGGTAAATAACCAATATCTTTAATATGGTAAGGGTTGAGTAATTCACCATCTAAAAGTACCTTTCCTTGATCTGGTATAGTTATTTGGTTAATAATTCTTATAAGCGTTGTTTTTCCAGCTCCATTAGGTCCTAATAAACCAAATATACTACCTTTAGGAACTGTTATTGATACTTCATTGAGTGCTTTAAAGTCTCCGAAGTTTTTAGAAACTTCTTTAACTTCTAGTAAGTTGTTCATTCTTATTTTTTAATTCGCTTGATAAATGTAAATATATTAAATGTTATAGTTATAAATAACATATTAAATAATGTTGTAAAAGAACCCTAATACATATATATTGGCTATATAAAAAACAAAACCCACCCTTAATAAATTAAGGATGGGAAAAAAATTGCTATGAAAAAGAAAAATTATCACTAAAATTAATTAGTGATGATTCAAATATAGTTATTTTTTAAATACTAATAACAAAACTATAAGAGAACTTTCTTTTATAGTTTAAAAAATTTGTATAAACAAACCTTATCTATATTACTGATAATGCGCCGTTTTTAAGAGAACATATCCTTTACTTTTTCAAAAAATGATTTATCAGAACTTTCTGGTTTCGGATCGAAATGTTCGTCATTTCTCATGGATTCAAAAAATTCTTTTTGTTGCTTATTTAAGGTTTTAGGTGTCCATACGTTTACATGCACTAACAAATCCCCTTTACCGTATCCGTTTATGCTTGGGATACCTTTTCCGCGTAAGCGTAAAATTTTACCCGACTGTACGCCCGCCTCTACTTTTATACGCACTTTACCTGTTACTGTGTCAATTTCTTTGGAAGTTCCTAAAACAGCATCTGGGTAACTAACATATAAATCGTAATGTAAATTATCACCTTCACGCTGTAATTTATCATGCGCTTCTTCTTCTATAAGTACGATGAGGTCTCCAGAAATACCATTTCCTGGTGCTTCATTTCCTTTGCCTGATACTTTAAGTTGCATGCCATCTACAACACCTGCTGGTATTTTTATAGAAACGGTCTCTTCTGCTACTTTTAACCCTTGTGAATCTGCATCATTAGGTTTTTTATCTATGGTCTGCCCTGCACCACCACACACATTACAAGGGGCTGATGTTTGCATTCTACCTAAAATCGTATTTGCTATACGCGTTACTTGTCCACTACCGTTACACGTAGAACATGTTTTATAAGTAGTTCCTGGTGCTTGAACTTTACGTTTTACTTTTATTTTTTTCTCAATACCATTGGCAATCTCCTCTAAAGTCAATTTTACACGAATACGAAGATTACTTCCTTTTACACGACGTTGACCACCGCCTCCGCCAAAACCAGAGAATCCGCCACCAAAGCCACCGCCAAAAATATCTCCAAACTGACTGAAAATATCATCCATATTCATACCGCCACCTCCAAAGCCACCCCCGCCATTTTCAAAGGCTTGATGACCAAATTGATCGTAACGCGCTTTTTTATCGGCATCACTCAACACTTCATAAGCTTCAGCTGCTTCTTTAAATTTAGCTTCGGCTTCTTTGTTATCTGGGTTTTTGTCTGGATGAAACTCGATTGCCTTTTTTCGATAAGCTTTTTTTATTTCAGATGCGGTTGCTCCTTTACTAACTCCTAATACCTCGTAATAATCTCTTTTAGCCATGTCTATGTTTTATTGCCCTATAACAACTTTTGGAAAACGAATTACTTTTTCACCAAGCTTATAACCTTTTTCAATAACGTCAATAATTTTTCCTTTTAAGTCTTCACTAGGAGCTGGTATTTGAGTAACAGCTTCATGATCATCGGCATTAAAAGCATCTCCTTTCTCCACTTTTACGGGTGTTAGTCCCTTTTGTTCTAGTGTCTTTACTAATTTTTGATAAATCAATAAAACACCTTTACGCAACTCCTCTGCTTCTTTATCCTCTTCTATGTGTGTTAATGCACGCTCAAAATCATCGAGAATTGGTAGCAAGGTTTTCATAACATCCTCACTTGCTGTTGAAAATAACTCAATACGCTCTTTAGAAGTACGGCGTTTATAATTTTCAAATTCGGCAAATAAGCGTAAATATTTGTCTTTTTCTTGTTTTAACTCTGCCTCAAGTTTTTCTTCAGCAGTTTGCTCTTCTACAACTTGCTCTTCAACTTCAACAGTTTCATTTTGTACACTGTCTATCTGATCGTTTTCTATATCGTTTGTTGTTTCTTTCTTACTCATTATTGCATTTAAATTTTATACAAATACTAAAATTAGTTGGCAAAAGTACTGCCAATATTATAAAAATGTCATAATGTCATTAAATATTTTTTTAGTTAATCCAATTATTGAATCATGTAATCTAAAAAAATAAATGCTTTAACCTCAAATTTTCAGAATATGTAGGATTTATCTTCTGAAAATGAACAGTTTATACCATAATTTGCAATATCTATCCTACTATAGTGACATCGATTTACTTACTTTTGTTAACAGAGACAAAAGAAATTGAAGTGACCAAGAATGTATGAGATTGCCAATGGTCATTGTAAAAAATATGACATACCTGAGCGCCTGAAGAGAAAGACCAGTACTCTCATTTAAATTTGGTCAGATATTAATGCAATAATTCTAAACCCTAAGCTCACTAATATTGCAAAGGCGCTATGGTATGTAATAACAAAAAACAATAGATTAATAGCCAATTCCCCTTATTTATTATGTAATTGAGCTAAATGTTTTGAAACACTTTGCCATTTTATGTCACGATAAAATGATAAAGTGTTTTTGTTTTTACACCTAAGCAAATATTAATCTGGTAAGCTTAATATATTATTCATCAATTAAAGCTGGGATCACATATTTTTCTAGCATATCATAATGCTTATTTTTATTAAACAATGTATATGTCTAGATGACGATTTATTCGTTACATTAATTTGAAAAAATAGCTATTCTAAAATATTTATTAAAACCGATCTTAAATGATGATATTTAAAATTGAAACCTTTGCTTTCAATTTTTTTAGAGCTCACACGTTGACTTTCAAATAGCAATGTATGCATTTCTCCTAATACTGATTTTAAAAAGAATTTGGGAATACTTGGTAAAAACAATGGTTTGTGCATGACATTGGCTATTGTTTTTACTAGCTCATTATTTGTAACAGGATTTGGGGCTACACCATTATAAACACCTTTCAAGTTGTTTTCTAAAACATATAAAAACATATTAGCCAAATCTTGAATATGAATCCAAGACTGCCATTGTTTACCACTACCAAAAGCAGCACCTAATCCAAATCTAATTGGTTTAATCATTTCTTGTAATGCGCCTCCATTTTTAGCTAAAACCAGACCTATTCTTATTTTAGAAACTTCTATGCCTAATTTAGTAAACGCATCAACTTCTTGCTCCCATACCTGTACGACTTCACTTAAAAAAGAACTGCCGAAATTTTTAGAATCTTCTTCATAATAATTAGTTAAGGAATCTGAATAAATCCCAATAGCACTTGCAGAAATAACTCGTTTTATAGTGTGTGTTTCCCCTTTTAAAGCATTAATTAGTAATTGTGTAGACACTTTTCTGCTTGATAAAATTGTCTTTTTATAAGATGGTGTCCAGCGCTTAGATACGGTTGCTCCTGCTAAATGTATAATCGCATCTATACTTTTAAAACAATCTGTATCTATTTCTTGGGTCTTTGGATTCCAATAAAATCCTCTATAATTTTCTATTTGGGATATTTTAGAACCATTGGTCGTTAGATAATTAACCGAAATATCTCTTTCCTTGCATAGCTTTACAATTTCCTGTCCAATTAAACCTGTCGCTCCTGTTATTAAAACTCGCATGCTCTTTTTTTATAAAGTTACAAAAAGACTTATCAGTTTGCTAACGATTTATATTAGGTTTAACAGTCTTTAATTTCAGAACTAAATGACGTCCTTTACAGGCCTAATATTTAAACTAATCCAATCCTTAAAGGCCCTTTTATGGCTCTAAGCATTTCACGTTTGCCAGGTGGTCCAGGTAAGCGCTCAACTTTAAAGCCCACTGCTTCCATGGCTCTGCGTACACTTCCTTTTGCAGAATAAGTTACTAAAATCCCTTCTGTATGCAATGCATCATACATTTTTGAGAATATAGATGTTGTCCACAATTCGGGTTGTACTCTAGCTCCAAAAGCATCAAAATATATAATATCGTATTTGTTTTTCTCTTTTATTTCTGAAAAGAAACGGTTTTGTTTTTCTATTGAAAAATTTTCAGAAAGCTTATGTGCTTCTTCCCAAGATACCTTGTGAAGTTTTTTAAAAAGTTCCTCCCTATTCTCAACATTTAACTCAAATGGATAATTTAACTGATCAATTTCATCCATTAAAACTGGATAGCCTTCAACTCCAAAATAGTTAATATTTATATCTAATTTTTCTGCTTCCAACAAGGTAATGAATGCATTTAACCCTGTACCGAAGCCAATTTCCAAAATAGCTACATGTTTATGAGTTTTTGCAACCAGTTCTGGATTATAAAAATGATACAGACCATGTTTTATAAATACATGATAGGCCTCTTGTATAGCACCATGTTTAGAATGATATTGTTCATCCCAATCGGGTAAATGAATGGTTGATGAACCATCTGCTGTGATTACAACTTCTCGTCTCAAAATTATTGTTTTAGTAAAACGCCATCGGCTTCAAACGAATAGGTTCTCTTAGCTTCTGTTATAGCTTCAACATCTTTAGCAGATTTCCCAGCATCTTCAGCATAATGTTTCAATTCATCTATTAAGACGTCCTTTATGTAGGCTTTTCCATTTACAATAACTTCTTTTCCTGTAATATCTTTAGGTACAAAAAAGCCATAATCTTTAAACCTTACCATGACTTCATTGCCATCTTCTAAATCTAAAGTCATCCAACATCCTTTTGCCTGACAAACACTAGTAACTTTAGCCATCATTTTAGAATTGATGGAATCTCCAGCATTCATGGTTTTATAATGTGATGCCATGGAAGTCGCTGCAATAGCATCATCTGCGATAATCTCTTTTCCAAAAGATGCGTATGCAATGTCTTCTGTTTTTGGAGTAATTTCGGGCTTTTCTTCACTTTTGTTTTTGCAAGAATTTAACACTAAAACACATATAATTGCTAAGGTAATTGACTTCATGCTGTGAATATTTCAATTTTAAACGATTTATGTAAATATACCGTTTTTTTAAAAACGTTTTTACTTAAATTTGTATGAATAAATAACTAGACTTATGAACTCTATAATCAACAATATCGAGATTATAAAAGCCAAAACTACTAAAATTAATGATGTAGATTTTGACAATTTAAAATTTGGACATGTATTTTCAGATCACATGTTGGAATGTAATTTTAAAGATGGTGAATGGCAAGCTCCTAAAGTCATTCCTTATCAAGCTATTAGTTTAGATCCATCTGCTAAAATTTTTCATTACGGACAATCTGTATTTGAAGGTATGAAAGCTTATAAAGATGCCAATGAAGATGTCTGGTTATTTCGTCCAATAGATAATTTTAAACGCTTAAATATTTCGTCAAAACGTTTATCCATTCCAGAATTGCCAGAAAATTATTTTATGGATGGTCTTAAAACTTTATTACAAGTTGATAATGAATGGATTCCAAAAAAAGACGGTAGTACTTTATATATAAGACCTTTTGTTTTTGCTTCTGGAAATGGTTTTCATGCCTCTCCAGCAGATGAGTATACCTTTATTATTGCAACAGCACCTTCTGGAGCTTATTTTTCTGGAAAAGTAAGGGTGCTTATCGAAGAAAGATACTCACGTTCTGCTAATGGCGGTGTTGGTTTTGCCAAAGCAGGTGGTAATTATGCTGGGCAGTTTTACCCAACGCAATTGGCTATAGAAAAAGGATACCAACAAGTTATTTGGACAGATGATAACACACATGAATATATTGAAGAAGCTGGTGCTATGAATATTTTTGTCCGTATTAATGACACGCTTATAACTGGACCTACCAGTGATAGGATTCTAGATGGTATTACACGTAAAAGTATTATCGAATTAGCAGAAGCTGAAGGCATTCCTGTAGAAGTTAGAAAATTATCTGTACACGAAGTCGTTACTGCTGCAAAAAATGGTTCTTTAAAAGAAATGTTTGGTGCTGGTACTGCTGCTGTTATTTCTCCAATTGCTGGTTTTGGTTATAAGGATACCGATTATGATCTGCCAGAATTTGAAGACACTTATGCCAGCTTTTTAAAGAAACGTATTACTGATATACAAACCAATAAAGCAGAAGATCCTTTTGGTTGGAGATTTAAAGTTGAATAAACTAATCTTATAAATTTATAGTTTATAAAAACAGATTGGCTAAAAAGTGGTCGAAGTGCAATTGACAGACCAAACCATAAAGACTTTTTAGCCAGTCTGTTTTTTTATTTATCTAGTATAGATTCAATATTAGGTTTAAAATAATTAGGGCCTTTAAGCACTTTACCATCTTCTCTGTAAATGGGTTGTCCATCTGCTCCCAATTTACTCATATTACTTCGTTGTATTTCGTCAAATACTTCTTCAATTTTATACTGCATACCATGTTCTATAATAGTACCACACAAAATATAAAGCATATCTCCCAATGCATCAGCAACTTCAACCAAATCATTATTATTTGCAGCTTCTAAGTACTCCTCGTTTTCTTCTTTCATCAAATTAAAACGTAGTGTGTTTTTTTCTGCTCCTAAGTCTGCCTTAGGGGTTTCTCTATGTCCTATTTTAAATGCTGTATGAAAAGCCTTTACTGCTTCTATCTTATTTTTCATGAATACTGTTTTGTCATTCTCGAGAAGGTGAGAATCTCATCATTATTAATTAAATTTGCATAAAAGTAACCATATGTTTAGTAAAGGTCAAATCATTTTCGGAGTTTTATTTTTTATAGTCTTCGCTATTATAATAGGATTTACTTACCGAAAAGATCTAAAACTTCATAAACGCTTTTACTCTGGTAGTGTATGGGTGCTTATAGCTTTTATTGCTTTCATTTTATTTATAACGGCTATAAAATTCTTTTTTAAATAGCTGTTAATCGTTATTTTTTACTTTTTATCGATTATTTTGCTTTTTTTTACGTCATCTATTCCTTATGTTTGCGGAATCAAACTAATATTTTTAGTTATGCACATCAAATCTATTATTAATCAATTAATATTCAATTACATGAAAATTACCAAAACCTTACTAACATTAATCGCTTTATCTGTATTAATATATTCCTGTTCATCGGACGATGGAAATACCAATGGAAATGAGCAATTAGCAGATGAACAAAATCAATTAGAAGAAGCTCCTGTACCACTTGCTAATATAAACTCAGATATTTCTATTGATGGGGCAGCAAAAAACCAAGGAACACCGCCAGCTCCCAATAGCAACATAAACTTAGAAATCGATTCTGGTCAAGCTGAAGCTTTTCAAAGCTCTGGTTTTAATTTAAAATTCTCAACATCAGAAACAAACATTGCTGGTGCTTACTTACTATTTAAGGATTCAGATAACAATACTGCTTCTGATTATTTTGACATTCCAGTTTCTAGCTTTAAAACGAACAAATCTGATAATACAAAAAGTGATAAATCTCTAAAAAGAGGACCATTATCTAAGAACAATAACCTTGTAGATGGGGAATATGAAATTGATGTAGATTTTGGAAGCTCTTTTCCTCCAGGAAAATTTTGTGCAGATTTATGTATTTATGATGAACAAAATAATATTAGTCAAATCGTTACTGTTTGCATAGAAGTAGAAGCATGGGGTGGTAATGCTGAAATTGCAGGAGAATGGGTTTTTGATAGATACCTGGAAGATGCTATAGAAAAAAGAGAGGTTGTATGTGAAAACGAAGAGACAATAACTGCTGATTATTATCTAGAAGATGAATTGACTTGGACGCTTGTTCTTAATGAAAATGGTAATTATTATGAAAGCTATAAAGGTTTTTACAAACAGTTGAATATCGAAGCTACAAGAAATTCTTGTACAGCAGAATATGAAAATAGTAGTGAAGAAGATAGTAAATATTCTGGTAATTGGGCTTATAATGAAGACAAAAAGACGCTTACCATTATAGATTTTAAATTTGAAGATTTTTTAAATGCTTCTAATAATAAAACATACGAAAATGGTGCTATATATTTTGATGGTGAAAATGTAACTGCTAGTATTATTAATGGTGAATTGGTGATTAGCGACACTTACACTGAAATTGACCAAACTTATACTGACACTTATGTTTTTAAGAGAAAATAAATAGTATTCTTTAAAAGTAAAAAAGAGAAGCAAAAAAACTGCTTCTCTTTTTTTTTGCCTTTTATGCTATGACAGCCATATGATTATTTGAAAATAATCCTCTTCTTCTAATTTCTTGTTTTTGTCCGAAATTTCTTTTTAACAAATATATTTTAATATCTTAATAGTCTGATATACCCAGTATTGGGTATGTTTTTATGTTAAACAATATTCCACATTTGCAATATTAATTAACTAATCCAACCCTCACATGAAAAAACTAGTCTCTCCCATTACCATGTTTTTATTTGGAGTGATTGCATTTGCTGCAATAATGGTTATCACTCATAAAATGGAACTTGACTTTAAAAACGATCCCCATTTTTGGTTTTATCGGGTACTAACAGCTTTGGCTGCTGCGTCCATTAGTATTTCAATACCTGGAATGATTTCCTTAAACAGCAAGCCTGACGGAAATCCTATTACCCGTATGAATGCACAGGGTGCTAACGTACCTAACCCCATGTCTCTTTTAGAAAAAGAACCTACCATTAGTGCTTCTGGTGCTATTGCCGTTTTTATTTTGGTTTATTTGTTTAACCCTTTAGTATAAAATTATTATGGATGAAAAAGATGCTAATGACTTATTAATCGAAATAACCAAAGGAATGGAAAGTATTCCTTTTATAAGTTACGCTGCTATAGTTGAGAACCCTCTACATAAAAATTATTATTTTATAGAGTATGGGCTATTTGAGAAGTACCGTATCTTTCAATATGAACATTCTAAAAAATGGAGTATAAAGGATAAGGATAAGGACAATAATGATTTATACGCATTCTTAAAAAACAGCTATCTATCAAACCTAGAATCCAATTTGGATGATCAAAAATCTGTATTTAATCCATCAGAAATGTTTAAAAAAGAAACTTCTTATATAACCTTTCCTAGTTCTGGAGTTGAAGCTTTATATAATGAAAAGTCAAAAAATGATAAAGAAGAAAAAGTTATTACTGGGGGTGTGTCTATTGGAAATTTAAAAATAGATGATAAAGGAGGCACATTAGGAGCTTTATTTTTTCTACAAAACAACGATAAGTTATACGCTATTACTAATTCTCATGTTGTTGCAAATGGCGACTCTAAAATAAATGAAGAAATTCATTCCCCTTCTTTAATACATAATCATCCAGAGTTAAGACATCATAAGATTGGTGAACTAAAAAGGTGGTTTCATAACTCAAGAATGGATGTAGCAATAGTAGAAATTACTAATGAAAAAAAATTTCCATTACAATCTGGAGATAGAATTTGTAAAACCCCCTTCAAAGGATTAAATATACCTAAGAAAAATTCTCTAGTATATAAGGTTGGTTATAATGGTAAAGGTTGTGGATACATAAGATCCTTGAATGCTTCTTTTCGAATTGATTCAAGCTATAATGGAGAAAGAAAACCTATAATTATGACAAATCAAATTATGATAGAAAACATTAATGTTGGCAAAGGAGATTCTGGCTCTGTAATAACAAATGAGAACAGAGAAGTTGTAGGAGTTTTATTTGCTAGAGATAAAGAAGCCAAACGATCTTTTTTTACTCCAATAAATAACATTTTTGTAAAAGAAGGGGGAAATGACATTAATAAAAATCCTCCTTATAACTTTCATGAATTTTTGCAAAAATAAATCATAAATTTAAACATTATTAGATATGCGTTACAATCACTACAAAGAACCAAAAGAAAAATTAATTCCAAGAAACACAGAAAAGGAGTATATTGTTTATCATACTTTATCTGAATTAATAACTGTTCAATTTATTAAATGGGACGAAAATAAAATTCAAAAAGCTAGGTTTACAATACATGCGTCTAGCACAATAAGAAATTTATATAAAGCAGAAATATGTCCACCATCACCTGATATGCCTGGATATAGATTAAGTTTACATTCATTGTATTTGACAACTCCCCCTCCTCCTTCCCAAAAAAAATATGAGCTAGACATTGATAATTTAGAAATTAAAAAGGGACAGGATTTGATATTTGCTTATATTAGATACTTAAAAGATGAAGAATATGACTCTCAATGGACATGCCACCCTTTTGACGATGCAGGAGGTGTCCCTGAAATAAAACAAGGCAATATAATACAAGGAGGTGGGCAATAAAATTTGAAAAAAAGCCTTTTATCATATATATTCTTAATATCAGCAAGTTTACTACTTGCTGATATTTCGTATTCTCAAACTTCTAATTTTGATAATGTTCTTGAAGCTTATAAAATAAAAAACTATCAACTTGTTGAAAAAAAACTACTTGAAATTGATACTACTAAAATTACTTTATATCAAAAAGCTACTTGGTTGTATTTTTTTTCAGATTGTCAATCTTATCTTGACAATCATCATTTAGCCTATAATGCTATCTTAAAATCAAAGAAACTCTTTAAAGAAATCGATTCCATAAAAGATGCCTCAGATGCTAACTTCTTAGCAATATCTATATTAGCTCATCAAAACAAACTAAAAGACAAATACAACAAAATACAAGAACTTATTGATGAAGAATATGATATAGCCATTAAAAAAAATGATACAGCAGCATTAAGAAAAATTTATCATCGAATTGCTGTAGACTTATTAAATAAAAATAATGGAGCGGAATCAATCAAATACTTTAAAAAAGTTATTACAATTTCTAAACAAAGCGATGATTCTTTAAATATTGCATATGCTCTGGAAAATATTGGCACAGTACATCAAACAACACTAAATAATTTAGATTCTGCAATGTATTATACAAAAAAAGTTGTTTTTATTTATAAAAAATTTGGAGACAAAAATGCCTTATTTAATAACTATAATAATCAAGCAGAACAATATAAGTTACTAAAAAACTACTCTGAAGCTATTAATTTATATCTTAAAGCAGATTCTATTCCTATTGAAAAACATATCAAAAAGAGTAAAATCATTCTCTATGAAAATTTAGCGAATGCCTACGAATTAAATAAAAATTATATCCATTCAACCCTATATTTAAAAAAACTAGACAGCTTAAAAGGCAATATAAATGATGCATTTCAAAATATCGAAATATCAAAAATAAAGGAACAATACAACAACGAAAAACTACGTGCAAACAACCTAGAAATAGAAGGAAAACGAAAACAAAACTTCAATTTATTAATGGGGGCATTTGCCTTTATTTTCTTTGGAGGTATTACGGCTTTTCTCATTCATAAAAACACCAAACGAAAACAAAAACTAGCCGAACAAGAAAAAGCCTTGGAAACCCAAAAACTGGCCGCTGTTTTAAAAGAACAAGAACTTTTAAGTATTGATGCTATGATTAAAGGTCAGGAAAAAGAACGCCAGCGTATTGCCAACGACCTGCATGATGATTTAGGCGGGTTGATGGCAACGGTCAAACTTCATTTTAATGTTCTTAAAGACAAGCAAACACCAGAATTATTTGATAAAACAACGCATCTAATAGATGAAGCTTATCAAAAAATACGTTCTATAGCCCACGCCAAAAACTCTGGTGTGATTGCTAAACAAGGGTTACTTAAAGCGATCCAAAACATAGCAGATAAGGTATCTACATCAAACAAAATCAAAATAGAGGTTGTTGATCATGGTTTGGAAAACCGTTTAGAGAACAGTTTGGAATTAACTATCTTTAGAATTGTTCAGGAACTGGTTACCAATATTATTAAACATGCTGAAGCAACTGAGTCTACCATACATTTAACCAATCATGATGAAAGCTTAAATATTATGGTCGAAGACAATGGTAAAGGATTTAACCAAAGCCAAGTAACCACTAGAAATAAAGGTATGGGGATAAGCAGTATAGACAAACGTATTGAGCACTTAAATGGGACCATGACCATAGAATCTGAAATTGACAAAGGCACCACTATAATAATAGATATCCCCATATGATAAGACTCGCTATAGCAGAAGACCACCAGTCATTAATAGACGGTATTAAATTACTCTTAGAATATGAAGACGGTATAAGTATTGTAGGGACAGCAAACGATGGCACTACTTTACTGGAAATCGTTGAACGCAAGCAACCAAATGTGGTATTAACAGATATTAGAATGCCAAAAATGGATGGTATTGCAGCCACAAAACAAATTAAAAAAAAGTATCCTGATATAAATGTACTCGCTTTTACCATGTTTGAACAAATTGAAGCTATTCAGCAAATGATGCAAGCAGGGGCTTCTGGATATATCTTAAAAAACTCATCTTTAAAAGAGGTGTATAACGCCATTTTAACCGTCTCAAAAGGCGGCACCTATTTAGATGCTAATATTAATACAAATGTTTTAAGTTCAAAATCGGATATTAAAACAAAAGGCGTTTTAACAAAAAGACAAATAGAAATTCTTGAGCTTATTGCTCAAGGAAAAACTTCTCGCGAAATTGCCGATTTACTCTTTATTGGTGTTCATACCGTTGACACCCACCGTAAAAATATGGTTCGTATTTTAGGCCTTCAAGGAAAAGGTGAATTACTACGCTACGCCTTAGAAAAGAAATATAAGTTTTAGATATACCTCTTATTGGGGATGTTTTTGTGATGGTATAATTTATAGGTTTAAATTCTATGAATCAATGTCTCAAATCATGAAAAAAATAATATTTATAGCATACCCTATATAGCAAAATACCTAAATAAATCACCCCCATTTTCATAAACAAGTTAAATATTGGTTTATGAATTAAAAGTATAATCATAAAATCCCCAAAATTTGCCATGACAGCCATTCAAGAAATTTTAATAACCATAAATGAGATAAATAAAAAAAGTAACCTACTTTCAAAAGGCGACATACTCACACTTTTAGAAGCCACAAAATCTATAACCAAACACAAGGAACTTATAAATTCCATAATATTTCTTTTTACTACCCAAGATTATAATATTCAAAACACAACAACGCGGTTAACCAAAAGAGAGTTACAAATTCTACAACAAATAGGGTATGGAAAAAGTACAAAAGATATAGCACTACTATTAAACTTGAAAAGTTCAACAATTGAAACGCACCGAAAAAACATTAGAAAAAAATTAGGCCTCATTAGAAAGGGAAAACTTATTCAATATGCCATTTTAAATAATTTAAGAATCTCTAGTTCTTAATACGATTATTAATAATAGTAATAAACGACTATTTAAATTACGTAGTACATATTAAAAATTCATGTATTATATCATTTAACCACCCAATATGGCACATTAGTTGTTATATAAACGGGAGCAAAGAGGTAGGGAAAAGAAGATTTAAACTGTTATATAAATAGTTGTAATATTTTACGCAACCATTTTTAATTTTTTGCATCTAGTAGATAACTAAATAAATTTAAACAAAATGAAAATACTAATTATAATTAGCATCCTTATAGTTGTTAATTTAATTCTTTTGACTTTTAGTGTTAATAAAAGAACAGACCCTTGATTAAGAGTCTGTTCTTTTTTTGTTTGTAATATTTTAAACAATCTAGTTAACCTCTGGTAAGAAATTATAGTTTTTACTGTAATCTAACATCTGGCCAGCAAAGGTTTCTGGTTGTGTTGCTTTTACCTCAATTATTTCTCCTGCTTCATTTTTCTCTGCTACTAATACTGGATTTACAAAGCCACTGTATGGTGCTGATAAAAATTGTTCATTACGTTTTAAAACTTCTGCATGAATAACTTGATCTACTTTTACGCCATAAGTCTCCACTAAAGCCTCTACAGCGTTATAATCGCCTTCAGATTTTATACGTTGCGTTTCACGTAATAGCTGTCCAAAAAGCTCGCGTAATTTTTCATAATCGTTAATATTGAAATATGTTTTTCCGTCACGTACTACTTTTTCAATAACATTATCAGTTTTACCCTTTTCAAATACCCAAGCACTTACCCATTGCCTATTTCGCATATGAGCTTCTTCAACATCATCTCCTAAATTTAAACGGATCAACTGCATCACAAGTCCATTTCTTATATAATCATCATAAGCTGTTTTTCCAACACTTTTCCAATCATCAACTAAACCTAGTTCCTGCAATTTAGCGTCATATAAATAATATAGTCCAACTAAATCTGCCCGTCCTTCTTCCAAAGTCGAAGCATAATTTTTTAATGTTTCTTTAGTCTCTCCCACACCTAGGTTTAATTGTCCAGAGGCATGCCCTATTACCTCATGTAATGCCGTATGTAATTTATCGGCTAATTGTCCATATTTCTCTACTAATTTTAACTCTTCTTCATCATGAACAAACTCCTTTAAACGCTGCGATCCGCCCGCATTGTTATATGCGTTTATAATATTTCCAAGTGAAACAGATTTACTTCCTACTTCTTTTCTTATCCAATTGGCATTAGGTAAATTAACACCTATTGGCGTGCTTGGCGAAGCATCTCCAGCTTCCCCTGCCACCGTTATGACTTTATAAGTTACACCAACAACACTATCTTTTTTATGAGCTTCCATTAACGGAGAATGATCTTCGAACCACTGGGCATGATCCGAAAGCACCTTCATTTTTTGAGACATATCAAAATCGTTAATCTGTACAATACTTTCATACGAACCTCTGTACCCTAATGGGTCGTTATAAACTTCTATAAAGCTATTTATATAATCAATATTACCTTTTGTGGCAGCTGTCCAAGCTACGTTATAATCGTCCCAGGTTTGTAGGTTACCTGTTTTATAATAATCAATTAACAATCCAAGTGCATGACCTTGATCGCCATTTTCGGCTACGCCTTTGGCTAATTCTAACCATTTAATAATTTCATCTATGGCCGAACCGTATAAACCGCCAGATTTATAAACACGTTCTTTTAGTATCCCATTTTCTTTTACCAATTGGGAGTTCAATCCAAAAGACAATGGCTTTTCAGGATTAGGAGATTGCTTAGACCCATAAAAATTTTGCACATCGTTATTAGTTACATTGGGGCCATAAAAATTAACCGCAGAAAGTCCTACATTATCAACACCTTTTGCTTGATTTACTTTTTTAACATCCGTATCATTAAAAATAACATCGAAAGCAGCACCTTCCAAAGTCGTATTTGTATCTGCCAATAATTGCTTTAAATAATCTGAAGAAAAACCAGGTTTTAATTTATCGTTCGAATAATGATGATGAATCCCATTACTAAACCAAACACGTTTTAAATAAGTATCAAAAGCCCCCCAATCTGTAGAAGTTTTATCTCCCTTATAATTTGTGTAGATATTCTCAAGTGCTTTTCTTATAGTAAGGTTATATCTATAGTTTTGATCCCACATAATGTCTCTACCAGCTAAACCAGCTTGAGTAAGATAATATACCAAAGTTTTTTCTTTTAAAGTCAGATTTTCCCATCCAGGGATTTGGTAACGGAGTATCTTTATATCTGCAAACTGCTCTACATTATAATTAAAAGCGATAGATTCTTTTACCTCTTTATTTTCTGTGTTTTCTTTAGATTTATCCTTACCACATGATAAGAATAAAGTAACAATGAGTACTAAATTTAGTATGGATTTTAATGTCATGAGTTTATATTTATTGGGTTTTAATTGTCGCATGTAACCTTTAATAATCAAAATAATCATGCACCTACGTGCTTAACGATAATTTTGATCATATTGGTTTTATTTTATAAAAATATTTTTAATTATTGTTTAAAAAAATGATCGATATCAGCTTTTAAATTATTGATTATCACAAAAAATGATTTCTTGATTGAAAAAAATCTATTTTTTACGCAACAAATATAATAATTTATTAAACGAGGTTTAAAAATGATTATATTTGATTTGTCTAATTAATCAAAAAAATAATGAAAACTTTTAAGTACATTTTGTTCTTATTACTTATCGCTATTATAGGAACTGCCATTTACATTGCTGTGCAACCTAACTCATTTGAAGTTACCAGAACTCGAACAATAAAAGCACCTGCTGCTGTTATTTATAATAATGTTATTGATTTTAAAAATTGGGAAGCTTGGTCTTCTTGGGTTGAAGCCGATCCTGATATGAAAATTACACTTGCCGAACAAACCAAAGGTGTTAATGGCTCTTATTCATGGGAAGACAAAGATGGTATTGGAACCATGAAAAATGTAGAAACTGAAGCAAACAAATCAATTACCCAAGAAATGCAATTTGCAGAATTTCCAAAATCTGATGTTTCATGGAAATTTACTCCGAATGAAGACGGTTCAACAGACGCTACATGGACTATTTCTGGAAAAGATTTACCTTTTGGCTTTAAAGCATTCGCTACTTTTATGGGTGGTATGGAAAAACAAATAGCGCCTCATTATGAACGGAGTCTCGAAAAATTGGATAGCATTGTGATGTCTGATATGAAAAAATATAGCGTAAAAGTTGATGGTATTACGCAACATAGTGGCGGTTATTATTTATACAATACGGCGTCTTGTAAAATAACCGAATTAGAAGCAAAAATGACCGAAATGCTTCCTAAAGTTGGTAATTATGCTATGAACAACAAAATAGCTATGGCAGGAACCCCTTTTACATATTACCATAAATGGGATGAAGAGAATAATGCTGTTATGTTCTCGTCTTGTATCCCAACAACAACTAAGGTCGTTAGTACAGATAGTGAAATTTTAACTGGACAGTTAGAACCTTTTAAAGCTGTTAAAACGACACTTAAAGGTGATTACGACAATTTAAAAGAAGCTTGGGAGACGTCTATGAAATATATACTTGAAAACGGTTTAGAATTTACAGAGAGCGGTCCTATGCTAGAAACATATTTAACAGACCCTATGAGCACACCTAACCCTGCAGATTGGGTTACAGAAATATACATTGCTGTAAAATAATATATGACCCATTTGTATCTAAATTTTCATTACTGTAAAAGCATAAAAGCAAATGCACCATCAAACCATTAAAAAACAAATTAAATCGCACTGATGAAACATCTTTTATTGGTTTTTTTAGGTGGTGGCTTTGGCAGCGTACTACGATTTCTTATTGGAAAGTATTTAAATAGTACAGAAACAGGTATTCCATATGGTACTTTTGTAGCCAATATTTTAGGAAGTTTACTTATTGGTATCATTCTTGGCTTGGCCGCAAAAAATGATTCACTCACACAAAACCAGACTTTACTTTTGGCTACAGGATTTTGTGGTGGCTTCACCACCTTTTCAACTTTTGCTTACGAGAACCATGTGTTTCTAAAATCGGGTGATTTTACAAGTTTTGCTTTTTATACTATAGCCAGTTTTATAGTTGGTTTTTTGGCAGTGTTTTTGGGAATGTTTTTGGTGAAATAAAACTTTTTTCTGTTAGAAAATATACTAAATTCGTTTAACGCTTAGATACAAAGCATTATGAGAAATGAGTCATTATAAATAAATTGATACCAACCAAAATGATTATTGCAAATGATATCTGGCTTACAAAAACAATAAAGATTTAAATAGATGAAAAAAATTTTAATTCTATTATTAGCAATTCCATTTTTAGCACTTACTACAAACAATAGTATTACAAACCAATTTATAGGAAAGTGGGCTGGTGAAGATAAAGGAGATATAGGCTATATTAATTTCGATAAGGATGGCTATGCTTCCTTCGAAATAAAAGGACAAGTTGTTGGTGGAAAAGAGTTTGTAATGGATGGAAAAAAGGGAAAAATAACCTATAAAATCGATGAAAGTACAAATCCCATACATGTAGATTTTGTTTTAACAAAACTTGAGAGTGGAGAACAAAAAAGACTACTTTGTATTGCTCGTTTTAAAAATGAAAATGAAATGATGTTTGCAATCAATTTTGGAGATACAAGACCCACTGAATTCAATTCTGAAAACTCAATTACCTTAAAACGTGAAAATAATTAACGTGAGTTTAATTTATTAAGGTAGTAATAAACTGTGTAAACAGAAAATTAGGCGGGTTTTAAAACCCGCCTAATTTTTTTAATTAATTTTAAAACACCGTTT